>CALVWW010000001.1 GCA_944368155.1 uncultured Clostridia bacterium
GCACTTGCTCTGTTTGCGGCTATTTAAAGGAACAGCCCGTCGCTGACGAAGGAACACTGATAGAGGCACTTGTTGAATTTTGGAACAGCAGGGCGTCTGGAGTTTCTTATTACGATTCGAATGGTGATTTAGATATCACATTGTCAGGTTTATTCGGCTACAGTTATTATTTAATGGGCGGCACCTATAATAATATTGTATTCAGCTTGTACAATTACGACTATAATGAAGTTTTATCTTCGGATATGCAACTCAGCGTATCAATACTCGATGGCTATCAGGACCTTTATGTTACGCTGCAGAACGACAGTAACCCCGATATTAAAATTGAGTATCACCCTATCCGTTATACGCTCTATGTATATAATGAAAGTGCAAATGGAGGAGCAGGAGATTTTGAAGTGTTGAGTGACGAAAATAAAACATATCAGGATCTCACTATCAAAGAGCTCAATTCAGCACTTACCGATGGCGTTCTCAACAGAACATTTGCCAAAGGCAGTGGTATGGATTTCACTTTCAGGATAGAGTGGGAGTGGGCGTTCATGTTGGATGCCGGTGAATTATTTGAAATTAAAGACGCTGAAGGGAATACCTATTCTTTCAATCAGGGCAATATAGATAAATTGGACACTGATTTGGAAAATGTAATAAATGTTGGTTACCCCGAACATGGTACAATTTCAGATATCGACAATAATACTTGGACAGTTTTGAACAGGTCAGACGCTGGCGGAAATTTGCTCTATAATGATGAATTTGGTTTTGATATAAATGTGTCGCTTAACTCCATTTAAATACGTTGCAAAATAATAATTGAAAGAAAAGAGGGGCTGAAATTTCAGCCCCTCTTTTTGTTTAAAAATACCCCCGCGCTGTATGAAACCGCGCGGGGAATCAAAACTGACAGTTGTTTTCAGTTGCTATGTTTTTCGCGTTCAACGCTCTTCATGACGTCTTCAATAAAGCTCTGCGCCGCATCAAAGTCATCTATGTTTGGTCTGCCCTTATTTATTCCTCCGCCGATGGCGAATATAAAGAATTTGCAAAGGCCTTTACAACCGAATGAACCCAAAACCTTGCTTCCTTTTTGTTCGAGCAGTTTTATAAGTTTTGCATTGTATTTCCGGCTCTTGCCTGTGGCGCTGGTTGAAAATACGAATGAATAAGCCGGCACAGTATTCAGCTTTTCAACATATTTCAAAAGCTTGCTGTCGTGACAGCCTGCGTTTATCCCGCCGCCGAAGCCGACTGCATCGTATTGCGATAAATTATATTTATCGGCGTCTTCAAGCTCTGCAATCGTGAGGGGAGCAACTTCAGCCATGGCTTCTGCTATTTGCATTGTGTTTCCGAGGTGCATTGTATGCACTATTGCAAGAAGCTTCATATTTATCTCCTTATTGCTCAGTTCTTAGTAAAGAGATAGAAACTGAGAGTAAATATAGGTATATTCAAAGCTATTATGCAGGGCAACACAATGTTTGCGAGCACCGCGGGAGTAGATGACCAGTTTGTCTGAATTATAACGCCGAAAATGATTATCACAACCATCAGCAGAACTGTTATCACGCATGCCGTAACAATATATTTAAGGCTTGTCGGTTTGCGCATCTGTCTGCCGTATTTTGCTCCGTAGAGAATTCCGCATACAAGTACGGTAGCAAGTCCGAGAGCAAGTATCACAATCGGATAGGCAAGCCCCACTTCAAGCGAATCTCTCAGAACAAGCGTAATAATGAATTCGAGTAACATTATCACGCCGACAATCAGCGAACATTTAAACAGTGTTGCACCCTTGTTATAGGTGGTCTGTCTGACGGTTCCTGCGGCAAATGCTTCTTCCGCCGTGCTTATTCTGATTCCGTCGGCGGCTGCCTTCCTTGTAACTTCAGCATATCCGCTGTATCTTATCTGCTGGCCGGGTTCAGTCTCCGGCTCTGACGGAGCCTGTGCATATTCCGCATACTGCTCATATGACTGCGGTTGCTGTTGCGGAGGAGGAGGCATTGGAGCCGGGTCGGTATTCTTAAGAGTGTTATCGAAAAGCTTGTCGATAAGATTCTTATAATCGCGTTCCTCAGCGGGGCGGGTATTATAAATCAGGTCGTTTGCATCTACGTTTTCCTCGTATTGAGCCGAACGGTAGGAAGAATCTCTGCGGTCATCGTCGTCGGATATAAGTTTTAAATAATTTTCATGTGCCTGCCTGCGGCTCTCTTCGTCGGCCTGAGAAAGCTGTGATTTATATCTTTCACGCTCTGCTTCAAACTCTTCAGGTGAGAAGGGAGCGTCGCCGGTATATCCGTCGGGAACTTCCTGTTGAGCAGTTTGAACATTATTCTCCGAATAATTTTCGTTTTCTTCTTCGCCGGCCTGTAGCTCGTTTCCGGGGGCAACTGTAGCCGTCTGAACGGGCTCCGCGGCTGCGCCGCTCTCGTATATCTGCTCGGAATAGGAGAGGGGTTTCTCTGTCTCAGAGCTGTAAACAACTTCCGGTTCTTCTTCTGCCGGCTCTTCGCTGTTTGAGGGGTCGTCGATATAAACAGGTTCTTCCTCAGAAACGGTGTATGTACGCGCCTCGACAGAGGGAGTGCCCGCGGGCTCTTCAGAATGATTTTGTTCCTGCTCATTTTCGCCGTGCACAACGGGCACGCGCGAAGTTGCCTGCTTTAAAATTTTAAAGTCGACGGGGTTGGGCGCGGGCTGATTAAAATCAAAGTTGCGGTCGGATATAAGATTATCGATTACCGTCCTTGAATATTCCCATTCAGCCTGGTTATGTTCGGTTATTTCACGTCCTCTCTGAGTGAGGCGGAAGTATTTCCTTCTGCCGCCGGCCGAAACTTCGTCGCTCTTCCAGTATGCCTGAATGTATCCCTGGTTTTCCAGTCTCTTTAACGCGCTGTAGAGCGTTGGCTGCTTAAGAGTATACTGCCCGTGGCTCTTTGCGTTTATTTCACTAATTATCTCGTAGCCGTATTTATCTTCTTCATACAGCGAACGGAGAATTATTGTATTTATGTGTCCGCGTATAAGGTCGGCGCTGATGGAAGATTTTCCCGCTGTTCCGCCTTCAAATTCTTCGGTGTTGTCGTCCATAGTATTTCTCCCGTAAGGTTAAACAAATTATAACATAATTTGTAAGCAGATGTCAATAGTTTGGCAATATTTATAGTACTATGTCATACATAGTTGCAACTATTCGTTTCATTTATTGGACTTTTGCGGAGCACCATGATATAATAAATTCGGTTTAAATTTTAGGGGTGAAACTATGTATAAACATATAAAGAATTACGACATCCGTTATACAGACGTCGATTTCAAAGATGAATTAAAGCTCTCGTCTCTTCTTTCGATTTTGGAAGAATCGGGTTGTCTTTCGGCGGATGAGCTTGGCTTCGGATATGATGACATTACGCCGCGCGATATCGGTTTTATACTAGTAAACTGGTATATCGAATTCTACCGTCCTATCACGCTTAAAGATAAGCTCACAGTTCATACGTGGCCTATGAAGCCTAAAAATACTATATTTTTCAGAGAGTTCGAGGTTTATTGCAACGGTATAAAAGTTTGTGCGGCAACGACGCGCTGGTGCATGGTCGACGTTAAAACTTTTGCCGTATTGCCTACAAGCGTATTTTTTGAAGGAGATACGCGTGAATATAATGAATTCCGCGCAATTGATTTTAATTCATGGAGAATTCCCGCCGTTAAAAACGGGCATAAGAAATATGAAAAGACGGTGTCGGCTTCCGATTACGACCATTATTTTCATGTTAATAATACTAAGTATGCCGATTTCTGTTTGGATGCTTTTACCGTCGATGAGTTGAAAAACAAGAGTCTCGGTACCGTGCAGATTACTTATGTAAAGCAATGCAAGTTTGGCGAAAAGCTGGAGTTTTTCCGGGAGGACGACGGAAATATTTCCTCAGTTGAGGGCCGTGTCGGCGATGAACCGCGCGTAAGGCTCAAAGTTGAATTTATTGATAAAAGCGAATGAATGACAGATTACCCGGGCAGCCCTTGAACTGCTCCGGGTAGTTTTAAAGTGCGGGCGTAAGTAGCGAATTAGATTTTACGTCTGCTCATTCCCTCGGTTGTTTCCATGTTCAGATACGAATATACAATCATAAAAAGTGACAGGAAAACTTTTGCAATCAAGGTCACGGAAGAAAACAAAATAATAGTGCGGGCGCCGCGCCGTGCCTCGCTTGTTGAAATTGAACGCATACTTGCAGAGAAGAGCGGGTGGATAGAGCGTGCTATGCGCTTCAACCGCGCCAACACGCTTGCAACGGAGAATATAAAGTCTTACAGGGAGGCCTATGTTGGCGGCGGGGTTGTGCCTGTAATTAAGGATGCGCGGAATTTTATTGACCGCGAAGGCGTGCATGTTACGGGGGTGAAAGGCTTTAAATCTGCTTACATAAACAGTCTGGGCCAATATTTTACCGAAAAGTTCCGTGCATTGGAAAGTGCCAGCGGGATGACTTCATCAGGCGTAAGTTTTCGCTCTTACAGAAGTATGTGGGGATGTTGCGACTCCAAAAACAATATTACATTCAATTTTAAACTTCTTATGCTTCCGTATGAACTTCAGTACTATGTGATGGTTCATGAACTTTGCCATACTGTCTGTCACGACCATTCAGCTGATTTCTGGGCGCTCGTTTCAGGCATTCTTCCAAAGTGGAAGTCTCTTAGAAAACAATTAAAAAGTTACGCCTTCCTTGTTAAGCTTTATTAAAATACATCGTTCTTTCCGCTTTTTATTTTGTCTTCCGAATATAATTTTGCCGCGCACCGCATTTAAACGTATATCTATGCATAAAATTCAGATATATTCATAATTTATGAATAAATATGCAAAAATTCAACTAATTTTTTTTAAATATGCACTATAAAAGCTTGACTTTGTATTGTTTGTGTTGTATAATTTGCAAGATGAAATCAGTTTTGATTTCAAATACCGTTTAACTGGACGAAATAAGTCATGGAAAAGAAAATTAAAAAAGTAGTTCTCGCCTACTCAGGGGGGCTTGACACTTCGATTATCATCCCCTGGCTCAAAGAAAATTACGACAATTGCGAAGTTATTGCTGTTTCTGCCGATGTCGGACAGGAATCCGAACTTGAGGGCCTTGAAGAGAAGGCGTTAAAGACGGGAGCTTCCAAGCTTTATATAGAGGACCTGCGCAAGGAGTTTATCGAAGATTATATTTATCCTACGATGAAGGCAGGCGCTGTATATGAAAACAGGTATCTTTTAGGTACTTCCTTTGCACGCCCGGTAATTGCCAAGAGGATAGTGGAAATTGCAAAAAAGGAAGGCGCAGACGCCATTTGTCACGGCTGTACGGGCAAGGGTAACGACCAGGTTCGTTTTGAACTCTCAATAAAGGCGTTCGCGCCCGAAATGCCCATTATTGCTCCTTGGCGCATCTGGAACATTAAGAGCCGCGACGAGGAAATAGATTATGCAGAGGCGCACAATGTCCCTCTTAAGATAAACAGGGAAACAAATTATTCTAAAGATAAGAATCTTTGGCATCTCTCTCATGAGGGGTTGGACCTTGAAGACCCTGCAAACGAACCTCAGTATGATAAAATACTGGAGCTCGGCGTATCTCCATGGAATGCACCCGACAAAAGCACTTATATAACCATTCACTTTGAAAAGGGTGTTCCCACTGCAATAGACGGGCAGGAGATGGACAGCGTCTCTCTCATAGAAAAGCTCAATAAAGTAGGCGGAGAAAACGGCGTCGGTATAATCGACATGGTAGAAAACAGGCTCGTGGGAATGAAGAGTCGCGGCGTATATGAAACTCCCGGCGGAACGATTCTCTATACTGCCCACGAACTGCTTGAATCGATTTGCCTCGATAAAGCGACAGCGCATTACAAGCAGCTTATTGCGGTAAAATACGGCGAAATGGTCTATGACGGGCAGTGGTTCACTCCTTTGAGGGAGGCTCTCGATGCTTTTGTCGATAAAACGCAGGAAAATGTTACGGGTGACGTAAAGCTTCGCATTTATAAGGGCAACGTACTGCCGGCAGGTATAACTTCGCCTCACTCGCTCTACAGCGAAGATATTGCAACTTTCGGCGAAGATAACTGCTACGACCAGACCGATTCGGCGGGTTTCATCAATCTCTTCGGCTTGCCTATAAAGATAAAGGCGTTGCTTGACGAGAAAAAATTGAAGTGACTTAAAATTCAATCAGAAAAAATGATTATCGTGCGCCGCGCCGTAATTTTTACGGCGCGGCGCTGAAGCGGATAAGATGTTTAATGTATTTATAGACGGCCGCGAAGGTACTACAGGCCTTCAGATTTATGAGAGGTTGCAAAGACGCGGCGATATCAATTTAATGGTTTTGCCGGATGAAAAGCGCAAGGACGTTGCAGCGAGGAAAGAGTGTTTGAACTCTGCCGATTTGTGTTTTTTATGTCTGCCCGACTCTGCCGCACGCGAGAGCGTTTCGCTCATAGAGAATGAAAAAGTGCGCGTCATAGACGCGTCGACGGCTCACAGAACTGCCGAAGGCTGGGTTTACGGTTTCCCTGAAATCGCTCCTGACAGGAGAGAGCAGATAGCGGCGGCGAAGAGGGTGGCAAATCCCGGCTGCCATGCGACCGGTTTTATATCTTTGGTTGCGCCGCTTGTAAAAGGCGGAATACTCCCGGCTGACTATCCGCTCGTCGCGCATTCTGTGACCGGCTATTCAGGCGGGGGCAAGAAAATGATTGCCGAGTATGAAGCTGAAGAAAGAGATGTCGCTCTCGATTCGCCGCGGCAGTATTCGCTCAAACTAGGGCACAAACACCTGCCCGAAATGGTAAGGGAGTGCGGGCTTGCGCATGCGCCCATATTCAACCCGATAGTGGCAGATTTTTACTGCGGCATGTGCGTGACTGTGCCGCTATACGCGAAGTTGCTGCTCAAAAATATTGGCGTAGATGGCGTAAGAGAATATTTTGCGAAGTACTATGCGTCACATAAATTTATAAAAGTTTCCCCAAAAGATGACATTCCTGCCTATCTTGCAGCAAATGAACTGGCCGGAAAAAACTTTTTAAAAATTTATGTGAGCGGCAACGATGAGATGATTTTGCTTTGCAGCGTGTTCGACAATCTCGGCAAAGGAGCGTCGGGCGCAGCCGTTCAGAACATGAACATAATGCTCGGCATGGATGAGAGCATTTCGCTCATATGACGGTGCAGGTTAAGTATTTGTCAATTGTATTCATATTGACGGATTGAAAATTATATTATAAAGTCGATTGACGGCTGGGCTTTTTTGATATATAATTGAACGGAAAAGATAGACGATTGTATTACGGACAAAAATTACAAATATGAAATTATTGCGTGAAATCAGCGGCGGTGTGTGCGCGCCTTCGGGGTTTAAGGCCGGCGGCATACACTGCGGCATCAGAAAGAATAAAGACAAAAAAGATTTTGCTCTTATTATCAGCGACGTTCCTTGTGCGGCAGCCGGTGTGTATACACAAAATTTAGTTAAAGGTGCGCCTGTCGTCGTAACAAAGCGCAACCTGTCCGACGGGGTTGCACAGGCGATAATCTGCAACAGCGGCAACGCCAATACCTGCAACAGCGACGGCGAAATTGTGGCGGAGGAGATGTGCTCTTTGGTTACGAAAGTTGCAGGAATTGCCAAAGAGGATGTTATAGTCGCTTCCACAGGCGTTATAGGTCAGCCGCTCGATATCCGTCCTATGTCGGAAGCCGTCGACGAGCTGTATGCCTCGCTCGGGGACGACAGCGGGAGCGCGGCCGAAGCCATCATGACGACAGATACCGTACCCAAATCGGTAGCAGTTGAATTTGAAGCTGGCGGCAAGGTCTGCCGTATAGGGGCAATAGCCAAAGGCGTGGGCATGATTTGTCCCAACATGGCAACAACGCTTATATTTATTACTTCGGATGTAAACATATCTTCCGGAATGTTGCAGAAGGCTCTGTCTGAGGATGTGAAGACTTCGTTCAACATGGTCAGCATCGACGGAGACCAGTCGACAAACGATACTTGTTGCATACTGGCAAACGGACTTGCCGGTAACGGGAAGATATGCTCTCCCGGTCAGGATTATACCATATTCAAGAGGGCGCTGCATTACTGTACAGTAAAGCTTTCGAGAATGATTGCTAAGGACGGTGAAGGGGCGACTAAGCTCATCGAGTGCAATGTCCGCGGTGCAAAAACTGCAAAAATGGCGAGGAATGTCGCAAAATCGGTCATTAAGTCGTCGCTTGTAAAGGCGGCCATGTTCGGCGCCGACGCCAATTGGGGCAGGGTGCTGTGTGCGATAGGCTATGCGGGCGAAGCGGTAGATGTGAATAAAATAGACGTAAGTTTTCGCTCGAAGGCGGGTTCACTTCCCGTATGTAAAGACGGGAAGGGTATTCCTTTCGACGAAGACTATGCAAAAAAAGTGCTCCTGCTTGACGAAGTTGAAATAAATATCTCGCTCAATCTCGGCGGTTGCAAGGCTTCGGCATGGGGCTGCGACCTTACGTATGAATACGTAAAGATTAACGGCGATTACAGGACTTGAGCGATAGTTCATTTTGAACAGTATGCTGAAAATATAAAAGCGTCTGACTTGTTCGGAGAATTTAATGGATAAACAGGAACAGGCCGAGTTTTTGATAGAAGCTCTGCCGTACATCAAAAAATACTATAACAAGATTATAGTTATAAAATATGGCGGTAACGCCATGACCGACGGCAAACTTAAGTTCGCCGTAATGAATGATGTTGCCGTGCTGAATGCGCTCGGCATCAAAGTCGTGCTCGTCCACGGTGGCGGACCTGAGATTTCGGATATATCCAAACGCATGGGTATTCAGACAAAATTCGTTAACGGCCTGCGCTATACCGACGAGGAAACGGCTGAAATTGCCCGCATGGCGCTTGCCGGAAAGGTAAATAAATCTCTTGTCGACCTGCTCTGCGCCGCCGGAGGGAAAGCTATAGGCCTGTGCGGTGAAGACGGCCACATGCTCAAGTGTGAAAAACTTTCTGACGAGCTCGGATTTGTGGGTAAGATAGTAAATATCAACACAGCGGTCGTGGAGGACATTTTAAGTCTCGGCTATGTGCCTGTAATCTCTCCCATAGGGTTTGATGACGACGGCAATATTTACAACATAAACGCCGATACGGCGGCCGCGTCGATTGCCGGAGCTCTGGGTGCTGAGAGTCTTATTCTTATGACGGACATCAAGGGTCTGCTTGAAAATAAAGACGACCCTTCAAGCCTCATTAAAAAGGTCTATGTGTCCGATATTCCGGCGCTGGTGAAACAGGGCATAATATCGGGCGGAATGATTCCTAAAATTGAATGCTGCAAAGAGGCCATCCGCCGCGGAGTGAATAAGGTGTTCATAACCGACGGTAGGGTTTACCATTCCATTTTGGTGGAGATATTGTCTGAAGAGGGCAGCGGCACAATGTTTTACAGTTGACTGATTTATGCTTTTAAATCAGTCTTTCTTTTAATAATTTAAGATATTTTCGGAGAAGAAAATGGACGGAAACTACATAATAGGAGAGGATAAGCAATTTATTGCGGGAACGTATTCCCGTTTCCCCGTCGTGTTTAAAGAAGGCAGGGGGTGCCGCCTCTATGACTACGAAGGCAAAGAGTATCTCGATTGCGGCAGCGGAATTGCGGTTGATATCTTCGGAGTAAACGACGAGGAGTGGAAGGCTGCAGTTATAGGGCAACTCGAAAAAGTTCAGCACACATCCAATCTGTATTATACTGAACCGCAGGCAAGGCTGGCCAAACTTCTGTGTGAAAAGACGGGAGCAAAGAAGGTTTTCTTCGGCAACAGCGGGGCAGAGGCAAACGAATGTGCCATTAAGGCTGCAAGAAAGTACGGGGAGATTAATTACGGCAAAAACAGAAAAGAGATAATAACTTTAAAAGATTCTTTTCACGGCAGAACGCTTGCAACGCTTGCGGCAACAGGGCAGGATGAATTTCATAAGTATTACGACCCTTTCCCCGCAGGTTTTGTATACGCCGAAGCAAATATAGGGAGCGTTAATGATTGCGTGAACGAAAATACCTGCGCAATTATGATAGAATGCATCCAGGGTGAAAGCGGCGTAAATCCGCTTGATGTAGCATTTGTGAAGCATGTGGAAAAGCTGTGCCGCGAAAGAGATATTCTCTTTATATGCGATGAGGTCCAGACAGGAAACGGAAGAACCGGATATCTGTATGCATATCAGGCATACGGCGTTCAGCCCGATATAGTTACTACGGCAAAGGGGCTGGGCGGAGGACTTCCGATAGGCGCCTGCATGCTTTTTGACAAATGCCGTGATATTTTCACTTATGGCGACCACGGCTCGACATTCGGGGGGAATCCCGTAGTTTGCGCAGGGGCATACAGCATTTTGAGCAGAATTGACGAAAAACTGCTTGAGAAAGTGAAGAGTAACGGAGCGTATTTTGCAGAAGAGCTGAAAAAGATAAGCGGCGTGGAGCAAGTCACCGGCATGGGGCTTATGATTGGCATAAAAACAAAAAAAACTGCCGCCGAAATAGCGAAACAGTGTATCGAAAAGGGGCTTTTAGTGCTCACCGCACATTCTAAAGTGCGCCTGTTGCCGCCCCTCACAATAAGCAAAGAGGAAATCGACTTTGCGCTTAAAATTTTAAATGAGGTAATAAGCGGATGAAACATTTACTTAAACTTGGCGACCTTTCGAGGGAAGATATTTTATCGATATTGAACCTTGCAGACCAACTAAAATTCGAACGCAACAACGGCATACAGAAAGAATATCTGAAGGGCAAAAAGCTTGGAATGATATTTCAGAAAGCTTCGACGCGCACAAGGGTGTCGTTTGAAGTCGGCATGTATGAGCTCGGAGGATATGCCCTCTTTTTGTCGAGCAACGACTTGCAGATAGGCAGAGGCGAGCCTGTTCAAGATACCGCGCGCGTATTATCGCGCTATCTCGACGGAATTATGATTCGCACGTTTGCCCAGCAGGAAGTGGAAGATTTGGCAAAGTACGGCACTATACCCGTAATAAACGGCCTCACCGACTATTGTCATCCGTGCCAGGTGCTTGCCGACCTTATGGCAATCCGAGAGTATAAAGGCACGTTCAAGGGGCTTAAGATGGCGTTTATCGGCGACGGAAACAATATGGCGAACAGTCTGATAGTCGGTGCCGTTAAAATGGGAATGAACTTTACGGTTGCCTGCCCTGAAGGATATGAGCCCGACGCTGAACTTGTCAAGTGGGGCAAAGAAAGCGGTCTTTTAACTGTAACTTCAAATGTTGACGATGCTATCGAAGGTGCCGATGTGCTCTATACAGATGTGTGGGCATCGATGGGGCAGGAGAAGGAGAAAAAGGAGCGCGAAAGTGTATTCAAAGGTTTCCAGATAAACGAAAAGAATATTAAACGCGCCAAAGAAGATGTAATGGTGATGCATTGTCTGCCTGCGCACCGCGGCGAAGAGATTACCGACGGCGTGTTCGAGGCGCATGCAAAGGAAATATTTGACGAGGCAGAGAACAGGTTGCACGCGCAGAAGGCCGTTATGGTTAAGCTGATGCGCTGAAATACAGCAAAAGCGATAATATTATTTCACACATAGTACTTTGTAAACTACACAGCTGAATTTCGATTTAAGGAAGTATAGATGAAAAACGGTAAAGTTTATTTAACGCTTGAAAACGGCAGGCAGTTCACCGGCTACGCCTTCGGCGCCGAAAGGGAAGTGATTGGCGAGCTTGTGTTTACGACCGGCATGACGGGCTACATTGAAACGCTTACAGACCCGAGCTACTACGGCCAGATTGTAACACAGACTTTTCCTCTTATCGGTAACTATGGTATGATAGAGGCCGATATTGAAAGCAGCAAACCCTGGGTCTCTGCCTATATTGTGAGAGAGAAGTGCGACAAACCGTCGAACTTCCGTTGCGGCGGGACGATTGAGGACTATTTAAAGCGGCATGATATACCGGGGATTTACGGCATTGACACGCGCGAACTCACCAAAATTGTGCGAGAGGCAGGCGTTATGAACGCTGCGATAACACGCCGTCCGCTCAAGGAGCTCGGCTGTGTCGCATCATACTCAATCAAAGACGCCGTTAAATCGGTTACCTGTAATGAAGTCGAGTATCTCGGCGACCCCGACGGGTTAAGAGTTGCCGTCTGGGATTTCGGCGCAAAACGCAACATAATGCGTGAGCTTGCAAAACGCGGCTGTTACTGCATGAGGGTGCCCTCGTATTATACGGCTGAGCAGATTCTTGCTCTCGGGCCGCAGGGGCTTATGCTCACGAACGGCCCCGGCGACCCCGCGGAGAATACGGAGCTTATTTCTAATATCCGTGAACTTGCGGGTAAACTGCCTGTTTTCGGTATCTGCCTCGGGCATCAGCTATTTGCGCTTGCCATGGGCGGTAAGACAAAAAAGATGAAATACGGACACAGGGGTTCCAATCAGCCTGTCAAAAACCTCGATACGGGCAGGGTATATATCTCCAGTCAGAATCACGGCTACGAGGTTATTTCCTCCAGCGTTGAGGGCGGCAAGCTCAGTTTTATAAATGCCAACGACGGTACATGCGAAGGATTTGAATATCCCGAGCTTAACGCGTACACGGTGCAGTTCCATCCCGAAGCATGCGGCGGTCCCATGGACGCGTCCTTCCTTTTCGATAAATTTATTCTAAACATAAAGGAGGGCAGGTATCATGCCTAAGAGAGAGGATATTAAAAAAGTTCTTGTTATAGGTTCCGGGCCAATCGTCATAGGTCAGGCGGCAGAGTTCGACTATGCGGGCGCGCAGGCCTGCCGTGTTTTGAAAGACGAGGGGCTTGATGTAGTTTTATGCAACTCAAACCCCGCAACCATTATGACAGACAAGGCTCTTGCCGATGAAATATATCTCGAGCCGCTCACGATAGATACTTTAAAGAGAATTATCATAAAGGAGCGTCCTGACAGCCTGCTTGCTTCACTCGGCGGACAGACGGGGCTTACCCTCGGCTGCCAGCTTGCAAAAGAGGGCTTTCTCGATGAGTGGGGCGTTAAGCTTATCGGCGTAAATTTAAGCGCAATCGACAGGGCTGAAGACAGAGAACTCTTTAAAGAGACCATGCAGAAGATAAACCAGCCTGTCGTTCCTTCCGATATAGCCTATACGGTTGAGGAGTGCATCGAAGTTGCAGAAAAAATAGGCGGTTATCCCGTAATCGTGCGCCCTGCGTATACGCTCGGCGGCGCGGGCGGCGGCGTTGCGCATGACGAGGAAGAACTTAAAATCATTGCGCACAACGGACTTATGCTGTCGCCGATTACGCAGGTGCTCATTGAAAAATATATAGGCGGTTGGAAGGAGATAGAGTTCGAGGTTCTGCGCGACGGAGCGGGAAACGTGCTCACGGTCTGCTCTATGGAAAACTTCGACCCGGTGGGAATACACACAGGCGACTCGATAGTAATTGCGCCCGCCGTGACGCTCTCAGACAAGGAGTATCAGATGCTCCGCACGGCCTCGCTCGATATTATCACCGAACTTGGGATAGAGGGCGGCTGCAACTGCCAGTTTGCGCTCAATCCCGACTCTTTCGAGTATTCGGTAATTGAGGTCAATCCCCGTGTTTCGCGTTCTTCGGCGCTGGCTTCCAAGGCCACCGGTTATCCGATAGCCAAAGTTGCCGCCAAAATTGCGCTCGGCTATACTCTCGATGAAATAAAGAACGACGTTACCGGCAAAACTTATGCCTGCTTTGAACCTACTCTCGACTATGTTGTTGTAAAGCTCCCCAAGTGGCCTTTCGATAAATTTTTGTACGCAAAGCGTACTTTGGGTACCAGAATGAAGGCGACCGGTGAAGTTATGGCGATAGGAACTTCCTTTGAAATGGCCATAATGAAGGCGGTGCGCGGCGCCGAAATTTCGCTCGGCACTTTAAACATGCCCAAAATGATGGAGTTTTCGGATGAGGAAATACGCGCGAAGCTCCATGAACTGACCGACGAAAGGCTGTTTGTCGTTTACAGTGCTATCAAGCGCGGAATATCGGTAGACGAAATTTTCAATATAACAAAGATTGACAGATGGTTCTTAAACAAACTGAAAAATCTTGCGGATTTTGAGAGCGAGATTGCCGGAAAACCCATCACCCGCGCGCAGTATATGCGCGGCAAAAAGCTCGGTTATCCCGATAAGGAGCTTGAAAAACTTTCGGGCAATAAATTGCCGATGCACCGCAATTCCATATTTAAGATGGTTGATACCTGCGGTGCCGAGTTCGCCGCGCAGACGCCATATTTTTATTCAACTTATGACGAGCCCGAACACGACGAGGCAAAACCTTTTGTCAGGCGCAGTAAAAAACGCAGAATAATCGTTATAGGTTCAGGTCCCATACGCATAGGCCAGGGTATTGAATTCGATTATTCGTCCGTGCACTGCGTGTGGACTCTGAAGGAGATGGGGTACGAGGTAATCATAATCAATAACAACCCCGAAACGGTATCCACGGACTTTGATACGGCAGACAGGCTTTATTTCGAGGCGCTCACTCCCGAAGATGTTCAGAATGTAATCGATGTTGAAAAACCTTACGGTGTAGTTATTACCTTCGGCGGGCAGACGGCCATTAAACTTTGCGGATATCTCGATAAGAAGGGTGTGCGAATTCTCGGCACGCCTGCCGACAGTGTTGACCTTGCCGAAGACAGGGAGAGGTTCGACGAACTTCTGGAACAGTTCTCTATAGCCCGTCCCAAGGGACTCACCGTTATGACAAAGGAGGAGGCGATTTCTGCCGCCGAAAAGCTCGGCTATCCGGTGCTTCTCCGTCCTTCATACGTAATAGGCGGGCAGAATATGACCATTGCCTTTACGCAGAACGATATCGAGAGATACATGGACGTAATACTTGCGCAGAAGATAGAAAATCCCGTTCTCTGCGACAAGTACTTAATGGGTACCGAGCTTGAAGTGGATGCCATTTCCGACGGTGTGGATGTGCTGATTCCCGGTATCATGCAGCATATTGAGCGTGCAGGCGTGCACAGCGGCGACTCGATAGCCGTTTATCCTCCATACAATCTGAGCGATTCCATGCTCAAGAAGGTGGTGGATATCTCTGTTGAACTTGCCCTTTCGTTAAAGACAAAGGGGCTTATAAATATTCAGTATCTCATTTATCACAATGAGCTTTACGTAATTGAAGTCAATCCCAGAGCCTCTCGCACGATACCTTATATTTCCAAGGTGACGGGCGTGCCGATGGTTGAACTTGCGACGAAGATTCTTATGGGCGCAAAATTAAAGCGCCTCGGCTACGGAACGGGGCTTTATCCCAATTCTCCGTATGTTGCGGTGAAGGTGCCCGTGTTCTCTTTCGAAAAGCTCAATGACGTCAACTCTCAGCTCGGTCCGGAGATGAAGTCTACGGGCGAGGTGCTCGGCATAGGCAAGACTATAGAGGAGGCGCTGTTCAAGGGATTGGTTTCGGCGGGATTCAACATGAAGCATCCCACGAAACAGAATCCTTCCGGCATATATTTCACGGTAAACGACCAGGACAAATACGAGATAGTAAATATAGTTAAAAAGTTTGCCGACCTCGGTTTGACTCTGTATGCAACAAAAGGTACGGCAAACGTCATCCGCAGTCTCGGTCTGGAGTGCACAGACGTTGCCCGGCTTTCCACAAACGATGAAATTTTCAAACTCATGGATGAGGGCAAAATCGACTACGTAGTATATACCGGCAAAACGGATATGGAGTCGATAACCAACTATATTTCGCTCCATCACCATGCAATTCTGCTGGGCATAACGGTGCTTACATCGTTAGATACCACTAATGCGCTTGCCGACTGCATTGCGGGCAGATATACACAGTTCAATACCGAACTCGTCGATATAAATCATCTCCGCAAGGAAAAGCTCAAGCTCAATTTCTGTAAGATGCACAGTTGCGGCAACGATTACATTTTCTTCAATAACTTCGATAATAAGATTACATGCCCCGAATCGCTTGCAATAAACTTTTCCGACAGGCACTACGGCATAGGCAGCGACGGCATAGTGATGATTGAAAAATCGGATGTTGCCGACTGCAAGATGCGCGTATTCAACCGCGACGGCAGCGACGGCGGCCTTGCGGCAAATCCGCTTCGCTGTGTGGCAAAGTATGTATTTGACAAGCATATCGTAAATTCAGACACTATTAAAATTGAAGTTTGCGGTGATGTTAAAACTCTTGGGGTGGTGTCGTTCAACGGCGTCGCGAGCTCTGTTTCGGTAAATCTCGGCAGAGCGTCATTTGCTCCCGAAGATATTCCCGCAAAGAACGGCGGCGAAGTTGTGTTCGCTCCAATGAATTTCGGCGGCAGGGAATATGTTACTACGGCTGTGAAGGTGGGCAACTCTCACTGCATAATTTTCTGTGACAAGGTAGACGACGTCGACCTTGAAAATCTCGGTCAGGCGGTATTGGCATCAGGTATGTTCCCCGGCATAACATATGTGGAGTGTGCGCGTGTGGTAAACGACCGGACGCTGAAGATGCGCGTCTGGGATAAAATAAACGGTGAAACCATGGCCTGCGGTACGGCGGCTGCTGCCGTCGCCGCCGCCGCTGTCAGAGCCGGTAAATGCGCCCGTGACAAAGTAATCACAGTAAAGCTTCGCGGCGGAGACCTTTTTGTCCGCAGTCTTGAAAACGGTGATTTGGTTCTCGACGGCTCGGTGAAACAGTCGTATGAAGGTGTGATTGAAATATAATGATATACTTTGACAATGCGGCTACAACAAAGCCGGAAGATTCCGTGCTTGGTCTTGCTGCCCGCTATCTTAAAGAGCAATATTATAATCCTTCCGCGTTGTACGCGGAAGGATATAATTTGCACCTTGAACTTGAAGAATGCAGGAGGAGCATCCTCTCGCATGTTGCCGATGCCGATGATTATTCCATAATAATTACTTCATGCGGCACCGAGGCTGATAATCAAGCAATTTTCTGCGGAGGCAGGCGCGGCAACATTGTAACTACAATGGGCGAGCATGCCGCCGTATTTGCCGCGGCAACTGAAGCCGGCCGCAGAGGAGTGGAGGCGCGCTTTGCGCAGCTCAATGCCGACGGGAGCGTCAACGTGGAAAATCTGCTGTCCCTCGTAGACGGCAAGACCTCGCTTGTATCCGTTATGCATGTAAATAATGAAACGGGCGCTGTGAATGATATAAATGCAATAGCCGGCATGGTAAAGGCTAAAAATGCGCGTACGCTCTTTCATTCGGACGGCGTGCAGGCTTACGGCAAATTGCCTTTCAGACTAAGCGGGCACGTCGACATGTATTCTGTAAGCGCGCACAAAATAGGCGGCTTAAAGGGCACGGGTGCGCTTATAAAAAAGAAGAAGCTTGTTTTGCAGCCGTTTATCTGGGGCGGCGGGCAGGAGAGCGGATTAAGAAGCGGCACCGAAAATGTTTACGGCATAGAGGCGTTCTGTGCCGCCGCGGCCGAACGTTACAACTATGGCAGACATGAAGTTAATTATAACAGGGTTCGTGAGTTGCAGGCGCGTATGTGGGAGCTGCTGGATAAGTCTCTCTTTGAGCGGATATCTCCTGGAAACGGCTCGCCGTATATTCTTACAGTCGCGGCGCGCGGCGTGCGGGGAGAAACAATTCTGCATATGTGCAATGACAGGGGGCTGATAATAGGCACAGGCTCGGCATGTTCATCTAACGCATCTAAGCGGAATTCGCGTGTAATGCAGGCCTGCGGTATCGGACAGGATATGATAGACGGCGTTTTGCGCATAAGTTTTAATCCGCACAATACCATTGAAGAGGTTGAAGAAGCGGCGACAATTCTTAACGAAGTTGTGGAGACAGACAGAGAGCTTACAGAATAGTATATGGAACATGTAATTATTATCCGCTATGCGGAGATTCATTTGAAGGGAAAGAACCGCGGCTATTTTGAGCGCGTATTTGCGGCTAATATGGAAAAGTCTTTGCGCGGAATACGCCACGAAATACGCAGGCAAAGCGGCAGATATCTCGTTGAAAATTTTGCCGAGAGCGATGTGGACAAAATCGTCAAAAAGTTGACAAAAGTTTTCGGTATGCACTCGCTAAGCGTAGGGTATAAAGTAAATTCAGATATGGACGAAATCTTTCATGCCGCTGAGGCCGTGTCTGATAAATTCGGTTCATTCAAGGTCGAAACTCATCGGGCAGACAAAACTTTTTATCTGAAGTCTCCCGAAATAAGCGCAATGATAGGCGGAAGGTTGTTAGACGGCAACAAAAATCTTAAAGTTGACGTGCACGAGCCTGATTTCGTAATAAATATCGACGTGCGGGAAAACGGGAAAACGCTTGTATTCAATAAATTCATCAAGTGTGCCGACGGAATGCCTGTCGGCACGGCCGGCAACGGACTGTTGCTTCTTTCGGGCGGGATAGACAGTCCTGTGGCGGGGCATATGATAGCCAAGCGCGGAATGAAGATAGATTGCCTTCACTTTCACAGCTATCCTTATACAAATATGCAGGCTCGCCAGAAGGTAAACGACCTTGCAAAAATTCTTTCTGAATACAACTGCGGCGTAAAGCTCTATGTAATCTCTGTAAAGGAGATACAGGAGGAGATTCACAAAAACTGCAACGGTGCCTACATGATAACGCTGTTGCGCCGCTTCATGATGAGGCTTGCCGAGCGTGTTGCCAGAAAGAACGGCGACCAGTGCATAATAACGGGCGAAAGTCTCGGACAGGTTGCAAGCCAGACAATTGAAGGCATGACGTCGTCAAACAGCGTCGTGGAGAGTATGCCGGTTCTGCGCCCTCTGTGCGGCTTTGATAAGAATGAAATCATAGAGCGCAGCAGAAATATCGGAGCTTATGAAATATCTGTCCGCCCTTATGAAGACTGTTGCACTGTATTTCTTCCCGATTATCCTGTAATCAAACCGAAAATGGAGGATGTACTTGCGGAAGAGGCAAAGCTTGATGTTGAAAGATTGTTGGATAATGCTTTTGCAACTTTGGAAGTAAATGATTACTGAGCCGCTTAAAAACAAATCTGTGTCTGCAATTTATAACAGTCTGAAAAAGCCGTGCTGTTGCACGGCTTTAATCATTCAAAAATCCAGTCTTTTTGTGTGATTTTCGGTAAATTTTCCTGCGGCGAGTGTGCGCCGCTTGAGGTGACTGATGGCAGAGCGACTGTTTTTCCTATATGCTTGGTTTGCCCGTCAAAGTAATAAGGGGTAACAAAGTAAGTGTACGTTCCCTCTGTAATCTCATCGCAGATTTTGTCTGTCCATTTTCCGTCGTATATGGTTACTATGCTGTCTTGTTTTTTTCTTTCAACAAGATATGAATAGTATTCTGTGTGATATAGTACTATGCAAACCGTGTTATTTTTAAGTTCGATTCGAGGGGTTTTTATGGTCGGAACGCTGAATTTTGAAGATTTTTCTTTGGGATAGCCGTCTTTCAGCACTTTAATCGTTTTTACTGCAAGGCGCGGCGCGCAGTCGTCAGCGATTATAATCCTGTTATTTTCTGAATATTCCTCTTTATCTATGCAGATTTGTTCGGTGCCTGAGTTTTTTTCAATGGCGTGCGGTGCGCTGTCCCTATACATATTTCTTAAAATTTCTCCCGCATAAACACAACAGTCTCCGCCGGTTATGTCCGACGGCGTATTGTTTCTGTCTCCGAGCCACACGCCTATTATGTCTTCTGAAGTGTAGGCAATGCAATATCCGTCGGTGTTTCCTTTTTCATTGCCGCAGGTGCCCGTCTTTGAGGCAACGTCGAATTTGAAATTACCAAGTTTTTTTGCTGTGCCGCACTCAATTGTCCGGCATAACATGTCGTTAATCAGCGAGGCCGTGCCTTCGGAGAATACGCTTGTGCTTGTTTTCCGCGCATTGTAAATGCTCTTTCCGTTTTTCAGCTTTATTTCCCTGATAAATTTTGTGTTGCTGTAGGCGCCGCTATTCATGAATGTGCGGTATTTTTCGCAAAGCTCTTCGAGGGAGAGTCCGTATTTCATTCCGCCGAGAGCAAGCGAAAGATTTTTTTCGTCGTTGTCGAGCGTTATGTGCATTTTGTTTGCGTATTCTCCGGCTTTTTTAATTGTAAGGGCATTCAGTGTTTTAACCGCCGGAACGTTATAACTTTTTATAAGGCTTTCGGTCACGCTTATATACCCGTGAAACTTTTTGTCGTGATTTTCGGGCGTATAGCCGTTATAGTTTATTCTTTCGTCGAGTATTTTTGTGTCGGGACACAGCAGCTTTTCTTCAATTGCGGGCGCGTATACCAAAAGAGGTTTTATCGTTGACCCCGGCTGGCGGCGCGCTCCGTTTATGTCTGAACGATATGCCCGCACACCGCCGTCTTTGTTGGTTATTATCACCGATTTGTCGTGTTCGCCTTCAATCGAATCGACATATTTTTGCAGGCGCGCGTCTGCATATGTTATTACTTTTATTTCGTTCAGGCTGGAGATGCCGAGGCTGAGTTCGTCAAGCTCGTCGAATACCTTGGCAAGGTACGAAGAAAATCCGTCGCCGTCAACCTGCTTTATTGCCGTCAAGTCGCTCGCCGCCGCTTTTTCATAGGTCTCCGTGTCTATATATCCGCAATCCTTCATGCACATCAAAACGATGTTTCGTTTCTCAAGGCACTTTTCCGGGTTTTTGAAAGGCGAATAATTATTTGGCGACGTCAATAAGCCTACAATGGTTGCGCTCTGCTCTAAAGTCAGGCTGTCGGCTGTGGTTCCGAAGTAGAATTCCGCTGCGCTTTCAAGCCCGTAGCAGTTGTGCCCGAAATAGATTGTATTTAGATACATTTCAAGGATATCGTTTTTGCTGTACTTCCTTTCAAGTATTCTTGTGAGCTTGATTTCGTTCAGCTTGCGTTTTATAGTTTTATCGCCTGTAAGGTGCGTATTTTTTATGAGTTGCTGACTGATTGTGGATGCGCCTTGTTTAAAAGAGTGTGAGGTAAAATTTGTAGCCAGCGCCTTAATCATTCTTTTGTAGTTCAGTCCGTTGTGCTTATAAAATGTTCTGTCTTCAGAGGCTATAAATGCATTTACCGTATAGCTGTTCAGGTCGGCGAGTTTAACGCTTTTTCGGCGCGCCGACAGCGACGCGCTGGTCATCTCGTGTCCGTCGCTGTCGCAAACCGTTATGCATCGCCCGTAGTCTGTAAGCTTCGCCTCGTCAAGCTTTGCATCTTTTGTTATAAAAGCGTAAATTGCGAATACCGTGGCTATTCCGATTGCAACAAGCGCAAGAAGTATCAGCAGTACTTTGTATATCTTTCTCATCTAAAATAGTATTTATAAAATAAAGATTTTGTTGCAAATTCGATTGAAAAAATTGCGTTAAAATTATATAATTAACTATATAGAGGAGTATCATGGACAAGAAATACCATATAGTGACATATGGCTGCCAGATGAATGTGCACGATTCTGAGAGGATAGCCGGCATGCTGTCCGAGTTAGGCTATTCGTCCTGCAACAGCATGGAGGATGCAGACATAGTTGTTTTCAACACATGCTGCATAAGAGAAAATGCAGAAAATCACGCATACGGCAACATAGGGATGTTGAAAAAATTGAAGTCGGCAAGAAAAGATATGATTATTGCCGTCGGCGGTTGCATGCCTCAACAGATAGGCAAAGCAGATATTCTTCATAAAAAATTCCCCTATGTCGACGTAATATTCGGCACGCATAATTTGAGCAAGCTCAAAGATTATATAGAGGAGCGCAAGAGCGGAAAGAAGTCTGTAATAGAAATATTCGATTCGGAGGGGGAAGTTATCGAAGGGGAGCGGCCGCTTAGGACGAGCTATCCCAATGCGTGGATAAATATAACTTACGGCTGCAATAATTTCTGTAGTTACTGCATTGTGCCGTATGTACGCGGAAGAGAGCGCAGCAGGCGCTCTGAAAATGTCATCGAAGAGGCGCGTTCACTCATTTCAGAAGGTTATAAAGAGCTAACGCTTTTAGGACAGAACGTAAATTCATACGCGCTTGGGACTGACGATATGCGTTTTCCTGAACTCATTGAAAGGATAGCTTCAATCGACGGCAAGTTCAGATTGCGTTTTATGACTAGTCATCCGAAAGACTTTTCCGGAGAACTTGCGCGTGCTATAGCTTCGAACGGGAAGATATGCAACTGCATACATCTGCCCGTGCAGAGCGGTTCAGACAGGATACTTAAGGCGATGAACAGGAAGTATACTTCCGCCGACTATCTGAAAAAGATAGAAATACTCAAAAAATACGTACCGGGCTGTGCTGTAACCACCGACCTAATAGTCGGTTTTCCCGGTGAAACGGACAGCGACTTTAGAGACACGTTAAGGCTTGTGAAGGAGGTGGGCTTTTCCTCCGCGTTTACGTTTGTATATTCAAGACGCGAGGGGACAGTAGCCGCCGGAATGCCCGACCAGATTCCCGAAGAGGTATGCAAGGAGCGCATAATGGAGCTCGTTGCCCTCGTCAATTCGCTCACGCGTGAACACAGTGCGAAATATGTCGGCAAGACGTGCGAAATTCTGTGTGAGGGTTACGACGATAAGCGCGAAATGTTTCTCGGCAGGGACGAGTATGGCAGAATGGGCTATTTTGCAAGCCGGAGAAATGTTATAGGCGAGTTTGTCAATTTAAAAGTAAACGAGGCAAACGGCGTTTCCCTCATGGGCGAGCTCGTCTGAAATCTGCCGCAGATTTGTGCGGCTGATGTAAAATTTTTTGTTTGAAGGTTTTATATGGCGCTTTCACCGATGATGAAACATTACCTTTCTGTAAAGGAAAAATACAAAGACTGCATTCTCTTCTACAGGTTGGGCGACTTTTACGAGATGTTCTTCGACGACGCCGAAAGGGCATCTGATTTGCTCGGGATAACTCTCACGGGCAGAGACTGCGGACTTGAAAACCGTGCGCCTATGTGCGGCGTTCCTTATCATGCTGCGGATGACTATATTGCAAAGCTCATTGAGTGCGGCGAAAAAGTTGCCATATGCGAACAGCTTGAGGACCCTTCTAAAAAGACGGGCGAAATTGTTGCGCGCGACGTTGTGAGAGTGGTGACGGCGGGCACGGTTACCGACGAAAACCACCTCGACGGCGGCTCGTCAAATTATATATGCAGCGCATGTCTTACAGAAGGGTATTCAGCGATTGCATGGGCAGATATTACGACAGGTGAATTCTGCGCCTCCCAGTATGAGGGGGATAAAACGGGTGAACAGACAGTCGCCATGATGATAAAGCTCAAGGTCAAGGAAGTCATCTGCAATGACAACTTTTTGCTGAAAACACGCAAGTTTCCTGAAGTATCACGCGGGCTTCTCCCCAAATTTTCGTCTTATCCCGAGTGGACGTACGGCAAAGCGGCCGCCGAACGCGCTCTGTGCGAACAGTTTGCCGCAAAATCGCTTGCCGCATTCTCCGTGTTCGGAAATGACGGTGCAATAAGCGCCGCGGGAGCGCTTTTGGAATATCTCAGGGAAACGCAGAAGCACGCTCTTAAAAATATTGACGGAATCAATTTCATCTCGCCTGACAGTTATCTTAAGCTGGACAATACCGCTATAAGAAATCTTGAAATCACGGCAAACCTCGGAGAGGGTAAAAAATACGGCTCGCTGTTGTGGCTTTTAGATAAAACAAAAACGCGGATGGGTTTGCGCCTGCTTCAAAGCGTTCTTATATCCCCTCTTGTCGATATTGAAAAAATCAACTACAGACTTGACGGCGTAGAGGAATTTTGCAATGCTCCGGTCGTCATGCTTTCGGTGGCTGACCTTCTGTCTGAGGTGAAGGATATCGGCCGCCTTGCAGGAAAAATTTCAAACGGCAACATTATGCCGCGCGATTGTCTGGCACTTGCAAGCTCGCTTTCTGTAATACCTAACATTAAATTCCAACTTTCAGGGTTTACCTCGAGAGCTGTGCGTGATATTGCTGACGGGCTTATAGACCTCAGTTCTGTTGCCGACCTCATAAACAGTGCTATTATCGTAGAGGGAAAAACGCCGAATAACTTGAAAGAGGGCGGCTATATAAAAAAAGGTTATAGCGCGCGCCTCGATGAGTTGAGAGATATAAAAAAACACGGCGGGGATATTGTGTTGCGCATGGAATCGCGGGAGCGCGATGTTACCGGCATACGCACGCTGAAGATAGGGTTTAACAGGGTCTTCGGCTACTATATTGAAGTTTCGAAGTCATTTAAAGATAAGGTGCCCATTCATTATCAGCGCAGGCAGACTCTCGCCAATTCCGAGAGGTATACGACCGACGAGTTGAGGGACATAGAGGAGAAGATTCTCACCAGTGAAGAGTTGGCGTTAAAGCTCGAGGTTGAGCTCTATGAACAGATAAAGGATATCTTAAGCGGGAACATAAATAATCTGAAAAAACTTGCCGACGCGGTTGCGCGTCTGGATGTTGTTCTTTCTTTCGCGCAGGTTTCCAAGAGCAACCGCTATTGCCGTCCGAAGATAGTGGAAAGCGGAGCGCCCCTCATAATAAAGGACGGCAGGCATCCTGTCGTCGAGGCAATTTCCAAAGAAAAGTTTGTCCCCAACGACGTGCTTTTGGATGAGGGTGAGAACAGGACTATGATTATAACCGGTCCCAACATGGCCGGCAAGAGCACATACATGCGGCAGACTGCGCTGATTGCTATAATGGCGCATATTGGTTGCTTTGTCCCTGCAAAATCGGCAGATGTTCCCGTTACCGACAGGATTTTTACACGAGTGGGCGCGAGCGACAATCTTATTCTCGACCAGAGTACATTTATGGTGGAGATGATTGAGGTTGCGTCTATCATTCAGAACGCCACAAAAAACAGCCTTCTCATTTTAGACGAGGTGGGCAGGGGAACGAGCACGTACGACGGCCTGAGCATAGCATGGGCGGTAATTGAACACCTGACCAACAACATAGGCGCTAAGACTATGTTTGCCACCCATTATCACGAGCTTACAGAGCTTGAGAACAGAATGGAGGGCGTTAAAAATTATAAGATAGCCGTAAAGGAAATAAACGGCAGCATAGTCTTTCTGAGAAAGATTATGCGGGGAGGAGCTAACCGCAGTTTCGGTATCGAGGTTGCCGCCCTTGCGGGCGTTCCGCAGGCGGTGACTGACCGTGCAAAACAGATTTTAAAGGCAGTTGAGCGCGGAGAGGGTGTAGTTATAAAACAGGCTGAAGAGAACGGACCGGAGGAGAGGGAGTTTTCCGAGGTCGAGCGCATACTCCGTGAAACTGATTTGAACAATCTCTCCCCAATGCAGGCATTCATATTGCTGTCTGATTTGGTTGAAAAGGTAAAGTAAAATGGGAAAGATTAATATACTTTCGAAGGATATCTTCAACAGAATTGCCGCCGGCGAGGTTGTCGACAGGCCCTATTCGGCCGTTAAAGAGTTGGTTGAAAACTCTCTTGACGCCGGTGCGACTGAAATTTCGGTGTATATCGAAAAGGGCGGACGGCAGCTGATAAAGGTGTGTGATAACGGAAGCGGGATTGAACGCGACGATATGCGCAAGGCATTTATTCCGCACGCAACGAGCAAGGTTACAAAAGTTGAAGACCTTGACTCAATTGCAACCCTCGGTTTCCGCGGCGAGGCGCTTGCCAGCATTTCTTCAATATCGCGTACGGAAATTACTTCTGTGACGGCGGGCAATCAGGCATGCAGAGTGGAGTGTGAAGGCGGATATATCGGAAAGGAAATGCCGGCCGCATTGGACAAAGGGACCGAAGTTGCCGTACACGACCTCTTCTACAATACTCCGGCAAGGGCAAAATTTTTGAAGTCGGACAAGGCGGAGGAGAGCGATATACAGAACTTCATGTCGCGGTTCATACTGGGCAATCCGGGAGTTTCTTTCAGATATTTTTCCGACGGTAAGTTAAAACTTCAGTCGTTCGGAAACGGCCTCGATGAAGCTGTTTCGCAGGTGTACGGGGCTAAGGTGATTGCCAATTGCTACAAGATAAATGCCGAAAAGGGTGAAATCAAGATTAGGGGCTTTATCGGCAATCAGAATTATTTCAAATCGAACAAGAGCTATCAGAGTCTGTTTCTGAACGGCAGATATATTGTTAACAATATTGTATCTTCCGCGGTAACCAATGCTTATGCCAGCTATCTGATGAAGAGACAATATCCCTTCTATGTGCTTTTTATCGATGTACCGGCGGATTTTGTGGATGTGAATGTTCACCCCAATAAAGCAGATGTGAGATTTGCGGACGGAAGAGCTGTTTACAGCGCGGTGTACTCTATTCTATCAGGAGTGCTCGACGGTACGGCCAGGGCTGCGGATTTTGTGGTAGATTATGCCCGCATTCCTGAAGTAAAATCTTCAATGCAGCAGGTTTCACGGTCCTCTGCAGATGTGTCGGGCGAAACAGCGGCAGACGCAGGAATGGTAAAGCAGGAGGGCGATATTTTTGACGGCAGTGATAGGGCATATAAACCTGCCGGCAAAGGAGAGGCGGAAAAATTTTTGTCCGGGGAGCTGTCGGGAGAGAAATTGCCGTCAGTTCAGCCTCAGAAAAAGCCGCTGGGCTATAACGAAGATAAAACTGACTATTCAGTCTATGAAAACTATGAGGCTCCGAAGTTTGAGAACAGGGAACATACCTATCCGCTATACGCTTACTACGGAGCTTTAAAGGAAAAGAATGTGCTCGGGGTGAGCAGTCCGCATAAGGAATTGTCTGATTCGAAGCTTACGAGTGAAGAGGAACGCAGGCTGAAAGAAGAACAGGAAAGGTTTGCCTGCCGCACGTTTACTTATAAAGGTAATCTGTTTAATACGTATCTTCTCTACGAGATAGAGGGGGACGTGTATATAGTCGACCAACACGCAGCTCATGAGCGACTGATTTACGACAGATATAAAAAGCAGATGGAGGAGCGTTCGGTCGTGCGCCAGGGAATGCTCGTGCCGTATATTTTAAGTCTTACGCCTGAAGAGAATATATTCTTAGAGGAAAATATTTCTCTGATACGCGAAATGGGATTTGATATAGAACCGTTCGGATTCAATTCTTACAGAGTATGCGAGGTGCCGGCCGACCTTAAAGACCTTGATTTCGGAGCCTTTTTTCATGAACTGTTTTCAGATATATCGGGTTTGAAATCGGTTAAGATGACTGATATTCTGAAGGATAAAATCGCAATGTCGGCATGTAAACACGCTGTTAAGGGCGGCATGGAGCTGACAAGGCAGGAGGCCGACGGGTTGATTGCCGATATGCACGGCGACATGGGACTCAAATGTCCGCACGGGCGCCCCGTTGCCGTCAAGCTTACAAAGTATCAGATTGAAAAGATGTTCAAGAGGATAGTGTAGCTGTGGAAAAGGTGCTTGTTGTGTGCGGCGCTACGGCGACAGGTAAAACTGCGCTGGCTGCGGAGTGCGCAAAAAAACTCGGAAGCGCCGTGATTTCTGCCGATTCCCAGCTTGTTTACCGCGGGCTTGACATAGGTACTGCGAAACCTTCTGAGGAAGAAAAGTTAGGTGTTGAGCACTACATGATAGATGTGGTCGAACCTACGGCTGATTACAGCGTATCAGACTATAAAAGTGCGGCGTTGCCGATAGTTGAAAGCTATCTTAGAGATGACAAGATACCCGTTATTTGCGGCGGTACAGGTTTTTATATAAATTCGCTGTTGTTTGATTTGAGTTACGGCGGCGTGGCGGCGGATACCGCTCTGCGCGATAATCTGCAACAGCTTGCGGCGGAGAAAGGCAGAGATTATGTTTATGGCATGCTTCGCTCTGTCGATGAGAAATCGGCTGAAAGACTTCATCCGAACGACCTTAAAAGGGTCATACGGGCGCTGGAGATTTACTATGCCGGAGGAAGATTGAAGTCGGATATGGCCGATAGCTGCGAGCCCAGATTCAGCTATGTCGCAGTGACTGTTGATTATCCCAGGGAAGAGCTGTATGACCGAATAAACAGGCGCGTTGACGTTATGTTTGAACGCGGTCTGGTTGAAGAGGTACGCGGGCTTTTGGCGAGGGGAATAGATTTGAGCTGCCGAAGCATGCAGGCTATTGGCTATAAGGAAGTGGTTGAAAGTTTGAAAAATGGCGATATGCAAAGTACTATGCGTGACATAATTAAGCAAAATACCCGCAGGTATGCCAAAAGACAGCTGACATTTTTTAAAAAACTCCCCGGGATAATTTGGCTTGCTCCGAAAGACGCCAATGCCGACAATGTGCTTGAACTTTTAAACAAAGAGAATTGACGATATGGTAAATTTTGATAAGCTTAAATATATCGAAGCATGTGAAAATAAACTTGCCTCAAAATTCAAAGTTATTGACGAGGTTGCTTTTTTTAATCAACGCAAGGTTTGTGAGGCTTTTGCTGAAAACAAAATAGCTGTCCGTCATTTTTCGGGCAGTACCGGTTACGGTTACGGCGATGAAGGAAGAGATTGTCTCGGGAAAGTATTTGCCCGCGCTTTCGGAGCAGAGGACGGGATTGTTTCTCCTCATCTGCTTTCAGGCACGCATGCTCTTACGGTAGCTCTCTTCGGTATCTTAAGGCCTGGCGATACGCTCTTTTGTATAAGCGGCATGCCGTATGATACAATACGCGGCGTAATTTACGGTGAAGGTAACGGCTCGCTGAAAGATTTCGGCATAAAATTCCGTTGTTGTGACCTTATTGACGGTAAGTTTGACTATGCTGCCGTTGCGGACGGATTAAAAGAAGCAAATGTTGTTTATATTCAGCGTTCGCGCGGATATGAACTGCGCGACGCTTTTTCTGTAGAAGAAATTGAAGATGTATGCCGTTTTGTACGTAAAAACGGCTTTGGCGGCTGTATCTTTGTGGACAATTGTTACGGCGAATTTGTTGAAACAAGGGAGCCAACAGATGCGGGAGCCGATGTAATCGTTGGCTCGCTTATTAAAAATCCGGGCGGCGGACTTGCGCAGACGGGAGGATATATCTGCGGCAGGGAAAAATATGTAGACCTGATTGGCAAACGTCTGACTGCTCCGTCGATAGGTGTGGAGGTAGGCTCTCACGCGTTTGGATATCAATATTATTATCAGGGTTTTTTTATGGCTCCGCATACGGTTGCCCAGGCGCTTAAATGCAGCATGCTTATAGGTGAGGCAATGGCCGGACTCGGATATAAAAACTATCCTTCCGCCGACGAACTGCCGCACGACATAACGCGCGCAATAGAGTTCGGCGACGCCGGTAAAATGGTTAATTTCATACGTGAAGTGCAGTATGCTTCACCGGTAGACGGATATGTTACATGCGAGCCTTGGGATATGCCTGGCTATGACGACCGCATAATAATGGCGGCAGGCACATTTGTTTCAGGCGCGTCGATTGAACTTTCTGCCGACGGTCCTGTAAAACCTCCCTATATAGCCTACTTTCAGGGCGGGTTAACCTATGAACACGGTAAATACGCCCTTATGAAAATTCTCGATAAGCTTGTATAAAATCAGCCCTGCGCAGCATGTTGCCGCGCAGGGCTCAAAAATTTTAATTTGGCATAGTAAAAATCTTAAAGACAACAGTTGACTTAAAGTGTGGTTTAAGTATTACAATGCACTTGAAATTTCTGTTCGGAATATTTTTGTCTATTAAGGAGATTTATATTATGGCCATTTCAGATTATGCAAAAAATTATGTGGACAAGGCTTTCGGCGGGCAATGGGGGGAACTCGCTGAAACGGACCCTGAGTTCTATGAGTTTTTCACAAACTTTGCCTATGGTGAGGTCCTTGACTTCTGCAAACTCGAGGGTAAAACTGCTCATATTTCAGTGCTTTCCGTACTTTTGGGTTGCGGAGGTGTTGACGAATTCAGAGTGATGCTTCCCGCCGCACTTAACTGCGGCGTTACACCCGAAGAGGCCAGAGAGGTCGTGTATCAGGCCGTTGCCTACCTCGGCATTGGAAGGGTGTTGCCTTTTATAAGTTTAATGAATGGTATTTTTTCATCGCGCGGGATAAATCTTCCGCTCGGGAAGCAGGGCACGACGACTGCCGATAGCAGACTGTCTGCCGGTAACGGGGTTCAGATAGATATATTCGGCGAGGGTATGCGCGAATTCTGGAAAGGCGCGCCGGAGGGACGTGCGCATATTAATTATTGGCTTGCAGATAACTGTTTCGGTGATTATTACACGCGCGGCGCATTAGATAATAAGCAGCGCGAACTTATCACTTTCTGTTATCTGTATGCCCAGGGTGGCTGTGAACCTCAGCTTATAAGTCACGCCATGGGGAACATTAAAGCGGGCAACAGCAGGGAAACGCTGTATGCGGTTGTTTCTCTCTGTATTCCCTATATCGGTTATCCGAGGAGTTTGAACGCTTTGTCTGCGATAGATGCGGCGGTAAAAAATCTCGGACAACAATAATTATGCATAAAATAACGGGCACGTTCTTTTAAGAGCGTGCCCGTTATTTTTATGAAATCTTCTTGCTTTTAAACGAGGAAGCCAGCTTGTTGTACCAACGTTCGCCCTTAGGACAGGCGCAGAATTCCCATATTACAGTAAATGCAAACAGCACTATTATCATCAGAAGTCCGATTCCATAGCCGTTAAAGAAGGGAACTTCGGGTATCGGGCTGTGTTGAAGGAACATGGCGTTGGGCGGATTTAAGCCGAACGCGGCAAATAGGGCGTTTAAACTCAGTCCGAGCACGAGTGTGCATGCGAGCCCGCCGCAGTAGGGAAGCACATTGCTTACCCGAATCTTTACGTACCCGCCCGTAAACATATACAGGCAGCCGATAAGCATGGTAGAGTGACTGAGCATGCTTTTGAGCACGCCCCAGTTTGCCAGCGTAGGCGTATGCAGATAGTAATCGGGATAGAACAGTGAAATCAATGCGCCCAATGTACCGCCGTAAGCGGTGAAAATTGCCAGCCATCTCCAGCCTGCACTCTCTTTGTTTGAGATAAATGCGCAAATGACCAGCAGCCACATCTGCATGTTGCAGAAGTAGATGGGGAACAGCACATTATCGGGCGTTACAGAAGTTCCTGTGGTAAGAAAATCTACCCACATGGAGCTTACGTGCAGCAGCACTGTTGCGACGCCGGATAGTTTAAGAACCATGTCCTTGTGGCGCTGTTCTTTTATGTATCTGAACGCCCACAACAGTCCTGCGGTCACAGCCAGAGAAATTACAATGTACAAACAGTGTGTCAAATCAAATAACATAATTTATACCCTCTCAATAGAAATTATGTTTTGAGTATAACACTGCTGTTTTATAAAGGCAATGTAATAGCAGAAGAGAATGATTTGTAATAATTTAACATTACAAATTTACATTTTTGTAACAAATTAACGCAGTGAAATCGCAGAAGAATAAAAGGGAGACATTAAATTGTCTCCCTTTTGAGCTACACGCAAAAATATTCAGCCGATTTGCTGTCGGCGCCTATTATGCGTTAACGGCGATTTACAGTCGCTTGCCGTTGATTTAATTGCAACCGCAGCCGCAGGAACCGTTCCCGCAGAAAATGCTCGAGAGTGTTCCGTTCTTCCACATTGCATAGAGCAGTGCTATAAGAACGGGCGTGCAGCTTCCGCTGAGAATGGATTCAAGGCCGTTACCGCTGCAACTTGCGGCGATTAGCAAGAGTATAAGTATCCAGAGGCAGCTGTTCGAACCGCAGCCAGAGAAAATATTCATATGTTCCTCCTTGATTTATAGTTGCAAGGCGGGTATGTAAAAGCGCTTGCCTTGCCGTTAATGTTTTATAGTAAATAATATTAATTTGGGGCGAAAAATGTTACTGCGCGCTCCATTTGCTTGCAATAATTATTTTCAGATGTTATAATGATTGAACTTTGAAAATTTAATCGCGGTACTTTCGGCGGATATTTTGTTAAATCCGACCGTGTAAAAGTATAATAAATTTTTTTCTGCGGATATTCCTTGTGAAATCCGATGGAGGTATTTTTTATGGAAAAGGCGAAAAAGTCCTTTTTTACGGCGAAGAACATCGCAATTCTCGCCGTGCTTCTCGCACTTGTTGTAGTGCTGCAGGTGTTCGGTCTTGCAATCCCTATGCCCGGCGGAACATCTATGTCGTTTGTTCTTGTCCCGATTATAGTAGGCGGCATGCTGCTCGGTCCCGTTGCGGGAACCTTTCTCGGCTGTGTGTTCGGTATAATCACCATTTTTGACCCGCTTGCTATGCTGCTCATGAACTATGCTCCGGCAACAACAATAATTACTGTTGTGCTCAAGGGCACGCTTGCAGGCCTTGTGCCTTCGCTGTTGTTCGGGCTGGTATCTAAAAAGAACAGGTATGCCGCGTCGTTTGTTGCGGCCGCTTCGGCGCCTATCGTCAATACCGGCGTATTTTTTATCGGCTGTCTGTGCATGCAGAACGCAATCGTTCAAAGCGTGGGTACTGGTTTTTGGGTGTTTATCGGTCTTATAATGATTAATTTTGCCATTGAATTGGCCGTGAATATCGTACTTGCCCCTGCTATATACACTATAGATAATGTAATAGAAAAGAGATTTTCCGGTAAATCAAAGGCTAAAACAAAAGTTCAGGAAGAAATTTGAGATGATAATTTGTCTTGACGTAGGCAACACAAATATCAAATATGCTGTATATAACGGCGATAATCTCTCTTTAAGTTTTCGTGTCGCAACCGACGTAAAGAAGACGTCAGACGAATACGGCGGACAACTGCTAACAATTCTGTCAAACAACGGTGTTAATCCCGGCGACATAAAGGGCGGTATAATCTCTTCGGTTGTTCCGCAGATGGACTTTACGCTGGAGAGAATGTGTGCGACGTATCTTAATATAAAGCCGCTCACGCTTGCGCCCGGACTTAAAACCGGGTTGAATCTGAAAGTAGATAATGCCCGTGAAGTCGGGGCCGACAGAGTGGTGAATAATGTTGCCGGACTGAAAAAATACGGCGCTCCGCTCATAATAATTGATTTCGGTACGGCGACTACTTTCAATGTCCTCGACGAAAAGGGAGAATTTATAGGCGGAGTTATCGCTCCCGGTATAAAAGGTTCGTTAGACAGTTTAGTAAACGGTACGGCCAAACTTCCCAGAGTTGAGATAGAACGCCCCGCCTCGGTTATAGCCAAGAATACCGTAACAAACATGCAGGCCGGCATAGTGTTCGGCTTTGCCGGTCTCGTTGGTTACATCGTAAAGAAGATTAAGCGCGAACTCAAAGTTGCTGATGTGAAAACTGTAGCGACAGGCGGTTTTTCTGAAGTTATTGCAAAAGAGATTGACTGTATCGACTGCGTTGACAAGTTGCTGACGCTCGACGGTTTAAAATACTTATACTATATGAACAGCACGGAGGCATAGACGATGAAGAAAGTCGGAGTGGCTATTTTAGGTCTTGGCGTCGTTGGCGGCGGCACTTATAAGATGCTCACCGAACACAGGGAATTTTACCGGCAGACGCAGGGCATCGATGTCGTGGTTGAGAATGTACTCGAGCTCAATAAGCAAAAAGCGCTTGCCCTTGGGGTGCAGGAGAGTAAAATCGCCTCTAACATAGCGGAAATATGTTCCAATCCCGATGTTGATATCGTTGTCGAAGTTATGGGAGGCGTTGAGCCCGCCAAAACTTTCGTGCTCATGGCTCTCAATGCAGGTAAGTCGGTTGTAACCTCAAACAAAGAGCTCTTCTGTAAACACAGCCATGAGTTGGAGAAGGCGGCCAGGAAGAATAATTGCGGACTTTTCTTTGAAGCGAGCTGCGTCGGAGGAGTGCCGGTAATACGTGCCCTTTTGGATAATCTTCAGGGCAACAAAATTCTTTCGCTTATGGGCATAATTAACGGCACGACCAACTATATCCTCACCAAGATGACTGATGAGAATGCTTCATACGACGAAGTTTTAAAGGAGGCGCAGCGTCTCGGATATGCCGAGGCTAATCCCACGGCAGACGTCGAAGGTTTCGACGCGGCTTACAAACTTTCCATTCTCTCCAGTCTTGCTTTTCATACAAAGATTCCCTTCTCGAAGATTTACCGCGAGGGCATAACAAAGATAAGTTCTGCTGATATTCAATACGGTAAACAGCTGGGTTATGCACTTAAATTGCTTGCCATCGGAAAAAATACAGAAGACGGTATAGAGGTGCGCGTGCATCCCACTTACGTTAAGGAAACTCACCCTCTTGCCAGCGTCAAAGATAGCTATAATGGCGTTTATATTACAGGCGACTGCGTTGAGGATGTCATGCTGTATGGCCGCGGCGCGGGCGCAATGCCCACGGCAAGTGCTATTGTCGGTGATGTTATTTACTGCGCAACTCACCCCAACTTCAGATATTCGACTTTCAAAAATACCGAAGAAGCCGACCCTTCGACAAAATTTATAGATAACTTCAAGAGCGCTTATTATCTTCGGTTGATAGCACACGACAAGGCGGGTGTGCTTGCTAAGGTTTCTTCAATATTCTCACGTCATAATATCTCTGTCGCTCAGATGATTCAGGAAGAGGACGGGCAGGAAGGCAGGGTGCCCCTTGTGTTTGTAACGCATCTTACCAAGGAAAAGAGCGTTATGAAGGCGGTAGACGATATCAACGCCACAAGCGATATAGCCGAAGTTGTTTCGGTTATAAGGGTGGTTTCGTAAAAATAAATTATATGCCGTCGTGTGCGGCAGGGTACTGTTTAATCGGCGGGGCATACGCCCCGCCTTTGGTTTTATGAAAGTATTGATTGTTTTAAACGCTTATCAGCGAGACGGCGCGCAGGTCGGCAAGGCCGGTAGGCTTAAAGAGGAGCTGGAGAAACTTGGCGCGGAAGTGGAAGTGGCTCGCAATTTCAGGCTTGCCGATGTGGTAAACGGCGAGGCTGATTCGCAATATCGCTGTAAGTGCGTGTTTTTGGACAAGGATAAATCTGCCGCATATCTTCTTGAAAAGGCAGGCTGCATATTATATAACAGCGCCCGCGCTATGGAGCTGTGCGACGACAAAATGCTCACTCACGCCGCGCTGTGCGGTGCAGGTATCTGTATGCCGCACACAATTTATGCGCCTCTCTGCTACTATCCCGATGCTCCCCTGCCGGAAGATTTTTTAAAGGGCGTGGGGGAAAGTCTCGGCTATCCGCTTGTTGCAAAATTGTGTTACGGTTCGCTTGGTTCAGGAGTATTTTTAATTGATGACTACAACGCGCTGTGTATGTTTGAAAGCAAATATAAGCTGCAGGCGCATCTGTATCAACAGTTTATAACTCCTGCAGGCACCGACGTCAGGTGTATTGTTGTGGGTGGTAAATTGATTTGCTCAATGAAGCGTGTGAATAAATCTGATTTCCGCTCGAATGTGGAACTTGGCGGTCATGGCGAAAGATTCAAGGCTGATAAAGAAATGACTGCAATGTGCGAACGGGCGGCATCAGTTCTGGGACTTGATTACTGCGGAATCGATGTGCTTTTGGACAATGACGGAAGAAAGTACCTGTGCGAAGTGAATTCCAACGCATTCTTTGCTGAGGCGGAGAAAGTGTGCGGGGTGAATATAGCAAAAAAATTTGCCGAACTTATTATTTCAGAATAAAATTGCTTGATTTTTTTACGTAAATTTTATATCATATTATAGTGCTCGGTTGAAAGATTGCCGAGCAGCGATGCGGAGATGGCTGAGCGGTTTAAGGCGCACGATTGGAAATCGTGTGAGGTCAAAAGCCTCCGGAGGTTCAAATCCTCTTCTCCGCGCCAAACGGGGCAAAAATGAGCGTTTTTGCCCCGTTTTTCTTCATTTTAGGGGTGTTTTTATAGCTTATTTTTGCATTTTTGGTATGGTTTGGGGAGTAAATTGGGGAGTAAATTGCCCTGATTTGCTTCCCCTTTATTTAAGTAATAAAGACAACTTTGCTCATCTGTTCTTTCATAAAATCGTCGTCAAAGTGGGTGTAGACCCTGCCGACAAGCCGCTCCGAGCTGTCGCCCATCCAAATATCAACGATATCGGGGCGGACATACTTTTGGCATATCGTTGCAAATGTATGGCGCAAATTATAAGCTGTAAGCTCGTTCGGAAGCAATGCTGCGATTGATTTTGATATCCACTGCGGGCAGCCCGGCAACTTCAATGGAAGGGAGAAGTCTATATATTCCCGCGCCTGTTCCGGCACGGGAATTTTTTTATACTCAATTTTCCCGCCTTTGCGTTTTCGGTTGCGGCAAATCAAAAAGTCGTTTTCAAAACGTGCCTCTTCGTCGAGCTCGCACGGTCGCACGCCGAAGAAGTACAACACATAAACCGTCTGCCTTATTTTCTCATGCTTTGCTTGCTGAACGGTTGTTAAAAACTCTTTGATTTCGGCTGCGGTTAAGTTTCTGCGGCTTTTACGCTCTGCCCGCTTGAAAGGTATCAGCGTAACAGGGTTGTGGCTTATAACGGCGTTTAACAGCGCGTACTTAAAAATCGAGTTAAGCAATATGCGCATATCTTCATATAAGCGCGGCTGGGAGGCAAACTCCAGCATGAACTTGTTAAGCTCGGCAGTCCTTATCGATTTTATATCCTTTGAAAGAAGCGCTTTTGAAAAGTAGAGGTTTGCAAAGCGCTTATACATTTCCCATGTATGGTCGACGACTTTGCCTTTTTTATAAGCGAGCCACTCATCTGCCATCTGACCAAAAGTTATACCTTTAGTCTTTGCGGGCTTATCAAGGTGGGTAGTGGCATCGACGAACAGCCTTTTTGCAATATTTATGTCTTTATTAGAAACCGATATATTATATCCATTGCGGCGATATCTTATTTCATAAAACCAGCCGCTTTTGCCGCTGGGGCGCTTAATCACATGCGCCACGCAGCCGTTTGCAATAAATTCCTTTTTAAACGTTTTCGACATTTTCATAACTTCATCCTTTGAAAATTTAATGAGTGTCGATAACGCCTTTTCCTTTTTCGTGGCAAGCCCACCAGTTCTCTCTTCTGTTTCAATTACGGTCAAAATGGCCTCGTTAAGCGCATTAGTTGCGCGAAAAATGTCTCCGCGTTCCTGTGCGACCATAAGCATAGTAGAGATGTTTATGAGCTCGTCTGAAAGTTTTCCCACCATAATTTTTTACTCCTTTGTAAAACAAATTATTTATTAGAATTATTATAGCGGGGTTTACATGACACGCGTGTGTCATGTTATTATAAAAATATTTAATATTTTATACAAAATAAGTGTGCCAAAATAGAACGCCTCAGAATTAGTCCTTTTTATTTATCCAAGTTTCAAGCATGGTGACTACGGCAGAAAGGTGCTTTTCGCCGTATAATCTTAAAATTTCACTTCACAGCTCCAGCCAGTTCATCTCATCTTCCGAAAGATAGGTGGGATGCCTTCCGACGCCCGCGGCCTTTTCCTCTTCCGTCCAACCGGAGAGGGGGTCGCGGGCGTTTTCTGTTCTACCGAGAAGATAGTCGATGGAAACGTTAAAAGGTCGGCCATTTTATTAAGTGCATCCTGATCGGGCTGCCACTTGTTTAGTTCCCAGCCTGATAAATTTGCATGAGATACACATAGCACAGACGCAAGCTTTTCTTGAGTATAGCCTGCGGCTTTTCGCAGTTCTCGAATGCGGTTCATAATTTCCTCATTTGCGTCTGCTTGCGTTGTACGCATGGCATCGGTTCAGGCCTCGCTTATCAAGCTCTGCTGTTATCTTATCGTCGGGGAACTCAATACCAAACTTTGAGGAGGAGACTCCAAGGCCAATATCTATCGTTGCGTAATGTTGTGCTCCTTTTGGGAAAGATAAAAATTCCTCTTTAACTGGGTCATAATAATCTTCATCCTCGTTTCGACGCCCCAGATAGATGCAGAGGTTTCTTCGTTCGCTTTTAAGTTCGTCAATGGTTATTATGCCGTCCGGAGTTTCTTCAACGAGCCCGCTGTTAAGCACTTCTGAATAGTCACAGCCGGCAATTTTTTTATGTATATCTTTACTTCTGTATGCAAAGTCGAGAAGTATCTCGCGTAGAACCTTTTGGCCATTGAGCGATAGCTGTTCCACCTTATCAACTGCGGCGGTAAAGCTCATTCCTGGTTCAGCGGGAGCAACTATTCGTGATTTGTCTTTTGAAGCACCGCCGCCTATCAGTCCAAGCTCTATTGCGAGCCTGTAAATATGTTTGCATGGTAGTTTGCGCCTTTTGAAATCAACACAGGTACATTCTTCAAGACTCGTTGAGTAAACGCCGTGACTTCCACTAAAAATAGCGCGTTGCTCATCAGCATATAGCTCCAGAGGGGTACACTCTGCAGTTCTCGCGCTTTTTAATCGCTTTAACTGGTCAGCGCTGCCGTTCACGCCTACCCACTTTCCAAAATCTATAGTTTGTGACTTATTGTCCATATTTTCCCCCTAATGATTAATTTTGCTTATTTGTTAAAGCCTCGAGCGTGGTGATTAACGCCGAAAGGTATTTTTCACCATGAATTCGCAAAATCTCGCTTCGCAGCTCCAACCAATTTATCTCATCTTCCGAAAGATAGGTGGGATGCCTTCCAACACCCGCAGCCTTTTCTTCCTCAGTCCAATTTTGCTCACTAAGTCCGAGTGCGCGCTCAAGGGCTTGCATTGTATCATTGCGAGGGTTTTTTACAACACCGAATAAGATTTTTTCAACGGTACTTTTTGCTAACCCAGCTTTGATAGCGAGTTCAGCGACAGAAAGTTTTTGACGTTTACGTTCGTTATTTAATTGTTCTACTTCCATATCCAACTCCTTAGCAAAATTTTATATTAATTACATTGTAAAAAAAAACTCCATCTATTGCAAGATTTTTTGAAAAAAACTCTTGACAAACACCATACTTGGAGTTATAATAAGCCCAATAACTCCATTTATGGAGCTATGGATTAAAGATTTGCAAAAATAAAGGAGGTAGCCTATGAAGATGACTGCATATATAAAGAGCCGCGGATTGGCTCCGAGGCTTGTTGCACAGAAATTAAAGGTCAGACGACAGGCACTTGACCAGTATGGCGATAAATATATGCCGCGCGTAGATACGATGGAGAAGGTCGCAAACGCTATGACCGAGCTGGGCGCTCCGACCACCGTCGTTGATATCCTTGCAGGACTATGCGCAGATAGGTAGACAGTACCACTTAAAGGAGAAGAGATGAACAGGTTCTGCTTAAAGGGTTCAATTAAGGCCGTTACATACAAGTTGCGCTTATGCGCTCTCATTAATGGAGGCGGCAAAATAGCGAAAAGCTCTTTCACGGCCGCTCAGCTCGACCAGCTCGGCACATTCAAACTTTCTGGAGGAATAAAGGAAGTGACTTTTTTCTTGAAGTTCTGCGCGCTGTGGTTCGGTGGCAAGCCAATAGCCGACGTGCCGCCTGAAGAGCTTGCGGCCTTAAAGGACAAGATTATTCATATAGACAGGAGGCGGGGAAGCGCGAGATGGTAACAAATTACGCCTATGTGTATGGTGAGGTCGTCACCCGGCCGGCCTTCGACCACACTCTGAATAATGTGGACATTTACAGTTTCTTCATAAAGATTGCGCGCCGCTCGGGTACCTGCGATATTCTGCCGGTGCATGCTCCGGCGCAGTTGCTAAGGCGCCACAAAATAGAGCAAGGGATGACACTCGGTATAACGGGACAATTCAGGAGCTACAGTTACCGCAGCGACGGTGGTTGCCATTTGAAGCTTTACATATACGCATCGGAAGTGAAGAAGGGCCTTGTCGAAGAAGCCAATTACATAGCGCTTTCCGGTACTCTGTGCAAGTCGCCGATTTACAGAACGACTCTAAGCGGCGACGAAGTTGCTGACCTCATGGTAGCTATAAACAGGTCAAACGGGCGCTCGGACTATATACCCGCAATCGTTTGGAACGAAAACGCCCGTTTTGCCGCTGGGCTTTCAGTTGGCACGCATGTGGTACTCATCGGGCGTATTCAAAGTCGAAACTACAATAAAGTGCTGCCCGACGGCAGTATTCAACTGATGGTGGCTTATGAAGTCTCTGCCTTTTTTGTGGAGGCAACGCTGAAAATAGAATCGGTTATAAACTACAGAAGGGGGTGACGTTCAATGGAAATGTCGGCTGATGAAATAGTACGCGAATATCGAACCGCCAAAAATAAGGGCAAGCAGGTGACAATTCTCTCAGAGCTCAACGGATGCACGCGTGAGGATATCATTGCCATTCTATCCGCAGGCGGAATAAACCCCAAGGAATTACCTCGCAGCCGCAAGAAGGCAAATATTGTGCCGGAGGGGCAGCAGGCTCATTGCGTTATAGAGCAAGAGATAAGAATGCTTGCCGAGCATCGGGCAATTATATTTGTTGCGCTGGGGGAGTATCTGGCTAAGATGCGGCTCGAGCTGGAGGACGAGAACAAAGGCCATAAAGAACGCGAAGAGTATTATACTAACCAAATCGCTCTAATAAAGAAAACAATAGATATCTTAGATTTTGATATCGAAAAATTATAAGGAGATAACATCATGGAAAACACAACTACAACCTACACCCAGCTTGTGCTGATGCCTGAGACGGAGATGACGCCCGAGCAGCTGACATTCATGCAGGTACATACCGAGATGCTCCGCGCCGGTGAGCGTATGACCGAATGCTTGGTAATCCTTGCCAAGGATATGAAGCGGATGCGAGACGAGCAGCTCTATAAAGCTGCGGGTTTTACCGACTTCAAGGACTATGTGCAGAATGCCCTCGGCATTAAGGAACGCCACGCCTACAACTATATAAATGTGCTTGACCTCGACGGCGACTATTTAAAGGCGCACGCCGACATGGGTATCACCAAGCTGGCGCTCATCGCGGGCGCGGCCGACGAAATCCGCGAGCGGCTTATTGCCGACGAGGAGACTCCCGAACTCACTGTCCGCCAGCTCACAGAAAAGATAAAAGAGCAGACAGCGGAGATAGAGAGCCGCCAACAGCAGCTTGATCTCCTTAGCGGCCAGCTTGATGCTCAAAAAGAGCAAGCCGAAAAAGATATTACTAACCTCAGAAATTGGAAAGAAGCGGCTGATGCAAAGGCGCAAAAGGCACAGGAGGCCGCCGCAGCCGCTCAAAAGCGCATAAAAGAGCTTGAAGAGGAGGCGGCCAAAGCAAAGGAACAGGCGGCGGAGACTGTCGAGGTCGCCGTGGACGACCCCAAGACGCTCGAGGAGCTGGAGGCGGCCCGCAAAGAGCGTGATGATGCTGTGGCTAAGGCCAAGGCAGCTATGGCGAATGCCGAAAACGCCGCCGAGGAGCTTGAGCTTTACAAAAAGGCGGGTGAGGCTCTCGCTACGTTCAAGAGCACGTTTAACCAAGTTGTTGACCTTTGGGACAAGCTCTTCTCGAGCATACGCGATATCAAGCTTGCCGACAGAGGCAAAGCTGAAAGCTGTGTGAATAAAGTTGACCAGCTCATGCGCGATATAAGCGACGATATCAACCTCTTAAAGGAGGCGGTACAGGCATGAATAAGGCAGAATTTATAAAAATGCTCCGACAGGACAACGAGACCATGTCGGAGCCTAAGAAAACGCTGTTCAATCAGGTGATTGAGTGCACTATAATCGCTCTGCTCGACGAGGATGACGACTTCGAGATAGACGCCAAAATCACTATAGAAGATCTGTGGGGGGTGATTGAGAAGAAGGGCAATTCCTCGCCCGCCCGCTGTGTGGGCCCGTTTGAGGCGGCCAACCTTATTGCCGAACACCTGCACACGAAAAACAGCGGCACGTCACGCCTATACAAAATGGTTATGGGCACAGCGGACAGCACTTTGCCCACGCCCCGCCGCAGCCACATATCTCTCGACGATATATAGGGGGCGGTCATGTGCTATTACAGCGGATACAGACCCGTCACCAAGGCGGAAGCGGAACGTGCGCGGGATTATAACATATCCGAAAGGACGCGGGCCAGAATCGCCCGCAAGGGGATAGAGAGCGTCGGCTATCTGCCTATTGACTACACTCAGTGGCGCAAGACATTATTCGCAAAAACCATGTTTTACTACAAGGTGAAACGCGGCCACTACTTGGCGCATTGCGAGGCCTGCGACGAAGTGGTGCCGCTCAAAAATGCCCGCTCATCGCGGAAAATAAAGTGCCCGCATTGCTGCTCAGACGTGGTGCTGCGCAATGTGGATAAGATGAGCTACTTTGAAATAAAAAACTATGCCGCCGTGCTGGAAAAGGTAGCAGGCGGCTGGGTGCAGCGGTTGTTCATAGTGTACAAAGTTGTTCAGACCAACGATATATGTGCTCCAATCTCTGTTAAATATGAAGAGCGCGAGGAAGAGCGCGACTTTATAGACAGTAGCGGGGCCAGATGGTTTTTTCATCCCACATATGAAAGTTATGATAGTAGCCGCATAAAGAGCTGGCGGCGCGGTGCCGGAAGGGCGCACGGCATGGGGTGGTGCTCATGGCGCATATGCGACCAGCCGCTCGAGTGCTACCCGAACAATCTGAAAGAGATATTCAAGGGCAGCCCCTTTGAGTATTCCTCACTCGATATAATGACCGCCCAAACGCTTATCAATCCGTTTTTATACCTTAGCAAATATCTCGGCCGTCCTGAACTTGAAATGCTTGCAAAATTCGGCCTTTTCGGATTGGCTAAGCAACTCATGAATGAAGGCTATTATGGCAACATAGCCGAAAAATTGAAAGAAAAGAAGGGACTGAAGGCGCTCGGAATCGATTCGAAGGAAGAGTTGGCCGAGTGTAAAAATCTCAAGTTTGAAGAGCTTATCGCCCGTAAAGAGATAAAAAAGTGGCAGCTTGACGGCTTGAACGTCGATATAGCCATCAGATTTATTACAATACTGAACGCCCGTAGCGGGGAGGACTTCGAGTACAGTTTTATAAGCCGCAGGCGGCTGTTTGAGTACTATCTGCAACAGCAGCCACTGTATACGGAATACGATATGAGATACTTCGATGCCGACTCGCCCATCAGGGCATTTTTAAACGACTACACGGACTACATTGCCGACTGTACACTGCTCAAGTATAACGTGAATGACACGGCAATCTATATGCCGCACGATTTAAAACTTGCTCATAAGGGGACTATCGACGCCATCAAAATAAAGGAAAACGCGGTATTAGACGGACAAATATTCGCTTGGTACCAAAAACTGCACAACCTTTTAGAGTTTTCAAACGGAACATTGCAGACAGTAATGCCAAAATGTGCCGCTGAGATTATCGAGGAAGGGAGGCGGCAAAACCACTGCGTGGGGCGCTACTGTGAGCGCGTGGCAAAGGGTGAGAGCATCATCCTGTTTGTGCGCCGTGTGGAAGATATTCAGGCCAACTACTTCACAATGGAAATAAAGCCGGACCTGCGCAAGTTGGACGTGGTGCAGTGCCGCGATAACCACAACGCCGACTATATGCTTACCGACCAGCGGGAAGTGGTTCAAAAATTTTTAACAAAGTACGCCAGATGGTTTAAAAGACGCCCTCTGGACGGATATGAGCAGGATGTGACAGTCACCTACTACAAAGCCGTCCACAAGTGCGACGGAAAGTATATCAGCAACTACGATAAAAAGATGCAGTTTAAAATCGGCGAGTGGGCAGAGGCTCAGCTTGATAACGACCCCGACAAGGTGGCAGTCAAGGGCCTGCACATTGCATCGCTCGAGTTTGCGCAGAACTTTGGCGACTGCTGGCGCGACGTCGCAATATTGGAAGTGGAGGCGGATATTCACGATATAGTCGTCCCCGATGCAAAGGATCAGGTGCGCACCTCGCGCTTTAAAGTTGTCAGAGAAGTGCCGTTCTCCGAGATGGGAGAATGGGGCCAAAGGCATATGGAAATGCTGTCGGCATAACGCAAAGAAATTGCAATCGATTGCAAAAATAAAGCCCCTCGCCGAAAGCTCGACGAGGGGCAAGAGACAACAAAAATGTCATCTCAACCTACATAATTATTATATCAGATGCGCTTTTGTTTGTCAATCAAATGGCTCAAAAAAAGAGCCGTGACGGCCTCGTTATGGGTAGTAACATCTCAGCGTCTGCAACTTCGTGAACGCTAATCGGGGTGTGCCCGGCGGCAGGGGCGGAAGGTCCCTGAGAGCCGTATTCTCGTAAGGAAAAGTAATCTGTATATGATAATGCGCAAAGGCGATATCGGCGACTACGCCGAGGAGATATTCACACAACCGTTTGAGGATACAAGGGAAGAGCAGATAGATGCCGCGCTACGCAACGGGAAGGTTTCACATTATCGGGTCAAAACAATCATAAGCGGCCCGATGGTAGAATCGGAAATCTATCCCGTGTACAAGCGGCGTGGCGACACGCCCAAGCGGCCGAAGAAAAAGAAGTCCGACGTCGCGCAAAAAAACCTCAACGCCAAAAATGCAAAAAAGAAGTTTTGTCGGCTTGTAAACGCAAACTTCACTAAGGGCGACATACTCGTCACCGTAACCTACGACAATGAGCATCGCCCCGCCGATGAGGATGCGGCGCACAAATCGCTCACGAAATACATTCGCCGCCTGCAATCTTTTGCCAAAAGGCGTGGGTGGCCGCAGCTTAAATATCTGTATGTAACAGAATACAGCGAATCAGACTCGCCCAAGGGGCGCATCAGAGTGCACCACCACATAATCTGCAACTTCCCCGACAGAGACGTTGCCGAAAATCTGTGGAAAGAGGGCGGCCGCACTAACACAAAGCGCCTGCAGCCTGATAGCGACTTCAATCTGCAAGGGCTTGCAATATACCTTGTCAAAGATCCGAAAGGCAAAAAGCGGTGGGGCGGATCGCTCAACCTGAAAAAGCCCAAAGTTTACATAGCCGACCGCAAAATCCGCTCGGTAAAACAGGTTGAACAGATGCTCAACTTCGAGGGCGCAGTTTATCGTCTCGGCAAGCTCTATCCGGCTTTCAAACTGGTGGATGAGCCAAAAGTTTACGTCAACGAAACCTATGGCGGATATTACATATATACCCGCCTGCGAAAAAAAGAATGAAAATAAAGGAGAAATAAAAATGTCAGAAAAATTCGTAGCCTACACAATGGACGACGCCCTGACGGCCGTCGCCGACCTTAAAGATTATTGCCAAGAGGAAGCAGGTTTTGAGACAAAGATTTCGGCGGAGCAATACCCCATCGAAATCATTCTCACGCCCGCGGACGAGCAGCTCGACATGCTGAGCGAAGCCGAGCAGGCCACCGCTGCAGACGGGAATATAGTCATCGTGGCGGGAGCAGAAACGAAGCTCAACTCAACGCTGCCCTTCGAAATGCCCGCTCCCGTTCTCAAAAAGATACTCAGCAAATCGGCCAAGGTGGCAACAGCCTATCTCCATGCGTTCCGTGCCGCCGCGCAGGAATTGCTCGACAACGGCGACGCATCGGCTATCCGCCTTCTGCAGGAGAGGATATGAGTGACGAAGAATTGATAGAGCAGCCGACAATACAGTTCACGGAAGAACAAAAACAGGCGATTGATGACTTTATTGTTGCGTGCAAAAACATGATAGTGGATATGACCCCGGTATTTAATAAGGTTTTTGAAACATTAAAAGCTATAGCGCAATCAATTAATGATTTTACCGATGAGATAAAATCATATCCCAATAAACGCGTGGTGTACCTTTGCTTTTATGCAAAAAAAGAGCGCACCCGCAATAAAAATATGAATCGCGTGCTCAGGTGGAGCAGGCAGCAGAAGAAGAGGAAGGAGGCGGACAGATGGACGAATACAAAAATCTGATGCAGTTACTTGAGAACAGCAACGACGCGGTTTATAAACCCGCTCACTATACTGACGGAAAGATAGAGGTCATCGACTTCATCAACGACAAGGGCCTCAACTTCAACCGCGGGAACATAGTTAAGTATGTCGCCCGTGCCGGCAAAAAGGACGCGGCCAAGGAGGTTGAAGATATCGAGAAGGCAATTCAGTATGCCAACTTCGAGATCCTTCGTCTCACCGGCCGCCAGTCGGCATTCAAGGTGCAGGCCATACACGAATTTTTGACCTCTCTCGTCAACCTCTTTGCCGGCCGTATGGATGAAAAGACCACCGTGCATGACCTGCTGATGGAGATAATCCTTTCAACCTTTGTTGTGCACAGAAAGTAGCGGGCATCCCAATTTTTGAATAAAGGCCATGCAGGATAAAGAAGTTGGGATAATTCCCAGCTTTGGCCTGCAACACGGGGAAACCCGCTTGCAGAGTTTTAGGGGAATGAAGAATGGAACGTGGATATAGTGAAATGGTTTGGAACAATGGCGATAAACAGTTTGATTATGTATGCAAGCGTCCGTCACTCACTCGCCCGCCGCAATCATGGTATTATGTGGAGACCTGAAATGCTAATCACTGTAGCTGACTACAACAACGAAATCAGCCGAGTGCAGGCGGCGCTGGACAAGACAACCTCGCCCAAGCAGCGGCGCGACTACGGCAAATATCTTGCACGCCTGAAGAAGGAACTCCACAGCGCGCAGGAAAGAGAACGAAGGAGGCGGGAAAGATGGCAGACAGTAAGATGACCGACGAGCAGATTTTAAACGCTCTGCGTAGCTGTGGCGACCACATAGCAATTTGCGACGATTGCCCTTATTACGGGCTTTCCGATTGTTCTCTTCGGGCAAAGCGTGACATTATTTCACGGTTTGAAGAGCTCAAGGCGGAGAATGAGGCACTGAACTCCAAGCTCTCACAGTCGCAGCCTTTGCCGTGCAAAGTAGGCGACACGGTCTACACGGTCACATTCTGCTTGGCTGACGGTTATGCCGAGAATGGAGAACAAATAAGCAAAAGCGGGTATTTTATGCAAAAGGTTGAAGTGACGGAGAGAAACCTATACAGGATATGTGAACTGTTCAGGATGCGGAAGGCTTATTTTACGCCGGAGGCGGCACAGCTCCGTCTGCGGGAACTTCAGGGAGACAACGAGTGAACGCGAAGTACTGCAAAAATACCCGCTGCTCCGTCCACAATCAAGGCCCGTGCGCGGCATGGGAATCGTGCGGCTTTTTTATGTGGGACGTAGAAAAAGAGGCGGGGACGCGGCCGGCGAAAAAGGAGCAGACCCAGCTGGAGAGCGACGAGCAAATCACTTTGTACCGCTGGTGCCGCGATAACGGCATCGAAATGGTGCATATCCCCAACGAGCGCGAATGCAGCAAATACACGGGATATCTGCTCTCCGAACAGGGCGTGCAAAAGGGGTTTCCAGACAACTTCTTCCCGTATGCCCGCCACGGGTACCACGGCTTATTTATCGAGCTTAAGCGCGCAAAGAAATCTCTGTCAAAGGTCAGCGCGGAGCAAAAGAAATGGGCCGCAGCACTGTCGGCCAACGGATATAAAGCTCTCATATGCTACGGCGCTGCAGAGGCAATCATCGAAGTCAAAAAATATATGAGCGAATAAGAGGAGGAAAACATGTTTGCACGGAAAGAGGCAGAAATTCAAAATAACAAAATGAATTGGAGGAAAGTGAATAGCACTACATATCTGGCGGAAGGGGAACACGGCCATTTTGAAATTAAATTGAGCTGTTCGCACAAGCGGAGAACCTTCTGGGCAAAATATATCGGCTACGCCGGCAAGCGATTTTGTTTACCGCCGTTCGCCAGCCTGAGAGACGCCAAGGAAGCTTGCGAGGATAGCTGGTACTGGGAATGATGGACGGTTACGCTATTAATTTATGATTAAAAGGAGGCGGCATGATAGATACAGGAGCAATCAAACAGCGGTTAAACAGGCATAAAAAAATGGTGGAGGACTGCGAGGCCTTAAGGGTAGAGCTCAATTTTGCCAGACAAAAGTACGGCGATATCCGCAGCTCAGGGCTATCCCCAACGGGGAAGGGAAGCGGACCGAATACCGATAAAGTGGCCAACCGCGTTATAGTCAAAATGCAGCTTGAAGAGCGCGTCAACAAAAAGCAGGAGGATATCAACCGCGACGAGGCCGAGCTTGTACCGCTTTTGGATGCGTTAAAGCCTGCGGAGCGCCTCCTGATTTCTCTGCGATACTTCTACGGGAGCGGCTGGCGGGAAGTGTGCAAAGGCATGTATGGCGGCAGAGAGGACTACGAGCTTGAGCTTGATACATACATGAACCGCGTGTTTAAGATGCACGGACGCGCCCTTTTGGCGCTCGCCGCCGTGTATAAGGGGTGATTTTTAAAAATTTTTTTGCAAAAATCAAAAAAATGTCAGTGATTGGCAGTAAATGGCAGTGAATGGCAGTAGGCATATGTGCTATACTGTAAACTGTCGAAGCTTATATAGATAGCATCACATAGCCGTCACAGGTGCAAAAGCATCTATGGCGGTTTTTCTATACTGAAAAAAGGAGGCGGCCGTGTTTACAGTAAATTTGGATGAGAAGAAGTTCGATAATATAATTGATAAACTCAAAGGCATAAACCCTGAGATAAAAAAAGTGCTCGATAAAACGGCAAAAAACTGTCAGAGTAAAGCGCCATCAGAAATAACTAAGGCCGTGACCGCTGTATACGGAATAGAAAGCTCTCGAATGAATAAAGAGGGTCGATTAGCGAAGAAATACGCTAAAACTGTAATCGGGCAAATTAAAGTTCATGGTATCCACTTAACTGTAATTAGATTGACATATATAAGTCGCAGGCTGTCACCCCGAAGCTTTGGGATGAAACCTAAATCTTTGTCTGATATAAAAAATAAAAAGAAGTATAAAATCAGAGCAACAATAGTCAAAGGAGATAGAAAAGTATTAACCGGCAAACCCAAATACGGAACGCCAGTATTTTTGGCCCCTACTCCACAAGGCATAGTTCTTCCATTTCAACGAAAGCACGAGGATAAAAAATATCCTATATATGCTATTCGTACTGTAACTATTCCTCAAATGATTGATAGTGCAGAAGTTAATAAGGATATAAATCAGCGCATTGAAAAATTATATTTAAGCAAATTAGAAGAAAACGTGGAGAATGTCTTAAAGAAGCTCACGCCCTGAATGCGCAGCACCGCAATCAGGACGTTTGCTTTATCGTTCGCAGTACCCAAAGGGAAGGTTTAACGTCACCAAGACGGGGAGCGCGGAGGCTCGCGGCTCAAATTTCGCCCAAAAGGTACTGTGAACGATATTTTTTTACTGCGGTGCTGGCGAGCCCAAAAATCGCGTAGTTTTGAAAATTTTTTTTCGGGGCATTTCGTTACGCAAAAAGGAGGTTGACAATGGCGGACGGAACGGGCGCGGCCGTCAAAAAAACGATTGTTGAGACGAAGGCGGTCGCCGTATTGTTCGGCCTTACCGTTCGACGAATACAACAGCTGACACAGGACGGAATATTGGTTACAGAGACGGTAGGGCGAAAGCGCGGGTATGACCTCATGCCAACCGTTCGCCGCTATATTTCCTATTTACAGGAAAAAATCAGCCAAAAGGGTGCGAGCAGAGAGGATTCTGACAACGAGAGCCGAAAAATAAAAGCGGAGGCGGAAATAAAAGAGGCCAAGGCGGCCATGCTTGCATTAGAGAGGGACGAATTGCAGGGGCTGATGCACCGTAGCGAGGACGTGGAGGCAATGACAACCGATCTGGTGTTCACTATCCGCGGAATGTTGCTTGCACTGCCGGGAAGACTGGCGATAGACCTTGCCTCAATAACGGCGCCTCCGGAAATTTCAGAGCGGATAAGGCAGGAGGTATACGTCATTCTGCACGAGCTCGCAAACTATAAATACGATCCGACGGCATATAAAAAGCGCGTGCGCGATCGTCAAGGTTGGCAAGATTTTGAAAAGACCGAAGCCGACGGCGACGAGTAAGCTCAACGCGGCAATCGCACCCGCCGTCAAAAACTTCGCCCCTCCCGAAGATTTAACCGTAACGGAATGGGCGGAGAAGTATCGCAGGCTGTCGCCAGAAAGCTCGGCCGAATCGGGCCCGTGGCGAACATCCCGAACACCTTATCTTAAGGAGCCCATGGAGGCGTTCAACGACCCGAGAGTCAGTAGCCTTGTAATGGTGGCGGCCTCGCAGGTCGGCAAGTCGGAATTCCTTCTAAACTGCATCGCCTACGCGATAGATCAAGACCCCGCCAGCACAATGCTCATACTGCCGACATTGGAGGATGCGCGAAAGTTTTCACGTCTGAGAATAGCGCCAATGATAAGGGACAGCAAGCGGCTCAAGGAAAAAGTTTCGGAAGTAAAAACGCGCGACAGCGGGAACACTATTTTGCAAAAGTCTTTCCCGGGCGGAATGCTCACTATAACGGGCTCAAATTCGGCAAGCGCTCTTGCCTCAACGCCCGCGCGCTATATTTTTGGCGACGAACGCGACCGCTGGGCGGTAAGCGCGGGAACAGAGGGCGACCCATGGGAACTGGCCAAGGCCAGACAGACTACATTCTATAATAAAAAATCTGTGGAGACTTCAACACCCACAATTAAGGGGAGGAGCAATATCGAGGCTTCGTTTTATCGTGGCACACAGGAGAGGTGGTGCCACCAGTGCCCGCATTGCGGAGAGTGGCACGAGATACGCTTCGATCAGATTAAATTTGAGTTTACGACCAAAACTGTAAACCGCAAAAAAGTTTACACCATAACGTCGCTTCACTGGCTCTGCCCCGATTGCGGTTGCCTGTCTACGGAGGAAGTCATGCGGCGGCAGCCTGCAAAGTGGATAGCTGACAATCCCGACGCCTATTCGCGTGGGGTACGCTCATTTTGGCTGACGGCCTTTGCCAGCCCGTGGATAACGTGGACAACTATCGTGCAGAGATTTCTCGAGGCGCGAAAGGATCCCGAACTCCTCAAAGTAGTATACAACACGCTACTTGGCGAGCTGTGGGAGGATCGCGGTGATCTGGAGGACGAGGACAGCATTATGGCGCGCCGCGAAGAGTACGATGCTGAGCTTCCCGAAGGAGTGCTTACACTTACATGCGGCGTAGATACTCAGGATAACCGCCTTGAATACGAAGTGGTGGGTTATGGCCACTATAACGAATCGTGGGGCATCGTCAAGGGCTTTATCATGGGTAAGCCCGACAACCCGGAAGTATGGGCAAAGCTGGATGAAGTCATCGACCATATATATAAATTCAAATCTGGCAAGGGGCTGCGAATATCAATGACGTGCGTCGACTCTGGCGGTCACTACACTCAGGAAGTATACGCCGCCTGCCACACGCGCATGCAAAAGCGCGTTTTTGCCATCAAAGGAAAGGGCGGCCCCGACATTCCATTTGTGAATGTTCCGACAAAGGTGCCCCTACGGGACAACAAGCGCGTGTTCTGCTATCTGTATACTATCGGCGTGGACGCGGGCAAAAGCAAAATTATGGCTGGCCTTAAAGTACAGGAGCCGGGCGCGAACTATGCGCATTTTCCCCGTGGCGACAGAGGGTACGACAATAATTATTTTGCCGGGCTGCTTTCAGAAAAGCTGGTGCTCACGCGCACATCGCGCGGCGACCGCTGGACTTGGGAAAAGCTGCCCGGGCACCAGCGCAACGAGGCGCTCGATTGCAGAAATTACGCTAATGCGGCTTTCAGGCTCGTCAACCCCGACCTCGATGCTATCGAGCGGAGGCTTAAAGGCCTCGACGATAAAAAACCGCAGGCTATTGAGCAACGCATAACACGGCCTAAAAGGACGCGGCACAATCGGTATTTGGAAGGTGGCGACTGGTAGGAGGAGGCATGGACAAGCAATATATAAAAAAGCAAATTGAAGAAAAGAGGGAGCGCCTGCAGGCCTACCGTCAAAAGGAGCTTGAGATCCTTGCGGGCGGCGTGCAGAGCTATGGCATCGGTAGCCGTAATTTGACAAGGTATAACGTCGACCTCTCGACCATCCGTGAGGCTATTAAGGAACTTGAAGCTGAAATCGCGGCATTGGAAGCTCAGTATGCGGGAGGCAAGCCGCGCAAAGCCGTAGGCGTCATCCCGCGTGACTGGTGAGGAGGCCATAATGAAAGACAATAAAAAAGTTCCCGCCCGCGGAACGGGCGCTCGTCCAATGCAGAATAAGGGCTACGGTGACGCCGGCGCAAGTTATACGAAAAAATCTCTTAAGGGCTTTACCGCCCGCAGCGGTTCACCGCGCGAGGATATAGACGCCAACAACTATACCCTGCGCCAGCGCGCGAGAATGCTCTACATGAGCGCGCCTGTGGCCACCTCCGCAATTAAAACCAACCGCACCAATGTAATAGGTAGCGGACTATGGCTTAACAGCAGAATCAACCGTGCAACGCTTGGGCTCTCAGAGGAGCAGGCGCGGGCGTGGCAGCACAAAACCGAAGAGGAATTCGAATTGTGGGCGGCAGATAAAAGAAACTGTGACGCACTCGGCGTAAGTAATTTTTACTCGGCACAGGGGCTCGCGTTCAGCGCGCAGCTTCTGTCGGGCGATGTGTTCGTAGTACTTAAACACGTTCCAACTACGCAGAACAAACCATACGGCTTGCGTTTTCAAATGGTAGAGGCCGACAGGGTGGCAACCCCCACGGCTATGCTTGGCGCAAATCTGGCGGTATTCAATACGACGGGAACGGCTGCAAACGGCAATCAGATATATGACGGTGTGGAGGTCGATAAGGAGAGCGGAGAGATAGTCGCCTACCATATACGCAACACATATCCGTATGAGGCGACAGTGGCGCCAACTAAATGGGCGCGTGTCGAGGCATACGGTAAGGAGACGGGGCTCCCGAATATCCTCCACATAATGGAGGCGGAGCGCCCCGAGCAATACAGGGGAGTTACATACCTTGCGCAGGTAATAGAGCCGCTCCTTCAGGCGCGCCGCTATACCGACAGCGAGCTGACGGCCGCAGTCGTCGAGAGCTTCTATACAGCGTTCATCACCACCGAGCTTTCGCCCAACGACATGCCCTATAACGAGGTGGGCAGCGAAGGGCAGCTGCCTGTAAGCGACAACGAAAATGAATATGAGATGGGCCCGGGCACGATAAACTTGCTCAAACCGGGCGAAAATGTTGAGTTTGCAGAACCAAAGCGCCCCGCGGGCGGGTTCGACGCATTTATGAATGCCGTGCTCAAACAGGTGGGCGCGGCGCTTGAGATTCCCGCCGATCTTCTGTTGAAGGCGTTCAACTCGTCATATAGTGCGAGCCGTGCGGCTCTGCTTGAAGCATGGAAGTCGTTTAAGATGCGCAGAGAGTGGTTTGTTGATGACTTCTGCAAACCTATTTACGAAGTCTGGCTGAGCGAGGCCGTGGCGAGCGGGCGCATCACAGCTCCGGGTTTCTTCTCGGATCCACGGACGCGCGCCGCATGGCTCGGTTCGGAATGGACTGGCCCATCGCAGGGACAGCTCGACCCTGTTAAAGAAATTCAGGCCGAACAACTCGCCTGTGAAAACGGGTTTACGACGCGCGAACAGGCCACCGTGCGGCTTAACGGCGGCAGCTTTGAAACCAATGCCGAGCAGCTCAAAAAGGAAAATGAATTGCTTGACGGGGCTACTGCCAACGATAATCTCGACAAGCTGGCAGCGGCGCTTTTGCCCCGTCTGCTAAATAAATTAAAACAAACAGGGAGTAATGTATGAAGAATATCAAGCAAAAAGGCGTTCTGCCGCAGGCGGGCGCAGCAAGCAAGTTCTGGAACGTGGTCACAAACAACGATACCGACAGCGCGGAAATTACGCTGTACGGCGATGTGCTTGACAGTCTGCCCCGCAACTGGTTCACTAACGAAATTATCGAAGGTCAGTACATAACGCCCGAAGGCTTCATGGACGATCTCGCCGCCGTACGCGGTAAGAGCGAGGTGGTAATCAAGCTGAACAGCTGCGGCGGTGACGTGTACACGGGCATTGCCATTCACAATGCGCTCAAGGGGCTGTCCGGCCACAAAACGGTAATCGTTGAGGGCATTGCCGCGAGCGCAGCTTCAGTAATTGCCTGCGCGGGCGATGAGGTGCAGGTATACCCCGGCAGCATAATTATGATACACGGGGTATCGACAATGTTTGTCGACTGGATGACTCTCGCCGACATGAAGAAGGCCGCAAAATCTATTGATGCAATCGAGCGCGCTATTGCCGCCATCTACAACGAAAAGACGGGCATTGCAGAGGATACTCTCCGCACTATGATGGCGAATGAGCTGTGGATGACCGGCGCGCAGGCAATCGATAAGGGCTTTGCCGACACAATGCTGAGCGATAACGGAATAACGGCAAGCCTGAGCGCTGACAAGCGGATGCTGCTCGTCGCCGGCGTCCGTCACGACGTGCAGGCATTCCACAATATCCCGAAGGATATACCAATATCAAACGAACCCGATGCCGAACCTGTCACGGCCGGAAATAAAAATCAAAATCAGGAGGTAATCCAAATGACAGAACAAGAATTGAGGGCGCAGCATCCTGACCTCGTGGCGCAGATAGAAAACGCCGCTATGGATCGTGCCCGCCCCGAGGCAGCAGCGGCAGAACGCAAGCGCATTAAAGATATCGAAAGTATTGAAGCGCAGATTGCCGACCGCGACCTCATCAACGCCGCAAAATACGGCGAGCACCCCTATGATGCAGCCCAGCTCGCGTTCGAGGCAATGAAGAAGAATGCTCAGCTGGGACGGGAATTTCTGCAGAATTTAAATAACGATGCGGCGGCCTCTGGCTCGGCAAATGTGTCAAGCGTTCCAAACGGCGGCAATCCCGACGCGGGCGAGAGCGAGACCGCAAAGGTAATGGCGAATGCATTCAAGGCCTTTAGCGCTATGAAAGGAGGTAAGTAATAACTATGCTCAACGAAAAAATCGGAACTATGGAATATGACAATCTCATCCACGATACATTTCCCGAAGCTACCACGTTTGCAGTTACGCTTGCGGCCGTTTCGGCGGAAACTCCGCTCAGTCGCGGCACGGTACTTGCGCGCAATGCCGCGGGTAAGATGGTAGTGCTCGGCTCTGATGTGTCGGATGATATCGAAGAGGGAGAGCCTGACGGCGAAGCTGCTACAACGCCCGCCATTGCAAATTGCATTCTTGCAATCGATTGCACTGCCGGTACCGCAGACGCAGTCGTGGAGGCTTATCGCACAGGTCACTTTAACCGCAACAAGCTCGTCGTTGCCGAAGGTTATTCTCTCACGGCAGATGATGAGGAGGCGCTTCGCGGCGTCGGTATTCTGCTTTCCGACGCAATCTCATACTAAAACGGGAGGGATAACAAAATGTTAAATATCTATGACACTCATACTCTTCTCATGGCGGTGCAGCAGATTCTGCCCGCCCCCACATTCCTGCGCGACCGTTACTTCCCTACAAACGACGCGACGGATGTGTTTGCTACGACCGACGTCCTGATTGAGTACAGGAACGGAAGCAAAAGACTCGCTCCTTTCGTATCGCCACGCAAGGGTGGAGTAACCATGCTCCGCGAGGGCTCGTACATGGAGCGCTACACGCCGCCCACGATCGCGCCCAAGCGCACGATGACGGTGGACGATCTCAACCAGCGCGGCTTTGGCGAGGCTCTTCTTTCTCAGCTCACTCCCGCCGAGAGGCAGGTGGCCCTTATGCTCAAAGACTTTGACGAGCTCACTGATTTCATAAGGCGCCGCGAAGAGGCTATGGCAGCCGAAACGCTGCTTACTAACGGCTGTGTTATGAAACACATTGTTGACGACGAGGCCAAACCCGTCGTAAAACAGATTCAGTTCTATGAGGGTGCCAGCAACCCTGCACAGTACACGCCCACCGTTGACTGGGACGAATCAAATGCTGATATCCTCGGGGATATATATACAGTCTGCGAGATGCTTGCGGCAAAGGGGTTGCCCTCGTCTGACCTCATTGTATCGGCCGACGTCGGCGCTGCAATGCTCGCCAACGAGACGATATTAAAGCTGCTCGATAACCGCAATATAAATATAGGCGGCATCGACCCTCAGACTCTGCCCAGCGGCGTCACAAAAATCATGAGGCTGAATGCAATGGGGCATGTCGTTGATGTGCTCATGTACTCTGCAAGCTATACGGGCGACGATGACAAAGACCACAAGTTCATTCCGAACGGCAAGGCTATTATCACCGCACCCGGCTGCGGCAGAACGCTCTACGGCGCAGTGTCGCAGGTTGAGCAGAGCGACGGTGCATTCCATACCTACACCGGTCGCAGGATACCCAAGTACTACAGCGACGCACACGGCAATGTGCGCACGCTCACTCTCACCAGCCAGCCCATATTGGTACCCAACCATAAAGATAGCTGGATAACAATAAATGCAATCAATGCATAACGGAGGCGGATATGATAAAGATCATTAAGGGCGTGTTCGGTCTGCGCGACAACAAAATAATCCGTCCCATAAGAGCCGGAGATTCCCCCATAGAGCTCGACAGTGCTGCCGAAGAAAGGCTCGTTAAACTCGGCGTAGCGGAATATGTAAATGTTCCCGTAAAAGAGGAACCCGCTGCAGAGGAACCCGCTGCACCCGTGCCTAAAGCGTCGGTTAAAACAGGTAAGAAGGCCAAGACTCAGCAGACAAAAGAGCCTGCCGAGCCCGCTGCAGAGGAACCCGCAGGCGATATTACTGACGAGGCCGAAGCGCCCGACCTGTCGGCAGCCGACATGGTGGTAGATGAATAAATTCAAAGATATTGTACAGGCCGACCGCAGTGCGGTATTTCTCAATCTTGACGAGTTCGGCGAAATGCACAGTATCGAGGGGCGCGCGGTCACAGCCGTCATAGACGAGCCATCGACGGCAAAATCCGCGATGGACGCCATAGGTTTGGCCGAATGCGACATTATAGTATTTGCCAGGGCAGAGGATCTGCCGTGCGTCCGCGCTGAGGGCGAGAGTCTGAACGTGGATGGCCGTGAGTTTACAGTGCAGTCGTGGCGTGAAGATCTCGGCATGGCTGAAATACAGCTCGCGCAGCAAATTTCGAGATAGCGGAGGGCAACTATGACAATAGTACAATGTATTGAAAACGTGACCGACTGGCTGAACCAGAACGTCTGCCCGCGCATACGTCTCAAATGTCCGAGCGACAGTAAACAGGGTTCAACCTATGTCTATGAAGAGGTAGCGCCAACAGCTTTTGCCATGTTTCTGCCCGGCAACGATAAGTTGCCGGAGGGTGTGCCGTCGCAGTGCCCATACATACTTGTGCAACTGCTTGAAGGCGACCAGCGTCTATTGCTCAATACCGACCGCATAAACATTCAGCTTAGTTTCATGGCGTGGAATCCCGGGCTGCATCCGGACGAGGACGGCGTAACAGCCGCATACAGAAAAACAGCCGACGGCTGGAAGGACGTGTGGAGCCTTCTTGAACGAACGGTAGAGGACATTGTAAACGCCGAGTATATGAACGGCGTGCGGTTTGTTAAAGAGGCGGGCATTAAATACGGCCAGTTTGCAAAGGATGGACAGCTTGCCGACACATATCCGTATTTTTATGCGTGGGCAACTATGACGGTAGAGCGCGGACTCAACGGAACAGAGTCGGCGTATTCAAAATTATTATAAATAAAACAGGAGGATCCAATGGCAGGATACAAATATGGCGTATACGGCAATATCGGCGACGATGTCGTGCAGAGCGTATCGCGGGCGTCAGTGGTACCGGTATATTTCGGTACCGCACCGGTGAACTTGCTGGCCGACTACAAGAATGCGGTCAATACGCCTGTAAGAATTTATAACCTTAACGAAGCGCGTGAAAAGCTCGGACATTTTGCCGATTCGTCATTATGGAGCAAATTCACTCTCTGCGAGGCCATCGAAGCGCACTTCAACAATGAGGCCGGCAATATCGGCCCCATTTATGTTGTAAATGTGCTCGATCCGGACATACATGCAAGCGCAGAGGTGACAGAAGAGCTCACGTTTGTAAACCGCAAGGCTACCCTTGCGGAAACAGACATAATAATCAGCACCTTTGTAATCGACGGCAAGGTGCTGGGCACAGACTATACTTTAAGCTACAATTCAACAAAGGGCGTGCTTACGATAACCGACATCGGGACGACTCCTATGACGACTATAGACGCTTCGTTCAAGCGCATAGATTTCGAGGAGATAACGGCAGAAACGGTTATAGGCGGCACAGACAGCAACGGCCTTACAACGGGTATTGCGTCGCTCAGGCAGGTATACCAGAATTATAATGCAATACCGACCTATCTCGCAGCACCCGGCTGGTCGGAAGATCCCACGGTATACGATGCGCTTGTAGCGGCTTCGCAGGGGATAAACGACCACTGGCGCGCGTTTGTGTTTGCTGATATTCCTACGACAAACGTTGCCAATATCGCAGCGGCAATCAAGTGGAAGGAGGATAACGGATATATCTCGGGATATTCCAAGGTGTTCTGGCCGAAAGTGAAGAGCGGCAGCACAACGATATATCACCTGTCCACGCTTGCGCTGGTTGAAAAAATACGCTGCGACATAAACAATAACAACATTCCTTTCGAGACCTGCGCGAATAAGCCCATCTCCGCGTCGGGATTGTACATAAGCGACTCTTCAAAGCTCGTCGGTTATGACCGCCCCGACGCCAACACGCTTACGGCGGCCGGAATTACAACGGCAATCTACTGGGAAAGTAACTGGCGCATCTGGGGCGACCACACGGCCGCATATGCCGACGGCGGCGACTATATGGCGCGTGAGATATTCGATACGAATATGCTCATGATATTCTACATAACGAACGAGTTCCAGCGCGAGTGGGGAAACACCATCGACCAGCCCATGACGCTTGCTCTGCGCGATACTATTCTCAACCGCGAGCAGGAGAAACTGGATGCGCTTGTTTCTGTAGGCGCGCTCATCGGCACGCCTACGGTTGAGCTCACTTCCGGTCAGTCAAGCGAATCGTCCGACGTGCTGCTTGCAAGCTTTGAGTGGCATATCTCGGCGACGATCACGCCTCCGCTCAAGGCGGCGACGGTCATCGTCAGCTACACAGATGCCGGCTTTGCCGTGCTGTACGGAGATGAAGGAGGTGAGGCATAATGTCCAAGTGGGTAGATCAGAAAAACGCAATTCTCGCCGATACCGTGTATTGTGACAACGAGCTTGTAGCAAAGAACGTGGCGCTCACATTGCCTGAAGTAACGTTTGCCACTGCAGAGATTAACGCAATGGGTACAACCGAACTTCCGCTCGTCGGTCTCGTGGAGGCTATGGAAGCGGCAATGACGAAAATCGGCGCCGACAGTAAGCTCGTTGCTGTGAGTACGCCCGAGCGCCATAATTACGAGTACCGCTTCGTGCAGAACAATATCGGTGCGGACGGCGCGGCCACGGCCGAGGGCTGCAAGGCCTTTATAACGGGTATTCCTAAAGTTATACCGGGCATATCGGTCGAGGTGGGGAGTGCCACAGAAAACGAAATAACTATAGCTGTTCTCCGTTATCAGCTGTACGTCAACGGAGAGGAGCTGCTCTGCATAGACAAGCTCAATTCCATTTGCCGCATAAGAGGCAAAGATTACTATGCCGACATCGCGGCATACCTTTAATAAAATCAATCGTACCCCCGGGGCTGTAGCTTCCGGGGGTAACTTTTAAGGAGGATGATATGAATACTTTAAAACTCAAAAACCCCATAAAAATCAACGGTAAAGAGGTCAAGGAACTGACCTACGACGTGAATGAAATCACAGCTGAAGCATTTGTCGAGGCTGAGACGCGTAAATTCAACGCTAGCTCAAAAAAAGGCCTGAATGCTTCTGCAATCGAGATGGACTATTCTATGCATCTGGAATTAGGTTTTGCAGCAATAGTCGCGGTCAATCCTGAAATCGATTACAACGACCTTAACCGTTTAAAGGGCCCCGACCTTATCGCGGTGGCGAGAGTGAGCCGAAATTTTATTATGCCATCGGCGGCGGAGGAGGACGAAGAGCCGGTGGAGAACTCAACGGGAAGCAAATCCGAAAGCGCATAAGGGACTATGCGCGCGTGTATCACACGCCTGTTACATCAATCGGAAAGATGCGTCTCGTTGATTTTTTAATTGAGTACGCAGAGGCGAGCGAACAACTGGCGCGCGAACAGAAAGAGCGCCAGCGGGCGGCTGCTGCGCAAATCAACAAAAAACGCCACCGGAGGAGGTAACTGTTAAATGGCAAGTAACAGCCGCGTATTGCAGACTGTTGTCGAAATTGCAGGCAGCCTTTCACCTACTCTGAAATCATCGGTTGAAAAGGCCTGCGGCCAACTCGATAATATCAATGTAAAATCGGTAGCGGTAGCTGCAACCGCGGCGGCCGCCTTTGCCGCGGTGGGCAAGGCAATTCTGGAGGTGGGGAAAGAGCTAATCGAGCTCGGAGACGAGTACGACAAGGCCATGCAGAAGGTATCTGCGCAGACTGGCGCCACGGGTGATGAGCTCGAGGAGCTCGGCGAAGTCGTCAAAACTGTTTACGGTGATAACTTCGGTGACAGTATGGAGGACGCGGCTGCAGCCGTGGCCGAAGTAAAGCAGATAACCGACCTCGAGGGAGAATCACTCGCAAGTGCCGCAGAAGATGCTCTTTCTTTGGCAAAGGCCTTTGAGTTTGATATTTCCGAAAGCACGCGCGCGGCATCCGCACTGATGAAAAACTTCGGGCTCACGGCCAATGAAGCCTACAACATAATAGCCTACGGCGCGCAGAACGGCGCCAATCAAAACGGTGACATGCTCGACGTGCTGAACGAGTACGCCGCTCAGTATTCTGCCTTAGGCCTTTCGGCCGACCAGTTTGTCCAAGGACTTGTCGCAGCGGGCGACGAAGGCGTATTCTCGATGGACAAAGTCGGTGATGCCGTCAAAGAGTTTAATATCAGGAGCAAAGACCTGTCGACGACGAGCGCCGAGGCCTATGCCCTGCTCGGAATGAACGCCGACGAAATGTTTGCACGCTTCGCCGCGGGCGGAGAGACTGCAAACGAGGCCTTCTTTGAAGTTCTTGACGCTCTGAACAATATGGACGACCCGCTTGCGAAGAATACAGCAGCGGTCAATTTGTTTGGTACGCAGTATGAGGATTTGGGCGAGACTATTTTGCCGATTCTCGCCAGTATGGAAGAGGCCACGCTCGATAACGTCGATGCACTCGAAGCAATCAATGAAGTGCAGTATGGCGACCTGCAGACAATGTGGCAGGGGATCGTCCGGCAATTAGAGGTTTCGCTTCTGCCTTTGGCGGACACGGTATTGGAGAGCATTAAGGGGCTGATGCCTGCAGTATCCAGTCTGGCGGATGCAGTCATTCCGATCATCACGGAGACGTCCGAAATACTCACCCCGCTAATTACAGATACCTTCGCAGAGCTTTTGCCGATGGTTTCATCGCTGATCCAGCCGATAACAAAGATAGCTAATATAGTGCTCAAGAAGGTTTTGCCGCCGCTTATGAGAATTATAACGGCGGTGCTCCCGGTCATAATTCAACTGGTTGAGCTCGTTGCAATTGCGGTTGAGCCTATATTGGACGTTTTGGGAGCGGTACTGCCTATCATTGCCGAGTTGATAGAGGCGATAATGACAGTCCTCGGCAGGTTGCTTAGCACTATAATGCCTGTACTCAGCGAATTGCTTGGGGAAATAACACCTATTTTGACGGGCATTGTAGAGGCTGTGCTGCCCGTTCTTATTTCGCTTCTGGATACTCTGATGCCCATTCTCGACATCGTGCTGTCAGTTTTAGAGCCCATCCTCGACGTGGTGGTAGCCATCCTCAAGCCGATTTTGACGCTTATAAACTCGTTGCTCGGCCCGCTCATGTCGATGATACAGAATCTCGTGGGGAATGCCTTGGCACCTCTTGCAGATGCAATCAGCATGGTGGCTGACCTGTTCAGCGGTGTGCTCGGCGCAGCGTTAAATGTAGTAACTCCGCTCATAGAGATGATTACCAACGTTCTGTCGGGGCTGATAGACTTTATCACTAATATTTTTCAAGGTAATTGGTCGGGCGCATGGCAATCGATTGCAAATATTTTTTCAAATATTTGGAATGGGATTGTCGATTTTTTCAAGGGTCTTATCAACGGCCTCATCGGCATCGTAGAGACCGGACTCAATGCCATCATAAAGCTCATAAACAGCATTACCGGTGGATTGAGCAAGGTTTGGACTTGGACGGGGCTCCCGGCCATACCAGAGATACCCACAGTAACACTCCCCCGGCTTGCCGCCGGCGGCTTCACCGACGGAGTGAGCATAGCAGGCGAGGAGGGTACAGAGGCAGTCATTTCGTTCGATCCTGCTTATCACGCGCAGAATGTTGAGTTATGGCAGCAGGCAGGCAAACTGCTCGGCGTCATAGACACCGTAGAGATGAGCGATGAAGCTCGTTCAGGCGTCACGGCTGCTATAAATACGCTTGACATTGCGGCGGTTCAGACGCTTGAAGTAAGCGTGGAAGAAGGCCGGCAGAACACACAACTTGCCAAGGCCGGTCAACTTGCGGCGATGGATGAGTTTTCTCTCGGCAGTTTGACTGAGACTACAATAATTTATTACGACTTCAGCAACTTCACATGGGCGCCCAGAGTAGAGACGGACGGCAGCACCGGTACGCAAAACGCCGACGACATTGTCGAGCGTCTGCGAGAGCATGCTTCGGAGTTCTTTGACTGGCTGGAAGAGTGGTTGCGCATGAAAGAGGAGGGACGGTATGACCGTGTTGCGGTATATTGAGTATGTCACGCGGCTGGGTGATACCTTCGACGAGCTTGCGCTGCAGGTTTACAATGACGAAAAGATGGCGTCATACATAATCGCGGAAAATCCTGATTATGCGGATGTGCTTATATTCGAAGATACCGTTACTCTGCGCATTCCGATTTATAATAACAGCAGCGAGCCGGCAACACTTGCCCCTTGGAGGCGAAGTTCATGAACGTGTTCTATGAAGGTACCGATATAACTAAAGATGTCTATATAAATCGTTGTGAGCATGAGACCTTTGCGGAAAAGCGGGCCGACAGGCTCATGATACGGTTTGTCGACAGCAAAAAAATGTGGGACTCATGGGGGCCGCGCAGCGGTGACAGGTTGCGCTTTGTAAACGGCGCGGCAGACACCGGCACAATGTATGTAACGGACGTGAGGCCGTCAAACGGCGCAATGACATTTTTTGCAACTGCGCTGCCCCCTTCTTGTAATACTAAAAAAAGCCGCGTCTGGGAGAATTTCAGCCTGATTCAAATTGCCGAGGATATAGCCTCCCAGCATGGATTGCAATTTGCGAGTTACGATGTCACCGACTACAAATATTCATACATACAGCAGGTATGTCAAACCGACTTTGATTTTTTGCAAAGTCGCTGTCTGCTTGAGGGCTGTGCAATGACGGTATACAACGGCATACTCATTCTGTATGATGAGCAGGCAAGAGAGCAAGAGGCGGCCGTAACTACTTTCAAAATCGGAGATGACGGAGTGTATGAATATTCCGACAGGTCGTCGCAGGCGTACAGTTCCGCCGAAATAGTTTCCGGCAAGTATATCGGCACATACTATGCCCGGGATGTTGAGACGGGGCTTGTACTCAGACCTATGCGCGAGATTGCCTGTGCAAGCAATGCCGAGGCTATTCGCTTTGCACGGGGAATACTCCGTGACGCTAATAAAATGCAGTATTGCGGGGCATTCAGGCGCGGGATAACGTGCGATTATGCCGCAGCAAGCATTATTAATATCGAGACGTCAAAGGCGGCTTCGTGGAACGGCAAAGTTTTTATCACGCGGCTGCGCACAGACCATGTCCGCGGAGAGACCAAAGTGTTTTTCCGTAAACCTTTGGAGGGTTACTGATGAACGTGCAGAAGGGAGAGATAAGCACTATAGAAACAACGCGCGACAAAAACGGCGATCCCAATTATGCGCGCGTTATTTCCGACACGGCCGATAGAACAATCTCAAAGCCGCTTGTTATACCTTCGGCGCTGAGAAAAGGTGCGTTGAAGAAGGGAACTGAAGTAATTTATGTTGAATTTGCCGACCATTCAGGCGCCATTTTGATGCGCGCGGACGGGGAGGTAAGCTCATAAGGAGGCGGCATGTCTAAGATAGCAACGTTTACAACGGAGCTCGGAACAAAGACGTGGGAAGTTACTTCCAAAAAAATCAATGATTTTACCGACTTTTCAACCAGTTTTGAAGTTGAGGCAGAGGAAAATTCTTCCGTAGAGGGCTCACCGCTTACTAATGAACGCGGCTTAAAAAAGCAGCCGGTATCATTTTCTTCAACATTAATTGCCCAGCTTGGCGTAGACGTCAGGGCAGAGATTGACGGATGGAAGCCTTGGGTTGGACAGACAGGCGTTCTTAAAATCGGCGGCGAAGTATTCGGCCCCAATTTCATGTTGAAGTCGGTTAAAGTCAGCAATATGGTAATCGATACGAAAGGCCGTTTTCATATGGCAAAACTCGCATTTTCATTTGAAGAGAATGATGAAGAGGTAGTCGGCAGTATTGTGGCGACTGTGAGCGATAATAACGAGGTACAGTCGTCGGCGGCCAATGTCACTTGCTCTACAGCTCAAAAAGCAAAACTTAAGGCTAAAAATTTTGCCATCCAGAGATTGATACATTGAGGAGAACAGCAGTGAAGAGTTTCGGGAACGGAAAACCCGCAGTTTGTGCGGATAATTTAACAAAGATATCGCGCGGCGAAGTTCCGTACGACCGTATCCGAGGGGTAAAGTTTTCTGAGTTGATTGGCGACGGAATAATGAAGAGTTCTGACCTCGCCGATGATATAAGCTGGATGGTCGGAACATATGAGCCGCGCGTTTCGGTTGAGAGCGTGGAAGTGACTGCAGAAGATGCCGCAAACGGCAGACTCAACGTTGCTTTAAGGCTTAAAGGAGAAGGTGAATGAACGATTTTATTGTGACCGATGCGTCTGAAATATACAATCAGATAATTACTTCGCTGGAGAAGTCAACGGGTGAAGCGCTCTATCCGGGCGACGAGCGCCGAATTTTTGGCGAGGCGCTGGTTGCGGTATTTGTCGCTATGTTCAATCAGATGAACGATGCAGCAAAGCAGAAAATGCTGCAGTACGCGCGCGGTGAAGTATTGGACGCACTGGGCGAGCGCGCCGGTATTGAAAGAAAGCAGGCTCAGCCGGCGGTAACGGTTTTGCGTTTTTCCGTCTCCGAGCCGTTCGACGAAAATATCGTTATACCTCAGGGAACGCGCGCAACATGCGACAGCGTCAGGTATTTTGAAACGATGGCTGCGGTAGTAATAGCGGCCGGAGAGCTGAGCGTAGACGTTCAGGCGCGGAGCATAGGCGAGGGCACCGGATATAACGATATTTCGGCCGGACAAATCAATATGATAGTTGACCCGATACCTTATGTGGATGCCGTTACAAATTGTGTTGCCTCATCAGGCGGCACAGATACAGAGGTTGACGATGATTTGCGCGAACGAATTCGTCTGGCGCCTTCCGCACTTTCAACCGCAGGGCCGATTAAATCATATGAGTATTGGGCAAAGACGGCAGATCCGTCCATAATGGACGTGATTGTGGCAAGCGAACAGGAGACTTTAACTCGAACGCTTTCAGTATCGGGCGGTAAAGCCTTTAAAGGCGGCGCGGCTCTGATTGCCGAAACGCTCATAGTGTATTTGTCCGACGGAATAACAGCGGCAAAAAACGGGACAGACTATACGGCTACCTATGCAGACGACCTGCTGACAATCTCGCTGCTTCAGGGCGGCGCGCTGGCAAGTGCGTCAACTGTAAAAATAAGTATAGATACCACAAACGCAGGCGTAGTGAAAATTGTCCCCATACTGGACGGAGGGGCAATTCCCGACGATGATATGCTTAAAAAGATTTATGACGTAGTAAGTGCCGACAATGTGCGCCCCATGACCGACGTCGTCAAGGTGGAAGCGCCCGATGTGGAGGAGTACGATATTGAAATTAAATATTACACTACGGCTGCGGACGAGAGTGCCTGCACCGAGACCATTGAGGGTGCCGGCGGAGCCATAGACAGATATATCGAATGGCAGAGCGGTGCTATCGGCCGCGATATCAATCCCGACAAGTTGCGCTCATTTGTGCTTGCTCCGAACTGGGAAAATGCAGTCGGCGCCTATCGTATCGACGTCATAAAGCCTGCTTTTAAAGTGCTGAACGCAACGACGATAGCGCAATTTTCCGGGAATCGCACGATAAGTCACGAGGTGGTTGAAGAATGAAACTCAGTTCTTTAGATTTCTTAAAATTACTTCCCGGGTTTATGCGTGACGACCCCGCGGTTCAGGGGCTTGCCAAAGCGGTAGAGGATATATTAAAGGCGCCGGCGGAAAAGATTCCGGACGCCCGTGTGTGGGATCGCATAGAAGAAATGGGTGAAGAGCAGCTTGATGCTCTTGCGCAAGAACTTGATATAGACTGGTATGATACCGGCTGGGACTTGGAAACCAAGCGGGCGACGGTAAAATCATCAGATAATATATACTCCAAACGCGGGACAAAATGGGCAGTCGAGCAGGTTATACAGGACGTGTTCGGAGGCGGCTATGTAACAGAATGGCAGGAATACGGGGGCAAGCCCTTTCATTTCAAGGTAACGACCAGCTATTTTTTGCAGGATGAGGAGACGATAGCCCGGTTCCGCGCTTTAGTTAATAAGGCGAAGCGCTGCAGCGCGAAAATGGATACGGTGGAATTTGCGCACGACGGGCAGGCGATAGCGTATTCCGGAGTGAAGGCCGCCGGGTCGACCACAATAAATAGCGGATTCGCCGCAAATATAGGTTAAAGGAGGTTATTTATGTGGGAATCTGCAGTAATCACAAATTCGGGTAAAGAATTGCTCGAGCAGTGGGCGAACGGCGGAAGCTTGGTTATAGATGCGGCGGCCGCCGGTCAGGGAACTGTAAACGAGGCCTACCTGATGGGGCAGACTGCTCTTGTTTCGCAGCGGCAAACATTGAGCATTATTCGCAAGGATAATGTGGAGAACGGCGTGCGCATTCAGCTGCAATGTACCAATCAGGGAATATCTGAAGAGTACACAGTTAACCAGATCGGTATATGGGCGCATTTAGATAACGGCGCAAACGTGCTGCTTGCTCTGTTTCAGGATACTACCGGCGTGCTCGTGCCCACAAATGCCTCCATGCCCGATTTTGTATTCACGTTTTATGCTGTCCTTCAAATTTCTAATGAGGCAGAAATCGAAGTTACAGTCGATACAAGTGCCTTTGTTACTACGGGAACTTTACAGCAAAAGGCGGAAGAGCTTAGTGCTGAAATAGAAGCGGAGAAGGAGTCCCGGCAGACTGAGGATGGTAAGTTAAGCGAGCGCATAGACGATATTGTCGAAGGAACAACACAGGTTGGAAATGCGGCTAATTCTGATGCTGCGGATAAGCTCAACACCGACGCCGGCTCGGCTACAAAACCTGTATATGTTGCTGACGGCGTTCCTGTGCAGTGTGGCAATACTCTCGATATGAATATCAGCGGCACGGCGGCACGGGCAACAAATGATGCGAAAGGTAATCAAATTACTGCCTATTATGGGCACAGCATCAAATTTACTGTTGACCCGCAGACCTATGTTCTCACTGCGCAGTTGCTCAACGCAACGGGTGAAGTCTTAGCCACTCAGTCAGTTGACCTGCCGCTTGAATCGGTCGTGGTGAGTGGTTCGTATGACGACGAGACAAGAGAGGTTGTACTAACTCTTCAGAACGGCTCTGAAGTCAAATTTTCCGTTGCCGACCTTGTGGACGGTTTGGCTACGCAGGCGGCTTTAGACGCGGAAATCTCGGCAAGAAAATCAGCTGATTCTGCACTCAATGATAAAATAGAGAATATTGTTGCCGGCACAACACAGGTTGGAAATGCGGCTAATTCTGATGCCGCAGATAAGCTCAATACAGACGCCGGCTCGGCTACAAAACCTGTATATGTTGCTAATGGCATCCCTGTGCAGTGTGGCAATACCCTCGATGCGAATATCACGGGCAATGCGGCAAGCGCCACCAATGCGAAAAGTGCGTCTAAGGCAACAAACGATGGCAGCGGCAACGAAATCACTTCCTTCTATGCGCATAATCTTACGTTCTCAATGAACAACTCAAATTATGTGCTCACAGCAAAATTGTTAAATGCTGCTGGCGAGACATTAGCCACTCAGTCGGTTGACCTGCCGCTTGAATCAGTAGTGGTGAGCGGTTCATATGACGACGAGACAAGAGAGGTTGTATTAACTCTTCAGAACGGCTCGGAAGTCAAATTTTCCGTTGCTGACCTTGTGGACGGTTTGGCAACGCAGGCGGCTTTAGACGAGGAAATATCAAATCGCACCGCCGCAGATACAAATCTGCGAAATCAGATTAACGACATAAAGAACGGTGTGACGGCCGTAGGTAAGTCAACTGCCGTTCTACGCACGGTGTATACGGCGCGCAGCAACGGCGTAACTACTTTAGAGGACACATACTCTCCTTCGGTATACCGTTTGGCGGCTTCATCGCATTTATATTGGCCCGATTACCAGTATTCGTTAGTGGACACAAGTACGCTGGCATTTTGGACGGGCGCTTATACGCAGAATAATAATTCAAATCTCAGATATTGCGCTTATGGCACAATAGTAGGAACTGAAACTGACCAGACGATAGGCGGCACAAAGACGTTTTCCAAAGCACCTAAAATTTCGGCGCCCTTATCGCAAGACCTGAATGATACTACAGCCGTAACTGCTAACTGGGTAAGAACATTGCTTGGCGGTAGTTCCGGTTTATCTCCCCATATCTATACGCTTAATGTTACAAGCAGCGGTGAGGGCGGTACGCTTCTGGGCATTTCATTTACTAACGATTTAGACACATTCATTATAATCGGTGGAGCATTTTCAGAAGATGGCGGCAATGTCTATGGTGTTATAGCGGGCTGTCTTTATAAAAATGGAAATAGTTACAGTGGTTCGATAACGGGATATGAAATTGCAAATATGTATAACCTCTCGACATCATCGTACAATATTACCGCTGAAACTATAGAGGAATTAGGATAACATATGCCAGCAATATCAGTTCAGACCACGCAGCGTGCTCCGACTACGCAAGATTTTGCCAATATTTTATAGGAGGACAGTTCAATGACATTATGGGAAATTTTGCTTATATTCGGAGTTCCCACTACGCTTTTTTCAGCTTTATTTACATATCTCTTCAAAAGGCAGGAAAAACGAGAGAAAGAACAGCATGAGCGTGAAGAGAAGCGAGAAAAGCTCGAAAAGGAACGTGAAGAGCGAAGGCACAAACTTGAACTTTTGCAAATTGAAAGCACTTTAGCTTCAATGGCGCTGGGTGAAGCCACGGCGACGGCGCTCAAAAACGGGCACGCCAATGGCGAAACGGAAGCCGCTCTCGCCTATGCAAAAGCGAAAAAACATGAAATAAATGACTTCCTGCGCGAGCAGGGTGTCAACAGCATTGAGTAGTAAAAAATAATGGAGGTATATTACTCATATGAATTGGAGTGAAATTATCATCAGCGTTTTGGGGGCGGCACTTACCGCGCTCGCTTCTTGGGGTGTAAAAAAGCTTGTTGACTTCATCAACAGCAAAATAAGCGATACACAGGCAAAGAGCTTTTTGACCGAGGCGGTAACTACAGTAACCGACGTAGTAAAACAGACCTATCAGACATACGTTGAGTCTTTGAAGGGCACGAATGCGTTTACCGAAGAAGCGCAAAAAACTGCGCTTGCAAACGCACTCAGCACAATTAAAACCCTGCTCCCTGAAAAGACAAAGACGTACTTAAGCGAAAATTTCGGCGATATCGAGACGTGGCTCACCACTCAGATTGAAGCCGCTATCTATACGCTTAAAAACCAAGGCGGCTCTTCCGGCTCGTCAAGTTCCTCGGGGAATCAGAACGCGCCGGCAACGCCCGAAATAACTGCACCCACAGAAGAAGCAGTTGAGCCCACAGCGATACCTGTGCCGGTCGCGGCGGCGGGGCTTATATACAACGGCAAAGAGCAGGTCGGCGTTGCGCCTTCGGAACTCTATACCGTAACCAACGGGAGCGCAACAAATGCGGGCGACTACACGGCAACGGTAACGCTCAACGACCCTGCGAAATTTAAATGGGCTGAAGATTTCAACGGCAAGGTAACGTTCAAAATCGCCAAAGCCGACTATGATATGAGCGGCGTCGCTTTTGAAGATTCAACCGTTACTTACGACGGGAAAATGCACTCGATTGCAATTAATGGTAACTTGCCGGCCGGCGTTGCTGTTTCCTACAATGGAAATAAAAAAACTGCTGTTGGTACATATAGCATAACGGCGTCGTTCACGGGGGATAGCACAAATTATAACGCCATTGCGGACATGGTAGCGACGCTTACGATAACAGCGGCAGCGTTCGCCGAGCAGGATATTACAAATACAATTTCATTTGAAGAGGGTGCTCCCGCAGAACTGCACGTTCATCTCCCGGCGCTCGGCAAGGCGACATTTGAGGTCGTTGGAGCTGATTCCTATGACATAGGCATTTCATCTTCCTATGGAGTAGATGAAAGCGGCGTTATTGAATTTATCTATAAAATAGGCGGCGAAGCCTATCTTCCGATGGTAGACGATTACACGGCAGATTTTGTTATAGACAAGCAGTCTGGTCGTTTTGTAATCGATTGCACGCCCGGCCTGTATGACTACAGCCAGCTCCTTTCCCGCAAGTGGGGCTCGGACGAAATAGCCTTCTCCGGCGAATTGAATAAAGAATACACATATAAAATGCAAGTAACTTCGCCGGCGGGCAAGGTTGTGACTGTATATCTCGAACAGGACTGATTACGGCAAGCCGTAAGAAAATATTATGGAGGATAATCGACAAATGGAAAACTCAAAATTCAAGCAGATTTTATTCTGGGTGCTCTCTTGCACATGGGGTATCATAATGAGCCTCATAGGCGGAATCGCTGCGCTGGCGCTCATTGCGGCGGGTTATAAGCCTAAGCGCTTCCACTGCCTTATATACTTCGAAGTGGGGACTGACTGGGGCGGAGTTAACCTCGGGTGCTTCTTTATAGTAAGCAAAAATTCTTCATTACATACAAAGCAGCACGAAGCAGGGCACGGCTTGCAGAACGCAATGCTCGGCGTATTTATGCCGTTTGTTATCTGCATTCCCTCGCTTGTCAGATACTGGTACCGCAAATACCTTATAAAGAGCGATAAAAAGTTATACAGCGAGCTGCCCGCCTATGACAGCATCTGGTTCGAGGGCTGGGCAACTTCGCTTGGTGAAAAGCATTTTTACGAGTAATCAAAAAATATTCTGCATAATAGACTTTGCGGAGAGTAGGAGCTTCCGCAAAGTCTTTATCGCGGGAACGGTAAATGGAGTTCAACTCTCCGCCCGCGGCCACTGCGGCAAGTGCCGCACTTCATTCTCCTTATATTTTTATAAATTTTGGCAAAGCGGAAAGACGTTTGACGGCTCGGATAGACGAGCGGAAAGGGGGAGCGACTGCTGTCGCTCCCTCCTTTTTTATTTTAACCCAAAAAACAACTAAAAAAGCGTTGACAAATAGGCAACTATATGTTATAATATACTTGTAAATCAAAGGAGGACAAATCAATGCCGATAACGCCTGAACAAATGGTAAAGCTACTAAAAAAGAATGGGTTCGAAAAAGTTAGTCAAAACGGCTCGCATTTAAAAATGCAAAACCCAAAGACAAAGGCGATTGCGATTATTCCAATGCATGCGAAAGATATCCCGATAGGGACGGAAAAATCGATACTTAGGCAGGCGGGGCTGAAAAAGTAAGCCCCCCGCCTGCATAAAATAAAAAAGAATGAAGGAGACGAAAAATGAACAATAGAATTTATCCCGCAGTATTTCATAGAGAAGATGACGGAAGCATTTCGGTGGAATTTCCAGACCTCCCCGGATGTGTTACCTGTGGAGCTTCTTTGGAAGAAGCTTTCAGAATGGCGAAGGACGCACTCACATTATGGCTTGATGGTGCTGAAGCTCCAGAAGCAACCAAACTTGAAAATGTGAAGGTTGGAAATGGCGATAGGGCAATGTTGGTAGAAGCGGGCGACGGTGAAGATATAGTCTATTTTAAAAACAACGAGGTGCTGAGAATGATCGAGGACGGGCTGGTAAAGAAAGGCTATACAAAGTATCAAGTCGCTCAAATCCTTGGCGTAGACCGCGCCTATATTTCGCGCATTGCAAAGGGGGAGAGGGTTCCCTCCGTAGATATGGCAAAGAGAATCGGTGTACTCCTTGATTTTGACTGGCGCATATTTTATGAGAACAGTGCAGGTGGTGTTCTGTAACCATCTTAAACTCAGTACCAGCGTAAGAGCGTAGGTGGTTTACAAGGTGAATTTACTAAAAATAAGGAAAAGGCGGCCGCTTGTGCGGCCGCTGAGAGCGTTATCGACTAAAGATTATTTTTGGGGAGTAATTGGGGAGTAAAAATTTTTCACCCAAAATTGAGTTAATTTTGATATATTTTTGGCCAAAATCGCGCAAAATATCTCGCTTTTTAGCTGTCAAAATTCTCTCATTCTCGGTTCAAATCCTCTTCTCCGCGCCAGAAGATGTCAGACAATTTATATTGTCTGACATCTTTTTTAAAATTGTGTTGTAATGTAGGAGGATTGGAGGGGACTCGAATGGGAGTGAGCGGTTTGTGCGTGTATTATGAATAGCGATTTAACTTACGCAAATCAAACAGCGGACGACATCCGCTGTTTTCCATGGCGCTCCTCCAAATGAAGAAATCTTCTCCGCGCCAAACGAGTATAATCCGAACCTCAAACCGATTTTAGTCGGCGGAGCGTTCGGATTTTTTTATATTTGGGAGCGTAAAGCAATTCTTCGTTAGTTATATTGTTCGCTGCTGCATTTTACTACAAGATTCTTTTCTATAAAATTGTCGTATTGATTTTTGTCTTATCGGGTGATATACTTAATCTGATTAAACTCACTAAAAAACGTCATCAGGTGAAGAAATTTTAAAATTATTTGGGGTAATACTTTGATGAATATTGAGAAATTAATTAATACCTTTGAAACGCTTGCTTATAATGTCTTTGCTGAAGATGATTTTAACAAAAAAAATGAAATTGAAGAAAAAATAGAGTTATTGGTCGATAAGGTTTATGCGCAAGGGCTTGAACAATCTTTTTACAATAAACTTTTTAATAGCCCTAAATTGTTTGCTCGTATTGAGATTGCGCTTATAAGCAGTTGCCGCAATTATGATTTGTATAGCTCGTTAGAGATTTTAGAAAAGACAAAAAAAGAAGCCCACAGCCTGAAGTTTTTCGACGATGATAGAAAGAACAAGAAATGGCAAAACTATTTTTCAAAATTTACCGATGTAAAGTTAAAAGAGAAAATAGCTTTTTTTGAAGAACTGAATGACGAGTTTCTGTTCAAAAAATATTATGAGTGTATATCTCTTTATGGGCAATATTACAATGGATATCTATTATCAAAAAAACTGGTTATGCAGGAGACAAAAGGAAAGATTGTACTGTTGTTGAATTGCGTTAACGATGCGGAAAAACTAAACCTATTTTTTGTTCTTTTATTTAAAAAGGCTGAGCAGAATAAAAGCTTAATTAATTATATCTTAACAAATTATTTTTCTTGGGTAATGAAACTTAATCCGGAAGTAGCAATCAATAATTTGCGTAATATAGTGCAAGAACACTCAAGCAAACTCAATCCTAAAATTCTAATGTTTGTAAAGGACAAACTCAACGAAATGGTTACATAGTTTTACTATGGATTGAGGCAGGCTGTATATCACTTAAAATACATGAGTTGCGGCGGTGGAGTGTAGGAGATAATTGTACATAAATTTATATAGAGCTAAATTGACTTATGAAACATAATCGTTAACCGTAAATATTAAATTTTAGTCTTGTTTTTATTGTTATTATGTGATATAATGCAATAAAGAATAAAGGTATATTAAAAGTGTGGCAAAATTTGCCGCCGTTGTGCAGACTAAAGGCGTCGATCAATTAATCAATGTGCCTTTTGTGTTTTAACTATCAAGAATTTCGCAATATTAAGCTTATATCGCGGTTTTACATAGTACTATGTATGACATAATATTTAAATCTATAGGTTATCGCATGAGAAGGTTGGTTGCGCCAAAACTTTATACGCCGAAAGCGGTCGCTTTGCGGCAGATAGTTACAGATATTCTGTTCTATGGCCTGCTTGCCGCGCATTGCATTATTGCCGTGCATAATGCGGTGCGCGGAAATGCGGTCAATGCTTCGCAGATTGTGCTTCTGAGTTTAATAGCCGTTATTTTTGTTTCCGACGCATTCATATTCAATATAGTTGACAAATCGGGAGCAAGAGTTTGCTACGGGCGCGGCATGGGGCTGTTTTTTGCTAAACCTATAGCTTTTTGGGGGTATATGGCAGTAAGTGCTTACTTCATACACTCCGGTAGTTTTGCCGTATTTGTTGCATGCATAAGTGCCTTTTCTGCCATTGCTGTAGTTATCAGCGCGCTTTGTTTGTCTTTTTACTTTAAGGGTGTACGAAAAGTTTATGTTGATTATCTAGGGGAAAGACTTGTCGATTTGCATGACCCTGTTTATATTCTCGAGCGTTTGATTGTAAGCGCCGTATGCGTTGCCTGTTTTTCAGCTTTGGGCTTGGCTACGGCCATGCTCTTTGAAAGTGCAACGACAAGCATAATTGTTTTTACCTTTGCCGCATTGGCAATACTTGCACTCGCTGTCGAACTTACTGAATTTATATTTGAGCTGAAGAGGCGCGGTGCGCGTGAAGATGATTAAATTTGATACGTCGGAAAAACGGCGCGCATTCCGCGCATTCATATGGTTTGCGCTCTATTACGGGTTGGAAATTTTTATAGCCGCCTATCTTGCGCAGTTTGAAGAGATTACGGGCGTAAACGCCGTACTTGTGTTCGTGCCGCTCATCATTCTTGCCATCTCCACCGAGAGTATGTCGAAGAAAATGGATGGCGAGCGCATTAATCTTCGACCGTGGGCAAATGTTGATTTCTGCGCAAAGGCGCTTGCGTTTATCTTTGCTCAGATGATATTCCGCTTCCCGCAGAACGGAGCACTCGTAATTGTCATGTGGGTACTTGTAGCTCTGTGCGTTGTGTGTTCGCTTACAACGGAGATTGTCGCTATAATAAAGGCCAACAAACACAAAGATTCTGTTGCTCCTATGTTGAAAGATTGATATTTGTAAATTTTATTCTGCCGTCCGCGTATTTGACTTGTAGCTGCGGACGGTGTTATAATTTTGTGCGGCGGGCAAATTATTTAACAGATATATTGATTGAAATAATGGGGAGAATATGTCATCAGCACAAACCGGCTCACGCCCGAACAGCGCAAGATTTTGTTGCGTTTTTGCATTACGGTGGGCACGCGCGTCGTGCTGCACACCATGTGGCAAAAAGAGAAACTTGAAAATCTTGCCCTTTCCGCGAAGCTCAGGGCCTTCCGCGACGGCCTTTCTCCGCAGCTGCAATACCCCGATAAAGACGACTTCAAAGATCCGCGAATAATACGCTTTACATACGAGACGTGTGACTTTGAGCCCGACGATAAAACGCGGGAATTTATTCTATCTCACGCCGACTTCAACGACTATGCAAACGTGTTCGGCGGTATAGATTTCGGCGAACTCTACTACCAGGACCCCGAAATCTGGTACAGCAAGACAAAGATTTTAGACAGCGTAACCCACGAATACTATATGGCCGTTTACTTCACCGACGAGCTCAAGGAAAAGTTTATTGCGTTCGAAGGGGAAACCCTGCGCAACCGTGAAATTCTTAATACGCTTGAGCGCAGCTATGCGCCCGAGCTTGCGGGGCTTACGGCGGTAGTGGAGCTTAAGGACAATGTTCTCACTGTCACCACCTCCGATGCGCAGATAAAATTTACGGCGACGAAGGATAACTATGACATTTTATTCAACACAGAGGACCTTGGCGGGAAGCTCGCTATTGTTACGGAGAACGGCGTGACGTTCGGCAAATATGTGGACCAAAATGCCATGGACTTTGTGAGCGGGAAGAGATATCATATTCTCTCGTCCACTTATCTTTGCGACGTGCAGGGTGAGACGCGTATAAAGAGCAATGACGGCTTCTCGGAATTTTTTATCAGTCTTAAATCTTCCGACGGCAGGTTCTGCGACATAACGATAGAGTCGGACAAAATATTTGTAGATAAAAAATCTTTAAAGAGGTGAAAAACAATTTTTATGGACAAGAAAAGACTTGAAAAATATGCCGAACTTATTGTGAAAAGCGGCATGAATGTACAGAATGGGCAGGAGGTGCTTGTGCAGTGCGGGCTTGACCAGCCGGAGTTTGTGGAGATGGTGGTGGAGAAATGTTATCAGGCCGGCGCCGAGCGCGTGACGGTAGAGTGGAGCCATATGCCGGTAACTAAGCTTCATTACATTTACCGCAGTGAAGAATCTCTATCTGATTTCAATGCGGCTGACGAGGCTAAAATTAAGCGCAGAGCCGAAGTATTGCCCTGCCTTATATGGCTTGATTCAGACGACCCTGACGGACTCAACGGCACAGACCATGAAAAGATAGCTAAGGCGCGCATGGCTAAGTATCCCAAACAGAAGCCATATATTGACGCCATGGAAAATAAGTATCAGTGGTGTATTGCCGCCGTCCCCGGCAAAGAATGGGCAAAAAAAGTTTTTCCCGACCTTTCTGTAGATGAGGCTGTTGAAAAGCTTTGGGAAAGCATACTCGACGCTTCGCGCGTTGACGAAGACCCTGTGTCTTCATGGGATAAGCATAACAGGACGCTTAAGGAGAGATGTGCTTTCCTTAATTCGTGCAGATTCGATTATCTCGAATATAAGAGTTCAAATGGCACCGACTTCAAAGTTGGGCTCAATGAGAAGGGGCTATTCCTCGGGGGAGCCGAGCAGAATCTTAACAACAGTATATGGTATAATCCCAATATTCCAAGCGAAGAGGTGTTTACTTCGCCTTTGCGCGGCAAAGCAGAAGGCAAAGTTGTTGCGACAAAACCGCTTTCCTATCAGGGCAAGCTTATTGAGAACTTCTGGGTGGAATTTAAAGACGGCAAAGTTATAAATACCGGCGCTGAAAAGAACGGTGACCTTTTAGAGCAGATGGTGAAAATGGACGAGGGGGCGAGCTACCTCGGCGAGTGCGCGCTCATAGCCTATGATTCGCCGATAAACAATACTGGTATTTTATTCTACAATACGCTTTTTGATGAAAATGCTTCCTGTCACCTCGCATTGGGCAGAGGCTTTACAAACTGCCTCGAAGGATATGAAAATTATACTTTTGAGCAGTGCAAAGAGATGGGGGTAAACGATTCCATGATACACGTTGACTTTATGATAGGCAGCAAGGACATGTCTATAGTTGGCGTGATGAAGGATGGTAAACGCGTGCAGATATTCAAAAACGGTAATTGGGTAATTTGAATTTACGTTTTTTGCCATTTTACGTAGTATTATGTCATACATAATGCTGTATTTTATTTCAGAAAGGCTCGCCGCCGCGAAATTTTCGCGGCGGCGGGCTGAATTTATAGCGAATCAAATAATGTGCAGAACATAAAATTTCAAATAGTGGGTTTCGTCGGCGCATAGAAGCGACGGGTGGTCGGGAGCCTGTGTTTTTATTTCTACGCTGTGTACCGTTCTGCCGCTCTCTTTTGCGGCCTCCGTAAGCATACGCTCAAAAAGCACAGATGTCATATAATGCGAACACGAACATGTTATTAAAAAACCGCCGCTGTTCACAAGCTTCATTCCCTGTATGTTTATATCTTTATATCCGCGGTAGGCATCCTTGACCTCGGCTGCGCTTTTGCAGAATGCCGGGGGGTCCAGAATTACCAGGTCAAACTTTTTGCCGCTTTTTTTTAAGTCACGCAAGACGGTGAATGCATCGCCGCAAACAGTGTAGATATTGGTAAGTCCGTTCAGATTGGCGTTCTGAACAACGCTGTTCAATGCCGACTGGGAAATATCGCACGCGGTGACCTTATTTGCGACTGTTGCACAGTTCAGCGAAAAACCGCCGCTGTTGCAAAAACAGTCCAATACGTCGCCGCCGGCGGCATACCGTCTTGCCGCGAATCTATTCTCCTTCTGGTCCAAAAAATAGCCTGTTTTTTGTCCGTTTTTTATATCGACGAGCAGTTTTAACCCGTTTTCTTCAATTTCAACAAGGTCGGGCACATCGCCGTACAACACGCCTTTAACTTCAGCCAGCCCTTCTTTTTTGCGCAGAGTCACATCGCTGCGCTCAAATATGCCTTTGGGATTGAATACCTCTGCAAGGCATTCCGTTATCATATGCTTACGCTGGTCAATTCCGAGAGAGAGGCACTGCACGGATAGATAGTCGCCGTATTTATCTACAATAAGAGCGGGCAGGCCGTCGGCTTCTGCAAATACTGCTCGGCAACAGTTGCTGTAACCGAGTTTTTGTCTGTATTTCCATGCATCGTTTATTCTGCTGAGATAAAGTTGCCTTTCATCCGTTTCGTTGCCCCGAATAAAGATGCGTACAAGTATTTTTGACGCGTGGTTAATATAGCCCTTGCCGATAAACCTTCCGTCGGCGGCAAAGACTGACGCGAGAGAGCCGTTCTTGTCTTTACCTTCAATTTTTGCAACTTCGTTGGCATAAACCCAGCTGTGCCCTGCGAGTATGCGTTTCTCTTCATTCTTTTTTAAATAAACTTCGTATGACATACCTAAATTTTAGCAAAATATGGCGTTAAATGCAAATATAAAACAAATATAATTGCTTTTTATTTGTTCAAATGTTATAATCACTTCACATGAAAAAGTTACTGAAATACCTTTCGGGATATAAAATCGAGAGCGTGCTTGCGCCGCTCTTTAAATTTTTAGAGGCCTGTTTCGAGCTTATAGTTCCGTTCGTTGTCTCTGCGATAATAGATAACGGTGTACCTGACCGTGACCCCGGCTATGTCGGCTGGATGTGTGCTCTTCTTGTAGCTCTGGGTGCGGTTGGTCTGATTAGCGCTGTGTTTGCACAGTATTTTGCTGCAAAGGCCGCTGCGGGATTCGCCGAGCACCTCAGGCATGACCTTTTCAATAAACTTCAGTCGCTTTCTTACGCTGAAATCGACAGTTTAGGTACGTCGCGCATGATAACGCGTATGACGAGCGACGTAAATCAGGTGCAGAACGGTGTAAATATGGTTTTGCGCCTGTTTATGCGTTCGCCTGTGATAGTTTTTGGCGCTATGATTTGCGCCTTTCTTATTGACGCGCTGGCTGGCGGAATTTTTGCGGCGGCGATTGTGATTTTGTGTGTGATTATATTCGGGATATTGCTTGTCACGATTCCGCTCTACAGAAAAGTGCAGGGCAATCTTGACGGTATAACAACTTACACGCGCGAGGCGCTTACCGGCGCCAGGGTTATACGGGCGTTCTGTAACGAGGATAAGGAGATTGAGTCGTTTAATGCAAAAAATGCTGCGCTGAAACGTTCGCAGACGTTTGCCGGCAGGGTTTCGGCTCTTATGAACCCGCTTACGTATGCAGTGATTAATGTCGCAATAATTCTTCTTTTATATAGCGGAGCTATCGAGGTCAATGGCGGCAATCTCACCTCCGGTGAGGTAATCGCGCTGTATAACTATATGTCACAGATTCTTGTGGAACTGATTAAGCTTGCAAATCTAATCATAACAGTTACCAAGTCATTTGCCTGCGCGGGCAGGCTCGGCGAAGTGCTGGCAATTGAACCGTCTCTTATCAGGGGACCTTTTGTCCGCAACGAGGGTATGCCGTTCATTAAGTTTGATAATGTAAGTATGAAGTATTCCGCAGAGGCGGGGAAGGCGCTCTCTGATGTAAGCTTTACCGCGGAACGCGGGGATACGATAGGGGTTATAGGCGGTACGGGTTCCGGTAAAACTACGCTTGTCAATCTCATTCCTCATTTTTATGATGCGAGTGAGGGCGCCGTATATATAGACGGCGTCAATGTCAACGGCTATCCCGACGAAGATATCCGCGGCAAGTGCGGCATAGTGCCCCAGCGTGCGGTTCTGTTTTCCGGAACAATTGCTCAGAATTTGCGCTGGGGTAAGCCTGATGCAACCGAGGATGAACTTGCCGAGGCGTTAGAGGCTGCTCAGGCCTCCGACGTTATCAAATCAAAGCGGCGCGGGCTTGAAGAAAGAGTTGAGCAGGGCGGAGTAAATTTTTCAGGCGGTCAGCGCCAGAGGCTGACTATCGCCCGCGCTCTTGTGCGTAAGCCTCAGATACTTATTCTCGACGACAGTGCCTCCGCGCTCGACTATGCAACAGACGCAAAACTGAGGCAGTCGCTCAAAAATCTCGACTACAAGCCTACGGTTTTTATTGTGTCGCAGCGTACTTCGTCGATAAGACATGCAGACAAAATAATAGTGCTCGACCACGGAGCCGTTGCAGGAATCGGCACTCACGAGCAGCTCCTTGAAGAATGTCCTCTGTATCGTGAAATCCATTATTCTCAATACGAGAAGAAGGAGGCGAGATGATGCGTTCTCCTAATCAGAAACAGACGGTAAAGAGGATATTCAGGCAGCTTAAAAGTTATTGGTTTCTAATAGCGCTCTCAGTACTCATGGCCGTAATAACCGTGGCGGGAAACCTTATCGCCCCTATTTTGTTCGGCGATGCGATAAACTGCATGGTGCGGAATGATACAGACTTTGAAAAAATTTATTTCTATTTCGCTCTGATAGGAGCGTCAATCATTCTCACTTGCCTTGCTCAATGGCTGTTGAATATAATCAATAACAAAATTGCCTATTCGGTAACGGAGGATATAAGGCGGGAGATATTCGGGCATATTCAGCGCCTTACTCTTAAATATCTCGATGAGCATCCCTACGGCGATATAGTAAGCCGCAACATTGCCGATGTCGACCAGTTTGCCGACGGCTTGTTGATGGGTTTCACTCAATTTTTTACGGGCATCCTTACAATCGTGGGAGCGCTTGTCATGATGTTTGTATACAATTGGATAATTGCCATAGCAGTGTTTGTGCTCACGCCTCTGTCGCTTTTCATTGCGCGGTTTATCTCAACAAAGACGTACAGACTCTTCCGCAAAAACTCGCAGATACGCGGGGAGCAGACGGCTTTCATTGATGAAATGGTGGGCAATTTAAAGGTTGTTAAGGCATTTTCGCACGAGGGTGAAAATATTGAAAAGTTTGACGAAATAAACGGACGGCTGGCTAAGTCATCTCTCGACGCAACATTCTATTCCTCTCTGCCCAATCCTACCACAAGGTTTGTTAATGCTCTCGTTTATGCGGCGGTTGCGCTTGCGGGTGCGCTTACTATAATATTTAATCTGCCTTTGCCGTTTGTGTTTGACGTTGGCCGGCTTTCAACGCTTTTAAGTTATGCAAACCAGTACACAAAGCCTTTCAATGAAATCACCGGCGTTATAACAGAGTTGCAGAACGCTATTGCGTGTGCCGGCAGAATATACGAACTTCTCGACGAGCCCGAGCAGATTCCCGACAATGAAGGCGCAAAGGAGCTCGGGTGTGCAGAAGGAGAGGTTTTGTTCAAAAATGTAAGTTTTTCATATACAGAAGATAAGAAGCTTATTGAAAATCTCAACATATCCGCTCTGGCTGGGCAGAGAATTGCCATTGTCGGGCCTACGGGCTGTGGGAAGACTACGCTGATAAATCTGCTCATGCGTTTTTATGATGTCGATGACGGGGCCATTTTTGTCGACGGTAATGACATAAGGGAAGTTACGAGGCATTCGTTGCGCAAAAATTACGGTATGGTGTTGCAGGATACGTGGCTCAAGAGCGGGACGATAAGGCAGAATATTGCGATGGGCAAGCCCGATGCTACCGACGAAGAGATTATAGAGGCGGCCCAAAATGCTCATTCGCATAAATTTATTATGCAGCTTGAAAACGGTTATGATACGATGATTTCCGAGGACGGCGGCAATCTTTCTCAGGGGCAGAAACAGCTTTTGTGTATCACTCGTATAATGCTATCTTTGCCGCCCATGCTCATCCTTGATGAAGCTACATCCTCTATTGATACCCGAACGGAAATGCAGATTCAGAGCGCCTTTACCGAAATGATGAAGGGAAGAACATGTTTTATTGTTGCTCACAGGCTCTCTACGGTAAAAAATGCCGACCTGATTTTGGTTATGAAAGACGGAAAGATAATCGAACAGGGAAAACATGACGAGTTGATTGCGCTCGGAGGATTTTACAATAAACTTTACAACAGCCAGTTTGCAATTTGACTGTTGTGCCTAAAATATGTATAATAAATTGAAAGGCGCGTACAGCGCCAGAGCATATTAAAGCGGAGAAATGAATGCTTCAGGTAAATAATGTATCGCTGCAATACGGCAGCAAAAAACTTTTCGAAGATGTAAATTTAAAATTTACAAAAGGCAACTGTTATGGGATAATAGGAGCCAATGGTGCCGGTAAATCCACTTTTTTAAAGATTTTGAGCGGCGAAGTCGAACCCAATAAAGGAGAGGTTACTCTCGATAAAACGGAGCGTATGTCCGTTCTGCAGCAGAACCAGAACGCTTTCGATAACGTCACCGTACTTAGAGCGGTAATGCTCGGGCATCAGAAGCTTGTCCGCATTATGGATGAAAAAGAGGCGCTGTATGCCAAGAGTGACTTTTCCGAGGAGGACGGCGTACGCGCAAGCGAACTTGAGGCTGAGTTTGCGGAGCTGGGAGGCTGGGAAGCCGAATACGAAGCGCAGACGCTTTTAAACGAGCTTGACATACCTGACGAATTTCACCAGGTTCTCATGGCCGACCTTGACGCCAAGAGGAAGGTGAAAGTGCTGCTCGCACAGGCGCTTTTCGGCAATCCTGATGTTTTGCTTTTGGACGAGCCCACAAATAACCTCGATATTAAAACGGTGCGCTGGCTGGAAAATTATCTCCTTGATTTTGAGAATACTATAATAATAGTATCGCATAACAGGCACTTTTTGAATAAGGTTTGTACCCACATCTGCGACGTGGATTACGGTAAGATAAATATGATGCTCGGCAACTATGACTTCTGGTATCAGACAAGTCAGTTGCTTGCCCGCCAGCAGCGTGACCAGAACAAGAAGAACGAGCAGAGAGCCAAGGAGTTGCAGGAGTTTATAGCGCGCTTTGCGGCCAATGCTTCAAAGTCTAGGCAGGCAACTTCCAGAAAGAAAGAGTTGGAAAAGTTAACTATTTCCGACTTCAAGCCCTCTTTAAGAAAATATCCCTATATCGATTTCAAGTATGAAAAGGAGCTGGGGAATGATATTCTAATGGTTGAGAATCTCACCAAAAAGGGATATTTCGAAAATGTTTCGTTTACGGTACAGCGAAGCGATAAGATAGGCATAGTATCTGACAAGAGCACGACTATATCGATGCTGTATGATATACTTATGGGTAAGGTTCAGCCGGACAGCGGCACAGTAAAGTGGGGAAAGACGGTAACGGCGTCATATTTTCCTGAAAACAACAATGAATACTTTCAGAATTGTGAACTTACCCTCGTTCAGTGGCTCAGCCAGTTTTCTAAAGACCACTACGAAGAATATCTGCGCGGCTGGCTCGGCCGAATGCTGTTCTCCGGTGAAGAGGCGTTAAAGCAGGCCAAAGTTCTCTCAGGCGGCGAGAAGGTAAGATGCATGCTTGCCAAGATGATGCTTGAGGGCGGTAATTTCCTGATATTCGACGAACCGACAAACCATCTTGACCTCGAGAGTATTACTGCGCTCAACAACGGAATGAGTAATTTTAAAGGATGTATGCTATTTACGTCTCACGACCAGGAACTTATGAACACTGTCGGCAACCGTATAATAGAAATAAACGGGACGAAGACGTTTGATAAGAATATAACCTACGATGAATATATCGATTTGGTTACAGAGTAATAAGGTGTATTGAAGAATATTGTACAAAAATATTTATGGCGACGGCGTAGCAGGCTGTCGCCATTTTTAGTCGCAAAATGTCGTGGAAACAGAGGCTTTATGCGGCGCAAATTGCCGATTTTCAGCTAAAACTTTGTGTTCCTGAGGTTTAAGATTTTGCATATATAACATATTTCGACATATTAATTTAAAATAATATAAAATTTGTAAATTAAAATAATGAATATTTTACAAAAATACTTTACAAACAGCAAGCGCCGTAGTATAATCGTTACTGTCAAACAAATTATGACAGTTTTTTCGGAGGGTTATCATGAATACGGCAAATATTGTTATACTTGAAAGCAGCAAAGAGTTCTTGGAAGAACTCAAAGACTACTTCGACGGTAAGGAGCAGTTCAATGTATGCGCGGTAACAGGCAGCGGGACTAAGGGGATTGAGTACATAAATCATTATAAACCTAACATAGTTATTCTCAATCTTGTTTTGTCGGGGTGCGACGGAGTGAGCGTTCTTGACCATATTAAAAACAATTGTCCCGATTGCAAGGCTATTGTTGTGTCGAATTTCTCTGACGAGAGCGTTATTAACTCTGCGATAGAGCACGGAGCAAAGTATTATTTTGTGAAGCCGGTGGAACCTCACAGCGTTGCCGACAGGATTTCAGATATTCTTAATGACCATGCGGTTGAATACAGGGTATCTGATGTCGAACGCACAAGGCGAAGAGCGGCCTCGCTTGACGAAAAGATAAGCAAAATCTTTATTTCTATAGGCATACCTCCGCATATAAAGGGCTATGCATACCTGCGTGAGGGCGTAAAAATGACTGTTGAAAACAACAGTGTCATAAACGAAGTGACTAAAGAACTTTACCCCAGCATAGGCAAAAAGTTCAATACGACGGCAAGCAAGGTGGAGCGCGCCATTCGTCATGCAATAGAAGTGGCTTGGAACAGGGGCAGAATAGAGGCTATAAACTCAATTTTTGGTGCAAGGGTTTATATAGGTAGTGAGCGTCCCACAAACAGTGAATTCATCGCTCTTGTAGCTGACAAACTGATACTTGAGGAGTTATTGTAGCCTTTTGCGTAGTACTATGTGTGAAATGGTAATGTTATGAAGGTGCGATTATCGGCGGCGGCAGATGTGAATTTGCCGCCGCCGTAATCGGCTTGCGAAATAAAAGGCAGTGTATACAAATAAATCACTTGATTTTTTTTAAAAGGTATTATATAATTTAAAAGCTCGCCGCTGTGGTGGAATTGGCAGACGCGATGGACTCAAAATCCATTGGTAGCGATACCGTATCGGTTCGACCCCGATCAGCGGCACCATAGTTAGCGCCCTTTTAGGGCGCTTTTTTTATGCGTCGAAGAAGAGGTTGAAGTCCTCGTGCAAAGCGGCAGTAGCAGTCGAAACTTCGCAGAGAATTAACTTTTTGAAAAACTGCGGATGAGTAGCACCATGAATTCTGTATTTTAAATAGTTTCAGGCTATTGACTTTTAAGCGCGCACGGGCGTCCTTTCTCTTTTTAATCATGCTGTAAAATTTATTTGCTTTTAGTTGACTTAAATGTTAAAATCTTCGTATGGATAAACTTGTTCTCATAGACGGAAACAGCCTTTTGAATCGCGCATTCTATGCAACCCCCGTTTTCAGCACAAAGAACGGCCAGCCTACGAATGCAATTTTCGGCTTTACCAAATTGTTGCTTAAAATTCTTTCAGACCTTCGGCCTGAGTATATCATTGTCGCTTTTGACCTTAAGGCGCCTACATTCAGGCATAATATGTATGACGGCTACAAGGCTACGCGTAAACCGATGCCTGAGGAGCTTGCTGCACAGGTTGAGCCGCTCAAAGGTCTGCTTGCCGAAATGGGTGTGGCAATGTGTTCCCAAGAAGGGCTTGAAGCGGACGACATTATCGGGACCCTCTCTAAAAAATTTAACGTTCATTCCTATATCTATACGGGCGACCGCGACAGTTATCAGCTGGTAGACGAAAAAACGGACGTTTACTTTACAAAACGCGGGGTTTCAGATTTGTTGAAGCTAAGCATCGAAAATTTCAGACAGGAGACAGGTTTAAGCCCTGAGCAAATAATAGATTTAAAGGCTCTGATGGGCGATAAGTCCGATAATATTCCCGGTGTGGCCGGTATAGGCGAAAAGACGGCTCTCGGACTCATAGAAAAATATGGTTCCATCGACGGTGTGTATGCCAACATTAATGAGATTAAAGGCAGTTTGAACAAAAAACTGACTGAAGGCAAAGAGAGCGCATATCTTTCATACGAGCTTGCGAAGATAAACAGAGACTGCCGGTTAAATATAGACATAGCAGCGTGCCGCGCCCCGCAAAAGTTTTCTTCCGGGGTAAAGAGAATGTTTGCCGATTTTGAATTTAAAAGTCTTATAAAAGATGATTTGTTTGAAGAGGGCGCTTTCGCTGTTGAGGATAACGTGGAATATCCCGAATTTGTCATCATTAAGTCATATGCTGATTTTATGTCTGCGGCTGAAGGTGTAAACAGTTTTTCGGTTTCAGTAAACGGAAGTATTGTAAGCCTGTATTTTAACGGTAAGGAATATATTCTCGAATGTACTCAAACGCTGTTAGGTGACGGCATGGGACAGGAAGAGTTTATTTCCGCTCTTAAATCAGTTTTTTCCGTCAGCCGGAATAAAATCATAATTTTTGATTATAAATCGGCCATGCATGAGCTTGCTGCATGGGGGGTTGAATGTAACTGTGAATTCGACGACCTTTCCGTTGCGGTATATCTCTGCGGAGAGTCAGGGGGTGAAACGTTTGACGAGCTGTGTGAAGCTCATTCCTTTGATATAAAGCACGGCGCTTTTGCTGTGTCCGAATTGTTTCAGGAATATTCGAGTCGGCTGTCGGAGACCGGCTGTACAAGGTTGTACGAAGAAATTGAAAAGCCGCTTGTAGGTGTGCTGTATGATATGGAGACGGAGGGGGTTAAGGTAAGTCTCAGTGAACTTTCAGCTCTCAGTTCTGCATATTCCGGCAAAATAAGAGAACTTTCAGATGAAATTTATTCCGACTGCGGATGCACATTCAATATTAATTCCCCCTCGCAGCTCGGTGAAGTATTGTTTGAAAAGCTCGGACTTAAGTCCGGCAAACGCGGAAAAAACGGGAAGTATTCCACAAACGCCGATATATTGGAAAAACTGGCGGAAGAGCACCCTGTTGCAGGCAAAGTGCTTAAGTATCGTTTTTTTCAGAAGTTGTTATCAACCTATATCGATGGACTGCGACCTTATATCGATAAAAACAGCCTCGTTCATACCACGTATAATCAGACGATTACCGCTACCGGCAGGTTATCAAGCGCCAATCCCAATCTTCAGAATATACCCATCCGTGAAGAGGAGGGCAGAGAACTCAGAAAAATGTTTGTGCCTCGGGAAGGCCATATTTTTATCGACGCCGATTATTCGCAGATTGAACTGCGGTTGCTGGCTCATTTTTCAGGTTGTAAAGAGCTTGTGGAAGCTTATAACGAGGGGAAGGATATACATTCAATTACGGCGTCGCAGGTATTCGGTGTTCCCTTGAATGAAGTTACTTCCAAAATGCGGCGCGAAGCTAAAGCTGTAAACTTCGGCATAATCTACGGAATAAGCGAATTCGGGCTTTCACGCAATTTGGGAATATCGTTTTCCACAGCAAAAGAGTATATTGCGAAGTACTTCGCCACGTATAGTGCCGTAAAAGATTATATGAACTCGAATGTTGAGTTTGCCCGTGAACACGGATATGTTTCAACATTGACTGGCAGACGGCGTTTTATTCCCGAAATTAAATCAGCAAACGTTAATTTAAGACAGTTCGGCGAGCGTGCCGCTATGAACATGCCACTTCAGGGGTCGAGCGCAGACATAATCAAAATTGCCATGATAAACGTATATAACAGACTTAAAAAAGAGGGGTTGAAGTCAAAACTTATTTTGCAGGTTCATGATGAACTTGTGCTTGACTGCCCGGAGTGCGAAGCTGAAAAGGCCGCAGATATATTAAAGTTTGAGATGGAAAATGCCGTTAAACTTGCCGTTCCTCTTACGGTAGAGGTTCATAGCGGAAAAAACTGGTATGACGCTAAATAATAAAAAAATATTTGCCGTTACGGGCGGCATTGGTTGCGGAAAGTCATTGGTATCGCAAATGTTGCGGGAGGAAGGGTATCCCGTGTTTTCGTGCGACGATATTTATGCCGAGCTTACGTCGTGCGGCGGGAGGCTAGTCGCTGTTTTAGAAAAGGAATTTAAAGGAATTACGGCTGCAGACGGTTCGCTCGACCGCAGAGCTATGTCCGGTATGGTTTTCAGGGATGAAAATGCAAGGATGCGCCTCAACAGGCTGACTCACCCTGTTATTATGGACGAGCTGCTGTGGCGGGCTCGCGGTGCGGAAAACGATATAGTATTTTGTGAAGTGCCTTTGTTGTTTGAAAACGGGTATCAAACGCTTTTTGATGGGGTGATTGTTGTTATGCGCTCCCTGCAGGCAAGAATCAGTGCCGTAGCGGCGCGCAGCGGACTCTGCGAGGAGGAAATACTTTCGCGCATAAAATCACAGTGTGACTATTCGAAGCTTGACCTTGGTAGCTGTTATGTTATTGAAAATAATGGCGGAATGAATGAATTGCGCGAAAAAGTTAAAAAAATTCTGCAAAACATAACAAAATTGACTTGACATAATCGTTTGTTTATTATAGAATAAGTTTCGCTTGTGAGCAAATATGCACTCATGGCGGAATTGGCAGACGCGCAAGACTAAGGATCTTGTGGAGCGATCCATGCAGGTTCAACTCCTGTTGAGTGCACCAAGTCATAATAGCTTGAACTTCTTTACCGTAAAAAGAATGTTCGGGCTATTTTGCTATATTGAGGAATTTAAAGAATTCCGAACATAAAAATAGCGGGCAGAGCGAAATTCGCTCTGCCCGCCTCGCCGTTTTTATCATCTTAATCTTTTTCTTTTACGGCGTAACTCAATCATTTTGATTTTTACCAACTTATATACCGCAACTTTCAGCGGTTTCCTTTCGCCGCAACTTATGGCGGCGTTCCCTTTACTTTTTAAAGGGATAAATTATTATTAAGTTTTGTATTCAGTTGTCGACTTGCCGACCATTCGGCATAGTCTTTTTGCCCTTGTTCGGACAGAAGATATGCCCTGATTTGCGGTAACAGAACTCTTGCAAGAGATTCTATTTGGTAATCAGGAATATCAAAGTCAGTTTGAATTAGTTTCTTTCTCGCCATTCCCCGTAGTTATGTATTCTGTTCGATACGTTTTCCTCCTTTTTAACGGTTATTCAGTTTTATTTGCTCCAACCGTTTCCAGACGATTTGAAAGGTGAAGAGCGCTTTACTGCCTTACGTTGCTCGGCAGTTGCCAATGCTTCCCTAAGTTTGTCCGGCGCTTGCTTTCGCAGCTCTCTCAAGGTGTTGGCGTCCTCTTGGAGCGACAGCCTCTCTCGCTCGGTCTTTTGATAGAGCTGAAATACGTCGTGCTGGTCTTTAATGCTGTATTCAAGCTCTTTTCTGAGCCGTGCGTTGTCAGCGGCAAGTGCAGGTACGTCTTTCTTGTTCGGCTTACGTTTTCCTGCGTTGTATTCCTGTGCAACGTCCGCTGCGGCTTGGAGAGGAGCAACTTCGCGTTGTAATTGCTCACGCTTTTCTTCAAGCTCAAGCATGGCCTGTTCCACGTGGGCTTGGCTTTGCTCTGCGGCTTCTTTTCGTCTTTCTGCCTCGGATGCCTGCAATACGGCGGCGACCGCATCTTCTTTCATCTTTTTGACTTTGTACGACATAGTGTCGAGGTGCTTGGCACTGCTGCCTTCCTTGCCGCGTTGCAAGTTCCATTTCTTACCTACCACAGAATGAAAGTCTGTCTGTAATTCTTGCAATGCCTTGCGGTCAAACAGTTGCTTGGCGCAGAGTCTGCCGTCTGCAATCGGGATTAAATTCAGGTGCAGGTGCGGCGTGGTTTCGTCCATGTGGACTACGGCGGAAATAATATTCTCTTCACCGTATCTGTCCGCAAAGAAGCGGGTGCAGTCTGCAAAGAATTTTTCCTGTTCTCGTTCTGAAAGACTTTTGAAAAACTCTCTGTCCGAACCCACGACAAAGGAACACATAAGAACTGCGTCCTTGCGTACTTTCGTAGGTAAGTCAAGTTCCGCTATTCTTTTGTTGATGTGCTGAGTGTAAGAGCATTGCCGCTTAATGACATTGTAGTTGTTCAGAGTGCGAGTGCAGTCTATCTGCGGATTGTTGGCAGGATAGCTCTCATCTCGCTCGTTCTCCTGTTCGACGGGCGCAATGTCCGTCTTGTGATATTTTTCCATGTGACAAACTAAGTAGCTTATTTAATTGTCCTCCTTGTTTTTTCTGATTAAAAGCCCTCGGCAGAGCGAACGGTACTTCGCTTGCGAAGTATAGTGAGCTATACTTCGAGCCGACGAAGTGGAAGAAGTATCTATAAAACACTTCAAGTTTGCTTGTCAAAATCAGACTTTGGGTTGCCATATAATTTCCGTTTGCTTGCCTGTTTTATGGCGGTCTGATTGTCGTTTGCTTGTTCATTTTTTATCTCCTGATTTGTTGATTTTTTATCTTTACCCACAAGCAAAATTGTGGGTGCGATAGCTAAAAAAGAACACAAAAAAGCCGCTGATGCTTGTAACGCGATCACCGACTTAAAACCTTGTTTAGCTGTAAGCTCTATGGTGGTTAGCCATTCTATGTAATTTTCGGTTTATTTACTTTTGTTTTGCCTCGGTTATCTAAAAATTTGTACACTAAAAAAGCCCATCAAGGCACGTCCAAAAATGCGAGATGTTTTAGGCTTAGTTGCTAAAAAATTGTTCAACAATAAAAGCCTATCATCGCACATCTTTTCCGAACGAAGGCGATAACGACTTATTTTGAAAAACTGTAACACAAAATAAGCCTGTCTTCACTCGAAGAAAGTCAGCCACTTAACGGGGTTTAAGTAAAAAAAATGTACGCTTACAAAACCCCATTATGGCGCGTCTTTCAGACGGCTCGGGCGCAGCGCGTTTCGCGCTGAAAACCTTGCAGAGCAGTGCGCTCTGCGGCGCAGTCATATCTGCGCTAAACTCTCTCGTGAAAGAGGAGTACCTGTACTTGAATGTACAGCAAAAGAGCACAGGCAACATATCCGCCTGTACTCTCGCATTATATCATAATCATTTCGTTTTGTCAAGAGAATATAAACATATGTTTGTATTATTCCATAACATAATCTATTATGCAAATATTTTTTGCTTTGAATAGTGACGATTATTCAAGTAAGCGTAATTACACTATACTGCAATACAGACTTTACTTCTTTTTTGCAGACTGCTTTATCTGAGAGTGGTAGAAGTAATTAATAATAATTGGCTTGCCAGTTGGATTACGAAGAAATGGCTCTTCGTCGATAACATACATAAAACCATTCGTCTCGGCGTATTCCGTCACTTTTCTGTCTAAAATCCGCCAATATGTCATGTCGTTTTTATTATAAATCTGCTGATAGAGCGGCAGTAAGTCGGTATATTTTTTGTCTATATATTCCATTATCTGAGTTTTGAAGTTGCCGCGCAGATTAAGGTTTTCCAGCCAGATATAGTCGCAGAAGTCCTTTATTTGCTCGATTATTTCAAACACTTGCGTTATTCCCGGAAAGATGGGAGATATAAAGCAGGTTGTGCGTATACCCTCTTCGTGGCACTTTTTCATAGCCGCAATTCTGCGCTCAATCGAAACGGCTCTATCCATATCGTTTTTGAAGTTTTCGTCGAGCGTGTTTATTGACCAGCTTATGAGTGGAGAAGGGAAGGTCTTTATGAGGTCGAGGTCACGCAATACAAGGTCTGACTTTGTCGTGATTATAAGGTTTATTCCGCTGCCCTGCATTTCTTCCAGAAAGGCGCGCGTCCGGCAGAATATTTCCTCCTGAGGGTTGTATCCGTCCGTTACAGAACCTACGATCATCGTTTGTCCAGTATATTTTTGAGGATTTTTTATCCTGTCCCACTGTTTTACGTCGAGAAATGTTCCCCACGGTTCGTCGTGTCCCGTGAACCTTTTCATAAAGCAGGCATAGCAATATTTGCAGGCGTGTGTACAGCCGACATAGGGATTAACCGAATACCCCGCGATGGGGAGGTTGGATTTTGTAAGCACTGTTTTTACTTTTATATACGTAATTTTAATGTCGTCCATCATTTGTCTCCCAGATTTGCAAGTATTCTCTTTAAGTAATTTTCAAACTGCTCAACTTCGCTGTCGGTAAAGCCTTTATAATAAATGTCCTCTATCTCGCGCGTGACTGCATCGTATTCCTCTTTGAGCGCGGCGGCCTTCTCTGTAAGCGATATGCAAACACTGCGCTTATCCGTTAAGCTTTCCTCCATGGCAATCAGTCCCTGCTCGTCCATTCGCGTCAGCATGGCGGAGAGGGTAGTCTTGGCAAGCCCGCTCTTTTTAGAAATTTCGGTCGCAGTCATTTTGCCGTTCTGCCATAAAACATAGAGTATTTTGCCCTGCGCGCCGTTGAATGCGTCGATATTCTTCTCTTGAAGTATCTTATCAAACTTACGTCCGCCTATATTTTTTATTTTGGAAATTAAAAATCCGCCTTGCCTTGCGTTCATAGATTAAACTCCTTGGGAAATTTCTGTATCATCTGACTTTCGGGAATAATTCCAGCGAAAAATAAATCCTCCTTCATAAAAACGGGTATATTGTTTGCCAGCGCTTGCGAAACAAGTCCATTAATCCACGACTTTTGAGAAGGTGTCTTGCCCTTGCAGTTGCCCGTTTCGGTGCCCAGTACCACCCACTCAATTCCCGTAAAATCCACTTCGCCAACTTCATCGGAGAGCGGCTCGAACGTGGCGTGATAGTGCTTTGCCCTGACATTGCTCTTTAAAATTTCTATGCGATTTTTTTCCGCAGCGCAGGTGACAGTCACGCCGAACCACAGGTTATCAAGGTCGGTCTGAATGTGCAATCGTTCGGGACGTTTTGTCAGAAACAGATAGGTATTTTTAGGCGTGGCCGCAGCCTTTTCAAAAACTTTTTCCGTCCAGTCGGGTTGCCAGTAGGCAAGGTCGCTCATGCCTGTAAGCAGAAAGATCTTCGGCTCTTTGCTGTCAAAGAGCCGAAGTTTGCTTTCAAAAAACTCGGGCTTATTAAAGTCGTCTGTGATATGAAATCTGCGGCAATTATTTCTTGCGTAGCAGTATCTGCACCCTATCGGGCATCCGATGACGATGTTTAAATTTTTTATTTTGTCCTTTATGCAGGTTATCATATCACTTTTTCTGCGCGGGAGCAAGCTCTGCGTATCCATTCCAACCGAAAACCGCCTCGACGCTATCGTCTGCATATACTGTTGTTACGTCGCATATGTGCAGGATATGGTCGTCGGCGTCAACGGTCGAGTTGACCTTTGCAACTATGGCAAGGCGCGTTAATTCGGGGACACAAATTTCTGTTCCGTCAAGCTTCTGCATTGCAATATTGAATTTCTCAACCTTGTCGGTGTCTCTTCCGGAAGAGGTGCCGCAGGCAATCAGTGCTCCTGCAAGTTCCGCGCCGGGAACGGCGATAACGACTTCATTGTTCTTTGCAAGCAGTTCAAGAGTGTACGCGCCCTTATTTAACGAGAATACAACCTTTCCGGGGTTGGTTGAGGCATATGTCCAAAATGAAAGCGTTGCCATATTTGTCTTTCCGTCTGCCTTTTTGGAGCAGATAAAAGTCATGGGATTTGGCGAGGTATAAACGGGGGTCTGTGCAATTTTAATTTGGTTCATAATAATCTCCTTAAATTAATTAAGTTCCATATGGTACTAATATAATACTATATAGTACTATTTATGTCAAGCAAAATTTTCATTCTTAAAGGCTATAAGATAGAGGCATGGTGAAAATTGTGGGAATATACTGTAAAATTCAAATTGACAATAATGCATTTTTTATGTAAAATATAAGCATAACACAAAAGGGAACTACCGATGAAAGAATCTGGCATTGTGGCTGAAAGATTAAAGGCTCTGCGTGAAAGCGTTAAATTATCTCAGGCAAAATTAGCGGTAAAACTTGAACTAGAACAGACGGCGATCTTTCGTTATGAAAGTAAGACCTCATTTCCTCCTTATTCCGCATTGATTCGATACGCCGATTATTTTGATGTGTCGCTCGACTACATTTTCGGACGTACGGACAAGCCGCAGGGCAAGCTGTACGACTATAACCCCAAAGCTTTCGATGACGAGAAGATGCAGCAGTTTGTGGAGATGTGTTTTGACCCCAAATCTCCTGCCAATGCCAAACTTAAAGAAGCTGTGCTTAAACTCTTACGGGAGGAACAGAAATAATGAGAGCCGTAATTTATGCCCGCTATTCGAGCGACAATCAGACCGAAGCGTCGATAGAAGGTCAGATACGAGAATGTATGGAGTATGCGACCTATAACGATATTCAGGTTATCGGCAACTACATCGACCGTGCGTTCTCGGCAAAGACAGACCACCGCCCCGAATTTCAACGAATGATAAAGGACAGCTATAAGCATGCCTTTGATTGTATTATCGTCTGGAAGCTGGACAGGTTTTCCCGTAACCGCTACGATAGCGCGCACTATAAAGCGTTGTTGCGCAAAAATGGAGTAAAGGTCATCTCTGCAAAGGAGACAATTGCCGAAGGCTCCGAGGGTATACTGCTGGAAAGCGTTCTGGAAGGCATGGCAGAATACTATTCAGCCGAACTTGCTGAAAAGGTAACGCGCGGTATGAAGGAAAACGCCTTAAAAGGTTTGTGGAATGGCGGCAACGTTCCGTTCGGCTATGTTATAAATAATGAGCGCAAGCTCGATATTGATCCGCAAGCCGCGCCCGTCATTCAGGAAATTTTTAAGTTGTGCAATGACGGAAAGACGGTGAAAGAGATCTATCGCATAATGAACGAGCGCAAAGTAACTCGCTCGAACGGCAAGGCATTGAGATACAATGCAATCCGATATATGCTTTCTAACAGAGTATATATCGGAGAGTATCACCACATGGGAGTAGTTATAGAGAACAGTGTGCCGCAGCTCATTTCGGAAGAGCTGTTCGATGCCGTGCAGTTGGAACTTGCCAAGAATTCAAAGGCACCGGCAAGACATACAGCAGATGAGGATTATCTGCTTACCACAAAACTTTTCTGTGGGAGATGCGGCGCAATGATGGTTGCGCAGGCAGGAACAAGCGGTACAAAAGGCGTTGTCTATCGCTATTATGCCTGTGTGCGGCAGAAGAAGCACCAATGCGAAAAGAAGCCTGTCAGCAAGACCAAGCTGGAAGATTTCATTGTCTATAAGACTATGGAATTCCTAAAAGACGACGACATTATTGAAAGGCTTTCGGCAAAGCTGTACGAGTTGCAGTACACAGAGAGTACTATTCTCCCGAAGTTGCAGGAGCAGTTGAAACAAAAGGAAAAAGAGATAGAAAATATCGTCAATGCCGTGCAGAAGGGCTACGCAACGGAAACGCTATTGAAACGACTTGACGGGCTGGAGAAGCAGAAGCGTGAGATAAGCGATGTGATTGCCAAAGAACAGCTTAAATCTCCGATTTTCTCGCAAGACCATTTCAAAATGGCACTATCCAACTTCCGCAAGATAGACATAACCACGCAGGAAGGCAAGCGCAAGATAATAGATACTTTTATCAATGCAATTTACCTTTATGACGACCACTTAAAAATTATATACAACGCCAACGGTAAGGAAGAAACAATAAGCCTTGCGGAACTCGAAAGTTCAACTTTGTTTTCACGCGGGGCACCAAAACGGCGGCGGAAACATTGTTTCCGCCGCCGTTTTGTTATATAAGAAGCATAAGTTTTAATTTATTAATCTTGGTTAATTTAATTGATTATCATTTTAAGCAATGCTATAATATTATAAAAGGGCGTAAAGGCGGCAGCCTTCGGCGAAAGGAGCTGAATCATTATGGTTAAAATAACTTTGGAAGTTGAGGGAATGCATTGCGGGATGTGCGAATCGCACGTAAACGATGCCGTGCGCAGGGCATGCAACGTTAAAAAAGTAAATTCTTCGCATGTAAAAAGGATTACTGAAATTGTTGCAGAGGACGGTACGGATGTCGAGAAAATCAAGTCTGCGATTGCTGCGCAGGGCTACGGCGTTGGCAATGTTAAAACTGAGCCGTATGAAAAACGTGGACGACTTTTCCGTTTCAGAAAGTAATAAAAGTGCCGGCTAATTTTGCTCAGTCCGCTTGTTCGGACTGGGCAGTTTGCTTATTTTGGTATTTTTATCGGGATGTTTTCAGCTTTTGCAACAAAAACTTTTCATTTTTAACATTAGGTGGCTTATCAACAAGTATTTTTTTAGCAATTTGTGTTAAAAAAATCAAATTCGGTCTTGAAAAATGAATATTTATATGATACAATAAATAAGGTGTTATATGCATTATCTTGCTTTATAAGCCTCATGGGCGGAATTGTACTCATTCACTGTTGTAAAACTGTGACTGTTGCAGTTCTGTTTAACATAAAAGCAAAAAATATTTATTGGGGGACTAAAAGTTATGCTAAGAAAAAAAGAGTGCGTAGCTATGCTGCTTGCAGGCGGACAAGGCAGTCGTCTGTATGCCCTTACAAGTAACATAGCTAAACCTGCCGTATCTTTCGGTGCGAAATACAGGATTATAGACTTCCCGCTGTCTAACTGTATAAATTCGGGCATTGATACGGTGGGCGTTCTCACACAGTACCAGCCGCTCGTGTTAAACGAGTATGTAGGCAACGGCCAGCCTTGGGATCTCGACAGAACTTTCGGCGGCGTGCACATTCTTTCGCCTTATGAGGCGAAGAAGTCGACTTCATGGTATAAAGGCACGGCAAACGCCATTTACCAGAATATCCGCTTCATGAAGATGTACGACCCCGATTATGTTCTCATTCTTTCGGGCGACCATATTTATAAGATGGATTATGATAAGATGCTCAAAGCGCACAAAGACGCCGGCGCGGCATGCACCATCGCCTGTATGGAAGTTCCTATGAAGGAGGCTTCCCGTTTCGGCATTTTAAACACTAATCCCGACGGCTCAATATATGAATTTGAAGAGAAACCTAAGCAGCCGAAGAGTAATTTAGCTTCAATGGGTATATACATCTTCAGTGCAGACAAGCTCTTTAAATATCTTGAGCTTGACGAAGAAGACCCTAATTCGGAAAATGACTTCGGTAAAAATGTGTTGCCTGCAATGCTTAATGCCGGCGAGAAAATGTTCTCTTACCGCTTTGAAGGATATTGGAAGGATGTTGGCACTATAAGCTCGCTCCTTGAGGCCAATATGGACCTTCTGGGCGTTGCCCCCAATTTTGACCTCGATGACCAGGACCACGTAATACATTCAAGAAGTCCTCTTTCGCCTCCGGCGTATGTTGAGGGTGAAGTAGTTAACAGCATAGTTGCCAACGGCTGCGAAATAGAAGGAAAGATAGTCAATTCTGTAATAGGCACCAATTGTGTTGTTGAAGAGGGGGCTGTTGTATGCGACAGCGTACTGATGGGCAACATTACCGTCAAAAAGGGTGCATCTATAAGTTACTCTATTATCGACGAAGAAGTAACGATATGCGAAAATGCTGTTATCGGTGCGGTAAAAGAAGAGGCCGCCAAAGTCGAGAGTAAAACGGCCGGCATCACCGTACTTGGCAGGGGTATTACCGTAAAAGAAGGCGGGAAAGTTGCTGCCGGTGAAATTGTCGATAAGGACGTATAAGGGAGGAAATGCAAAATGGCTTCTACTGTAGGTGTTATTTTTTCAAGCATAAATGACGAAAATGTACCCGAACTTACCAGAGTAAGGTCAATGGGTTCTGTGCCTTACGGCGGCAGATACCGTCTTATTGACTTTGCACTCTCCAATATGGTTAACTCAGGAATAACCACCGTGGGAGTGATAACCAAGCAGAACTATCAGTCGCTTATGGACCACCTCGGCACGGGAAAAGACTGGGATCTTGCGAGAAAGGAGGGTGGTTTAATTCTGCTCCCTCCTTACAGCGATGAATCTGAAACACTGTATAAGGGCAGGCTTGAGGCTTTGAAGGGCGCCACTTCATTTTTAAAGAAGTGCAAGCAAGATTATGTCGTTCTCTCTGACAGCGATTCAGTTTATAAACTCGATTACAGCAAGGTTATAAAGTATCACGAAGAGAAGAATGCCGACCTTACGCTTGTATATCATGAGCATGAAGTTTCGAAGTCGCATTATTATGTTACATTTGAAACTGATGAGAGCGGGAGAATCAATGACCTTTGTATTAATCCCGTAACAAGCGGCGTTAAGAAGAATTATATAAATGTAATGGTAGCGCGCACATCGTTCCTTCTTAATCTTATTCAGGACGCGATTCAGCACGGTTACACAAGTTTCGGCAGAGATATTCTCGTTCCCGGCGTAAAAAATATGAAGCTCTATGGCTATAAACTTGAAGGATATTATGCAAACATAGATTCGCTTGAAGCATATTTTAACGCCAATCTTGACCTGCTCAGCAAGGATATCAGGCAGGAAATATTTGGTGACAGAGATGTTTATACCAAGGTAAACGACAGTGCGCCTGCTAAATTTACCGACACTGCTGCCGTTAAAAATTCACTCATATCCGATGGTTGCCTCATTGAAGGCACCGTTGAAAACTGCATACTTTTCCGCGGCGTAAAGATAGGTAAGGGCGCGGTTGTTAAAAACTGCATACTTATGACCGATAACTATGTCGGACACGACTGCAACCTTGCGTATGTTGTGAGTGATAAGAACACAATAATACGCGACAACAGAGTGCTTGCCGGGTGTGAGATAAAGCCCTATTTCATAGGAAAGGGTGCGCTCATATAAACTGGTTTTTACTAAGGTAAAAAGTTATGTCAACAGAAAATTTAAGTGGAAATAAAACAAATGCGGCTAAGAGGAGCGGAGTGCGTATTGCCTCCGCGACTCATACCCGCCGCAAAACATCGACAGTTAAAACAGTAAAGGAGGCTGAAGTGCCTGTACAGGCAGAATCTGCTACCATGGATGATAAGAAAAAAATATTATTTGTAGCTTCGGAGTGTACGCCGTTCATTCAGACGGGCGGCCTCGCTGAAGTTATCGGTTCGCTCTCCAAGGCGCTTGCCGCAACAGGCAGATTTGATGTGAGAGTTGTAGTGCCTATGTATTCCGATATCAAATGGGAATATAAACAGCAGTTCAACTATATCGGCAATATTTATGTTCCCCTTGCATGGAGAAATCAATATTGCGGTATATTCACATATGAAAAAGACGGAGTTATTTTCTATTTCCTTGATAATGAGTTCTATTTCAAGCGTCCCGGATGCTACGGTTACTTTGACGATGGCGAGAGATTTGCTTTCTTCTCGCGCAGCGTGCTTGAAATAATGCCGTTTATCAATTTCTATCCCGATATAATGCATTGCCACGACTGGCAGGCGGCGCTTGCGGCAATCTACCTTAAAACTAACTATTGCTTCAGAGAGGAGTATCAGTTCATAAGGGCGCTCTTTACTATCCATAATATAGAATATCAGGGTATTTACTCAATGGATATTTTGAGCGACTTGTTTGATATTTATGGTACCTATGCCGGACTTGTCGAGTATAACAATTGCATTAACCTCATGAAAGGAGCAATCGAGTGCTGTGAAAGATTCTCTACCGTAAGTCCTACCTATGCTGAGGAGATTAAGAATCCTTATTTTGCTCACGGACTCGACCCCATTATCCGCAGAAATGAATTTAAGCTTTGCGGTATTCTCAACGGTATCGACGACATCGGCTATAATCCCAAGTACGACAGTCACCTGTTTGCGCCCTATTCGCCGGAAGATTTTGCGGGTAAAAAGGTGTGCAAATCAGAGTTGCAGCGAATGCTCGGACTGTACGACAGTGCCGATACCCCCATAGTTGCCATGATTTCACGTCTGGCCGCTCATAAGGGACTTGACCTTGTAACCACAGTAATTGACGAAATACTTCAGGATGATGTTCAGTTTGTATTGCTTGGTACCGGCGAGTCGCATTTTGAAGGTTGGTTCTCCGACCTTGCCAGACGTTATCCGGGTAAAGTGAGCGCGAACATAATGTTCAACGGTGATTTATCGCGTAAGATTTACTCCGGTGCCGATATTTTCCTTATGCCCTCGAAGTCAGAGCCCTGCGGCCTTTCGCAGATGATTGCCTGCCGTTACGGCACTGTTCCCGTTGTAAGGGAAACCGGAGGGCTTAAAGACAGCATTAAGCCTCTCGAAAACGGCTATACTTTTGCCAATTATAACGCGCATGATATGATGTATGTAGTGCGTGAAGCTATAGCGGACTACAGAAACAAAGAAGAGTGGGCGAAGCTCATGTACAGGGCCGCTACTACCGATTTCAGCTGGAATCAGTCGGCCAAGCAGTATGAAGCGCTCTATTACGATATGCTTAAATATTGATTTTGGGTGCGTTGTCGGTTGCATTTGCTTAAAAAAAAGTGTATAATAGTTTTGCAAAGACCTTTCTTATAATTAGAAAGGTCTTTACAAGGTAAACAGCTTTTCAATTATTACCCAGATTTACACAGCATAAAAAGGAGAATAAGGTTCTAATGAGCAATACAGCTATAACCGAAAAGGAAGTAAAGGAAGCCATTAAAGGTAAACTTTCACGCTATTTCGGCGTGAGCCCTACCGAAGCTACGGAAGAACAAATGTATAAAGCCGTGGTTATGAGTGTGAGGGACATTTTACTTGAGAAGAGGCAGCAGTTTCACAAGAAGGTAAAGGCAAAGCGTGCAAAGAGAGTGTATTATCTTTGCATGGAATTCCTTCTCGGCAGATCGCTTAAAAACAGCATTTATAACCTGAGTGCAACCGAAGTTTATAAAAAAGTTGTTTCATCATATGGTTTCGACATGGAAAATTTATATGAGCTTGAACCTGACGCAGGCTTAGGCAACGGCGGTCTCGGCAGGCTTGCCGCATGCTTTATGGATGCGCTTGCAACCGGTAACTATCCTGCTATGGGATATTCACTGCGCTATGAATACGGTTTGTTCAAGCAGAAGATTGTTGACGGATGGCAGATTGAGCTTCCTGATGTATGGCTTCCCGGCGGAGAAGTTTGGCTTACAAACAGAAGCGATAAATCTTTTATAGTAAAATTTGACGGTCAGGTTCAGGAAAAGTGGACCAAGTACGGCATGCAGACTGAATACGTCAATTGTACAGAAATAGAAGCTACGGCTTACGACATGATGGTTTCGGGTAAAGACAGCGAGGCGGTTTCGGTGCTCAGGCTCTGGAAAGCCAAGCCTGTGCAGGACTTCAATATGAAGCTTTTCTCGCAGGGCGAATATTACCAGGCAATGAGCGAAGATAATGATGCCGATCTCATCACTAAAGTTTTGTACCCTGCCGATAACCATGAGGGCGGGAAATCTCTTCGTTTAAAACAGCAGTATTTCCTTTGCTCTGCTTCGATTCAAAATATAATTGCCGACCATAAGCACAGATACGGCGATTTGCATGATTTACCTAAACTTGCAGCTATTCACCTCAACGATACTCATCCTGCTATGGCAATTCCCGAGTTGATGAGAGTGCTCATAGATGAAAATTATTTCAGCTGGGAAGACGCATGGGCCGTGACGACTGCGACATGCGCCTATACGAACCATACCGTGCTTGCGGAAGCGCTTGAAACATGGTCGGAAGACCTTGTCCGCAGGAAAGTTCCCCGTATTTATTCTATAATACAGGAAATCAACAGGCGTATGTGCGAAGACCTGTGGCAGAAATATCCCGGCGAATGGAACAAGATTTCGCGCATGGCTATAATCGAATACGATAAAGTAAAAATGGCTAACCTTTCCGTCTATGGCGGACATAAGGTGAACGGCGTTTCTGCTTTGCACAGCGATATTATTAAAGAATCTATATTCAAAGATTTCTATGATTACACGCCCGATAAATTTACGAACGTAACCAACGGTATAGCTCACAGGCGTTGGCTGTGCCAGTCTAACCCTGAACTGTGCGATTTGCTCAATCAGTGTATTGGCGACGGATATGTTCATAATGCGGCGGTACTTGCAGACTTTAAGAAATTCCAGAATGATGCGAGTGTTTTAAAGCGTCTTGGTGAAATAAAGGCTATAAAGAAACAGCAGTTTGCTGAGTTTGCATTTAAAAAACAGGGAGTGCTCATCGACCCTGAGTCGCTTTTCGATGTTCAGGCAAAGCGCCTGCATGAGTATAAGCGTCAGCTTTTAAATGTGCTGAACATAATCGACACATACCTCGATTTGAAAGATAACCCTGAACTCAATGTTCAGCCCAAGACATATATATTCGGTGCAAAGGCGGCGCAGGGATATCAGATGGCTAAAAATATTATTAAGCTCATCAATTTCCTTGCGGAGGATATAAGGAAAAATAAGAAGGTAAACGAAAAGCTCAACGTTGTTTATATGGAAGATTACAATGTTACCATGTCGGAAAAGCTGATGCCCGCATCTGAAATTTCTGAACAAATTTCTCTTGCCGGCAAGGAAGCCAGCGGCACGGGTAACATGAAGTTCATGATAAACGGTGCCCTCACGGTAGGCACTCTCGATGGTGCCAATGTTGAAATGGCCGAAGCTGTTGGGGATGAAAATATCTTTATATTCGGTCTCAAGGCAAATGAAGTTGACGATATCTGGAAGTCTGGATATAGCTCAAATAAGTATTACAACGATTCGCCTAAATTAAGAAGAATAATTGAAGCTCTTATAATTGGTTTCAACGGTCAGTCATTCTCCGACATTGCGGCATATCTGACGACAGGTACAATGGGTGCGCCGATTGCCGACCCTTATATGTGCATGGCCGATTTTGAGTCGTACAGACAGACGCAACAGAATGTTTCAAAGCTCTATGCAACCGATAAGAGTAAGTGGAATAAAATGTCGCTCATAAACATAGCATCTTCAGGAAGCTTCTCTGCCGACAGAAGCATCAGAGATTACGCAGAAAATATCTGGAATCTGAAATCAATAAAAGGCTGAGTAAGCAATAATTTAAAATAGTGCGAGACAGTTTGTTTGTCTCGCACTATTTTAATATAATTCATAGTACTATGTCAGACATAATTATCTGTTTTATTACAAAAAAATCGTTTTATTGCCTATTTTTTAAACATTTGTTTAATTTTTGCGTCTATTTATTTGATTAAAGCTTCAAAAAGGGAATTTAGCGGCAACGGTAAACTTTACTTTAAACATTTATGCTTATTATTTCGGCAGGTTTGTTGTATGATTCAGCTTGATTTTCAGGCTAAAGGCTGAGCATGGCCGGGCATAATTATGTTTGTGTTCAGGCAGAGCATTGCAAATTATCAAAGACAAAAAGTTGCATGCTCTCTTTAGTAAATTTTATATTCTGTCTCAGAGGCTTTAAATGCCTTTTTAGTGTCATGGCCGTATCAATCTTTATCAGGTAAATTATTGCGCAAGTCTAAGCTTAACTATAGCATTTTTAAATTTCGGGCTTTTATGAATTTATGTCTGTCCAGGGTTAATTATTTTTGTTTCAACGTAAACTGAGGTTTAACAAGAACATTATGGAAATTAATGCTTTATTAGATTTTTTCATCATAAAACTTCGTAAAAGCTGTGTTTTACGAATAATTACTGATAATTTTTTCGCTTATTTAACAATGGCGCGCCCTCCCCATTAGTGATTATTTTTAATTTTTCAAGTAAAACTCTTCGTAAAATCATTGACACGTACACCTGTTCGGGCGTATAATTTTGAATATGAAGAATTCAGATTACTACATTCAGAGAAACAATAAAAATATTGAAACCATTGAAAGGTTGCTTAATAATGAGTTGCCTGCATTTTGCTTTGATTATTTTGTCGCAATCGAAAATCAGACGAGCTCACTCACTCGCTTGAATTATGCTCACGACCTTAAAATATTCTTTTACTATATGCAGGAACGCATTTTTCGTGGCAGCAAAAATATCCGTGATTTTACTTTAAGTGACCTTGAGTCTGTAACCAATACAGATATCGAGTATTTTCTCGGTTTTTTAACTCATTATAAGTATGGCGGACGCGACCACTACTGTAACGAGCGTGCAAAGGCGCGAAAGCTATCCTCCGTTCGCGCCATGTTTAAACACTTTTTCAATAAAGGTCTTATCTCAGTTGACAACTCGGCCAAAGTCGCCACTCCCAAGTTGCATGAAAAGCCTATCATCCGTCTTGAACAAAATGAGGTTTATAATATTATTGATACGGTTGAAAGCGGAAACGGACTTTCCCCCCATCAACTTGCCTATCATGAAAAAAACAAGGTGCGTGACAGCGCTATTCTGATGTTATTTCTCGGCACGGGAATTCGTATAAGCGAGCTTGTAGGATTGAATAACGATGACTTGAATTTTGATAACAACTCATTCATTGTTACACGCAAAGGCGGCAGTAAATCAATACTATATTTTGATAACGACGTAGCTCATGCACTGATGCGTTATATCGACCAAAAAGACGAGCGCCAGACGGATAGTCTTGAGGACGTGAACGCACTCTTCCTTTCAAATAAGAACAGACGGATAACTGTGCGCGCAGTCGAAAATCTGGTGCAGAAATATGCTAAAATAGTTTCTCCGCTCAAAAAAATTTCGCCGCATAAACTGCGCAGCACTTATGGTACGCAGTTGTATAAGGCCACCGGCGACATATATATAGTCGCCGATATTCTCGGGCATAAAGATGTAAATACTACGCGCAAACACTATGCCGCAATAAGCGATGATAACCGTCGCGCCGTCGTGGGTAAAGTAAAACTCACGAAACACGATGATTAATTTTTATGGAAAATATTGAAAAAGTTTATATAATTCAGCCTCGTATGGGCGAAAATTGCAAAGAATTGCACGATGAAGCGGTATCTCTTATCGAAAGCGCCGGTGCAGCGTATTGCGGTACCACATATCAGACGATTAAACAGATAAACCCCGCCACTTACTTCGGTTCAGGTAAACTTGCACATATCAGGGAGCTTTTAAGGGGACTTGACGATGTTACCGTTCTCTTTAACGGCTCCCTATCCCCTTCTCAGACACTCAATATTTCAGCTGCCCTTGACGGCAGAAAGGTTATTGACAGAACGACCCTCATACTTGATATTTTTGCCAGCCGCGCAACTTCCGGCGAGGGTAAGATTCAGGTGGAACTTGCCCAGCTCAAGTATATCTATCCCAGACTGAAGGGCAAGGGCGCCGCACTTTCGCGCCTTGGCGGCGGCATCGGCTCGCGCGGGCCAGGCGAAACCCAGCTCGAAACAGACAGAAGGCATATAAGGAACAGAATAAAATATCTTGAAGCCAGACTTGATGAAACTGAGCAACGCAGAAAGCTCACTGTGGAACGAAGAGCTAAAAATAATATAAAAACTATAGCTCTTGTCGGATATACGAATACCGGAAAGTCCACCCTTATGAACAGGCTTTCGGGAGCGGGCGTACTTGAAAAGGACGCTCTTTTTGCCACACTCGACCCTACTGCCCGTAAGATTACTGTAGACGGAATGGACTATATATTAGTTGATACTGTAGGTTTTTTGCAGGACTTGCCGCATGACCTTGTCGAGGCATTCAAATCCACGCTTGAAAGTGCGTTAAACTGTGAGCTTGCACTAATTGTATGCGATGCCACAGGCAATTATGATATGCAGTTTAAGACAACAATGGATACGTTAGGCGAGCTGGGCTTTGACAGACCTTACATCAAGGTGCTGAACAAATGTGAAAATATCGAAGACATTACCCCGTTTACTGATTTTGTTTGTATTTCAGCTAAGTTCAATCTCGGTATAGGCGCACTTGAAAGACAAATAAGCGACAAATTCAAAGGAATTTACAGTCATTGCCTGTTGGTTGTCCCGTATTCCGAAATCTCTGCATTTTCGGCTCAAACGTCCCGCTTCACAGAGCGTTCGCGTTGGTTCGATGAAAATGGTCTTAATGTGGAATGTACGGTCGAGAAAATTTATTTACCCTTTTTAAAACAATACATTAAAAGTATTTATAATCTGTAAAAAATAAGAGCCGCGGAAAAATTCCCGGGCATTTACTTATTTATCTTTATTATATTTATCTAATCCTATTATGCCGTCGATTTTTATTGCGGCATAATCTCGTATATCGAGGCATTTGCCGCAGTTATCACAAATTTTATTGGGGTCGAGGTCGCATGTTTCACATTCCATGCATCCTATACACTCCCTGTCATACAGCACACATTGCTGTTTGTGAGGCTGTTTGTTTTGCATAATCTGCGTCTCCTATGCGGTTTATTTTATCATTCTTATTATACACAAAATTTTTTTAATTTCAAGCAAAATATTTTAAACATTTGTTTGCAATTTATTTTAACTTGTGTTACAATATTTACAGGAGAATTTTTATTATGAAATCAAACGAAAAATATAATGCTGTTTATGAATTTCTAAAATCATACATACAAGAAAACGGTTATGCGCCTACGGTCCGTGAAATATGCGCCAGCTGCGGGATTAAATCTACGGCGACTGCCTATCAGTACATCAACCGTCTGAATGAACAGGGGCTTATCAATAAAGCAGGCAACAAAAAACGTGCGGTTTCGCTGAAGAATAACGGAAGTCCAAGTGTGAATGTGCCTCTTGTCGGCACCGTCGCTGCAGGTCAGCCGATATTTGCAGATGAGAATTATGAAGCGTTCTATTCACTCCCTTCAGATTTTTTTGGCTCCGACGACATGTTTATGCTTACAGTAAAGGGCGATTCCATGATAAAGATTGGCATGCTCGACGGAGACAAAATAGTTGTAAAAAAGCAAAATACTGCCGATAACGGCGACATTGTTGTTGCTTTGGTCGATGACAGTGCAACTGTCAAGCGTTTTTTCAGACGCGACGGCAAATTTATTCTGCACCCTGAAAATGACGATATGAGTGATTTTGTATTCGATGATGTGTCAGTTTTAGGTAAAGTCGTTGGGCTTATGCGTAACATATAACTATGCAAAAAGGCTATTTCTTATTTTTGATGATAAAATATTATTTTTAAAAAATGCGGCGCAAAATTTCTGCGCCGCATTTTTTATATGGATTTAAGATATTCTACTTCTGCGGGAGTAAGCTTTCTGAAGCTGCCCCTGTCTATACCGCGCAGAGTGAGCTCGCCTACTTTTGTCCTTTTCAGAAGGGTAACTTCCCTCCCTATTGCGGCAAACATCTTTCTGATTTCTCGGTTTTTTCCTTCACGGAGGGTGAGTTCCACTCTTGTATAGTCTTTGTTTGTTTCAATAATGTGGGCGCGGCACTTTTTAGTAACATAGCCGCCCTCTATCTCTATACCGCTTCTTATGGGGTTCAGGTCATTCTCGGTCAACCTGCCCTCCACTTTCACTACATAAGTTTTTGGCACTTCGTTTGAAGGATGAGTAAGGTGCTGGGCAAGTTCGCCGTCAGTCGTAAGTATGAGCAGCCCCTCGCTTTCATAGTCGAGCCTGCCGACAGGATAGACGCGTCCGACGCCGTTGCCGAGAATATCCATAACAGTCTTTCTGCCCTGGTCGTCGGAAACGGTGCAAAGATAACCTTTGGGTTTGTGAAGGATATAATATTCGTTTTTTTTGATTGAAACGGCTTTGCCGTCAAATTTAACAACGTCTCCTTCAACGACGTCGTCGCCAAGCTCCGCTTTTCTGCCGTTTATCGTTATGCGCCCCTCTGATACGAATTTGTCGCAATCTCTTCTGCTGGCAATTCCGCATTGGGCAAGATACTTGTTTATTCTCATAAGCACAGCCTTTTTATTAGTGTTTTAAACTATACTATATAAATTTGCGCTAAAAATCAAGTTATTTTCCGAATAAATTTGTAATTGCCCTATTATATTGTCTCTATTACTCATAGGTAAGCACCTGTAAGTTATTGTTTTGCCGCGCATTACCACAATTTTTATTTCATCGGTGCGGCATGGTTGACCTGAACATATAAAACGCTTATCTTCCGGAATCTTTACAATCTCAAACTTTATAAAGCTGTCATCGAGCAGCGAAAAACTCTTTTCATACATATCGGGCTGATTCAGCACGACGCATACAACTTCCATATCGCCCCTTTTTGCTGCCGAAACCAGACAGCGCCCGGCTTTAATCGTATACCCCGTCTTTACGCCGGTTGCGCCGTCATAATCATAAAGAGTTTTATTTTTATTAGTAAAGCTTCTGAATTTTCCCTTCCAACTTTTGCAACCGACAATTTCGCGGAATAAATTATTGCCCATCGCCGTACATGTAATCATGCCCAAATCGCGTGCCGTTGTATAATGTTCATTATCGGGCAACCCGCTCGGATTTTTAAAGTTGGTATTTACCGCGCCCATTTCTCGGGCGCGCTCATTCATCTTATTTGCAAATTGCTCGATACTTCCGCTGTGTAATATTGCAAGCGCGGCGGCCGCATCGTTGCCGGAACGGAGCATCAGGCCATAAAGCAGGTCACGGATATCTATTTGTTCGTCTTTTTTAAGGTAGATGCTTGAACCTTCAGCTCCCACTGCTTTATCAGGTACGGTCACGACCGTGTCAGGGTCGCAGTCTTCACAGATTATAAGAGCAGTAATTATCTTTGTAGTGCTTGCCATCGGCAGCTTTTCATCGGCATTGAACTCATACAGCACGGTGCCGGTTTCACGTTCCATTACAATTTGTGCCGATTTGCCGGCGGCGGCAAACGCCCCGGCTTCCGGTTGCGGAACGGCCGTAAAAGAAATAATAAAAATGCACGCCAGCATCACAGCAGAAAACAAAGAAATTTTGCGTTTAAACATTGTCGGTTATAGTATGCACGAGGTCGCCGGTCTTTTCAATGAGCGTATCTATCGCACCGTCCTCCATTCTCATAAGTCGGCAACCCTTACCGTCGTCTATCAGAAATCCCTTGGGCTTAACCGATATGACAGTGCCGTTTCCTCCTGCGATTTTAAAGCCGTCGGCCTGCTTGTATGTTTTGATATCGCCGTATTCGCCTCCGCCGTTTAAATTTACTACAGTGACAGAGGTGAGCGGTATCACCTGAGTGCCGCTTACTGTTATAATTGATTCACCTATAACGGTATTAGCGTCTGCAACCTTTTCGATTGACTTGGGAGGCTGGTCAAAATTGTTTTCTCTTGATTTTTCCTTAATTCTCATTGATTCTCTCCAAAAATAGTATAAAAAGAATTTTAAAAGCCACGAGCAGATTTATAACGCTCACAATCTTTGCGCTGTAAATAATTCCGTCGTGTTCGGCGTTGAGTACAATGTAATTTTTAAGTTTACATTTACTGCCTTTGTTCTTAATGTAGCTGTACAGCGGAAAAGTTAAGGCACTCTGAATCAGCGCTGCGTAGGCGCCTCTTTCGCCGGCAAGCCCGAAATCTGATAGCTGTATAATTTTGAATATGCACAGATTATCAAACGCTATCTTGCCGTCGCGAACGGCAATTACAGGATTCACAGAGGCGTTTTTACCGTTAATCATAATACGCCCGTCCTCTTCGGTGTTCATATCAAGGAATTTGAATACTCGGTACAGCCTGAAATTTGCCGAGGCAAACTTATTATGCGTGTCGGCGTATGCATAAACACTTACATACACAGGCAGCACACATACAAAAAACAGAGCGGCACTGCCGTAAACTATAAAATTTTCCACATAATTATTATCTGTAACAGGCGCACTGATTATACTATACAATCTATATAAATAATAGACAAACAGAGCGGCAGCCCGACGGGCTGCCGCTCTGTTTATTCATCATCTTTAATTTTTATTATATCGTCATCGTCGCCGAGGAAATCAGGGATTTCAAAGCCGTCTTCAATTACAAGCTGTTTATTTTCCTGCTTATCTTCCTTTAGGCGCTTGTTCTTGCCTTCAGCAGCTTCTTCGTCGGGATTATATTCATCCTTTCTGTAGAGATAATTTGCATCTTCGTCATCATCATCGCCGAAAGCTTTATTGTTTAGTTCCGCAATCTGCGCCATAAGCTCATCATAGTCGGGAAGTTCATCGATGGAATTCAATTTGAACCTCTTTAAAAAGTTATCGGTGGTGGCATATAAAATAGGTTTGCCGACAGTGTCTTTTCTGCCGCATGGATAAATCATCCCGAGGTCCAAAAGCGTCTGAATAGCATAATCGCCGCTCACCTGTCTTATGTCTTCAAGCTCAGATTTGGTTATGGGCTGCTTATATGCGATAATTGCCGCGCATTCCAATATTGTGCGCGTAAATTCCTTTTCCTTTATCGGAGTTATGACTGACTGGACCTGCTCTTTATACTGCGGGTTAGAAGCAAACTGCAGTTTGCCGTTGAAAGCAAGAATATGTATGCCGCAATCGCCCGAATATTTTTCCTTGAGCTCGTCTACGCAGGCATTCACTTCCTTTAAAGAGCATCCGAGCTTTTCAACAATGAACTTCACGGGCACCGGTTCGCCGGAGGCAAAAACTATTGCCTCAATTATATTCGTCAAAGGTTTCACTTGAGTCGTCCTTTAAGTCCCAGTCGGGATTGAGTCTGATATCTATTTCACCGAAAACGCCCGTCTGCTCAACCATTATGTACTGGTGTTTGAGCATCTCGAGCATAGCCTGAAACGTAGTTATTATTTCGCTCTTCGAATAGTTTGAAAAGAGTTCCTCAAACTTAACTGTGCCGCGGCTTATAAGCGTATCTTTTATGTAAGTCACTTTCTCTTCCACCGTGAAAGTATCCTTCGGGATTTCACGGACGTTGGTTTTTTCCCTTGCAATGCTTTCGTTTTTAAGCATAAGCTTTGCAAAAGCCTCTAAGAGAGCACTTACGGTAAAGTCTTTATAAACCACCTTTACTTTGCCGAACTCTTTATCCATTTCCTTGTAATAATAGCCTACGGTTTCCATCTCCTTCAGCTTGGGGGTTTCTTCTTTTATAAGCTCATATTCGCGCTGCTTGAGTTGCTCGATGAGCGCCTGTTGTTCTGCCAGAAGCTCGTTGTCTTCCTCAGGCATATCGACGGGAGGCAACATGCTCTTTGATTTGATATAGATAATCTGCGCAGCTATCTGGAGATACTCACTCTCTTTATCAACGTCGCGCGTCGGTTGGGTTTTCATGTATTCAATATAATCGAGAAATTGCTCGGTTACCTGTGAAACAAACACATCTTCTATATTTATCTTGGCTGTATTTATGAGATGAAGAAGCAGGTCGAGCGGGCCTTCAAAGTCGTCGAGAACTGTGGTATAGTCGACATCGGACTCAAAGTCCTCATATTTTAGCGCTTTATTGTCGCGTTCTCCGGCTTCGCTTTTACCTGTTTCCGCAAGAGAGGCCCTTTCTGTTTTTATTTCTGTTTCATTGCTCATAATATCAGTCCCCAGAATGCACTTATAGGCCACCCAATGTAGCTCACGGCAAATTGCAATACATATCCCAAAATATCAAAGCGGGCGAATACCGGTAAGAAGTTTGCGGCAATATCACAGATGAAACTTTCAGCGATAAGTACGAGCAATATAATCTGACCGTATTTGCCGAGAAATTGTCTTACTTTATTCCACGGCTTGGTGAGAGATTCAAGTATTCTGAATCCGTCAAGGGGGAAAAGCGGCAAAAGATTGAATACTGCTATGCTAAGGTTATAGCTGTATACCAGCCTTAAAAAAGTAGTGAGAAACTCTGTGCCTACGTTGTTATCGAGATATATTACACACAGTCTGTAGAGCGGATAGACAAGGAATGCGATAATGTAATTTGTTACAACTCCGGCTATTGCTGTGGTGAACAGACCGAGTTTATAGTGCTTAAAGTTTGCCGAGTTTATAGGAACCGGCCGTGCCCAGCCGAAGCCCACCAGCGCACACATGACAAAACCTATCGGGTCAAAGTGTTTAATCGGATTTAGGGTAATCCGTCCGTTTAGTTTCGGCGTCGGGTCGCCGTTCGCGTATGCGACGGCTGCGTGCGCAAATTCGTGCGGCACAAGCACAAAAAGCATTGCCAGAATAGACGCGGCATAGAAAATAATGATTTCAAGCATCTTTCAATTTATTCAATATTTATTTAAGATAATCGGGTAAGACATCGTTTCTTATAAGGTCGTCGTAGGTTTGCGGCTTAACTATGTACTCCGCCTTTCCGTTATTTACAAGTACAGCCGCAGGGATAAAGTTGCGGTTATAGTTGCTCGCCATGGAATAGTTGTATGCGCCTGTGGAAAGCACAGCGGCAATATCTCCCCGCTCGGCCTTAGGCAAAGGCACGTCCACGGCAATTAGGTCGCCGCTTTCACAGCACTTGCCGGCAATGGTCACCTTTTCCGTACATTTTTCATTAGCGCGGTTTGCGAGCAGCACCGTGTATTTCGACTGATAGAGTGCATATCTGGGATTATCGAACATACCGCCGTCGATGGCTACATATTTCTTTACGCCCGGAATATCCTTGATTGCGCCGACAGTATACAGGGTGACGCCTGCTTCCCCTACTATCGAACGCCCGGGCTCGATAATCAGATAGGGCAGCTTGAGCGAAAGTTCCGCCGCTCTTTGTTTTACGGCGCCTATAAGAGCTTTGAGATATTCGGCATAGCCGTCAACGCTAATTTTCGCGTCCTCGTCGGTGTACCATATTCCGAATCCGCCGCCGATGTTTAAGGTATCTGCTTCAAAACCAAGGTCGGCCTTTATCTTTGCCATAAAGTCCATAGCCTTTTGCGCGGCCAGAACGAACGACTGTTTTTCGAAAATCTGAGACCCGATGTGGCAATGATAGCCTTTCAGGTTGAGGTGTTCTTTTTTTAGTATGTAACCGGTCATTCTTTCGGCGGTGCCGTCAGATATTGAAAAGCCGAACTTTGAATCTGTGCGCGCCGTCTGCACGAACGCATGAGTATGCGCCTCTACGCCGGGATTTATCCTTATCAGTACATTTTGGCGAATGCCTGCCTTTCCTGCAAGCATGTCGAGTATATCGGCCTCGTCATAGGAATCAACGACGATTGTACCGACTTTCGCATCAACAGCAAATTCAAGCTCGCGCAAGAGCTTATTGTTGCCGTGCATATATATCTTTTCTGTAGGGAAACCGGCCTTTACTGCAGTATACAATTCACCGCCTGAAACGACGTCTACACCTATGTTTTCCTGCGAGGCTATTCTGTAAATAGCCATGCATGAAAATGCCTTCGAGGCATATAGAACAAGTCCGTTCCCATTGTATTCTTCGGCAATGGTATCACGGTAAACACGCATCATGTCGCGGATATACTTTTCATCAAACACGTAAAGAGGCGTCCCGAAATCTTTTGCAAGGTCTACAGCGTCGCAGCCACCTATTTCGAGATGCCCCTTTCCGTTAATTTTAAGTGTTTCTCTTGAGTTCATTTAACTGTACCTTGATAAAAATTTTATATATTTTATTTTATCAAAATGCATATTATAAGTCAATTAAATGAAAACTTTAGTTTTTTCCGTATGAAATAATAGAACGGTATATATCACGATAAGGATTTCGGCTTATATAGTCCAACCGTCGGAAACGTTCTTTAATCTGTCGAGATATGTCGCTTTCCTTACGCTCTCGGCAGCGACTACGTTCACGGTTTTATATAGTATACCGTCTTTATATACTTCTATCGTTCCGACAACCTGACCTTTATCTACAGGTGCTTTTACGCAAAAGTCAGTCACAACAAAGCTTGTTTCGGCGTCTTCGCTGCGTTTACAGAACATATAGCAGTTTTCTTCAGGCATTACCCGGTAAGCAGACTTTTTGCCGCCGCGGAGAGAGAATTCGTCATTAAGCGTCACAGTTTTATCCAGTATAATTTTGTTTTTGTAGTTTGCAAAGCCGTAGTCCAGAATCTTTGCCGCACTGCCGAAACGGTGTTCGCTGGTGTCCGCGCCGAGAACTACCGAAACAAGACGCATATTTTCCCGTTTTGCCGTAACGGCAAGGCAGAAACCCGCCTCATTTGTAAATCCGGTTTTACCGCCGTCACAGCCGTTGTAGCTGCGTATTAATTTGTTTGTGTTGGTCATGGAAGTTGTTCTTCCGCCTTCGTGTGTGAAATCTTCCAGCCATATTTTGCTGTATTCAAAATATTCATTATGGTGAAGAAGATTGCAGAACATAGCGGCAACATCAGCTGCACATGAATACTGAGTGTCTTTGGGAAGTCCGGTACAGTTTGCAAACAGTGTATCTGAGAGACCGAGTTCGGTCGCCTTTTTGTTCATATCGGCGACAAATGCCTCTTCGCTGCCTGAAATCTTTTCGGCTATAGCAACGCAACTGTCGTTTGCGGAACATACGACAATACTTTTAACAAGTTCACTCATCTGGTAGGAATGCCCGCTCTCCAAAAAAATCTGTGAGCCGCCCATACCCGAAGCATTCTGACTCACATACACTTCATCGTCAAGCGAGACTGCGCCGTTTTCGACTGCGTCCAGACAAAGAGTGAGCGTCATTACTTTGCATACGCTTGCAATCGGCGTACGGAAATGCTCATTCTCACTGTACACGCATTCGCCGGAATCGTAATCTACAAGGCAGGCCGATTTGCAACCCGTTGTAAGTTGGACATTATCCTCCGCCTTTGCAAAACCAAATGATGAGAGTGTGCCCGCAGCCGCGATAACCGCACAGCATAAATACAGTAACCTTTTCATACAAACAGTATCTGAAAAACTGTATAAATTATGCAGAGTCCCTGCTAAAATTACTATACAACCGCGATAACCAGCCTGAAAAGTACATTAAGAAGCAAAAACGCCGCAATCAGGGAAACAAGGGCAAAGACTAAAGGTATAAAGAACGCATATCTCTTATTGAAACTGCGGCAACTCTCAATCAGAATAACGTTGAGTAAGCAAGATATAAGTCCTGAAGGTATGTAAACAAATATTGCGGCAAGCACTCCCCCGAATGACGAAACGGAGATTATGAGTACGCAATACACGGAAGAAAGCATGCACTTGAAGAACAACAATGGCAGCACGGCAAATTTGAAGCGCGTGCAGTATACAATAAGAAAAAATGCGTAGATATATACCAGCTCGTAAAACAGCCGTCTGAAAAGCAGGAGTCCGTTTCTGAAATTGAATACGTAGTATACATATTCGGAGGCATAGTTTTGCATATAAGCACTTGTTTGGGTGGTTTTGCATAGTATTATGCCTGTGATAATTGCTAAAACTATTGTGCAAATATAGGCGATAATATACTTTTTTTCAATTTTGCAGCGAAAAATATCAAAAGTCCTCATATAAGATTATATGAGGACTGCTGTTGTTAAAAGAACATTGTTATTTAGCCGCGAGCATATTTTCAATAGAAATTCCAAACCCGCGCGTCGGGTCGTTTATAAACACATGAGTTACCGCGCCTATCAGTTTACCGTTCTGCACTATCGGGCTGCCGCTCATTCCCTGTACTATACCGCCGGTTTTGTTTATGAGGTCTTTGTCGTCAATCCTTATAACAAAATTGCGGTTATCTTTGTTATCCTTTTCTATTTTTATTATTGAAATTTCGTAGCATTCCCTTTTATTTGAAGCAACTGTAGAATAAATCTCCGCTTTACCTGGCGTCACATTGTCAATATCTCCCGCTTCGATTTTAGTAAGGCCGGCGCAATCATAATTTTTATCTAAGTTGCCGTATATCCCGCATGCGGAATTCAAAGTTGCCGAACCAATAGTTTTACTGTTCTGAAATGCACCCTTTAGTTCTCCCGGTGTACCGCGCACGCCGCGTTTTACATCGTAGATTATGCATCCGTATAGCGTTCCGCCGTTAATTTTTGTTACATTACCCGAAGTATCTGTGACAGGATGACCGAGAGACGCAAATGAATTATCTGTTTTGTTGATATATGTCACTGTCCCTACTCCGCTCAGACTGTCGCGTACCAGCACGCCGACTTTCATTGCGCCGCTTGACATGTCCTTAGCCGGCGTTATTGTAAGCTCCAACTCTTCCCCGTCGCGAATTATTGTCATTTTTGCGCTTTTTGAATTTTCCAGCAGCTGGGTAACATTTTCACTTGAAGTTACCTCTCTGCCGTTGATACTCTTTATAACATCACCTGTTTTCAGTCCTGCGTTCCTCGCCGGGGATACAAGGCCGTCCTCCGTCAAAACATCGCACATGCCTACTACTTCTACAGTAGTTGTATCCAGCACAAAACCAGCGGGAAAACCTCCTAAATATAACTCATCGGGTTTAACGGGTGCGGCACCGGTAAGCGCAAATATGCAGCACACTGCGGCAATTATTATAATTAACAGCTTTTTTAATGAAGTTCTTTTGCTCGCCATAAAAATATTTTGCGCCGCTTTTGCGGATATATACAAAAAACTTTAAACATTGTCCGGTGGTTTTGCCGGCAAAATTTAAAGCGTCGCAAAATTGCGGCGCCCGTTTAAACAGGTGATTTAATTATACTGAGCAATAAGCTCTGAGGCGTGTTTCCTGGCTGCTTCGGTACTCCCTCCTCCTGTCAGCCGTATTATTTCGTCAACTTTTGCTTCGCCCCGGATTTCGCTTACAGTTGTTGTAGTGGTTCCTGCGTGCTCGACTTTTTTTATTAGGAAATTTTTGGCGCCCGCCGCACAAATCTGCGGCAGGTGCGAAACAGCTATAATCTGAGTGTGTTTTGAAATAGCGACAAATTTTTCTGCTACGCTTTTTGCAGTTACACCGCTTATGCCGGCATCGATTTCGTCAAATATATAGGTCGAAATGCCGTTGAGGTCTTTAAGACATGCCTTGACTGAAAGCATAAAACGGCTGAGTTCACCGCCGCTTATAACTTTGTTAAGCGGCTTAAGGGGTTCGCCTGCATTAGCAGAAAACATGAAATGTACCTTGTCGCAACCGTTTGCACTGTTTAGTCCTGCTGTTCCGCGGTTATATTCTTCGAAATATACTTCAAATTTAGCGGCAGGCATATTCAAATCTGTAAGTTCGCTTTCCACTGCTTTGCAGAATTTCCCTGCGCCTGCTTTCCTGATTGCGGAAAGTGCGACACATCCTTCAAAAATTTTATCGTCGAGTTCAAAGAGGCGACTTGTCAGTTTTTCTGCTGCTTCCTCGCTGTCGGAGAGCAATTCAAATTCGTTCCCCGCCCTGTTTCTGAACTCTATAATTTCCTCTATGGTAGAGCCGTATTTCTTTTTTAGGCTTCTGATAAGGTCTAACCGCTCTTCTACTCTGCGTGCCTCGGCTTCGTCGAAATCCAATTCGTCAGCCATATCAGCAAGAGTGTCTGAAAGGTCCTGTATTTCAGCTAAAGCAGCCTCAAGGCGTTCTTCAACGGCAGAATAAGCATCGTTTAAGTCGGATATTCCCGCCATAAGCCGTCTCGCGGCTGAAATGCTGTCGCCGCTGCCGCCGTCACCATTTAACGCAGACATCGAACCTGCTATTGCTTCGGCAATTTTCTCGGTATTATCTATTATTTTTCGTTTTGCAAGCAGTTCTTCTTCCTCGCCCGCAACTAGTCCGGCCGCATCAATTTCCTTTATCTGATATGCAAGAAGGTCAATCCTCCTTGCTCTTTCGGCGCCGTCGCCTCCAAGCTGTTGAAGCTTTCTATTGCAATCACGCTTTTCGGCAAGCAGCGAGGTCAGAGCCGATTTTATTTCAGCAAGCTTATCCCCGCACAGACTGTCGATGACGGCAAGCTGGTTGCTTTCGTTAAGAAGGGCAAAATGCTCGCTTTGTCCGTAAACATCCACAAGGTGCTGTGAAACGCTTTTCAGCATAGCAGCCGTCACCGTATTGCCGTTAATTTTTATATTTCCTTTGCCGTCCGCGGTGTATTTTCTGGTAATTATTATTTCTCCGTCGCTGTCTATATCAAGTTCCGCAAGCGCCTTTGCGGCAGCGGAATCAGGCGCAACAGCAAATTCGCCACGGACAAAAGCTTCGCTTTCACCGTAGCGTATCATATTTTTATCGGCTTTGCTTCCGAGAACAAAGTTGAGCGAATCTAAAATAACCGATTTGCCTGCGCCCGTTTCGCCCGACAGAATATTCAAAGCGGGGCCGAATTCTATATTTGCGTTTTCAATCAGCGCAATGTTTTTTATGGCCAATCTTTCAAGCATAATTATTCAAAGCAGATATTCCCTGAGCTTGTCGGCAACAGCGGCCGTATGTTCGGTACTGTCGACAACTACCAGCACAGTGTCGTCGCCCGCAACGCTGCCGATTATTTCATCGAGTTGCAGCGAATCGACGAAAGAGCCTCCCCCCTGTCCGTTACCGCGCATTGTTTTGATTACAATAAGATTATTTGCATGGTTTATGCTTATTACCGATTCCCTGAAGAGGTTTATCATGCGCGGGCTGAGTTCTTCCTGCGCACCCTCAAGGCTGGCATATTTATACTTTTTTACCGAGCCTGAAACTTTGAAAAGTTTAAGGTCCTTGATATCGCGGGAGATGGTAGCCTGCGTAACATTGAAGTTGAGCTTATTGAGCTCACTGCAAAGCTCTTCCTGTGTTTCTATTTCGTTTTTAGATATGATTTCAAGAATTTTTGCCTGTCTTGCGTTTCTGTACACTTTATCTGCTCCATTTGCTCAGTTTTGACAACAGTTTATCGAAGAAGTTAACTCTATCAGAAACTATAAATTCTGTATAACAGTCTGATTTTTTAACATTCAATTCCAGATGTGATTCATATTCGCCGATTACAATACCGTCGACCGATACATTTACCGATGTATTTTCTTTATGATAAAGAACCTTAAGTTCCGACTCATCTGAGTATACAATCGGCCGCGAGTGCAGAGAATGTGCGCACAGCGGCGTGAGTATAAATGCGCTGATATCGGGGGTAAGTACCGAGCCGCCGGCTGCAAGCGAATATGCTGTAGAACCCGTGGGGGTGCTGACGATAATACCGTCGGAAAGATAGTTATCGACAAGCGAGCCGTCGATTGTCGCCGACAGGTTTATGGTGTTGCTGTATTTATTGCCATAGGTGCTTCTCTGGATTACAAGGTCGTTCAGAGCGAGAAAATTCTTCCCTTCAATATTGACCGAAAGCATACTGCGTCTTTCTGTAGAATATTCTCCTCTGCACAAAAGTTCAACGGCTTCGTCGAGCTTCTCCTGCTCAAACTCAGCAAGAAAACCTATATGGCCGTAATTTATTCCCATTATCTTTATACCGCGGCGCGCACACTCGGCAGCCATTGTAAGAATAGTTCCGTCGCCGCCGAGCACCATTAAAATTTCTATTCCCGTTAGTTCAGCAGGGGAACAGACGGCGCGGCAACCAATGCCGAACTCTGCAAGTTTCTGCCTAATTCTGCCGACAAGCTTAAGGTTGTCGGGCAGGTAATTTTTATTAAAAGATATCCCCACTTCCATATCGATGAATATTATACAGCAAAATATGCAAATATGCAATAAAGTCTGCAAAATTTTTTGGTATTTTGCAGACTTTTTCTTTTAAATCAAAGTTTAACGTTTTTAATCAGGTTTTCAAAATGCACGGCAGTTCCGTTTTTTTGCAACAATATGACATATTCCATATTTTTATCTCTGATTATCGGCGCATTTGTAAGTGCAATCGGGGCTAGGCCGCATTCGATGCTGAAATCATAAATTTTTTTTATTATGTCTCTGTGCTTATCTGCACCGCGCACTATACCGTTTTTTCCGACTGTGCGGCTCTCGCACTCAAACTGCGGTTTAATTAGTGCGAGTACGTATTTTGCGTGGCATAGTACTTCGCAAACAGGCTTTATAAGATATGTAAGAGATATGAAGCTGACATCAATAACTATCCCGTCAAGCTCTTCTTCAAATAAACCGGGAGATAGATTTCTGGCATTGAAGTTATCTATCACCACCACATTTTTATCGAGAAGAGACTTATCGAGCTGGCTTTCTCCTACGTCAATACAGTATACTTTTTTAGCTCCCGATTTTAAAAGGCAATCGGTAAACCCTCCCGTACTCGCCCCTAAATCGGCAAAAACTTTGCCTTCAACGGAAAAATCAAAGTCGCATAGGGCCTTATGCAATTTGTATCCACCGGCAGAGACAAAAGAAATTTTCTCGTCGTCTGTAGTTACGTCATCCCCTTCTTTAACGTCATAAGAAGCTGGACGGACGACGCCGTTCACGCGCACTATTCCGCGTCCGATTGCTGCGGCAGCCTTGCTGCGCGAACCGAATTTTTCAGCAAGATATTTATCCAATCTCATATAAGTGTTTTAATATATGCCACAATTTCATTTACATCCAGCCCGTAACTGTCCATCAGTTCTTCAACGTTTCCGTGTTCGATAAATTTATCTTTATATGCGAATATTTTTACGGTGCGTTTACTATCCGAGTAATACGAGGCTATCATTGAACCAAAGCCTCCGATTAGCATATTGTCTTCAATGGTAACAATATTGCTCTCCTTAAGTCCTTCAAGCATACGATAATCAAGAGGTTTTACAAATCTTGCATTGATTACGGCAGGCGCTTTTCCGCAAGACTCCTGTATGCAGCCGCTTGATTTCAGAGCGCGCGTTAAAGCTCTTTCCCCGCATGCAAGTATTGCAACAGAACAATCGCCCTTCTGCGAAATTTCCCACTTCCCAATTTCAATATCGTTATTTCCGCCAAATTCATGCGAGCATGCGCGCGGATATCTAATTGCAAGAGGTCCTTGATATGTGGCGCTGAATTCAAGCATTGCGGCAAATTCGGATATGTCCTTCGGCACAGCTATTGTCAGATTGGGAATGAACGTCAAAAACGAGAGGTCAAATACTCCCTGATGCGTTTCACCGTCTGCTCCGCTTACTCCTGCCCTGTCTATGCAGATGGTTACAGGCAGATTCTGACTGCAGATATCCAGTACTATGCCGTCAAACGAACGCTGTAAAAATGTTGAATAAACTGCGTAATAAGGCTTGTAGCCCTGGGTAGCCATAGCTGCACACAAAACGGCTGCGTGCTCTTCGCAAATTCCGACGTCTATCGACCTGTCGGGATATTTTTCGAAAAATTGACTTAGTCCCAGGCTTCCCGTCATAGCGGCAGTCACCGCTACAATTTTATCGTTGCTTGCGGCAAGTTCAGTAAGTTTCTCGCCCAAAACTTCCGAGTATTCCGTCGTGCCGATAGAGCAGGAATCGGCAATACCGTGGGTCGCTTCGGGGTCGTCCTCGCACAGCGGATATCCCTTCCCCTTTTTTGTCATAACATGCAGTATGACGCTTCCATCTTTAAGCTTTTCCTTCACTTTTTTAAGCTCGCTTATCATAGCGGCAACATCATTGCCGTTATAAACGCCGTCATACTCCAATCCAAAGCGTTCAAAAATGCCGGCTCTGCGGTTTTTATGATACCTTTCTTCCACATCGTTTTTCAACGCTTCAAGATATTCATGCATACTGCCTACCGTGGGGGAGATAGACATTCCGTTGTCATTTAAAATTATCAGTATATTAGTTTTCAGTTGCTTCAGGCTGTTAAAAGCCTCGTATACAAGTCCGTTGTTGAATGAACCGTCTCCTATCAACGCTATCACATTAAAATTTTCGCCGGAAAGGTCGCGAGCCTTTGCAATGCCCAATGCGGCAGAAATCGAGGTGCCGGCATGCCCTGTGTTATAGCAGTCAAATTCACTCTCACTGCGTTTAGGAAAACCGGAAAGGCCGCCGCGCCTTCTCAGCGAAGAAAATTTATCGGCTCTGACCGAAAGTATTTTGTGCGCATAACACTGATGCCCTACATCAAAAATTATTTTATCTTTCGGAAAGTCGAATACATAATGCAGAGCAACCGTGAGTTCCACAACACCGAGATTTGACGAAAGATGCCCTCCGTTTTCCATAACCGAGCCTATTATCTGCGTCCGTAACCGCCCGCAAAGATTTTCAAGCTCTTCCATGCTCATAGCCTTGAGCTCTTTGCCGGAAATATTATCCATCAATTAAAAAACTACCCCTTTGAAACTCACTTTTCTTTTACAAAGAATGTGGTGAACTTTGCAAACGCAAATGCAATCTTGCTGTTGTACTTTATCGAAATAGGTTTGCCGAAGGCCTTGCCTCCGACAGTCAGCGCACCAATAACAGCACTTACGAGAATGGATGCCGCGATGCCCTCGATCGAGCCTTCGGCAAAGCCGAAATACGCAGCAAGCACGGCGCCCGCTGAACCGCTTACAATACCGCAGATATCGCCGATTACATCCGAGAAAATGCTGGCTATCTTTTCAGCATGTTTGCAGAAAGTTACGGCACGTCTTGCTCCTCTAATCTTGCGCGAGGCCATTGCGTTGAAACCGTCTACATCACATGACACAACAGCGTTTGCAATTATGTCGCAGCCGATATTCAGAATCAGCAATACAGCCAACACCGTTATGCAGATGTAAACCGGACTGTCGTTTACGGCTATTTCAGTCAAAAAACTGAAGAGAACGCTTAAGAAAAAGGAAAGGACGAGTATCGTAAGCCCCCAGCTTAGCCACACGGGCACCCTTTTCTTCTTCTTTCCTCTCCGCTTTTTATTATTGCTTTTTCCCTTTACAGCGTTTACTGAGCTTTCCCCTTGCCGGATTTCATAGTCCTTATTATCGCGGCCGGAAGCGCAACTTTCTTCTGTATTTTCAGAAGCTGCAGAAGTATTAAATTGATGCTGTTCGCTTTCATTCATAAAACTTTCCGATAAATTAAAATACGCACAATCTGATTGTGCGTAAAAAAGTCAATATAAAGTGGCTTATATTAAATAAACTTTGCGGCTTTAGGTTCGGTAGGATTTCCCCCGTGCTCACTTCCCGTCGCCGAAGAAGCAGTTTCCTTTTAAGAGCCCGGTCGCACAGTTGCCTTGTGCGAAACCGAATCGCCACTGAGTCCACACCGTAATCTCTAATACGTTGACAGTCTAGAAGCTTTCCTTGACAGCTATTGCAGGGTTTATCCTCTTTTGCAGCACCAATTTCAAACAGCGATAGCTCATACGGCATGGCCGCGCCGGACGTGCTTTGTTCTGTTATCCGCTGGCACCACTCAAGGCAGGCTACTCTGTGCCGAGCTTGCGCCTGGCAGCAGGTTTATCCGCAAAATGCGGCCTCCGCGGTAAATGGGTTGACTGTCATATGCCATTATGCAGTTCCCATAGACCTTTACTCCCAGCATTCACCCGCTTTTGGGCAAAGCAAGCAAATACCAGAAACTTCATAGTTATGCCCTTCGACGGTCTTTTAACCCCGCCTTCACGTCTGCAATATCTGACTAGAATACTGCGCCACTGAATATTACTATTAATATATTATCACATGCAGTAAAAAATGTCAAATAAATTTTTCAATTCTCACGGTAGCGCACAAATGCCACAATGTCGCGCATGAAGGAAGTATCCCCCTCTATTCCGTCGAGCATCCTGAGGCATCGGTCAAACATGATATCGGCGTAAACACGGCATTGGTCTGTACCGTAGAACGTTACATAGGTGAGTTTATTTTCCTGCTTGTCCTTGCCTGAGGTTTTTCCAAGGTTTTTGAACGAACCCTCTTCGTCGAGAATATCGTCGACAAGCTGGAAAAGTCTGCCCAAATCTTCGCCGAATTGCCGAAGCTCCAAAAAATATCTGCCACCCGCAAGAATGGCGGGCACTGCAACCGCAGCAGATATGAGCTTGCCCGTCTTATTTTTCACTATATAGTCGAGCATGTCGCCGTCTTTGATATTTTTTTCTGAGCAATACAAATCTGCCGACTGGCCTGCAATCATGCCTTTTACGCCTGCACAATCGCACATAAATTTTGCAGCGTCGGCATAGAGCTTACCGTCTGCACAACGCTCAAAAAGAGTATAATATGCAGTATTCAGCAATCCGTCGCCGGCGAGCACTGCATTCCCGGCCCCATATACTTTGTGATTCGAAGGCCTGCCGCGGCGGAAGTCGTCGTTATCCATTTCAGGAAGGTCGTCATGAATGAGCGAATATGTGTGTATGAGCTCCAAAGCAAGTGCATAATCCTCTATTCCGCAGTTTTTTGCACCGACAAGCTCGGCAGAAGCAAGCATGAGCACAGGGCGAACTCGCTTACCGCCGCTTTTTAAGCTGTATTTCAGACTTTCGTCGAGTATTGCCGGCTTGCACTCGAGCTCATCATAAAATTTTTTCAGTCGCGCTTCAAACGAGGCGAGATATTCCCCGTATTTTTCTTTGAATGAATACAAAGCAGGTCAGCTCCTTGTTGCGGAAAGATATGTGTTGTACATCAGCATTGTTATGGTCATAGGGCCAACGCCGCCCGGAACGGGGGTTATGTAGGAGCACTTAGCTTTTACATTTTCAAAGTCGACGTCACCGCACAACTTTCCGTTTTCATCGCGGTCCATACCCACGTCGATAACTACCGCTCCCTCTTTTACCATGTCTTCCGTTACAAATTTAGCTTTGCCAAGGGCAGCGACGATTATGTCGGCTCCGGCGCATATTTCCTTTAGATTTTTAGTTTTGCTGTGGCAGAGCGTGACTGTTGCATTTGCGTTTGTAAGCAACATTGCCATCGGCTTCCCGACTATATTAGAACGGCCGATAACAACTGCACTCTTGCCGGAGATGCCGATATTTTCGCTTTCAAGCATCTTCATGACTCCGTTTGGCGTACAAGCTACGAGGCAAGGCTCATTCATGGCAAGTTTACCAATGTTTTCGGCAGAAAAACCGTCGACATCCTTTGAAAACGGGATGAGTTCGAGTATTCTCTTCGCATCGAGCTGCGAAGGCAGAGGAAGCTGAACAAGTATTCCGTTTATCTTATTATCAACAGAAAGACTCCTGATGAGTTCTTCCACCCTCGACTGGGCTGTATCCTTGTCGAGGTAGTATGCAAAAGATTTTATTCCAACTTCTTCGCATGCCCTGATTTTGTTTCTCACATATACCTGCGAAGCGGGGTCTTCACCCACAAGCACAACGGCAAGTCCTATCTCTTTGCCGCTTTCACTCTTATATTCTTCAATTTTTTTCTTTATATCCATGCGCATTTCGTGCGCAAGTTTTTTGCCATCGATAATTTTAAACATCGGCGGCCCCCTCCTTACAAATAAAAATTTCTTACTGTTTGTCCGCGATGACCGACGAAAGTATGCCGCTGATAAATGACGCGGACTTTCCGGAAGAGTAGCGCGAGGCAATGTTTGCCGCCTCGCTCACCGAGACTTTGTCGGGAATATCGTCACAATACATGATTTCGGCAACGGCTATAAACAGTACACTCCTGTCAGCGGGAAACAGGCGTACTTCAGGGAAAGCGACCGATTTACTGTCTATTACCGAAGAAATCTCATCCTGGTGCTCTTCAATAAGCGTAAGCAGCCTGTCGCAGTACTTTACGTCGTCCTCGTTAAGTTCGCCGGCTTTGTATAAACCGAGCCTGAAGCTTTTATCCACAGGCTGAACAAATTGTGAAGAAAATAATATTTTAAATAAAGTTTCTCTTGCCTTAGCTCTCATATGCGTCCCGTAAAAGCAAAAACATTCCCTTTGCCGTTAAAATACAAAGGGAACATTTATGCTTATGCTAAATTATCAGGAAAATCGACGTCCTGAATATGCACGTTGATTTTATCCACTTTGAACTTCGTCATGGACTCTACATTATGTTTAATCGACTGCTGAATTCTGAAAGCCAGCGAAGCCACATTATAACCGTAATCGACCTTCACGCTGACGTCGGCAATAATACCGTTCTTTTCAAACTCGAGCTTAACCCCCTTATTCTTTGTATTCAGCAGGGTTACGCCATCGACCTCGCTTATAGCAAGAGCCACTATTCCGTTAACTATTCCCGAATCATAGGTGATTTTACCCTTCTGATTCTGTGTGGGGTCATGCCTTAAATGTGCCATATTTAACTCCTTGGTTTAATTATAGCACATGTCGGCGGGTTTTGCAACAGGCTTTACTCAAATTTCCGAATAAACGGGCATAATTATTATATTTCCGGCCGCAACTCCCGCTTCATTTCTCAGCATATCATAGATAGAGAGCGCCGTATCCATGTCAAGCTCGTCGGAATTGATAAACACGTTGACATTTTCCGAGTCTACGCCTATCGAAACAACCGCGTCGGAGAAGCCGAGTGATTTTATCATTGTTTCGAGCTGAAGTTCCTGTTCCATTACGCTGACAATTTCCATCTTCATGTCGACGGCTTCGGCATACTCCTCGCTTGTTTCGTCGTACAGCGCGATTATGCTGTCGAGCTGCAGAAGTTCCTCGCTCCTTGTTGTGGTTCTTTCAGAGCGATAGGTTGCAAAGTAGTTAGCCGTCGTGACTGCGCTGGTGCCTGAAGCCGAATTGTTCTGCGCAAGCAGTACGTTGAGTACGGCTGTGAGCGCGAGAAGAAATACAAGCGACGACATTACGATAATCTGCTTTTTCTTTGACATAAATTTCTCCTTACATTGAATATATCGCAATAATATTTTTATTTATACTAAGCGCCGTGGAAACGGCGTTCAATATATCATTTCTTATCATTATACGGTCGGCGCCTTCGCACACTATAACCACACCGGAAATTCCGCTCTCGTCTTCCGTTATCATAACTTCGGCATCGCCTATTCCGTCCATGCTTTCAAGCAGGGCAGTCAGGCGCAATTCAGTATCTGATTTCGAATTATCACCGTAGTCCGTCGTTTGATTGTCTACGCCGAAAAACAGGAAAACTACGAGTATCAGAAGCAATATCAGCGCAACGACGACAATTATCTTCTTTTTTTCTTTAAACCACTCCGTCAGTGCTTTCATATACAGTTATATTTATATAGTCGGATTCCTGCAAATATTCGTAAATTTTATCAGCTAAATCGCCATACGACCCGATAAGACAAACTTCCACACTATCCGCGTAGAATCCCTCGTCGCCGTAACGTATTTCAACCGAACACTCTGACTGTGCGCCGAACTCCTCAGATATACATTTTTCTATTGCTTTACTCTGATTTTCGGAATACAGACTGCATATATACTCATAGTCCACCATGTCGTCGAATTGCTCATCGGAAATTGTAAACAGCCCGGCGAGCGGTGATATAAGTATGGCTATGCATACCATTCTTAAAACGAATGTAATTGTCTTATTAAGTTTTCCCTGCGGAATTATGAATGAAACTATAACCGACAGAAATACCGCGCCGCAGGCCGTTACAAGATAGGTCGTCATATAAATGAATTTGCCGAATTAATAACGAGCATGACCATCAGCGAATACATAAACGCAACGGTAAGCAGCCCGGCTATGAAATATTCCGTATCTGATGAAAGGTCGGAAAATAATGAAAACAACTCGTTTTCTCCCGCTGCCTGAACTATTGCTCCCACAATTTTGAGCAACACTGAAAAGGCGATAAGCAGAATCAGAGGAGATGCGACCTGCATTATAAGCAGTACTATGCCGCATATGCCCACTGAATTTTTAATAAGCAGCCCGGCAGCCGTGAGCAGGTCGAAACCGCCGGAAAGAAAGCCGCCGACAATAGGCACGGAGTTGCCTATAATATATTTTGTAGCCTTGAACAAAACTCCGTCGAAAAGAGAAGTCGCCGAACTCTGAATGGTGAGAAATACGCTGAAAACAGTAGCCGTAATACCTAGAGTCCATTTCATTATGCTTTTCAATAGCTTAGAAATGCCGGTAAAGGATATCTGAGGATTTATTTTCGACATAAAATTTAAAACCGCGGCGGCTATGGCAGCGGGGAAAATGAAACCGCTTATAATTTCAACCGCTCCGTTTGAAAGGAATACGGCCGAAGGCTGATAAATGGCTGCGGAGCCTGTACCTCCCGTAAGCACCGTGAGCGTTATAAGAAGGGGCGTAATAATTTCCATCTGTTGTTTGAGTGCAGTTACGCAGCCTATACATTCCGATACCACTTCAACCAGCGCCGTCGAAACAATTACAACTATCAGTGAATAGCACGCAAGCTTGACTACGCGTGACGTTGATTTGCCGAGTACGCTCCCCTCCGCACCGGAAAATATGGCGCAAAGAAGAGCAATGGCGACTACTTCGGCAAAAGCCGGAAGAAGAGAGACAACGTCGGAAAATACAACGGAGAGTATTTCGCTTATATAACTGCCGTAATCTGTGCCGATGTTGCCGTTTATCAGATAGCGTATTATCTCTTCGGCATTGTCGCCGAAGTTAAAAAGATAACTGTCTGAATTTTCGTCGAGGTACTTTTGAAGTTCGGAAAGGTCGAGTCCCTCAAGCACATCTTCAATGTTCTGCGTGAGTTCCTGCTCTCCGTCATTGCTTTCCTCGGCGCCTGCGGCAAAAGACGGTATTGCAAAAATAAACAGTAAAAAGCAGGCAACTACGGCAATAAGTACCCACCTTCGCCTTTTGTTTCGCAAAATATTCATACAAGACCTATGAGCGACGTGATTACGTCGTATAAACTCCGTAAAATAGGCACTGACACCAAAAATATAATAATTCTGCCGCACATAATAAGCTTGTCCGCTACGCTTTCAAAGCCGAGGTCTTTGACTGACGCCGCCGTCAGTTCTACAATATAACCTATTCCTATTATTTTAAATATAACGCGTATAACCGCGCTGCTTATTCCGGTCTGTTCAGAAAATTGCCGTAGCAATTCGAAGCTCTGCGACACATAGTCGAAAGCGTATAATATCATTAAAACGCCGCCCGCGGCCAGGCACAGAGGCGTAAGTTCCGATTTATGTGCTTTGAGTATCAGAGCACATACCGCCGTCACGGCGGCAATTGCGCACAGTCTTAAAATTACCATCAGAATAGCTCGAAGAGTTCCCTTACCTGTTCGAACAGGTCTGTTATCATGGAAATAACAGTGGCAAGCACAATGATAAGCCCGACAAGACTTACGATTGTTGCTATATCATCCCTGTCAGATTTTTTTAGAATCTGGCAGATTATTGTAACAATTATACCTACGGCGGCAATACGGAAGATTATGCTTATATCCATTTATGCAAGCAGAACGGCTATCAGAACGCCGAGCATCAGAAATATTTTTACATACAGAGAACTGTACTTTTTGTATTCTTCAAGGCTTTCATCTTTATTTCTTTTTATGTAAGCCTTGCGTTCGTTCAGGTAATCGATTTGAGATGAAGCGTCAGTTGCGCCAAGGTTGGCTACGTAGCTTTTTAAAAACTCCCCGTCGGCACCCTTGAGAACGCTTTTACCATCTACTATGTCACGCATATATCTGAAACGTTCAGACAACTTACGCATATCTTCCCGCCCGAACTTTAAATTTAAAAGCAGCAATTCGTTATACTCATACAATTCGGAATATACCGCCGCTCTCTTCTTCTTTTCAGCCGAGAGCAGTACGCCCGCCAATGTCGTAAGCATAATTATCGTTAACAGAATTAAAACTTTTATCATATATTTCAGGCATTTCGTTTATACCGGTAAGTTTAACATAAGCTTCGAACGGCAGCGTCTTTAAGTACTCTGTCACGCATATATGTGAAGATGCTATGACGTCTATGCCGCAGTCGCGCGCAAACTTTACTGCCGCGATATCGTCTTCGCCGTAAAGCTCGTCCGTTACTATAAGGTCAGGCTTCATAGCTCTTATTGCACTGCTAATCGAAGGAAGCTTGTCGCAACTTTTAACAATGTCTACGGTATCACCGAGATAATATCCGGCGCCTGCCCCTCCTATTTCGTTTCGCACATCCAAAACAAGGATATTTTTCATATATTCGCGCGAAATACTTGCAATCAGGTCGCGCAGCATAGTAGTTTTTCCTAGTCCCGGCTTTGAAAAAATCAGGACGCTTTGTACTCCGCCTTTCAGCAACTTTTCGAATATATAATCTGAACAGCCCTGTACGACGTGAGGAATACGTATATTTACAGAAGTGGCACGGGCTATCGTTTTTATTACTTTGTTCTCTGTAACATATTCTCCGGCAACGCCTATTCTTACGCCTTCCTCTACGGTTATAAATCCCTGCTTTAGTTCTTCGGCATAACTGTAAACGCATCCGTCCATTGCTCTGTTCAGAATGGCCGCAACGTCTCCGCACATTAAGGCACCGTTTCTGTGTTCGGATATTCCGCCGCATGAAAGATAACTGTATTGTCCGTGGTATTCAACTATTACGGGTTGTCCTCTTCTAAGGCGGATTTCTGTGAGAAAATTTAAATTAAGGTTATTTACGGCAGCAAGTATGTCCTGCGGCAGGAATGCAAGTTTCATACTTATAATTTATTCGTCCTGGCAAAAAAAAAGAACAGTAAAAACCGTTCATATAAATATTGGCTCAGCCTACATATTAAATAAAATGAATCAGAGCCGTTTGCAAATTTTTGCACACGGCTCTGAATGTTTATTTAGGTAACTTATTTCACGTAGTCTTCAAGCAATCTTACATTGTTCTCTATAAGTTTACTCTGTTCTTCGTTGCTTAGTTTTTTGTAAGAAAGCAAGGCCAGCAAATAGATTTGATATGCGGCAAATTTTTGTTTGTCGGAATCACAATTTTTAAGATTACCGACTACGGGGTTCGAAAGATTGACAATCAGCGTCTTTGCCGGCTCTCCTTCCGACATGCCGTAAATTTCGCCCATTTCAGAATAACGGCGCATTATCTCATTTACGTTGATGATTGCAGGTATTGCCGAATTTTTTAGTTTTTCTGTTTTGATTGTGAGTTTGTCGTCGCCGATAGCTTCTTTGAATATATCGGAAATTACGCTGTCTTCCGCGGCTTCTTCGCGCAGGGCGCCGTCGATATCGGCATCGATACGGGCAAACTTTGCTTTATCAGGCATCTTATATTCCAAAAATGTTATAAAATGCGGGTCGATATATGCATTGTCACACACCATGGCGTTGAGGCCGGCCTCTTTGAACATCTTTATATACTGCGCCTGCGTCAACTCGTCAGAGACATAATAAACTGTTTTTATTTCAGGCTTCTTCTCTCCGGCCTTATCATCATTGTTCTCTGAACTTTGTACGTTTTCGCCCTCTGCTTCCGGAGAAATATACTCATTCAGACTGCGGTATTTCCCGTAGAGGTCTTTATATATTATAATGTCTTTAACTTTGTCGTAGAAATCACCGTCTTTTATACAGCCGAACTTAATGAAGTTGGCAATGTCTCCCCAGCACTCTTCGTATTTCTCTCTGTCATTTTTAAACAGAGCAATCAGTTTGTCTGCAACTTTTTTGGTGATATGTTTGGAAATCTTCTGCACCTCCCTGTCGTTCTGCAAAAAGCTTCGCGATACGTTCAAAGGGATATCGGGGCAGTCAATAACACCGTTCAAAAGCATAAGGAATTCAGGAATGACTTCCTTTATGTTGTCCGCAATAAATACCTGATTGCAGTATAATTTTACCATTCCGCGCTCAAGTTCGAGCTTGTTGCGAGTTTTGGGGAAATACAGTATGCCCTTCAGTCTGAACGGATAATCCATGTTGAGGTGAACCCAGAAGAGCGGTTCATTGAAGTCCATAAAGGTATCTGTATAGAACTTTTTATACTCTTCTTCCGTGCAGTCCTTGGGATTTCTTGTGTAGAGAGGTTGTGTTTCATTCAGCGGCTTATCATTGCCGTCGCCCTTAAAGGAGAGGTAAATGTTGTAAGGCATGAATGAGCAGTACTTCTTAATCAGAGTCCGTATTACGCTTTCATCCAAAAACTCCTTCTCTTCCTCAGAGATATGCATTACAATCTTTGTGCCGCGTTCACTCCTGTCGCTCTCCTCTATGGAGTACGTTGAGTTGCCGTCCGATTCCCAGTGCACCGCAGGTTCGTCTTTATATGACTTGGTAAAGATTTCGACATTCTCCGAAACCATGTAAGCGGAGTAGAAGCCAAGACCGAAGTGACCGATTATGCCGTCACCGCCGGCCTTCTCGTATTTTGAAAGGAAATCTGAGGCACCGGAAAAGGCTATCTGCGTTATGTAATTTTCAACCTCTTCTTCCGTCATGCCGATACCGTTATCTTCAACAGAAAGCGTCTTTGCTTCTTTATCGACGGAAATTTTTACGCACAGCTGCTCTCCGTTGTCGGCAGTTTCACCCATATCGACAAGTTTTTTATACTTTGTTATTGCATCGATGCCGTTTGCAACTATTTCTCTTAAAAAAATGTCCTTATCGGAATACAGCCATTTTTTTATTATAGGCATCATGTTTTCGCTCGAAATTTTTATATTTCCTTCACGTTTCATAATCAAGACCTCCGTAACGTAACATATACTTTATAAACTTTACTTGGCCACTCTAAACTTTTTATAGCGCAATTTGGTTGCTTTCAGCGTAAAAAAACTCCGCCTTATCCAAGGCGGAGTTTTATGGGGTATATTTACTTTAAATTACTTGTTTTTTTCTGCATTTGCAAGAATGTCTGCAAGAGAAGTGGATACAGAAGCACCTTCGCTCCAGCTGTTCATTTCGCCGTCATCCCTTCTGGGAGCCCTGCGACGTGCAGGTCTCTCTTCGCCTTCTTCGCGGGGAGCGCGGGGTTTACGTTCAGCTTCGGGAAGCAGAGCTTTTATGGAAAGGTTCATCTTCCTTGCTTCAGGGTCGAGAGCCATAATTTTTGCGTCAACCTCGTCGCCGACGTTAAGAACGCTTGCAGGAGTTTCGATTCTTTCATGGCTTATCTGTGACACATGAACAAGACCGTCAATTCCCTTTTCTACTTCAACAAAAGCGCCGAAAGGCACAATTCTTACAACCTTGCCGTGAACGACATCGCCGACAGAGTACTTTTCTGCCGCAAGCTCCCAAGGCTGGGGCTGAAGCTGCTTATAGCCGATTGAAACCTTTTTATTCTCTTTATCTACTTTAAGAACGAGGAATTTATATGTTTTGCCGATTTCCAGTACGTCGGTAACATTCTCAATGCCGGTCCAAGAAAGGTCGGAGATATGTGCAAGGCAATCGAAACCGTTAACCGAAACGAATGCACCGAATGCGGTAACTCTTTCAACCTTGCCCTCAACGGTATCTCCCACGTTGATTGAAGAGAAGAATGCTTCTTCCTTGGCTGCCTTAGCTGCCTCGCGGGCATCCTTTTCTTCCTGAAGAATTACGCGCTGAGACGCAATAATCTCTTTTCTCCTGCTGTCTTTCTTAACCTCGATTGCGCGCAGTCTGAGAGTTTTGCCCTCGTACTTGGAAAGGTCTTTTACATAGCCGGGACGAATTTCTTTAGCGGGAACGAATACCTGATAGGTGCCCATAGCGCCGACAAGACCGCCTTTATTGTAGCCTGTGCAGGTTATCGAAAACTCTTTGCCTGCGGCTATCTCTGCGCTGAGAGCCTCCTCTTCCTGAAGGAGCTTTATCATTTTCTGCGAGAGCTTTAAAGAAGGGCGAAGCTCTACAACGAGCAAGTCTATCTGTTCGCCAACTTTTCCTGCGTAATCGGCAGCATTATATACATCGCAGTCAAGTTCATCTTTAGAGAGCATTATCTCCGACTTGGAGAAAGGCAATAATATCTTAAGGCCCTCTTCTGTTGCTTCCGATATTGTAGCCTTAACTATCTGACCTTTTTTGAACTTCGACTCGCTGTCGATTTTGGCAACGACGGCATCCATAGGATTTGAGGCAACTTCCTCATTAACTTCCTTCTCTGCAACTTCTTCCGCTACGGGTGCCTCACTCTGCTCAACTTCAGAAACAGTCTCTGCTACGGGAGCATCAACTACGGGTGCTTCGGCTACGACTTTTTCTTCTTCGGCAGACTCTGTTGCCTTAACTTCTGTGCTAACTTCTTCCATCTTTAAAAGAACCTCCCGGGTTTGGGCATCTGGGGTGGATGCCCCTGAAACGATACCTACATTTAAAAAATTTTTTAATACGGAGTAGTCAAAATCTTCGGCATTTGCAAGCCTGAAAACATGGGCGCACTTCTTGGATGCAACCTCAAACAACTTATTGGTATTGCTGCTGTTCAGGCCGCCTATAACAAGCACTGCGTCGCACTTTCCGGCTATTTCATCTGCCTCCGACTGACGTCCTATAGTAGTATAACAAATAGTTTTAAAAACGGCAACTGTTTTTTCACGCTGTTTTTTTATATTTTCTATTATTTTTTCAAATTTTTCAACTGAAAAGGTCGTCTGACACACTATACAGACATCTTTTCCCTCAAGCGCGGGCAGGACTTCATTTTCTGAATTTATAACGTAAGCGCTGTTGTTGCACCAGCCCTGAAGACCTACAACTTCAGGGTGTGTTGGTTCGCCGATTATAATTATCGTTTTGCCGAGCGCAAACTGTTCGCTGACAATGCGCTGAGTCTTTCGCACAAATTCACATGTACAGTCAAGCACTTTTATTCCGCGTCTTTCGCATTCGCCGTAAAAACTTTCAGGAACGCCGTGCGAACGGAAGATTACTGTAGCTCCGTCGGGAACTTCATTTAAGCTTTCAACCGATTTAACTCCCCGCCTTTCGATGCTCTCTATAACTTCCCTATTATGGATAATTTCGCCCAGAACAAAAGTATTGCGGCCGTCCGCATTCATCGCCGCGTCTACCGCGCGGCGGACTCCGCTGCAGAAGCCGCTGTTTTTAGCAAGTATGACATTCATTTCTTCTTGCCTGCCCTTTTTTCAGCCTGCGCGGCAAGAAAATCTGCCCGTGTCTTTATCATCATATCCCTGAGGCGCTTTTCGCAGTCGGCAATCTCATCCTCTGTAAGCTTTTTGCCGTAATACTCGGGGAACTCAACCGGTGCGCCGTAAAATACATGCGCTCTTTTAAAAAGTCTGGGTTTTTCAACCTGAACTATAGGAATTATCGGCGTTCTGGTTTTGATAGCTATGGCGGCAAATCCTCCCTTGAACGGCAACATATCCACATCGCCCTTGTTTCTTGTTCCTTCAGGGTAAATCAGTATGTTTTCACCGTTTTTAAGATATTTCATTGCCTGCATTATTGCCTTGACGTCAGATGCGGAGCCGTCGCGGCTAACCGGAATGCACCTGCATTTATTGCAGAACCAACGAAAGAATTTATTGTCCCACAGCTCCTTTTTAGCCATAAAGTGAACGGGTTTTTTCATTGCAGCGCACGGGTATCTCACGTCAATCATTCTGTAATGATTGCACAGCATTACATATGGCCTGTCACCGTAGCTCTCTACTGCGTCGTATCTTTTATACGGCATAAAAACTCTTAGAACTTTTTCGGCGCACCGCAGAAAGGCAAACCAACGAACAAACTTTTTATCGGCCCGCTCCTGCTTTTTACGCTCTTTTTCAATCTGTTTCTGCGATTTTTCTTCCATCAGATTTTTTCCTGAATCTTATTTTTTATGAATTCAACCGTCTCCTCAGGCGTCATGAACGACGTATCCACAACTACGGCGTCTTCGGCGCACCTCAGCGGCGCAATCTCTCTCTCGCTGTCGCGTCTGTCGCGCTCACGGATATCTTTAACTATGTTATCGTATGAAACATTATAACCTTTAGCTTTGTCCTCGACAAACCTTCGTTTTGCCCTTACTTCGACAGACGCGGTAACATAAAATTTATGCTCCGTATTAGGCAGAACATTTGTGCCTATGTCTCTTCCGTCCATCACGCATGACATAGTCGCGGCAATTCTGCGTTGCATTTCCACCATTTTGCGGCGCACACAGCCAAATGCGGAAACTTTCGAGGCAAGCTGCGAAATTTCAGGGCGCCTGATTTCTTCGGACACGTCTGCGCCGTCGAGCAGCGTTATCTGCCTGCCCTCAGCATATTCAATCTTCAGGTCAATGTTTTCCATAACCTGCTTTACCGAATCTTCATCAGAAAGGTCAATTTTCCGCCGCACGCACTCAAGCGCGCAAGCCCTGTACATTGCACCCGTATCGAGATAGAGTATATTCAGCTGTTTGGCAAGATTTTTTGCTGCGGTTGTTTTTCCGCTGCCTGCGGGACCGTCGAGGGCGATTACAAGTCTCTTTGTGATATCCCTGCGAAGATTTTTTGCGCCTCTCAGGTAAACCGGCACAGCGTCAATATCAGAATCGACCAACAGCATAACACGTATACACAGTCTGAGCGCTCCGTTAATCGGAGGTTCAAGCGAAGAAAATAGCGGACAATCTGCAAAACCCGCCTCGCGCGCCGCCTTTGCCGGATAAAGAGAGGTTATATCACCGGTGCTGGACAACATAAGGCAAACAACCTTTTGCACAGAAAGATGATTAGCGGCCTTTATTTCATTTAAAAGTTCTTTTACCGCGCCCCGTATTTCGTCGGGCGTATCGGCGGCAACCGTAGTGGCTCCGCGTATAGCGACCATAAAAACCTCCAGCAAAATCTTAAAAGTTAATGTAAGATTAAATGTAGTAGCTACTTTAAATTAATCTGTTTTTGCCGCCGCACAACCAGCGGCATAGCCGGTGGAAAAAGCAATCTGAAGATTAAATCCGCCCGTAAAGGCATCACAATCGAGTACTTCGCCGCAGAAATACAGACCTTTTACAAGTTTGCTCTCCATGGTTTTAGGGTTGATTTCTTTAAGCGAAACTCCGCCGCTGGTTACAACGGCCTCTTCAAAACCTCTCAGCGATGAGAAAAGCATATCAAAATTTTTCAGATTTGTCAACAAAGCCGACCGTTCGCTCTTTGTAACAGAGTTGACTTTTTTTGTCTGCTGTATATTGCACCTTGAGAGTAACGGCTCTATCGCCGATAAGGGTAAAAGCGCTTTAAGGCAATTTGAAATATCTCTGTTCTGATTTTCTTTGAAATCTCTCAAAAGACGTGCTTCGAGCTGTTCAAAGCTCAAAGCTGGTTTAAAGTCAAGCTCAAGCTTTATATCGTCCGCCGGCTCGCGGCATATAAGCGCGCTGGCAGTCAATATTATGGGGCCTGAAGCTCCGAAATGCGTAAACTGCATTTCGCCGAACAATTCGTCAGTCTTCTTTCCGCACCGGAAAATTTTTATAGCGACGTTTTTCAGCGCAAGCCCCTGCATAGGTTTATAATAATTACCGCAAAGATTCACGCCGCACAGCGACGGCACGGGGCTTACAATGCCGTGGCCGGCCTGTTCTGCAAATCTATAGCCGTCGCCGGTGGAACCGGTCGAAGGATAGCTCAGTCCGCCGGTACAAATTATAACTTTATCAAAATAAAACTCGTCATTTTCAGTTATTATTCCACGCATAGTACTATTCAAAATATCCAATTTCAAAATTCTCTCATTGAATTTGAAATGCACCCCTGCGTTTTTGCAGTAGTTTTCAAGGCACTTTGTAACATCGCTGGCCTTATCGGATACGGGAAAGACGCGGTTTCCCCTCTCCGTTTTCAATTTTAACCCGCCGCGTTCCAGCATATCCATGAGGTCGCGCGGAGAAAATGAATAAACTGAGCTCGTTAAAAACTTTCCGCCACGCACAACGTGTCTGAGATATTCCGACGGCTCGCAATCATTGGTGACGTTACACCTGCCCTTGCCTGTGATATATATTTTTTTGCCACACTTTTCGTTTCTTTCAAACAGCGTGACCGTTGCTCCGCCGCTTGCAGCGGCGTATGCAGCCATCAGTCCCGCGGCACCGCCGCCTATAACCGCAACTTTCATTGATACCTTAAAAAGTGGGAGCGCCGCAGCGCGCTCCCACCGCTATTTATTTTTATACAGGATAAACACCGTCGGCATTTTTTGCCATATCGTCGTCAACACCGGTTTCGCGCGCTTTGCGCCACTTAAAATAATTATTGGAAACCTCGGGGAAGAGTGCATAGCTAAGCACATCCTCCTCCTTTTCATAAAAACCGGCCGACTTCACTTCGTCTGTAAGTTTCTGCATCTCATCTTTCAGTAAATCGGCGGGTCTGCACGTTATAGCCTGTTCGCCGTGTGCTGTACATAACTTCAATACATCCGGTGAAATTTGTCCCGGAACTTTTCCGTATTTACCTAAAATAAGGTCTTTGTACTGAGCTGTAAGCGTTTTATATTTGCCTGCAAGCACATTCCATACCGCCTGAGTCCCCACAATCTGACTGGAAGGCGTAACAAGCGGAGGATAGCCGCAGTCCTTCCTGACTTCAGGGACCTCTGCGAGGCACTCCATAAGTTTATCTTCCTTGCCTGCCGATTTAAGCTGACTTATTAGGTTGGAGAGCATGCCGCCCGGAACCTGATATAAAAGAGTGTTTATATCAATTTTTCTTACTCTGGCAGAAAGGAAGCCGTCCTTTTCAAGTCTCTGCGCAACTTTATTAAAATGAGTTATAACGGGTAACAGTTTATTGATATCTATGCCTGTATCATAAGGCGTACCCTTCAATGTGGCAACGAGCGGCTCTGTCGCGGGATTGGAAGTTCCGTTTCCGAGCGGAGACAGCGCGCAGTCGACAATGTCTGCGCCTGCCTGTATTGCCATGAGGTTTATCATGTCGCCCGTGCCGGTAGTATTGTGAGTATGCAAATGCACTTTTGTTTCGGGACGCAGCTCTTCTTTAAGCTCCTTTACGACTTCATATGCCGTAAACGGAAGCAACAGATTAGCCATGTCCTTTATGCAGATATTGTCGGCACCCATATCCTCGAGGGTTTTGGCAAGTTTAACAAAATATTCCGTGGTATGAACAGGACTTGTAGTATACGATATGGCAGCCTCGCATATGCATTTGCCTTTACCGTACTTTTTAATTGCCTTCACCGATGTTTCGAGGTTCCTCACATCATTGAGAGCGTCAAAAACCCTTATAACGCCGACGCCGTTTTCAATTGCTTTTTCCACAAACTTTTCGACAACATCGTCGGCATAATGGCGGTAACCCAACAAATTCTGCCCGCGCAACAACATTTGTATGGGCGTCTTTTTGAGATATTTTTTAAGGTTTCTAAGTCTATCCCACGGGTCTTCGCACAAATATCTCAAGCAGGTATCGAAGGTGGCTCCTCCCCACGCCTCGAGCGAATAATAACCTATTTCGTCAAGCTGCGCAAGGACAGGTTCCATCTCGTCGAACCTCATTCTTGTTGCTGCAAGCGATTGATGCGCGTCACGCAGAATAGTATCGGTAATCATTACCTTATGCGGAGTTATATTTTTTTCAGACATATTATTTATTTACCCCTCAACCGACGGCGTCGGCCGCCTGTTAAACAATTCATAAATTATGCAAATGCGCCTACGGCCTCTATCACAGCACTGGCCGCCGCGCCATTGTCGGAGAAGGCTGTAAAGCATGCAAGCAGGAAACCGGCTGCCACCGCCGACGCTATTACGCCCGCTACATTCGGCCCCATTGCATGCATCAGCAGGTGATTCTGAGGGTCGTATTCCCGGCCGACATCTTCCGATATCCGCGCCGCCATCGGTACAGCGGAAACACCAGCCGAACCGATGAGAGGATTGATTTTTCCCTTGGTAAGCTTGCACATGAGTTTGGCGATAAGCAGGCCGCCTATCGTTCCGAACACAAACGACAACAAGCCGAGGCCGATAATCTCGAGAGTCGAGAGCGCAAGGAACATTTCGCCCGTAGCTTTGCAGCCGACGGAGATGCCGAGGAATACCGTTATTGTATTCATCAGTCCGTTCTGCACCTGCGAAGAAAGCCTCTCAACAACACCCGATTCTCTGAACAGGTTTCCGAGCATAAGCATGCCCAAAAGTGCTATCGCCGAAGGCAGAATAATACCTACTACCAAAGTTACAATCAGGGGAAACAGCACCTTTTCCAGCTTAGACACCGTGCGGAGCTGTTCCATTTTTATAACGCGTTCCTTTTTTGTAGTAAGAAGACGCATCAAAGGTTTTTGAATAATCGGTATGAGCGCCATATACGAATATGCCGCGATGGCTATCGCAGGCAGATACGACTCAGAGAGTATCTTTGTAACATATATCGCCGTAGGGCCGTCCGCACCGCCTATCATAGCTATTGCCGCCGCAGCAGCAACAGAAAACCCGAGTAAAATCGCAAGTACAAAAGCGATAAAAATACCGAGCTGCGCTCCGGCGCCGATTATCATGCTTTTGGGATTGGCGATAAGCGGGCCGAAATCGGTCATGGCGCCTATACCAAGGAAAATCAGCGGAGGATAAATAACTTTGTCTACGCCGAAATACAGGTACCATAACAGCCCTCGGTTTTCAACAGAGTCGTAGCTGTGCGTGGTATCACCTTCAGGATAAGTTCCCCAAAGCTGTTCCGAGGCACCGGGTATGTTAATCAAAAACATACCAAATGCTATAGGCAACAACAGGAGCGGCTCGAACTTGCGTACGATAGCAAGATACATCAAAACGAAGGATATCAGCAGCATAACATAGTTCTGCCAATCGCCGTTCATGAAGCCCATCTGCTCGTAAAGTCCGGAAAAGATACCGCCGATATCTACCGCAAGTAAACTATGCATCTGTTGCCTCCGTCAGTTTATCACAGCAAGCACAGTGCCCGTCTCCACATTTGCGCCCTTGGCAACCGCATAAGTTACTGTGCCGTCGCAGGGGGCGGTTATGTCGTTATCCATCTTCATCGCCTCAAGCACAACAAGCGGCTGATTTTTCTTTACTTTGGCGCCGTTTTCGGTGAGAAGATTTTTAATAAGTCCGGGGAAGGGAGAAAGCAGTTTTTCCCCACCGTCGGGAATGACCGCCGCAGGTGCAGGAACTTTAGGCTGTTCTGCCGGCACGGCGGCGACAACGGGCGACGCACTTTCACCCACCTCTTCTACGCCCACGGAGTAACTCTTTCCGTCTATAGTCACAATAAAATTACGCATAACTTTCCTCTCCTTTATAACCTCTTTATTCTCTTTACAACGAAGTCACACTTCGGTTTTTCCTGCACATAATAAGCCATAACAGCAGCGACAATAGCCGCCCTTACTTCAGGTGATATTTCTTCATCGTCTGTTTCGGCATCCGTTTGTACGACTGGTTTTTTATACTGCTTGGTACTCTCTATTTTCTTTATAATGAATCCTACAAGATAGAGAATGCCTATAAGCAGACCTATGCCGACAAATACTACAACTATGCCTATGAGAGCATATATAAGACTTTCGGCCATATTTTCGAAGTACCAGCTTCCGTTGTCACCCTGAACAATATCCAAAAGCGCACTGTTCATGCCGTCCTCCTCAGGCAAGCAGCGTCTGCAGGCATGAAACAATGTACTGCTTGGCAAACGCAGGCTCTATAATATTGTCTATATACCCGTTCCTTGCTGCATTGACAGGGTCGGAATTTTCATTTGCATAGCGCTCTGCAAGAGCTTTCTTATCACCGTTTTCCCCGGCCAGCTCTATTTCAGCACCCTGACTGCTTTCAAACAGCGCAACTTTAGCATTGGCAAAAGCAAAAGTATAATCATAACCCATATTCTTTGCCGCAAAGAGAGTATATCCCAGCCCGACAGCCGCGCCGCTTATAACTGAAATTTTCTTGTCGCAGCAATCGAGCACATTTATTAATTCGGCAAGCTCCTTGAGCGCCAAACTGTTGTGGTTGCCTATGCAGGGACAAAGCCCGACGCAGTCCACAAAGAAAATCAGCGGAAGTTCACGGCAACAGGCAAGTTCGGCAAAATCTTTTATCTTTCTAATTTTATTGACGTTGAGTTTTACACCTCCCTTGCCGTCAAACACCACGGCGGCGCAGGCAATTCCACCCATTCTGCCTAAAACGCATCTGACGTCACTGCAATACTTAGCGCCCACTTCAACAGAAGCTCCGCTGTCAAACAATTTTAAAATATTTCCGGCTGTAGCGTTCGAATTGAGCGCGTCCGCCGTCACATTGAGCTCATCGCAATCGATTGCCGCGGGGGATAACACCGAAATTACAGAAAGAATATGATTGCGGGCGTCAGCAACAGAATTTACGTCAAATGTAACAAGATTGGTTTTATCAAGCCCTGCTTCACCGGCAATTTCCTTTGCTGAGGCGCTCAGATTGCTCTTGGCGGCTATAACAAGCGGGCTTCCCGTTGCAAGCAAACTCTTGTCACCTATAAAGAAATTAAAATCGCATATTCCTGCGACAGCGGCAAGCTGACCGTATACCTCACCGTTTATAATACTAAACTGTAGCACAGAGCCCTTGAGCTGAACCACCTTTAACAGCACTTCGGCAATGCCTTCAAGCACATTTACGCCCTCGCCTATGCGTACACCCTTTGAATTCAATAAATATATCACAGGCGTTCCGCTTTTTTCTGCGCTTGCAAGGCACTTGCAAATTTTTTTACACCCGGCCTCGCTGATTCCGCCGCCGAGAACAGCGCCGTTAAGCGCAACGACGCAGAACGGATAGCCGTCAATCGTTATGAAGCCGCCTATAACACCTTCTCCTACAGCTCCTTCGGGATATAAATCACTTTTAGAAAAACTGAAGGTTGAAAGTTCGACAAAACTGTTTTCATCACACAATGCGGCAATATCTGCACGCACAGCTTTACCGGCGGCTTTAATTGCGTCGGTACGTTCGCGAAGCTTTTTAATGTTATCCATAAAATCTCCCGTGCGAAAAATTTTCGCTTGCCTTGTATTATAGCATATTATGTCGGCAAAATCAACGAACTGATAATATTTTATCAATAAATTTTTACTTTAAAAGAAGTTTACTATGTCTAACATAGTACTTTGTATTTTGCAAAAAAATAAGAAACGGTACTATCCCCGTTTCTTAGCCTTTTGTTTTTTACTTTTTTTGAACTTTAAACCAAGCTTTGTTTTAATAAATCTATCTATCTGGTCAGAGTATTTGATAACAAGGTAGAACAGCGCGACCACCGCCGCCGCTATCGCCGCCCAACACAAGATTCCCCACCATTTAGTGAATGGTATCGAATCAAACGACAGCGCCGAAAGCGTTATCGAGAGCGCTCTCGTGACAAATATCATTATTAAGAAATACGGCCACGTCATTGACGAGAGTCCCGAAACAAAACAAAGCACGTCGTCGGGGAAGAGCGGCAGAAGGAACATTATTGACAAAATGAGATAGTCCTTGCCCTTGATTTTTTTGAGCCATTTATCCAGCTCTTCCTTTCCGACTATCCAGCATACTACACGATAGCCAAGCCATCTGCCGATGGAGAATGCCACGACTGAACCGATAAAAATACCTATGAAGCTGTAAAGCGAACACAGCCAAGGACCGAAAATATAAGTTCCAGCCAATACCGTTACGGTGCTAGGAATGGGAAGAACGACTACCTGTAAAAACTGAAATACTATAAACACACAGGCCATGGCGGCCTCGCTGCCCGAATTTTTAATAAAATCGCGCAAATCTTCGGCGCTCGTCATTTCCTTTATAAAGCCGGTTACGCTTATCGCAAAGAAAATGCCGCCTAAAATAATAAGGCACACAATAATGCATACAGACAGGCGATATAGCGATTTAAAGTCGAGAATATAGAATATCAGCGAACAAAGCATCACTATAAACATGATGCCAATGACAAGAGAAACAAGCAATACACGGTGGTCGTTTATGAACGGTATACTGTCACACAGCAGTCCGCCGACGATAAGTACGCACGCCGCTACGCAACCGGCTACCACCGCCGTTGCGTTCAAGGTATATATTAAAATCGAGCGAACATCTATTTTTTTCATAGTCAATTGTAGCAGTCAACAAGTATTTAGTTTAACTACATATACAGTATACACCTGAAATATTGCGCCTGTCAACAAAATTGGCGCTCAATATTGCGCCGCGGCTAGCGTTTATAAATAGCCGCATATAAATATTATATGGTTTTTTTCAATTTTTATAATGTAGAGCTTTAAACTTAATGGCGACGCCTTTAGATAAAGTAATTCACCCGCCATCAGACCGATAGTTTTTTACTGCGTCTGTTGCAAGTTTATCGCAAATATTGTTATATTCGTCGTCAGCATGACCTTTTACCTTGTTGAAATGTACACTGTGCACTTCGGCAAGGAGCAAAAGTTCCTGCCACAGGTCGGGGTTTAACACGGGTTTGCCGTCGGCCCTTTTCCATCCCGCTTTTTTCCAGCCGTAAACCCAGCCCTGATTAAACGCGTTTACTATATAGGCTGAATCGCTGTAGATATCCACTTCGCAGGGCTGGTTCAAACATTTCAGTCCTTCAATTACGGCCGTCAGTTCCATTCTGTTGTTAGTGGTCTTATCTTCAGCGCCGGATATGCGTTTTTCGTGTCCGTTAAACATAAGCATAGCGCCGTATCCGCCGACACCCGGATTGCCTGAACAGGCGCCGTCAGTATATAATGTTACCCTCTTCATTTATTCGGAAAGTTCCTTCGAGCGCTTTGTGCAGGCATCCACCGCGGCGCATACTATGCCTCGGAAATTTTTATCTTCAAGCACTTTTACGGCTTCTATTGTAGTTCCGCCCTTACTGCATACACGCTTAATCAGCTCGGGGACGGGAACGTCGCTGTGCTCAACCATCTCGGCAGAACCCATAACCGTCTGCACGGCAAGTATTGTCGCTTCGTTACGTGTTAGCCCCTGTTTTATTCCAGCATCGATGAGGCTGTCGATAAACATAAATACATATGCCGGCCCACTGCCGCTGATTCCCGTAACCGCGTCCATCTTCTCCTCTCTCACGCTCAGCACTGTGCCGAGACAATTCAAAACGCCGCTGATAAATTCTATATCCTTTTGATTTGCATTGAAGTCTGTCATATCGACTCCGATGACCCCGCTGCCTATTGAGCAGGGGAGATTCGGCATACAGCGGGCAACGCGTACATCCCTACCAAGCGCAGCCTTGATTTTGCTGCGCTTTACTCCCGCCATTATTGAAATAACCTTATCGGGCGATACCCCCTCAAGACTTTTTACTACATCCGCAAAATTCTGCGGTTTCACTGCAAGCAACACGTATTCGCTGTTTTCAACCAGATATCTGTTGTTTGTAGTGCATTTAACATCAAGTTCGGCAACGCTGTCGAGAGCTTCGTCCGTTACATCACTGACTACAACTTTTTTGGGTCTCAAAAATTCAGAACCCGTTACTCCTTTAAGTATTGACCGCGCCATAAATCCGCAACCAATTACGCCGAGCGCATACAGTTTTTTCATATTATTTCTCCAAAAACAGTTGACTAAAATAAGCCGATATTATATAATCTAATACGTTGTTACAAATTTTTTAGGGGAGTGGCTCAACGGTAGAGTAGCGGTCTCCAAAACCGTAGGTTGCGTGTTCGAATCGCGTCTCCCCTGCCAAACAGTTCGCATATTTTGCGAGCTGTTTTTTATTTTGAAACACGCAACGACAGCCGCTTCATGCGGCTGTTTGCGCAGAACGCGCCCGCGCCCTACGGCGAACGGCCGCTATTCCGTCGCTTCGCTCCTTACGAATCACATCTCCCCTGCCAAACAGTTCGCATATTCTGCGAGCTGTTTTTTTATTTAAACACGCAACGACAGCCGCTTCATGCGGCTGTTTGCGCAGAACGCTATAACTCATGCAGGATAAACCATTAACGACTATAAAGCAAAATCATATTTAGTTTACTATCAGTTCGCATAAAAGTCAAGTGATGAGCCTCCAATTGGCATTTTGCATAATTGCTTCATTTCAAAATCCGCCTCGACGCTTGACAAATCTTCATCAAGCGTAACTTCCGCCGAAACCTCAACGGGCGGCGCAAGTTTCCTGTTTTTCGGCGCAAAGAGAAACAGCGATAAACAAGAGTCGGCATACAACAGTTATCTTAATTCTACTGGCGCAAAACTCGAGATAGGCATGAATATCGCAAAAGTAGGTATAGAGCGTGAGTGGTTTAATCCCGGCGTATTTTATCTCACAAAAGACATGTTCAATCTGACGACGCAAAGAGTTGCGCCTTCCGCTTCATTCAACTGTGTTGACGATGACAGGCTTAAGGCAATGTCAGGAGGCGACTGTGTTTTCCCCTGTTATCCCGTCGCTATGCTTATAGCCAGAGACATATCGGTAAGATTTACCACTTCCGGCACTTTTTCTACTACTTTTACACGTTCGGTAACCGAACACGCCAGTACAGGCGGCGGCTTTTTATTGTTCAGCGGGTCAAAGAGCAAGACCTCTTCTTTCTCTGCCAGCTCAGTGCATTCATCTTCAACAGATAACACGATAACGCTGCGTTTTGATACGCCTCAGATAATAGGCTACTATCTTGAATGCACTCACGCTGACGAGAGCTCGTTAATAGACGACGTCTCCGGTGACCGCGACGCAGGATTTGTTACTATTGCAGAATTTGTTGAAGCATACCAGAAAATTTTACAGGAAATAAACAACACTTATAAAAAAGCAAATTGACACTTCATTGTGATTGATACATATAAAATATGCGCATCTACCATAGCCGTTAATCAGGTTTCCGGCAGGCAGTCACAATATAGAACAGTCAAATATCCAATCACAGCAAAAGCCCTCCCGTCATTGTTCAGGGAGGGCAAAATTTTTATTCTGGACTGCATTGCTTACTGTATTTGTATTGACTTTTACTTACAAAAGTAATAAAGTATTATTACATTATTTTAACGGAGATTTCCTATGCCCGAAATTTTTGGCTGGCAACACATAGTTTATCTTGTCATTTTCGTTGTTTTATCCGCCGTCAGTATCATTCTGATTAAAAAATATTGCAAAACAGAGCGGGCGCTTCTTATGTCCATAAAGTCGACTGCCGCATTACTGCTTGCGTTCATTATCTGGAACAGGATATGCATTGTTATTTCGAACGAAGACTGTTTTATGCTGTTGCCAAATACCTTCTGCGGTATAACCAGCTTTGCTTTTGCAGTATGCGCACTTGCATTCGGAAGGGACAATCCCACGCTGCACTGTCTTATTTATTGCGGCTTTGTAGGCGGTCTGATAACGATGATTTACCCCGACTTTATCTCTCAAAACCAGTCGTTTTTCTATCCCAATACCATTTCGGGGCTGCTTCATCATTCCGTTTCGCTGTATCTTTCCGTGCTTATGTTAATTACAGGCTGGGTAAAGCCGGCACTGAATAAGTGGAAATATTTTCCCATAGGCATGGCATTCATGATGGTTTACGGTGTACTCCTTCTCTCGATATCGGGGAGGATGACAGACGACGGTTATGACGCCATGTATATTAAACACCCTCTCCTTGAGGGCACTCCTCTTACATGGTATGTGGTCGGTGCGCTGATGCTCATTCTGCATATTACATTTCTTCTATGTTGGACATACATACCTAAATTTATTGAAAAGCGGCGCATCACAAAAGCGGCAGATAATTATACCGATACAGCGGACTGAATAAACCAATTGTTTCCGTTATAGCTCAGAGGGCGGCCCCGGCATGAATTGCCGGGGCTGCCCTCTGAGTTGCTTGTATTTTACTCTTTTATACCCTTACATCACCCTTGGCTCCGAGAACCTCTTTGTTTTCGGTAAGTATCGGGTCAATTTCGTTTGCTATAAATTCAACTACCTGCGAGGGAGCACGTCCGATGAATTTGCTTGCGTCAAGAATTTCATCAAGCTTGTCTTTAACGGGGGCAAACATTTCGTCTGCCTTTATCAGTCGGATAAGGTTATTTTCGCCGCCCCGCTCCTTCACATTTCTGCCCGCCTCCATGGAGAGCACCCGTATGCGCTCGTGCAGGTCCTGCCTGTTGCCGCCTGCTTTAACGCATTCCATCATTATGTTTTCGGTAGCCATAAACGGAAGTTCGGCGGCAATGTGTTTTGCAATTACCTTGTCATAAACCACAAGGTTTTCGGAGACATTCATATAGATATTGAGTATGCCGTCGAGTGCAAGAAAAGCCTGGGCATTGACTATTCTGCGGTTTGCCGAATCGTCTAAAGTGCGCTCAAACCACTGCGTACCGGCAGTTACAGCGCTGTTAACGGGAAGCGAGATTACAAACCTTGCAAGCGAGCCCATGCGCTCTGAACGCATGGGATTGCGCTTATATGCCATTGCCGAAGACCCTATCTGCGATTTTTCAAACGGCTCCTCTATCTCTTTCATATTCTGCAAGATTCTGATGTCGTTAGAGAATTTATATGCGCTCTGCGCAATCTGTGAAAGCACGCATAAAACATTATAGTCAAACTTTCTCGGATAGGTCTGTCCTGTTACTCCGTAGACCTTATCGAAGCCCATCTTGGCAACTACTTTCTTTTCCAGCTCTTTCACTTTGCTTTCATCGCCGTCGAACAGCTCCATAAAGCTTGCCTGGGTACCGGTTGTCCCCTTAACTCCGCGTAGTTTGAACTGGATAAACAAGTTTTCAAGGTTATTGTAATCCATCTCCAAATCCTGCAACCAGAGCGTTGCGCGCTTACCCACTGTTGTGAGTTGCGCAGGCTGGAGATGAGTAAACCCGAGAGTAGGCAAATCTTTGTATTTCAGTGCAAAAGCGCGCAGCTTATCTATGACGTTTACAAGCTTGTTTTTTATTATTTTGAGAGCGTCGCAAATAATAATAAGTTCTGAATTGCAATCTACGAAACAGCTTGTAGCGCCGAGGTGGATAATAGGCATCGCCGACTTTGCCTGGTCGCCGAAGGCGTGAACGTGCGCCATTACGTCGTGGCGCACTTCGCGCTCATATTTTGCCGCAACGTCGAAGTTTATATCGTCGGCATACTTTTTCATCTCGTCGATTTGCGACTGTGTGATGTTCAGCCCGAGCTCCATTTCCGACTCGGCAAGCGCAATCCAAAGCTTTCTCCAGAGTTTAAAGCGCTTTTCATCAGAAAAGTTTTCGCTCATTTCTCTGCTTGCGTATCTGGTTATAAGGGGATTTTCATATACGGAATTGTCCATAAAAATTTCTCCGTCAATCAAAATTTATCTTTCAGAATTTCTTGGGTTCGGGGTAATCGGCGCCAAATGTTTCGCAGGTGACTTTCTTCATTATTTGCGCCTTAACGGGCTTATCGTAATAGTCGGTCTTTGTAGCCGCAATTTCGTCCACGACATCCATTCCCTCTTTCACCTTGCCGAAAGCGGCATACTGACCGTCAAGATGCGAGGCATTTTTATGCATTATAAAGAATTGTGAACCTGCGCTGTCCGGCATCATTGTGCGTGCCATTGAGAGTACGCCGCGCGAATGCTTTATATCATTCTGTTTAAAACCGTTTAACGCAAATTCACCCTTTATCGTATATCCCGGACCGCCGGCGCCGGTGCCTGCAGGGTCGCCGCCCTGTATCATAAAGCCCTCTATCACCCTGTGGAAAGTAAGCCCGTCGTAAAAACCGCTTTTCACAAGGCTAATAAAATTATTTACTGTGTTGGGAGCCTTGTCGGGGTATAGTTCCGCCACAATTTTTTTGCCGTTTTCCATTTCTATTGTAACCTCAGGAAGCCTGAAAAGCTCCATTGAACCCGTTTTTTTATCGCTATTATTCATAAATTCACCTCTGTTTTTTATTTCAGCTGTTTTCGGCTTGGTCATACTTTTCTATTTTCACATCTGCCTCTTCAAAAAGTTTGAGAGAAAAGTCGTCGGGGTACCCCTCCTTATAAACGACGCGTTTTATGCCGGAATTAATTATTATCTTTGCGCATATAACGCACGGCTGGTGCGTGCAGTAGAGGGTACAGCCCTCAACGCTCGAACCCACTCTCGCCGCCTGGATTATGGCGTTCTGTTCGGCATGGACGGCATAACAAATCTCCTGCATTGTTCCGCTCTTTATACCCAATTTGTTTCGGATGCATTCACCCTTGTCGGCACAGCTAGCTATACCCTGAGGCGCGCCGTTATAACCTGTGGCTATAATGCGCTTATCGCGCACAATCACGGCCCCTACATGCCTGTTTCCTCTAATACAACTCGACCAGCCGCTTATATGCTCGGTGAGCTCCATAAACCTTTTATCCCATTTATCCATAGTTTATTTAATCCCGTAACTTCAACTTTAAATAAGTTTAGCATATTTTTCCGCAGATTGCAATTTTTTATAAGATTATGTTTAAGTTTTCCTGCCGTCGTTTATAAAAATGGTATACAAAAAAACACTAAAATTTATCGGAGGAATGCTGATATGACAATAAAACCTTTGTTCGACAAAGTAGTCGTTGAGCCCGTCAAGGCCGAAGAAAAATCGAAGGGCGGCATAATTCTCACCGCTGCTGCGCAGGAGAAACCCGCCACATGCACCGTTGTTGCGGTAGGCCCCGGCGGCGTTATCGACGGCAAGGAAGTCGTAATGCAGGTTAAACCCGGAGATAAAGTGCTTCTTTCCAAGTACAGCGGAACAGAAGTAAAGGTTGACGGCAAAGAATATACTATAATCCGCCAGAGCGACATTCTGGCTATCGTTGAATAATCGGGAGGTTTTTTTATTATGGCTAAACAGATAAAATATGGTGACGACGCCAGAAAAGCGCTTGAGAAAGGCGTAAATGTAATTGCCGATACTGTAAAAATTACACTCGGCCCCAAGGGCAGAAATGTTGTGCTCGACAAAAAGTTCGGAGCGCCCTTAATCACCAACGACGGCGTAACTATTGCAAAGGAAATAGAGCTTGAAGACCCGTTTGAGAACATGGGCGCACAGCTCGTCAAGGAAGTTTCCACAAAGACCAACGACGTTGCGGGCGACGGCACCACCACCGCCATGCTGCTTGCGCAGGCAATCATCCGCGAAGGACTTAAAAATCTCGCTGCCGGTGCCAACCCTATCATACTTAAAAAAGGTATTGCTGCGGCAGTTGATGTGGCTGTAGATAAAATCAAGTCTATTTCCAAGCCTGTTGAAAACAAAAAAGGTATTTCGCAGGTTGCCTCAATATCAGCGGGCGACGAGACGATAGGCGAACTCATTGCCAACGCCATGGAAATTGTCGGCAAAGACGGCGTTATCACCGTTGAAGAGGGTAAGTCTATGACGACCGAGCTTTCTACCGTTGAAGGTATGCAGTTCGACAGAGGTTATGCTTCCGCTTACATGGTTACCAACACCGAAAAGATGGAAGCCGTATTAGACAATCCTTATATACTCATAACCGATAAAAAGATTTCCTCCCTTCAGGAGATACTTCCTGTAATTGAGCCTATAGCTCAGCAGGGTGCAAGGCTTTTGATTATTGCCGAAGATGTTGAAGGCGACGCGCTTGCAGCGCTCATCGTAAACAAGCTGAAGGGCGTTTTAAACTGCGTTGCAGTTAAGGCACCCGGCTTTGGCGACAGAAGAAAGGCTATGCTCGAGGATATAGCTATTCTTACGGGCGGCACGGTAGTTTCCTCCGACCTCGGCTATGAATTCAAGGACGTTACCCCCGATATGCTCGGCAGAGCCGCTCAGGTGAAGGTCGATAAAGACAATACCACCATTATCGACGGCGCCGGCGACAAAGAAAATATTAAGGCGCGCGTTGCATCCATCAAGGCGCAGATTGCCGAAACTACTTCCGATTACGACAGAGAAAAACTTCAGGAGCGCCTTGCAAAACTTGCCGGCGGCGTAGCCGTTATCAACGTAGGCGCGGCCACCGAAGTTGAAATGAAGGAAAAGAAGCTGCGCATTGAGGATGCGCTCTCCGCTACGAGAGCAGCCGTTGAAGAGGGCATCGTTCCCGGAGGCGGCACCACACTTCTTGCCTGCATTCCGGCAATCACCGAGCTTGTAAACAAGCTTGAAGGCGACGAAAAGACGGGCGCAAAGATAGTTCTCCGTGCAATCGAAGAGCCCGTTCGCCAGATAGCCGCAAACGCCGGTTTGGACGGCTCTGTGATAGTAAACAATATCCTGAGCTCCAAAAAAGCAAACTATGGCTTCGACGCACTCAAAGACGAGTATACCGACATGGTTGAAAGCGGCATTATCGACCCCACAAAGGTTACCCGCTCCGCTCTTCAGAATGCTGCGTCGGTTGCCGCAACTTTGCTTACGACTGAGAGCATCGTAACCGATATTCCCACCCCTCCCGCTCCCGCGGCTCCCAACCCCGACATGGGCGGAATGTATTGATAAATAAATAGTTTTAATATTATGTCTCCCCGTGCAAGTTTTGCGCGGGGAGACTGTTATATTTTCAGCATTTGACAACGGCGGCGTATAAATTATATAATAAATAAAAGCTCAAGAGGTTAATTTGTGCAAAATATAAAACTCATTGCATGCGACCTTGACGGAACCTTGCTCCACAGCGACAAGAGCATTTCGGACTATACGATTAAAGTACTTGAAGAGTGCCGCGCCCGCGGCATAATGATTGCATTTGCGACCGCGCGTTCCGAAAGGGGCGCAATCCGTGCTGTGGCGCCTTTTACGCCCGACTTTATTATTTCGAGCGGCGGTGCCAAAATAACGCGCGGCGAAAAGGTTATCTTCTCTTCGAAGATGTCTCCCGAAATTGTCCGAGATATTATTGCTATGTGCAGGCGCTTTACCGGCGGCAGAGGCGAAATAACCGTCGAAACTGACAGCGGGCACTTTTGGGACTACAAGATAAAACCCCAAGATGATACCGTTGAAAGCAACTGTTACTATACCGATTTCGAAAATTTTGCCGAGTCCGCCTATAAGGTGACAGCTGAGTTGGAAAGCGAACGGTATTGCATGGAGATTATAGATAAATATCCGCAAATTGCCTATTCCGAATTCAAAGAAGAATTATGGAAACGCTTCGCTTTACGCGGCGCCGATAAGCAAAACGGTGTTATGCGCATATGTGAATGTCTGAACATAAGCCTTCAAAGCATTATATCTTTCGGCGACGATTTTAACGATATTGAAATGCTTAAACTTTGCGGCACGGGCGTGGCAATGGCCGGCGCTACGGAGCAGGCTAAAGAAGTTGCCGATTATATAGCGGAAAGCAATGACGAAGACGGCGTGGCAAAGTTTTTAGAAGATAAAGTTTTAAACATATGATTAAATTAGAAAAAGCAAGCGATGCCGACGCAGAAGAAATATTATTTATGCAGCAGGCGGCGTTCGCCCCTTTACTTGAAAAGTATAAAGATTATGCAACTAATCCCGCTGCTGAGAATTTGGAAAGAGTATGCGGGAGGCTGACATACACTAATACCGACACATTTTTCATCGTTGCAAATAACACTAAGGTAGGTTGTATCCGTATAGCGCATGGCTATGAAGTCTGCAAATTGAAACAAATACTCATACTCCCTGAATTTCAGGGCAACGGTTATGCGCAGTCTGCAATAGCACTCGCCGAAAGCCTGTATCCCCAAAAAATATGGCGGCTTGACACTATAAAACAAGAAATTAAGTTGCGCCATCTGTATGAAAAACTCGGATATAAACAGACAGGTGAAGAGCAAAAAGTTTCAGAAATTATGACTTTGGTTTTCTATCAAAAAATCAAGTAACCACTATTATGTTAAATAAAATCACATATCATCAAGTTCAGAACATTGCAAAGCAGACTATAGAATTTTTAAAAACGCAAATTAAAGTCGGTATGAGTTTGAAAGAACTCAGAAGACTCGCCGAGGACAAGATGTTCTCACTCGGAGCCGATTCGTTCTGGTATTGGGACATAGGTGCATTTGTTTTTGCCGGCGAAGAAACCACACTCTCTATTTCCGGAAAAAAGTACGTAACTTTCGAACGCGCGATTGCCGAAAACGACATTATAACCGTTGACCTAGCCCGCAGGTATTCAATATTTGGGGCGACTACGCCCGCACGATTATCGTTGAAGACGGAAAAGTTATTAAAAATATTGACGATATAACAAACGGTGAATGGCGAAACGGTCTGATTACGGAAGAGCTTCTGCATGAAAGGTTAAATGAGTTTGCCGCGCCTGATACCACATTTGAGCAGCTCTATTTTTGCATTAACGATTTGATTGCGGACTTCGGATATGTAAACTTAGATTTTATGGGCAACCTCGGGCATTCGATAGAACACCGCAAAGAGAACAGAATTTACATTGAAAGGGGAAATAAACGGAAATTGGGAGAAGTTGATTATTTCACTTTCGAGCCTCATATCGCAAAAGCAGGGTCAAAATACGGGTTTAAAAGAGAAAATATATATTTCTTTGATAAGGATAAGCTCAGAGAGCTTTAAACTCGGCAGATTTTGCAATATACTCGATTTGAATTTATTCAAGATTTTCAAATCTTACTACAATGAGCAAGACAAAAAAAGGCGGGAAGTTCTTCCCGCCTTTAGCTATTATTTGCAATATTTTTTTTCAATCTGTGTAATTTTATCTACCCTTCTCTGATGGCGGCCGCCTTCGAAATCTGTGGTCAAAAATTTTTCAACTATCTTGAGTGCATAGCCGGAGCCCACTACCTTTTCACCGAGCGCAAGCATATTCGCGTCATTGTGCAGGCGGGTAAATTCGGCACAATATGTGTCATGGCAATGTGCGCAACGCACGCCGGGAACTTTGTTAGCTACGATTGAAACGCCTATTCCCGTCGAACAGACGACGATTCCTCTCTGACACTTTCCGTTTGCCACAGCCTCGGCCGCATGCAGCGCGTAATCGGGGTAGTCGCAACTCTCGTCGGTGCAGGTGCCGAAATCTTCATAATCATAGCCATGCTCTTTGAGATAAGCTATAATTTCATTCTTAAGTTTTAATCCGCCATGGTCGCAGGCAAGTGCAATTTTCATTTTACAGTTCTCCTAAAAAGTGTTTTAAGTTATGTAAAGTATCCTGCTTTAGCCGTCTCTATTCCTGACTGTCTGCAAGGATAATTTTTTCAATGATAGCGTCACACGCGCGCGCAAGATAATCGCGCGTGGTGCGGTAAACCTCAATTTCGCATCCGAAGGGGTCCGGCACGTCGAAACCGCAAAACTCTTTAATGCAGTAAACCTTACCGCAGCCTTCAAGTATCTGCTTCTGTTTTTCCGTCATACATATGACGGCATGGCTCTTATCGATTATACTCTGCTTAAGTTGGCGCGATATAAACTTATCGGAATGAATGCCAACCTCTTCGAGCACAGCGCGGCTGTTTTCAGACATGGCGCTTCCCGCTTCGGCAAAAAGCCCGCATGAGGCCACGTCCCACCATTTTATTTTACGTTTCTTTATCTTACTGCGCAGAATAGCTTCCGCCATAGGACTGCGGCAGGTATTCCCCGAGCAAACGAAAAGTATTTTTTTTCTCTTCATTGCGCACCTCGCAATAATTTTCGCTATGGAAGATAACTCAGCTGCCGCACGCCTTGGTGAGCCTGTTCATAACTCCAACCATAATTCCGTCTTGTTCTTTCGGCGCCACAGCAATTATCAAATCAGCCGTTTTTTCGCCTTCACGCAGTTTAAAATAGAGATTCGAAGCAATTTCGTCAGCAGTTTTTCCAAGCATGAGAACATCACTCTCCGGAACGCAACCGAAAAAATTCCTCCGGCAATCATCATCGCACATGATAAAAGCCTTCACTCCCGCCGACCGCTGGCCATTATACTCTTCAAGCGCCCTGAAAGCGTTTGCATAATCGAACAACATGGTACGGCAGTTAGGCGAATAATGTTTGTATTTCATGCCTGGCGAGCGCACCTTTTCACCGTCTTTGGGTACAAATGTTGTACAATCTCCTGCAACTTCCGCTATCATCTCTCTGGTTATAAGCCCGCTTCTTAACACGCAGGGCACCGCGCCTGTGCAGTCGAGCACTGTACTCTCTATTCCGCCTGAGCTTTTTCCGCCGTCAAGAATGAGCGGTATTTTGCCGTTGAAGTCGGCATATACATGTTCGGCAGTTACAGGACTTACATGTTTAGATATGTTTGCCGAAGGCGCCGCAACCGGAAGGTCTGCATATTTTAAAAAGCGCTGTGCACCCTCGTGCGAAGGCATCCTGACTCCAACCGTTTCCAACCCGCATGAAACTACAGGCGAAACTGTTTGCCTGCTTTTCAACACAAGGGTCAGCGGCCCGGGCAGAAACTTTTCGGCAAGTTTTGCTGCGTACTGCGGAATATCGCAAACTATTCTGTCAAGGTCGTAATCTTTATGAACATGTACAATCAGAGGGTTATCCTGCGGACGGCCCTTGACTTCATAAATTTTTTTTACGGCCGAACTGTCAAACGCGTTGGCGCCGAGCCCGTATACAGTTTCCGTCGGAAATGCAACCAACCCTCCGTCGTATAAAATTTTTTTTGCAGTTACAAGGCTGCCTTCATCAATTTTCTGTATTTCTGTCTGCATAAGATTAGGGATATATTTGCAAAAAATTTTTAAAAAGTGCGCAATTATTCGCTCATTCCGTAATCATCGTCGCTGAAAGGAAGGTCGGGAAACTCGTCGTCAGTCGCCCCGCCTTCGGAGGAACCGGCATCTTTATTATTTGCTCGGCCGAAAACTGAACTCTCGCTCTTCCCGCTGCTTTCTGTCTTTTTACCTGCATTTTCGGCAAGTTCTTTAAGTTCGCTCGGGTCGGGCGTCACAAACTTTGTGTATTCGCCCTTGAACCTAAGTTTGGTTCTGCCGGTTTCACCGTTCCTGTGCTTGGCAATGATAAGGTCGGCCATTCCGCGCACTATTTTATTCTTTTCAATCTCTTCAGGTGTAGCCGTCATATCGGGACGATTGATAAATATTACCATGTCTGCGTCCTGCTCTATGGCGCCCGATTCGCGCAAATCGGAAAGCTGAGGCTCGCCTATCATACGGCGTAACTGCGAAAGCGCAATAACAGGAACGTTAAGTTCCTTTGCCATAATCTTGAGGTCGCCTGTGATGTGCGCAATTTCACGCGTACGGTTTTCGTCCTGTTTATACCCGCTCGACATAAGCTGTATGTAGTCTATCATAACAAGGTCGAGCCTGCCGTTATTCTTTGCCTTTATCCGCCTGCATTTGGAAAGTATTTCTGCGGGGGTTACACGCGAAGAATCATCAATGATTATACTCAGCTTTTTAAGCTCCTCGCTCGTCTTGGCAAGCTGTTTCCAATCGTTTGTCGAAAGTTTTCCGGCAAGCGCGTCAGACATGCTTACCTTTGCGCTTGCGCAAAGCAACCTCTGCACAATCTGAATTTTAGGCATTTCAAGCGAAAAAACCGCGCAAACATTGCCCTGAAAAGCTGCCGCCTCAACAATATTCATCGCAAGCGAAGTTTTGCCGCTGCCTGGACGCGCAGCAATAACTATCAGGTCGGAACGCTGAAAGCCGTTTGTGATTTTATTCAAGTAGGGAAAGCCGGTAGGAATTCCGCGCAGAGCATCTTTATTGCGTGAAATTTCTTCAAATCTTTCGATTACATCGCCAACCACCGAACTCTCGCGTATGTCCTCCATCGATGAAGTGTCACCCTTCTTGGCAATATCATAGACAAGCTTTTCGGCGTATTGAACGCTCTGAGTACTGTCGGTACTGTTCATCGAATTCTCAATTATATTGCGAGAAGCGCGTATGAGTTCGCGGTTAGTGCTGTCGCGCTTGACTATATCGAAGTAGTACCTGTAATTCGCCGCGGAAGGCACGGACTGCATGAGCTCTGTAATGTATTCAATGCCGCCCGCTTTGGCAAGATTTCCGTCCTTTTCCAAACAATCTGAAAGAGTGATTATATCGGCAGGTTTGCGCTGATAAAATACCTTTAGTATCGCAGAGATAATGAGCTTGTGCGACTCCTGGTAAAAATCGTTATCCGAAAGTTTATCGGCAACTTCCGAGAGCACTTCATTATCTATAAGCATACAGCCGATTAGCGACTGTTCCGCCTCTAAATTATTAGGTAAAACATTAGTTTTGTCTGGCATAGTACTTTATATATTCATCAATTTCTCAAATTCGGCAAGAGTATCGGCAAATTCTTTCATCGCAAACTCAAAGGGCTTTTTCGTTTCAAGGTCAACTCCGGCAAGACGCAGAAGCGATACAGGGTCTGCCGAGGAACCGCTGGAAAGAAACTTGAAATAATCTTTTACCGCAGGTTCCCCTTCGGTGAGAATTCTGTGCGCTATATTCATTGCGGAAATTATGCCTGTTGCATATTTGTATACATAGAACGCCCTGTAAAAATGCGGTATCCGCGCCCACTCACAGGATATATGATAGTCATGTTCAATCGCATCGCCATAATACTCTCTGCCTATTCTGCCGTAAATCTCACAGAGCAATTCTTTAGTGAGAGGTTCCCCTTTCTCCGCCCTGTCGTGCGCCTCGTATTCAAATTCGGCAAACATGGTCTGGCGGAAGAGCGTACCGCGGATTGTTTCAATGTAGTAGTTAAGCAAATATTTGCGTAAATTTACATCTTCAGTATCGCCAAGCATGTATTTTAACAGAAGAACTTCGTTAACCGTGCTGGCAACTTCTGCAACAAAAATTTTATATTCGCTCTTTGCGTAAGGCTGATTGAGAGAAGAGAAATATGTGTGCAGAGAATGCCCCATTTCATGGGCAATTGTAAACATCTCGCTTATCGTAGGCTGGTAATTTAAAAGCACATAGGGGTGAACGCCGTAGCAACCGGTACTGTAAGCGCCGCTGCGCTTGCCTTCAGTCTCCTCAACGTCTATCCAGCGCTCGTCATGTCCGCGTTTTAAGAGCGCCTGATACTCCTTCCCGAGCGGCGCAAGTCCTTTGATAACATAGTCATAGGCGTCGTCATAATTCATTTTCACTTCAACGTCGGCAACAAGCGGAGCATACATGTCGTAAAAATAAACCTTATCATAGCCTAAAATTTTCTTTCTGTCAGCAATATAGCGGTGCATATCAGCCTGGCTTTCTTTTACCGCATCTAAAAGATTACGGTACACACACTCTTTCACATCCTCTCTTGAAAGAGCGCGCTCAAGACAGGAATTATACTTATATGCTCTGCTGAGAAACACATCTTTTTTTACGTTTCCGAAATATGTCGTGGTGATTACATTCAGCAAGCTTTCATAGGCACTATAATATTTTTCATAAGCCTCTTTTCTCTTTTCCCTGTCAGAAGAGCGAAGTATTACGCCGTATATTCCGTGGGAAAGCCTTGACTTTTCTCCTTCAAACTCAATTTCGGGAAGTGGAAGGTCGGCATTATCTATCATGGAAAAAATGTCGCTGAACGAATCGAGCGTTTCTCCCGCGAGAGCGACAAGTCTTTCCTCCGCTTCGGGGATAATGTGCGGTTTGCCCTTTATTATAGTACTGAGCATATAGTCATAATCGGAAAAATCTTTGTCGCAAACGAGAGAATCAAGATAACTTTCTTCCTGTGCGGCCAGCTCAGGCTCAAAAAAAGCCATATCGGCGCTGTATTTGGAATAGAGTGCCATGCAGCGGGCATTATAAGCATTATATTTCGACACTCGCGTATCCTCATCATGCTTCATTGAAGCATATAAAAATACACGCTCGAGCTTTTTCGAAAATTCATCGTTCTGGCGCAAGAGCTTTAAAAGCGTTGCCCTGTCGCCAAGTTTACCGGCATAGGCCGAAAAATTAATTAAACTCTCCGCCTCGGCATAGGCCTTTTCCCACTCGTCGTCCGAGGTAAAAAGTTCGTCGGTATTCCAAGTATAACGCTGTTCAACCTGATTTCTTTCCATAAATTTATAACGTCCTTTAAATTTTTTAATCAGTTTTTGTTTGAATGTATAGGCGCCGGTATAAGCCCGCCCCTTGAAATAAATTTCTCGCTCGACTGTTTGTGAACGGGCATTATGGGAGCTCTGCCCAAAAGACCGCCGAAGTTTACGCAATCACCCACATCTTTGCCCGGAGCCGGGATTATTCTTACCGCAGTCGTCTTGTTGTTAATCATACCTATTGCCGCTTCGTCGGCAATAATAGCGCTTATTGTAGATGCGGGAGTGTCGCCCGGAACAGCAATCATGTCAAGTCCGACCGAGCACACAGCCGTCATTGCTTCAAGTTTATCAATGTTAAGATTACCTTTTTCTGCTGCTTCAATCATACCGATATCTTCAGATACCGGTATAAACGCGCCCGAAAGTCCGCCTACCCTCGAACTTGCCATAACTCCGCCCTTTTTGACTGCGTCGTTCAGCATTGCCAGACAGGCGGTTGTACCGTGTGTACCAACACTCTCAAGTCCCATTTCCTCGAGAATCTGAGCAACGGAGTCGCCCCTTGCAGGCGTGGGAGCAAGCGATAAATCAACTATACCGAACTCGGCGTTGAGGCGCTGAGCGGCTTCGCGCGCAACCAGCTGCCCTGCACGGGTGATTTTAAATGCCGTTCTCTTTATCATCTCCGCAAGTTCGGTAAGGTCGGCCGTTGGAATGCTCTCTATGGCGTGCTGAACGACGCCCGGACCGGAAACACCTACATTTATGACCGTTCCGCTCTCGCCAACGCCGTGAAACGCACCCGCCATGAAAGGGTTGTCCTCCACCGCGTTGCAGAATACGACAAGTTTTGCACAGCCGAAACCGTCGTTATCGCAGGTAAGCTCCGCAGTCTTTTTTACAATGTTGCCCATCAGGCGGACGGCATCCATGTTGATGCCCGACTTGGACGAACCTATATTTATCGACGAACAAAGTTTCTTTGTCGTCGCAAGCACCTCAGGAATTGTCTCTATAAAAGTTCTCTCATAGTCTGCCATGCCTTTGTGAACAAGCGCGGAATATCCGCCTAAAAAGTCTATGCCGAGAGTTTCAGCAGCCTTATCGAGGGCAACGCCGACTTTTGCCGACCGGGCGGCAAATGGTGCGCAGATTATGCTTGCGGGCGTAACAGAAACGCGTTTGTTGACAATGGGTATGCCGTATTCTTTAGACAAGTCCTCTGCAACTTTTACAAGGTTTTCGGCCTTAATGCATATGGTATCATAAACCTTTGCCGCAGTACTTTCGGCTGTTCCCGACACGCACGGAAGGAGCGAAATTCCCATAGTTATGGTACGGATATCGAGATGCTCCCTCTCAATCATATTTATCGTTTCAAGCACATCATATTTATTGAACATAAACGCACCTTATATCCTGTGCATGGCGTTAAAAATTTCTTCGTGCTGAAGATGAATGCTCATGCCGATTTTTTCGCCCATGCCGGCGCACTCTGTGGCGAGGACAGACAATTCGTCATTCGACCCGGATGTGTCGACAAGCATTATCATTGCAAAATAGTCCTGCAAAATCGTTTGGCTTATATCAAGAATGTTCACACCCTTGTCTGCAAGAAATGCGCTCACTTTTGCTATTATACCTGTTTTATCTTTGCCTACTACAGTTACGACTGCGCGCATACAATTTCTCCTTAAATATTTATAAGTAATTTTATCAATCGTTACAATGCTCTGCATTACATGTAGTTTATGCGTGACATAGTACTATTTAAATTTCGCCATTATACCACTCCGAAACTAAAAAAAGTATACATAGCAGTAAAAAAACCTTTAAGCGACAATGACCACTCCGATATAACTCCCGTCATTGATTCATATGCAAAACAACCGTAATGCCGGCTGTCTAAACTGTGTCCGTAGGCATTCCCCCTGTTGTCGCCTAAAAGAAACATTGTGTTATACGGAACGACCAGCGGGTCTGATTCTGAACGGAATGAATTGTAATCAAGATAAGGGTCGTTATTTTCAGGCAGGACATAGTCCTCTTCAAGGGCAACAAAACTGTCGGTCCCCTCATACATGACGTAGACCACACCGTTCTGCATATAAACACTGTCGCCGCCCAGCGCAATAACGCGCTTTATTATAAGACCCGTGCTGCCGTCGTCATGTTCGGCTTCAACTACAACAATGTCGCCGTAATCCGGCCTGGCACATGTATCGGCATAAAGATAATCGCCGCCTGAAACATCTTCATTCACTGCTCCGTTGAGAGTAGGCGACATAGAACTGCCGACAACATATATTCCGACATATCGTGCCGAAAAAAGTATTCGGCAAACAAGCACAAATATAAGAACAATCAGCGCAATGACGAGCGGGTCTTTATATGAGGCATACCGTTTTTTATTGAGAAGTCCTTCCCCCATTTTTAAAGCCACATCACATTATTTACGGCATACTGTTCGCCGCATGTTATAGTAAATTTGAGTTTTTTTACAAACGAGGCAAGGTGTACACCCTGCTCATTTTTGAAATCTTTGCTCTCCAAAAGTATGCTCTGCCACAAGCCGCCGGCAATATTATGAACCGCCGTGAATTTATCGCCGCTTTGAACATCCTGCATACAGAATACGACGTCGGCGGGATTGTCGCAAATCACGTCGAGCTTTAAAATAGAGTCCTCGTCGGGCGCATAACAGGGATTATTGAAGCGGAACGTCATGAGGCCGCAAACGGAATAAGCGCCTTTTAACCCGTCAGCTTTCTCTACCACCTGAGGAAGGACAGCTTCGCTGGTAAGGAATATACCTCCCAGAGCAAACGAACGGTCTGCGATTGACAAGCTGTCGGCACCGCTCTTTGCCGTGTAAATTACGCGGCACTTTTTTTTCATGTTCCTGAATTTGCCGCTGACTTTGCGCACCGCCATGCGGGACCATACCGTAAATCCGTTTGTATAGCGAGCATAGCAGAATGCAAATACAACTGCAGTTTTTTCGTAAATGTTGAGGTAAAAATCCCGTATATGTCCCTCTCCTCCCTTGTATGGAGCGGGCGTCCATTCGCGCATCACTGGGTCGATGCAGTCCTCCGCCATAAACATGCCGAACTCTTCAGGCACGCCCTGCTCGTCGAACTCAGCCCTTGCAACGAGGTTCTGTTCCTCATCGGCTACTAATGTAATAACTGCGGGCTTAGGCAGGAAAACCTGTCTTTCCCGCACAAATCTGTCCAAAAAAAGAAACATATCCTTGGTGCCCTGCACGTCTATGCAACCGTTGCAGTGCACAGAATAGGAAATTACGCTGAGCGGTGCATAATCTTCATTTATACGGGAAAAAGTATCGTACGCCCTGTCGTAGTCGAAGCGTTCATCGTTTGTCGAACAGAGCATAAGCACCGGACACCTCACAAAGGGAGCATAAGCCTGAGAATCTATACCGGCAATAAAGCGATATCTTTCTTCATCGAGAACAGGCTCCTGGGAACCGAATTTACAATAGCCGTTGTAGGTCTTCCAGCCCGCGGCGCAAACTGTGACCAGACATGCAAGTTCAACGCCGGCTGCAAGTTTCCATGCTATTTCGCCGCCGTCGCGTATACCCACTACACCGATTTTACCTACTCCGCCGCGTTCATTGAGATATTTATAAGAATATCTTGCAACAGCCACCCATTCGTACCAGCTTGTATGCACCGCGTCTTCGTCAACAAAGTCCTTATATCTTCCGCAGCTTTTTACATTGGCGTAAGAAATGTTCTGTGGATAGCGCGTATAATTTGCGCAATCCCACGCGCCGCGATAGTCAGGCATGAGCACGCTGTAGCCGCGCCTTATAAAAAATTTCATAAGTGCCTCGTCTACGCTGCCTGTACTGTCGGAAAGCAATATTACTACGTCATCGGAAGGCGACGTGCTGTCACACATAAAGGCGGCGAATATTTTAACGCGCCCCTCGCCGGTTTCCCTGCCGTACAAGGTGAGGTATTGAATTTTCATCCCGCCTTCCGTCTTTTCCGATATAATATCGGCTTCGGTGGAAAGGCTGTCGTCGAAGCTCTTCCAAAGCGACACAGGGGTTAATATATTTGACAAAAGTATCTCCCGTCAGCAACTGATTTTTATTGTCGAGCCATGGCTCTCAGTCGCCTTACTTACTAATATTTTACTGTTAATTCTGTGCTTCAATTCTTCCACATGACTTATAAGCCCTATGGAAAAATTTTCGTTTTTAAGTTTTTCGAGCGCTTCGAGCACGGTATCTATCAAATCGCCGTCAAGCGTTCCGAATCCTTCATCGAGGAAGAAAAATTCTATGGACTTGAGAGAGCGGCTGCATATTGTCGAACTGAGTGCGAGCGCGAGAGAGAGCGAAACGAGAAAAGTTTCTCCGCCCGACAGCGTTTTTACCTTTCTTAGCTCGCCGCCGTTATAGTTATCTCCGACACAGAAATTGTTGTCAACATATGAAAGATAATATCTTCCGTCTGTCAGTTCTATAAGCGTACGCGACGCCGCACGCGATATATTCACAAGATGCTCATTTGCAATAAATTCCATGAATTTATTATCGCGGAGAAGGCTTTTAAGTTTACCTATGAGGTCGCGCTCATTCTTCACATTCGCAAATTTCTTTTCAAGCGCCGCCTTTGACTCGAGCCTTCCGGCAAGTTCTGCCGAAGCGCTTTTCAGCACAGCCAGTTCCGACCGGTTTTCAGCATGAGCGGCACGCGCCTTTTCCTTCGCCTCAAACGCGGCGGAAACACTCTCCGCTGTTATGTCTTCGGTTTCAGCGGCAGGCTTTGCACTCTTTGCCTCTCCCTCTGCTTTTGAATATTCCGCAATGAAGTCATTATAATCTCTTAGCGCTTTTTCGTAACTGGTATACCTTTTAAGCAACGCTCTGCATTCTGCCACGCAGTTCATCCCTGCAGAGGCAACAAACTCTTCCGCCGCCTTCTCAGCCGCCTGTCTCTGCTCGGCAAGCGTTGCAGCGCGGGCTCTGTTGGCCGCAAGTAAACTTTCGTTTTCCGAAAGATTTCGCTGTAATTTTTCAGCCCGGGAGTTAAGCTCCTCCCTGCGCCCGCGGGCTGAAGAAAGTTCAGCGGCTGTCTGACTGTATTTTTTGCGGCAGGCCTCCGCGTCTTTAACGCCGAAGACCTCGGTTACTCTATTTTCAAGTTCTCTGCAAACGGCCGCAAGCTTTTTGCCGCGCTCCTCCAGTTCCGAAACCTTTTCTTCACTGTTTTTTAATTTTATTTTTATAGCCGCAATATCCCCGTCGGCCTTATTCAGGCTGAGTTCAAGTTTCTTGCGCTCGTCGAGCGCGCGGCGAAAATCAGCCAGCTCCCCGTTTACGTCAATTTTGGCGTCCTTGACCGCAAGAATGAGCTGCTTATACTCTTCCCCCTTGCTATTAAGTTCACGCTGAATAAAATCATACAGAGCAGAGTTATCGTTGTACTGTCTTAACTCTCCCTGAAGCTCTTTGATATACCCGAGCGTCCTCGCATATTCTTCCTTAAGAATGCCTCCGCGGAATTCCTTTTTAAAATACTCGTCTATATCCGGCTCGGGCATGCCCTCGAGTTTTTTTCTTAACACGGAAAGTTCGGCGGACTTATCTTTAAACTGCTCTGAAAAGCTTATCCGTTCGGCGCACACCCTTTTATATTGTGAGCGGCAAAGTTCAAGTTCTGTGCTCTGACTGCTCAATGCGGAAACGGCAGACTGCATGCCTTCCATAAGCGCATATTCGCGCTGAAGTTTTTCGCATAGTTCGTCAAGTTTGCCGCCCTTCAGTTGCCCTTCTAAATCTGCTGCTTTAATTTTAATGTTTTCAATTTCATCCTGCAGCTTTTTGTCGCTTATGTCAAGCTCACGCAACCTGACTGAGCATCGCTCGGCTTCATCCGACTCCGCGCATGCCCTTTCGCACACCGCAAGTACGGGCAGCACCCTTCCCAGCTCGTCATATTCAGCTTTTCCTGCTTTAAGCTTTTCCAGTCGGGCAACGGCAGCCGCATATGCTGTTTTCTGTTCAAAAAGCTTATTCAATAAGTTGTATTGTTCTTCAGCCTCAGCCGCCGCTTTTTCAAGACCGGTCTCAACAGATTCGAGCGAACTGATTTTTTCTTTAAGTTCATCAAGCTTTTCTCTTGTATCGCTTCCGTAGACAGAGAGCGCGCCTTCTATATTTGCATAATCATTCAGGACGGCGCTCTCTTTGGCTGAAAGTTTTGCCTTCAGCACCTTTCCGTATTTCTGAAGGCTGAACAATCTTTCAATGAGCTCTATTCTCTCAGCGGGAGCAGAGTTCACAAACTGGGCAAATTCACCCTGTGGAAGAGCGATGCATTTGCGGAAATCTTCTTTGTTTATTCCGATAATATCGGTTATTCTGTCATTAACAGATTTAACATTATCGGCGATTGCCACAGACTTCCCGTCCCCCGAAAATTCATACAGCAGGGCCTTATGCGTGCCGCTCTTTCTCTTTATGCTCCGCTCAACGAGATACTTCCGGCGTGCACCTTCCGTAAATATATCAAACGTAAATTTAACTTCAAGCTCGTCGCATCTATAATTGATTTTATCAATTTTATCCGGATTGCGTTCTATATCGCCATACAGCGCAAAATTTATGGCGTCTAAAATAGTACTCTTGCCGCTGCCCGTTTCGCCGAAGATACCGAAGATACCGCTTTGAAGAAGCGGGGTGAAATCTATTACAGCTCTTTCAGAAAAACTGTTCAACCCCATGAATTCAAGTTTTACAGGTTTCATTCTTCCTCCGTCAGCGAAAGAAAGAGGGTCAGAAGTTCAGCGGGCACATCTGTTCCGAACTTTGAAAAATAAAATTCTGAAAACAACTGTGAAGAACTTTTGCCTTCGTTTTCAGTCATATAACCGGGCATGAGCTCGGAATCAACCGACATTTTAAGCGAATATAAATTTTCATGCGCATGCAGTTCGCTCATTTCGGAAGGCGACAAAGGAGATTTTAAATTCAATGTAAGCTCGGCTATCGCGTCGCCGTTTGTTTCTAATAATTTTACGCCGTCTGCAACACTGTTCGCTTCAAGCCTCACAAGTTTTTTGCACGTATTCAGCGGAACAGTTTTAAAATTCTGTACCCCGCCGCTTGTAAGGTCGAACACATTGATGCTCTTTTCCTGCCCCGCCTCGTCGAACGTAAAGCGCATAATTGCGCCGCTGTAATAGATGTGGCCGCCAAGGCGCTGCCTTTTATGCAGATGGCCGAGCGCACTGTAGTCGCACTTTGGAAAAAGGTTTAGCCCGACTGCCCTTGCGCCGCCTAAATCTATCTCCCTCTCGCTGTCGCTTGCCTTACCGCCTGCGGCAAAAATATGAGAAAGGAACACCGATGGAATCTTATCGCTTTTGGCGCGTTCGCCGTATTCAATCCAGCGCTTCATTTTATCTGAAAAACTTTCATCACTCTTGCCTTCTTTAAAGCGCGCCTCATTGGGATACGGCAAAGTATTTACATAAACTCTCTCTCCCGCAGCATTTTCAAATACGGCATAACCGCCGCCCGATTCAACGGGATAACAGTTGCCTCGTTTTTTGCAGTCAAGAGCCTTAAGATTATTGCCCACCGTATAAATATTAAGCTCTTCCGAAAGGGCCTGCGCCGCAGTAAGGCGCACATAATCGTCATGGTTGCCGCTGATAATAAGAACTGCGCACGTGGAAGCAATATTTCTGACGGAAGAATAGAATATCTCCTCCGCCTCTGCCGAAGGAGTGTACGTATCGAACACGTCGCCCGCAACAAGCAACAGCTCCACTTTCTCATCACGGCATATGCCGGCAATCTCGGCAAGTACCTCTTTAAATTCTTCGCCCCTGTCTCTGCCCATCAGCTTTTTGCCGATATGCCAGTCGGAAGTATGCGCTATCTTCATATCTCACATTTATTCTGCAACTTCGGCAGTGACCGACGTTTTGATTTACTCAAACGGTCAAACAGTTGCATTTTTGAACAATTTAAGTTATAATTTTTATCACACCGACGGATACGGAATTTACAATAATTATATTCCTTTTGAGCAAATAAATCAAGCGATACAACGGTGTTTTGCAATATGGCTTTCATCTCACTTTCGCCCGAACTTTCACAAAAGTCATTTACGAGCGTTGAAAACAAATTTATAACGAAATATATGCCCGTACTCGAACCGGTATCTGTCAAGGTATATCTGTACGGACTTTATCTCAGCGCAAACAATAACGCATTTACTATAGACGACCTCGCGTCAAGCCTCAATCTTTCAACGGAACAGGCGGTAAACTGCTTTGAATACCTCGACGAATTCGAACTTGTGCAGATAATCTGCCGAGCGCCTTTTGAAGTCAGATATCTGGACGCTGAAAATGTAAGCGGAGCACCCAAAAGGTATAAACCGGAAAAGTATGCCGACTTTGCAAAGAGCGTACAGTCAATAATAAAGGGCAGAATGATATCGACGAACGAATACCGCGAATATTTCTACCTTATGGAGGAATACGGCTTCGAGCAGAGCGCCCTTTTAATGATTATAAACTACTGTGTAAGCATGAGGGGCGACGATATTCGCATACAGTACATAAAAAAAGTTGCAAAGAGTTTTGCCGCTGAAGGGGCGACCACCGCCAAAAAAGTAGATGAAAAGCTTGCGCAGTTTACGTCGTCTACCCCTTCCCTTTTAAAGATTTTTGCCGCGGCAGGCATTTCGCGGCGGCCGGATGTCGACGACGATAAACTTTATAAAAAATGGAGCGCTGAATTGGGTTTTTCAGACGACGCCATAGCAGCTGCCGCAAAATTTTTTAAGGCAAAGTCTGTTGAAAAGATTGACGAGGCCCTCGGGGAGTTATACCGCAACAAGAAGTTCGACGTTAAAGAAATCGATTTCTACTGTAGAAACAAAAATTCCGTGCATGCCGCAACCGTTGAAATAGCAAGGTTGCTCGGCGTATACATGCAGAATTCCGCACCGTATATAGATAATTATGTAAACGTGTGGTGCGACAGAGGATATGAACTTTCGACATTGAAAAAACTTGCCTCGTACTGCTTTACGCACGGAAATAAATCGTTTGAAGATATGGACAGCTTTATTAAAGAGCTGTACAATCAAGGTATAATAGAGCGCAAAGCAGTAGATTCGTACATTGAGATGACTAATGCCGAAGATGAACTGCTTAAGAGTGTGCTGACGGCATGCGGCCTTACCCGCAAAATAATTCCGCTTGACAGAGAATTTCTTTCCCGCTGGAGACAATGGGATTTTTCTGACCCAATGATACTGAGAGCGGCGGAGTTATCTGCAGGCAAAAACAACCCTATAGCATACATGAACGGCGTACTTTCTTCATGGAAAACATCGGGGATTTTTACACCAGATAAAATTGAAAGCGCGGCAAAGCCTGTACGCGCCGGCGAAGAAAAAACAATCGACAGAGGCGTAATCGAGAGGCACTATGCCGAACTCAGGCAGATTGCCGAAGCCAGAGCCGATATGGCGCTCGAAAAGGCGCTCGCCGACGAAAAATACAGAGCGTTGCATGAGAAAATCAACTCACTCGCTATTAAACTTGCCTTTGCTGAAAGCCGCGCAGACGATTCGGCCGGGCAAATTGCTGAAGATATGGCTGTAGCCGAAAGCGCTGCCGAAGGCCGCCTTAAAGAGCTTGGCATGGACAAATCGTACTTCACGCCTCATTACAACTGCAAAATCTGCAATGATACCGGATACGATGCGGGCGGGAATCCGTGCAGGTGTCTTAAGCAATTTATAGCCGATTATAAAAACAGCTGAACGACGTAAATTTTTTGTTTGTCAACATGGCCGCGCGGCAAAACTTTGCCACGCGGCCTGATTACGTCTGCCATTCGTCAGATTGCCGATATGATTGCACGCATAAAAAAATTGACGTATTTTTAGATATTTCATTGCGTTTTTGTTTGACAACGCCGATAGTTTAACATATAATATCAAAGGTAATCGCACTTGAGGCGCTTATTACTTAATGTAATGACGATTGCTGCTATGGCTCAGCAGGTAGAGCACGTCCTTGGTAAGGACGAGGTCACCGGTTCAAATCCGGTTAGCAGCTCCACAAAAATAATGGATACCGACAAACGGTATCCATTATTTTTTATTTTATTGAGAAAAACTACTGGTTATGCCACACATATTACATTGCAAATGCATACATATCCCTATTTCAGGCTAATGCGACCAAATCAGATGAGGTTATGCTATACGGCGAAGTGGTTACTGTCTCACCGCCCCGTTCGACAATAAAAGTTACTGTATCGCCTGCACGCAAAGTCAGGGCTATATCATCAAGATTGAATGTGCGCACGACTTCACTCTCCTCTCCGTTTATAATTATTCCGCGAATTACATCTCCGCTCGCAATGCCGGCATTAGCTGCTATGCTTTCCGAAATAACAGACGTCACATTGACGTTCTCTGTGACTTTGCCATAGCCTGTACTGCTGTCATAAACATATTTAGAACCGCTCGACGAAAGGTCCATTCCGAAGTCTACCGTATAAGCGCCGTTAGTAGAGCTGTCGTTGTCGAGAGCATAGTAAATAATATTATCTACCGTACCTGTAACTATCTCAAGGGGTACGGCATAATTTATGTTTTGGTCGGACGAATTTCCGGCATTTGTTATGCCGATAAGTTTGCCTTCCGCATTAAAAAGTCCGCCGCCCGAATTTCCGCTGTACAACGGAGTATCTATCCTGAGTGAACGGTAAGAACGCAGAGTGCCGTCTATATTGAGAGTTATCTGTTCATTCTCTGTACTTATCACACCCTTCGTCACACTCAGTCCGTTTCCTTCCGGGTTGCCTATCGCGATTGCCGTTTCACCCACATAATAGCCGTCGGCTATGTCTGCCGCAACTATATTTTCGTTTACTTCCTTAATATCGGCTGTTTTCACTCTAAGCACCGCCAAGTCATTTTCGACTGAGCCGCCTACATATTCAAGCTCTATGCCGTAATCCCCGTAAGTGTAATCAGTGTACCCGTCGTCACCTCTGCCTGAAGCGACAGGCTCGCCTTCGCTGCCATATAAATATCCGTACATTTCCCTGGCTACTTTTGTTCCGCCATTCAAAGACGCATCGGCCTTGTCATCGTATACAACATGATAATTAGTAACGAGGTAAGTATATCCGTCCGGGTCTTCGTCTATTCTGTAGATTACAGCAGCCCCGGTGTATACGCTGACATCTGAAGATGCAGCTATTCCCCCGAATCCTATTGAATAACTCGTTTCAACAAATTCAGAATATATTTTCAATGACGACAGGAGACAATAGTTGATTACAGAAGCTGTGTTATCTCCATTAAAAGTGAGATACTTTTCCAAAAATTCAGAGTAAGTTATATCCTCCCCGGTCTCCGCAAGATACTGTTCATACAGTTCCGAAGCAGTTACCCCGTCAGAACCGTTTGTTACTGTAAATTCACTTGTCGTTCCGTCGGAGTAGTACACCGTATAAATATCTTTGTTTCCGTCGGTCCCGGATTTTGCAATCGAAGTGACATAGGCCTGCGATGAACAACCTGAAAGTACAGGGATAAGAGCAATCACGCCCGCGCATAAAGTTGCGGCAATAATTTTTGAAGTATGCTTCATTTTAATCTCCTTTATATGTAAAAAAGTGTACCCTGTTTTTATTGACTGTTCGTTATTATTTTATGAAGATTTAGCAAAAACCGGATGCATAATACAAATGGGCGCAGCAATGCGCCCATTTGTATTTAAGCAAACTGACTGTTATACAGCGAGGCATAAGCTCCGCCCTTTGCCAACAGTTCATCATGCGTACCTTTTTCAGTTATATTGCCGTTGGCCATATACAAAATCATATCCGCATCGCGTATGGTCGACAGCCTGTGCGCGATAACGAAGCTTGTTCTTCCGCTCATAAGTTCATTCATTGCCTTACTTATCTCGGCCTCGGTTCGCGTATCGACCGACGAAGTTGCTTCATCGAGGATGAGAATGGGCGGGTCGCATAAAAACACTCGCGCAATCGTTAAAAGCTGCCTTTGGCCTACGGAGAGCGAACTTGCGTCATTTTCAAGCACGGTATCGTACCCCTGCGGCATTGTTCTTATGAAGTAGTCTACCCTTGCCATTTTTGCCGCGCGGATGATATCCTCACGCGTGGCGTCCGGGCGGCCGTAAGCAATATTTTCGGCAATTGTTCCGCCGAACAGCCATGTATCCTGCAGAACCATACCGAAATTTTTACGGAGTCCTTTGCGCGTAAGGTCTGTTGACGAAATTCCGTCAATTGTTATGTGTCCTCCGTTTACCTCATAGAAACGCATCAGAAGATTAATCAGCGTGGTTTTCCCGGCTCCCGTAGCCCCTACTATCGCCACTTTCTTACCCTTTTCAGCTGTAAAACTGATATCCCGCATGAGTATTTTTTCAGGCGAATATCCGAAGCTTACATGTTCGAACGCAATTCTGCCCTCAGCGCGGTCCAGGTTTACGGGTGTAGCGGTATCGGGAACCTCTTCCTCGTCATCAAGAAATTCAAAAGTTCTCTCCGCGGAGGCGAGCGCCGACTGCAAAGAGTTAATCATGAACGACGCCTCAGTGATAGGTTCGGCCGACATGTTCAGATATTGGAAGTATGCCTGCACAACCCCGACAGTCATCCTGTTGTTAAGCATCCAGAATCCCGCTATCAGCAGTATAACCGCTTGCGCAACTCTTGATAGAAATCTCACAGCGGGGTTTACGCTGTTTGTGAGGAAATCGGCGTCACGCGTCGCAAGGCGCACTTCATCAACTGTTTTATTTACTTTGTTTACGCTCTCCTCCTCGTGGTTAAACGCCTTTATTATGTCGCGGCCTGTATAATACTCTTCGGCGATGCCTGTAAGGCGCGCTATTGCTTCCTGCCTCTCAGAAGCACATTTAAGATTCTTTTTTGAAACAACTTTTGTAATAATTACTGCAACAGCCATAAATGCCAGAAATATGAGCGCAAGTATCCAGCTGTAATAAAACATGAATGCAAGCGAGCCGATTATCGTGCCGATGGCGACAACGAGTTTTAACAGACCGGTCTGCAATGTTTCAGAAACCTTATCCAAATCGCTGGTGACGCGGCTCAGAATTTCACCGGGCTTATTCTGGTCAAAAAACCTCAGAGGCAATTTGTTGAGTTTATTGCTTATCTGCCTGCGGAACTTCAGTATCAAGTTTTCAGCAACGCTGGCCATAAGATACGACTGAAAGAAATAGAAGCATGCCATTATCATATACATAACGGCAAGAATAGCCATCTCTCTGCCAAGCGGCTCCCATGCAAAGGAAAAACTGCCCGTTGCGATTGCATCCTCCACCGCTTCTTTAAGCGCGTCTATTACTATTGCGCTGTAGTATGGAGTAAAGATATTCAGAGCAGTATAAATAATTATTGAAATCGCTACGGCAACAAGCCTGAAACGCTGGTCTTTTAGTTGGCCGAATAATCTTTTTGCCGTTTTACCCGCATTCTGTGGCGCGTCATGCTCGCGCACAACGGTTTTAAGTTTTTTCTTGCTCATTGTTCATCCTCCTCTTTGGTCTGAGATTTATAAATTTCCCTGTAGACTGAACAATTTTCCATAAGCTCCTCATGCGTGCCGATACCTACAGGTTCGCCCTCATTGAGTACAATTATCTGTTCGGCGTGCCTTATCGTGCTGACACGCTGGGCAATTATCACTACTGCGGCGTCCTTAGTTTCCGCAGCAAGCGCGTGTCTGAGCGCGGCGTCCGTTTTGAAGTCAAGTGCAGAAAAACTGTCGTCAAAAATATATAGCTCTGGCTTTTTGACGAGGGCACGCGCAATCGACAGCCTCTGTTTCTGTCCGCCCGAAAAGTTAGTGCCGCCCTGAGCGACAAAGGAGTTTAACCCCTCGGGAAGAGCGCGCACAAATTCACCGGCCTGGGCAACGTCGACTGCATGCATGAGTTCCTCATCGGTGGCATTCTCCTTGCCGAAACGCAGATTTTCCGCAATCGTTCCCGAAAACAGCCACGCACGCTGCTGAACATAGGCTATGTTGTCGCGCAACTGGCGTTGCGGCATCTTTCTTATATCAACTCCGTTCAGCAACACTCTGCCTTCGGTAACATCGTTAAAACGCAGCATAAGCGACGCAACGGTAGACTTGCCGCTGCCGGTCCCCCCGATTATTGCCGTTGTCTGACCTCGCTTACAAGAAAAATTCAATCTTCTGAGCGTATATTCATCCGCGTCGGCAAATCTGAAAGCTACGCGTTCAAATTTGAGCACGTCTTCAGAATCTCCGTCGAGTTGCACCGGGCCGGTGACATTGTCGGCAATCGTAGGAGAAAAATCGAGCACAGAACGCACGCGCTCGCTGCATTCCATGGCGCGGGGCAAAGTAAGGATTACCATCTGGGCCATCATAAGATAGAACAGCGCAAACATAGCATATTCAATAATCGCCGTAATATCGGCCACATGGAAATGGCCGGCGCTTATGCGGAACCCGCTCAGGCAATATACTAAAATAATCAATATATTTATGGCAAAAAAGGAAATGCCGTCGAGAAGGGCGAACCTGCGGTTGGCTTTAATCGACGTTACGGCATAGCCGCTGAAAGCGTCATCCATTCTCTTTTCTTCCCGCTCTTCGTTGTTGAAAGCGCGCACAACGCGCACACCGGTTAAATTTTCAAGCAATACAGAGCTCATTTTGTCTAAGAGTTTCTGCAGTTTTCTGAACAACGGTGAAGAACTTTTAATGATAAATACAGCAATTATCATTATAACAATCAGAATGGCGAGCAGAATAAGCCCCATCACCCAATCGAGAATAAAAGCCATAGTTATCGATAAAATGAAAACAAGCGGAACGGGGAGCACAAGCATGATAGTATTTATCAGCGCCGTCTGGATATTAGTTATATCCGACACAGTTCTTGTAGTCACCGAAGCCGTACCGAATTTTTTGAAGTCTGAAACGGCAAGTTCGAGTGATTTTTTATACAGTGCGTCACGCATATCGGCACCCACACGCGCCGTGAGGTCTGAGCAGGCAAAAACGCTGCCTATCGCGGCGCCGCCTGCAATCAGTGCGGCAACACCCATCAGCACAGCAGTAAAAATAAGCGAGTTGAACTCTACACCGTCATCGGCCTGCTTCATAAGTTCGGCCGCAAAAGTCGGAATGATGAGAGCGCCCACCACGTCTACTAAAATAAGAAATACAGTGAGCGTGCATAACTTCCAATGCGGCTTTAAAAAGCGTAAAATAAGTTTCATACATTCTCCTTCTGTTTATTACTATCGCTTATGCCGATACAAAGCTTCTGCCCGCTGGTTTTGCAGGCATAAAAAAAGGGCGCAGTCCGACTTTTCAAGGTCGGGCGCACCCGATGCCTTCTCAACAACGCGGCTGCGGCCGCGCGTTCTCCGGCAAACATTATTAAGCTTTATCGCACAAGCAGTGACGATTGTACTATATATATTTTATATTGTCAACGATAGAACATAACTTTTTAAAAAAATTTTAATTTTAAAATTTACTTCGATTCCAACTCTTTATCCGTTCTCTTTTGCCGTGTAAGGAGCGCGAAAAGCACCGTCACGCCGATGACCGCAACCAAACATTCGGTAATCGGGTAGGATAACCAAACGCCCGTCACGCCAAAACACAGAGAAAGTATTAGTGCTGACGGAATTATGACCACAAGCCCTCGGAGAAGAGAGATTATCTGCGCGGGCAATGCTTTTGCCGTCGAAGTAAAATAAACACATAGAATTACATTGAAGCCGAGGAAAAGTATCGCGGTAAAATATATCCGCATACCTTCGGCAGCCATAGACGTAAGCTGGGGCTGGTTTTCGCTGTTAAATATATCGGCTATAGGTTCCGCAAAAAAGAATATAACAATATATACTATCAGCGCAAAAATTGCCGATGCTGTCAAAGCGCATATAAAATATGCTTTGCCCTTGCCGTTCTCGCCCTCGCCGTGCGCGTGACTTATGAGCGGCTGCACGCCCTGCGATATGCCGGTGAACACAGACGCAACGACAAGCGAAATATTTGCTACAATTCCGTACGCCGCCACTCCGGTATTCCCGTTGATTCCGAGCATTATATAATTAAAAACCAGTACCACCACCGCGGAAGACAGCTGTTCAACAAACGAAGGAAGACCGAGTGCAAAACCTGAACCTATTTCCCGAACGTCGGGTTTCTGTTTTTGCAGCCTGAAATTATTTTTACGTCGGATAATATGAATGCAAGAGACGCAGATACCTATTACCGGTGCAAACCCCGTTGCAAGTATCGCTCCGAACATCCCCATATTGCAGGGGAATATAAACACCCAGTCGAGAAGAATATTCATAAGGCTTCCGCTCACAGTGGTAAACATTGCAAGCTTGGGAGCGCCGTCATTGCGCACAAAACACGCAAGTATATTATTGAATATAAATGCAGGTGAAAACAGCATCAGCACCTTGAGGTAAATATTGGTGAGCCCCAGAGTGCTCTCATCGGCGCCAAGCAACACTGAGATTTCTTCCGACAAAAAAGCGCCGAGGAGCATAAATATTACTGAAAACAGCACTCCGGGATATACAATATTTGTAAATACGGCATCCGCCTTGTCATGCTCCCCCCTGCTCCTGTACACAGAAAATTTTGTGGCGCCGCCCATGCCGAGCATAAGTCCCGAACCATGGATTATACTGAACACCGGCAACGCAATGTTGAGCGCAGAAAGACCGTTTACCCCCATACCCTTTGAAACAAAAAATGTATCAGCAAGTATATAACATGAATTGGCAATCATAGCAAACACGCTGAACGGCACATATCTGAAAAATTCTTTAAGTACGGGTTTACTCAACTCCACAGATTTCATAACCAAACTCCAAACCGCAAGCCCGGGACAAAATAAAAGGCGCCCTGCAATCTTCCGCTCTACTAAGGCCTAAAGATGCGGAAGGCTTGGCGCTGAATTTACCCGGCGGCAAATTGATGTTGTATGAATGATATTAGCAAATAATGGCTCTCCCTGTCAACTGTTTTGAATAAACAATGTGTGCTGTCGTTAAAATTTTAAGATTTAAGCAAATTGTTATATGAACTGATTAATATTATAATGGCGCTCAGGCACCGTTTGGTGTTATTCTCTTTGAAAAAAGGAGATTTATACATGGCGACATACGGATATGCGCGCGTTTCCTCACGCGACCAGAAACTTTCGCGCCAACTTGAGGCATTCAGACAATTCGGCATAGAGAAAAAATACATATACTGCGACAAAAAAAGCGGTAAAAATTTTTCTCGTGAAGGTTATCTTAAAATGTTCAGAAAGCTGAAAAAAGGCGACCTTATAGTTATAAAATCTATTGACAGATTGGGCAGAAACTATAATATGATAACCGAAGAATGGAACAACATAGTAAACGTTGCCGGAGCAGACATTCTCGTGCTGGACATGCCTCTTTTGGACACAAGGAGTTCAGATGAGAGTCTTTTGGGCAGATTTATATCAGACATAGTACTTCAGATACTGTCCTTCGTTGCCGAAAATGAGCGTGAAAACATCAGGTCAAGGCAGGCTGAGGGAATTATGCTTGCCAAGGCACGCGGCGTAAGATTCGGCCGGCCTCCCGTCGAATATTCAGCAACAGAAGTCGAAATTTTCACAGAATTCAAAAACTGCAACATATCGTTAAAGGAGGCGCTTTTACGTTCGGGATTAAAGCAGTCAAACTTCTACTATCATCTTAATAAATTCAAGAACAACTTTTCGGAACAATAATATTCTCAACGCACGAAAGAGCCGCGCAGATTAATCTGCGCGGCAAATATGTTTATAAACTACCAGTCAGATATCCTTGACCCTGCGTCTGGCGACTCCTATCCTGAATGAACGGGGCTTGCTTTCTTTAGTTTCATTATCCTCTGCGACTATTTCATTTTTTTCTGTCCCGTCCGCTTCAAGCACCTGAGTGAGCGCTTCGTCCCAGCGAGGAACATTGATTATAAGTTCGCCGCCCTCCTGCGCAACGAGAGCTTTTGTCGAAAAATTTTCGGCCGTCTTAAGTCTTAAATATGCCTGTCCGCAGGGGAACGGCTGAGATTTATCGCACACAGCGCAGAAAGGCGCATAACGGCCGCACAAGTCAACCCCCAAGCCCTCGCTTGCAAGATATTTATCGACATCTGCAACCGCCTGGACTACGCGGGCGTCGTCAGCGCCGGTCGAATCAAGGAACGGACATATAAAAGCCATGCGCTCGCTTATGCGGTAGGCTGTTGAACAAGGATTGGGCACCCATTTTTCACACACGCTGCAAAACGGAGCATAGTTGCCGCACAGGTCATAACCTAACTGTTCGCAGGCAACATACTTATCAACTTCGATTATATGCTGCATGATGTATGCATCGTAACACAGGGCATCCGCTAATTTGAGCGGTTTATTTTTATCCCACATAAAGTTTCCTCCCGCTACATTTCAAGGCCCGAATTAAGCCGGCTGAATAGAAAACGCAAAATTACGCAGGTTAAACTTTTTCAGATTCTGCTTACTTCAAGACCGCCGAGTATCTCCTCATACTTTTCACGCTTGAAAGTTATGCTGTCGGGCGTGGTAACGGCCGCAGTGCCGCCTGCAACGCCGCAACGGAGAATGTCTTCAAGAGAGCCGCCCTTGGCAAGCGCAAACGTGGCCGCCGCGACCATGCCGTCTCCGGCGCCTATAGTTGAATTCATTGCAACATTTATACTCTTACAGTAAAAGCTGTCGTTGCCATCGGTTATTATAGCGCCCTCTTTGCCTAGAGAGAGCAAGACGCGCTCGGCACCGCGCTTTAATAGTTCGCGGCAGCCAAACAACATCTCCTCCTTGCTGTTTATAGAGAGTTTGAGTGTGCTTTGCAACTCCTGGAGATTGGGTTTGACCATATCAACGCCGCATTTAAGCGCCTCAAACAGCCTTTCGCCGGAGGTATCGACTATCTTCCTTACTCCGGAAGGTACCGCACGCAAGATGTCGCCGTAATAGGAAGGCGGCATACCTTTTGCCAGTCCGCCGGACAGCACGACCGCCTCGCTATGCGACGAAAGTTCGTTGACGCGGGCAATAAGCTCAGCCTTCTTTTCGTCACTTACCTCGGGGCTTATATCATCTACCTCTGTAAGCATCGACTTATTGTCGACAAATTTATAATTTTCTCTAACACGGCCGGGGCACCACACGAATCTGTAGGGAACCCCCTCGTAATGCAGCTCCTGTTCAAATAGCCTTCCGTTGCCTTCATACATAAAACCGGTTGCCTGCACCTCGGCTCCCAGCCTCTTAAGGCCGCGGGCAACATTTATCGCCTTACCCGTAAAATATATTCGTTTATTGAGAATTTTATTGGTTTTGCCCACGCTCAAACTGTCAACTTCCATGTTGACATCAATGCACGGGCTAAGGCAGATACTTAATATCATTGCATTCTCCGGCAGCTATGTTGATAATTTAAACAATCTGGACGATTGAAATAAAATTACATGGATATCATCTGAAGCGTCTCGTAAAGCTCGTAATTGAACTTCTTCTTCATATTGACCGCTTCGATAATGTCCATATCGATTATCTCATTTTTATGGATGCCGACAACCCTGTTGCCGATACCGTCGTTGAGCAGACGAACCGCTTTGTTGCCGAACTGGGCGGCAAGCATTCTGTCGGCCATAGAGGGCGAACCGCCGCGCTGAATGTGGCCTATCGTTGTGGGACGGACGGAATACGTCGTTATGGACTGAAGCTGTTTCGCAAACTCCTCCGCGGTGCAGACGCCCTCAGCTACAACAACTATGTTGGAATGTTTACCGTTTGCACGCGAACGGTTTATTTTCATAACAATATCGTCGAGGTCGAATACAACTTCAGGCACAACGATTATTTCCGCGCCGCTCGCAATGCCGGCGTAAAGCGCAATATCGCCGCAACGCCTGCCCATTACTTCAACGACAGAAATTCTCTCATGCGACGTCATAGTATCGCGCAACTTATTTATTACGTCGATGCAGGTATTTACAGCAGTATCGAAACCAAGTGTGTAGTCGGTATATTCAAGGTCGTTATCAATTGTGCCCGGTATACCTATCGTGGGGATGCCGTACTCTTCAGAGAGACATTTTGCGCCTCTGAAAGAGCCGTCGCCGCCTATTACGACAAGGCCTTCGATTCCGCGGGCTTCAAGCGTGCGCACCGCTTTTTTCTGGCCCTCTTTAGTCAGCATCTCAAGGCACCTTGCCGTGCGAAGTTTTGTTCCGCCACGCTGCACAATATCTGAAACGGAGCGCATATCCATGGAAATCATCTCATCGTCGATGAGCCCCTGATAACCGCGCTCTATGCCATACACCTCGATGCCGAAATAGAGCGCGCTGCGCACTACCGCCCTTATGCAGGCGTTCATGCCGGGAGCGTCGCCACCGCTTGTGAGCAAGCCTATTCTCTTCATAAAAACCTCCGCTGAAAAAATAAGTATCTTTTATTTTCCCGAGCGCGCCGCGCGGCACAGCCGCAAGCCCCCTTATGCATTTAAAAAAGGCGCACCTCACATCATCATTCCAGTTATATATTATAACAAAAGTCTGAAAAAATTTCAATAGATTTTTTAAAATAAACAAGAAAATATAAAAACGCGTGCAAAACGGCGTTTTTATGCCGTTTTGCACGCTTTACAAGCGATTTATCTGTAAATAACGCTCGCTATAGGGTAAAACAAATATATTTTACAAATATTTTACAGCCCGTTACACAAGTTTTACATCCGCTTCATCGAGGAAAGTGCTCAGTTCGGCAAGCAATCCGCGGCAATAATTTATTCCACCTCCGAGACGGAACTTTTTATCACCGCGCTTTATGGCGCAGTCGGTATCGCCTTCATAATTGCCGAGCATTGCAACCAATTCTTCGAAATCGTTGTCTGAAAGGCGGGAGGCATTCAGCCAAAGAATATCCCTCTTCTTCTTTTGTTCTTTCGACGACCCGGATTTTTCACCGTCTGCCGCATTGAATTCCGCTATCGCATCGATTATTATAGTCGGCTCTTTGCCGTTTTCAAGGTCAAGCTTTCCGCTCACGCGCACAATCTTGTCGTTGGCAATGAGACTTCTGTATTTATCATACATGGCAGGGAATGCCAGGCACTCGACGCTGCCGTAGATATCTTCCAGAGTTACAAACGCCATATGTGCGCCCGTACGTTTGGTAACAGTCCGCTTAAAAGCTGTTATAACGCCGCCCATCGCTATATGCATGCCGTTTTTAACCGAATTATAAGTGCGCTCTCCGTCGTCATCCTCGGTATAGTCGTCGAGCATGCCGCAATTGAAATTGCAATCGGAAAAACTATTCATATATTTTTCAAAAGGATGGCCGCTTACGTATACGCCCAGCACCTCCTTTTCCCTGGCAAGCTTCTCATTAAGTTCGTATTCGGGGACATCGGGGTAGTTGACCGTAAGCTTTTCCTCGGCAATGAAATCACCGAAAAGGCTCATCTGCGCGCTGCTCTTCTGCTTAGCTATGCCTACAGCGCGCTGATAGAGCGAATCGTAAACCAAAATGAGCTGCGAGCGGTGCACATTCATCGAATCAAACGCCCCTGCATAAATGAGGCCTTCAATCATGCGCTTATTCAGCAACGTTGCACAGCGCGAAATAAAGTCGGGAAAATCTTCAAAAAGTCCGTTCTTTTCACGCTCGCGGATGACAAGGTCGATTGCCGCCTGACCTGTGCCCTTGAGTGCCGAAAGACCGAAACGCACGCCGTCGTTTTCAACAGAGAAAACTGTCTTTGAACGGTTGATATCGGGAGGGAATACCTTTAATCCCTTATCTTTGAGATACAACACATACTTGGTTATCTCATCTATTTTATTCAATCTGTTGTTTAAAAGGGCGCAGATAAACTCTTTAATGTAGTACTTTTTAAGCCACGCCGTCTGATACGCGAGAGTTGCATAAGCCGCCGCATGCGACTTATTGAACGCATACGAGGCAAAACCCTCCATATCGGCAAAAATCTTGGCCGCGACTTCGGCCGAAATCCCGTTCTTTACACAGCCGTCAATATGCGAGCCGTTTACGTCGCTGGTGCCGCCGTATATAAATTTATCTTTCTGGGCAAGCAACGTCTTTTTATCCTTCTTACCCATCGCGCGGCGAACCAGGTCCGCCTCACCGAGAGAGAAACCGGCAAGATACTGAAATATCTGCATTACCTGTTCCTGATAGACGGGTATACCGTACGTTACCTTTAAAATCTTCTCCTCCTGCGGACAGTCATAAGTGATTGACTCTAAACCGTGCTTTCTGTTGCAGAACGAGTCGATAAACTTCATCGGCCCAGGGCGATAGAGCGAAACGCCGGCTATAAGGTCCTCAAGCGTATCAGGCCTGAGTTGCCGCATGAACTTCTTCATGCCGCCCGCTTCAAGCTGGAACACGCCGTCGGTATCGCCCTCGGATATGAGCTCATATGCACCCGAATCAGTATAACCGATTTCATTGAAATCTATGTCCCTGCCGTAATTTTCCTTGATATAGTCGAGGCATTTCTTTATATCGGTCAGGGTGACGAGCGCAAGGAAGTCCATTTTGAGCATTCCGAGCGCCTCTATTTCCTTAGCGACGAACTGGGTGGTAATGTCCTCCCCATTGCGCGAAAGCGGAACGTTGTCGGCAATCTTTTTACGGCAGATGACTACGCCGGCGGCATGCATTCCAGTTTGCCTCGGCATACCCTCTATTTTCAGAGCCATGTCGATTACGGCATGAAGAGTGGCGTCCGTTTCATACATATCGCAGAACTCCGCATTGCGCGCGAGCTGAAGCTCGTTTAGCTTATCTGCAATTGAGGCTCGCTTATCCTCGTCCTCTTCCGCCAGCATTTTCTTCTTTGTCTTTTCGATATTCAGGCCGAGCAAATCGCTTATCGAGGTCTTGCCGTCCATTATCTTTGTCAGTCTGTCAGTTTCAGAATAGGGTACATTCATAACCCTGCCGACGTCTTTGATGGAGTTCTTTGCCGCCATAGTACCGAATGTTACTATCTGGCACACGTTCTCGGGATGGTATTTTTTACGCACATACTCTATCGTTTCGCTGCGCCTGTCAGTGCAGAAATCGATATCGAAGTCGGGCATCGAAACTCGGTCGGGATTAAGAAACCTTTCAAACAGCAAGTCGTACTGAAGAGGCTCGACATCGGTTATCCCGATTGAATAAGCGACAATCGAGCTTACGCCTGAGCCCCTGCCGGGCCCCACCGGTATGCCCTGTTCGCGCGACCAGTTGATAAAGTCCCACACTATCAGATAATACTCCGCATATCCCATAGAGCAGATAACTTTGAGCTCGTAGTCGGCGCGCTCTCGCTCACGCTCGGTAACCGTGCCATAGCGGCGCCTGAGCCCCTCGTCGGTGAGTTTGCGGAGATACTCTTCAGGCGTACTGCCGTCGGGCGGCTCATATCCGGGAATGAGCGTTTTATCTCTTATAGGATAGCCCTTTTTATCGAGATTGAACGCAGGCTCTGTTACTTTATCTGCAATGACGCGCGTATTTGAGATTGCCCGCGGCAAATTGGGGAAAAGGTCAGCCATCTCGTCGCCCGACTTAAAGTAAAATTCCTGCGTTTCAAACTTCATGCGCTTGGGGTCGTCGAGCGTCTTTTTCATCTGTATACACATGAGGACGTCCTGCATTTCTGCGTCCTCCCTTTTAAGGTAGTGGACGTCGTTTGTGGCAACAATTTCCGCTCCTATCTCATCGGCAAGTTTCACGAGCAGCGGCAGAACTCTCTTCTCCTCGTCAAGACCGTGGTTCTGAATCTCAATGTAAAAATCATCGCCGAAAATATCTTTGAGATAGAGAGCAAGCTGCTTTGCTCCTTCGTAATCATTGTTTAAAAGCCTGTGGGGAATTCCGCCGGCAACACAAGCCGAAAGGCAGATTACGCCTTCGGAATGTTCTTTAAGCACCTTGTAGTCGATTTTCGGTTTATAATAAAACCCGTCAACGAAAGCCATGGAATCAAGCTGAACCAGATTTTTATATCCGGCCTTATTCTTTGCGAGCAGAATGAGATGCTCGGATATGTTCGACGACTTATCGTGCATATCCTTTGTGACATAAAATTCACAACCGATTATGTACTTTATGCCGGCGACCGCAGCCTTTTCGGCAAAGTGCAGCGTGCCGTACATGTTGCCATGGTCGGTTATGGCAACGGCATTTATTCCGTTCTCCTTGCAGTAATCTATAAGGTTGTCAATTTTGCACGCCCCGTCGAGAAGCGAATATTCTGTATGAAGGTGCAGATGAACAAAATCAGTCATTTTATCCTCTTAAAACATGCACATTACAATTAAAAGCATAAATTTAGCATTAATTTATGAATTATATCACACAGAGTACTATGAAAAACATCAAAATAATTATTTTACCCCTCGCCAAGCTGCTTAGCCATCTCCATGATTTTACGAAAGCGGTGATTGAGGCAACTTTTTGAAATATTGAGTCTGTCTGCAAGCTCCTGCATTGATGCATTTTTATCTGCCAACCTGCCCTCCGCCACTGAAAACAAATTTTCATCCAGACTCTGCAATCCTATGGTCGAGCGGATAACCTCTATTGCCTGCACCTGCTTTACCGAGGCCGAGACCGTGCGGTCGATATTGGAAACAGAACAATTGTTTACCCTGTTTTCGTTATTTGAATTATCCCGCTCGCGGGCAAGCTCTTTAAGCTTTTTAAGCGCTCTATCCGCACCCATCAGCGAAAGCACGGCCGAAATGGAATCGATGCTTTTCAAATAGACGACGGCGCTGTCTTTACGCATTACGAGCTTGGCAAGGATATCGTACGAACATAGCAAATCGCAGAAATCATTTGCAGTTATCCTATTACGGAACACCACTTCAAAATGATAGCCCGTACTCGACATACTGTTCACGTCGGGCAGAGTACAACTTCCGCCGCCAAGGAATGCACCGGATATATATGCTGAGCCGCATGACTGCGGCGACACAACATTCTGACCTATCGCGAAGTCAATAAACAGCCCGTCGTCGTCTTCTCCGAGAATTCCCGCTTCGCGCAAAACTTCTGTACTTCTTTCAGATAAACAGGTAAACACAAGCTTGTCTCTTCCGCTGGAAAGGTCGGAACTTGAGGTAAAGCCGCTTATTTCCGCGCCAAGATAGTTTTCAGCAATATCGGCAAAAAAATGAGCTGTAAGTTCGCTCTCGGAACTGAGTTCAAAACCATAATTCCCATCCGATTTGACGAGGCTTCCGCTAGTCCTTATAAAAGCCGAAAGAGCGGCAATAGCGCAAGGCCTGCCGCCTGGAAAGTTTTTAATTATCTCAGTTTTTATTTCCTCGGTAAAATTAACCATACTCAACTAAAAAACAACCGCCTAAGACCCGACTCCGGTCAAATCATAAATGCACTTTTTTATATTCCGCAAACCTGAAATTCGGCTCGCGGCCATCAATATTGTCTATTCTGTCGAGCGGTACGCTTGCCTGCGCTAAAAGCTGCTCGGCAATCTTCGTGTCGCCGACTCTGTCTGCCGAATGCGCGTCGGAATCTATAATAAACCGCACTCCTGTATCGGCCATCGCATTGAGTTCTTCAGGCGTGATATGATACTTCTTCGTATTTATTTCAATATATGTGCCATAGTCGGCGCAACATTTGGCAACCTCTACAAGGTCGCACGAACACCTGAAATTTATGTGGGTGATTGCGTCTATGGGATTCTTCTTTACGGCGTTGACATAGGCGCTAGTTGTCGCCCGAAAAAGCTTGTCCGAAGGTTTTCTTCCAAACTTGTGAGCAGAATAATTTTTAACTGAAAGGTAATAGAAATCTTTTAAACTCTTATACATAAGAACTTCATGGATGCCGCAGAGATATAAATCGAAGAAAGGTAAGTCGCTCTCTTTCATATCGGTATCGCCGTCAACGGAAATGAGGTTGCTCTCCATACCCATCAGAACTTTTACGCCGGTAATTTTTTCAGCCTCGGTACACTCAGTACGCAAAGCCTCAAGCTTTCTTCTGCGCAAACCGAAAATTATATGATTGAACCCATGGTCTGTTATGCCGACAGCCTTAAGGCCAATTTTTTTGGCTGCTTCGGCATTTTCAAGAACAGTATTTTTGCCGTGTGAATACGGCGTGTGCGTGTGATAATCTCCTGTTAAAATCATTTAAATTCTCCGATAAAGCAAACCTCTTCTTTAAGCGTTATTCCAAATTTTTTATACACTTCATTTTTAACAAATTGTATCAGCGAGTAAACATCAGAAGAACTTCTTCCGCAGTTCAATATAAAATTTGCGTGCGACGGACTTACATAAGCCCCTCCGATACGCACGCCTTTCAAACCTGCGTTCTCGATAATCTTCCCCGCGCTAACGCCGCAGTAATTTTCGAACACGCAGCCGCAGCTTCTGCCTGCAGGCAAGCTCCGCCTATCCGCAAGCCGCTTTAAAATATTTGTTGCCACGATGCGAGGTTCGGACCGCCTAGTTCTAAGTTTTACACTTAGAATAAGACATTTTATGTCACGCATAGTACTATGCTTATATGTAAATTCACAATCTTCAGCAGATAATTCTTTAAGCTCAGGCGAGGCAACGCGAACACTTACAACATTATCTGCAATATATTTTCCGCCGGCTCCGCCATTCATAAAGACAAGACCTCCGACAGAAGCAGGAATACCAGCAAGATACTCCAGCCCCGTGAGTCCTTCGTTTTTACAAAATGACAGAAGTTCCGAAACTTTTACGCCGCTCGCCACATTGAGGACAACATCGTCACGACAATGCTCAGGCACGGTTATTCCCTTCATGTTTGCGGTGCTCAGCACATACCCCTCAAATCTTCCGTCCTGCGCGAGAACATTGGAACCGCAGCCGAGAATGCAAAAATTTTCACCGCTGTTCAGCAAAAAGGAAAATATTGCCGTGCCCTCAGTCTCGCTTCTCGGAAACAACGCAACTTTTGCCGTGCCGCCGCAACCGTAAGTTGTATTTAAAGAAAAACTGAAGTCATATTTTTTAGGCACACCGGTAAAGCGGCCGTCCGCACACCTTATGTCAGACAAACTATCTACTCCTATATAATAACATTTTTTTTGTGTTTTTACAATGGTTTGAGTAAACTTTTCAGCAGATTTATGTCTTCCGCTCTAATGGCCGTCATAATTTTTTCAATAGCCTCTCTTCCCGCCACCGCAGGCAGACCATACTCATACTGCACTTCGAGCACATGCAGCCGGTCGCTATATAGACTGTTACCCACGCTCAGCATTGAGAGTTTTGTAAGGGTTTGCCACTGAGAAAGCAGACAAGCGATAAATTCTTCCGCTACCGAAGCCTTATATGCATTTTGCGACAACACAGCAATATACTGGTAAAGGTCGTTAAACTGCGTCACCGGTTCCACATAAAAATTTACATTGCGCGTTTTAAGACGCTGTATGTCACGCTGAGTGCCTAAAAGATAGTCATACTCCCCGTTAATCAGCTGTACATATGCGCTGGTCGGCGCAGACGCATCGGCGCCGTACACTCCCCTGAATAAAGCCGCCGCACACGAGAGGTTATCCCTTCCCGAATTTATAACAGTGTTTTCTGCCGTTGCCGCACCGAAGTCGGCGTTGTTTAACGATATCATACAGTATGCGCCCATACACCAGACTTCCGGGGAACCCTTTACAATACTTTCAATTCCATAAAAACCGGCGCCGTAAGAGATTATGTCGGGCACAACTCCGTTTTCCAAATTCTGACGCGCGGCGACGGCTGTCAGCGATGTAACCTCTATGTAAAGTTGTCTGCCGGCTGAAAACTGTTCGGCCACAGCCCTTAGATAATCTGCACGCGAACCGGTTCCGCCTTCAAAGCTGTCAATCTGCCATAATGTAAGCATGCTGAGTTCTTCGTCTTTAGCGTCACCTTCATGTGAATCAATAACAAAAGCCGCTACCATTCCGCCAATTAAGGCGCATATGCACAGACAGGCGCATACAAAGCGAATAATTTTGCGCATATCTTATTCTATGATATAAAATACGGCAAAAATACATAGGGAAGCGTTTTCATTAATGAAAACGCTTCCCCGCGTCTGCTTAAAACGATTCCGCATATTAATTACCAACGCAAATTCCTTCCGCAAAAACTAACTTATCTTGCTAAAACAGAATTTTTGCAAAAATGATATCTACACTTTAAAGCGGTAGCGCTTTAAAACAGACTATATTATTAAAGCGTCGCCGCTTGTACTATTATTTTCTGCAGGAAAACGTCCTTTATGCGTTAAATTTAAAAATTTTTTAAGAAAAAAGCCGCGCTGTCTTTGCGCGGCTCGGTTAACCTTTATTCTTCATCCTCTTCGGGCATTTCCACATTGTGATAAACATCCTGCACATCGTCAAGCTCGTCGAGTCTGTCGAGCATCTTTTTGAACGTTTCAAGTTTTTCGGCATCGAGAGTGATATAATTCTGTGGAATCATCTTAACGGCCGCCTCAAAGAAGTTTACGCCCTTACCTTCGAGATATGTGCGCACGGACGAAAAATTTTCGGGTGCACAATACACTTCATACGCATCGTCCTGCGCAACGTAGTCGTCCGCTCCCGCCTCAAGGCAATACTCCATCATAGTGTCCTCGTCAAGGGCAGGCGTACGCTCAACAGCAAGATAACCCTTGTTATCAAACATGTATGAAACACAACCGGTATTACCCATCTGACCGCCGCACTTTGACATAGTCGACCGAACGTCGCCGGCCGTTCTGTTTACATTGTCCGTAAGGGTCTTAATTATTACGGCAGAACCGCCGACGCCATAACCTTCATAGGTGAGTTCCTTATATTCCTTGTCGCCAAGCTCACCTGCGGCGCGGGCAATAGAGCGCTTTATGGTGTCGTTAGGCATATTTGCAGCTTTAGCTTTTGCAATTGCATCGGCAAGTTTACTGTTTGTATCGGGGTTAGGGTTACCTTTTGCCGCAACGGCGATTTCCCTGCCGAGCTTGGTGAACGCGGCACCGCGCGCCGCGTCTGTCTTGCCCTTTTTTGCCTGTATATTGTGCCATTTGGAATGACCTGACATTAATAGAACCTCCTTCTTTGTTTTACACGCAAATTATAATTTTGCGCCGTTTATTACATACATCAAGATTCCCGCCGAAACTGCGGCGTTAAGACTTTCACACGTGGAACGCATGGGTACTCTTACCGTGTATGCTGACGCCGAGCGGACCTTCTGACTGAGTCCGCTGCCCTCGTTGCCTATGCACAGGCAGAATTTATCCGGAGCATTGAAACCAAAGACATTCTCCCCGTCCATATCGGCGCTTACAAGAGGTACATCGCGGAGCGCATCAAGCGCCTCATCTGCCGTGCAGCGCATCAACTTCGTAAAAAACACTCCGCTCATGCTTGCGCGCACAGACTTGGGAGAATAAGGGTCGGCACAGCCGACGAGATATATTTCCCCAAAGCCGGCGGCGTTCGCCGTCCTAATTATCGTACCGACATTGCCCGGGTCCTGCAATCCGTCCAAAAGAATGCACCTGTCTTCAGGCGCAGACACCGGAGTTCTTGGAATTTTCACCGAAGCAATCACGCCCTGCGGAGATTTTTCATCGGAAATGTACTCAAATACGTCGCGCGTGACGACAACGGCGTCGGCAGACACAGAGGCGTATTCAGGAGTACACATGACGGAAGTGACTTCACACCCCGCTTCAATGCACTCGGTAACCATCTTAATGCCCTCTACGAGATATTCGCCGTACTCCCTGCGGAATTTTTTATCTTTGAGCGCGGCCATGCGCCGCACTCTGATATTGGACCTTGACTGAATAATCATAAAAGCAAAAAATTAAGCCTGTATTTCAAGGCTTAATTCGGCATACTTTCAGCGCAAAAGCGCGTTTTATACAGCAGCCTTTGCCTTCTCTGCAAGCGCAGCGAATGCTGCGGCATCATTAACCGCAAGGTCTGCGAGAACTTTTCTGTTGAGATTTATGCCGGCAATCTTAAGGCCGTGCATAAATTTGGAATACGAAAGGCCGTTAACCCTGGCAGCCGCATTGATTCTTGCAATCCAAAGGCTGCGCATGTCGCGCTTTCTGAGCTTGCGGCCGATGAAAGCATAGTTCAATGACTTCATAACGGCTTCGCGCGCTATTCTGTACGACTTGGATTTATTACCGAAATAACCTTTGGAAAGACGGAATATCTTCCTGCGCTTCTTGAGCGCGTTTACTGTTCTTTTAATACGCATACGGGGTGACCTCCTTAATCCTTATAGGGAATCATAGCCTTTACGGTTGATTCCTGTGTGGTGGAAACTAACGTGTTCTTACGCAAATTTCTCTTTCTCTTTCTGTTTTTGGTTTCTGCCTTGTGGTTCTTGCCGCCGTGCGCTCTCTTCACCTTGCCGGAAGATGTGAGCCAGAAGCGCTTTTTAGTGCCGCTGTGTGATTTCTGCTTGGGCATATTTATGACCTCCGATTTGAATTTATTTAAAATGAGTGTTTTAAGCCTTTACGGGCGAAAGCATCATTATGATGTTTCTGCCCTCTGTGGTGGGTTTTTTGTCCATGACCGCCTTGCCGCCTAAGCCTTCGAAAAAGTTCTCCATAACCTTTACGCCCTGGTATGAGCGGGAATTTTCCCTGCCCTTCATGCGGATAGACACTTTGACCTTGTTGCCCGCCTCTAAAAATTTAAGGCACTGCTTGGTCTTTACTGCAATGTCACCCACATCGATAGTCATAGAGAGCCTGATTTCTTTAAGCTCGACAATAGTCTGGTTTTTGCGGTTTTCCTTATCCTTTTTTGCCTGCTCGTACTTGAACTTGGAATAATCCATTATTTTGCATACGGGCGGGTTAGCCGTGGGGGAAATTTTAACAAGGTCGAGGTCCTGCTCATAGGCGAGCTTCTGCGCCTGAGCCGCACTCATCACCCCGAGCATCTGCCCGTCGGATGCGATTACCCTGACTTCCCTGTCGCGGATATCTTCGTTGATAGAATAGGAATCTTTGATAACTTTTTACCTCTCATTTTATTTGCCGCAAAAAAAGCGGCTTGCAAGAGCAAACCGCATTAATGACAAACGTTGTACGCGCCGATAAAAGACACGAGATTAAATCATTATTTGCCGACACAGACTTTCCGCGCGGCGAAAGGTTTTGCCTTTGCTTGCCTATTGATAATACAATATCGCAGACCAAATGTCAAACAAATTTAATGACATTTACAACAGATTTTACTAAGTCAGGTAATTTTTATCCCTTTATATGCTTTTGAGCTGCGCCGCCTCTGCGGCGCAGCTCAAAATTATTTAAAAAATCACCTTATCATCAATTTCCTGCACAATAGTGCTTACGAATTCCTCTGCACTCACGGTGGTCTTTTCTTCAATGCCACGCTTATTTACATTTACCGTGCCGTCGCGTTCTTCAGCGTCACCGACAACCAGGACATAGGGAACTTTTTCGAGCTTTGCCTCCCTTATCTTATAGCCTATCTTTTCGTTTCTGCCGTCGAATTCAACACGAACGCCGCGCCCGCGCAGTTTTTCGCATACGCATTCGGCATAGTTCTTAGTTCTGTCTGTTATGGAGAGAACTTTGACCTGAACGGGGGCAAGCCATACGGGGAACTTGCCGGCAAAGTGCTCGATAAGTATGCCGATAAAGCGCTCGATAGAACCGAAAATCGCACGGTGAATCATTATGGGACGATGTTTTTCACCATCCTCGCCCACATATTCAAGCTCAAAGCGCTGAGGCATCTGGAAATCGAGCTGAATGGTGCCGCACTGCCATGTTCTGCCTATGCTGTCCTGAAGATGGAAATCGATTTTAGGGCCGTAGAACGCGCCGTCGCCTTCGTTTATCTCATAATCAAACCCGAGTTCGTCGAGCGCCGCGCGCAGTGCGTCGGTAGCCATATTCCACTCCTTCTCAGTTCCCATGCTGTTCTCCGGACGGGTGGAAAGTTCAACTTTGTATTTGAATCCGAACTGCTTATAAATTTTATCGGTAAGACGCACTACCCCCTTTATCTCCTCGGTTATCTGTTCGGGGAGCATGAAGATGTGCGCGTCGTCCTGAGTGAAGCAACGAACACGGAACAGGCCGTGCAGCTGTCCGCTCTTTTCATGCCTGTGCACAAGTCCCATCTCGCCCATCCTTATAGGAAGGTCTTTATAGCTGTGGGGGGAAAGTTTGTAAACAAGCATACCGCCGGGACAGTTCATAGGCTTAATAGCGCAGTCCTCGCCGTCAATCTTGGTGGTATACATATTTTCTTTATAGTGGTCCCAGTGGCCCGATGTTTCCCAAAGGCTGCGGGTAAGAATTATAGGAGTCTGTATTTCAACGTAGCCCTCCTTGCGGTGAAGTTCGCGCCAATAGTCGACGAGCGTATTTTTAAGCACCATGCCGTTGGGAAGGAAGAACGGGAACCCTCTGCCCTCGTTAAGCAGAGCAAACAGTTTCAGTTCCTTGCCAAGCTTGATATGGTCGCGCTTTTTAGCCTCCTCAAGCATATCGAAATAGGCCTGCATTTCGTCTTTTTTGGCAAATGCAACGCCGTATATCCTTGTGAGCATCTTGTTCTTCTCGTTGCCGCGCCAATAAGCGCCCGCTATGGAAGTAAGTTTAAACGCCTTGATTTTGCCCGTCGACGGAAGATGAGGACCGCGGCAGAGGTCGGTGAACGAGCCCTGCTTGTAGAAAGAAATAACTGCGTCCTCGGGCAGGTCGTTTATAAGCTCTACTTTGTATTTCTCCTTATACTTCGACATAAGTTCAACAGCCTCTTTGCGTGAGAGCTCGAAGCGTTCAATCGGGGTATTTGCCTTGATTATCTTGTGCATCTCGGCCTCAATCTTTTCAAAGTCGTCCTGCGTTATGGGCGTATTGAAATCGATGTCATAGTAAAAGCCGTTTTCAATTACGGGGCCTATTGCAAGTTTGCAAGTGGGGAAAATATTCTTAACCGCCTGTGCAAGAACGTGCGCGCATGTGTGACGATATACCTCAAGCCCCTCCTTATCCTTCAAAGTAAGAATTTCGAGCTTATCACCCTCTTTGAGTTCATGCGAAAGGTCGCACACGACGCCGTTAACCTTAGCTGCGACAGCGCTCCTTGCAAGCCCCTCGGATATCGCCGAAGCGGCATTTGCGCAGGTAGCGCCGGCATCAATATTAAGTTCGTCGCCGTTTCTGAGAAAAACTTTCATTTTACCCGTCTCCTGAAAATATGTTTTTATGAATAAAGAAAACGCCCTTAAACCGACGGCTTTCCGCCGCTAAGTTTAAGGACGCAAAAATTCACTTTTGCGCGGTTCCACCTTAATTGTCTTTAAGACCGCTTTAAAAATTGTCGCCAAGCGCAACTGAAGGTGGTTTCCCGTTCCCTGACCGCCATGCGGAACTTGCAGCCGAGGCTCCGCTCTCTGTGATGGCATTCAGACGGTACTCGTCTTCCCGCTCGGTAATTCTATGATATTATTTTTTGCAGAGTTTGTCAACAACTTAATGGGCTATGATATGTAAAAATATTTGCTAAAAACAGTTAAATTATGTATAATGATACGAAGTAAAAAAACAGGATATGAGCTATGGCATATACGAATTTTAATGAAGTAGAACAGAAATGGATAGAGTACTGGGAGAAAAACGGCACATTCCATACCGACCTGCATGATTTTTCAAAACCCAAGTACTATGTATTAGACATGTTTCCGTACCCTTCGGGCGCAGGACTGCACGTAGGCCACCCCGAGGGATATACGGCAACCGACGTTATTGCACGCATGAAGAGAATGCAGGGCTATAATGTTCTCCACCCCATCGGCTTCGACTCATTCGGTCTGCCCGCCGAGCAGTATGCAATAAAGACAGGCAACAATCCGGCCGACTTTACACAGAAGAACATCGAAACGTTTACCTCACAGCTCAAGATGCTCGGCCTTTCTTACGACTATACCCAGACGGTTTCAACCTGCGACCCCTCCTACTATAAGTGGACGCAGTGGATATTCAAACAACTTTATGAAGCGGGACTTGCCCGCTATGCCGACGTGCCCGTGAACTGGTGCGAAGAGCTGGGTACCGTACTTGCCAACGACGAGATAATCGACGGAAAGAGCGAACGCGGAGGATTCCCTGTCGTGCGCAAGAACATGAAGCAGTGGGTAATCGACATAAACAAATATGCCGAACGCCTTTTGGAGGGGCTTGATGAAATAGATTGGCCCGAAGCGTCCAAAACTGCCCAGCGCAATTGGATAGGCAAGTCAGTAGGAGCGAATGTTGATTTCAAAGTGGACGGAACGGAAGAAAAGTTCACTGTCTTCACAACGCGTTGCGACACGCTCTTCGGCGCAACATACTGCGTGCTTGCTCCCGAACATGCCCTCGTCGACAAGATAACCACTCCCGACAGACGTGCGGAAGTAGCGGCGTATAAAACCGCGTGCGCAAGCAAATCGGAGCTGGAAAGAACGGAGCTCAACAAGGAAAAGACGGGCGCTTTTACGGGAGCGTATGCAATAAATCCCGTCAACGGCACCAAAATTCCAATTTGGATAAGCGATTACGTGCTCACTTCTTACGGCACGGGCGCCATTATGGCTGTGCCCGCGCACGATACGCGCGACTATGAGTTTGCAAAGAAATTTAACATTCCAATCATTCAGGTGCTTGAAGGCGGCGACATAACAAAAGAGGCATATACAGGCGACGGCCTGCATATAAACTCTGGCTTTATAAACGGGCTGAATAAACAGGATGCCATAGACAAAATGGCAGCGTGGCTTACAGAGCACAACTGCGGACACAAGACCGTTTCCTACAAGTTGCGCGAATGGATATTTGCACGCCAGCGCTACTGGGGAGAGCCCGTGCCCATAGTGCACCTTGAGGACGGCAGGGACGTGGCTTTGAGCGACGACGAGCTTCCTCTTACCCTGCCGCTGATGAAAGATTACAAGGCGCGAGGCGGAAAAGCTCCGCTCGACAATGCGACCGATTGGGTAAACGTGACGATAGACGGAGTCAAAGGAAAGAGAGAGACGGCGACAATGCCGGGCTCGGCAGGTTCTTCGTGGTACTTCCTCCGCTATTGCGACCCTCACAACGACGAGAAGTTTGCCGACTATGAACTTTTAAAGCATTGGATGCCTGTAGATTTTTACTGCGGCGGCAAAGAACACCTTGTGGGTCACCTTCTATACTCCCGCTTCTGGAATAACTTCCTCTACGACAAGGGCTATGTTCCCTATAAAGAGCCATTCAAAAAGCTCTTCCACCAGGGCATGATACTCGGCGAGGACGGAGAAAAAATGTCAAAATCCAAGGGCAACGTCATAAACCCCAACGATGTTGTGCGCGACTACGGAGCAGACGTTTTAAGAATGTATGAAATGTTCATGGGACCCGTTGCCGACACTAAACCCTGGAATACGGCTAATATCGAAGGCGTAAAGAAGTTTATAGACAGAATACACCGCCTTTATTTTGAAACTAATTCCATTGCCGACGAATCCAATAAAAACCTTGAGAAAATATATCACCAGACGGTTAAAAAAGTCGGCGACGACTATATGGCGCTCAAGGTAAACACCGCAATTTCGCAGATGATGGTGTTTATAAACGCTGTATATAAAGAAATTGCCGAAAGCCGCCCCTTCCCGAGGGAATACGCAGAAGGTTTTATTAAACTCATCAATCCGGTAATACCCTTCGTAACAGAAGAAATCTGGCACGAGGTACTCGGACATAAAGATACCATAACATACGAAAAATGGCCCGAATATGATGAGGACAAGTGCGGTGAAGAGATGTTCGAATACGCCGTCCAGATAAACAGCAAAATTAAGGCAAAGGTTAACATTCCCGTCGATATGCCGAATGCCGAAATAGAGGCGCTTGTTAAAACAAATACCGACATTGCCCCCCTTATCGAAGGAAAAACCATTAAAAAATTCATTATAGTTCCTAAACGCCTGATAAACATTATACTGTAAAATCATAAAACTACCCCGCCGCAATTTTTTGCGGCGGGGATTTCCATTGATAAAACCGAAATAAAAAAGCGGGGCACACATTTAAAGTACCGCCGCTTTTTTGCTTGATATTTAAGAAATTAAAGCGTTTCAAGAACCTTTGCGATGTCGCCGACAGTTTTAATTTCGGCCACCTGCTCTTCGGGAATGGTCTTGCCTGTCTTTTCTTCAAGTCCCATCAAAAGCTCAACAACATCGAGCGAATCAGCGCCGAGGTCTTTGATAATATCAGTATCGGCGGTTATAGTAGCGGGGTCGACGTCAAGTTGTTCGCCGAGCATCTTCGCAATTTCTTCTAACATAAATCGTATCCTCCGAGTGATTTATTGCACCTTGATTTTACAATATGACATTACAATTGTCAAGTTAATTTGTGATTTTTTTCGCCTGCTTGAGCGAAAGGCCTATACGTTGTTTTTTTACATCGACGCTTATAACTACCGCCCTTACCTGCTGGCCGACCTTTAATACATCGGAAGGATGTTTGATATAACGGTCGGTAATTTCAGAAATATGAACGAGCCCGTCCTGATGCACGCCGATATCCACAAAAGCTCCGAAATCGATTACATTGCGCACCGTTCCGTCGACGACCATGCCGACCTGAAGGTCTTCTATACCCATTATATCCTTGCGCAGTTTGGGTGCCGGCAAGGCCTCCCTTATGTCCCTGCCAGGACGGAGCAATTCTGTTACTATGTCACGCAGAGTAGCCACATCCAAACCAGCGTATTCGGCAGCTTTCTGCTCGCCGAAGGCCTTAACCTTCTGAGGAAGCTCTGCAAGTCCTCCCGCTTTTACGTCCTCTTCACTGTAACCGAAAAGTTTTAAAAGCTTCTGGGCCTTTTCATATGATTCGGGATGCACTGCGGTATTATCGAAAATATTATCGCCGCCGGGTATACGCAGGAAGCCTGCGCACTGCTCATAAGCCTTTTCGCCCAGCCTCTTTACCTTAAGTAACTGCGAACGGCTTGTAAACTTGCCATTGCTCTCTCTGTATGCAACGATATTTTTTGCAATGCCGGAATTTAATCCCGCAACATGCTCCAAAAGCGACGCGCTCGCCGTGTTCAGGTCGACGCCTACGCTGTTTACGCAGTCCTCAACTACGCCGCCGAGAACGGTATCGAGCCTCTTTTGGTCAACGTCGTGCTGATACTGCCCGACGCCTATTGATTTAGGGTCGATTTTTATAAGCTCTGCAAGGGGGTCCTGCAACCTGCGTGCAATAGAAATTGCCGAACGGACATTGAGGTCGTAGTCGGGGAACTCCTCCGCCGCGAGAGGGCTGGCAGAGTAGACGCTCGCGCCTGCCTCATTGACAACCATGTAGCTCACATCGCGTTCAACTTCCTTTAAAAGGTCGGCCACAAAAATTTCCGTTTCCTTACTTGCAGTGCCGTTGCCTATTGCAATAATATCTACCTTATACTTATTTATAAAGTTCTTAACTATCTTTTTTGCTTCTTCAATTCTGTTGAAGGGCGGAACGGGGTAGATTACAGAAGTTTCAAGGACTTTTCCCGTTTCGTCGACTACGGCAACCTTGCAGCCCATTCTGTAACCAGGGTCTAAACCGAGAGCGACCTTTCCCTTTACGGGAGGTTGCAAAAGAAGGGGGCGCAGATTGACTTCAAACATCTTTATCGCCTGTTCGCCCGCCCTTTCGGAGAGCGACGAACGTACTTCGCGCTCAATTGAAGGCTCTATGAGCCTGTCATAACCGTCGTCGGCGGCCTCTTTAATGAGGTCGGCGCAGGCACTGTCTGAGTGAACATATTTTGCCGAGCAAACTCGCTTAGCGAGGTCGGGATTGAAATAGAGCTTTACCTTGAGGCAACCCTCTTTTTCCCCTCTGTTCACGGCAAGTACCCTGTGGTTCTTTATTTCAGGTACGATTTCGGCATAATCTGCATACATTGCATATGTTCCCTTACCGTCGTCGTTGACCATTTTAGACTGCAATTCGCCGTGATTCTCGAAAAGTTCGCGCAATTTTTTCCTGAGCTCGGCGTTATCAGAGATAATTTCAGCTATTATGTCCTTAGCTCCGGCAATTGCCGCCGCCCTGTCGGACACGCCTTTCTCCTCGTCTATGTATTTATCCGCTTCGGCATAAGGGTCGCCGTCCTGCGCAAGAATAAAGTCGGCAAGCCCCTGAAGTCCCCTTTCAACGGCAACCGAAGCCCTCGTCTTCTTTTTCTGCTTGTACGGACGATATACATCCTCAACCTCGGTAAGCGTAAGGCATGCTTCAATTGCCGCCTCGATTTCATCCGTCATCTTACCCTGGTCGGTAATCGACTTGCGCACCTCGTCCTTGCGCTTTTCAAGATTTTTAAGGTATTCATATCTGTCTACAAACTGCCTTAATACCTGGTCGTCGATAGCTCCCGTCATCTCCTTTCTGTAACGGGCGATGAACGGAATTGTGTTGCCTTCGTCGAGAAGGGTTATTATGTTGCTCGCATATTCGCCCTTCAGATTGAATTCTGTAGTGAGTTGATTGATGATATCCATAAAATATAAGCTCTCTGATAAACTTGTTTCATATTCCGCCTTAATAAAATTCAGGCTGCGGCGCTCGGCGGTTTGGGCGCCGAAAGTTACACCTTGAATATTTTAAATAAAAAAGTCGATTAAGTCAATACTTTTCAAAGCAAAACCGAATGAAAAAATAATCAAGCTTAAAACGCCAGCGGTCTTTAATGTTTTGCGCGCAATGACTTCAGTTGAGTTTTTCTTTCGTCGCTCACTCTGAAACTGTCGCAAGCCTTTGAAATAGCTTTGTTTCTGATATTTATGTCACACATAGTACTATTCAGATATTCAAAACCACGCTCATAAAATTTAATGAGCACCTCTGCAAGCAACCACGCCGCACCCATGACAACATAATACTTGTCAGGTTTACAGTTTGTTATGCCGGCGAAAATCAAATCTAAATAGTCCTCTTCAACATAGAAAGATAGAAGCGTTGTCAGCGCAAATCTGCGCGCAAACTCGCCGTCGTTGTAATACCCTCTTTCAGCCGAAAGATACTTATTTATGAACGGAATAAACTCCTCTCTGTGCTTTTTTATACAAACGGGAGAAAAGCAATCGCAAAGTGCCCAATCTGAAAGCACGCTTACACAATCGTCGCAAACTGACACAAATTCATCATAAGGCAAAAGAGCAGCAACCGAAAGTCTGAGGAACACAACCTCATAATACTCATCGGGAAAGGACGCCAGACTCACGTATTCATCTTTATACTTTTTGGCAAGCCTTCTGAGAGCAGGCGTGCGCACACCTAAAAATTTAAGTTTGCCGTCGCAGATTATGCGGCGGTTAAATTCTGCAAATTTTTCTTCGGCCTGCTCACTTAGTTCGCCGAGAAGTTGATTGTATGTAATCATGGTTTCACCAAATTATTTATTGAACACCTCTCCCAGAGCACTTCTCCATTGCTCCGCGTCACACCGCGTATTAGCCGGACTGGTTGAAGGAAGCTTTATGAACGGGATATCGATATTGCCGTAATATCGTTTAAAAATTTCGTATGCTTTGCCGCCGTTGAGCATAATGAGCCCGACATTGCTTTTATTGAGCACCTTAAAAATATCGGCAACCTTATAGTTTTTAATGGAAGAATCGTCAGAACCAACTATTTCGCACTCGGTTACAATATCCCAAAGCGCAATACCGTTGCGTCTGAGAAAGGAAATTTTCCCCTCCGTACTTTCCGGAATATCCTCGCCGAAAAAACCGCAAAGGATATTCCAGAACCTGTTCTGCCTGTTTCCATAGTAAAACTCTACTTTGCGGCTCTTTACGGACGGAAAACTGCCCAAAATGAGAACCCGGCTGTCTTCATCGAAAACAGGCTCAAAACCATACTTTATGTTACACATAGTACTTTAAATTTTAAGCGGCTTGTCTGTTTTACCAACAACAGCGGCCGCCATGCGCGAACTGTCGAAACTACACTCTACAGCCTCGAACACATCGTCCATAGTGACAGCGTTGACGCGCGCTATTCTATCTTCAAAATCGTAAAGTTTGCCACTGTACATAAGTTCCTTGCCATAGAGAAGCATTTGTGAGCTTGTACTTTCCTGAGCAAAAATTGACGAAGATTTGAGCTGCTCCTTGCCGCGCTCAAACTCTTCCCTGGTTATATCCTTTCTTTTAATGTCTTCAATGCATTTGTAAACGGCATCTACAGACTTCATATAATTATCGGCATTTACGCCTGCATATACAACTAACATGCCGGTGTCGGAATAAGCCGTGGTATACGAATATACGGTATATGCAAGTCCAAGTTTTTCGCGCACCGTCTGAAACAGACGAGAACTCATGCTCCCGCCGAGAACGGAATTCATGACCATAGTGGCGTCGTATAACCTGTCGTATCTCTTAACCGAGGGGTATCCTATGGCAAGATGTATCTGCTCGATGTCCTTATATCTCACTACTGAATTATGTTTCGGAACAACCTCCACCGCTCTTTCCTGTTTTGCCGATGCGGGTACGCAGGAAAAATATTTCTCCGTAAGCTTCTCGGCAAGAGTTATGTCTATGTTGCCGGCCATGGATATAACAATATTGTCGGCAGTATATCTGTTCGACATATACGCCTCAACATCAGCTCTTGTAAAGCCGCTTACGTTCTCTCTCGGGCCGAGAATATTCCTGCCGTAACCGTCTCTTCCGTAATAGGCTTCGCCGAGCAGGTCGAGACAGAGGTCGTCGGGCGTGTCCTCATTCATATTTATCTCCTCAATGATAACTCCCTTTTCACGCGTCATTTCGTCATGAGGGAAAGTACTGTTGAGAAAGAGGTCTGCAAGTATTTCAAATGCTTTTTCGGCATTTTCAGTCGTCGATTTCGCATAATAGCAGGTCAGGTCCTTGCCAGTGAACGCATTCATCTGGGCTCCTATCCTGTCCATTTCATTGGAAATAGCAAACGCCGAGCGCGTTTTCGTGCCTTTGAACATCATGTGCTCGATAAAATGCGAAATACCGTCCTCCTTATCGCTTTCAACATAAGCACCGGTACCCACCAGCACTCCCATAGAAACTGACATAAGTCCTTCCATGCGCTTTACCACAAGCCTTATTCCGTTTTTAAGCGTTTTATAATGTACCATTTATTCTCCTAAACTGTACGATACGGTACAGGCGGCAAAGCCGCAATTTCTTATGTAATTCAATATGGCCGGCAGCGCTTTGACTGTGGACTGCGTTGGATGCATAAGCACAAAATCGCCGGCCTCCAATCCGTTTGTCGCACGAGAAACTATAAGATTCACATCATTATCGCGCCAGTCTATTGTATCTTTACTCCACATTATCATCTTCAGCCCGAGTTCAAGGCAGGCGCTTACCGTATAATCGTTGAACGCACCGGAAGGCGGCGCAAACAGCGAGATATCTTTACCGCAAATCATACTCAGCAGCTTTACGCTGGGCACAATCTCATCAATATTCTCTTCGTAAGAAAGCGCAGCATGGTCCTTATGAAAATAACCGTGGCTGGCTATCTCATGCCCGCGGGAAGCAATTTCACGCACACAGTCAACATTGTCGTCCGCCCAGCTGCCCCCTATAAAAAAGGTGGCCTCCGCTCCATACCCGTCGAGAATATCAAGTATCTCGTACACCTCGTCTGTGCCCTGATACACATTGAACATGAGACTTACGGCGCTTTCTGATTGCGACCTGTAGTAAATTGTGCCATCTCCGTCAGAGACGGTTACGGCACTGCCGCCTAAAAAGCCTACAACGGCTGTTACCACTATTATCGCGCAGATAAGCAAATTAGTTACGATAAAAACGACCTTGTTCTTCAACAGTTTACCCCTAAAAAGCCAATACTATTTATATAATATTAGCAAAGGGGCAAATTATTGCATTTTAAGTTGCTAAGAACAAAACAAAATACGGCGATGTCAAACTTACCTTAAGGCCATGCTATTTCAGTTTGATAAAAGTTACGCCCGTTTCGCCCTCGCCGTATTTGCCGGCACGAAAGCTTTCGACATTCTTATGGCGTTTGAGGTGTTCGGCTATAGCTTTCCGCAGTCTGCCTGTACCCACCCCGTGAATAACTTTAATCTCTTCAAGGTTGTCGGTAACAGCTCTGTCAATAAAGTTATCCACCTCATACAGCGCCTCTCCGACAGTCATGCCGAGCACGTTAATTTCCAGCACTGGACGAGAAGGCGCAATTTTACGAACGACACGGACATTTTCTGCTGCGCCCTTTTGCCGTTTTTCCGCACCTATCAACAATAAATCCGTAAGTTTGCAGCGAAGTTTCATGCTGCCGCACAAGACCTCTGCCTCGTCCTTGCCTTGAGAATATGAAATAACCTCTCCCTCAGTCTGCATCGGTTTAATGAATACCCTATCGCCCGTATGCAGATTATCCTTTGTCGCAGGAGAATACGGAACCTCTCTCTGCGGCGAATCATCTGCATCGTAAGCGGCATTCTTTAATTTATTTTTTACCGTGCGCGCCTTTATCAGGTCGGTCTCGGTTATCTCAGCCTTTTTAAAAATATCTTCAATCTCCGCAAGCAACTCTTCCGCCTCGGCAGAACGCTCATTGATAATGCGCCTGCTCTCCGCCCTTGCATTATTGAACAACTTCGTTCTCTCACGCTCAAGAGCGGCGGCACGCTCGTCAGCCTTTGCAATCTTGCCTTTGAGCTCAAGTTTCAGCGCCTCATTTTCAGCTACGAGCTGTTCTGCCCGCACTCTGCTGTCCTCAGCGCTGCGCACAATGTTTTCAAAAGCACGGCTTCCCTCCGAAAGGTACGAAATTGCATTCTCCAGAACATCCTCAGGCAAACCCATTCTGCGGCAGATTGCAAGCGCATTGCTGGAACCCGGCATACCTATTTTAATGCTGTAGAGCGGCTTGAGCGTTGCAGAATCAAACTCCATGCTTGCATTTTCAATGCCGTCTGCCTCAAATGCAAATTCTTTTAAAGCGGTAAAGTGCGTTGTCACTATGCCCCTGCACCCGGCAGAGAGCAACTTTTCGACCACGGCGCGGGCAAGAGCCTGTCCCTCGTCGGGATTGGTGCCTCCTCCGAGCTCATCAATGAGCACAAGACTATCGCCGTTTACACCGTTTACTATTTCAATTACTGTTTTTATATGAGAGGAAAATGTTGATAAACTCTCTTCTATACTCTGGCTATCACCCAAGTCGCAGAAAACATTATCAAAAACGCCGACGGCACTGCCCTCGGCGGCCGGTATAAACAGTCCGCACGCCGCCATAAGGCAAAACAGCCCCACCATCTTCAGCGTAACCGTTTTTCCTCCTGTATTCGCACCGCTCAGAAGAAGAAAGTTATAGTTTCCGCCAAGCTCTACGCTTACCGGAACTATTTTGCTTTTATCAATCAAAGGATGTCTGCCTTTGACTATATTAATATAGCCGCGCCTGTTGACCGAAGGCATAACCGCCTTTAATGAATATGCATATTGCGCACGCGCGTAACAGCAATCAAGCTGTGCAAGAACGTCTGCATCTGCAACAAGTTTATCGGACAGCGCGCCGAAACGGGAAGAAAAATTCTTTAAAATACGCTCAACTTCCTCACGTTCGTCTATCGAGAGAGCTATAAGCTCATTGTTCATTTCAAGCACATATTCCGGCTCGATAAAGAACGTTGCACCAGTCTGTGAACGGTCATGCACGAAACCGCGCACCCTGTTTTTATATTCCGCCTTTACCGGTATAACAAATCTGTCGTTGCGCATTGTGACGGAAGCGTCCTGCAGGAATGCCGCAGTCGGGCCGGTTATATATTCCGTCAGCTTTGAACGTATTCTGGCGTTGAGCTGCTTGATTTTAGAGCGGATATCAAACAATTTTTCGCTAGCGTGGTCGTTAATTTCGCTATCGGATATTATGGCAAAATTAATTTCATCTTCCAGACGTTCATCAAAATAGAGCCGGGCACAGTCTGATTTAAGAAGCACGACACCGTCATCCGCAAGAGCAGAAACAGATGTATACGCAATGCGCGCCGAACGATTGAGCGCATTGAGCTGCTTCAGCTCTCCGCATGAGAGTATACTGCCTTTAGCGGCGCGGGAAACGAGGTCGGTAACATCGTCGAAGTATTCTATGCCCGATACCCCCGCTTTGAACAGCAATCTGTCGGCCTCTTCAGTTCTTTTAAGCTGCTCGCGCACAACGGATATGTCGTCAGAAGGCCGACTGCCGCAAATCATTTCTTTGGATTTAGACAAAACGGCAAATTCCGCGCACTGGGCAAGCACTTTATTAAGTTCAAGTTTTTCAAAAAATCGTGAATTCATCTTTATTAAATACAATTATGCCACACATAATACTTTTTAAAGTATGGGTGAATTGAAGTGCCCGCGGGTTATATCCTTGAGCTTGCCGTTTATGGTATCGCCGCGCGCGATATCCTGCGTAAGTTCGGCCGCGGGAAGATGAGTAAAGTCGAATAACCGACCGTATCCCTTATAATCGGCAACCAGATTTGCACAGTTAAAGAGTTCAAATCTGCAACCGTCGCCCCTCTTTATTTCATATCTTCTCATAGGAAACCTTCTTCCGGCCTCGTCAGTAAGGGTATACATATTCCTCCTGTCACAACCCGAGCAGGTTTTGCCGAACGGACAATATATGAGGTCCATGACTTTTATCCCACCCGCCGCAAGAGCAAAAGCATTCGGCGCATTCAGAGGCGCGATTTCACTTGAAGTCAGTTCCTTTGAAACACAAAAATATCTGACATTGTCCTTAAGATAGTCGACCGAAAACGTGTTGAAAACATTAAAACCGACGCCTGCAAATAAAGGTTTTTTCAGCTCCTTTGCAAGGGCAACGGCATATGTCCCCTCGCAGTAAATTCCGTCGAAATATTTGCAGGCGGACGATATAATGTCTATATCTTTTCCGCTTAAAAATGCCGGAAGATACAAAAATTTTTCGCCTCTGAAATCAGAAGCAAGCGAAACAAAATCAACAGAATAATCTTCAGGCTTAAGAATTCCGATATCGGCGCACACAGCGTTCAAATCGGAGGCGATTACCGCCGACTTTATGCAGGCGCCATGTACAGGCGCGGGAATATCCATTTCTGCGGTCACCGGCAAGCGCTCTACACGAGTAAGGCAATAAACTAATTTTCCGTATGCCGCTCTGCGGAAGGAATTCAGCGCCGACATCCCGAGGTACGGCGCCCCGTCCACCACTATTTCGTCGATTTGCACATCAAACGGAAGTTCGCCGACCTTTTTAAAGCTTACAGCTATGTCATCTGCGGTAAGCGGCCTGTTCTGCGCAACTCCCAATTCACAATCGCCTACATATTCAACGCCGTTCATGCATACGCGCGGACGCTCGCCCGCACAGAACCTTGCCTGAATTTTTACAGGCAGACTGCGTTTAACCGAAGAAAGCCTTGCGTTGAGGGCGGTATCGGTGGTAACAAAAACTTTATCTCCGTTTTTAAGCCGTTTTGATGCATTGATATAAAAACCGCCGCGACTATCGCCGTCGAAGATGCCGCCGCAGACTTCCCTGCCCGAGCGAAGAATTTTAAAACCGTCGCCCCGCGCAAAACGCATTCCGCTCTCGCAAAAAAATTTACCGTCTACAACCTTTACAGTACCTACGTATTCTCCGATATGACCCTGCACCGCAGGCGATAAAAAACTCTTATCCTGCCCGAATGCAAGCCCCTTTGTATAGTTGCCGCGGTTATAAGTACGTTTGAGCGGGGAAATATCCCCCTTTTCCCCTCGGAGAACCGACCTGTAATACCCTACTGCCGCCGCAACATACTCCGGACGGCGCATTCTGCCCTCAATCTTAAAAGAGTAGACTCCCGCATCTTTCAACTTAAGTATACTGTCGCCCACACTTAAATCGGACGGAGAAATCCTGTATGCCATATCCTCAAATCCGCTACGGTCAATCGAATAAAGCTTGCGGCAGGGCTGTTTACAGCGTCCTCGGTTGCCGCTGTTTCCGCCTGCGAAAGAGGAAAGATAACACTGCCCGGAAAAGCATGTGCAGAGCGCACCCTGAACGAAAGTTTCAGTTTCAATTATTCCGGCAATCTTTTTTACATCTTCAAACGCAGTTTCCCTAGCAAGAATAACCCGCGAAAAACCGAACTCCTTAGCAAGGCGCGCGCCATATTCATTACATATTCCGGCCTGAGTGGAAAGATGAAGCACAATCTGAGGATAGGCGGAATGAATGGCTCTTCCGAGAAATATATCCTGAATTATCAGCGCGTCGGCACCGGCATTCCAAGCCTCACATGCAGACGAAATAAAATCTTTGACTTCATCCTGTTTTATCAGCGTATTTAAAGCAACATGTACTCTTACGCCGAATAAATGAGCATAGTTTACAATTTTCTTAAACTCGGCAAGGTCAAAATTTGCCGCGGAAGAACGGGCCGAAAATTGCCTGAGCCCGAGATATATGGCGTCTGCACCGCTGTTGATTGCGGCCAAAGCGCTGTTTTTATCGCCTGCCGGCGCCAATATTTCACACATAGTACTACGCAAACCCGTATTTTTCTATCACATCAGCCACACCGCCATCATCGCACGAAGGGCAAACATCGTCGGCATACCGCCTGAATTCATCAACACCGTTAGCCACGGCAACACCAACTCCCGCTGCAAGAATCATAGGCAGGTCGTTCAGATTATCGCCCACCGCAACAGTTTTTTCAATGGGGACGTTATAGTGGGCGGCAAGAAATTTTAAAGCCTCACCTTTGTCGTCGCCTTTCGGCGACACCTCCACCAAAACGGAAGCGCTGTATGTTACCTCATATTTTTGGCCAAGCTTTTCTTTCAGATATTCATACAGAGGCAATTTTTTATCAGGCATCACAATACTTACTATCTTCTGGCAGTAGAGTGCATTATTCCTCACAAAGTCCGACATCGTTGCACTAACAAAGCGCGACTTTACACCCGTAATCTCTTCGTAGATATTTAAAAGCTTATCATACGGCGGCAATGTAGTGTACATAACATTGTCGGCATACACATTTATTTGTTCGCCGCGGGCCTCGAGTGTACGGCAAATTTCGCGCGCCTGCGAAACGGTAAAGCCGCCGTTGTGTATGAGCTCGCCGCTCTCAATATCGGCAATAACTGTACCCTGGTAAGCCGCAACCAGCCCCTTTAATCCAAGAGCACGAACCTGAGGCATTATCGAGGCCAGCATCCTGCCCGTACATACCGCAAAAATTCCTCCCGCCGCAACATAACGCTCTATCGCAGATTTTACCCTGTCCGGCACCGTCTGTTTAGTTGTCAGCAGCGTTCCGTCAAAATCAGAAACAATCAGCCCGTACTTAAGCTCATTCATATCTGTCCTTCAAAATATTCACGTATCGTCTTTGCAAGTACAGGACCTATACCCTCGGTTCGGGCAAGCTCGTCCTCGCTTGCGCTCATTATTTTATCAATAGTTCCGAACCGCTCCATGAGAGCAATTCTCTTTTTTTTGCCAACACCGTCAATCTGGGATAAAACGCTTTCAAGATTGCGCTTTGAATGAAGATTCCTGAAGTAAGTTATGGCAAAACGATGCGCTTCATCCCTTATTCGCTGTAACATTTTTAATGAAAAGTCACGGTGGTCTATCTTAACGCTCTCTTCAGAGCTCAAAGTGAACACTTCCTCTTCACGCTTGGCAAGCGAAATAAGCTCTAAGCCGTCTATATTCATATCTGCAAATATCTGTTTTACGGCAGAAAGCTGACCCTTGCCGCCGTCTATAATTATCAGGTCAGGTTTAGGGAAACGCTCTTCTTCCCCGGTGCCGAGCTTCGAAAGCCTGCGCTTAAGCACCTCCTGAAGGGAAGCGAAGTCGTTTGCGCCTTCAACAGTTCTGATTCGGAATCTGCGGTAACTGCTCCTTTCAGCCTCGCCGTCGATAAACACGACCATAGAACCCACTTTATCTACGCCGCTGATATTTGAGATATCATAACATTCCATTCGACGCGGATACTTTTCAAGTCCGAGAATTGACTGCAGCCTCTTGCAGGCGTTCACCGTCATGTCGTCTTTGTGCTTTATTTTGTCTACAGACTTTTCAAGATATTCGCGCGCATTCTCCTGCGCCATTGAAAGAAGTTGCGCCTTTACGCCCTGTTTTGCAAACGTAATTTTGACTGACTTATCGTATTTCTCCTTAAAAAAACCTTCCAGAAGTTCACGTTCTCCCTCTAAACAGCTCTCGGTTATTATTTCAGAAGGCGGAAGCCTCTCGGCATAATATTGAGAAATGAATTGCGAGAGAGCCTCGGCGTCGGAAGAATGCGCCTCTTCGAGCGCGTAACTCGTCCCGCCCTGCATTACGCCCTTGCGGGTTATGAGAACATTTACGGCAGAGTAAAGACTATTAGTCGTATATGCAATTATATCGGCGTCAAGGAAGTTGGAAAGTGAAGTTATTCTGCGCGCCTCGAGCTTTGAGAGCATCTCCAGCTTGTTACGGTAGTCAAGCGCCAGTTCAAAATTTTCGCCTGAAGCGGCCGAAAGCATCTTTTCTTTCAAAAGCGACTCTGCGTCCTTATAATTACCCTCGAGAAAATTTACAGCTTTTTTTACGCACGCAGCATATTCTTCTTCCGTACACCTGTGTGCACAAGGAGCTATGCATCGGCCTATATGATAATTGAGACACTCCCTCTTGGGTTTCTCGCCCATAGCGGTATGACACAGCCTTATCTGAAAGGTGAGTTGCAGAATTTCAAGAATGTCTTTGTAGCTTACTCCGCCCATGTAAGGGCCGTAATACCTTGCGCCGTCCTTCCTGACCTTTCTGGTGACATAAAAACCGGGAAAACGCTCGCGCAAATCCACCCTGATATAAGGATAGGTTTTATCGTCCTTTAAGAGAATATTATACTTCGGCTTATACTTTTTTATCAGGTTATTTTCAAGCGCAAGTGCGTCTCGCTCGGACTTTGTGATGATATAGTTGAAATCGGCTATATTTTCAACCATGCGCATAACTTTGTCGGGCTTGGGCGTAGAATGAAAATACTGGCGCACCCTGTTTTTCAAGACGCGCGCCTTGCCGACATAAATCACGTTCGAATATTTATCGAGCATGATATATACGCCCGGGTTATCGGGCAGCAATTTTAACTTTTCCCTGATTATATCCATAAATACATAAGCAAAAAGCTCTTTTATAATTATAGCACATGTATGCGCATTTTTGCAATATTACGCGCGCTAAAAAGTATAAATCAAACTTATTTTTAACAGCGGTAAGCCGCGGAGAGAATGTTCTCCGCGGCTTACCTGTCATCTTCCCAAAAATTCAACACCCTTGAGCATAATGTCGTTTACAGTATCATTCACAAGGCTGTAAAAAATTATTTTACCATACCTTTCACTCTTGACTATACCGAGATTCTTGAGCAATCTCAGCTGGTGGGAAACCGTCGTCTGATTGATTCCAAGCACACGTGAAAGGTCGGTCACGCACATTTCGGATATCGCCAGTGCAGAGAGCATCCTGACTCTCGTGCTGTCGGCAAAAACCGAAAAAAAACACACAATGCCGTCTAAAACATCGCCCTCCGGCACATATTCTTTTATCAGTTCTTTGGTGCGCCTGTCAAGTAACATTGTATCCTGTAAAACATCCTGCATATTGCGCCTCCGAAAAATTTTTAAGCTTGCAAACGCAACCTTAAGTTAATTATATCTTCACGTATGCGTATATGTCAAAACGTATTATTGGCGCATGATGTCATATATTGAATAACAATGTCATTTGACCTCTATTGAAGTCACACTGTAGCCCGCGTCGGCAACCGCCTTTGTGATTTCATCTTCAGAAAGCGCTTCACGGCTGCGCATGACGGCAAGATTCTTCTTGAGCTTTACGTCGGCGCTCACCACCCCGTGCACGGCAGAGAGAGCATTTTCAACGCGCTTTGCGCAATGCTCGCAACACATTCCCTGAATATTTACTATCGTTTTCATTAAACCTTCCTCCTCTTTACTTTCAGTGTTATTATCTGCAACAGCATCAGCCGTAGTTGAATTATCTTTCCGGCGTATATTTCTCTTATTCCTGAATCTCAACAATCTTAGCGCATTCAAAACAACGAACAGCGAACTAAGGCACATGCATATAGCCGCCCACATGGGATTGAACGTAAACGGTTCGCCGAATATTTCAACATCCACCCATGAGAAAACTCCAGCAGCAACGGGTATCATGATAATGTTGTAAATGAATGCCCAGAAGAGGTTCTCCTTAATGTTGCGTACTGTCGCCTTCGAAAGTTCAAACATATCGTCGAGCGTTCGCAAATCTTCGCTCACCAGAACCACGTCGGCGGAATCTATAGCCACATCGGTGCCGCTGCCTATGGCGATACCAACATCAGCCTGCTTGAGCGCGGGGGAATCATTTATGCCGTCGCCCACCATTGCGACAAAGCCGCCTACCTGCTGAAGGTTTGTAACAGCCCTGAGCTTATCTTCCGGCATCACCTCAGACATGAAGTCGTCTATCCCGACGCTGTCGGCTATTGCTCTCGCCGTATTTTCCTCGTCACCCGTGAGCATGGCAACGCGCATATTTCTGTCCTTAAGCAATGAAACAGCCTGCCTGCTGCCATCCTTTAAAGTATCCGCCACGGCTATAAGCGCCAGAACACTGTTTTTGTCTGCAAGATATATAACAGTTTTCCCCTGTTTTGAAAGGTTAAGAGCGGCCTCCCGCACTTGTTTGCTTACATTTGCTCCCGAAATAAGTTTTTCATTACCGAGATAATACCGGATACCTTCTACATCTGCAACGGCGCCCTTGCCTACTATATATTCAAACGACTGCGTTTGCGCACCGTCCTGAACATAGTCCACAATACACTTTGCGAGAGGGTGGTTTGAATTTTTTTCTATGCCGCAGGCAATGCTCAATGCGCGCTCGCGCGTCGTCCCGAAAGTCAAAACATCGGTCACCCTCGGTTTTCCTTCGGTCAGAGTGGCAGTTTTATCGAGCAAGACAGCGTTTACATCGCAAACTTTCTGCAGGCTCTCGGCGTCTTTATACAGCACGCCCAAAGAGGCCGCCTTACCGGTGGCGGTCATTATTGCAACGGGAGTTGCAAGACCGAGAGCACACGGACACGATACGACAAGAACGCTTATTGCATATGTCACGCAGTGCTCGGGTCTGAATTCGCCGTCTTTAATCAGCCATACCGCAAAAGTTATCAACGCTATCGCCACTACAACGGGGACAAAGACACCGGCCACTTTATCGGCAAACTTCTGAATGGGCGGCTTTGAAGCGCCAGCCTCGCGCACCATCTTAACAATCTTGGATAGCGTGGTATCGGCGCCTATCTTTTGCGCGCGCATTTTGATTACGCCGCTTTTATTGAGCGCGGCCGAAGTTACCGTATCGCCGACGGTAACTTCAACCGGCAGACTTTCACCGGTTATCGCCGACTTATCGACAAAGGTGCTGCCCTCTGTTATCACTCCGTCGACAGGGATATATTCGCCCTGCCTGACTATTAGTATATCCCCGACGGCAACCTGAGACACGGGAACCTCAATCTGTTCGCCGTTGACCTCTTTTGTTACCTTATCAGGCGCAAGCTTTAAAAGCTTTTCGATTTCGTCGCCTGTGCGGCGCTTGGATTTTTCCTCCAGCCACTTGCCGACTGTTACGAGAGTCAGTATGGTCGCGGCAGACTCAAAGTAGAGGTTCATCGCATAGTCATGAGCGCTCTGCGCAGCCGGGTCGATAAATATCAGAATGGTAAGCACAAGCGAATAAATAAATGAAACGCCTGCGCCAAGCGAAACGAGAGTATCCATATTCGGCACTTTCTTAAACAGTGCCTTCGTTCCGCTGGTAAAGAATCTGAAATTTACGCCTATTACCGCAGCCGTGAGAACGCATTGATAGAAGGCAAACCACTGCGGATTCAACGACGGGTCGAGCAACCCTACCGGCAAGCCCGCCATATGCCCCATAGAAACATATAATAGCGGTATTAGGATGCACAGCGAGATGATAAACCTTATAAACAGTTTTCTGTCCTGCCTTGCCTCCTTGCCCTGAGGCTGTTCACCCTCATGGAATATGCCATAGCCGAGTCCCTTTACGGCATCAAATATTGCCTGCTCAGTAATTACAGCTTCGTCAAAGTCAACAATCATACACTTGCCCATAAGGCTGACTTCGACTGAGCGGACTCCTTCCATCTTTCCGACTACGCGCTCTATGCCCGATGAACACGCGGAACACGTCATGCCGGTTACAGCATAAGTATTTTTCACCTTGCCCTCTTTACGCCGCACATATGATTACCCGAAGCGCGGCATTAATTCCTACTTTTTTTATATGATTTAATTATAACTGCAGTAAATAAATTTGTCAACACTTATTGCAAGATTTAACTGCGCAAGACCTGTAAATTTTGAAATGAGCCGCGGCACGCAAAATTTGCGCGCTCGCGGCCCAGACAAGTTATAATAGTTTGAACGCCAAAGCGGACCGCTGAAAAAGAGCGGTCCGCCGAAGGTTTGTACAAATTAAAATCAGTCTTTCTTTTCCTTTTCGGCAACGACTTCTACCTTATCATAGTAGCCGCAATTGCCGCAAACCCTGTGGGCCTGCATCATAGAGTGGCAATGAGGGCACTCCACGAGCGTGGGAGCCGACGCCTTGTAATTAGCAAACCTGTTGTTTGTTCTTCTCTTTGACTGTTTTCCCTTGGGTACTGCCATATTCTAACACCTCTTTAACTTTCTTATTTTATCTCTATGCCCTTACAGTCGGGCCTGCATAACAAAATCTGCGGCTGACTGAAGAGGACGGCATCGTTTACGGCAGTAGTCAAATCGATTTTAAAGCCGTTATACGAATAATTTTCACCGTCGTCTTCCGTAAGATATAAGACGTCGCTTTCATATTCGACCTGCTTTTTTGCAGGCTCGAGACAATATGAGCACACGCCGCCGAGCGTATACGTAATTTTAAAATTTACACCGACAGAATCATCGTCGTAAATTTCGAAACTGCCCTCCACTGCAACCTTCCCCTCTATGCGGGCAGAAGGCAACAAAACAAGGTCGGCGGGACAATCGTATTCGAACGAAAAACTTCCGCTGTACTTTTTCAGGGCAATTTGCCTTGCTACGTCAATAATCATAACGAACCGACTATGCAATTATAGTATATAGCCAAATTTTTGTCAACTTATTTTGTAAACGGCTTAAACAAATTTTTACAGAAGTTCGGCAGTTTCCCTTGCAATCACAAGTTCTTCATTGGTGGGAATAACAAGTATCTTAACCCTGCTGTCCGCTGCGGAAATATCGCGGATTGAACCGTCGTTTTTGCCGTTATTCTTCTCCGCGTCAAGTTTTACCCCGAGGAACTCAAGTCCCTCGCACACGCCTGCGCGTACAACGGGCGTATTCTCGCCTATGCCTGCCGTGAATACTATGCAGTCAAGTCCGCCCATTGCGGCGGCATACGCACCGACAAAACGCTTTGTCTGATAGCTGAACATATCAAGCGCAAGCTGGCATCTTGCATTGCCCTGCTCTGCTCCGGCTATGAGGTCACGGAAATCGCTCGAAACGCCTGAAATACCTGCAACGCCGCACTTTTTATTGAGATATGTTACAATCTCCGCATGAGTCATGCCCTTTTTGCGGGCAAGGAACTCTACAGCCGAAGCGTCGATGTCACCCGAACGCGTACCCATAAGAACACCTGCAAGGGGCGTGAAGCCCATGGAAGTATCAACGCACTTGCCGCCGTCAACCGCCGTTATCGACGAACCGTTTCCAAGATGGCAGGTTACAATCTTGAGCTCCTCAGGTTTTTTGCCGAGGTACTTTGCCGCCTCCTGGGATACGAACTTGTGGCTCGTTCCGTGCGCGCCGTACTTTCTCACAGCATACTTTTTGTAATCATCATAATCTATGCCGTAAAGATAGGCCTTTTCAGGCATAGTGGCGTGGAATGACGAGTCGAACACAAGGGTCATGGGGGTTCCGGGCATAACTTCCATGCAGGCGCGCACGCCTGTGGCTGCCGCGGGGTTATGCAGAGGAGCAAGCTCAAAGGTCTTCTCCTCGAGAGTTTTTAAAACCTCCGGTGTAACAAGCGTAGTCTTTTTGAAATATTCACCGCTTGCAACGACTCTGTGGCCTACAGCACCGATTTCACTCATATCTTTTATTACGCCTATCTCATTGTCGCGGAGAGCATCAAGGACGAGCTCGATAGCGACCTTGTGGTTTGGCATATCCTGATTGTACACTTTTTCATTGCCGTTGCCCTTTGCCTTTAAAACGGAGCCGGGTATACCTATTCTCTCGCAGGTACCTTTAGCAAGTACGCCCTCGGTCTCCATATCTATGAGCTGATATTTGAGCGATGAGCTGCCGGCATTTATAACCAATATCTTCATTCCGTTCTTTCCTCCCCTTAATTACTCGGCCTGAAGCGCGGTAACGGCTACCGTCGCAACTATATCGTCAACATTGCATCCGCGCGAAAGGTCGTTCAAAGGCTTGGCAAAACCCTGGCATACGGGACCGATAGCCATGTAACCGCCGAAGCGCTGCGCAATCTTATAGCCGATATTGCCGGCATTGATATTGGGGAATACAAATACATTAGCGTGGCCTGCAACCTTTGAGCCGGGAGCTTTGAGTTCACCTACTTCGGGAGCAACAGCCGCATCGAACTGGAATTCGCCGTCGAGCGCAAGGTCGGGAGCCATCTCCTTTGCGAGCGCCGTGGCCTCCTGCACCTTGGGGACAGACTTAAAGAACTTGTCGTCATTGCCCGAACCCTTTGTGGAGAAAGAGAGCATGGCAACGCGGGGCTCGATGCCTGCGATAGCCTTTGCCGTCTTTGCGGAAGATACAGCTATGTCGGCAAGTTGCTGGGCGTCGGGCTCGATATTGATGGCGCAGTCGGCAAATACGGCCACGCCGTCGGGGTTATATTTATTCGGAGCGGGCGCAATCATAATAAAGCAACTGGAAACCGTCTTAATTCCGGGCGCAGTTTTAACCACCTGAAGTCCGGGACGGAGAGTGTTGGCCGTTGAATGGCAGGCGCCCGATACATAGCCGTCAACGTCTCCCGCCTTGAGCATGAGCGCGCCGAACATAGTCCTGTCCTTGGCCTGCTGAGCCGCCTGTTCCTCAGTCATACCCTTGGCCTTCCTCGCTTCATACAAAATCTTGGCGTATTCCGCCGTCTTCTCGGAGGTGAGAGGGTCGATTAAAGTTATACCGGTAAGGTCTACGCCGGGAGCAACTCTCTTTGCCTCTTCTTCGTTGCCGATAAGAACAATCTTGGCAATTCCCTCCTTGGTTATCTGCGCCGCAGCCTCTACCACGCGCTTGTCCTCACCCTCGCAAAGAACGATAGTCTTTTTAAGGGAAGCAGCTTTTGCCTTGATTTCGTCAAGTAATGCCATGTTTGATTTTCTCCTTAAAATACTTTATTTATCACAAAATTTGAGATATAATGATTGTACGGAAAGTTACATTCCGTTGTACCGTTTATTATTATATAATAAAATTTTTCAATTGTAAAGATTAAAGTTAACATTTTCCGTTTAAGTTATGAAAATTTGCGCCATCATCTGCGAATACAACCCCTTTCACAACGGGCATAAATACCTTTTGGAACAGGCAAAGAGGCTTTCGGGCTGCGATGCTGTACTCTGCATTATGAGCGCAAGCTTCACACAGAGGGGCGAAGCGGCAATACTGCCTAAATTTGTTCGTGCAGAACACGCCGTTTTGGGCGGCGCAGACTGCGTCATACAGCTCCCCGCCGCCTTTTCGGTGGCTCCGGCCGAAATTTTCGCGCGCGGCGCAATCAGTATTTTAAAGAGCATACCTGCCGTAACGCACCTCGCCTTCGGCAGCGAAATGGCAGACGAAGAAGCGATTGAAAGAGCCGCCGGACTTTTTAACGACATAAAGGCGGACGGACAGCAAAATTTTCAAATTTCAGACGCTCTGGCAAGGCATATGAACGCCGGGCAAAGTTATAAAAGAAGCCTTGCCCTCGCTCTCGAAGAGATGGGTGCGGAAAGCACGCTTGTAACGTCGCCCAACGGACTGCTTGCCATAGAGTATACGCGCGCCATAAAAAGATTTTGCGCCGACATAAAAATCATACCCGTTCAACGCGTGGGCGCAGGCTACGGCGACAGCTCACTCAAAGAGAATTTTTCTTCGGCAAGCGCAATCCGCGCCAATCTCGGCGACAATGCAGTTGAAAGCAACGTTCCCGGATATGTTTTAAAGACGCTTAAAAATACAGACGCTGCGGGCGCAAAAGAAAGATTCGACTGCCTGCTGAGATATGCGCTCTGCACCGCGGACAGGCGGGATATGCAGCGCATATTCGGATGCACCGAGGGACTTGAAAACAAGCTGAAAAATTGCGTTGACATGTCTGCCGGCGGGATAATAGACGCCGCCACCGGCAAGCGCTACACCTCCTCGCGCATAAGGCGCGTTCTTACTGCTAATATGCTCGGCATTTACTCTGATGAAGTGAAAAGATACATCGACGAAGGAACTTATATTAAACCGCTCGCCGTGTGCGAGGACAAAAAGGAGGAAATTTTTGCCGAGCTTGCAAAATCACCCCTCCCTGTTATAATCAAAAAAATGAGCTTATCGGCATTGGGTCATACAGACAAACGGATAAACAGCTCGGCACAGACGCCTGCCTTTAAGTGCTACAAGACGGACATACGCGCAGATTTTGCAAGGTCGCTTATATACGGCGGACAGCCTGAATATGAATACACGGTAAAAATAGTGCCCTGACAATAAAATCTTCACCTCTGATGCAATAATGGATATTATATTATAGTAAAGAACACAGTAAAGAGCGGCGCCGCGGAAACTGTCCGCGGCGCCGCTTATGCTTCAAGTTAAAATCTGAGATTAATCTGTAAGCCGAGTTCTGTCGTGTACGGTCATCTATCTATGCTTGTCGTCGCCGAAAAGCTAAAGCGATATTAACGGATAAGAACGGACGGGCCGCCCCGCGATTCAACGCAGTCCTTATCCCAATCTTGCATCGGATGGGGTTTAATTGGCTCGCCCCGTTACCGGGGCGACGGTGAGCTCTTACCTCGCCATTCCAACCTTACGGCAATCTGCCGCGGTATATTTCTGTTCACTTTCCTTGAAGTCGCCTCCTCCTGCCGTTAGCAGGCATCCATGCCCTGTGATGCTCGGACTTTCCTCACGCCGCTTTCGCGGCCCGCGACCGTATAATTAACTCAGATTTTAAAGTATTGTAACACACTTTAAAAATTTTTGTAACTATTTACACCAACTATATTGATTTTTTTTTAATTTTAATTTAGAATATAAAATGGATAAAAAAAGTCAAAAATTTCATTCAGGAGTGTTTGATACATGAAAAAGACAAAGATTATATGTACTCTCGGTCCCGCAAGCGATACCGAGGAAATTCTGTCTGACCTTATAGACGCCGGCATGAATGTAGCGAGGCTAAACTTTTCGCACGGGACGCACGAAGAACACGCAGCAAAAATAGCAAAAGTAAAGAAGGTAAGGGAAAAGAAAAAAGCACCTATCGCCATAATGCTTGACACAAAAGGTCCCGAATTCAGAATCGGAACTTTTGAGAACGGCAAAATACTTTTAAAAGACGGCGCTCCTTTTACATTTACCACCGAAGACATAATCGGCGACGAAAAACGTGTTTCTGTTTCGTTTAAGGGAATATGCGAACAGATGAAGCCGGGTGACAGAATTTTGCTCAACAACGGACTGATGGTATTTGAAGTCGTAAAAGTTGAAGCGCCCGACGTGATATGTAAAACGGTTATCGGCGGAGAACTTTCAAACAGAAAATCCATGTTTTTCCCCGACAAAGAGCTCGACATGGTATACCTTTCCGAGCAGGATAAGTCAGACATAGCATTCGGCGTTGAACAGGGAATAGACTACATCGCCTGCTCATTCGTTTCACGCGCACAGGATGTGATTGATGTCAGAAACTGGCTGGAAAAGTGCGGCTCGCCCGCGGGAGACATTGAAATTATAGCAAAAATCGAGAGCCGTGCAGGTGTAAACAACCTTGATGAAATACTTGCGGTTTCTGACGGCATAATGGTTGCGCGCGGCGACCTCGGCGTGGAAGTACCCTTCGAGGAATTGCCCAGCATTCAGAAGACGATTATCCACCAGTGCCGCGTACACGGCAAGCGCAGCATCACCGCAACGGAGATGCTTGAATCGATGATAAAGCAGCCGCGCCCCACGCGTGCAGAGATATCTGATGTGGCAAACGCCGTTTACGACGGTTCGTCGGCAATAATGCTCTCAGGTGAAACAGCTGCAGGCGCTTACCCCGTTCAGGCGGTAAAAGCAATGGCAAAAATAGCCGCACAGGCAGAAGAAAATACGAAGTACATTGCGTATATAGCTCCCGAAGAGTATCATATACAGTCGCTTTCCGAAGCCCTCTCACACTCGGCGTGCACTCTCGCGCAGGATATCGGGGCAAAACTGATAGTAGCCTGCACACGTTCGGGCTACACGGCGAAGCTTGTCTCGCGTTTCCGTCCCATGATAGACATAATCGGCATGACTACCGACGAACGCGCATACAGAAAACTTGCTCTCAGCTGGGGCGTGATTCCCGTTATGAGCGAAGAATTCTACTCGGTTGACGTGCTCTTCCACTACGGTAAACGCGCGGCGATTGACACAGGCCTCGTAAATAAGGGCGATAAGATTGTCCTTACAGGCGGTACGCCGAACGGCAAGAGCGGCAACTCCAACCTGATTAACGTTGAAACAATTCAGTAAAATAATCTTTGTCTTTGATATAAAAAGCGGCGGGCAAGATGCCCGCCGCTTTTTATATCATGAGTAATCCCGCTCCTAAAACATTATTAAACCTTATTTGAAACGGGGCGGTCCCCGTGCCGGAGCACGGGGACCTTTTCGAGAGAATATGAAAAAAGTTACGTGTAATTTAGTTGATCCGGCCGGGGCCGTACCGCCCTGCCGAAGGGAATTTCAAAGCAAAAGATTTTTCTGCCATCTCCTTTGTTTCGTATTAAATTATAGACATCATTTGTGTATAAATCATGAAAAATTTATATGATTTTAATGATTATTTGCGCCGTTTTTATGCAGATTATATATAAATTCCGCTGTTTTTATACCGTCGGCCGCAGAGCTGGTGATTCCGCCGGAATAGCCGCTGCCCTCGCCGCACGGATAAAGATTTTTTACCGTTATACTCTGTCTGTCCTCTCCGCGCACAATTCTCACGGGCGATGAAAAACGCGATTCAACGCCGGTAAAAAGAGTATCGGCGCTGTCGAAACCCTTTAGCTTTTTACCCATATCGGGCACAGCAGTTTTGAGAGCTTCAACCACAACTTCAGGCAACGTCTCATTCAATGGCGCAAAAGTTACGCCTGCGGCATAAGTAGGCTCAACTTCGCCGAACCTTTGCGAAACTTTATTCTTTAAAAAATCGCCGAACAACTGACACGGCGCACGATAAGTTCCGCCGCCGGCCGCAAATGCAAGCTTCTCTATTCTGCGCTGAAAATTCATGCCGTCAAAAAGCCCCTCGCCGAAATCTGCGCGAGAGAGCTGAACCATGAGCGCCGAGTTGGAATTTACTCCGTCCCTTGCGAAGTTGCTCATGCCGTTGACTACCACTCCGCCCTCTTCGCTTGCAGCGGGAACAACGACGCCGCCGGGACACATACAGAAAGTGAAAACTGCACGCTCATGTGCGTGAGACACCAATTTATAGTCGGCGGCAGGCAGAAGTTTACAGCTTTCGCCATACTGGGCAAAGTTTATATTCTTTGCAATGTGTTCCACCCTTACGCCTACCGCAAAATCACGCGGCTGCATACAGATTCCTTTGTCTGCAAGCATCCTGAAGGTATCCCTTGCCGAGTGACCGACGGCAAGCACTGCGGCGGCAACGGGTAACTCCTCCTCTTCACCGCTCCATGCGTCGCGGAACTTCACGCTCTTGAGCGCGCCGCCGTCGGCCGAAAAGCCGCAAAAGATTTTACCGAATAAAAATCTGCCTCCGCAGTTTTGAATATAAGCACGGATATTTACAAGCACATCGCGCAATCTGTCGCTGCCGATGTGAGGCTTATTTAAATAAAGTATCTCCTGCGGAGCACCGAATTTAGCAAAAATTTCAAGCACATCGCGGTTATAGCCGTCCTTGGTCTGGGTGTTGAGCTTGCCGTCGGAAAAGGTGCCCGCGCCGCCCTCGCCGAACTGTACGTTACAGTTTTCGTCAAGTTCGCGCCCTGTAAAAAATCTGTTTACCATCTCCGCCCTCTCGTTCACGCTCTTTCCGCGCTCTATTATTACGGGCGAATATCCGCGTTCACACAGGCGCACGGCACAACAAAGCCCGGCGGGACCGGAACCTATCACACAGACAACGGGAGCATTTCTAAGCTTTTCAAGCGGTGGCTTTTCATCATACTCTTTATGCTGAGAGTATGCCACGGAATACAGCCAGAAAATATTGTTCTTGTCGCGGGCGTCGAGTGACTTTTTTAAAATTTTAAAGTAACCGAGCCTGCCTCCCGCCTTTTTTCTTACAAGCTCAAAAAGTTCCGGCTCCCCCTTTCCGGCAGGTATCTTCAGATTATCAAGCCTCTTAATCATGACTCTCTCTCCGCAATGACGCTTGCAACTTTTGCCGCCGACGCAAATGCCCATGTCAGGTTATAACCGCCGCAGTCGCCGTCTACGTCGAGCACTTCTCCCGCAAAAAAAAGATTGGGGCAAAGTTTACTCTCAAGGTTCTCGTTCACATCGCGCATGTCCACACCGCCGCGCGTAACCTGCGCATAATCGAAGCCGAGCGTACCCAATACGGGCAAAGTAAAATTTTTTGCCATGCGTGCAATATCGGAGGAATTTCTGCTGTTGGCACGCCTGATAATTGCACGGCCAATCTGATTATTTAGCGTACATGACAGAAGCTCGCTCGTATCATATCCGATACTTTGTTTAATGTCGATGTCGTCGGCAAGCTCGTCCTCGCTGAAGTCGGGGGCAAATTCAATTTTTACCTCCGCGCCTTCTTTTCCGGCAAGTGCAGACGAAACTGAGAACACTGCATTACCTGATATGCCGTACTCGGTGAATATGACGTCGCCGCGGCAGCTGCCTGCTTCTTTCCCATCAACGATAGCTGTAACCCTACAATCGGCGCGTATGCCGCGCAGGGTCTTGATATGGGCTGTATCCGTTTTAAGCTGCACAATCGAAGGTGAGAGCGGAGTTATCCTGTGGCCGAAGTGTTTTGCAAGCACATACGACGACCCGTCGGTACCGAACTGTTTCTGAGCTTTTCCGCCTACGCATAGTACTATGTATCTGGCGGAGCAAACTACTCTGTCTGACAGAGTACAGTTGAACAAAATGCCGTTTTCAGCGATTGAAACTATTTTTGTGTCCGTTAAAAGAGTCACACCTCTTCGCCCGAGTTCACGCAGCATGCAATCGGAAAGCGACGATGCCTGCTTGCCGGCAGGATAAATCCTCCCTCTTTCGTCGCACACAAATTTACCGAAGAAAAGCTCTTTGTAAACTTCGCCCTGTTCATTGATAATGCGGTAGGCAAGACGCCCTCCGCCGCCATGATAATTTTCAGCCCTGATAAACTTATTAGAGACATTTCCCTGTCCGTTGCCGCTCGCGGCAAGCTTTCTGCCCGCGCGGGCACCTCCTTCGAACACGGCTATTTTAAGTTTAATTTTTCGTGAAAGCAGCACTGCGAGCGCAAGCCCGGCAGCGCCGCCCCCAACTATCGCAACATCATAATTCATTTTATCAATTGTATAATAATGCCGCCGCGCATGTCAACTTTTAAGCGAACACAAAATATGTTCGAAGGCGGCAAGATGCAATTTTTCATCCTCCAAAATTCGGGAAATAATCTCCTTCACCTTCTCATTGCGTAAAAGTTTAAGCATGCGTTCATAACCGCGTATTGCCTGTTTTTCGGCGCGCACGTCGTCCTCGGCCATGCATACAAGCGTGCGCGAGTAGGTAACATACTTCGCCGAATAAAAATTAAACATGGCGGGCGGATTGGCGGTATATACGGGAGCAGCTCCGAGCGCCAGAATAGTTGCCCCAAGAAGTTTCAAATGAATCATTTCGGCTATGGCGATATTTTCAATCGTCTGCGCAAACTCATCACAGCCATTGGATTTAAAGAAATGATAGTGATACAGATATTGCAGGATAGCATTCAACTCGCTTGACGGCGCCGCATAAGCAGGCGAAATCACGCGCAGTGAATACGCATCGTGGCATATACCCTCGGTTGTGGGAAAAGGTTTGTTTGCGGTAAGCGGCGGCATAAAAAAAAGCTCCTTGAAATTTTGACTTTATATCAAAATATTCAAAGAGCTCTTACATTTGTGATTAAAATTTACCAGTCAAAAACTTTACAATCGCGCAACAAGAGTTTACATTTGTAAAAATTACAATTTTTTAAGTGTTGTTATCGCGGCGTAGTGCTTAACACTAAATTGTTCAGGTGCAATCTTATGCAACATTTTTGCGTGTTCGCGCGAAAAATCTTCAAGCCTGTCTTCAGAAAGGGCGGCGCTGACCCCGCGGCATGAAAGTATTCTGCCGTGCCAACCTTCACGCGAAAACGGCACCGTAAGGCGGAAAACCTCCCTCTGCTCAATTTCAAAATATTTAAAATAACAGTCGGGGATAGCAAGCGGCTTTGGAGTATCTCCGCAACCGTTCCACGAGGGATTGAACTTTAAAATAAGCTGTTCAGAGCGCGCCGCTATATCATCCTCATACGGGAGCCAACCCATATACGCCGCGCAAAAAATTCCGCCGTCCTTTAAAACAGTGCATAGCTTATCGGCAAGCTTTTGGTGATTGAAATAGGTAAAGCACTGACAAGCCGTTACCGAATCAAAAGCTGCGGCGGGAAAGATACACTCCTCGGCTGGCGAACATAAAAAATTTATATGCATGCTATCTTCTTCTGCCAGTCTGCGGGCTTCGGCTATCTGGTTTTCCGATATATCTATCCCGGTAAAATTTGCACCTGTACCGTATAACAAACGCGGTATTACTCCTGTACCCGTACCTAAATCAAGCACATTGACGCCGCGGGCGATTCCCGCCGCCGCGCTTAGCCGATTTAAAAATACAGACGGATAGATATCCCTATACTTTGCATAGAGTCGGGAAGTTTTATCCCAATCAAACTTTTTACCGTTATCTATATGAGGCAATTGCATAAACACCTCTCCGCCATAAATTCAGCACTAGATAACAAAATATGTCACGCATAGTACTGCGTAAATTCATTACTTTTGATTTAAAACCTTCTTGAGAAACTGCCCGGTATAGCTCTCAGGATGAATTGCTATATCTTCCGGCGAACCGCAGGCAATCAGCGTTCCGCCCTTGTCGCCGCCTTCCGGGCCGAGATCTATTATCCAGTCGGATGTTTTGATAACGTCAAGATTATGCTCTATAACTAGCACGGTATTCCCCCCTTCTCTGAGGCGGGCAAGAATTTTTATCAGCTTGTCAACGTCGTAACTGTGCAGTCCTGTTGTAGGCTCGTCGAGAATATAGAACGTCTTGCCGGTGCTGCGCTTTGAAAGCTCGGTGGCAAGCTTTACCCTCTGTGCCTCACCGCCCGAAAGTGTCGTCGCACTCTGTCCGAGTTTAATATACCCGAGCCCAACGTCAACGAGAGTTGCGAGCTTATTGTAAATTGAATTTATAGGTTTAAAAAACTCTGCGGCATCCTCCACCGTCATCTCAAGAACATCTGAGATTGACTTCCCCTTATACTTTACCTCGAGAGTTTCGCGGTTGTACCGCCTGCCGCCGCACACTTCGCATGGAACATATATATCGGGAAGAAAATGCATTTCAATCTGAATTATGCCGCCGCCCTCGCAGTGCTCGCACCTGCCGCCCTTTATATTGAACGAAAACCTGCCGCTCTTATATCCGCGCTCTTTCGCGTCGGGCGTGGCGGCAAACAGGTCGCGTATCATGGTGAATACGCCCGTGTATGTCGCGGGATTGGAACGCGGTGTGCGGCCTATCGGCTGCTGGTCTATGGCTATGACTTTATCAAAATATTCCAAGCCCTCTATCGAATCGAACTTGCCCTGCGGCTGACGCGCACCGTTTAAGGTATTTGCAAGGTATGGATAAATTATTTCGTTTACAAGGCTTGATTTACCCGAACCCGAAACGCCCGTGACGGCTGTAATAAGGCCTGCCGGCACCTGAATATCAATGCCCTTGAGATTGTTCTGTCTGCACCCCTTAACGGTGAGATATCTGCCGTCGGGCTCTTTCCTTACTGCAGGCACATCAATTTTGCGTCTTCCTGAAAGATAGTCGCCCGTAATGGACTGAGGACAATCCATAATATCCTGAGGAGTGCCGCAGGCAACCACCTCGCCGCCGTGCACGCCGGCTTTCGGACCGATATCAACAATATAATCGGCCTCGCGCATGGTATCCTCGTCATGCTCAACCACGATGAGCGTATTGCCAAGGTCGCGCAGACCCTTTAACGAGGCGAGCAATTTTTCATTATCGCGTTGATGCAGACCTATACTCGGCTCGTCAAGAATATACAGAACGCCGGTGAGCGCACTGCCTATCTGCGTTGCCAGCCTTATCCGCTGACTCTCGCCGCCGGAGAGCGTTGCTGCAGAACGGGAAAGCGTTAAATAGCCTAGCCCCACATTCTTTAAAAAGTTTATCCTGTTATCTATCTCCTTTACTATACTGTCGGCAATCATGTGCTCGGTGGGAGTAAAGAAAGAAAAATCGGCAAACGCGGCAAGGTCATCCACAGCCATGTCGCAAACCTGCGCAATGTTTTTTCCGCCAACTGTTACGGCAAGCGCCTCCTTTTTCAACCTCTTACCGTGGCAGACAGGACAGTCGGTGACGCGCATATAGCGTTCAATGTCCCACTTCACGCTGTCTGAAGATGTCTGATTATAACGCCGCTGCAAATTGTTGACGAACCCCTCCCAAGCGCTTTTGTAGCTGCCGTTGAAGCGGTACGCATGATAATCGAGGTCGATAAGTTCGCCGTTGTTGCCGTACATGAGCAGATTGTACACCCAATCGGGCAAATCTTTTACGGGGACATCAATCGAAAAATTATAGTGTTTCGCGAGCGAATTTATATACATCTGCGTTACGGTGGAACTGTCAAGATTCCAGCCGCTTATTTTGATTGCACCTTCGCGCAGGGTTTTTGTTTTATCGGGGCAAATCATATCAGGGTCGACAATCTGTTTGAAGCCGAGCCCCGAGCACTCCGGACAGGCACCCCACGGAGTATTGAATGAAAACAGGCGCGGCTCTATCTCCTCAATTGAAATGCCGCAGTCGGGGCAGGCATAATTAGATGAATAGAGCTCCTCGCTCTCGCCGCCGTCGATTATCACAAGTCCGTTACCGAGCTTTAAAGCTGATTCCAGACTATCGGTAAGCCTTTTTAAAATACCTTCTTTTATAACGAGCCTGTCTACCACCACCGCGATATTGTGGCGTATGTTCTTTTCAAGATGAATTTCTTCCTGCAAATCGTATACGGAGCCGTCTATCTTCACCCTGCCGTAACCGCTCTTTTTAAATGAGGCCAACTCCTTTGCAAACTCACCCTTTTTACCGCGGGCGACGGGGGCTTCGACCATAATCTTGCTGCCCTGAGGCATGGCCATAACGCGGTCGGCTATTTCATCAACCGACTGTTTGCGTATCTCCCTGCCGCATTTCGGGCAGTGCGGTACGCCGACACGGGCAAATAAAAGGCGGAAATAGTCGTAAATTTCCGTAACGGTGCCCACCGTGGAACGCGGGTTATGCGAAGTAGTCTTCTGGTCTATAGATATCGCGGGCGAAAGCCCGTCAATCGATTCGACATCCGGCTTTTCCATCTGACCTAAAAACTGGCGGGCATATGACGAAAGACTTTCGATGTACCTTCTCTGCCCTTCGGCAAAAATAGTATCAAACGCCAGCGTTGATTTTCCGCTGCCTGAAAGACCAGTAAACACTGTGAGAGTGTTGCGGGGGATGTGCACGTCGATATTTTTTAAGTTATTCTCTTTTGCTCCCTTGACGTATATTTCTTCTTTCATAAATAATTTTACCTTAAAATCTTTCCTATATAAGCCTTTGACACGAGCGGATAATAAAGTTCTTTACCGTTCGAAAACTTATCGAATATTTCATCTACAGCAGCTGCGTAACTGTCAAAGTTTTCATCCCGCTCTCTCGGCGCATACGAAGAGGACAGACACCTCTTTATAAAAGTTTCTCTGTCCATTACAATATCGTTGGAGAAAATAAATTTTTGGAAACCGTCGTTAAAAAATTCAGATATTCTGTCCTCGGTGATGCCGCCTTCAAATCCTCTGAATGCCGGACAGATTTTTTTATTGACGTCATAAACCGCATTGTGCAAATCTGACTCCGCACGCGAATTGTACGCAATAACCACATACGGGCCATAAATTATCCTTGCACACTCAGCGCGGAATTTTTCGGCATCAAACCAATGAAACGCCTGAGCCGCAGTCACCGCATACACACTCTTACCGGGCAATCCGCTGTTTTCGGCGTTTCCGCAGACAGAGTGAAAGTCAGCATAATCTGAAAGACGGCTTTCCGCAACGGCACGCATATCCGCGTTAGGCTCAACACCGTATACAGTATTGCCGCGCGCAAGCAATCCCTGCGCAAAAATGCCTGTGCCCGAACCTATGTCGGCAATCGGCCGGCCTTCGAAGCCAAAATCACGCATAAGAATATCGAACAGTTCTGCAGAATACTGCGGACGGGCGGCAGAGTATGCCGAAGATTTACCTGTAAATTTTTGAGTATTGTCCATGATACGCTCAGTTTTTTTCCTTTTTCGGCACAGTTTTACCTGCAGTGCGCATACGCTTTTTGAGTTCGTTTATGGTATCGCGTATCTCTATCGCACGTTCAAAGTCGAGCTGCGCCGAAGCCACTGCCATGAGAGCTTTAAGTTTCTCTATTTCAGCAGGGATATCTGCAGCCTTAATATCATCGCCTGCCTTTTTCTTACCCGTTATCCCTATCGTACTCTTTACCTGCTTTATAATGGTTTTGGGAATTATGCCGTGCGCCTTGTTATATTCATCCTGAATTTTACGGCGGCGTTCAGTCTCGTCTATCGCCCTGCGCATACTGCCCGTGATAGTGTCCGCATACATGATTACCCTGCCCTCGGAATTTCGGGCGGCGCGGCCAATCGTCTGCACAAGCGAAGTTTCGCTCCTCAAAAAGCCCTCTTTATCGGCGTCGAGAATGGCCACAAGTTTAACTTCCGGCAAATCAAGGCCTTCGCGCAACAGGTTTATGCCGCATAACACGTCAAATTCGCCGCTCCTTAAGCCGTTTATTATATCTATCCTTTCCAGCGCGTCGATATCGCTGTGCATATATTTTACTTTTAAAGAATGTTCCTTTAAATAGTCGGTTAAACTTTCAGCCATGCGCTTTGTAAGCGTTGTCACAAGCACCCTGCCACTGGAGGCGATTACTTTTTTGATTTCGCCTAACAGGTCGTCAATCTGCCCCTTCGTGGGGCGCACTTCAACCTGCGGGTCTAAAAGCCCGGTGGGGCGGATGAGCTGTTCGACGGTGTTGCCCGACTGTTCGAGCTCGTAGGGCGCGGGCGTGGCCGAAACGCATATCAGCTGCGGCACGCGCGCATCAAATTCTTCAAATGTGAGCGGGCGGTTATCATATGCCGACTTCAAACGAAAGCCGTAATTTACAAGATTCTCCTTTCTGCTTCTGTCGCCGTGATACATTGCGCGAATCTGCGGTATCGTCATGTGACTTTCGTCAATAAATACGAGAAACTCTCCGGGCGGGAAATAATCTAAAAGAGTGAACGAAGGCTCTCCGGGGCTACGCCCGTCGAAATAACGGCTGTAATTTTCCACGCCGCTGCAATAGCCTATCTCGCGTATCATCTCTATATCGAATGTAGTGCGCTGTTCCAGTCTCTCCGCCTCCAAAGGTTTACCGGCGTCGCGGAAGGCCTTGACCTCGTCCTCCTTGTCGCGCTCAATCATTGCAAGAGCATGTTCAAGCTTATCAGAACCCACGGCATAGTGGGTGGCGGGGAATATGCATACATGCTTGAGCTCCGATATGATATTGCCGGTGACCGCATCCTCCTCGCATATCCTGTCTATCTCGTCGCCGAAGAACTCCACGCGGACGGCAACTTCAGAATTGCTGGCGGGAAATATCTCCACTATGTCGCCGCGCACACGGAAAGTGGCACGGTGAAAATCCATATCGTTGCGGGAATACTGAATTTCAACCAGACGGCGCAAGAGCACATCGCGCTCCATTTCCTGTCCGGGACGGAGAGATATTGAAAGCCTGAAATATTCTTCAGGCGCTCCAAGGCCGTATATGCACGAGACGGAGGCAACTACGATTACATCCTTCCTCTCTCCGAGAGCGGCGGTTGCAGAGTTGCGGAGCTTATCTATCTCGTCGTTCAGGCTCATATCCTTCTCGATATAGGTATCCGTCGAAGGAATATAACTTTCGGGCTGGTAATAGTCGTAATAACTCACGAAGTACTCCACCCTGTTATCAGGGAAGAACTCGCGGAACTCGTTGCAGAGCTGCGCGGCGAGCGTCTTGTTGTGCGCTATCACCAAAGTAGGACGGTTGACGTTCTTTATAATGTTAGCCATGGTAAACGTCTTGCCGCTGCCCGTAACACCGACGAGCACCTGCGTGCGTATGCCGTCTAAAACACCCTCGGTAAGCTCGCGTATGGCCTCGGGCTGGTCGCCCGTAGGCTGATATTGTGATTTTAAAATAAACTTATCCATAGAAAATCTTTTCTGAACAACATGACATTCCGGCGCAGAACTGCCCTGCCGGAAGTAAAGACATGCGAATGTAAAAACTTACGCCGAGTCAGTTTAGCTCAATCCAATACCGCTGTTCAACGACGCCGTCTTTTTCCACCTCGTCTTCAAGCACGCCGCCGTTGTTGATTATGGACTTTGCCGAACCTACGTTATCCTTATCGCACACCATAAGCACTCTCTTTAACCCGAGCTTCCTGCATTCCTCGAGTGCAAGCGCTATCATCTTTGTGGCGTAGCCCTTTCTTCTCTCGCCCGGCCTTATACCGTCGCCTATGTGGCCGCCGTACTTCAAGAGATAGTCATTGAGATAGTGTCTGATATTTACGGCCCCCACCATAATATTGCGCTCCTCGTCGAGACAAAAAAATGTGGAATTGGGTACCTTACCGTCCTGCGGCTCATCGTATTCAAGGCGGGAAATATAGTAATCGAAGTCACAGTAGTCGTTTTTGAATATTGCGCGCGGCGTCAGTTCATTTTTGTCATGACCGTCGTAATGCTCAAGCCACTCAGCCATCATATCATCTATCAGCGCTCTGTATTCATGGCTTGCCTTTACTAATTTCAACGACATTTTATCCTCCGTATAAATCTTGTCCATGCGCTTGTATTTACCTGTTAATTATAAACCCGAAAGCAGAATTTTACAACAAAAACACACTTAAATACAGGCGGATACTCTATAAACATTTGTTTATAATTATATCATCTTTATGCCGGGCAGTCAAGCGCACAACACATTCACATACAAAAAAATCCGCACGTCTGACATGCGGATTTTTAAGCTATCCCTTTAATTTTTAATTCTCGCTTCCGCTTCCGGCAGGAAGTCCGGGCGGAACTTCAGGGAAATCCACCCAGAATTCAGAGCCTTTTCCAAGCTCGGAATCGGCGCCGAAATCAAATGAATGTTTTTCGAGTATGGTCTTGACAATGGCGAGACCGAGCCCCGTACCCTTGACCGGACGGGCGTGCTGTTCTTTTACGCGGTAATATCTGTCCCAGATTGCCGGCAAATCTTCCTTTGAAATACCCTTGCCGGTATCGCGCACCTTGAATTTTATGCGCCCTCGTTCCGGCTCGTATTTGAGGCTGACATAGACAGTTTTATCCTCGCCTGTATAATTTACGGCGTTCGATATAAGATTGTACAGCACCTGTCCTATCTTCTCTTCATCTGCACAAGTGTATAGGTCAGGGTCGATATCTATCATAAAGGTATAACCCTGCATGTCGCGCAGATACTCGAACTTCTTCATTATTCCGTATAAAAAGTCGGTTAGGTTAAATACCTTTTTATTTATCTGATTTATGTCAGAACTTATCTTCGACATATTCAGAACGTCGTTTACAAGCCCGGTAAGCCTGTCTGCCTCATCGATAATTACCTGAAGATGTTGATTGCGCTTTTCAGGGTTATCGCCTGAAATCTCCTTTATCATGGAGGCATAGGCCTTTATCATCGTAAGCGGAGTGCGCAAATCATGCGAAACATTTGCAAGGAGTTCTTTCTGAAATCCGTCAGTTTTCTTTATCTCGGCACAGGCGTAATTCAATGCGTCGGAAAGCTGCGCAATCTCCTGATATTCCGCAGACGCAAACTTCACATCGTAATTTCCTTTTGCCATTTTATTGGCCGCCGCGGTGAGCGACTTTAACGGGTCGGACACCTTCTGCGCCAGGCTGTAAGCGATGAGAAAAGCAATCAATATGGCAAACACGCCCACTACTATCATATAGCGCTGAACGGCATTCAAAGTGCTGTTTGCAACATCGAGGGAGAAGCGCACGACAAGATAGTTTGCCGCCTGCGGATTTGCGGCAAAAGGCGTCGTGGTGGCATATGTAAATACGCCGCCTTCAGTAAAGAGCGTTTCAACACCCTCGCTTCCATCAAGTTTTTCACTCACTACATTCAGTACGCCGCTCCAATATTCGTGGCCGCTGTCGTTCAGTCGTTCTTCAACAGGCAAAATGACATCGCCGTCTGATGACAACACTGCTATACGGACGTTGTTCTCAACCGACTGCTCAAAAATATATTCGTCCATCTCGACATAAGCCGCAACGGGGCTCATGTTCATGGCCTCTTCCAGCCTGCCGCTCACCGATACGCCGACTGTTCGGATTTTATCCTGCATATAGCCGGAAAAAGAATTTTCGACTATGACGTAGCAAATCAAACCTATAAGCAGTATTATGAATACTGCAAAAAAGCAGAAGTACTTCCATAGGGTGACATTCAGGCTTCTCAGCCGTTTGAGAACCTTTCTTTCAGACTTCAAATTTGTACCCCAGTCCCCTTAAAGTCACTATAAACTTTCTGTATTGCTTTAAATTGCTTCTGAGCATTTTTATATGTGTATCCACCGTTCGGTCATCGCCGTAAAAATCAAAGCCCCACACGTCCATCAGAAGCTTTTCACGTGTTAAAGCTATGCCTTTATTCTTTACAAAATAGAATAAAATCTCATATTCCTTAGGGGTAAGTTCGGCCTTTTCACCGTCGACATAAACATTTCTTCCCGCCATATCGATTGTGAGCCCTTCAAATTTATAAATATCGTTTTTGGGTTCATCCTTACCTGCACGGCGCTTGGTTACGGCATTTATTCTCGCCATAACTTCCTTGGGCGAAAAGGGCTTGGTTACGTAATCGTCGACGCCTATCTCGAACCCGAAAAGTTTGTCATACTCCTCTCCGCGTGCAGACAGCATGATGACGGGGATATCCTTTGATTTTCTTATTTCCTTGACGGCAGAAAAACCGTCTAAACGAGGCATCATTACATCCATAAGAATAACGTCGTAGTCATTGTCGCGGCACATGCGAACAGCCTCCATGCCGTCTGCCGCCTCAAAGGCCTCGTTGCCCTCAAACTCAACGTACTCTTTGAGTACATTGCGAATCATATCTTCGTCGTCAACAATAAGAACTTTCATAATTTACCGCCTTTTGTGATTGTCGCGTAATAAAGCGCAACCGCGCTATATTTATTTTTAACCTGCGTAACCTTTCGTTAAAACATAATTATCACAATAATATTAGATTTTATTTACACATCCATGAAATATTAGTGAAATTTGCAGTCAGTTAATTTTTCAGCGATTATCTGCTTTCGCTGACGGTCTGTAAGCTTCGCCACTTGAGTCGCCTCCTTTTTTGAGCATGAAAAAAGCGCCTCGGCTTTCGCCTTGGCGCTCTGTGAGTTCTCCTTATTTAATTTCGCGGGGGCAACGGTTCGCCCCAAATGTTTTTCCCTTCGGAAAAGAGTTTTTTGGCCTGTCTTATTGTAACCGGGTTAGAAGTCTCTTTATCATCTGGATCCAATTCGTTTTCCCAGCCTAAATATGTCCAATCACAATAAGGACAGTTATCTACCAAACTGTCTCCCCCTTCAAATTCTGTTCCGCAAATAAAACATTTAACTTTATTGCTCATATAATTCGTCCTGACTAAATTTTCTTTGAGATTCCCTTTTCGATACGTATTTGTACGTATGTATTACTCCATTACTTGAAGCAGCATATATCCCACTTTTTTCTTCATAGCGATAGTATCGGTTTCTCGCCTCGCTATAGTATAGCACGCCTCTGTCGCTGTTAAAAAACTCAACGGCTGCGGCCTCATATTCCTTCGTGTTCTTAAAGCCCATTTCTTTGGCATGGTCTTTATGGTGCTTTGTGTTCAAACGATTGAACGAATAAGCCTTGGGCGGTTTGGGAAAAGATTTCGCCTCACTTGGGTCTCCGTTCCGCTCTCGCCATTCATCATACAACTCGAACAGCTTTGGAATGTTTGCCGTACCGTCTGCGTTCAAAGGTATATCTATCGCGTTTTCTTTTGCCCAGCCGAATAGCCAGCCTATGTCTGCCACTTGCCTTATCCTCCGCAAAGAATAAGGCTACCTGTATTGTACCACGGGTTTTCCTCCGCGTCAATAGGTAGCCTTTTATTTCCATGCTACCATTATACCACGGCCCATCGGGCAAATAGTTGCAACGCTAAAAAGGAAAATTTTACCAACAAAATACGCCGCAAAAATATAAACAAACGTTTGACAACAGGCAAATGCAGTGATATAATTCAAATATAAACAAATGTTTATAGGCCGTGTGCGGTGCATTCGGGTTGCGCCGCGCAAATACACTCGGGCGGACATTTGCTGTGCGGGATACATGACATGTTAGACGCGACTACTTTACAAATTCTTACAGAAAGCGCCAAATACGACGTTTCCTGCTCCTCCTCCGGTTCAAAACGGGCGAACAAGGCGGGCGGGCTGGGGAACGCTTCCGTCGGGGGCATTTGCCACTCCTTTACCCTCGACGGGAGGTGTATCTCCCTTTTAAAAATTTTAATGAGCAACGAATGCGCATATGACTGCGAATATTGCCCCAACCGCCGCTCTGCCGATGTCAGGCGGGCGCACACAACACCCGACGAGATATGCGAACTCACAATAAATTTTTACAAACGAAACTATATTGAGGGGCTGTTCCTCTCCTCCGCCGTATTCGACACCCCGAATAAGACAATGGAACTGCTCGTCGAAACGGTTATTAAACTCAGAAAACAATATAACTTTAACGGTTATATCCATCTTAAAGGCATACCTCACGCCGATGAAGGACTGGCACTGAAGGCGGCGAAATATGTCGACAGAATGAGTTATAATATAGAACTGCCTTCGGAAAAATCATTAAAACTGCTCGCGCCGCAAAAGACGAAGGACAGCCTTATCATTCCCATGAAAAAGCTGCATACGGCGATAATTTACGACAGGGAAAACAATGTAAAACGCGGCCGCTCGCTTCCTGCCGGGCAAACCACGCAGATGATTGTGGGAGCCTCGCCGGAGAGCGACGGACATATACTACGTCTGACAGAGTACTTATACCGCCACATGGAACTGAAGAGAGTTTACTACTCCTCCTACATTCCGGTAATTGAAAGCCCGCTTCTGCCGGCCACCCCTGCAGGACTTTTGCGCGAACACCGGTTGTATCAGGCAGACTGGCTCATTCGCTTTTACGGCTTTGACGTGGACGAACTATGCGGAGAGAGCGAAAACCTATGCACCGATTATGACCCGAAATGTGCATGGGCGCTTAAAAATATGCACCTCTTCCCCGTGGAAATAAACACGGCCCCGCTGGAAATGCTGTTGCGCGTGCCCGGGATTGGCGCTAAAAGTGCATACAAAATTACCGAAGCCAGAAGATTTTGCGCGCTCGATTTCGATAATCTCGCAAAAATGCGCATAGTATTAAAGAGGGCCAGACACTTTATCACGTGCAAGGGAAAGTTTTTCGGAGCTGAGGGCAATGCAGTTCGGGCGGCGCTGCTCATTGACGAAAAGAACAGAACAGACGGCAACGAACAACTTTCACTCTTTTCCGACCGTGATAACGCACTCAGCGCCCTCACCGGTGAACTATGAAAATTTTTATTACAGACGGCACTTCCGACGGATTTTTTACCGCCGTATTCGACGCATACAAAGAGGACGATGCCGTTATCACATCGCAGGAGAACGAACAACTCAGATTCGACACAGAAATCATAAATGTGGCAACAGACAGCCAAAAAGCCATGCGCGTGCGCGCCAGGCTCGACAAAGCGGACAGATTTGCAACAGGCGATATCGACCTTGTGCTGAGAAGCAATGATTCGCTGAAAGAACAGGCAGCTTTTGAGTATATAAAGCTCATCATAAAGAACGGCCGCGCTGTGAGAAAGATGCTTTCAAACCCCACAGTTATAGGGATAAGCGAAATTATCGGCCGCGTGACAGGCGAATTGCATAAGATGAAAGGTTTTATGCGCTTTATGGAAACAAGCAGCGGTGCGCTGTACGCCCCCTACTCTCCCGACAATGATATAACCGACCTGATTGCGCCGCACTTTAAGGCGCGGCTGGGCGCGCATAAATTTGCAATTCACGACGTAAAGCGCAAAAAGGCGGCGCTGTGCGACGGCAAAACATGGTTTATGGCAGATGTCGGGGATGCAGATGTCTACCTTTCCGAATATGAAAAGGTATTCGAAGATTTATGGAAAAAATACTATGTTAGCGTCAACATTAAAGAACGCCCGCATGAAAAGCAAATGAAGGGCTACATGCCGGTGCGCTACTGGAAGTTTCTGCCCGAAAAAGGCATTTTACCCACGGATGAATAATATATTTTTATCCCCCGCTACTTTTAATTAAGCTGATGTAAACATGACAAAACATTTAAATTCATCAATCATGCCACACATAGTACTCTTCAAACGCCGCATATTTTACCGTTAAAAATCGGACATAAAGAGGCGGAGCGACATTTAAGTCGCTCCGCCTCTTTGAACAAGAACTCCCTTTAATTGTTACTTTCTTTTTTTTTCGTTGTTGCAAGCGGCTTATCCCTGAGCTCCTCCACAATTTTATCGAAGAAGTCGGAGAGGTAATTGTTTTCCACCTCCTCTATCCTGCCACCGTCGGCGGCGTGAGTCAGGCTCCTGTCGATAGGCACTTTGGCGACTGCGGGAATGCCGTGTTCAAGCGCGATAGAATCCGCCACGCTTTCACCGAAAACGCTTATCTTTCTTCCACAATCGGGACAGGTGAGATAGCTCATATTCTCGACTATTCCGAGAATGGGCACATTCATCATCTGAGCCATATTTATTGCCTTTGAAACTATCATGCCTACAAGGTCCTGAGGAGTGGTTACAACTATTATGCCGTCCAAAGGTATGCTCTGGAAGAGCGTTAAGGGCACATCGCCCGTTCCGGGAGGCATATCGACGAACATATAGTCTACGCCCTGCCAAATAACGTCGGTCCAGAACTGGAGCACCGTGCCTGAAATGAGCGCGCCGCGCCATACGACGGGGTCGTCCTCGTTTTCCAGAAGCAGGTTCATGCTCATCATCTGCACACCCTCCTTGCTGACGCAGGGATAAATGCCGAACTCGTCCCCCCTCGCCCTTTCGTGTACACCGAACATTTTGGGGATAGACGGACCGGTGATATCGGCGTCCATAACGGCGGTGACGTTGCCCTTTGCCTGAGAGGCCGCCGCAAGAAGAGCGCAAGTCATAGATTTTCCCACGCCGCCTTTACCGCTCACTACGGCAATTACGCGCTTTATGTCGCTCATGGCATGGGGCTGTTTTTTTAAACTCGCTCCCTCGCGCGAAGGGCAATCTTCCCCGCACGAACTGCAGTCGTGCGAACAATTTTCTGCCATACAAATTTCTCCTTATACTTTTAAAGCCGAACCGCATTTGCGGGCCAAACCTTACTGTTAAATTTTATGCCAACCGCAATAAAAAGTCAAGCCATTACATATTTTGCGCAAAAAAATAAAACAAACGCTTGCAATATAATTACTTTTCTGTTAAAATGATTAAGCTGTGCTAGGCGGGGAGTTAGCGGTGCCCTGTACCTGCAATCCGCTACAGCAGGGCCGAATGGTCTCTCTCGACGCAGCAGATGGAAGGCCGCGCTCTGTAAGGGGCGTTGATCGCAAGGTCTTATGCAACCGGAAGCTGCGAACCGTGTCAGGATAGGGATATAGCAGCACTAAACAGTCCGAAGGTGTGCCATAAGGTAGCTTTGCGGGAGTCACCTGCATAGTTTAACGCTTCGGTTTGTTGCGGCAAAAGAGATTGCACAGTTTTTTTGAAAATGACGCCGTCCGTGTAACGCGGACGGCTTTCAACTTTTTTATGATGAAAAGGAACAACAATGCGGCGCAAATTTTGCGCCGCATTTATTTATTGAACATTATTTTTTCGCTGTTGAACATTCGCGTGAGCAAAAATACAAATATGCAGGCATAAACTATATTTGAAACAAGCGTTATAACAAAATTGAGAGGCGTCACCGTGAGAGCCATTACATCCGTAACAAGCATGGCGCTGTTGTACAGCGGTATGAGATACAAAAGCGGCGATGCAGAACTGCCCACAAACGAAGAAAGCAGCCCAACCACTATTACTATGATGTTGAGCGGACCGATATAACTGTTGGCCTCTTTTACGCTCTTGGCGAGCGCCGATATGCACGAAATAATGGCAACCAGAAGCAACACCGTTGCAAGCATGACGCCGAGAATCATGAGGTAGTGCCCTGCACTGAAAACAGACAGGTCAACGACATCAAACACACCCTGCATCAGGTTTGGCAGTGAAAGAATCAGTCCGAGGAAACTCGATATACCGCTCAGGAGTGATATACAGCTAAGACTTACTATCTTGCCGACAGCAATATGCGAACGCCTGACCGGAGTGACAAGCATTGTGGCGAAAGTCCCCCTCTCCTTTTCGCCCGCAATAGATTCGGGCGCAACCGCCATACAGCCGCTGAACAACAGCACAAGCAACACCATGGGCACAATCGCGCTGAGTATGTAGCTCGTCGGCGAGGTTGTTGAAAGGTCGTAATCAGCTTCCCCGGCATTGATATCGAAAACATTGGAAATACTTCCTTCAAACACATCAAGCGTTGCCACAAATGCCGAATATGCAGTCGAAGAACTGTCTTCCGAAGAATTAAAATAAATTTCCACATTCGGTATCGTTACAGAAGATGGCGAACCCTCGATAACTTCGCCCACTATGTCATCAAAATCATCGGGGAAAACTACATAAATATCAATTTCACCGTTCCGCACCTGCCCGGTATAATACTCGTCGCTCTCGGTTGCCGATGTAATTTCGAAAACTTCACTTTGCTCGAATGCGGGAGCGATGTATGCCGACATATTGCGGACGGCGGCAGTATAACTATCCCCGGTACCCGCGATATCGGAGACAATAGTGCCCATTAAAGTGTAGACGACGTAAATTAATAGCCCGGGTACAATCAACGTATTGAGCAACATGCGCCTGTCGAGAAAAAAACGGGCAAATTCCTTTTTGATTATGGCTAATATGCCGCGCATTTTATTTTTCATAGCGTACCCCCCGCTCTCGCGGCATAAATATCAAAAAATACATCCTCAAGATTCTTCTCTCCGGTAATTTCAGAAACTGTTCCAAGCGCGGCAAGTTTTCCGTCAATTATTATACCTACTCGGTCGCATATCTTTTCAACAAGCGAAAATATGTGTGTTGACAAAATTATAGTCTTGCCCTGAGATTTGAGTTCAAGCAGAAAATCGGTGACAGTTTTGGCGGTCAAAACATCGAGACCGTTTGTAGGCTCGTCAAATATTATAAAATCAGGGTCATTGACTACAGAAATAACAAGCGAAACTTTTTGCTTCATGCCTGTAGAAAGATTTGCAAGTTTAACTTCGGCAAACCTGTCTATACCGAAGCGTGAAAAAAGTTCTCTTTTCCTCACGGCCCGGACATTTTCAGGCACTCCGTACAAGTCGCTGAAAAAATTAAACAGATAGTCAGGAGTAAAAAAATCCTCGAGCTTTAATTCACCCGTTAAAAAACCTATCCGCGAGCGCACTTCATCGGGTTGCCTTACAACGCTGCAGCCGTCGATTATAGCGTCGCCCGAGTCCGGTGTAATGAGCGTCGCAAGCATTCTGAGCGTTGTTGTTTTGCCTGCACCGTTCGGACCGAGCAAGCCAAATATCTCGCCCTTGTATGCTGTAAACGAAAGACCGTCGACAGCTGTAAGCATTTTCTGAGGTGTACGCTGCAATCTTTGTTGTTTATATGATAGTTTAAATTGCTTTTTAAGGTTTTGTACAGAAAGAATCTCTTGCATAGAAACCTCGGATATATTTACTGTTTCCATTATAACCTACGTATATAGAAATTGCAAATAAAACCGCTTAATTGGCGGGGGTGAGCAATGCTCACCCCCGCCAATTAAGTTTATTTCGACCATATGAAGGTTTAGTATGTCACACATACTACTATTTAATCAGTACAACAGTATAAAGTTATCCCAATTAAAGAATACCGGCAACAGTCAGGCCGGCACACGTTACGGACAGCATACAAAGATATATTATAAATGGTGTGTACTTTGCGGACGATATACATTTTATCATAATTTTTATGGCAAACAGTCCCGCTATCGCCGCCGCCATCACGCTTACCGCAACTGAAAAGCCCAAACCGCTGCCGTATTGAGCGAAGCAGTCGGCGAGCTCTCCGTTATAAATGCCTTTTATAATGCCGACAACAAAACTGCCGAGAATTATGGGAATACTTAGCAAAAAAGAAAAATCGGCCACCTCCTCCCTGTTTCGGCCAAGCAAAATACCGGCCGCCACGGTGGCTCCGCTGCGCGATATTCCCGGGATAACCGCAACAGCCTGCGCAAGCCCCATACCAAAAGCGCTGCCAAATTTCAGTGGAAGTCTGCCCGCGATTTTTCGCTCTTTTATCTGGGCGGCGGCGAGCAAAACAGCCGTGGCCGCAAAGCCGACCCACAGAAATCTGCCGCCAAAAAATATATCGTCTATAAAATCATCGAAAAGCAATCCCGCAACAGCGGCAGGAACGGTGGCAAAAACGAGGTACAGCAAAGTTTTAAAGGGACGCTTGAAGAGCTGAATAATTTTCTTACGGAACACAACGCATACGGCAAACAGAGTACCGAGATGCAAAGTAAGGTCGAAAAGCATGTCAACCCTTCCGAGATTGACATTCATAAGCCGTTGCAGCAGCACAAGATGACCGCTGGAAGAAACAGGAAGAAATTCCGTAAGTCCCTGAACAAGTCCGAGAAGCAATGCCTGAAATACCGTCATAAACTAAAAATACGATGTGTTTTTTAGTAATATATGAGCGGACTTTTTTATTTATTCAGCGGTATTTTCTGTTGTATTGATTTAAACAATAATACTGAGCGCCGCAATAACCCGTACAGAAAAGCCACCAAAACATATCTTACCCAACCGCGTAACTTCGCTATACAAAAAGACCGCAAAATAATTTTGCGGTCTTTTGATTAAACTCAAATTTCAAACCTGAATTTTTATGCGGTAGTTGATGAACTGCCGGTAGTAAGACTGGTAAGGTCGCTGTATCTGTCCTCATAAAGCACTACAGAACTATCGGCCTGATAAAGCGACTGGAGAAGATTACTCTGGTATCTTGTCGATACATTTTCAAGGTCGGATGATTTAATCATCTCATAGAAATTATATTCAAACGTACCCTCTGTATCAATCCTCGTCCAATCGACGTCATAAATTTCTCCGTTGCTGTCGGGCTCAAGAACATATGTGACATATATGAGATGCCAGCCGTAGTCGCCGGCACAAACGGCAAACGCACCAACGCCGCCTTCGCGTATGGCATATTGCGCAGCGTACTCAAATTCCTTGATGTAGCTGGTACTGTATGCGCCGACTGTGTAGCCGATATATTCGGATAGTACACTTGTATCGGTGGTGTAAGCATACTGCAATTCATTAACTGCACTCATTGCCTTATAATAGTCGGAATCAGGATTTGTAAGGTCGGAGGCTACAAACGTTCCGAGGTCAACCTTTCCGTATGCATACATGAACTTCGAATAGTCGATCTCGCCGTTTTCATCAGTGAAACTATCGTTGGCATAGTAAGCAGAGTTGTCAGCGCCGGCAAATCCTCCGTTTGCCGACCAATAGCCATAATCTACCGAACCGGTCCCGAGGACGTAATCGAGATAGCCGGAGAATTCGCCGAGCATATCGTCGATATTTATTTTATTTGCAATCAGAGTATAACTGTCATCGGCATTTTTTACGGCCGTACCGTTATATGTGTACTGTCCGTAATATTTATCGAGCTTTTCGTATCTTTCATTGTTGGTAAGATTATCTTCAAAGAAGAGAATCGTTCGGTTTGTATTTCCGCCGTTATAGTAGCTTATACCGCTTGCCGACGCGTCAAAACTGTAATCCTCGCCGCCGTTGAACCAGCTCGAGCGCTGGTCGGTAGATGTCACTTTCTTCAAAATTTCATTGCGGCCTGCATAATAGCCGTCCTGCGTTAAAGCATCATTTTCAAGTTGGGAAGAAAGTGATTCAAGCTGCACTTCCTGCTGTGAACTGAAGGGAAGCAAGATGTTGTAAATATAGCCGAATTTGTTGCCGTTATCGGTATCGGGAGCATACAGAATGAATGAAGTATCCGAAAGGTCGCCCATCGCCGTTTCAAAACTTGTGAGTGCAGAACTGGATGTACCGTAATCAGCAGACTGCTGCGAAAGCAGTTCTTCATATCTGTCGGAAACATACGCATAGCTGTCCGCCTCTATACTCTCCTCAAACTCATTCTCATACAAATCAAAATAGTTGGACAGCATCTGCTGACTGAGAAGATTAACATAATCGGACTGGACATATTCAAGACTCCACACGTCGCTTATGTCATCCTCTTCGGTTATGAGATAGTTTGCATCAAGTACCTGAATGAACCTGTTATACGCCTGCCTGCGCGACCACATAGTAGTGCCGTCGACAGCGTCATCCGAATAAACGCCGCTGTCGGAGAGAAGGTATCCGCTATAGCCCGTATAGACGCCATAGTCGAGATTGCCGTCTTCGTCTACGGGGTAGTAATTTTCAACCTCGGCATCAACGCCGTCGGGCACCGTTGCAGTCGATGAACCGTGGTCATGCTCAGGGTCGAGGATGTCCTCTTCATAACTGTCGATACTGGAGTTCAAAGACGACATCATTGTATATCTGGATAAGAGCACGTAGTCGACATTATTGTCGCCCTCGTAATCATCAACGCCCTCCTGGTATTTGAGGAGTGCCTCATATCTTTCGGCGTCGGTCTCGAACGCGTTGAACCATTCTACCGCGCCGGCAGCCGTCGAAAATGCCGTGTATGAACTGTCTTCAGCCATATCCTGCAACGTTGAGAGAGTTGCATACTGAACGAGGATAGCATTGTTTACGAGTGTTTCCGCAAGCGTTTCAAATGCCTCGCCGTAGGTACTGCCGTTTTGTACGAGCGTGGAACCCGAGTTGAGGAAATAAGCCACAAGTTCGCGCTTCTTTATGGAAGTGTTGGAGACAGCTCCTGCATATTCGGCAAGCGAAGCGTCGAGGCTTTCCGCCTTACTTATGTCGACTTCGGCAATTATCTGCTCCATATCCGCCTGAGAATCGGCAGATACGAGCGAGCAGCCTGCAAGCGTCACCGTACAGGCAATAGCAGCCGCAGTCATTACAGATAATATCTTAGTTCTCTTTTTCATCAAAGTTTTCTCCGCACTGTGTCCAGCGTTAACGTGCGCGCGCATACTGCGCGCAAACACATTTACCATTATATAATAATTTAAGCGGTATAGCAAATCATTTTTCTAAATTTTAAGTGAAACTTGCCGCAAATTTTAAAAAATTTGTTATATCAATCATTGTTTTCGCAGGTTTCAGTCGTGGCGCAAAATTTATTCTGGGCGAACTGGTCATGGAGACGTGAATGCGCGGCGCGTATTCATCCATGGCCGCCTTAAGTTTTTTGCTCCCGAGAGCCGAAAGCCCTGTAAATTCGAGATAAGCCTCCTTTGTGCTCACTCCTATCTTGCCGACGGATAGCTTTGAGGCATATGACTTCATTACCGCTATTATGAGAAGATTCAATACCTCTTCAGGCATTTCCCCGTAGTTGTCCTCTATAGAAAGGCAAACGCGCTTATAATCATCAACCGTTCGTATTTCGGCTATCTGTTTGTAGCAGTCCATGCGTCCTGCCGGAGACTCTATGTAATTTTCCGGAATGTATGCAGTCGTCTTTATGTCGAGCTCCGTGGTAGTGAAAGTTTCGCCGGAAAGTTCCTCTTTGAGCATCTTTGAATACAGCTCATAGCCCACTTTATCCATATGTCCGTGTTGTTCCGCACCGAGCACGTTGCCCGCTCCTCTGATTTCCAAATCACGCATGGCTATTTTGAAGCCCGAGCCGAGCTCCGTGAACTGCATGATGGCTTTAAGACGGGCGGCCGCGTCTGACGTCATGACTTTTTCAGGTTTGAATGTGAAATAAGCCTGCGCAAGACGGCTGCTTCTGCCTACTCTGCCGCGGAGCTGATATAGCTGAGATATCCCCAGCCTGTCTGCATCTATCACTATTATTGTATTGGCATTTGGCAGGTCGATTCCGTTTTCTATAATAGTCGTAGTAACGAGGATATTCTTCTCTCCCCTGTAGAAGGCCAGCATGTTGCCCTCTAAAAGGTCCTTATCCATTCTGCCGTGTGCATAGCAAATCCTGCCTTCGGGGACAATTTCGGAAATCTTTCCCGCGAACGTCGATATAGTCTCCACCCTGTTATAGAGGATGAATACCTGCCCCCCGCGCGAAAGCTCCCTTATGCATGCATCGCGTATGAGCGTTTCCGTCTCCTCAACCACATACGTCTGCACAGGCATGCGTTTTTGGGGCGGGGTGTTTATCGTGCTGATATCCCTGATTCCGGAGAGCGACATATGCAGTGTTCTGGGAATGGGAGTCGCCGTCATAGTAAGGCAATCGATATCGTTTTTTATGTGTTTTATCTTCTCCTTGTGCTCAACGCCGAAACGCTGTTCCTCATCGAGTACAAGCAGTCCGAGGTCATAAAATTTAACGTCGTCGGAGAGCAGCCTGTGCGTACCTATTATCAGGTCTATGTCTCCGTTTGCAAGCGCCCTGAGCGTAGCTTGCTGCTGTTTGGGCGTTTTGAAACGGTTAAGCTTTTCAACGCGCACTCCGAATTCGGCGAAACGGGCACAGGCCGTGTTATAATGCTGTTCGGAAAGAATGGTGCTGGGGCACATTATTGCAGCCTGTTTGCCGCCCAGCACGCAAAGATATGCCGCGCGCAATGCGACCTCTGTTTTGCCGTAGCCGACGTCGCCGCACAGCAATCTGTCCATGACCTTGTCAGAGCACATATCGGCCTTGATTTCGGCGATGGAGCTGAGCTGGTCAGGCGTTTCTTCATACTCGAAAGATTCTTCGAATTCCTGCATCATGGCGGCATTTTCAGGGAAACAATACCCCTTCTTTTTGCTCCTTTCGGCATAAAGTTCTTTGAGGTCGAACGCCATGCTTTTGATAGACTGGCGCACACGCTCCTTAATCCTCTCGAACTCTGCTCCGCCTATCTTGGAGAGAGCAGGGTTATCCTGCCCTACATATTTTGAGAGTATATCCATCTGTTCGACAGGGACATAAAGCATGTCGCCGCCCTTATATTCTATGGATATATATTCTTTAATACCGTCTGTAGTCTCAATTTTCTGTGTGCCCGTAATTTTACCTATTCCGTGCTTTTCATGCACGGCATACTGCCCTATTTCAGGCGCGGTAAACATATCTCCCCGGCGACGGCGTATGCGACGGTTTGCGGTAGATTTTGTATACAGATCGCTGCTTCCGAGCAGCACCAATTTGCTTTCATGCAATACCATGCCGTGGGCAAGCACTTCCGAAGATACGGCAATGCCGCGGAGGGCGCTCAGACTGTCCGGCACGTAATTTACCGGCAAGCCCTCGTCTATAAGTTCGCCGGTCAGCTTTTCGGAGCGGGAAACAGAGCCTGTAAATGCGAGCACGCGGTAGCCGCCGCTCATCCAGTTGCGCAAATCGGTTATCAGGTCGGCAATCGAGTTGAGATATGAAGGTGCAGGCGTTGCGTGCAGAGTATATGTCTTTAAAGGATGGAAAAAGAAGGTACTGCCGAAAAAAGTCTGCAGGCTGACGCCTGTAAACGATGAAAGGCAGGAAAAAAACTTATCCTTAGGAATGAGCTGTGAGAACGAAAAATCAAATACTTCGCCGCCCGCTTTCAGCTCTTTGAAACGGTTTTCATGCTCGGAATAAAGCCCCTCGACCCTGTCGTTGATTAGTTTGCATTCGTCGAAATATATGCGGGTTTCAGGCGGAAGCACATCGAAGAGCGTTCTTGTATCCGAAAGCAGAGGCATTAAATATGAAGCGCCCGCAAAAGGCGAACCGGCGTCGAGCCGCGTTATAAGTTCGTCGGCAATAGCGCGCGCCCTTCCGAACGCCTTTATATCGGGGAACTTTTTGAGCCCGTCAGAAAGAGCCTTTTTAACCGCAGGAATATCTTCGGGCAAAATGACTGTCTCCGCCGCGCAGACTATTTTGACCGCTGCGGCCTCATTCAGCCTCTCACCCGACACGACATCGTAAGGGCGGATTTTTTCAACAGTGTCGCCGAAAAAATCGACGCGCACGGGATTTTCGCAATTTATCGGAAAAATATCGAGAATATCACCGTGCACGGCAAAACTGCCCTTTGCCTCGACCTCATACTCCCGGCTGTAACCCATTGCGACGAGCGCCGAAGGGAGAGACATGAAATCAAAGTCGCCGCCGACCTTCAGCTCTATGCTTCTGCCGCGCGCAGGAAAGAGCTGCATGGCTGATTCTACGTCGCATACTACTATGCAAACCCCCGAATATATCCTTTCCGCCGCCGCAAGTCTGGCAAACAGCGTATCGCGTGAAACGGCTTCCTTGTACAGCAAAACATCATCCTTTCCCGGCAAAAGGACAACTTCTTCACCAGTAAGACAGGCAATGGCCTCCGCCGCTTTGCGTGCGGAGACTGCATCGGCAGTTATGTACAACATTCCGCCGCGGCAGAGCGAGGCCGTTAAATATTTATGCGGTTCGGCAACGCCGAAAACCGCCGTCGGCACGCCGAGGCGGAGGTCATTTGCAAGGGGAATGTACTCACCCCCTAAATTTTCGTAAGAAAAAAATCCTTTCTTCAAAACAGGTTACCGCACACGGGCTTGCGCCCATGAAAATGCAAAAAAATTTTTACAGTCTTATTATATTACACTTACTTCCCGACTATATTTTAAAGCCGCCACAACCAAGGCTTTAAGTAAAATCACGGCGGGAGAAGCGGGCTCTTCTGCCACAGAAAAAAATTTACTTCACCTGCAAAGATTATTCGTGAATTTTACTTATTGTACTTAGTCATTACTTCGTCGAACGGCCTGCCCTTTGCAAGCTCTACGGCTGCCTCCGCCGCCCTGCCGCAGGCGGAAACGAAGAGTTCATAATCGTCGCGCCGAACTTCGGACAATACGTAATTGATAATCGGAATATTTATCTCAGGGTCGCGGATACCTATCCTTATGCGCGCAAAATCCTGCGTGCCTATTTCGGATATGACCGAACGCATGCCGTTGTGAGTACCTGCACTTCCGGAAGGACGGACACGTATTTTACCCTTTGGAATATCGAAGTCGTCGTATATAACAACGAGCTGAGAAGGGGTCGCGCCGTACTTTGCAAGCAACTGCTTTACCGCAACTCCGCTGAGGTTCATATATGTGAGAGGACGGGCTATTATTATTTTTTCTCCACCGGAATGCGCTTCGGCGACATATGAGGAGCATTCCTTCTTTTTGAATTTTGCGCCGAGAAGCGCCGCTACGTCGGCGGCAGCGTTGAACCCCATATTATGGAATGTTTTGGCATACTTTTCTTCAGGGTTGCCCAACCCCACTATTATATACATATAGCTACCTTAAGCCTGTTGCTTTTTCACTCTTTATTTTAAACGAATGCAGACTATTTAAAACGCCACAGCATTTACTGTGGCGTACACAATTTAATCGTAAATTTTCGACATAGGCCTGTCGAGATATACATTTTCTATTGCGGAAGCAAAGATGGGAGCCGTCGATATGATTCTGAACGACGGTAGCATCTTCTCCTGCGGGATATTTATGGTATCGAGAATGGCAAGTTCCGATATCGGCGAAGCGGCCAGCCTTTCAATTGCGGGGCCCGAGAGGACACCGTGCGAGCAGCAGGCATAAATCTCTTTCGCGCCAGCCTCTTTGAGCGCCTTAGCACCCTGAACTATTGTGCCCGCGGTATCAATCATATCGTCGACCATCAGGCAGTTTTTGCCCTCCACGTCGCCGATTATATTCATGACTTCCATTACGTTTGCCTTGGGACGGCGCTTATCGATAATAGCCATCTTGGCATCCATGCGCGCGGCAACTTTGCGTGCGCGGGAAACAGAACCGATATCGGGAGAAACGACCACAAAATTGTCGTCCACCTTGGGTTTGAAGTAATTATAGAGAGTGGGGCCGCCTATGAGATTATCGAGAGGAATATCGAAAAAGCCCTGAATCTGCATGCAGTGCAAATCCATAGTGAGAACCCTGTCGGCACCGGCGGAAGTTATCAGATTGGCCACAAGTTTAGCCGTTATAGGCTCGCGCGAGCGGGCTTTTCTGTCCTGACGGGCATAGCCGAAATAGGGGATTACAGCGGTAATTCTGCCGGCGCTTGCGCGCTTTGCCGCGTCAATCATGATGAGCAGCTCCATAAGGTTTGTGTTGACGGGACTGCTGGTAGACTGTACGAGGAATACATCCTTGCCCCTCACCGTTTCTTCATAGCGCACATAAATTTCACCGTCGGAAAAGTGAGTGAGTTCCATGTCGCCGAGAGAGGTGTTGAGCTTGGACGCGATGGCCTGAGCAAGCGGCTTGTTTGAGTTGCCGGAAAAAATCTTTATCTCGCTGCCGTGATTAATCATTGGGGATATGCCTCCGAAATGCTTTTGTATTTGAAGCGCGCCGCTTTACCGCGGCGGCATTCCTTTCGTATCTGTAGTTATTAAGTTTTGGCGCGCTCATGACGTCAGGCAAAAATTTGGCGCACTTTTTTGCCGACAGCGCATTAAATATTTTATATTCAACCGGGCTTGTTGTCAACCTTAAAAGGCGTGATAAAAAAATATTTTTGCCCGGCTTGGTGATTTACACGCAAAGCAACAGCTTATCCATTACAGATTATACGCAAAAATCTGCAAATTTTGCGACACTGCAACAGCTTCAGTCCTCTTGCTTTTTAGAGCGCTCCCTCATCTCCGCAAAAAAACCTGACAGTATCGCGGCACACTCCTCTTCCATTACACCGCCGACCACCTCTGTCTTATGGTTCAATACGCCGGAGTTTGCAATTATATCGGTCAGCGACCTGCCCTTTGCTTCGTATGCTCCGAAATACACCTTCCTTATCCGTGCATTCAATATTGCGCCCATACACATCGGACACGGTTCCAAAGTGACGTAAAGCTCACACTCCGGCAGTCTCCAGCTCTTGAGTTTTCTGCACGCCCGCTCTATGGCCTCCATCTCGGCATGTGCCGTGGCTATCTGTTTTGCAGTCCGCCTGTTGTGCCCGCGCCCTACTATTTTTCCGTCGCATACCACAACGGCGCCTATCGGCACCTCACCCTCGCTATAAGCTTTTTGTGCGCATTTAAGTGCGCTTTTCATATATTTCTCTTCCATTTTTCAGTAAAAAACCTGAGAGCGCCTGTGCACTCGACGATATCTTTTATGTCTTTAATCGGATGAACGAGCTTATCGTCACCGCATTCTACCGTATAGGCCGGGATACACAGCTTTTCTATACACCAGTCTTTATAGCCGCCAGCTGACCCCGTAATGCGCTTTGATTTATACCCGGTAGCCTGTTCGAGGATATGAGCGCCGCTCTCGTCGCCGCGTCCCGCAAACTCCCAGTAAATCTCCCCTCCTTTTGTATGGAAGGCAAATGTAACCTGCGGCATTATTTTACGGGTAAAGCACGCAAGAGCTTTGCTCTCCGGCTCGGAAAACGGATAGTCCCCTATGCAGTTTTCGGCCCCGCGCATTCTTGTATTCAGAGAGCCCGTTCCCCAGCGGGCGTCGAAATTGCAATTAATGTCCACTCCGCGCAGGTTCGCTTTCCAGAACGGGCGCACCGTCTGGGAAAGGATGGCGCCGTCGGGATTGAGCAGAGGCACTGTCCACCCGCCCCATCCTTCAGCTGTGCCCTTGGCAATATGCGCAAGCGCAAGCCGGGAAGTTATCCATTCGCGGCCGTGCACTGCATACACGGATATAAACTGCCGCCCGACGCCGCTGCCGATGTGCATGGCAAAGATTGCTCTCCCGCCGAGTGAATATCCTATTATGCATTTCTTGCCGCTGAAACTTTCGTAAAAACTCTTTACTTCGTCGTATATCACATAAATAAGGTATTCAAAGCCGCTTAACCTTATTATACCGGACTGAAAACAGGCAAAACTTTTGCCAAAATTTTACTTGTGATATTCACTTCCCGCGTTTATCATATACGCGCGGTAAATCTGTTCGCACAAAATCACGCGCATGAGCTGATGAGGAAAGGTCATATAGGAAAAAGAGAGCTTTAAGTCTGCCGCGTCCTTTACTCTCTTTGAAAGGCCGCAGGAAGAACCTATGATGAAAGTAACTTCAGCGCCCCGGTCCGCCTGAGTTTTTAATTCCGCGGCAAGCGCCTCGCTCGAAAATTTTTTACCTTCCACGCATAAAGCCACAATATAGCCCTTAGCGGCGCGCAATATCCCGTCCGCCTCCTCTTCAAGATTTTTGCCCTCGGCGACTTCGCGGATATTCAGCGATATAAATCGCGAAAGCCGCTTTGAGTATTCAGCCACGGCTTCGCGGAAAAAACTCTCTTTAATCTTACCGACGCAGACCAAATTTACCTTTTGCATAAAGTTTAAAACAGCCCCGCTATCCACAGGACGACGAGTGCAATTATGCCTGCCGCCGCCGCTAAAAAGAAATTTTTGACTCCGCCCTTTAAAGGCTTTCCGAGCGGAGTTTTATCGCACACGAGTAAAGCTATACCGCCCGCAAACGAGATGACCGAGAGAACTGTTATAAGAACAGCCGCCCAAAGCGGCACCCAGTCGAACACAGTGCCCGCCGTTTCAACGCCGCACGCCTGCAACACAATAATTACTGCATTGTTCAGAAAGTGAGCGAACACACAGGGCGTCACCGAGCTGGAGCGGATGGCGAGCAAAGCAAAGGTGCAACCGCAGGCAAACTGATAAAAGGTTTGTACGGCGCTGGCATGAAAGAGCGCAAAACACATTCCGCAAAGAAATATTGAATTCAGCTCGCCCGCCTCCCTCCGGATATTCTGGAGAAGTACCCCGCGGAAAAGAGCCTCTTCGAATACCGCCGGAATAACAGCCATTACGAGCAGAGCAAGCGCTGCTTTGCCCCCCGAAAGGTCGGGGAAATAACTGTTCTGTCCTTCGTAACCAAGCAGTCGAAGCAATTTTTCGAACCCCACATTCAGCCAGCTGAGCGAAAACAGAAGACCGAACGTCAGAAGCAGCGCGGCTCCGTACCACTTTATTCCGTTTTTTGCGGGAGATATCTTTACGGGAAACACTTCCCTGTATGAAACACCCCTCACCCTGAGCACAACGGGCACGCTGACGGCTATCGCGACGGGTGCGAGCAGATAACTTATGTAAATATAGGCTTCATCCTCCGCATTAAACCCCGTCGCGGAGCAGATTGCAGAAAATATCAAGCTCAATATTATATAGGCCACTACCGCCGCACTGAAAGCAATTCCGCCCGAAACACTTCCCGGGCCTCTTTCGCTGTTTACACTTTTTTCCATACATCGATTATACAGCAAACACGCGTTTAAGTAAATTATTTGTTTTACTTTTATTGAAAAAAGTATTAAAATAGATTTGTAACGATTGCATAAAAGGTACACGAGATGAGAATTGTAAATACCGATGAAATTGAAAGAGCTGTATACAGAGCGGCAAGACACGCAGGGGTCAACCTCACAACCTCATGCAGGGCCGCGCTTGAAAGCGCATACGAAAGCGAAGATGACGAGGCGGCAAAGTTTGCGCTCGGCACGCTGATAGACAACAGCAACGTCGCCGTTGAAAAGTGTATGCCTGTATGCCAGGACACAGGTATGGCCGTAGTGATTTTAGAGATAGGAAACGAAGTTTTCCTCGAAGGAAAACCTGTTTGCGAAGCGGTTAACAGCGGCGTGCGCGCCGCTTATTCGGACGGATACTTCAGAAAATCTGTCTGCGACCCTATAACAAGAAAAAACACAGCCGACAACACCCCCGCCGCCATTCACACCGAAATCGTGAGCGGCGACAAGATTACGCTTACTTTTATGCCCAAGGGATTCGGCAGCGAGAACATGTCGGCGCTGTACATGCTTAAGCCCGCCCAGGGCGTTGAAGGTATAATAGACGCGATTGTTGAAACCGTTAAAAAGGCCGGCTCCCGCCCCTGCCCGCCGGTTTATGTGGGCGTGGGCATAGGCGGCACATTCGACGGCTGCGCATATCTGGCCAAAAAGGCGCTTACGCGCGAAATAGGTTCCCGAAGCCAAAGGGATGATATCGCACAAATCGAAGAAGAAGCATTAAAACGCATAAACAACCTGAACATAGGCTGTCAGGGATTCCACGGTAAAACCACAGCGTTAGGCGTAAGCTGCGAATGGGCGCCCACGCACATTGCGGGGCTCCCCGTGGCAGTTAATATTCAGTGCCACTGCGTACGCTGTGTTAAGGAGGTTTTATGATAGAACTTACCCTCCCCCTTACAAAAGAACAGGTAAAAGAACTTAAGGCGGGCGACAGTGTTTTGCTCTCTGGCGTGATACTCACCGCACGCGACTGCGCGCACAAGCGGATAATGGAATATATCCGGGCGGGCAGGCCCCTGCCCTTTGAACTTAAGGACGCCATAATCTATTATGCCGGTCCCTGCCCCGCAAAGCCCGGCATGGCCTCGGGAAGTTGCGGACCGACTACTTCTGCAAGAATGGACAGCTTTGCCCCCGCTCTTTTAGACTTGGGTCTGGGAGGCATGATTGGCAAGGGTGAGATGTGCGGAGAAGTTGCCGCGGCACTCGAAAGAAATACCGCCGTGTATTTTGCGGCGATAGGCGGCGCGGGCGCGCTCTACGGCAACGCAATAAAGACAAGCGAGTGCGTTGCCTTCGACGACCTTTTATCGGAAGCGGTATACCGTCTCGAGGTTGTAAAATTTCCCCTTGTTGTTGCAATGGACTGCCACGGCGGCAACATTTACCGCTGAATGATAAAAAATCGTTTGACAAAACTTTGATTGAACAATATAATTTTATATGTATTTTTAATTTAAAGACAATGACCGGGACAGACGTGGCAAAACGCCAGCTTCAGAGAGAGGAATCCGGAAACGGCTGAAAGGTTCCTCAGTCGGGCAGCTCACGTTATTCACCCGCGAGTCGGTCGGGCGAAATTTGTTAAAGTAGTCCGCCCCGTAAAATCTGCGTAAATGATTGAATTAAGGCGGCCATGCGCCGTAAAATCAGGTGGTACCGCGATACGGTAAGTTATCGCCCTGTGTTTGCACAGGGCGTTTTTTTATTATATCAAGCAGGAGAATGTGTATGGAAAACATGCGCGAGATTGAAGAAATCAAGGCCAAAATTGAAGAGGCTGTAAAAGACATCAAATCCAGCGCCACAATGCGCGAGATTAAGATGAAATTTTTGGGCAAGGCCGGAGAAATTTCCGCACTCATGAAAAAGTTAAAAGAAATACCGCCGGAAGAGCGCCCCGCAATGGGCAAGGTCATAAACGCCCTCAGGGAATGGGCTGAAAAAAGATTCGACGAGTTTGAAGACGTCGTGAAGGCCGCGGAACTCGGGCAGCGGTATGAAAAGGAGAAAATCGATGTAACTCTGCCGGGCAAACAGCGCAAAAAGGGCGCATTCCACCCCGATACGCTCATTATAGACGAACTTGTTTCAGTATTCTCCGGCATGGGCTTTGAAATTTACGAAGGGCCGGAAATTGAGAACGACTATTACAACTTCACCGCCCTCAACACTCCGAAGGACCACCCCGCACGCGATATGCAGGACACGTTCTACCTCGGCGCCGACTATCTGCTGCGCACGCAGACATCGGCGGGACAGATACGCGTTATGGAGAACAAAAAACCGCCGATTAAAATTCTTTCGCCCGGAAAGGTTTACCGCTTCGACGACGACGCCACACACTCGCCCATGTTCTCGCAGATGGAAGGGCTTGTTGTCGACAAGGGCATAACGCTGTGCGACTTAAAAGGCATGCTCGACGAGTTTGCCAGAAAAGTATTCGGAGACGGGATAAAGACCAGACTCCGCCCCTCATACTTCCCTTTCACCGAGCCTTCGGTTGAGGTCGACGTCAGTTGCTTTGAATGCGGCGGAAAGGGCTGCAAACTGTGCAAGGGAACGGGCTGGATAGAAGTTCTTGGCGCCGGCATGGTGAACAGGGCAGTTTTACAGAACTGCGGTATAGACCCCGACGAATACACAGGCTTTGCGTTCGGCATGGGCATTGAACGCATAGCGATGCTGAAATACGGCATAAACAACATGAAACTGCTGTTCGAGGGCGATGTCCGCTTCTTGAAACAGTTCAGGTCTTGAGGAGGCAGATATGAAAGCACCGTTAAGCTGGCTTAAAGATTATGTGGATATAGACGTTTCCGCACAGGAGCTTGAAGAAAAACTTTTTTCGTGCGGATTTGAAGTTGAAGAGCTTACAGAAGTGGGTAAGGATATTTCGGGAGTTTATGTAGGCGAAGTGACAGAGTGCGAACCCGTCGAGGGAACTCACCTGCATGTATGCAAAGTGGACTGCGGCGAAAAGGGCGTGTTCCAGATTTGCTGCGGCGCCGACAACGTAGCAAAGGGCATAAAGGCACCCGTAGCGCTTGAGGGCGCAACCGTTTACGCCACCGCAAAGGACCACGTTACCGTAGAGGGCGTGATGACCATAAAGAAGGGAAAGCTGCGCGGCATAGAGTCGTTCGGCATGCTTTGCTCGGGCGTGGAGTTGGGCGTGAACGGAGATATGTTCGAGGGCGCCGACTACAACGGCCTCTTAATTCTCCCCTCCTCCTGCAAAAACGGCGAGGATGTAAAACCCATTCTCGGGTTGGATGACTATATTTTCGATATATCTGTCACCGCAAACAGACCCGACTGCCAGAGCATTCTTGGCATAGCGCGAGAGGTTGCGGCCGTACTCAAAAAGCCGCTCAAAGAGCCTCGCATCGATTATAAAACAGTGCCCGACGGGCGCAAAGTAAAGGTGACCATAACAGCACCAGACCTCTGCCCGAGGTACATTGCCCACTATGTGAAAGATATAAAAATAGCACCCTCGCCCATGTGGCTCAGAAGGCGGCTTGCCCTATGCGGACTGCGCTCCATATCAAACGTTGTCGACATAACCAACTTCGTCTTACTCGAGATGGGCCAGCCCATGCATGCGTTCGACCTCGACACGATAGAGGGAAGCGAGATTGTCGTCCGCCGCGCACACAACGGTGAGAAGATAGTTACGCTTGACGAAAAGGAATTTACTCTCTCGCACGACAATCTTGTAATCTGCGACGGCAGCAAGCCTGCGGCGCTTGCCGGCATTATGGGCGGACTGAATACCGAGATAAAGGACACAACCGGCGAGGTGCTGTTCGAAGCGGCCAAATTTGCGCGCGACAGTGTGAGAAAGACCTCCCGCGCACTCGGACAGCACTCCGATTCATCGGCAATTTTTGAAAAGGGTACCAACGAATATACCACCGAACGCGCCATGAAGCGCGCCCTTCACCTTATTGACGAGCTGGGCTGCGGCACAGTTACCGACGTATGCGCCGACGTAGCCACGGAATACTCCGACACATCGGTAAAACATCTGGCGGTAAGCGTACAAAAAATAAACGCGCTGCTTGGCATTGAAGTACCGGCAGCTACAATAAGAGAAATTCTTGAAAGTTTAAATTTCGGCGTGACTATGAGCGGAGACTGCCTTGAACTCACTCTTCCTCCCTACCGCGACGACATATTCGCCTACCCCGACATCGCCGAAGAAGTAATAAGAATGTATGGTTACGAGCACATTCACGGTACGTTTATGCCTACGGCAAAAGTGACAAACGGCGGTTGGAATGAAGAACAACGCGCTCTGAACAAACTACGGGCGCTGCTCGTATCGGAGGGGCTCTATGAAATTTCCAACTATTCCTTCTACTCCGAGAAGGATATCGACATGCTCAGAATTCCCGATGACGCGCCCGAAAGGAAATTTATAAAAGTTCTCAACCCAATAAGCGAGGAACTCGCGGTAATGCGCACATTTCTCGCCCCCTCAATGGTAAATACCATGCTGCGCAATTTAAAGCGCGGAAATTACGAAGGCGGCGAATTTGAGATAGCCAAAGTGTATGTTCCCAAAAGCCTGCCCATAAACAGCTTCCCTGAAGAAAGAATGAAACTTTGCATAGGCCTTTGGGGCAGTGCAAACTTCTTCGACCTGAAGGGAATAGTGGAAAATATTGCAGACAGCCTGAACACAAAATTTGAATTTGTCGCGGGAAAGACTACCTTCCTGCACCCCGGAATTACCGCCGACATTATGTGCGAAGGTGAAAAAATAGGTTATATCGGCAGCGTTGACCCGGCAATTATCGAGGCAATAGCCGCCGAAAGACCGATGATGCTGGCTGAGCTCGACTATGAACTTATGCAAAAGCATGCAAAGGCCTTTAAATATTCCCCCCTCCCCAAATATCCCGAAGCGCAGCGCGACCTTGCGCTTATTGCCGACGCCGGGCTTACCTGCGCACAGATAGAGAATGAAATTTACAGTGCGTGCAAATACGTGAGCGAAGTAAAACTTTTCGATGTATATATCGGCAACCAGATAGAGAGCGGAAAGAAGAGCATGGCTTACAATGTGACATTTACGCCTAAAGACGAACCTCTTTCAGGTGAAAAAGTCGACGGATTCGTTAAAAAGATTCTGGCAAATTTAAAGTTCAAATTCGGGATAACTTTAAGATAACTTATAAGAGCCGATGCGTAGAAATGACGCATCGGCTCTTATATCAAGTACTATGCGTGAAATAATCGACCAAAATAAAGGCAATTCATGGCTTTAGAATTAATTCAGAAAAATATCACTTCCGGTACGCTGCCTTCGATTAAACCATGAGCAACCGGCAATACATAAATTTCTGAAAAATTTCTCTCTGAAAAAAGAACTGAATACCACACTTCGCAGGATATTTCTATGGAAATGGTGTATAAGTAACTGTTTATGCCGGCACACTTAATCTGCCACACGATATTGCTTACGGCGCGAAAACTGCGGGAAACGGGAATGCATATTGTGCCGCCCGCAGTATTGAGCCCGATTGCAGACAGTGCCCCCATCTCCACCCTGTCTTTACACAATTTACCGAATTCATTTTCTATAAAAACTGACGAAGAATACGCAAGATAATTGATTTCGGCAGTGCTTACGCATATATCTCCGTTCTGCCCCCTTTCGGCAATATAGGGCAATGTCGACTGAATGTCGGCGATATTTATCGCTGCTGCGCTTACCGCCTTCATGCATGCTCCCTTCATTTCACGCTCAACAGCCCTGCATGCCGCTCTGTTGAACAGACATAAAAGCGCTACTGCAGCAACAAGCGCAACTGCGGCAATGAGCAGAAAAATTAACTTGATTTTAAGGCGCCTCTTCTTCATACTTTATCATATGCGCCCCGCCAACTTAAAATAAAAAATTCCGCAGCACAATCTGCAGCTGCGGAAAATCTTTATAAAATCGTGATTACCCTTACTTTAATTTATTGCCTTCACCGAACGCTTTGCCGCAGGGCTCGCCGAGTTTGAGATATACGTTGTTTACCGGGTCGAAAGTTATGGGAGTAAATTTAGAGGGGTCAATTCTGCCGTCAGCGCCGAGAATGCTCTCATCGGCACTCACATTAACAATCTCCCCTATAATCAGCCCTTCATCTGTGACTTTTATAAGTTTGCACTCAAGCGTCATAGGCAGCTCCTCTATTACGGGAGCATCGACAAACTGGCTTTTTACCGCATGGAAACCTGCTTTTTCAAACTTGTCGGGTACATTGTTGCCGGACACTATGCCTACATAATCGCATTCGGCAACGTGCGCCGCATCGGCCATACTGACGGTGAAGGCCTTTCTGTGTAAAATATTTTTTGTTGTCTTATGTGATTCGGATAGACAGAGAGCAACCTGATTGTAGTCGCTTATCCCTCCCCACGCGGCATTCATTGCGTCGGGTGTTCCGTCTTCACCGTATGTACCTATTATTAGCACAGGGAGCGGATACATGAAAGTTTTTGCACCAAAATTTTTTCTCATAATAAATTCTCCTTTGAGCGGACTGTCCGCTATCATATTTATATATAATGCAAGGAGTGTTCATATAAACGAATAAAAAATTTTTTAACATTCAGTTTTTTGAACAATGCAGTTAAAATTGACATTTAAACGGTTGTAAGCTATAATTTGACGCATGGAAAATATAGTTCTTATTGGCATGCCCGCTTCGGGGAAAAGCACCGCCGGCGTACTGCTCGCAAAGCGCCTGGGCTACGGATTCATTGATACCGACCTTCTTATCCAAAAACGCGAAGGCGCGTTGCTCTGCGACATACTTAAAACGCATGGCGCGGAAGGATTTATAAAAATCGAAGAGAGCATAAACACAGAGATTGCCGCGGAGAGGTGCGTTATAGCTACCGGCGGCAGCGTTGTATACGGCGAACGCGCAATGGCAAATCTGAAAGCGCTCGGTAAGGTAGTGTATCTTAATATAGGCATAGATTGCCTCAAAGCGCGGCTGATGGGCGAAGATATATTTGCCCGCGGAGTCGTAATGAGAAAACGCGGTGAAACGATTGAAGAATTGCTGGCTGAGCGCATTCCGCTGTACAAAAAATATGCCGACATAACAATTGACTGTGACAAACTCGGCCTCGAAGATACAGTGACGGCAATAGCAAATGCCGTGACCGGCAAAAGCTGACTTCTATTATTTTACGCAAAAAGAACAGCTGTGCTGCAATTATTGCAGCACAGCTGTTCTTTTACATTTATGATGATAGCAGAAACAGCAGCCCTTGTTCGTATTTAATCTATGCATTCCACTGCTGAAGCTTAAGAAAACATTCCGAAATTAACTCAGCAGATTTTTTATGCAAGAAAATGTAATTTCATAGATTGACATAAAAACATAGTCTGCCTTTGCGTTTTTCATTGCTTCGCGCTGTTTTTCCGTGACATAAGTATACGGATATATGCCGAACATAAACGGAAAAAAGATATAAATAAAACTCTGCGCTTTATTTGTAGCTATTGAAGGGAAAAATTTTTGAATACAACTTGTAACAAGTTGCAGCGACTTTCCATATGCGCACTTAAATTCGGTAAGTTTCTCTATTCTGCTGCTGCTCTCCATGTCATAGTGGTTCATAGACATAAGCTTAAGTAACCGTTCGCGTTTTTCAAGCGAACAGGCAAGCTTATCGGCAAATTCGTCAACGGATAAATGCTCGTTTTGTTTCAAAATAGCTACCAAATCTTCATTCCAAAGGTCGTATTCTTGTTCCAGAAGTGCAAGAAATATCTCTTCCTTTGTCTGAAAGTAATTGTATATGGAAGTGCGCGTGAAGGAAGTTGCTTTTCCTATATCTTTAAGCGTCAAATCTTTGAAGCTTGTAGTTTCATATAGCTTGGCGCAGGCGTTGATTATCTCTTCCCTACGCGCATTTGTCTGTTCCCGGGTGACTTTCGGCATACTTTACCCTGCAAATATTTTTAAACATTATAACTTTTTACTGACGTGGTGTCAACAATGTATGCAACCATTTCTTTGTTCTCATTAATTTTCGCATTCTGCCGGCTCTTTCTGTTTATTTTAACCTTTTTCCAAGCTCATATGCCTGTCGCATATAGCGCGAATTTGCCGTCATAGAGGGTGTTCCGCAACCGCCGCCCAAAATCATGCCGGTGTCTTGAAAATCGAGATAGCGGACAAGCGTTTTGTAGTGCGCTTCCAGCGCCTCGAACGTCCAGCCGTCGCTGTTCCACGCCACGGCGAGCAGGGCGCTCTTCATTTGTTTGCGCGTGAGGCTCGCATTGAAAGCGCAAAAACGGTCGATGAGCGTTTTGAGCTGCGCGCTCATGCCGTAATAATACAGCGGCGTAGCAAACACAACCATATCGGCGCTCAAAATTTTTTGACGGATACCGTCCATGCCGTCCTTCTGCGAGCATGGGCCTTCATATCCGCAATGCACACAGCCGGTACAGGGATGAACGTTCGCGTGGGCAACGTCTATTATTTCAACTGTATGTCCCGCACTCTCCGCGCCCTGACGGAAACTGTCTGCAAGCAAATACGTAGAGCCGCGGCGGTTGGGACTCCCCTGTAAAACGATGATTTTCATTATATTCTCCCGTCAATCTTCATTCCTGAATGAAAGGCATTTGCCGAGTACTTCGCCTGTTCCCAAATATGAATAGGTGGGGAACTCGAACAGTACGGGCTTTAATGTGCCGTAATTTATCTTACCCTGCGCGTCGAGGTGCTTCTCGTCAACATATGTTGCATCAATCGTGCAGATGAAACTCTCAAAACCCTTCGTAATATATACGTCTTCAACGGTGCACTCGAGAGTGAGGGGCGCTTTAGTGATGACGGGTGCGCCGTGTTCACCGCTGTCCCACTCAAACAATCCCGATTTATCTGACTTGTTTCCGCTCAACGCACCTGATTCATCTGCTTCGGGCAACATTGATTCGTTCACAAGGTTGATTGAAAGCTTGCCCTCCTTTTTGATACAGCCGTTGATAAAATGCGGCGCGGCAAGACTGACGAGTACGCGGTCATGCCCGATGATTCCCATATGCGCGACGAGCGTCCACGTGGGCTTTTCCCCGTTCATCGCTCCTATTACAGCAACGGGCATAGGATACAACGCAAGCAAAGGTCCTACATTCTTTTTCATAACAGTTCTCCTTATGGTTTCTTAATTCTGACCGTCAACAATTTTTATAATCCATATAAAGCTGACACAGTGTCAGTATTTGTATTATAAAATAAAATTGACACAGTGTCAATTATATTACACATATAAATTAAACGCTTTGCAAACCATATTTCATGGGTTAAGTAAAAAAATGACCCCGGAACTTACCCGAAGTCATCTTTTTCGCCAAATAGCGGGATTAAAATTAAAATTTTTTACACTTCTTTACTTATTGAAATCAGTACCCCGAAGCGGGGGCTTTCAATTACTTATTGAGTTCGTCTTTTAAACCTTTACCGGGCTTGAACGATGGAACTTTGCATGCGGCAATGGTAATCTTTTCTCCTGTAGCGGGATTAACACCTGTCCTCTCCTCACGTTCCTTTGCCTCAAAAGTACCAAAACCTACAAGCTGAAGCTTGTCTCCCGCAGCCATAATCTCTTTAACATTAGAAACGAATGCATCGAGAAATTTTTCAACGTCAACCTTTTTAAATCCTGTATCGTCTGCCATTTTTGCCACGAATTCGCTTTTGTTCATATTTTTCCTCCTGTGAACAAATTTCTGAATATAAGATTATTATATCATAATATAATGCACATAGCAACGATATTGGAAATATTTATCCTTGCAGGGTAAAACTTTTTGTTCTCGGCATATACAAAAAATAGCAACTCCCCTATCTGTTAGTTGAGGCGAAGAGATTTCCGCCTTACATCCCCTCAAATTCCGTATCACTTTTGAATACAAAAAAAGCAAGCGAATAAATATCGCTTGCTTTTTTTGTGGTTGAGGTGACGGGACTTGAAGCGCGAAAAAATGCAATAAAATGACGATTTTTTATCCATTTTTGCAATAAAATTCCTATTTTCAGCGTTTTAATTTTCATTGCCCCCAATTATCCAACATTATAAAGTCCGTAAAATGTCTTTTGGAAGCTCGCCTTCGTGCGGGCTTCCTTTTCTTAACCTCATTGCTGCCGAGAGGCAGCGTTCAAAAGGCTTTATGCCGCATAGCCGCCCATGGGCGGCATGTTTCAAAGGGAATTACACCGCTTTAAATAACCGCCCGCGGCGGGCAAGTATAGCCGCGGGCCCTATAAAAGTTTTTATTGTTGTTATTATTATATAATAGTGTCGCGCGCGAAAAGCGCGCGGTCTGGAACTTTTGACGGCTTTTTAATGTAATTTTGAGAGGCACTTCGCGGGAGACAGCTTCCGCCTTTGCTTCGTCGATGAAAGACGTAGCGGCTCTGTTGCGGCTTAAAAGCCGCTTGTTAATGTGGTATATGCTTTTATGTGTGCGATTGACTCCGCGCTCATATTCGGCGCGAATAACAAGTCCTGAGGCTGTCAGAGTGCTTATCGCCTTGCTAATAGTTTTTTCTGATAAACCGAGAACGGTATGTATATCCTTATAGCTGGCGGTGTACTTATTGCCCCCCTTTTTGCCGTTATCGCAATGCGTGAAGATAAGGGAGAAGATAAGGCGTTCTGCCAGAGTGAGCCGGCGCTCTATAACTTCACCCTCTTTATTCGTGACTTTAATTTTAATACTATTGACCCAGTTTTCAAGGCGTAAAAACGTGTCGGCTTTGTTCAAGGTAGTTATGTACTCGCTTTGACCTTTGCGCTCAATCATACCGCCGGCAATCAGGCTGCCGACGGCTCGCCCCACGCTCGATACAGATATGCCGAGGTCACGCGAGAAGCCCTCATATGTGCGGGTGCAGGTCGGTTGCTTGCCGTCTACCTTGTCGCAGGTAAAGCTGTAAATTTCGCCGCCGGCGGCAACAGCGCTCAGCGTGAAGCGCTGTATACGCTCCGCGGATTCGCCTTCTGCCGCATTAAGTTTTATCTTCTTAAACAGCACGGTCGGTATGCGCGTATATGCGCGCTTAGCCGGCAGCTCGTCCAGATTTATCGGCATTGCCAGTTGCTTCATTTTAGCCTTCCTGTCTTATGATTTTAGGTCCGTATTTTCCGGTGTGGCGGTGTCCGGGTGCGCAGTGCGGGCAATAGCAGCGTTTATAATCGCGTGAGATTGCCCAGCCTTCGAGCCTGGCTGCCCTCATACTGACAAAAGTTTTAATTGCAGTTTTGCAGTCGTCGCAGACGTAAACACGCCCGCCTTCGTTTCTGTTTATCATTTTTTCTTATTTCCTCTGCGCCGTTATGGTTGCAACGGTTGCGACCATTCAAAAAATGCGGAAGGGCTTCGCCCTTACCCCATATTTTTCTCTGTTCTTTGCCTTCTACATTCTCCACCGCCTGCGGAGCACAACTTGTACGCCGCAGGCGGCGTATACTGTTAAGAAGGCAAAGACCCCGCCCCGCGGGTCAGTCCGTGTCCTGCGGCAAGTCCATGGCTATCTGCCCCGGTAGGTTGTCCTGTCCGGGCTTTGCCTTTTGCCTTGCAGGTTCTGCCGCCGGTTGCTCGGTTTCAGGCTGCGCGGCGGCCGCCGCTTTGTTCAGCCTGTCCTGTATATACAGCGCGAGCTGCTGTATACGCTCTTCATGCTTCTTTTTGGCTCGCTTGCCTTTGGGTGCCGGCAGCCAGGAATTGAGCAGCCCGAATATGTCGTCGTCGAGGTACTTATCTTCCAACTGCGTAATCTCGCGCTCGCGGGCTGCAAAGTATTCGTCAATCTCGACCGACAGTTCGCGCAGCATAAGTTGCTTTGCGTAGTTGGGGCGCGGTGTGCGCTGCCACCAGCGTTTCGGAAGGTCTGCAGGCACAAGCTCGTTCATGAGCATTTCTGCCTTGGCGGCCGCGATTCTGCTTTGAAGTTCGGTTTCATAGTCCAGTTTATCGCTTTTCAGCTTCAGCGCGGCGTTTATACGCCTGCGTTCGAGTTTTAATTCTTTTAGTTCCTTATCGTACTGCGTGCCCAGCGTTTCTACCTTCTTATCGGTTTCAAGGCCGGAGTCGCCGTCGTTCATGGCATACTCTCGGTTATACTCTTTTAATAGGTTGTCCGTCATGGCAATGTATGCCTCAGGCGTGAGCACGGCCTCGCCCTGCTTGAGCATGTCGAACTTCTTTATAAAGTCTTCATACAGATTGCTTTTGTTCTGCATTGTCCTTGTCCTTCTTGTTAGACGATTCCTGCGCTTTGCGGTATCCTGCGGGCTCGCCGCCCTTATAAAACTCCGCATTGTCCGCGCCGATGAAGCGCGCTTCTGTGCGCGTTAGGTGCTTTAAATAGCTTATGTCTTTGCCGGCGACATCTTCTGGCAGGTAGTTCTCAAAGAAGCCGAAGCTGTCGTAGCAGTCGAATATATTGCCGTCATAGGTGTAAGTTGTTTCTTTATAAGTGGCCGCGCCGGTGTTGAGGTAGTCCTCAAAGGCCAGCCAGTTGTCAAATTCCCGGCAATGCCATACTGTATGCACTATTCTGCCCAGTTTGTCGCGCGTGTGCTCCATGAACTGCACCTCTATAAAGTGGCGGCACAGTTCGCGTATGTTCGGGTCAATGAGCCGCACACGCTGCACGTCTAAATATAGGTCCAGCCCGAAATGCCGGTGCATTTCGTAGAACCTGGATACGAAGTCGGGGAAGTTGCCCGACTTGCGGCTGTTGTAGTAACGCTGCGCTTCGCTCAGGAACACTTTGGCGTAGGGCGGCAGAAACTGCGTTTTAAGCCGCTCGTTGGCAAGGCCCATGTAGTAGCCGTTTATGTAGTACGGCTCGCAGAACTTTTTGTACCCCGCCGAAATTTTTACTTTGAAGTCGGAGTATATAGGCGGCAGGGCCGGCGGCGTGAGAGGGTGCAGGCGTGCTTTGTTTATCTCTTCTATCTTTGCCGCACTTTTTTTGAGTAATATTCGGCCTTCTTCCTTGTAGGTTTGGTGCAGAAAATATGTATTAAGTGAACTTTTACCTACGCCCGTCGCGCCGGAGATTATAGTTATCATAAACGATTGACTTTTTAACGTTTAACGTGCTATACTTATATCAAGTAACGACGGTTCAATCTGAACCGGGCTGATGCTTCTTCTTTGAAGCGTTTGGCACGTCGTTACTTTTTTTATTGTCTAAATACTTTTGTTTTGCCTTAGCTCCATAATCGTTTGACTTTGGCTTGCAAATGTGGTATTCTCTTAATGACCTTGAAAGAGGATAATTAGGCAATGGCTTTCAGCCGTTGCACCCGGCCACCTATAATGTGGCATTGAGGTAGGGGGTGAAACCTACCTTTAATTTTTGTCTTTTTTGTTGCCGCTCTTTTTCAGAGCGGCGATTTTTTCTTTGTTAGTTTTAGATTGTCTTGTTTCTTCCAGAACAACCTTTTTTATGTGGGTTACTTCACTCGTATTTAAATCATAAGCCCATGGGTTCTCTTTGAATTTTTCGCCGTCAACCTTAATGGGCTTGCCTTCATTGTCCTGAGTTTCAACGAAATGCTTGAACCGCGCAGGTTTGCCGTTACCCTGCTTATAGCTCGGCAACGGACTGGTATTAGGTTGTGTGCTCGTCGTCAGTTTAACTACTGCCAGCTCGTCCTTTTTGTTGCTGTCGATAACAACAACGCGGCGGCTTGCCTTCGGGTTCTCAGATTTGCCGCCTTTGCCTTCCGGCAAATACTTGTCCTGCGTTTTAAGCGTTCTTCCGTTCGGATAGCGGGACGAAACGTTAACCTCAGGTTTTTGGGCCAGCTTAGTAGTGTTGGGCGCAGATTTTGCATTTTTGCGTTTGGCGGTTTTATTTGCGCCGCGTTTTTTCTTTCTTTTGAACATAATTATTTGCTTTTTGCCTTTGTTTTGCCCGAGCGCTTTGCCGCGGGTGAGCTGCGGGCCTTGCCTTTGCCGGCGGGCAGGGTCTCTTTTATGCTCACAAATGCAGTGACTATTGCCCATACTGCCACAGCGACGAGCAGCGCTATAAAGAGTACCAAAAACGGCCAGGCATATGGAGAGAGAACGTCTATATTAAGAAATATTAAATATACAGTCAACGCAAGGCCGGTGCAGAAGAAGGTTTGTAACATGGCTTTCGCTCCTTTAAATTATAAGGCTGCCGTTCGAGGGCCCGAGCTGCACGTCATATACGGGAATAAATGTTCCGTCTGTAAAGTTTCCGGGCGAGAACGGTAGAGTCAGGCTACTGTTGCCGCTGGTTATAACAAGGTTAAAAATGTTGAATTCAGGCGTGGCCGAAACTGTTGCCTCGCGGCCAAGGTGCGCGGATAATATCTCGTCAATGGTGCCGTACTCTATAACTATAACGCCGCCGTCTGTCTGAGTTATTTCAAATGCTGAAGTTAAATCTTCGCCGGCGATGTCAGAATAGCGCATAATGCCGGCATCGGTTATAATTTCAAAGTCGATTTCCGGCTCAGCGGCCGTAACGGTGACTGAATAATCAGAAAAACTGATAAATTCGACAGCACTTCCGCGCGGCAAGCTAATATCGCGATTCTTTGCAATGCTTTCGCCGTTAACTTTTACAATAAATGTAGAATATGTGCCGCCGAAGCCATTAGAGAAATAGAAAGCTACAAAAATGACTATGGCGAGAATTATTATCACTGCCAGAATAAGCAGCACTACTTTGATTATTGTAGCGGCAGTGGAGTCGCTGCTCGATTTGCGTTTTTCCATATAAACTCCTTAATTAAAAAGCGGTAGCGGCGGCGAGGGACACATGAGCAAACCCCGCGCCGCCATTGCTTTTCTGTGAGCAGATTTAAATTGTAAGGTCAGGACCGAGGTCAATGTCCGTCACGCTTATGGCAAGCGTACTCGCATTGAACATTACATTTACAGTAAAAGTTCCTGAAGAGTAAGTTTCGGCGTTATATGTATAAATGTAATCAAAAGTGAGCACTGCCTGGGTGTCATCATACGAGGCGGCGCAGGCAGCAAAAGCAACGTCAAACTGTTGGGGAACCACTGTAACAAATATACCGCTGCTTGTCGCGGTTATAAATTCATTATTAGGGTTTGAAAGGTTCATTTCTACGGTAAGCGCTTCGGAGTCAAACTTAAAATTTATAGGGTCTTCCGTAAGTGTGAATCTTGAACCGTATATTCCCATTTCGTCACGTATTGCTTCAACGAACCCTTCGGTGAGGTCAATTGTTGCATCGGTAACGGTGAGCTCGCCCTGAAGAGTGCCGTCGGTATATACCGGAGTAGGAGTCAATGTATAACTTGTTTTTGAAGTGAAGTTATCCACGCCGGGCATCGATGCATTTACAGAAGATACGCGCTTGACATAGTCTGCCTGCAAAGTGCCGGAAACATCCGGATTGGATTGAGAGGTTGCGGTTACTATTATAGGTTCGCCGAAATCTTGCAGGCATTGCCAGGTGGCTGTAGTTGCACCATCGGAAGTAGGTGTAACAGTGAAATAATCTGTTACGGTTTTACCTTTTGCCCAGCTCGAATTTGCGTTTGCCCAGGCAACCGACCAATCGAGGGTTTTATATGTTGCGTTTGAAGGCGTAATAGTGGCAGTTATTGTGCCCGCCGTCTCAGCAAGCGTGGAAATGCCGTAATCTGCATAGTCCGCCGTTGCTATCTGCGCGCTCATGAGCGATATGCCGCTCTCGGTGCCTTCAGTAACAACGGCGCCGCCGGGAATTGACGTTTCTTCGCTTTGCGTTCCCTCTTCAACGGGGCCGTCGTCTCTGAGCTGCCACCAGCCTGTGCCGAAAGACACGCCTACAAAGGTAATCATCACGGCGAGGATAAGTGCAAGCACTACCGCAACTTTGGCTGCTGTCGAGGTGCTGCTGCGTTTGTAATTGTTTGCCATATGTATCTCCTTGAAAATATGTATTCTTAAGCGCCGTGCGGCGGTTAAGTCGGATATTTAAAGTCAGGTGCCGCCTGCCTGTTATGCCTGATTGAGCAGTACGGTTATTGTTTCTCCACTTTCGGAAGTTACTACAAGCTTATAAGGATATTCAACCGCGGCGGGTACGTTCAGAACTAAATCGTCTGTTGCGCGCAGGGTTGCAAGCACGTTTTTAAGCTCAAACTTGCCAGGCTCGCACGGGATATAAAATCTGTCGGGGGAATTGACAAAGTAATCTATAAACAAGCTCGTGTAGTCGTCGTCTGAGAATGAATAATTTATGCCGCCGGCCGTGTAGGAATATGGCTCAGGTATGTTCGATACGACGTTTAGTGAAAACTCAGTGTCGCAAAGCACCTGAAACATATAGTAGCCTTCAGCGGACAAAGTAAACTCGCCGGCTTCACCCGGATAAAACTGCGCTTCGTCTCCAAATAACAGCGTAAACCCGCTTGGCTCTGATGGGGAATCGGGTTCCTCGGTTTCCCCGCCGGGGTTATCTGTTCCAGGCTCGTCCGGCTCTTCCCCGGGGTCGTCTGTTCCCGGTATGTCCTGGCCGGGTGTATTTTCGCCGGGCGTTTCGGTGCCCGGGGTATCTGTTCCCGGCGTGTCCTGGCCGGGTTGAATGAATTTGCCGCAGCCGCTTAAGGCTACTATGCCGGCGAATGCGGCCAGAACGGCGAGAGAATATGCCGCGCGGCGGAAGAGTTTTATTAACAGCATTAGTGTTCTCCTTTTTCTCCTCAATGCCCGAGGCCTGCGCCGCGCAGAAAACTGCGCAGCGCGCCTCATGGCACTTAAAGGAGGTCAACAAATGTATGAGTAAACATTTTTTGTTCACCGCCTGCCGCCGCGCCGTAAGCAAGTTGAGAGGTGTATTTTGCGCGGCAGGTGGCGGTGAAATATGAGGGGACTGTCAGCGCGGTTCTTTATTGAACCGTAACGGGGAGTTACCGTTTAATATGAAATTCGATACGTCGAATTTCCGCGTGAAAAGGTTGCAGTAAATTATGTCTGTGAACGTAAGGCTTGTTTCGTTGCCTTCGCCGTCTGAGCGGAAGAATACAGCCGTGCCGCAGATTATGTCGAAGCCCGCCGCGCTGTATGTGGGAATAACGAAGTTCGGCGCAAGTTTGATAAGCTTGCCCTCTTCGTGTATGTAGCAGGCCAGACTGTCGGTAATATACAGTGCCTCTATATGCCCGCCGACGATTGAACGGAAGCCTTCGAGCGTGTTTTCTATCTCGCGCACCTCGGCGGGCTTCCCGGGTTCTTTTACCAGAACTCTTATCCTATTCATTCGGAACCTCCGGTATTTCGCCAATCTGACCGAACCATTCCATAATTTGTTCGGTAAACGAAAGTCCGTTTATGCTGCCGGCTATCAGCACCGCAATAACAAACACCAGAGCGGCTATAAGTATAAAAGTGAATATCTTTCCCATAAATCGCATGATTTACCTCTTTTTGCGGCCAAAACCGCCGCTTTATTTTTTGTTCGCATAATGCTTTACTATGCAGGTGATAACAAGTCCCGCAAGCGATATCCCCCCGAGCAACGCAATTGTCAGCCAGTCTACCCCGGTGCTTGTTATAATCGGCGGGTCTGCATCGGCGGCTATGTCTATTGGTGACATTACAACGGGTATTACGGTAGAAACACCGTTCTTTGTAAAAGTCAGGTCTATTATCTCAAAGCCGAGCTGAACCCACATTTGGGCAAAATAGGAATTTGAATCGACAAAATCATATCCGAATTGCGTTCCTAAAATTGTCCATGTGCCTTTGCCTCGCGTGTATGTCGCGACCTCGTAACTGGTATAAGCCGACTGGTAATAACGGAACAGATAGACAGTTTCGTCATTGCTCTGCGCCTCGTCATAAAAATCTTTAAATTCTTCGTAATCGGTTTCGTCAATATAAAGATTTTCGCAGGTCGCGGCGGTTGTCTGCTTGAAGTCAGAACCTGAAACGCGCTTTATGGCTGAAATCGTATATGTATTGGTCGCTTCTACATGGTAGCCGCCGCCTATAAATTGCTGCCATAGGTCTTGCGATATTATTTCGTCTGTAAGCTCAAATGTATCGTCAGAGGTAATGTTTATATCGGTGTATTGGTCGGCGACTTCGTTGAATAAATCTGCGCTGAACCGACCGTCAACGGCTGTATCTGAGCCGTATGCTTCGGTATACGTTTCAAACCAGCCTTTAATATTTTCGTTTCTATTACCCACAAGTGCCTCGCCCGGCAGCGTATAATTATCCGCATCGCCGCCTTCCGCTAGAAAGCAGTAAGAAAGGTTGTAAAGGTCGATATCTGAAGCGGTATATTCGCGGTTGGCGTTGTAGCTCATATAAGAAAAGCCATAAGCCGCATTGTTGAATCCGGCAGACTCGATATATTTTGATGCAATAAGCGCATATGCAAGCGGCGAGGTGTCGTCGTCTGCGTAAGTAAAGTTGCCGCCGTCTACTGTCTGGCCTAAATATTTGCTTACCGCGGTATAAACCTGGGAGTTGCCCGTGACAAATATTGGTGAGGTCTGGGCATTCAGCCATGTTGCATGCACAGCTGTCATATCGCCGTAATTTTCAACTATATCGTTAGGGACGGAGAAGTATACCGAGTGCAGAGTATCTTGCGTATATGCCTCACCGTTGGGTCCCTTAGGTCGGTAGTAAGTAGTGCGCACGTCAAGCGAAAGATAGAGATTGAAGTTATCCACTACACAGTTAAGCGTACTTTCCGCGCCTTCAAATGCACCGTACCCTGCCGCATAGCCGCTGTATGTGTATATGCTGCCTACTTCGTATTCCGTAATAACATTGCCGCGCGAAAGTTCTATGCCGACTATCTCATAAACGCGGGAATCGCGGTCGAGATTGGCTAAAAAGTTTGCGCGCTCTTCTGCGGTGAAGTTGACTTTAAATTTGTAGAAAAGCCCCTCGGCGCCCTGCCTCGTCGAGTAATTCAGTAGCCTGAGCGAGTACTCATTGCTGAGGTTGTTGCCCGACTTAAGGTGCAGCGCATTTTTGGTTGAGTCAAAATCAAAACCGCCGGGGTTGTAAACATAAACGTAAAGGCCGTAGTTCTCGCGGCCACTATCGTAGTAGGCGTAGCAGTATTCAACGAAAGCAATTACCATAGGGTCTCCGTTCTCAACATACGGGTAATCTGCAAGGCTGAAATCTTCACCTGCAATCGTGCTGTTTTCCAAATCGTCGAGCGGGTCGCTCGTGTCATATGTGAGTGCGGTGTCTGCGCGCGCGGATATATAGGAGCTCGCCGCCGTCGTGAAAAGACAAAAGACAGCCAGAACTGCCGCAAAAATGTAAATTGCAATAGTCCTGACTGTCTTTTTCATAACGGAGGCTCCTTTTTACCGAGAATATCGGTATTTATCCACATTATACACCGAGTTATTTTGTAATGCAAGTGTTTAACCGAAAAATTTTGTAAAATTTTATCAAATAGTGATTGGAGGGTTAAAATTGCTTATGAATTTAAGAGATTTAAGAAAAGAATATGGCTACTCGCAGAAGCAAGTAGCCGAAAAGTTAAATATCAGTCAACAGACTTACAGTGATTATGAAAACGGTAAAACAGAACCTGCAACCGACACTTTAATCAAAATCAGTAAGCTATACAATGTGAGCTTAGATTATTTGCTTGGGGTGGTTGATGAACTCGGTTCGCCAATTATAACCCCAGAGGAACGTGCGGCAGGCGTTACTGATACAAAAAAAGTCAGCATCACCCCAATAGAGGACGATATGCTTTATGTGTTCCGCGAAGTGGGCAAAAAGCGCGGCGAGGCAGCTCAGCGTGCCATAGTTGAAATGGTCGAAAAAATGCTATAAAAAAGCCGCTCCCGAAGTTTCGGGAACGGCTTAAAAAAAACTATTCAATTTACTTTGTGTTCGAGTATCCAGGTAAGCAAGCCTTCGTACTTCATATCGCCGCGAGCCAGGGCAAGCCCTGCTTCAACAACTTCTTCGTTAGTGGCTTCAATCTGGATGCCGTTGACTTCGAGGAAAGAAAGGAGCACATACATTCCGATGCGCTTATTGCCGTCCACGAAGGCGTGATTTGAAACAAGCCCCACGCCGAGGCGGGCGGCCTTTTCTTCCTTGGAAGGGAAAAGCTCCTTGCCGTCAAACGTGGCGTAAGCCGATTCAAGCGCTGAATCTAACAGACCTATATCGCGCACCCCGTCGGTGCCGCCCGTCACTTCGATGAGCAGCCTGTGCAGAAGTAAAACCTTTTCTTCTGAAAACTTTATCACTTTGCAAGCTCCTCGAAGGCGGGGCGATACTTTTCAAGTATGCGCCTGGCAACGACGTCGATTTTCTCGTCGTCGGAAAGTTCGAGCACAGGGCTATTCTGAATGTCTACCAGCATATAGCGCGGCTTGTTGTTTTTGAATATGACCACGCTGCCGGCTTTATCGGCTATCCTGGTTGCCTTGGTGAAATTCTGGTTTACTTCCGTAACGGAAAGTATCTGTTCGGTATTTATCAGCATTTTGTCACCTCCGATACTATTATAGCCAAATAATAGCTATTTGTCAACCTATATTATATTTTTTAAATGCTTCGAGGGCGCGCATCCACGCGACCGAAGGTTGCGCGCGCAGGCGTGCGGGCGCAAAGAGGTAATGACTTTTTACGCTTAAAAAGTCATTAAGTTTTGGCCGCAATTTAAATGTAAAATATTTTTAGCGCGTACCAAAGGAGCATTTTATGGACAAACAAAAGGTAATTGAGCTTGCCAGCAAGCTGATGCTTGCCGGCATCGACGGGAACGCGGCAGATATTGCAACTGTTGCGGAAGAGCTTGCCGCCGAGCTTCGGCAATCAGGCAGCGGGAACGAAAGCGGCGAAAATTCGCCGCCCTCTTCGGACAAAGACTATTTTACGGGCTTTTTGAAATTTGATAAAACGGAGGTTTCAAAAATGCCTACTAACTTTAAAAAGTACTTCCGTGCAGAAGGATGCACGGTATATTACCGCAAGCGGGTACGCGGCAAACGCTCGTGCAGTTACGAAGCGCGCTATCGCCGGCACGGTTATAACATTTCAGTGTCCGGCCCTTCGCTCGCAGTGGTCAAAGAGCGCTTCATCGAAGCGGTGAAGGCCGCCGACGTCGGCGAAGTTATGCCAAGCGTGCCGCGCGGCTTTACCGAGTTTGCTGAATACTACCTCAAAAACTTTTGGTCGCGCAAGGTCAGCGAACAGACGGCAAGGAACGAAATGGGGCGCTTCAATAACTACCTACGGCCGTACTTCGGCAACACGCCGATTGCGCGCATAACACCGCTTTCCTGCCAGAAGTTGCTAGATAGCATTTTAGAGCAGGGCAAGGCGAAGACGGCTGCCGAGGTAAAGAGTATGCTCAACGGCATATTCAATATGGCAATGCGGCACCAACTGATTAAGTTTAACCCGCTTGACGTCGTGTTCTTCGTAAAGCCGGAGGGAAAGCACGGCAAGGCGCTTTCCCGCGAAGAGGAGCAGAAGCTGCTTTCCGAAACAGCGGGCACGCCGTTCCAGCTTATGTTTGCTGTCGCACTCTATACGGGGTTGCGGCCCAACGAGTTTAAGACGGCACGCATCAAGGGCAAAATGATTATTGCCGTAAACAGCAAGCGCAAGAACCGCAACGTGGAATATAAGCGCATACCGATAACGCCGATGCTTCGGCCCTATCTGGAAGGGGTGAGCGAGCTGAAGTTCTACGTCCACAACAGAATAGGCGAACGGATGCGCGCCATACTTCCGGAACACAAACTGTATGACCTGCGCACGACGTTCTATTCCAGATGCAAGGAGTGCGGCGTTGCTGAAGATGCGCTGAAAGAGTTCGTTGGTCATTCAGACGGCGCCTTAGCACGCGCTTACACTGATTTGAGCGACGAATATCTGCTCAGAGAGGGTGAGAAGCTGAAATATTGAGCGATTGTCCCCAATTTTGCCCCCAATTTTGACTACTTAGCGGGGGCAATGCCTTAAAAAACGCATAAAAAAAGCCCGTTTTTGGGCAAAAAACGCTCAAAAACGGGCAAAATTTGGTTGAGGTGACGGGACTTGAACCCACGACCTTCTGGTCCCTAACCAGACGCGCTACCAAGCTGCGCTACACCTCAATATCACAGACAGCGATAATTATTATACTTAAAAACAAACGAAATGCCAAATGATTTTACCCTCTTTTTGCAAAATTTTTAAAATATTTATAATAACACTGCTCTGACTGACTTTTACCCTACAAATTGAATGCTATGTAACTTCCAGTCCGATAGCTAAAACACCGAACTTATTTTCCTGCTCACGCGTATAGTATTCATACATACTTTCCGCCGCCTCTATCGCGTTCATTTTTTTCATACCTGCGTCGCGCCCTATTTCCGAACTGTATAACTGTTCGAATGTTTCAAACCGTCTGAGAAAAGTAACTTTGGTGATTATAAAGCGACTCACATCTTCACGGCAAATAAATTTAATTTCGTCGCCAACTTTAACCTCGCGTCGTTTTTCATCGAAAAGGCGAACCTCAACGGTCTTTTCACCAGTTGAAATCATATTAAATGGCCTTTCGGCTAGCAGCATTTCAATCAATTTACCCATATGCATATATTAATATATTTCAACAAACTTTGCAACTTAACGCAACAATTTAAAGAAAATATTAAAAAAGTTGCGCGATTATGCTTTTCTTTTCGAGCAAATTATGGTATATTAACTTAGCTGAATGCATGCAGGTGTCGCCTATCGGTATGGCGTCAGCTTCCCAAGCTGATTCGGGCGGGTTCGACTCCCGTCACCTGCTCCAAACAAAGTCTGCGCAGCGGCAGGCATAAATTACAGGGGACGGGAGTCGAACCCTGAGAGGGAATTTTGCGTTAAACAAACAGCGCAGTGCGCTGTTTGTAGCAAAATTTGACGAGCGCTTCAGCGCGAAGTCGGTGCATTTATTAAATGCGCTCGCCCGTCACCTGCCCCATTTAAAAGTCTGCATAGCGGACAAATAACGGCGAGGCCTGCAGAAGCAGGCCTTATGCTTCGAGGCGTAGCGCAGATGGTAGCGCGCTTGGTTCGGGACCAAGAGGTCGTGGGTTCGAATCCCGTCGCCTCGACCACAAAAAAGGGGATGGGCGTAGCTCCTCCCCTTTTTTGTAATTAAAAGAACAAGTCGGAATTTAAGGTCCCGATGCCAAGCGCGCTAAAAATTCAGGGGCTCCCCAAAAAGATTGCGAAGCAAAACTTTTGGGGAAGAGGCGGCGCCGCGGCAAGTTACGTTTTGCTACAGCAAAACGTTCAGAGGCAAGCGTGAGCCGCCGAGGTTCGGGACCAAGAGGTCGTGGCTGACGCGATTGCGCCGTTTGTTAATTATAGCTAAGGCGGGGCGAAAAATTTTACATACCGGGCTATTTAACGAAATGCAAAGTCTGTGGCACATGCAGCTTCACAATGTTATTTATACTATTTTGATTTATTTTTTAAATTTGCAAAGTACTTTGCGTTGTATAAATATGCCTTATCACGCGGTTTTATGGCACCCGCGAGTTCATTATAGTGCTCGGCGGTTTTATGGTCGCCAAGTCTGTCGTAGAGCACGCAGAGCTGCATAAACGGAACATAGCCGCAGAACTCCTCCTCGCAAAAACCTCCGCCCCTGATATTCTGTGGCAGAGAAGCCGCAGTTTTATACCAAAAAATTGCAGTATCATACTCGCCGCGGTTTAAAAACATTTCGCCGAGGGCACAACATGCGCGGCTTTTGGGCAACCCGTACAAAAAAGACTTTGCTGCCCACTCCTCCGCCTCAGCCTGTTTTCCCGCAGCACTGCAGACCGCCGAAAGATTGAGACAGGCCTCGCACTTGTTTTCAGCCCAGCCTTCGCCGCACAAAAATTCTGCTAAAACTGCGGCTGCCTCGGTGTTCAGACCGTTGAACATAAGTTCCCGCCCGTAATAAAATTTATCGCGCGGAGTAAGCGCTTTACCTGACGCTATAAGATTGCGGTAGATATTCAGGTTGCGCCACCTGTCGCCCTGCTTCACCTTCTTATGGCAGATTTTGGCGTCGGAATAGAGTACTCTGCCACGCATAGCGATTGCCTCGTGCACGGCGCCCTGCCACGCAAAGCCCGCCGCCCTTCTGAATACCCTCTCGCGGAAATAGGTAAACGTCGGACGGTCGCCGTCGAAGGCGGCGGCATACAACAGCATAGCCATATCGTAATCTTTCATAATGTCTTTGAGCTCTATGATTTTTTTGCAGTCCTCTTCCTCTATCACGTCGTCGGCGTCAAGCCACATGACAAGTTCGCACTCCGCCTTTGAAAAGGAAAGGTTGCGGGCGGCCGAAAAATCGTCGCACCAATCGAAATGATATACTTTATCGGTATAATGTTCGGCAATCTCTAACGTTTTATCGGTTGAGCCTGTATCGACAATTACTATTTCATCGGCGAAGCTGCCTGCGCACTTTAAACAGCGCGCAAGCACATCCTCCTCATTTTTTACTATCATACATACGCTTAAGTTCATAATACTATATAATATGAAATGTTACCGCCGCCGCGTGTTCAACGCGGCGGCGGTAACTATATATTAACTATTCTCTCTTATCCCGATTAAAAGTTTTTCGGTTTGCACTCACGATAGGTAAAAATGACTGCAAGGACACACATAATTACTGCTGCCGCCGCCATAATGCCGGCAAACAGCCACCCTTGCCATGCGGGAAGATACTCCAGCGCAATTATCGGGTTCGCAAAATACTCCAGCCCCCTTTCCGGCCTGAAGGGCGAAAGGTTTATAATTATAAGGCTCAATACATAGTAGAAGGCGAGCGCGCCCGCACAGACGGCAAATTTGCACCACGAATTTTTTAGCGCGGGAATGAAGAGCGCCACGGAGAAGGAGAACACTATCGCCGAAAAGTGCCAGAGATAAGCGCATGGAACTAACAGATAGAGCGATGTTTGCGTGATTTCAATATCGACTGACGGAATTGCGCCCACAAGTTTTTGCACCATTGCAATAAAAATTACAATCAGCCAAAATGCGGCGATAAGGCAAACACACACGATTGCGCATATGAGCACGGGGCGCAGTATGTAATAGACCGCTTTTCGGCTGTGCGACATCGGCGTGAGCCTGCTGCCCTGCACGCCGCGCGTGGATATCGCCATGAGCAACATGAGAGCCGCCACCCACATATACCAATTGGTGAAGAATATATCCATTGACAGCCCCGTGCCGTCGGGCAGCTGCGTTCTGCTTGTGAAAATGGATACGCACGCCATTGCGATGAGCAGGAGGTATGCGAGCGCATATTTTGCCGTGCCCATATGTGAAAGCACAATTTTTTCGAGGTCGTTTTTAAAAAACCTGCACGAACGGCAGAAGGTTATATAGCGGAAAAATTCGTCCTTGATTTTATTCATATGCCCTCCCCTTAAAAATTTTTGGGCTTTAAGCGCTTTGCACACAATATGATTCCCGCGGTGAGCTGCGCAATACCGAATACCGCGAACAGCGCGGCAAATACCCAGCCGAGCGGAGTGCGACCCGCCGCGACGAATATGCCGCCCTCGATAAAGTTTACGCCGTTTAAGATATTGCCGAAGATATATATCGCGGCATACAGCCCCGCCCACACGGCGAACGCCGCTATTATTACCGGCAGTTTTGCAACCTTTGCCGTGAGGTTTGTATATAGAAGGGCAAAGCCGGTGCTGTATAGAAATACCGAGACGAGCAGAAGGCCGCCCGCGCCGCCGAGCAGGGAAAAGTCAGACAGCTGCCAATTCAGTAGACTGTATAAAGCTACCCAAAAGCCCCAGACGGCTGATGCTACGATAAGCCACATGAAAAAGAACAAGAGCGAGCACAGCACGCGCCGCCTGTGCGACATGGGCACGAGCCTTTCGTGGACGGACAGCGTGTACATTTTGCACACGACGAGCACGCACACGGGCATTACGAAGAGCATATCGAAATTCTGATAGATATCGCCGCCCGTACCTACGCTCCCGAACAACACCAGGGCAAAATAACCTATATAGATGAGCGCGCCGCGAAAGAAAGAGAGTTTTTGCGCATCGCCTTCAGGTATCCTCATGCCCGAGCGGTAGTAGGCGGCAAAGCTGTTGAAAAATGAATTGCCTTTTTTCATACTCGACCCCCGCCATTACAGCCCGAACGGATCGTCGGAATGATTTGCTGTCAGCCCCTCCTCGGTGAGGGCGACGAACAGCTCCTCCACCGACGGGATTTTGACGCTTGCTCCCGCGGGGACATCTTCAGTTTTGCAGAGGAAGGTGGCGCCGAAGGGCGTACTCTTAAGCCCCATTGCCACCGACTTTATACCTTCGGTGACCTCGACAACCTGCACGAGGCGGTAAGAATTGAGAAGTTCCTCCTTCTCCTCCATGAACCTGAGCTTACCGCACTCTATCATTGCAATGTAGTCGGCAATTCTGTCCAAATCTTCGGTTATATGCGTGGAAAAGAGCACGGTGTGATTTTCGTCCTGCATGAACTCCTGAATAAGTTCGACGACGGCGCTCCTGTCGAACGGGTCGATGCCCGCCGCCGGCTCGTCTAAAAGCAGAATATCGGCGCCCTGGCAGAGCGCGAGAATTAGACTGTACTTCTTGTTCATGCCGAAGGAGTATTTAGAAAATTTTAAGTCGTGCGGCAGGGAGAAGCGCGCCATGAGCGCGTTGTACTTGTCCTCGTCGAAGTTCTTGTAGGCGCGCCTGTAGTACTTTATAAGCTGTTTCGGCTTGGCGCCTTTGCCGTATACGGGCGAATCGAACACGCAGGCAATCTTATTCAATACCTCCTCTTCGTGCTCGGGGAAATAGAGGCCGTTATACAGTATTTTGCCCGCGCAGGCGGAATTCAGGCGCATTATCGTCTTTATGAGCGTAGTCTTGCCGGCGCCATTGCGGCCGATGAGACCGGTTATGCAGCCGCGCGGCACTTTAAGCGTTATATTATCGAGCTTAAAGTTGCCGAAGTCCACCGTGAGGCCGCTTATATCCAGCCCGTATTCAAGTTTTTTCATGACTTTTTCCTCCATATCTCTCTGAAAATCTGCTCCGCCTGCTCGGGCGGAATGTTTAGCGCTGCGGCAATTTCTTTGAGCTCCTCCATTTTTTGAGCAAACTCGCGCAGGTTTTTTTTGTGCAGCTCCTCTGCGTCGCTTTTGGAGACAAAAACTCCCCTGCCCTGCTCGGAAAAGAGATAGCCCTCTTCGCACAAATCGTCGTAGGCGCGCTTTACGGTGATAATGCCTATCCCCAGCTCCTTTGCCGCCACGCGGATAGACGGCAACATACTGCCCGGTGACAACTCGCCGGAAGCTATCTGAAACTTTATTCCGTTTTTAAGGCGCTCGTAGATGGGCATATCCCCCGGGCCGCTTAAAATAATTTTCATTGCAGTACCTTACTGTTATTATAAAATAGATACAGTTATTTGTCAAGAAAAATTTTCACACGGTTGACAGGCTGTGCAAATTGACTATATAATATTGAATATAAAAAATTTTATTTTGCGAGGATTAAAATGAGGAAGGCTGACAGGGAAATTAAAAGTTGCGGCGAAATTTTACGTCTTTTGGACGACTGCCAGACGATGAGGCTGGCCCTTCATGACGAGCCTTATCCGTATATCGTCCCCCTCTCCTACGGCTGGGAGGAAAGAGACGGTAAAATTCTGCTATACTTTCATTGCGCGAAAAAGGGTAAAAAGCTCGATTTGATTGAGAGAAATAACCATGTATGCTTTGAAGTAGATTCACTTGCCGGCTACAGGAGCACAGAGCACGGCGTTACTGCCGATTATAAGAGTGTTATAGCGTTCGGAAGAGCCGAAAGAGTTTATGGGGAAGAGCTTGTGCGCGGGCTGGAGCTGCTCTTGGAGCACTGCCATGTTGAGGGATATTCGGCAAAGGAATGTGCGGCAAGAGATATAACGGCAGTTGTAAAAATAACAGTTGAAAGTATTACGGGCAAGCGCAGATTTGCCGAATGACACAAATTATACTGAGAGGATATGAAAAATGTTTGAAAAATCTTTTGCAAAGTACGCCCGCGCGGTGAGCGACGGGCGCGAGAGAAAGGGCCTGTTTAATCTGTTTATCGCAAGAAAAATATCAGAAATTATATTTTTTGCACTGTGCGCGGCGATAATAATTGAATCTATAGCCCTGAGCGAGGCTATGGAGACGGCGGAGATAACAGATTGGCCGTTTATACTGTTCGGCGCAACTCTGCTTTTATGGTTTGCCGCGACTGTCACCGCCCTTATTCTCTGGCTGGTGTTCCGCTCGACCTATAAAAATATCCTGAGCAGACCGGAGCGGCAGGAAGAGATGCCCGAAATTGCCACATACCGCCAGAGGGAGAATGCCGACAGAAAGAGTTCGCGGAAACAGTTTTTATGGGCGTGGATAGTGTTCGGTATATGCGCCGCGGCCTTTATCGCGTGCATCGTTATGGAGACTATTGAAAACCCCGACGGCGAAAACTTCAGCTCGTGGGGGCTGGCCGCGTTCGCCGTTCTGCTTGCAGGCGTGCTCGTTTTGGTGCTTGCATACATGATATTTTCCATAAGAAGGCAGCAAAAGAGCGCAACCGTTGAACAGCAGACTTCGGGCGAGATAATGGCGATAGACGAGGCGCAGGGGCGAGAACCCGACCGCGAATTGCAGAGCAGAGGCATGAACATCTATAAGTACCTCTTCCCCAACAGAGGGCTGCGCGCCGAGGCGGAGGCAATAACAAAGAAGTATTCAAAAATTATTACTGGCGGCGCGATAGCCGCCTCGGTGATTGCAGTTGCGGCCGTCATTGCATTCATTGTATCGGGCAACTTCGGCGCCGATTTGCAGGGGTATGCGATGCCCGTGGCCCTCACCATAATCTTCGGCACAGTGACTATTCTGACAATGCCGTACAATAAAAAGCTTTCTACCGTGGAAAAGAGGCAGAAGGCAGAGCTTGAAAGCGAGCCTGAATACGCAAAAAACCTTGAGTGGTATAACCTGCAAAGCAATTTCAACAAATTCAAAGGTAAAATCTATCTTATATTTGTGGCGGCGGGAATTATACTCGGCTGGGTGCTCGCCATTCTACTCCCCTCCACCGTTTGGTCGCTGACGGCGATAATTCCGGTAATTGTCGGGCTTATGATACACAGCGCGCTTTATAAGGGCTTGCGCAACAGGTCAACCCCCATAGAGAAAGAGATAGACTCTATGTTGCTAGCCTCGCGCGACGTGCGTTTCCGTTTTGAGGAGGGCGCCGACGACGAGAACCAGAATATCATTTACGAAGGCGACAGTTTTATGCCCGTGCATATCATGACAAACAGCTTAACGTTACACCTCGGAAATACACTGTACTGTTTGGAAGTTGAAAGAGAGAGCGGGCGCGTTATAAACTTTTCATCCGGAAAGTTGAGCCTTGACGAGATTGCAAAAGGGCAGATAGCTGCGCCGCAGAATTTCGTCGCGGGAAATTTGTTCGCAAAACTTACCGCTCCGCTCAAAAACGGAAGCTGTTGGACAATTAACTTTCCCGGCGGAGAACTTTACGACAGTCAGAGCAAAATTTACGCCGTGGGTAAACCTGACCCGGCGCTTACATACCATAAAATATTTAAGAACGTATATGTTCAGTTTGACGACGACGGAATTTTGCGTGGAATTTTGTGCACAGATATAGAGTGCACTAATGAATAAATCCGGACATAAAAAACGGCGGAAATTTTTCCGCCGTTTTATTTATATCGGTTTTGTAAAAGCTTAACAAAAGCGATGAGTTTTTCAGTTTCCGAAAAATTCGCGGTATATAGCGCGAATACACTTTTCACAGTCATCGTTCTGAACACCGACGATTATGTTGAGCTCGGACGAGCCCTGGTCAATCATTTTAACATTAATTTTTGCCTCCGCCATAGCCTTAAAGAGCCTTGCGGAGGTGCCGACTGAGGACGACATGCCGTGGCCAACGGTTGCGATAAGCGCAATATCTTCGGTGACTCTCAGAGTATCGGGGGCAACAGCCTCCTTTATGCCCTGCAAAATAAGCTCCAATTTGCCGTCCTTTAAAGCAGAACTTTCAATAACGACAGACATTGTGTCTATACCCGAGGGAATATGCTCGACGGGGACGCCCGCGCGTTCGAGAACGGAGAGCACTTTGCGCACGAAACCTATCTGGGAGTTCATCAGCGACTTTTCGATAAATATTACTGTGAAGTCCTTTTTGCCGGCTATTCCCGTAACTATATTGCCGCTCGGCTTATAATATACGCTCGGCAAAATTAAAGTACCGTCGTCTTCGGGGCGGAAGGTGTTTTTTATATGTATGGGAATGTTCGCCTTGCGCACCGGGAAAATAGATTCGGAGTGCAGAACGTTTGCGCCCATATACGAAAGTTCGCGAAGCTCCTTGAATGAGAGCGATTTTATGCGCCTGGGACTATCTACAATGCGGGGGTCGCATGCAAGAAAGCCGCTTACGTCCGTCCAGTTTTCATATAAAGTGGCATTCACGGCGCGCGAAACTATCGCGCCTGAAATATCCGAGCCGCCGCGGGAAAATGTTTTTACTTTTCCGTAAATATCCTTGCCGTAAAAACCGGGGAATACCGCCTTATCTGCGCCGCGCAGCGCCTCGTTTATCGCCTTATCCGACTTTTCCGCATCGTAAGCTCCGTTTTCGTCAAAGAAAACGACGTCCTCCGCGTCGATAAACTTTGCGCCGAGCACTTCCGCCATTACGCGCGCAGAGAGATACTCGCCGCGCGAAGCGGTGAAATCTTCGCTCTTTTCCTTATTTATACGGTTCTCGGTTTCGTCTAAAACTGACTGTATATCAAAATCAATATTCAATTCTTTGACAATGCTGGTAAACCTGTTGCGGATGAGATTGAAGGCTGAACCGCATGCGCCCTTTTCTTCCACTTCCCTGTGGCACTCATACAGCACATCGGTAATCTTTATATCGCCCGAATATCTCTTTCCCGGAGCGGAAACTACTATGTACTTTCTGTCTTTATCGCTCTCTATAATCTTCTTTACCTGATTCATGACGTTACCGTCCGCCATGGACGTACCGCCGAACTTGCAAACCTTTATTGCCATAATTTATTATTTAATCCTTTTTGCCTCTATATAATATCTCTTTTCATTTCCCTCTCCCAATGAAAATGTCTTTTTGGGAAGGTTACCGCCCAAGAGTATGAGCGGGAAAAAATCCTCTTTTTTTATTGACGGTAAAATTACGCCGACGCCGCCGGCTGTGAGCGAAATAAGCTCGCTTTCGCCGTGGATATAGTCGACTTCTCCGCCGTATTTTTTTAAAAATTCTGAAATATACTCATCGAGCATACGAATGCCTGCCGGAATATTTTCAGGAAAAGGCTTATACATTTTTTCCCCGTCTGCAACAATTGCGACGCTGCCGTCACCCTCAATTTTCCAGCCTTCGGCAAATTTTTGCGGCTTTGCTGTTTTGATAAATCTGTGTATAGGGTGAAATTCAAGCGCATTGTCGTAAATATTGACAGCTTCACACAGGGCGTAGCGCGCAGGATGCGAATCAAGCTCCTCTTCATCCAGTCCCTTTTTTACCTCTTCCCAGCATTTTTTTGCGGCGGCGAGAGAATGATTTCCGTCGCCTACGGCAAAGAGCATTTTATCTGCTCCCCTGCAACAGGGCAGGGAATAAAAAGCACTTTTCACCTCTTCGGCATTTGAGACATACGTGCCTTTAACATGCCCGCCGTTCATATTCAGCTCAAAGTCGTATAGCACTTCGCCGCGGCGCACACAGCCGAGGACGCTGCCGTCCGGGTCGTCGTACAACAACATAATGTGCGGCAGTTCCAAGGGCGCGTTCCTGCGTATTTCAATCCGCGGAGGAAGTCTGTCTAAAATAGTCGCCTCGGTAGAACGGATGAGCGCCTTGTCTTCCTGAACAAACGAATAGCTCTCCAAATCGACAGCCAGAACAAGTCCCGTTCGGACGCCGCTCGCCGTTTTTCGCTCTACGAGCACAAAGCCGCCCTCCACCTCTTTGAAAATGCCGCCCGAAAGGTAACGTTGCATGGTAGAATTTATATCCAAAATGCGCTTTTGCGGCTCATCCTTTAAATAAATTTCAGGAAATATTATGTGGTATGTACTCGGCTTGCCCGAGGTGAGATTTTCCACCCCTCGCCAATAGTCCGCATCGGATGTGAATTGGTCGCAGGCATTAACCGCCCATACATACATTTCGGCATCGACGGGGAGCAAAATCTGAGGAATTCTGATTGTATCTTTAAAAATCACTTTATCTTCGGCAGAACTCATGGCGCACCGTCAGTTGAGGTTTATAAGAAGCACGGTGAGCGCCGCGAGTACTATTGCAAGTATTTTTATGGGAATATACTTTGTAAAGAACCCTTTAAAAAATTCGCCTATCTTTTTCATTCTTTAGCCTCCGCGGTGAGGTCTGACCAATAATAATCGCTGAGAGCGTTTTTAAGGTCGTTGGCATCGGCATACTTCTTTTTTACCGCGCCGTTTTTTACTATGGAAATTATACCCGTCTCCTCTGATACTACAAGCGCAGTTACGCTGGCGACCGAAGTCACTCCGAGAGCGGCGCGGTGACGGCTGCCCATCTCCTTGGGGAGATTGTCGCTCTGCGCAAGCGGCAAAAAACAACCTGCGGCATAAATCTTGTTGCCTTCAACTATCATTGCGCCGTCGTGCAGGGGCGCCTTGGGATAGAACACCGCCTCTATCATCTGTGAAGTTATTTCCGCGTTTACGACAGTGCCGCTTTCAATAATACCCTCAGGAAGATTTTCGTTAGAGAGCACGATGAGCGCTCCTATCATATTCTTCGACATATTCTGAAGGGCGCGCACCATTTCGTCGATGATAACGTCGACGCCGCTTGCGCTCACCTTTGGCCTGTCACTCTTACCCTTCACCATATTGTCGAGCAATACGCGTTTGATTTCGGTATTGTACATGGTGAAGATAAGTATTGAAAGCATGATTATAACGATGAGAAGGAACTGCGATTGTATCTTCTCTGAAAGAGAGAAGGAAACGCCGCACCATACCACGGCCACAAGAAAGACCGCTATAAATTTATAGTTTTTGTTGGTTTGAAGAATTTTGAACACATAGTAAAAGAGAACGGCGAAAAAAAGAAATTCCATCACATAGGATACGCCGTTTGTTGAGAAACCGTCCCAAAATTCTTTTACGTTGTCGACAAAGGCCTGCCAATCCACTTTGTATCACCTCCGTACGCGCAGAGAGTGCGCGCGAAGTCTGTTTTTAAAAATTATATATTCAACATTATATAGCTAAAAAGGGCAAAAATAAAGCGTTTGCGCACTTTAATTTACTAAACCGCAAAAAAAATTTGCGAACAAACGAGACGGTAAGCGCTGTCCTGGGTAAGATTGCCGCATTTAACATCGGAAATTGCGCCGTATATCAACGAGCAAAGCCTGCGGGCGCGCTCAACGCCAAGGTGCCGTGCCTGTTCGCGGCTGCGTTTTACCCCGTACTCTTTCATGCCGAGAATTTTCGAAAGTTCTGCGTCGGACTTATCAGTCGTTGCAACCGTAACAAGATTGCGAAGATAAGAAAACAGGCTGTTCATTACAGACATGCTGTCCATACCTTTTCCCGTGAGCTCGTCGGCAATCTCGTAGAAACGCGAATAATTCCTTGCGGCCACGGCGCCGGTCAACTCATAAATGCGGTAGTCGGCGTCCTTATAAACCAGCTCGTCTGCTTCGGCGGCGGTAAGCGTGCCTGCGCCGCCCTTATATATTATTATTTTCTGCGTTTCGATTGACACGCGCGACATGTTGCACAGACAGTAGCGGGCGATGTTGATACAGGCTTCCGCTTCGGCGGCTATGCCCGCGCGCTTTAAAGTGAGATAAACCCATCGGGTTACCTCCTCTTCATCCGCCCTGCCGCAGTCGACATATGCAATGCCGTGCCTGCGTTTTAAATCTGCCGCACCCTTTTTTGACTGTGTGTTTACAATAATCAGCACGGCAGTTTGGGGAAAGTCGGCAAAAAGCGGCTTTAAATACCGCTCGTAGTCAGCTTCGGAAGGATAAAACTCACCGACGCGCACAACCCGTTTTTCCGCCATGAAAGGATAGGCTGAAAGGGCGTCGGCAAGTTTAGTTATGTTCTGCCCCTTTAAAGATTCACCGTCGAATGAAGTGAAATTAAGTTCAGGCAACTGAAGATAGGCGTCCTTTATCATCTCTTCTGCGCGCGACAAAAAATAAGCGTCGTCGCCGGCAAGAAGAAACGCTCCGCAACCGCCGTCTGATATAAAATTTTTAAGCTCTGTAAATTTCACTCTCTTCTTCCGTCCGGAAATTATTCATAAACATTTTTTAAAAGGCGCGGCTGTACGCAAACAGCTCACCAAATCAAAACACCCTTGCGCGCAAATGTGCCCGACGGAGATATTGTACCATCTTTTACGATAAATTGCAAGTTACCGCAATCGTATACGTTGTATGCAAAATTTACCTGTTCAAAGAAGACAGCCCGACGGTATTCACAGCCGTCGGTACTCTGCACGGAGATAAGAAGGTCGCACTGTTCTATTCCAACGCTCTCGCCGCAACTTATACCCACATTGATACCCGAATACTCAGCCACGATATCGTAACCGTCAATGTATTCAAAGCCTATTCCGCACACTGTAAATTCACGCTCGTAGTGAACTTCTACTCCATGATAGGGCTGAAGGGCTATATTTGAATAATAAACATACAGGTCGTTGCACTCAGCGCCGAGAAGATTGTATGCGAAAATACTCTCTTCTCCGCCGAGTATGATGACTGCCTCGAGGTCCTCCGCCCCGTTTTCGTCAAGCAGGTTGCCGACTGAATAGGACGAAGGCGTTTCAGATATTACAAGCACGTTGCCTTCTTCCGTTTTTATGAGCACACTGTAGCTGCCGTCGTGATATGCCGACGCAATCACTTTTATGCCGCCTGCGGGCACATAATTTCTGAGTGCCACACCCGCGACGAGCACGGCGGAGAGAACGAGAGCAATCAACGCACGCCAACCGATTTTTAAGTTGACCATGCCCGAAAGAACAAATACGGCTAAAAAATAGCAGGGCGCAAACGCGCCGAAGTCAAAGCCGCTTATCAGCGCATCTTCGGCATGAATTGCCACGAGCGCCGCAGTAGTCAAATCCAGCGGGACGGCAGTTAGCATGAGCAGAAACTGGGCAAGCGGAGGTATTATAAGAGCAAACAGAGTACACGGGAACATAATCATGAAAACAGCAGAGATTACCGGCACAAAAATTATGTTCAGCCCGAGCGAAGCCCAGCTCACATAGCCGAAGCTTGAAAGCAGAATCGGGAATGTTCCTATTTGCGCAGAGAGCGACACCGAAGCCGAAGATGCAATTTTTTCGGGAATTTTTATGCGCATGAGCGCGCGGCAGATGCTGCCGTTGAATACGGCAATGCCGACTACCGCAGCTATCGAAAGCTGAAAGCCGACAGATATAACATTGAGCGGATTTACCAGCGTAATAACTAAGAAGGAAAGCGCTACGGAAGACAGACTGTCGTACTTACCGCGCGAAAGTCTGACGACGGCCGAGACGGCGCACATGATTGCCGCTCTCACCGCCGAGAGAGTGAAACCGCACATTCCCGTATAAAAAAAGACAATGGCAACGCTTATTAACGATGCAGGCACCTTCGGAGTATGCAGCTTTTTTAAAATGAAAGTTACAATACCGTAAATAAGCACGATATGCAGGCCCGATACCGCAAAGACATGCGCGACCCCGCCGTAGCGGAAACTGTCCATCGTCGAGGTATGTATATACTCTGTATTGCCTGTAAACATTGCATAGGCAATTGCCGCGCTGTCACCGCTGAGGTTATCGAAAAAGAGGGAACGTATGGCTGAATTAATATATCCGAAGAGAGAAAAACCATACTTCGAAGAGAGTAAACCGACGGGCGAAGCGCTGTACCTTATATCTTCGAGAATGCGCGCCGCACTTTCGCCGCCGTAGGCAAACGGCGTAGTCACATAAGTTACACCGTAAAATGTGACAGAGTAACCCACGTCGCAGAATTTGCCGTAATTCTCACCGAGATATACAATCATGTTGCCTTCTACGCTCTGTCCGCCGGCAATTATTGAACCAAGCTTTATATATTCGCCGCTTTCGGTAAGCCCCTTTTCCCAGACTGTGCCGCTCACTGTATACAGCGCGCCGTCTGAAAGAGAGACATTGCCGAATGCAGACAACTTCAGGCACACGCCGACTGCCCCGTACAAAAATAAGGCGGCGCATATAGCCGTAATTATTATGCCTTTTGTATTTCTGCGCACTATAAACACTATGAGAAGCGCCGCCGTTACGGGGACGAGTGCAATAAGCCACCACAGCGGAAAAGAATTATATACCGACAGGTAAGAAAAGCCGGCTCCCAGCCCGATTGAGAGTGCGAGCGTGGCGGCAGGACGGAAATTGACTATCCTCTTCATCTTAAGTATCCGCAAAAAACTTTAACCGGGCAGAACCGAGGCACATGAAGTTGCCCCGGTTCTGAAAACAAGTTTTATACAAGTGAAATTTTATCAGATATACTGCGCACAAAAATGCCCTTTGACGCGCCGTAATCTATACATGCATTGATGAAAGCCGCAAACTTGTCGGAGAGGCGGGGAACGTTGAGTTCGCGCTGTACAGCCACGGTAAGCTCGTCGGAATACATGCTGACCTTATTGAAAAGTATGCTCTTTACGAGAGAAATAATATCATACGGCGAATAATCGGCCTCAGAGGTGCGCAGCTGAGTGCCGTCCTCCACTCTGTAGCGGTCGAACGCTGAATATTTATCGGCTCTGTAGTAGTACTTTACGCCGAGAATTTCGGTGAACTGATAGTTACACCCGCCGATGAGCGAGTTCATTTTGGCGTCGAGCTTGGTTCCGTGCTTATAGATGCCGTACGATGAAAGCACGCGCTTTATTATGAACTGGGCAGAAATAGGTTCCTCTGCCGCCACCACAGCCTTTATCGCCTTTATTACTTCGGCGTCATGTTCGCCGGAGAGAATGTACTGCGCGTCGGCCGTACGAACTTCGAGTTTGGCCGCACGGTAAGGGCGCTTGTAGCCGCTGGAAACAGACTTGCCGCCCGAGCAAAGCTTATCGAGATATTCCTTTATTTTCTTTATTTCCCTCTTGGGATTGTTGAAGAAATTGATGGAATACAGCCTTATTACGTTCCAGTTGTTGCGCTTGAGCGTTTGAATCTGCATTACATTGCGGTCTTTTACAGAAAAACGGCTCTCTCCGTCGCAGAGAATTGCGAGGATAAAGTTGTGCTTGTTTTTGGGGTCGATTACGGCAACGTCTATCTTGAAGTCGGAGACACCTACATCGCAACGGCACTCGTAGCCGTAGTTTGAAAGTTCTTCTGCTACATACTTACCTATTCCCGACTTGTTTATAATCATTTCATCGTTCTTCACGGCTATGCTGGTGCGGCCCTTTTCGGCAAACTCAAGGAAGGCTTTGAGTCCTGCAACGCCGCGGGAATTGGTACGCGAAAGGTCTATCATGGAGTAGCGCATAGAAGCGTATATAACCATCTCTTCCCTCGCGCGGGACACGGCTACATTCAGTCTGCGCCAGCCTCCGTATTGGTTGAGCGGGCCGAAGTTCAATGAGATTTTGCCCATCCTGTCGGGGCCGTAGCACACGGAAAACATTATAACGTCGCGCTCGTCGCCCTGAACACTCTCGAGGTTTTTAACGAAAAGCGGCTCTTCCCTCTCATATGCCGCCTCCTCGAGACCGTTTTCTATTATGGCCTTTGAAAGCATCTTTTCGATATATGTCTGCTGAGGGGTGGAAAATGTTACAATACCTATGCTGGAGCGGCGGAGTTTTTCATCTTTGAGCCTGCGGATAACCTCTTTAACAAGCGCCTCTGCCTCCTGCTTATTGCACTTGGTGAAGCCCCTGTCATACACGCCGTCGGAAATATACATGAGTTTCACCTTGCTGTCGAGCGCGTCCGGCGAGGGGAATGTGCACAATTTGGAGGAATAGTACATGATGTTCGAGAAAGCTATCAGGCTCTCGTGCTTGCTGCGGTAGTGCCAGTTGAGGTGCTTTTGCGGTATGCCGAGAGAGAGACAGTCGTCCAGAACGCTGTCTAAATCTTCGGCTTCCATTTCGTCCTCGTCCTGTCCGAGCGCCATGAAGAATGTCGTGGGCGATAGCTGCTTGGGGTCGCCTACGATTATAGCGCTCTTTGCCCTGGCAAGCGACGGCACGGCTTCGCATGTGGGCACCTGCGAGGCCTCGTCGAAAATAACCATATCAAAGAAGTCAGGCTCCGGGGCAAGATACTGCGAAACGGTGAAGGGGCTCATCATCATGCAGGGAGCCGCCGCTTTGAGAAGCTGCGGTATCTCGGAAAGCAAAGTGCGCAGGTTTATGCGCTTTAAATTTCCCGAGGTCTGTCGCTTGAAGGTCATGAGTTCGAGAGCAAGCGGACCTTCTGTTTCGTCGTTAGGCAGACGGGAAATGAGGTCGTGTCTGATTTTTTTCTTTGTGGCGGCTGCAAACTCCTCGGTAAGCATGGCAAATTTGGCGGCGCTTTCGTCAATCATGCTTGCAGAAAACCTCGAAAGGTCCTCGTCGGCGGGGATATTCGTCTGAACAAAATTACGGTAAACATTTTTTCTGAATGACGAGAGTATCTGCTCGCCGCTTATTCTTCCGCTCTCTATTGCGTCGGTCATGAACGTCAGCCCCATATCGTTGAGTTCTTTTGCCGTACTCTTGTACGCGCACCAGCCGGGGAGCATATCTATATTGTCTATCAGAGCGCCGCACTTTGAAGTATAATACTCAAAGATATCTTCATCTGAGAAGAACGTTTTGTCTGCCTGCGTTATATTTATAAAATATTCGCGAGCGGTAATAAACGACTGAGCCGCGGCGATAACGCCGTTTATCAGAGGCTTTGCATAGCCGCTGGTTATATGATTGCATACGCTGTTGAAGGCGTCGGCATTGTAGTCCATGAACACATGCGCGCAAAGAGCGTGCAAATCATAGAGCGGCTTTAAAAACGCCTCTCTCTTCCTGTCGTTTATACCTCCGCCGAGAGCGGTGAAGTTCTGGGAAAGATTTGTGTTTTTGAATATTCTGCCCTCGGCCTGCCATAATTCGTAGGCACGCTTGACCCATTCGAGCTCCTCGCTCTCCGGTATGCGGTCTTTCGCGCATCTGTTCAGCCGCTTTATGACGGCAAGAACAACGCGCGAAGAACGGTAATTTTCTCCCCAGTTTTCCAGCTCGGATTCGAGCATAGGCGCAAATTTATCGATATCAGGCAACGAATAGAAACGCGTGAACCACAGCTTTGAAACATTGTCGTACAAAACATTTGCGTTATAGAACTTATAGAACTGTTCTTCGTTGCAGGTAAAGAACTGGTTTAAAGTTCCGTCGCGCAGAGTGGTGACAATTTTTATAAAGCCTTCCAGTTTTCGGCCGGTAAATGTGCTTATCTTCTGATTGAAAGTATCAAGGAAGAGCCCGAGATAGTTTTTAAGATGTTTCAGTTCTACAAGTACTACCTCTGCGGCGCAGAGCACTGCGTTTTTGACGTCGTCGGAGCATTCGGTGATATTTACGTTTTCGAACGGCGAACGGTACACGCCGCCGCATTCCTTTGCGGCTATCTGCGCCTTTAAGAGCATCTTTTCACACGATTCAAGCTTTTCCTTCGTAAGACTGTCGTAAAATGTGCTCTCTATGTTTACAAGCTCGGGTGCATTTTTGTTCTGCAGATAGTACAGAATGCCTTCGTATACGGAGACGCCGAGCCTGCGTTTTTTGTGCAGGGCGTTATACGGATTGGCAAGAGAGGCGCGCGTTTCGCTTATCTCGGCACCCTCTTCCCTGAATTCTTCCTCAGAATAATCGTCTTTGAGGGCAAGGGTGGTTTCAATTGCGCGCACTATCTCGGTTTTATCGGTGGATTTGCCGGTGGAAAATTCCATGCAGAATTCGCCGATGCCTATTTCGGTCAGACGCTTTTTAACGACCGAAAGCGCAGCCTGTTTTTCTGCGACAAACAGCACGCGCTTACCGGCGCTTACGGCGTTTGCTATCATGTTGGTTATCGTCTGGCTCTTGCCGGTACCGGGAGGGCCGTGAAGCACGAACGTCGTGCCGCGCGCCGACTCGGCAACCGCCTCGAACTGAGAGCTGTCGCAGGGGAGCGGAACAAGAATATCGCAGGGGTCGGCCGTATCTTCGTCGGCGCCCGAAAGTTTATTGCCCGCGAGTTTATTGGAATTGGAAATTAAACTGGCTATGAGCGGGTTGTCCCTGTAGCGCGATATGTTGTTTTTTACGTCGCTCCACATAGCATAGCGTGCAAATGTGAACTGGGCTACATACACGTCTTCAGTTACCGCCCACCCCTTCATGTTTGCGGTTTTTGCGCGGAAGAGCGCTATCATCTCGCTGACGGAGAGATTCTTATCCTCCATTCCGCGGATATCGATGCCGAACTCCTGCTTTAAAAATTCAAGCAGGGTAGTGTTTACGGTTATATCCTCCCCCTTCGTCATAGTTACGCCCTGCTGCTTTGTGCGGCGGAGCGTTACAGGCAGAAGTGCAATGGGAGCGAACTTGAACTCCTTTTCGTCGTCGTGTTTCCACTTCAAAAATCCGAGCGCAAGGCAGAGAGTGTTTGCGCCGGCCTCCTCCTCGGCAGTGCGCGCCTTGCGTATGAGCGACGACGCGTGTTCGTTCAAAACAGAGGGGCCGTCGTAAGTGCGCACTATTCCCGACGACATTTCGATGTCTATAAGTTCCTTAAGCGCCCGCACGCCCGCACTGCCGCCGAAAAACGCAGCATCTTTTATTGGTTCGGCATTCGGCAGCACGTTGAACTTATCCCCGTTTTCCATGCCGTGCAAAAACGCAGCTATATCGGCTGTGACCACATGGATACAGTCGCTCTTGTATCTGAAATTGAGAAGGTTGTTTTTGAGCGATAAATCGAGAAGGCGGCGTTGCCATGTCTGCTCTTTTGACGCACCTTTTTCAAGCGAATATTTGCCGGCGTCGATAAGTTCACCGGGCTTCTGGTCATATGCAAACTGAGCTTCGCCCAAGAGTTCGTATCTGCCGCCCGAACGCACTTTAATGGGAATGGGGAATACCCCGCCTATACGGCAGCGTTTTACGTCGACGCATACCTCGTACTCTCCGCGCTTGAGCTGTGAGGCAAAGTGCGATGCGCTCGTTGTGAAACTGGCGTTTTTATGCGAGAAAAGGTCGCCTGCATCGAATACGGCAAGATTATTTACGCCGTCTAAAATGTATTTCTCAATGACGGACATATCGTCCTGGATAGTAGTCGTAAAGCAGCTTTCATACAGCCACACGCCGGCCGCCACCTTGTCTTTGCCGAGTATGATTACGGGATTGAGCTTGGCGGCTTCAAGGCAGGATGCATATAAAAGAGCCATTTCGAGCGGAGTCGCTGACTTCGACGAAATCACCGAGGTAATTCCGCCGGCACTTACGGGCTGAGTCATTTCAGGCTGAGGCTGCGCCTCTACATTCTGCCCGCGAAGAGCAGAGAAAATAGCCGCCGCCGCACTGCGGACAGCGTTTCGGTCATTACCCGAATATCCGCTCCATTCTGAAGAGTAACCCCATGTTTTGAGTTGAAGTCCCGCTTCGGCAAGAATTTTCTGGCAATCGGCAATTTTGGGGCGCACCAAAGCCGCAAGCATCTCCGCATTGCCGGAGAGCCCGCCCCAGAAATCTATCGGCAGACACTCCACATCGGCGGAAAGCGAACATACGTTGTTTTTGCCGCATGTCACAGAGATGTTCACCGTGCAATTTTCCGGTTCTTCAAGCTCGGCAAGATATTTGGGGTTTAGAACTTTATCAACATCGACCTGAATGCTGCTTTCGGGGGGAATCTCGGCTACCTCAAGCGTACGTGGAAGAATTAAATCGGTTCCGCCGCTCACCGATACAACGAGATTCTCAACCGTAGTTTCCCCGCGGTTAAACAGCCTGAATGCCGTAAACAAAGGCATGCGGCAATAATATGTCGCATAGCTGACGGTATTCAGAAGTTCGCCTTCAAGTTCAATCACGTCGACAATTTGTTTTGATTTTTTGCTGGTTGCCATAAACTTTATCCCTTATCTGTTATTACCAAATATTATACTACAATTTGCACAACCGGGCAAGAGTATGCGGCAAAAAATTCTCCTTACCCGGGAAAAATAAATTTTTTAATCTTTGCCTTTTAATTAAACGCGGCGGATAATTATAAGTATTGACCAAGCCCGCAAGTTAAAACCTTACTAAAAGCGCGCGCCGCAAAATTGCGGCGCGCGTATGCGTTAACCCCCTCCGCAAGTATGCAACCGCATCTTCATCGTACGATTGCAAGCTCTTTAAGAGCGCGGGTATAAGCAATATATTTCTCATTGTCGGTCATATCTGAATCGGCGACGGCAACAGCCGTGAATTCCAGACCCTTGCTCTCGTAAACGGTCATAAGATTTATGCGTGTCTTGGAGATATTGCCCGTTTCGCGGATAATATTATAATTTTTCCGCGAAAACTCCGCAAGCCGAGCCTCTGAGGTTATAACTGCCTTAAGTCCCTTTACGGGAGTGAGCCAACCCGTCACCTTACGCGGCTGCAGATAGACAATTTCAGAGCCGTCGCAACCTATTGACTGCATATCTATCTTCAGCTCTTTGGAAACAAAATCTACTATCTGGTTGGTATTGCGATAGTTTTGTGTGAGCGTGTAAATATTGTTCTCCACGTCAGCCCAGTCGGACACCCCCCTGTATGGAGTGATATTCTGTTTCAGGTCGCCGAACACGTTGAAACGCGCCCTGCCGTTCACATGTTTCAGAACATAATACTCGCCTGCCGAAATATCCTGCCCTTCGTCGACAAATATGAACGAATGCTTGGGTGTAAGTTCGTATCCCAACTTACACAGCATAAGACAGAGGGCATAGATATCTGACGGATACATTTTGCCCGCATGCACTCCGAATTTGCGGCGCGATTTTTTCACCGTCTCCCCATAGAAAAAGCGTGCCACATCCACCCCGTCTTCGCATTTGCCTATAGAAACAAGGTTGCTCTCACCGCGAAGGACATCTGTAAAATCGTAGAGCGAGGAAAACAACCCTGAAATCTCACGCACATAGGCGGCGTTCGCCGCAATCTCCCGTTTGAGCTCACGGCGCTTATCAATGCGTTCGGCATAAGTGAGAACATCGTTGCCGCCCACATTCATTCTGTAGCGCATAAGGTCGGTTATCTCTTTATCTACAATTCCGTCGAGCGTAGCGAGGTCGGCTATCGCATCGTCGCATATTTTTTCAGCATGACGGTGTATGTGACGCATAGCCTTGTAAAATGACAGCAACTGGCGGTAAAAATAGCCGTACTCATTCATTCTTGAATCATTTTCGCTGAGTTCAAGAAATTCAGCCACGTCTGAAACACAGTTGAAAAGCTTGCGGAACGGTTTTGTGTAATACAGTCCTCCCTCCGCCTTTTCCTTTATTTCGCCGAGTATACAGCGGCGAACCCTGAGTCCTGCATTTTTAATCTTTTCATAAAGTTCTGTCTGACGCGAACAACGAGACAGAATGTCGCGCGCCATTTCCGCACACTCCGGCGAAGAGAACATGCCGTGCACGCCGTCGTATATTTTAGCCAGCTTTTTATCGACGTCGGCTATGAAAGCTTCCGAATAGATGTAGGAAAGATAACCTTCGGGCGGACGTTCGCCCCGTTCGATTTTGCTCTCGACATCTATGCCCTGCCCTGCAAGCAATGCAGTAAAATATTTTTCAATAGTGCTCGTTTTTACCTTTTCAAGCTCCAGAACTGTCGAAAGTTCATCAATGAACGCATTGAAAGAATCGGAAGGAGTGATTACGAGCACGTCGCGCGGCTTTACCCCTTCGTTGTTGTACATGATATATGAGAGCCTGTGCAGCATAATCATTGTTTTTCCGCTGCCTGCTATACCCTGAACGACAAAGCGGCTGTCCTCAGGCAGAGTGATGATTTCGTACTGCTTTTCCTGAATGGTGTCTATAATGTCGGTTATGCCGCTCTTTTCCTTTCGGCTCTTTATTATTTCGCGCAGGAACGGGTCGAAAATTATTTCTTCGTCGCGGCCGTCGATTTCTTCCTTGGACAGATAATCTTTGACAGAGAGATACTCATTCTGCATGTCAACTACTTTGCCGCTCTTTGTACGCAATGCGCGGCGGAGAACGAGCTTGTAGTTATACTCGTTTATCGAAAAGGTCACACGGCTCTTCTGATAATATCTTCGCGCCAGCGGCGCGCGCCAGTCCACAATTTCCAGCCCCTCGTCGCCGCGCTTGCCTATATAGTAGCTGTTATAGCCGTCCTTATCGTCAACCACGTCCATACGGGCAAAATACGGCTCGTCAAAGTAGGGCTTATATGTTTCAATCTGCGCACGGTGGCGGTATATCTCCGACTTGAGCGCCATAACTTTTTTATAGCTTTCGGCATCGTAGTCCGGGTCGGAAACGAGGCGGGATATCTCTTCCTGTGCCTCTTTTATCGAAACTTTAAGCTTGTTGATATAAATTACGCGCAACATAAACATGACCGCGTCGATATGTTCGCGCTCATAGTTTAATTGTTTTTCGGAGTCGAGAAGGTCCAAAAAGAACTGCTTGTCTGGCTCTTTATGCGGGTCGATTATCTTTTTGATTTTGTTTATGTCAGCCATGCCTGCCCCGTTTTATGCGCGTTGCGCAAAGTTAAGATAGTTCATTATAGCATATCCGGCAGAAAAAAGCAATACCCCATTTTTATTTGACAATCGTGCACAGTTTTTTATTCAATATGGAAAAACACGCGGCGCACATAATTGGTATACGCCGCGTGTTTTTATAAAATCAATTAAAACTTGTCATGCTAAATTAAATATGCAAATATAAATTTACAATCAATATAAATTATGACAATATAACTTTATATTAAAATCAATGCTTCAGTTTATTTTTTATACAGGCTTCGTATGTGAGAACAGTTGCGGCAACGCCTACATTCAGGCTGTCGCACTTGCCAAGCATGGGAATGGCTATCATCTCGTATTTACCGTCATACCACTCGCGGGCAATTCCGTAGCGCTCGCTGCCGACAATTAACGCGGTGTTTTTACCGAACTGCTCATCATAATGAAAGTGAGGGGCGCGTGTATCGGCGAGATAGACAGTAAAACCGTGCTTATCCAGCCACGCGCGGCATTCGGCAACCGAGGCGAACTCGAATGTCGGCACAGTGAGTATGGCGCCCTGACTTGCTTTTATAAGCTTGGGGTGAGTCATACGCACCTTGCGGTTGCAGAAGAATACCGCGTCGGCGCCCGCTCCGTCGGCCATACGCAGCATAGTACCTGCATTGCCGGGGATTTCAACGCCGTCAATTACAAGAACTACAGCCTTTTCCGGCGGATTGAATTTTGCTATGTCCCACTGCGGCAGTGCGGCCAGCGCCATAATCCCGTCGGGCTGCCCCTTTTCGGAAATCTTTTCATAGGTCTTTGCCGAAACAGAGAACCTGTCGGGAGTCTTTGCCGAAAGGTTTTTTATGAGTTCGGCAACTTCGGGCGTGCGCACATAATCGGGGCAGACGATAATGCACTCTATGTGAGTATCAAATTTAAGACACATGGAGGCAAGCCATATCCCTTCAGCAACAAAGAGCTTTTGAGGATTTGGTTTTGTGTTGGACAGCACTCCCTTTACCCTCTTGATTATTCCGTTCTGTTCGCCTATCGGACGAAAATCCAAATCATTTAAAAGTTGTTCTATATTTACCATATTATATAATGCAGGTTTTTCTTCGTGCAAAGCGCCTATTTACAATACACGGTGCGACACTCCAAATTAAAATTCAAGAAGGTTGAGGCCTATCTCGTCGGAGAACTTTCTGTCTACTCTGCCGTCGATGACATCGATTACCATTTCGCAGGTAGCGGAGACCACCGCGCGGTTTAAGTGCCCGCCGAAAACCTTGCCCTCCTCGTCGCCTGCGCTCATGTGCAGGTGTGAATAGAATTTGCCGTCCAGCTCGGTCACGTTGCCGAGGAGAGAGACAATTTCGTAGTCGCCCGTAAAGGTGTTGGCCTTGTACTCCTTTGTGTGCGGGTTGAACACGCCGACGGTGAAGTCGCCCACCGCACCTATCGCAGAAACAGAGGCAAGCGTTACGCCCTCCTTTTCACAGATGACTTTAAGCTGTTCGCAAATTTCTTCGCCCCTGTCTATGCGGGCGATTACTTTATCAAAAAATACTCTGTATTCCATTTATTTTCCCTCCCTTTGCAGTTCTTTTATCATTATGTACTCATTGAGATAGGTGCCCTCTTTAAGCCTGTACGCTTTTGGACGCACGCCGACAATGCGGAAACCGAACTTTTCGTATAGTGCCCTTGCGCGGGAATTACCCTCGATATACTCCAGCTCTATCTGCTCTACATACTGCATTTTGTCCGCAATATCAATGAGCGCTTCGAGCATTTTTGAACCTATGCCCTGCCCCCAATATTCGGAGAGAAGCGCAACCGCAATATTTGCGCGGTGCCTTGTTTTTATCCACCTGTCCCGTGTAATCGTGCAGGTACCCGCTATTTTGCCCTCCACTTCACACACCAGCATTGCGCCGTTTGCAGAGGAGTTCATATCATTGAAAATTGTTTTTTCAAGTTCATAAGTAAAATTTTTACACTCTTCGGGATAGCGCAACAGAAAATGCGTTTCACCCGACGACTTTATCAGATACGCGCGTGTCCCCTCAATATCCTCTTCGCGCGGACTGCGCAATGTTGCCGCTCTGCCGTCTTTTAAAGTAAAATTTATATCATCAACTACCATAATATCGCCTGTTTTATTTAAGCGCCGCCCGTTCAGGCGGCGCTATGTAATTGCTATAAAATTTCGGAGCGCAACACAGTATTGAGACGCAGAAGTGCAAATTCAAAAAATAATCACGCCAAAAAAATACAAGGCGGAATTTACTTCCACCGTTAAGCATTTTTACGACCATTTACCTCACGGCAAAGATTTTTGCAAAGCAAAAAGATTTGCGTGAGCCACTATTACTCCCATTCGATTGTTGCAGGAGGTTTGGAGGTTATATCATAAACTATCCTGTTGGCGTGGCGGACTTCGTTTACTATGCGGTTGGAGATTATCTCCAACACGTCATAAGGAATACGCGCCCAGTCGGCAGTCATGGCGTCGACGGAGGTCACGGCGCGGATGGCGATAACGTTTTCGTATGTGCGGAAGTCACCCTGCACGCCCACTGTTTTGCTGTTGGTAATTACAGTGAAATATTGCCAGATTTTGTCGTCGAGCCCGGCCTTTGAAATCTCTTCACGCAGTATATAGTCGGAATCGCGAAGAGTTTCCAGCTTTTCTTCCGTCACCTCACCCATAATTCTTATGGCGAGGCCGGGACCCGGGAAGGGCTGGCGCATTACGACGTTTTTGGGAAGTCCGAGCTCGAAGCCTACCTTCCTCACTTCGTCCTTAAACAGGTCGCGGAGAGGCTCGATAATTTCCTTAAAGTCGACTACCGAGGGAAGGCCTCCTACGTTATGATGGCTCTTTATTACGGCCGACTTGCCCTTGCCGCTTTCAATCACGTCGGGATAAATGGTGCCCTGAACGAGATAGTCGACCGCGCCAATCTTCTTAGATATCTTCTCAAACGAGCGGATGAACTGCTCGCCTATTATTTTTCGCTTGGTTTCCGGGTCGGAAACGCCCTTTAATTTTTCAAGGAATATCTTGCCGTCATCCACCTTTATGAGGTTCATGCCGAGGCCGTCTTTGAACACGCTCATAACCTCGTCAGCCTCGTATTTCCTTAAAAGCCCGTGGTCGACAAACACGCAGGTGAGCTTATCTCCCACAGCCTTATGGATGAGCGTTGCCGCAACGGCGGAGTCGACGCCGCCCGACATAGCACAGAGGACCTTTTTGTCGCCAATCTTTTCTTTAATCTCTGCTATTTTTTCAGAAACAAAACCCGACATCGTCCATTCGCCGTGCGCACCGCATACGTTATAAAGGAAATTGCGCAACATCAACGTGCCGTATTCGGTGTGCTGCACTTCGGGATGAAACTGGACGCCGTAAATTTTGCGTTCCTCGTTCCCGAACGCCGCATAAGGGCAATTATCGGAATGGGCTATCATATTAAACCCCGCGGGAAGCTTAGTTATTCTGTCGGTATGGCTCATCCAGCAGACGGAAGTTTCGGGCACGCCTTCGGTTAAAGGGCTGGTTTTAGTGTAAACTTCAGCCTTTCCATATTCAGAAGTCGTGGCACGCTCTACCACGCCGCCTAATATATGTGCTGTGAGCTGGCAGCCGTAGCAGATACCGAGTACCGGAACGCCGAGTTTAAAAATTTCAGGGTCAACCTTGGGGCTGCCGTCATCGTATACGCTGTTGGGGCCGCCCGTGAAGATTATGCCTATAGGGGCGTACTCCTTTATTCTGTCAATAGTCATGTCGCACGGCACGAGGTCGCAGTATACGTTCTGCTCGCGCACGCGCCTTGCAATAAGCTGGTTGTACTGACCGCCAAAGTCGAGTACTAAAACTCTTTCGCGCTGCATATGTAAAGTCCTTATAAAAAAATTTTGAGGCGGAAACGCCTGTGAGCGGTCAAAACCGCAAAAATATTTTACGGCGGAAGCAAAATATTTACTTCCGCCTGTGAATTACCTTTTATAACATCAGTTCTTGGGCGAGTAGTTGGGCGCCTCTTTGGTGATGTTTATGTCGTGAGGGTGCGATTCGGTGAGCGAAGCTGCCGTCATCTTAACAAAACGCGCTTTTGTGCGAAGCTCGTCGATGTTGTGCATGCCTGTGTAGCCCATGCCTGCGCGCAGACCACCCATAAGCTGATAGATTATATCGGCAAGCGCGCCCCTGTAGGGAACGCGGCCCTCGACGCCTTCGGGAACGAATTTCTTTGCATTTGCCTGGAAATACCTGTCCTTTCCGCCTCTTGCCATTGCAGGGAGAGACCCCATGCCGCGGTACGACTTGAACGACCTGCCCTGATATATTTCAAGCTCGCCGGGAGACTCGGAAGTTCCTGCAAAGAGCGAACCTATCATAACGGCCGCACCGCCTGCTCCAATCGCCTTTACTATGTCGCCCGAATATTTAATACCGCCGTCTGCAATGACTTTTTTACCCATCTTGTCGGCCTGTTCGGCACAATCCATAACCGCTGTGAGCTGGGGCATGCCTATGCCTGCAACGATTCTGGTCGTGCATATAGAGCCGGGACCCATGCCTACCTTTACCACATCGGCTCCGGCGTCGATAAGAGCTTCGGTAGCTTCCGCAGTTACCACGTTGCCGGCAACGAGCGGAAGGTCGGGGAAGGCTTTTTTAACCTTGGAAACAGCTGCGATGATGCGCGAGTTGTGTCCGTGCGCAGAGTCAAGCACGACGATATCCACTTTTGACGCAACGAGCGCCGCAACTCTGTCGAGCACATCCGGCGAATCGCCAATCGCAGCGCCTGCAAGCAACCTGCCGTTCTTATCCTTGGCACTGTTGGGATACTGAATTGCCTTTTCGATATCCTTTATTGTTATAAGTCCCTTTAAATTGCCGTTTTTATCGACAATGGGAAGCTTTTCTATTCTGTGTCTGCCGAGAATCTTCTGCGCCTCGGAAAGGGAAGTGCCTTCAGGTGCGGTTACAAGGTTCTCCTTGGTCATAACATTGTATATGGGCTGTTCAAAGTCGGTTTCAAAGCGCAAATCCCTGTTGGTAAGTATGCCGACAAGTTTGCCGTCTTCGGTAATGGGCACGCCGCTTATGCGATATCTCTCCATAAGAGCAACAGCGGCTTTAACCGGTTCGTTGGGCGTAAGGAAAAACGGGTCGGTTATAACGCCGTGCTCACTTCTTTTTACCTTATCCACCTGTGAAGCCTGCTCTTCGATAGACATATTCTTATGAATAATGCCTACGCCGCCCTCTCTTGCCATAGCAATAGCAAGCTTACTTTCAGTAACAGTGTCCATGGCGGCACTCACAAGGGGTATGTTGAGTTTGATGCCGGGTGCAAGCACGGTGCTTAAATCTACCGCGGAGGGCAACACGTCGGAAGCCGCGGGAATAAGCAGCACGTCGTCGAAAGTCAACGCTTCTTTGACAATTTTACTCATTAGTCCATCTCCTGTTCAGTTGAAATATATAATTAAGTATAAACTCTTAACCAGATAGTAGTTTATTAAAGTAAAGTACGGCATCCGCCGCAAAACAGTGCGGCGAACGCCGCAATATTTGCGTTTCTGCCTCTGAAATACATTCAGCTCTACAGCTGAGTAAGAGAATTGATTATAGTCTGAAGATACATTGCCTGGCTTTCGGCGTCCGCAGAAACATTGTCGAGCACTTCAAGCAACCTGTCAGCCGCGCCGCTGTCGCCGGCATAGATGACGCGTTGCGCGAGTACGCCCAAGGCATTGCTTATGGGAAACTCTGTTATTTCGCCGCTGTAGGCAGAAGACGAGAAATCTACCCTGTCGATATTTTCATCGAGCGCGGCAACCGCCGTGCCGAGAGCAAGGTCAAAATTACCCGCTCCGTAATAAGTTGTCGATAGCGCTCCGTACACATAATGTCTGTAGCTGAAAACAACATCTGAAAAATCGATATTATCCTCGTTGTCGGAGATACTTTCATTTATCTCTTCGTCACGGATTTCACAGAACGAATCGAACTCTTCATGGTCGATAAGCCTGACGGCGTATTCTGCTATATAGTCATTATCGTCTGCAAGGATACTATCCTCAACACAACGGCCAAGGTCGGAAATATCATCTGTGTAAGAATAACACAGCGCCGCATACCTTGCGGCAAAGCCGTAATTTCCAAGCTGTTCGCACCAGCCGCATACAGTAGAAGGAAAGCCGAAACTTAAGATTGCAAACACCGCGACTGCACAGCCGACAACCACGCCGAGAGTGATGAGCGCCGTTTTTATTATAATCTTTTTCAAGGAAGTTTACCGGAAATTAAAAATAATTCTGAATGAACTGAGTTTATTTTAATTATTTTAACACAGCAAAAAACAAAATGCAAGTGTTTGAAAAACATTCATAAAATACGACGGGACAATATATTGTATAATATGAGAAAAATATTTGGTATATCTTTGACTGTTGCAGCCGTTGCGGCGGCTGTATTAATTCCGGGATGCGCAAAGCAAACAAACTATTGCGACTACATCTCTGAAAAAAGGTTCGGTATTTACATGTTCGAAGACGACAATGAAAGCATAAAAGTCTGTTGTTCTGAAAAAGAAAGTCCGTTCAATGCAGACGGCATAAAGGGACAGACTGCAGAACTTGTGGAAATTTACGCCTCATTAAGCGGAAGCTATGACGAGGTTACGATTTCCGGCGAAAACATTTCCGGCGGCGAGATGAGTTATCTTACAGTGAAAGGCTGCTGGTACTTAAGTTACAGCGGCTTTCCGGAAGGCGACCAACTGCAACTGGAGCTGACATGCGACGGTAAAACACAGACCTACACTCTTATAAGCGTGGCGGAAGGCGGCACGCTCTCCTGCGAACAGGCGTTGCAATGCGTAGTTGAATATGACGCTTCACTTTTTGAAGGCATGACAAAAAACGGAATTTTCAACGGCGAAATTTTTGTGCGCCTGATTTACGACGAAAACTGCTACTACTACGTAGGAGTGTGCGGAACAGACGGCAATATACACGCGTACCTTGTCGACGGTCAGTCTGGCAGGATAATAGCCGAACGCGAACACCGCATATAAAACCGGTATAATCATATAAACCACGCATTTTACACCAGACATAGTACTATGCAAACAAGCCGTTTGCTTATCAGTGAATATAAAAAGCCGTACTCAGAGAAAGTCTGAGTACGGCTTTTTTATAATGCATCAATGTTACAAAACCTTTTCAAAGCACAAAAAGCCGCTCTCTCCCCTTGCCTTAATCCTTCCGCACATACTGAAACCCAAGTCGGTAAGCAACCGCTGCATGGGCAGATTTTTTACATGGGTATCCATTCTCAGACTGTTCTTTCTGAGCCTCACGGCCTCCTCTGCGGCAGAGTTTAACGCGGCGCGCGCCAGACCCTTTCCGCGGAAATTTTCGGAAACGGCCAGCGTATGCGCGGCAATATAATTTGCGTTCCTGCCGTTTACATCAGTCAGCCACATGCCGTCGATTTCGTCGTACTCTTCGTCGCTTTCATATACCGACCATACAGCAGCGACAACGCCGTCCGATTCCGCTACGCGGAAATTGCCGCCGGTTACGCCTTCATCTATCACCACGTCATAAGGATATCCGTCCGACCATTGAGGATTGCCGTTTTCAGCCATAAATCTGCGGGCTGAAGCAAAAATTTCTTTAATGCGCGGAATATCGCTCTTGCGGGCAATCCTGACCGAAAAAGAGGGCACCTGCATATCAGTTCTCCAGAAATTCAATAATTATACTGTTCTGAACAAAGAGATATTCGTCTTTGATTTTAACGCTGTCTCCCTCCGTATCGAGGTAGCGCCCCACCTTTTTGAGCGCGGCTTTATGTTCTTCGAAGAAATCGACCCCGAACAGTTTTTTATATTCATGCGCGTCCAGTCCTTCGGCTGTGCGCAACGCAAGCATAATATATTCAAATTTTTGCCCTTCCTCGTCCACCTCTTCAGAGTTAATTACGGGCAGGTGCTCGGTGAAGATACATTTGAAATATTCATCAAGGTCGAAAGTGTTTGTAAAGCGCACATTTTTTATGCACGAAGACGCCGAAACACCAAAACCTATATATTCGCCTCTGCGCCAGTAATTGAGGTTGTGCCTGCTCTCTTTTCCGCGTTTACAAAAGTTTGAAACTTCATAGCGGATAAACCCGAGCTCTTTCAGACGATTGAAGCCGGCCTGATACAGCGCCGCAACTTCGTCGGCGTCGGGCAGCTCACCGTTTAAGTAATCGGTATAAATTGGCGTGCCGTCCTCCGGCGTGAGCGCATACATCGAAATATGACTCGCGCCCGCCTCCGCGGCAAAGTCAATAGTATATAGAACATCCGCAGCCGTCTGACCCTTAAGACCTATGAGCACGTCGGCATTAAAATTTTCTCCCTTTAACAGGCGTGCGCACTCAAGAAAATCGGCGGCGGTGTGCATTCTGCCAATATCTTCGAGCTGACTGTCTATCGCGGACTGAAGGCCGACGGAAAACCTGTTCACTCCGCATTTTTTATAAAAATCTATTTTGTCTGCCGTAACCGTGCCAGGATTGAGCTCTATAGTTATTTCTGCATTCTTTGCAAGGTTGAAGTTTTTGCGGGCTGAGGCTATCAGCATTCCAATGTAGCTCTCGTCTATCACAGACGGAGTTCCGCCGCCTATGTAAAGCGTATCGAATGAATAGTCTTTAAGTTCCTTTCTGCGGAAACTCATTTCACGATAAACGCATGCCATGTAGCTCTCGGCAAAACACAATTTATCGGGAAAGGAAGTAAAATCACAATATGAACATTTGCTTTTACAAAAGGGTATATGAACGTAAATTCCTGCCATTATTTCTCCCAGCGGTATTTTTTTAAATCTATCTTATAGTCTTCAGAGACCTCCACGCCCTCGGCGCGGAGCATATCGCGCTGCACGTCCTTTCCGCCGAAGGCAAAGCCCGTGCACACAGAGCCGTTGGAAAAGACCACTCTGTGGCAAGGGATAACTCCCGGCTGCGGGTTTACATGCAGAGCCCAACCAACCTGGCGGGCCATGCGCGGACTGCCGCACATGCGCGCAACATCGCCGTAGGTGGTCACCTTGCCGTGAGGCACATTTTTTACCACCTCATATACCTTGTCAAAAAAATTCATATCTCAACCTGCAATATACCCGTTGCGGACGCAAACTTGCAATCCGCTCCTCATTCCGCAAAAGTTCAGTCCTTATTGGTCTTTAAAATCTGCATGAATACTTCGGAAGGCACTTCGACGCTGCCTATCGTGCGCATACGTTTCTTGCCCTCTTTCTGCTTTTCGAGAAGTTTTTTCTTACGCGTGATATCGCCGCCGTAACACTTTGCGAGCACGTCTTTGCGCATGGCTTTTACCGTTTCGCGCGCGATAATCTTGCCGCCGATTGCCGCCTGAACGGGAATTTCGAACAGCTGACGGGGAATGGCCTCCTTTAAATTTTCACACAGCGTTCTTCCGCGCGAATAGGCGGAATCTTCATGCACTATCATTGAAAGCGCGTCGCAGGCCTCGCCGTTTAAAAGTATGTCAAGCTTTACGAGTTTGCTTGCCGAATAGCCGATTAGCTCATAGTCGAAGCTTGCATAACCGCGGGTTCGCGATTTAACCGCGTCAAAAAATTCGAATATTATTTCGTTGAGCGGCATTTCATATATAAGCTGAACGCGGTTGGCCTCAAGGTATGTCATCTCCTTGAATACACCCCTCTTTTCACGGCACAAGTCCATTATCGGCCCGAGATAGTCGGGCGGAGAATAGATATCAACCTTTACTATCGGCTCCTCCATGTGGTCGATTTCAGACTGCGGAGGCAGATGCGACGGGTTATCGACAAAAAGTTCGCTGCCGTCCGTTTTTACCACCTTGTAACTTACCGAAGGCGCCGTAGTTATTATGTCGAGGGAGAACTCGCGCTCTATGCGTTCCTGAATTATCTCCATATGCAGAAGACCTAAAAAGCCGCAGCGGAAGCCAAAACCGAGAGCGACGGAATTGTCCGGCTCGAACACGAGCGAAGCGTCGTTCAGCCTGAGTTTTATAAGCGCCTCTTTCAGGTCGTTAAATTTGCTGCCGTCGAGCGGGTAAATTCCGCAGAAAACTACCGGTTGCACCTTTTTATAGCCGGGCAGGGGTTCAGCCGCGGGCTCGTCGGCAAAAGTTACGGTATCACCTACGGCGACATCCTGAATGCTCTTTATCGACGCGGCAATATAACCTACTTCGCCTGCAAAAAGTCCGCTCTTTTCATACAATCCCGGCGCAAATACGCCGACCTCGGTGACTTCGTAGACCTTGTCCGAACGGAATGTCTTTATCCTGTCGCCCTTCTTCACCGAGCCGTCTTTTACTCTCACAAATAAAATGACGCCCTTATAGTTATCATAGTAACTGTCGAAAATGAGCGCCTTGAGGGGCGCGTCGAGGTCGCCCGACGGAGCAGGAAAATACCTGACTATGTCCTCGAGTATCTCCTTTATGTTTAACCCTTCCTTTGCCGACACAAGCGGCGCATAGGAAGCGTCGAGCCCTATTACATCCTCTATCTCTTTCTTCGCCTCGTCGGGACGGGCGGAAGGCAGGTCAATTTTATTTATTACAGGCAAAATCTCCAAATCGTTCTCAAGCGCGAGATATACGTTTGCCAGAGTCTGCGCCTCTATGCCCTGAGAAGCGTCGACCACTAAAAGAGCGCCCTCGCACGCGGCGAGCGAGCGCGAGACTTCGTAAGTAAAGTCTACATGTCCGGGAGTATCTATGAGATTGAAGATATATTCGTTGCCGTCGTCGGCCGAATAGAACATGCGCACAGGGGTGAGCTTGATGGTTATTCCGCGCTCGCGCTCTATATCCATGGAGTCGAGCAGCTGGTCCTCCATGTCGCGCTCCGACACCTGACCGGTGAGTTCCATTATTCTGTCGGCAAGGGTACTTTTGCCGTGGTCGATGTGCGCTATTATGCAAAAATTGCGGATGAGTGGATTTGGTTTTTTCATGCCTTTAGCCGTGTAACACCTCGAACTGGATTTTCATAAACAATTATATAAAATTACGCCGTATTTAGCAACAAAAAATGCGTTAAACGCGTAAATGGCACGATTTTATTTTAAAATTACAAAAGTCTATGAATATCATTATAATATCCATTAAGTTGACAAATTAACGCTCATGAGCTATCATTAATAGCAGGTGACAGAATGCGCTTTATGTCACTGCAAGAAAAAAACATAAAGGAGAACCATATGAAAGAGTTAGAAAATGACCGCGACTTTCATGCAACGGAGCTCAAACGCAAACAGCGAAGCCTCATTCCGCTGAATATCGTCGTAGTCATTATTGCGTTGGTTGCTGCAGTTTCACTGTTGTTCGCGCCCGTAATAAGCGTTGACGGCGAGGCGCTCAGCGAAGTTGTAAGCGAAATGGTTGAAGACCAGACGACCGAGGATGACGAAAGCTCTGTTGATACAACAACTGTTACAAATGCAGTTATCCGCAGCCTCGGTTCCCACCTCTCGTTCAGTTCTGTAGGCTTGCTTGAGTTTGCTTTGGCAGACAACCAGATTGACTATGTGACTGAAATAGCCGCATCCGCACTTGAAGAGGAGACAGATACACTTATAATCGAAGTAGGCATACCTGTCGTAACTCAGGCCATAAAGGAGAGCAATCCCGACATTGAAGTGCCTGAAATCGAGAATCCGCAGGCAATACTCGATAAATTCACCGAACTTACTACGGCAGAGCCTGAGCAGGTAGATGAAGTCATCGACAATGTGGCAGACGAAATACAGACACAGATAGGCACCGACCTTGTCACAGACTCGGTACGCGACGAAATAGTAAGCACAATCCGCAATGCGTACGACGAGACGGTTGCCAACACGGACGACGGCTCGTTCTCTCTCGAGGCGTGCATATGCATTATAGCTTCACAATATCTCGACTTAGACAGCCTTAACCTCTCCGACGCGGGCAACAGCGTAAGCGCGGCAAATTATAACACCGTTGCAACAGCCGACAACGGCAGTTACGGCGGGAATACCGACAGCGGCAGCAAAACGGTATACACATCCTATAACGACCTCATGAGCAGCCTGTTGAATTCTTCTTCAAACGAGACAATTGCAGAAATCAACAATGTCCTCGAAACGGCCGCGCCCATAATACTCGGTGTTGCAATCGCCATTATGGCCATCGCCGCCCTGTGGGCAATACTTGCATTGTTTGCTTTTGTACATATTTTCACAAAGAACAAGCGCTTTACCATGTGGTACGTGAAGATATTCGGCTTTATCCCCTGCATGCTGTTCGGCGTACTGCCGATGGCCGCATCGCTGATTGTTTCACTGATTGCCTCCGAGGCAGTAGCTACGATAGCGTCTTTCCTCAGCATAATCACCACGATGACATGGATAAGCGGAGCTTGCTACATAGTGCTCTGGCTCATATCCATCTTCTGGGCTTTCCCCATCAAGCGCAAGATAAGAAAGGAGCAAGCTATCTTAAACCGCATGGCGTAAGATATTATTGACTAATCTGTTGCATTAAAATAGCAGCGGGCTGCGGAAATTCCGCAGCCCGCTGCTTTTAATATCCGGGCGGGCGGCACAGAATGTGCCGCCCGCCCACGTTTATACAAATTAATTACTCAACTTTAAGTCCCCAGCAACGGCGCCTCTTTATCATTTCGGGATTGTAAGACTTCCAGAGTTGCTGAATGTTGCTGTTCTCCTCGAGCTCAGGACCGGTTTCAAGGTATTTAACGCCCAGCCTTATCAGTCCCTCGAGACAGTTATCAATAACTATTGCAACCGCGCCGGTATTGGCGTATTTAGCCGTAACGCCTACACTCATCATGTCGGCACGCTCGATGTTGTTCATAGCCTTAATAAAAGGCGCGAGTCCTAAGGGGAAAATGTGACCCTTGCCCTTGCGCATCGCTTTGCTTATGCGGGGCATCATAAAGCCGTAAACTACCACATCGTCATTTTTATCTATTACTGCGCTGGCAAGTTCGGGTACAAACACCTGCTTGATGGTTTCAAGCTCTCTCCTCTTCTGTTTCTCGTTGAGGGGACTCGTGCCGAACAGCGGCGCAAACGCCTCATCCAAGACGTCGAGGCACTTCATGGCATACCTGTCGAACTCTTTTTTATCGTGCTTGAACAAATATCCGAGGTCGAGAGTTTTGAAGCCGTATTTCTTTTTAAGCATCTCGGCTATTCTCTTTGCACGCGGGTCAGGCTGTTCGGGAACTTTTATTTCATAACTTGTCCAGTCTACAACCTTATATGCGCCGAGCTTTTCCATGTGTTCGGTATAATACGGATAGTTGTACAGCTCTATGTACGACGCCTCTTTATCGTACCCGTCTACAAGCATACCTTCCTCATTGAGGTCGGAAAAGCTCATGGGGCCGATAATCTCTGTCATGCCGAGCTCCTTTGCCCATGCAAAGAGTTTATCGAACATGGCCTTTGTAACTTCAAAATCATCGATGACGTCGAAGCGGGTAAAGCGCAACTGCTTCACCCCGAACTTTTCATTGGCGCCGCGGTGCCATATGCCGGCGATTCTGCCTGCAATTTTACCGTCTTTGTAAGCCAGAAACATTCTGCAGTCAGCAAAACGGAACGCGTCGTTCACAGCCGGGTCAAATTCGGCAAATTCATCGAAATAAAAATTAGGGGCGGCATATTCGTTGCCCTTATACAAATCAATGAGGAATTTAAAAAACTTCTTTTTGCCCTTTTTGTCGTTCAAACTTATTTCTTTTACTTCAATCATTTCACATTCTCCAAAGGTATCGGACGTCTGTCCGCAATAAAAATTACTCCGAGCGTACCCGGACCGCAATGCGCGCCTATGACCGGACCGACGGTCTGCCTCAGGACGTTGGCTTCAGGACGGCGCTCGCGTATAAGTCCGGCAAGCTGGTCGCCTTCCTCTTTGCAATCTGCGTCAAGCACATATACCGGATATTCGAAGCCTGTAATCTGCCTTGCAACCTTTTCGGCAAGATTGCGGATGGCCTTCCTGCGCCCCGTAACCTTTTCGATAACGCTCAAACCGCCCTGAGAATTAAACGTCAGTACAGGTTTTATCGAAAGCAGCGTGCCCATGGCCGCCGACGCAGCCGAGAGTCTGCCGCCGCGCTTTAAATGCATTAAATCGTCAACGACGAAATATACGGCCACACGGTTGGTAAACTCATTCAAAAATGCAATAATCTCCTCGTCAGACGCGCCTCTGTTTTTAAGTTTAGCGGCCTCCATAACCTGAATGCCCGCACCGATGGAGATAGATTTTGTATCGAACACAGTGCATTTGCGCCCGGGATACTGCTCTTTAAGTTCGGCAAGGGCTTTATCGAGCTGAGCAAATGTGCCGCTCATTGCCTTGGAGAAGCAGATATACAGCACATCCTGCCCCTTTGAAAAGTACGACCCGATAATATCTTTATAGTTATCGGGATTGAGCGCCTGAGTTTTGGGCACTGCGCCGCTTCGCACCGCCGAATAGAAGGCGGCAAAGTCGGTATGCCTGCCGAGGTCATACAAATATTCACTGTCGCCGCAGACATAAGGCATCGGAATAAAATCGATTCCGAGTTTTTCGATGTCTGTATACCACAGCTCACAGTTGGAATCACACAATAAAACACTCATAAAATATAAACTGCCCGCGAATTGAATCTCTGCGTGCAAAGCCGGGGGCATGCAATGCACTTACAACACACACGTTTTATTTTACCATTGCGAGACTATTTTGTCAATTAATTGTCATATTTTTCTATTACAAACACACCTGTCGGCCAAAATAAAGCTGCGCCGCGGCGGAAATACTCTGCTGCGGCGCAAATTGTATTTATACAAACTTTTTAAACCGACCGGAAAATTCAGTCCTGCGTGGCGGCCTTGCGACGGAAATATTCGCTGGAGATAATCGTACCGCCGCCTATTACCGCCGCGAGCTGAGGCTCGTCGAAAGTATTTATCGTAATTCCGAGTTTTTCGGAAAAATATTCCGCAAGACCGTCCATCTTGCACAGACCGCCTGAAAGGAAGATGCCGCTGTGAATTACCGCGGAAGCAACCTCCGAGGGGAGCTGTGAAATCATGAGCGACACATACTCGATAATTTTATCCACATACAGCTCCAGCACTTCATATATGAGCGATGTTGAAACCATTACCGAAGCGGGTGCGCCGGTAGAGGCGTCGGTGCCGTCCACCATCATAGTTTTATCGTCGTCGGGAAGGAAACTGCCTACGGTATTCTTTATGCGTTCGGCAGTAATCGCACCTATGCGCAGATTGAAATTTTCAATCATAAAATCAATGATGTGCACATCAATATTTCCGCCGCCGAGGTTCATGCTCATGCCCGCAATTACACCGTCGAGCGAAAATGCTGCAATATTTGTGAGGCCGTAGCCGATATCCACGCTGAACACCGGCGTGGAATCGCCAAGCGGGACATTATGACCGAGTACGGCGGCAAACGGCGTCTGCGTGAAGTATACCTTACCGATATTGCACTCATCGGCAAGGCGCAGATATTTGCGCTTCAAATTGGGCTTGGAGCCGCAGGGAAGAATAAATACCACCTCTGTATTGCGGGCGCGGCGCTCGTTGATTTCAATCTTTTCAAGAAAATAGCGCAACATATCGGCCGCAATGTCGGGCTGGGCAATATCTCCGTCGGTTACGGGGTTTATTATGTGCGTATTCTGCGCCTCCCTTCCGGAGAGGGCGCGCGCCCTTTCGCCGAAAGATTTGACGTTATATCTTCCCTCTCCGGGAAGCTGTTCAATCGCGGCGCATGTAGGCTCGGCGAGCACTACGCCGCAGCCTGTTTTATAAATTTTTGTTACCCATGAACCTAAATCAATCGCAAGTTTTATCATATATCTTCTCGTACTTCCTTTAGCATATTGCTGACAAGCGCAACCGGCAATCCCACGACGTTGCTGTAACTGCCGTAATATTCGCGCACCAGCCCGCCGTCCTGTATACCGTAACTTCCCGCTTTATCGAGCGGGGAGCCGCTGTCGACATAAATTTTTATGAACGCTTCAGATAGAATGTTGAATCTTACTTCCGTTTTATCGTATTTTATAATTTTTTTATACTTGTTGCGTACGCATACGCCGGATATCACATAGTGCGTTTTGCCCGACAGGCGCCTCAGCGTTGCTGCGGCGTCGTCCCTGTTTTTAGGCTTGCCCAACACTTCGCCCTCGAACACGACTATTGTATCGCAACCTATCACTGTGCTTCCCGAATGGCGGTGAAATACCTCGTCGCACTTTCTTTCGGCAAGGGCGCAGGCGATATCTTCGGGGAAGAGCGAAAGATTTACTTCCTCGCCACCGCGCGGGGGGTCGACTATAAAATCTTCGACTATCTGGGAGAGCAGCTCCCTGCGCCGCGGGGAGGCACTTGCGAGAACATACTGCATACGTTTCAACAAATAATGCCGCCAGCGAGCGGCATTATTCCTCTGCAATTATAAGATTTCAAGATTTTTGTGGAAGGACTTCTTGAATTCGGCCCCGGCCGCCATGGCGTCGCGTATCTCAAGGCTGGCATCGCCCTCCACTTCCGTCTTCATGATGACTGAATCGCCCAAAATATCACAGTTTATGCCCTTTATGCAGCCGGACATGCTTCTGTCCAGACTCTCTGCAATTCTGAGCATCACACCGAGGCGCTTTACAATTTCGATATCGTCTTCATGCAACACATCTTTGAACCGCGCCCAGTCGAGGGGGTTGATATCCTCCTTCTTGTGACAGCAGGCGGTGAAAGCCGCCAGCACTATCTCCCTGTGGGAGACGCCGTATAAGTTGGCGTTGAGTATCATGTACCAACTGTGACGCTGGTGGTTATAATATTTGATGCGCATTCCGCAGTCGTGCAAAGTTGCGGCCACCTTGAGAACTTTCAGATACTGCCTGGGGAACTTATGCAGAACGCGCAGCTGCTTGAAGAGCTGGATGCTTAAATTTACGACGTGCTCCACATGGTGCTCGTCGCAGTCGTACCACTTGACAAGCGTGGTCAGGGAGTACGTAAGAACGTCAGACACAGGCTTTTCGATTGTGGAAGGCAGAGCCTGGTTGAACATAATGCCTTCGCGCAGGCCCGCGCCAGATATCGTGAAGTTATCGACGTGCATAAAGCTTATGAACGACCTTATAACGGCCAGCGCCGCGGGAAGAATATCGGCACGCTGTGCGGAAAGACCCTTTATCTTCTTCTTTTTGTCGAGGTCGAGCACCTTTATCATGTCGTACAGAGGTAAAAAGTCCTCCGTGAGCATGTTATAGTTGTGCACCGTATCGAGAGGATATTTGTGCACCATTTTATTAATTTTAAACAGGTTGCGGAAAGAACCTCCGACACCTATCATCTGGGCGTCGGGGTCGACATCGGAGAGCCACTCCACCCCTTTGAGCTGCTCGGTGAAGAACTCCTCTATCCTCTGCGCCTGCTCTTCGGGCTTAAGCCCGTCGCGCGAGAACATATCCGTCAGAGTCACAGAACCGAACGGAAGAGTTACATAGTTGAGCATATTGCGCCTGTTGTAGTAGACTATTTTGGTGGAGCCGCCGCCTATTTCCAAAATTATGCCCTTGGGCACGTCCATGGTATTTATTACGCCGCGGTAAACCAAAGTTGCCTCCTCCTCGGCGGAGAGCACCTTTATTTTAAGGCCGCAGTTAGCCTGAATTTCATCGAGGAAACTGCGCTGGTTTTTCGCCTTGCGGACGGCCTCCGTAGCAACTGTGATTATTCTGCTCACGCCGCTTGCATCGCAGAGCTTGCGGAACATTTTTAAAGTTTTAATGGTCTCGGCAACGCGCTGCGGCTTTAAAAAACCATCGCGCTCCATATCCTGCCCGAGGCGGACGCTCTCTTTAAGTTCGTCAACCACCATAAAGTAGCCATCCTGAAAAAGGTTGACGATGACAAGCCTGGCAGAATTTGAGCCCAAATCAATAATTCCTATCTTTTCCAAAACAAATCACTCCTAAAACCCGATTAACCGCACGCATTGCCAGACGAGTATTTGTTCCCTCCATGGATGAGTACAGATAATAATAGTAAAATAAAGTATAGCGCGGGCGGCAACAAAAGAACGCCGCAATGAGATTTACGGCGCCCGTTTATCATGCGGACAAAAAAGCTTATTCTGCTTTTTTAAAAAACCACCCCAAGCTAAACAAATTATAGCATAACCATCGCTTTTTGTATATATTTTTTAAAAATTTTTGTGCAAAGTGCACATAAATAAATTTTTAAAAAGCCGGTTAATGCACAATCGGCACTGACAACATCCGCAAATACTCAGCTGCCTGCGGTAAAAACAGTTGCAAAGTGCCGCGCAATCATTATTTACTTGCCGGCACAGCTAAATTTTTTATCATAGTACCGGCGAGCGGACAGATAAAATCGGGAGCTATCTCCCTGAGCGGCTCTATTACGAACGACCTGTTCATATAGTCTGCATGCGGAATAGTGAGCCCGTCCTCGCATACGACTTCGCGGCCGTAAAAAATTATGTCGATATCCAATGTTCTGTCGTCCCAGCGGAGATTGCGGCTGCGTTCCCCCGCCGCCTCGATACGGTGTATTTCGGAGAGCAGAGCGCGCGGAGGCAGGTACGTTTCCACCTCGACACAGGCGTTCAGGAAGGTATTGTGCGCCACGCCGCCGTAAGGAGCGCTCTCTATATACGACGAAACTTTTTTTACTGTAATTCCGCGCGTGGCGGCAAGTTCCTTTACGGCAAAATCAAGGTACGCTTTTTTATCGCCCATGCTCGAACCGAGCGAGAGATATGCCGTGGTGCGCTTAAGTTCGACTTCTGCGGCCACAGTTTTGAATCTGACCTTCAACGGCGCCTGCGGTTTTTCAACGCGCATTTTAACATAATCCGCCTTCGGAAAATTTTCGAGAATAGCTTGGGCGCAGCGGCCGGCGAGCGTCTCTATCAGGTTAAATACATTCTGCGTTGCCACCGCAGTTATGATTTTACAGACGGTGGAATAATTTATTGTCTGGGCGACATCGTCGTTTTTTGCAGCCTCGTAAAAATCACAGCCGACCTCGGCAAAGAATTCGAAGCGCTGAGGTTTACGCTTTTCAAAGTCATTTACTCCGTGGCAGGTATCTATCTTGAGTTTTTTTACTATTACTTTACCCATTTTATTCTCCGTATGATTGTAAAGCTTCTCTTATTGCTGCGACATTTTCTTTTACGTCGTGGACGCGCACAAACATTATACCCTTTACTGCCGCGAGTTTTGTAGCTTCGAGCGTGGGAGCAAGCCTGTCCTCAACTTTGCCGCCGAACATAGATTTGCGGCTCGCTCCGAGAAGAAGGGGATATCCGAGAGAGGCGAGCCTTTCGTATCCGTTCAAAAGTTCAAAATTCTGCTCCCTGCTCTTTGCAAACCCTATGCCTCCGTCAAGGCAAATTTTATCTTTTGCAATGCCCGCGTCAACCGCCAGTTTGGCCGACTTTTCTAAAAAGCCGAGCACGGGCGGCCAGATGTCTCCCTCTATCGGCTTTGCCGCATTGTGCATTATGCAGACCGCCGCACCGTATTCCGATATAATCTGCGCCATATCATGGTCGTGCGTAAGTCCCCAAACGTCGTTTATCATATCAGCGCCGGCGTCGAGTGCGGCGCGCGCAGAGCGGGAAAAATAAGTATCGACCGATACAGGCACGTCGAAATTGCGCTTTATCTCTTTCACCGTTTGCAAAAAACGGCTAATCTCCTCATCGGCGCTCACCTCGGAATAACCCGGGCGGGTAGACTGAGCGCCTATATCGATTATCGCCGCTCCCTCTGTCACTGCCCGCTCAACCGCGGCCAGCGCGCTTTTCGCCGTCTGGCGGCTTCCCTGCCAGAAACTGTCGGGAGTCAGATTAATTATTGCCATAACGTGCGTTCCGCACTCAAAAGACCTGTTGCCTATTATCATAAAATTAATACATGCTTACTTCAAAAGCGCCATGACCTCGGTCATTTTTTTCTCGGGAAAATCACCCGCAATACTGTAAGTTACAGTTTTTGAACCGAATTTTTTAACTCCGCGGCAGGTCATGCAGGTGTGCTCTGCCTCGCATAGCACAAGCACGCCGCGCGCACCGAGATACTTATGCACCGCATGCGCAATTTGTGAAGTGAGCTGTTCCTGAAGTTGCAGACGCCTGGCGTAAACTTCGACCGTGCGGGCAAGTTTGGAGAGCCCCGCCACCTTCTTATCAGGGATATATGCAACGGCTATCCTGCCGAAGAACGGCATGAGGTGATGCTCGCAAGTCGAAGAAAAGTAAATATCCTTTTCAATCACCATCTCACCCGACTCAACGGCAAAGGCCCTTGACAGGTGGACCGACGCATCGTCGCCGTTGCCGCTGAGAAGCTCGGCGAACATATCGGCAACACGGGCGGGAGTGTCCTTAAGTCCCTCCCTCGACACGTCCTCGCCAACTGCGGCGAGAAACTCCTCAACCGCTTTTATAGCCCTCTCTCTATCCACTCTCTTGCCTCCTTTAAAATTGTAAAACTGCCGCAAACGGCCACTACGCCGCCGTCGGCCGATTCAAGCGCCTCAGCTATGCTACCCGCCCCTTGGACAAGGGGGAACGCAGCTTCGCACGCGGAAAGTATTTTATCAAACTCCATAGCTCTGTAACTGTTAGGCCGCACAGCTATGACTTCTTCGGCGCACCCTTCAAGTTTTTGCAAAACGGCCGCTATATCTTTGTCGCGCAGGCAACCGTAAACTACTATGCGACGCATAGAACTGTATCTTTTTTTGAGAAATTGCGCAAGTGGCACCATGCTTTCGGGATTATGAGCCCCGTCGAGAATGTATTCCCTGCCGCGTGAACAGATTACCTGAAGTCTGCCGGCAAACTCAGCCCGCCGCACGCCTGCGGCTACCGCATCTGCATTTATGCCGAGCTCCTTTGCTGCGGTTATTGCCGCGGCAGCATTATAGGGTTGCTTGCAACCGAGCATCTTTGTTGTATATTTTTCCCCTCCGCAGAAAAAAGTTGTGTTCTCCTTCCCCTCCTCAATATATTCGGGCGGCATGGAGAGCGCCGCTCCGAGGGAGAAAAATATGCCGCGAACCTCTTCGGGCACGCACTGTGAAATTACTGCCGGACAGTCTTTTATTATGCCGGCCTTATGGCGGGCAATCTGCTCTAACCTTTCACCCAGCCATGCGGTATGCTCGAGCGAAATCGAAGTGATAACGGCAAGAATTTTTTTTCTTACGGCATTGGTGGTATCGAGCAGCCCGCCCATGCAACATTCGATAACGGCATATTCGCACCCTTCTTCCGCAAACATGAGAAAGGCCGCCGCCGTTTGAATTTCATAAGCGGTGGGCTTATCGGCAAGCTCTTCGGCGGCACGCCCGGCAAGGCTGATATAGTGCGCGCACCGGCGCGAGGGAACGCCGCCGATTAAAAACTGTTCTTCAAACGAGTACACCTCCGGCGTAATATATGTGCCTACGCGTTTTCCCGCCGCGAGCAGGATATGCGTGAGATAGATACATACCGAGCCCTTGCCGTTGGTACCGGCAACGTGAATTATCTTGAGTTTATCATCGGGGGAGCCGAGGGCGTTTAAAAGTGCGCGCGTGCGTTCCGTTCCGAAACGCATTCCCTCGCTCCTCTTTACGACTATTTGTTCTATCGGGGAAAGTTGCATAACAAATTAAAAACGGACACCCGACGGCGTCCTAAAAAAAGCAACGGGCGCAAGAGAGCGCCCGCAATAAACCGAAACAAATCGAAACGAAGGCGACGCCGAACGTTTCTTTGCACAGTTAAACTTTAAATGAGGGACGCGCACAGCCACCGCAGGTTTTACCTTTCGTGCGCCGACTGTCCTATCGGCACCACTTAACGCGACTGCGCATTAACTTTTTTAGAGTATAGCACAAAGCACGGCAATTTGCAAGGAATATTGCACACGATTTTAGCGATACTTATTGTATGGCGCTTATTTTTGTGCGGACGGCGATTATTTTTTTGACATTGCTTATCGTGATGCGCCTCATGGGCAAAAGTCAGATAGGCGAAATGCAGCCGTTTGAATTTATTATTACCCTGCTCATTGCAGAACTTGCATGCATACCGATGGCCGACTCCACCATTCCGCTGCTTTACGGCGTGGTTTCCATTGTGGCCATGTTCATACTTCACCAGATAGTCTGGCTGCTCGATTTGTGGTTCAACCCGATGAAGGCCATCATTTGCGGCAGACCCTCTATAGTCATTACAAAGGAAGGCATAGACGAGTATCAGCTGAAAAAGAACAACCTTGACGTGAGCGACCTCGTTGAGAGCATGCGTGCGGCCGGCTATTTTAACCTCGACGACGTCTATTACGGACTGTATGAAGCAAACGGAAGTTTTTCGGCGCTTGAAAAAGAAGAAAAAACAAGTTCCCTCGCCGTGACGCTCATCGACAGCGGAAAGCTCAACAGACACAACCTTTCCACCTGCGGAATTACAAGAGAAACGCTGGACGAGTTTTTGAAGGAACAGCACGTAAAAATTAACAAAGTACTCGTAATGACCGTGGACGGCGACGGCAGAGTTTACTTCCAGCGGCGCGGTGAGGCCTATAAGATACTTAAGATAGCGGTGAATGAAAAATGGTAAAATCTATATGCCTTACGCTGGCGGCAGTTGTGCTGTGCGCGGCATTCTTTGTTTTTGTTGATATATACCTCGGAAAAGAATTCGGAGAGTTTAAAGGCGCAGTCGAAACTCTGTATGAAAAGGTAGAGGACGGCGAAGCCAATATCGGCGACGCCGACGCCGTGCGCGCCATGTGGACGGGCAAAAAGAGCAAACTGCAGATGTTCATTCCCCACAACGACATTTCATACGTTGACTACAGACTGAACGAAGCATTTTCATATATATACACCAAGGACTACCCGCTTGCGCTCGCAAATCTTGAAATAGTCAAAAAGATGGCACAGAACCTGCCCGACAACTATCGGCTCAAACTTGAAAACATATTTTAAAATAATCCTGCGGCGGCGCGCATTATTTGCGCGCCGCCGCATTAACTTTGAATCGGATGCTATTCATATTCATCATAACTGCGCCTGTCGCGCGGGGCTACATCGCCGTTGAATTCGGCGGGACGGCAACTTTCCTGTCCGCGGCGGGGCGGCTTGCATTTATCCTTCGGCGGAGGCGCACAGTCGGCGTTGGTTATTATCACGTCCTCGCCTATACGCACCACAGAACCGAGCGGAATAAAGAAATCAGGACGGGTAAGGCGAAACCCCTTGCCGCCAGTCACATAAAAACCGCACACACGCCCCTCGGGAAAGGTAAACACAAGGTCGCATACTTTGCCGAGGTGTTTGCCGTCGGCGACGCCTATGACGTCCATCTGCTTAAGCTGATTATAAGAAAACTCCAAAATTACCTCCTGCCGCACAAAAGCCTTAATCGAACCGACAGGCAAACAGCCTATCCGCGCGCAGAGCGGCATTATCATTATATGCGGGAGCCCGTAATTTTGTTCCGCCGCAGACACGACGTTTGAACTGTGCAACTATTTTTTATAGCTCAATCATGTAAACACAGCCATAAGGACAGTGCCCGAAGTGAGCAGGGCAAGGCCTATCCAAGCCTTTAAGGAAAGTTTTTCTTTAAATACAACGAGCGAGAACAGCACCGTGACCAGAATACTCAGCCTGTCGATAGGCACGACAATGCTCACCTGTCCTTGCTGTATGGCATAGTAGTAACACAGCCACGAGGCGCCTGTGGCAAGACCCGAAAGAATGAGAAATACAATTTCCCTGCCGCGCAGCTGTTTTACATACTTTGTTTCTCTACGGCAAAAAACTATGAGCCATGCCATTACGAGCACGACGCAGGTTCGAATTGCGGTTGCCGCGTTGGAATCTACGTTCTCTATGCCTATCTTGGCAAGCAACGAAGTGGCGGCGGCAAAAACTGCCGAGAGCAGGGCAAACGCAAGCCACGTAAGTTTTTTCTTTTCGGTGCCGCGCTTTATATCAGTCATGAGAAACGTGCCTGCGGCAATGAGTACAAGAAATATAAGTTTCAGCCACCACTTTTCCCTTTCGTCGGCAAAAAGTATTATGGCAAACAGCACCGACAATACCGTGCTCGACTTGTCGACGGCGGCCACCTTAGAAACTTCGCCGAGGGAGAGCGCCCTGAAATAGCATATCCATGACGCACCGGTGGCAAGGCCCGACAATATTAAAAACAACCAGGACCTGCCGCTTATCTGCGAAAGCGTAGTATATGCGCCCGTAATAAATACAATCGCCCATGCCAGCACGAGAACTACCGATGTGCGCACGGCAGTTGCAACATCGGAATTGGCATGCTTTATGCCGCATTTGGAAAGCACCGCCGTGAGGCCGGCAAACAAAGCGGATAATATCGCCGCCACAATCCACATAACGCCCTCCGTTCCAACAGATAATATTGTGTAATGCGTATTATATCACTCTGTGCAGATTATACAATTATGCCAGAGGTCTTTTTTGTATAAATATTACAAAAAAATTACATTTTCACAAGCTGAAATGACAGAAAAACGCAAACAGCAGGCATTTACATGCACTCTTTCAGTATTTCATATATTTCTCCACCCGTCATGCGTTTATAACTTCCGGGAAGAATGGTCGTGCTGTAGGCAATTTCTTCGAGAGCGCGGTCGGAGAGCAACTCCTCGGGCCTTGCTTTCATTTTAAGTTCAGTAAGCCTTGAAGGCAGGCCGCATTCCTTTATAAATGCGGCGAGAGCATCGATACCCGCAAGCGCAAGCCGGATATCTGTCTTCCCCTCCGCAGGAACATCCCAAACGTTTTTTGCAAAGCGCACAAACTTGGCAAGTCCCTCCCTTACAATGTGACGGTAATACACGGGATGGAGCACGGCAAGCCCCATGCCGTGGTTGCAATCGGTATAAGCGCCGAGCTGATGCTCCATCATATGCACCTCAAAGTCGGTCTTTTTTCCGATTTTGAGAATACCGTTTTCGGCCATGGCCGAATCCCACATTAAGTTCGAGCGCGCTTCATAGTTTCCGCTGTCTGAAATAAGCACACGCATATTGCGGATAACGCTGCGCATCACCGCTTCGTTTATATCGTCGGAAACATTGTCGCCGTCGGGATAGCCGAAATAGGTTTCCATTGCATGCGAGAGAGTATCGAACGCACCCGACATGACCTGTGCAAACGGCACCGACATTGTATACATAGGGTCAAGAATGGAGAAAGCAGGCGCTGCGGCAAACAGCCCGGTTTTTATCCTTTTTTGCTCGTTAGTTATAACTCCTCCGCCGTTCATTTCCGAACCCGTGCCGGAAACCGTTACTATAGCGCCGAGAGGGACCGGCTTTACCGAGGGAAAGGAATGCCTTTCGAGTTCCTCCTCCCATACGTCACCTTCAAAATTTGCCTGGAGGGCAACTATTTTACTGCAATCGATTGCAGAACCGCCGCCGACGGCGAGAATCAAATCTACTTTGTTTTCACGGGCGATAGCGGCGCCCTCCTGTACCTTTGCATATGTGGGATTGGGCATGATACCCCCGAACTCCACAACCTTTTTACCGCAGCTCTCCAGCACAGAGAGCACTTCTTCATAGACGCCGTTGCGCTTTATCGAGCCGCCGCCGTATGCCAGCATTACGGTCGGGCCATATTTACCCAGCTCGCCCGCAAGATGACGTTTTACTGCTCCGTTGCCGAAATACACCTTCGTCGGATACTCAAATACGAAATTTTCCATGACGCCGCTCCTTTTTTAAACACAGCAAAATAGCGCCGCATGGCCATAACTAAAAAACAGGCGCAACATTTTGCCGCACCTGCATTATAAAATAAAATATCAAATGAGTAAAATGCTTATTTTGCAACACCTTCAATGCCCTCCGAGCATTGCCAGCTCATCCAAGAAGAGCGACACAGCTCTGCCTGAAGGCTGAAACTTTTTCCATACCGCGATACAACGCATGGGCGGATGGCCCGCAACGGGCACAAATCTGAGCGAAGGGTCGCGCAGGTATTGCGTGGCGCCCTCTATCACCAGCACGCTGCCCACACCGCGCAGAACAAGCAGAGAGGCATTGTTTATAACATTGAATGTTGCCACAATGTTAAATCTGTCGTAGACCGTACCGATGATGTTGCGGAAATTTTGCCGGAGTTCGCGGCGGACGGGAACAATGAGCGGCTCACCCAAAAGTTCTTCGGGCAAAATTTCGGCGCGGTTTGCAAGCGCACTGTCGGCGCGCACAAGTATTCCAATCCTCTCCTCCTGCTTCAGCCTTACAAAATCATACTTTTCAACATCTACAGGTTCAAGAAGAAAACCGATATCTACAAGCCCCTTATCAATGCGCTCGAGCACAAGGTCGGCCGTAGCTGTGAATAGGTCGAATTTTACCGACGGGTACTTTGTGCGGAAAACAGAGATGACGTCGGCAACGGCATTGGCGGAATACGACTCTGCCAGACCGAGGGACACAGTTCCGCCAAACGGGCTTGAACTCAGTTCGTCAATAATTTTATCTTCAAGAGCAATCATCTCCTCTGCGCGGCGGAGCAGAAGTTCGCCTGCGGCCGTGAGCGAAACGCTACGGTTGGTGCGAACCAGCAACGGCGAACCGACTTCATTTTCAAGTTCGGCCATCTGCCTCGAGAGTGTGGGCTGGGTTATGAACAAACGCTCCGCAGCCCTGGTTATGCTGCCTTCCGCCGCGACCACGGTAAAATATTTAAGCACGCGAAGTTCCATAATTCACCTCTCACTTTTTCTAAAAAGCCCGTTTATAAGGCTGATTAACCTTAAAAACGGGCTATTATGTATAACATAGTACTATGTAAAATTACAAAATATCAAATTTCGATTATTCTGAGCAAATTACGCGCCGTAAACAGAGCGATATTCCTTCATCTTGTCGAGATACTCTTTCCCCTCGATGATTCCGTCTTCTATGGCGTCGATTATATCCTGCATCGTAACAATAGAATAAACCTTTATTCCGAACTCGTTATAGGCTTCCTGCACGGCCGAAAGCTCGGAGTTCAAAGCTTTCTCCATTCTGTCAACACTTATAACCATGCCCGCGACTTCAACATTTGCCGCCTGAGCAAGCTTGGGGAGCATTTCGCGAAGGGCCTTGCCGGAGGTCATAACATCTTCGATAAGTATGACCTTTTCACCGTCGGCAAGTTGCTTACCCACAAACAGGCCGCCCTCGCCGTGGTCCTTTACTTCCTTTCTGTCGAAGCAGTAACCGATATCTTTATGATGCTTATCCCACAAAGCTACGGCAGTAGTCACGGCAAGAGGTATGCCCTTATAAGCGGGTCCGACCAGCGTTTGCCCTTCGATTTTATTTTCAATGATGCACTCGGCATAGTATTCTCCGAGGCGAGCAAGCTGTGCACCCGTTTTATAGTTGCCCGTATTTATAAAATAGGGCGCCTTTCGTCCGCTCTTTAATGTAAACTCACCGAATGTGAGCACACCGTTATCCACCATAAATTTTATAAAGCGCTGCTTGTAGTTGAGTTGCATAATTTCCTCTCCTGTTTGTTTTTAATATAAGCAAGTCAGTTGAGAACGAGTGTGTTCACAATCTGATTGACGTCGTCTATGTTATGACTGTCGAGCCATTCATTCATCTCATCGGCTATGCGAGGAATGGCGTATACGTCGGTAAAGTTGGCGGTTCCGACCTGTACAGCCGCGGCCCCCGCCATCATGAATGCTATCGCATCTCTGCCGCTATTGATTCCGCCCATGCCTATGACAGGAATTTCTACCGCGTGAGCCGCTTCATACACCATGCGAAGGGCAATCGGCATAATTCCCGCACCCGAAACCCCGCCCGTGTTGTTGGCGATTAACGGCCTGCGTCTTTCGATATCTACAACCATGCCCGTGAGTGTGTTTATGAGCGATATGCAGTCGGCGCCGCCGTTTTGCGCGGCCCTCGCGTTTGTCGCAATACTTTCGACATTAGGCGAAAGTTTGACGCAGAGAGGAGTTTTTTTGAGTTGCGCTTTAGTGAGGCGCGTGACTTCCTCCACATTCTGCGGCTTTATGCCGAGAGCCATGCCGCCCGCACGCACGTTGGGGCAGGAGATGTTTAGCTCTATCATGTCGGCCAGCCCGTCGAGACGGGCGCATATTTTTTCATAGTCCTCAAGCGTTCTGCCGGCAACGTTAGCTATCACCGTCGTCTTTCCCTTAAGCCATTCGAGGTCGTTTTTTATAAACTCCTCAACGCCGGGATTCTGAAGCCCGACGGCGTTAAGTATTACAGATTTGCCTTCGGCAATTCTCGGCACAGGGTTGCCTGAGCGGGGTTCTAAAGTCAGACCCTTGGTGCTCACTCCGCCGGCCTTCGAAATATCGTAGAGCTCGTTATATTCCCTGCCGAAGCCGTATGTGCCGCTTGCGGCTATCACAGGATTTTTGAAATTTACGCCGCAGATATTAACAGACAGATTGCTCACAGCTCCACCTCTCCTATTTCAAACACGGGTCCGTCTTTGCAGACGCGGGCGTTGTGTCCGTCAGATTTTTTACATGCGCACACGAGGCAGGCGCCGATGCCGCAACCCATACGCTCCTCTAAAGATACGAGGCACTTTACGTTTATTCCGCGCTCTTTGAGCGCAGACTTAAGGGCGCGCAGCATTACCGGCGGACCGCATGAAATTATGAGGTCGTAAGCGCCATCTTTATAGTCGGCAAGAAACGCCTGAACGGCGTTGCCGTGATAACCGATACTGCCGTCGTCGGTGGCCACGGTGAGTTTGCCGCCCGCCTTAAACTCCTCGGTAAGGCAGGCATATTCTTTGCCGCGGAAACCTATATATGAATAAAAATTGCGGCCTGCGGAATGCTCCTGAATAACTGCAGCGAGTGGGAATATGCCCACGCCGCCGCCTATTACGGCGATATTTTCAGCACTGCCCAAATCGAAGCCGTTGCCCAGCGGCAAAAGTACGGAAAGTTTGTCGCCGACTTTTTTTTCTGCAATTCTATGCGTGCCGTCACCCTTGAGCTGATAGCAGAGCATGATATCGTCGCCGTTCACCCCGCATATGCCGAGGGGACGCTTTAAGGGAAAAGAACTGTCCCCCACCGAGAGGTTGGCAAACTGACCGCCTCTGATTTTCCCGACGGACTCGGGCAGGGTGAGTGTTATCGCCCATATGCCCTTTGCAATCTCGATATTTTGTTTTACAGTTGCAAGTAATTCTTTCATAGTTGTAAAAACAATCGTTCAGTCTTACTCCGCAAGCGGCTCCCTTTACACAAGGGAGCCTTCGCGCAAGGAAACCTGAAAACTTTAATATTAAATCATGCCGAAAAATGCAGGGGCGAATTTAGTTCGGCCGTTAAGCACTTTTACGACGACAAACTCACGGCAAAGATTTTTGCACAGCAAAAAGATTTGCGTGAATACTTTTACCCCATTTTGCCGATGGCACGGCGCAAATCTTCACGCATATCTATGCAGGCTGCGCGTGCAGCCTCCCAATATGTCATGCCGCTGTACTGAGGTTTGCGGTAGGCACAGATTATGCCGCGGGAGTTATTTACTATGCCGCCGAGCCCGCGCGAATCGAAGCAACCCTTTATGCCGTCGGCAGAGCCGCCCTGCGCGCCGTAACCCGGAATAAGGAAAAAGGTGTGAGGAAGCTTTTTGCGGAGTTCTGCGCCCTGCTCGGGATAGGTAGCGCCTACTACGGCGCCTATATCTGAATATCCGAAGTGGCCTATGAGGTCCTTGCCCCATTCCTCGACGAGCGCTCCCATGCGCTCATACACCTTTTCGCCGCTCTCGAGCTTCAAATCCTGAATTTCTCCGCTCGAGGGATTGGATGTTTTTACGAGCACAAATGCGCCCTTGTTGCATGCCTTACACTCCTCTATGAAAGGAGCCACACCGTCTGTGCCCAGATAACCGTTTATGGTCACCATATCGGCAGGGAATGCACGCATTTTCTTTTCATTTATCTTGGTACGGCCGAGATATGCCGTAGCATAACAGCCCGCCGTAGAACCAATGTCGTTGCGCTTGCAGTCGGCAATTACAATCATGCCCCTGCCGAGAGCATAATTTATCGTATAATTAAAGGCCTTTAAACCTTCGTAGCCATACATCTCGTAATAGGCAACCTGTACCTTTATGGCGGGAACAATGTCGCTTATTTTATCGACGATGTTCATATTGAATTCGGTTATCGCCTCTGAAGCGCCTTCGAATGTCGCCATATCTTCACGCATGTTGTCGGGAAGGTAATCGAAACTGGTATCAAGCCCGACGCAGGTCGGATTCTGCATATCGATTATCTTTTTTATGAGTTTATCTATCATATTCGCTCCTTAAATCTTTTTAACAAGAAAAATTTTAATTTTATTTTACGACGGCAGGCACCTATCTTGCCGCATACTTTATTTCCCCGTCCACGATTGTATATGCGATTTTGCCGTAAACTTCGCGGCCGTTGAAGGGCGTGTTTTTACCCTTTGAAATAAACTTTTCCCCGTCTATCACATATTTTGCAGCAAGGTCGGCTATGGTGATATCAGCTGCTCCCCCCTCTTCGACAGTGCCGCCGTCAAGTCCCAGAATTGCAGCGGGAGCGGCGCTCATCAGTCTGGCGAGCTGCGAAAGAGTGAAGCCGCACTCCTTTACAAGCTTTGTGTATGAGAGTGCAAAACTCGTCTCAATCCCGCTTATACCGAAGGCCGCAAGAGAGTACTCGACCTGCTTATCCTTCTTTGAATGAGGCGCATGGTCGGTAACTATGCAGTCCAACGTCCCGTCCTTCAGACCTTCGATAACAGCTAACCTGTCGCGCTCCTCCCTTATTGGCGGATTGACCTTTGTATAGGTATCGAACGATGTCACAACATCATCTGTCAGACAGAAATAGTGAGGACAACTCTCTGCCGTAACCTTAACGCCGCGCGCCTTGGCGCTGCGTATGAGTTCCACGCCGCTGTAAGTGGACACGTGGCATATATGCACGGGGATACCGAGACTTTCGGAGAGGGCTATTTCACGGGCAATCATTATGTCCTCTGCCGCGCGTATGCTGCCCTTAAGACCCGTTATTGTGGAATTCAGCCCTTCGTTGACAACGCCGCCGTCGGCAAGATTTTCATCCTCGCAATGCGCAAGGCACCTGAGATTAAAGCCGCTCGCATACTCCATTGCAAGGCGCATTATCTTTGAATCCATAACGGAGCGCCCGTCGTCTGAAATCGCTACCGCGCCGGCCGCAGCCATTTTACCTATTTCGGCGAGCTCCTCGCCCTTTTCGCCCTTGGTTATGCTTCCGATGGGGTGGACTTTGCACAGACCGACCTGTTCGGCACGGTACTTTATATATGTGGTAACTACGGCATTATCGTTGACGGGATTGGTGTTCGGCATACAGCAGACCTGGGTAAAACCGCCTGCGACCGCGGCTTTAGAACCGCTCTCTATATCCTCCTTTCCTTCAAATCCCGGTTCGCGCAGATGGACGTGCATATCTATAAGCCCCGGGAACACATGAAGCCCCTCGGCGTTTAAAACATCGCCGTCCGACTGAATATCTTCGGCAATCCTTGCAATTCTGCCGTCTTCAACAAGAATATCGCATTTCTTTACGCCGTCTTTAAAAACTACAGAACCGTTTTTTATTACATATTTCATAAATTTTTCTCCCTGTACTCCTTTAATAGCGTAAGAATTGCCATTCTGACGGAAAGGCCGTTGGTCACCTGTTCGCAAATTACGCTCGAACTGCCGTCGATGAGCGACGGCGTAAGCTCAATGCCTCTGTTTACGGGACCGGGGTGCATAATAATCGCGTCTTTATCGGCGAGCGATAACATGCTGTCCTTTACGCCGTAAAACCTGCTGTATTCGGAAAGCGAAGGGAAAAGGCCGCCTTTCTGGCGTTCGAGCTGAATCCTCAGCCCCATTACGCAATGCGCACCCTCTATCGCCTCCTCCATTGAGGAGCACACGTGCGCGCCCAGCTTTTCAATCTCCATGGGCATGAGCGTTTGGGGTGCGTACATATAAACTTCAGCGCCAAGCTTTTTCAGACCGAAAAGGTTTGACTTTGCCACGCGGCTGTGTTTTATGTCGCCTAAGATAGCAACTTTCAGCCCCGCAATCCCGCCGAATTTTTCACGCATGGAGAACATATCCAAAAGCGCCTGCGTGGGGTGCTCGTTCATTCCGTCCCCGGCATTGACGACCGACGCATTCACGTTTTCGGAGAGCAGTTTGGGCGCTCCTGCCAGCGGATGACGGATAGCTATGAAATCTATCTTCATCGCGTCGAGCGTCCTGCCGGTATCGATGAGCGTTTCCCCCTTCTGCACCGAACTCGACGAAGCGGAAATATTCACCTCGCTTGCGCCGAGATACTTGCCTGCAAGTTCGAAAGATGTGCGCGTTCTCGTGCTGTTCTCATAGAAGAGCGTGATTAAGGCCGTGCCCGAAAGAATTTTTTCCGCTTTCCGGTTTTTCCTTAAAAGAGCCTTCATCTCCTCCGCCCTGTCCAAGATTTCGATAATCTCTTCAGCGGAAGTGTTGTGCAGTCCGAGCAAGTCTTTTTTTGTAAGCATAAAATCCTCTTTTAAAATTTTTCCTGCCTGTCCGGCGTGTTTTTCACACAAAAAAAGCGGGTATTCCGCACGGCTTGCGGCATAATTAATGCCCATCCGAACGGTCAATCCGCCGTTAAAAAATATTTTAGCCGAATAGTGCGCGCTCTGTTTACGCACGCCGCCTGTGAAAACACCGCCATCGTAAAATCTCTTGGAGCCGCGGTTGAAACGGCGTACCACGTCAGGTCACGCCGCCTATGCGGCTGAATGTTTTTTGTCAAAAGTCATTATAACATAACCGCGCGGCAAAGTAAAGTAAAAAATAAAATTTCGCCGACAAAAATACAGAGCCCGTAACCGGTGTTGACAAAGCGGCTGACGCCGCGCACGACCTCGTCCGTTTACGACAAATTTACAGTATCTTCTGCAGCCTGAAACCTACTTTGTCGCATGAAGTAAGCACGTATTCCACCCCGTTTTTAAAACTTCTGAACGGAAAATACGCTTCCCCGTGCAGATGCCCGAAAACGGCCGTATCGACCTTGTTTTCCTCGAACAAGCGGGTAAAGAGCGTATCGCCGTTTTTTAGACTGTACGGAGGATAGTGAATCATCGCAATCAGTTTATCGCCATCGCCGCGCAGTTTTTCAGCCTGCGCAAAACACAGCTTGAAGCGCTCCGCCTCGCGCAGGTATATCTTATTGTCCTGCTCGGTATAGTCGGGACTTCCCGGGCATGTCCACCCGCGCGAACCGCAGATGACGGTGCCGCCGAATTTCACGCAGTCATTCTGCAAAAAGTAAAAAGTTTCATCGGGCGCGCGGTCGCGCAATTTGGTTATCCCGTTCCACCAATAGTCGTGGTTGCCGCGGATGAACACCTTTTTGCCGGGCAAAGGCCTGAGTCGCTCAAGGTCGTACAGCCCCTCGTCGAGAGTGATGCCCCAGCTTATATCGCCGCAGATAAGCACGATATCGTCATCGGTAACCTTTTCACGCCAGTCGGCGCATATTTTATCAAAATGCCCTTCCCAGCCTCCGCCGAAGATATCCATCGGCTTAGGGTTGACGCCAGACAGGTGCAAATCGCTTATAGAATAGATATTCATACAATAATGATAGCATAACACGAAAGGTTTTAAAAGCATTTTTACAGCCGAAAAAGGCAAAAAGTGACACATAAGCCGCTTGCAACAACTTGTAAAAACAATATAAAATATCCGAAGGGCAGCAGGCATATTCGGCGCTTACAATCAGATATTGCCATTAATACAAAAAATTACGACATAATATTACAAATAAACACACTCAAGAAGTTTTTGCCGGTTTTTGTTAATTTTTTTTATTATCATAGTAATTTATTGCAAAATTTTTACAGAAAGATGATATCATTATTACAAACCAACGCAAGAGGAACCGACCATGGACGAAAAACTTACATTGCTTTTAATTGAAGACGACCCTGCTGCCTGCAAGGAGATGCTGGGAGAAATCAATAACAGCGGCGACTGCTTTGAACTTATCGGCGTGACAAATAACCCCAACCGCGCTCTGCAGCATGTTTGGGATTCGCGCCCCGACGCTGTGATTTTAGACCTCGATTTAAACGACAGCGCCGACGACAGCTTAGAATTTTTAAAGAAACTGAAGACGACCGACATATCCCGCCCTCCCTTCGTGCTGGTGCTCACGCATTCTACAAGCACGCTTTCAAACAAGATGGTGCGCGAGTACGGTGCCGACTACATCATGTCAAAAAATCAGCAGGGCTACAGTGCAGCCGGAGCAATCGACTTCATGAAAACCATGAAGAGTTTTATAACCTCGCGCAAACCTGAAAGCACCTGCATAGGTGATATGCAGTCGGACGAAATGAAAGAACGCCGAATTCAGAGAAGAATTTCGAACGAGCTCGACAAGCTCGGTATAAGCGCAAAATCTATAGGTTACCGCTACCTTATCGACGCAATAGCCATAATTATGAAGCAACCGGTTCAGCATGTTTGCAATGTGATAAGCAAAAAGTACGGAAAGACAGGCAACAGCGTCGAGCGAGCCATGCAGAATGCGATAAACCGTGCATGGGCCGCCACAAGCGAAGAGGAACTCAAGGCCAATTATACCGCCAGAATCAAGTCCTCCAAGGGCATACCTACAATTACAGAATTTATCTTCTATTACGCAAAAAAACTGAACAATGAGTTCTGATTTAATCTACGCGCACAATGTACACAGCAATTAAACTTGTCGTGTTTAATGAGATATCGCAAATAAAGTTTTGCAAAATTGCCGATTTTTGACCATATAACTTTTCATTACTGTTAAAGCATAAATACGGGCGCGCGCCTAAAAAGGCGCGCGCCCGCTTTTATAAGGAGAATTTATTTATCAGCTTATGCCGGTAAAGGCACTCTGTAAGATTACCATAGCCGATTATTTTGTTCTGCTGTTGCCCTGAGGATACAGCGGGAGCTCAAAAAATCCGGCACATACCTCCTGCGAGTAGTCCTGCGCGGGCGGAATGGCGCAATAGCCGTAGCTGGGAAGAAGTATTTCCACGTCGATGGCTACTTTCAAAATGATTGTAAGGCACACGTTGACTGTAAAAGTGTTCTCCCCTTCATTGAATGTGCCTTCTGCGCACACCGCGCTCACTTCGGCGGTGACCCTGTAAGGCATTATTGAGGGCGCTGGAACAAACAGAAGCACATCCTGTTTAACCGTAACTACCGAGCGAGCCGTTCCTTCGACGCCGCATGCGTCGGTATACAGCACCTCGACGGGAATGTTTACCGTTGCCTGCACTCTGGCGCAGCCCGGTTTATCTGCAAGGCGGTCGACGCAGAGCGATGTGATTACGCCCTTTGACGAAACTGACTTTGCGCTGATAAAAGTCAGGGGGTATGTAGGGTTGCACGGCTCAAGGTCGGTCAATGTGAGAGTGTAGTTTTCAAGCTGAATCTGCTTGATACAGGCATCGAATATCTTTTGTGCCTGGATGCACACCTTTTCACACATTCCGTTCAGCGGGTTGCCGCTTATTGCGCCCGGGCATTTATCCGACTGAAAATTGGAAAAAAATGACATTTTTAACCTCCGTTTTTATTAGGAAGCGCGCCGCACGCGCCTTTTGCCTTCAACAGGCGGGCGCCAATGCGTTTTAAACGACGTTCGCTTGCGGCGCGGCAGTTTTTTATAGTGTATTATATGATTTTCGCCGTTTTTTATTTACAGCCCGGGGAGCTTTTGTTGCGCGCCTGAAAGAGGTTAATTTTACTGGTCGTTTCCGGGGGCGGGAATGATAAGTTTGCAAGTCGGATACACCGCTTTTCCGCCGTTGATTTTTTTCAGCCGCTCCTCAGCAACATTGAATTTTGCCGCAATGGAGGAGTAGTTCTCCCCCACGCGCGCCGAATATACTTTGAAAGAGCCGCTGTAAATGGCGATAATATCCCCGCATTGCGCGTCTTCAGGTACGGGACAACCGAAAACGCGCGAAATCTGTTCTGAAGTCTGCCCGCGCTTCACCCTGTAAAGCGGCGGTCTTGCAAGTTTAAGCTCGTACATCGCTATATTTTATGCGTCTGCAACCGATTTTGTGACAGCTTTTACAAATATAACGCAGAAATGGCCGCATTGCGCACATATTCGGTGCGCGGAACTTGTAGAATATTGTTGATGAGTACAAGTATTTACAAAACTACCGCTCAGGTCACCATTTTTTCCACAATAGAAAAGACGCTGAGCTTTATTTACAGGATAGCCCTCTCGCGCATGATAGGCGCCGAGGGACTCGGCATTTATCAGATAGCGCTCTCGGTATTTTCCGTGCTTCTCACGGCCGCCTCCTCCGGCGTGCCGGTAACAGTTTCACGTCTGATAACAAAACAGAATGCACTTGGCAACACCGCCGGACGCAGCGCAGTAGTCACCGCCGGAATAGTGAGCACCCTTATTTTCACCGTGCCTGCCGTGGCGCTGATTTTCGGCGGACAGAGGATATTCGGACTGCTTTTTTCTGACCGGCGTTGTCTTGAAGTATTTCTCATAATTCTGCCGGGACTTATCATCACTTCGATTTATTCGGTGATGCGCGGCGCGTTCTGGGGAGACAGGCAGTTTATGCCGTATTCACTCATAGAGCTCGCCGAAGATGCGCTTATGGTAGGCCTGGGCTGCATTCTTGTCGCGGGAGCGGCAGGCGCCGCCGACGGGGCAAGAAGAGCGGCAATCGCCGTATTCGTATCCTACGTGTTTTCATTCATTGTATCGCTGCTTTGGTATTTTAAAAAGGGCGGAAGGCTGGTAAACCCGAAGAGCCAGCTCAAACCGCTCCTCTCCTCCTCTCTGCCCGTCACGGCAATGCGCACGTCAACTTCGCTGCTGAACTCGCTTGTCGCCGTGCTGATGCCATTTTTGCTCGTAAAGATGTGCGGACTGACCGACAGCGAGGCCGTAAGCCTTTACGGCGTGGCGGCAGGCATGGCTGTACCGATACTGTTTATCCCGTCGTCGCTTATAGGGAGCATAGCGGTAGTGCTGGCGCCAGAGCTTTCGGAAAATTTCTACAAAAACCGCACTGACATGCTGAAACAGGATGTGGAAAAATCTTTAAAGGCAGCCATTTTAATCGCTCTTACGATAATCCCCGTGCTGTTTGCGCTCGGTCAGTCTGTGGGCGAGGTGCTTTTCGGTGAAAGTCTGAGCGGCGAAATCGTAAAAAACTGCTGCTTTATCCTGCTGCCGATGTGCCTCTCCATGATAACCAACACCATACTCAACTCCATGAACAGGGAGAAGGAAACTCTGATTTATTACTTCTGCGGAGCGGCGGCTACGCTAATCTGCATAGCCGCGCTCACGCCGCTTATCGGAGTGTATTCCTACGTTGCCGGTCTTGCGGCAAGCTTTGTGATAACTGCTGCGCTGAACATGAGATTACTCAAAAAGCTGTGCCCCGGGATAAAGATTGCGGGCTATAGCGCGCGCGGCATATTTGCCTGCGCTATGAGCTGCGCATTCGGACACATGCTCATGGGAATACTTGAGAACTACCTCATGCCTCTGCCGAGGCTGACGGTTTGCGGCGTACTGCTTGCCGCATTTGTTGCAACTGCCTTCCTTCTGCTGAAGACCTATTCGCTTGAACCGGCAAAACATGCGCTAAAGCGTAGGATTGCAAGCAGAAAAGCCAGGCAGAAAAACTGATAAAAAACTCCAAAGCGCACAAAGCGCCGGCGGGCTTTAACATTTAAGCCCGCCGGCGCTTCTGTTTTGCCTATGCGCCGCCGATTGATTTGCTTTGCAAAAAGAAATTTTTATGTGCGCCGCTTCTGCATGCGTGCGCGCAGGGCGGCATAAGAATCGTACGCCTGTTTTATTGCAAGGGCTATTAAGAAAGCGCCGAACATGCGCCTTAACAGAGCAGACGGGGTTACGGATGCGAGAAATGCTCCGCCCACCGAAAAGACCACGGCAGGCACTATTATCCACAATGAACCGCGCGACTTTATCAGCCCGTTGCCCGAATGTATTTTCAGACTTATGAGCGCCATAGGCAGAAATGCAAGCAGGTTTGCCGCCTGCGCCACATGCTGCTCCACGCCCATGAATATTGTGAGCGCGGGAATGAGTATGGTGCCGCCGCCCATGCCCATTCCGCCGAGCAGACCTGCGCTGAAAGACAGTAAAATTATTATTATCGAACCCATTTGAAAGTAATCTCCGAAAATCAGGGCATTAACATTCTGATGCCGGCCGCGAGCATGGCCGCAACGAATATTGCTTTGACCGCGGCGAGAGGAAGTCCGTTTAAAAGCAGGGCGCCCACCGCACCTCCCGCAGTCATTCCGACAGCGGCGGGTATTACCACATAAGGAAGAGCGAACCCTGAGATAATATATGCAACCGCGCCCGCCAGACTTACGGGAGCAATAATGAGTATGGCGGTTGCATGCGCCGCCTTTTCTTCATAATTCATGGCGCCTGAAAGCAGCGGCACGGCTATCATTCCGCCTCCTCCTCCGAACAGACCGTTGGCTATGCCGATTGCCGCGCCCGAAAGCATTGCGGCCAGTTCCCTGTAAAAACCTTTCATTTATCCTCCGCCGGGCATATTTAAGCACCGTTTGAAAAAAGTTTGCGCATTTTAAATAAATTTAACTGTTTTTTCATTTAAACTGTTGGAAAATTGCTTGCTTATAATCACCTTTTATATTAAAATATCATAGTACGGTTTTTAAAGTTTTTGCATTACTACAAATATTTGCAGGTGTTATATGTACAGAAAAAGATATCACTTAAAATCCGGATGGAGGAAACTTTCCGTAGCGCTCTTGTCTGGCGTTATGGCAGTATCGCTCGGCTTCGCCGCGGCTTGCGCGGCCGAAGAAGATGACGATGACAAGGAGACAACATCGTCATCTACGGATACACAGACCATTTTGAACGGCAATTTCGAGTTTTTTGACGACAGCGATGAAAACACTCACATAATATATACGCCGAACAGCTGGTCGCAGAGCACATCGGGACAGACCAACTACTCGATGAACGGCATTATAGACACAAGCGCAAGCGGCTGGGATACTATTTCCGCCGACGACCTTGCTGCGAGGTTGGAATATAACTACAACCTTGATGAGGACGACGACAATTACGACGACCTCTATGTCGATTATAACGGCATGCGCGAACGCGACATTCCATATGCAAACCCCCATGCCGCCCTCGATGATGACGCCGCCGACGAGGACAAGGCTCTTATCGATAATCCCCTCACCCACGACGTAATTACGGCCGGCTCCGGAAACACCGCAACTTATGTCGACGAAAACGGCGAGACGGTAACTCTGTATGCCGACGAAGAGGGCAACTATTACACCGATTCCGAGCTTACAACTCCATACGAGAGCCATGTGCTCATGATACACAACTACCGCAATATCGATTACCGCTACGGCACCGCGCAGTCGTACTCTTCTTCGAGCACGGTTACGCTTGAACCCAACACCGCGGCTGAGATATCGGTATGGGTAAAGACCTCCGACCTTGTTTACAACCGCGACGGAGAGACGCCCGAAGAGGGACTCGGCGCATATATCGCCGTTGAACAGACCGTAGGTTCGACCTCAATCGACACATTCTATATCGAGGCCATCAACACTGCCGGCATTACCGAAAACAACGGCTGGGTACAGTACACGATTTTTGTGCAGGGCTGTGACTTTGCGGCCAGCACGATATCGGTTGAAGTCGGTCTCGGAAGAGCGGATGACGACGACGATTATTCCAAAGTACTTGAAGGCTATGCCTTCTTCGACGATATCACCTGCACTCTTTATCCCGACATTTCCGACAGTGAGAACTACAACGCGGCTCTCGACGCAGGATATTTAAGGGATGAAGGCACAGCTTCCGACACGGTGTGCACGATAACCGATTCGGATGACGAGAAAGTATTTGTATACGACAATTTCAAAAACAATGCAGGTTTTGCAGACGGTGACGGCAGAAACTTCCTCATTGACCTGGCATGGAGACAGGCGCGAGAAGACAGCGCGCTGAACAGCTCAACGACCGAAGCAGCCCTCACCGTTGACGACGACAACTACGTTACGTCCTCCTCCACTCCCTCGTTTGTAAACGTTGGAACAAAGGACAACGGAAACGTGCATTTGAACACCGGGCTTGATATTTCAACGGCAAACGACGTCATCGCGGCTTTCACTCTCGGAAATCTTTCACAGCAGATATCCGATAACAGAAATATTGCCGGCGTAGGCAACTACGCCTCCACGATAGAAAACGTGCTTTCCGGCGCGTTATCTCTCCCCGGTGCCGACTCGAACACCACGGCGCTCATGCTTCTCTCCTCCCGCGGAGCGGCGTATACCGCTTCTGTATCGGGCAGCGGCAACAGCTTTACCGTTGAGGGCGGCGGACATAAGATAATTTCCATGTGGGTAAAAACATCTGACATGGACGGATTCAGCGCCGCTACAATAACCGTCTATGACGAGGCGGATGAAGAAACTTCGGCTTCGCTCAGCGTAGACTCGACTGGCGTTACGTTCGACGTGGGCGATGAAGAGGACATCTACGGCGGTTGGGTTCAGTGCTTCTTCTATGTTGAAAACCCGCTCGACGTTGAAAAGACGTTCAGGATAGACTTCAGCTTCGGCAACTCTTCGATAAACGGTACTACGGCAGCTTCTTATAAGGCGGGCTATGCGGCAGTATCAAACATTCAGACTTTTGACGTTGAAGAAGATGTATTTGACCTCGCAACAACAGGCTCGTATGCCGCAAGCTTCTCCTTCGAAAGCACGGATAACCGCGAAAACAGCTACTTCGACAGCGTATACGGTGCGCTCAACAACAATATTGAGAGCAACATCTCCCGTCCCTCCTCATACAACGGAGCATACGGCGCGAGCGCTTCCGTCGTATACAAGGATGAAATTTATCCCGACGGCTACGACGGCAGGAACAACAACGAGAATGCCGGCCTTGTAAATCAGGATTACTTCTACTCCTACATTGAAAATGCCAAGGAAGACTCAAGTTCATACGTCTGGCTTACCGAGCTTCTTGCAAGCAAAGGCATGAGCCTCTCGAGCATAAACGCGGCGACCGCCGCGGCAGAGGCGTGGAACGAGATATTCGGCAGCGAAACCATTCAGCCCCTGCTTATCGTAAATACTGTTAAAGTATTTGCCGAGAATAATATTGCCGGAATGAACTACGGCTTTATGGCAGGCGAGGCAACTTCTGTTTCATCGTCAAGCTACCAGGCAATCAGCGTAAGAGTTAAGGTGAGCGCCGGCGCAGTTGCTTACGTATACCTCACAGAGGACGGCAACCGTACCGAAATTTCTTCGTTTGCTCTCCCCTCCTACAGCTTCTGGTATGACAATCTGGGCAACGTGCTCGACGGCGAGCCCGACTATGATGACGACAGTTACGACGCCCGCGACCATATAGTTTACTACCTGCGCAGCGACGGACTGTATGAAGACAGCGAGGGCAACCTGTTTGCCAACATGTACAACTACTCGCGCGAGTATTACGACGAGACCGTGGAATACTACGCGGAGGGCGAAAGCCAGCCTACGGCTTTCGAAGATATCGATTCTGATAAAGTATACTATATAAGTGCGGCCGATGCGGCAAGCGGAGGCGTTCAGGCTCCCCACTACCTCGTTGCAGAGGGCGACGGCAGCACGACGAGGGTGTTCAGGTATACCGACGGCGAATACCGCTACATTATAACCGAGACCGACAGCGACGGCAACAGCACTATAAGCTATTCTGAACCCGTGTCGAACTTCGTTATAGGCGAGGGCGGCGTATCGCTCAGGTATGACAATACCGACAGTGCAAAACAGCTCTATGCTTCTGTCGACGCGAGATACGACGCTCAGGGCAGGCTGTTCGGCGGCGCTACCGCGGAAACCGCGGATACAGGCAACCTCGGCTACGACGCCGAAGGCAACTATGTTGCAGACAGCTGGCAGACTGTGACATTCTATGTACACACGGGCGATGAGGAAGTTTCTTACAGCCTTGAACTCTGGAGCGGTGCAAGAGAGTCGAGCGGAGTGACCGCAGACGGCGGCAACTATACCGTAAACAGCGACGGCAGCGTGCCCGGAAGCTATGTAATGTTCGACCACAGCGACGTAACCGTGGACGAGAGTTCATACACCAGCCGCGCCGACGCATACGCAGCCGATATAATTGAACAGTATATAGAACTGTTTGAACGCGAGGGGCTGCTCACTGAAGGTTCGATAGACAGCTCAGATGAGAATATCTCTTATTACGAAGAGAAGTTTGCAGAATTTGTTGCAAGCGGCGACCTCTCCGAGAGTGACCGCCCTGCAGGCTACGACGCACTCTACTACACCTACTCGTTGTATGACGACGCCGGATATATCCCCTTCAACGGCGACACAGCCGCCGATGACGAGACCGGATATGATTATAATGCAGAAGATTACGAAGAGACGCTTTCGTTCTTAAGCGTTAAAGACTATGAGCACAACGCAGTGAACGTATTCGTTGACTACTCAACCACCGACGTATCTGTCGATATCGGCACATCCGACGAAACAGGCGACAGCGACGACAGTACTGATACCACGAGCGATACCAACGTATGGCTGCTCATAGCTTCGATAATACTTGCCGCAGCGCTCATATTCACTATGATATCCATACTCATAAGGGATATGCTCAAAAAGAGAAGGCACAAAAAGCAATTTGTGAAGAACGTTTACTCCGGCAAGCGCAAGCACTATATACGCAAGCTCGGCATAACTGAATCGGTTGTTGAAACCGGTGAGGAAGAGACCGCCGAAAGTGCGGCTCCGGCTCCTGCGGAGAATGAAGCGCAGTCTTCGGAACCAGCCGAGGCAGACGCGGAAACTACCGTTGAAGCAAGCGGCGCAGAGCAGACTTCGGACGAAGCCGTTGAATCTCCCGCAGAGGGAGGCAGCGAAAGCTCCGACGAGGAAAACAAATAAATAACCTATTAAAAGGTAACATGCTCCCCCGCCGAGGCGGGGGAGCATGTTTTGTATTAAAATGGCTGTGCGCATGAAGACTTTTTATAAAAATTTTTATTTAATATTTGCCGCTCTTATTGCCAATAAATATTGTCTATGCTATAATGTATTTACTACACAACTTTATCTTAAACTACAGGCATAAACTTGACATTTTTTTATCTCTTTCCCCGCGGTTTGGAATTTGTGTAGTAACAATCGGAGATGCATTTATGCAGGGCGTGTCTTCGGTTGAAGGCGCGCTTTTAATTTTATAAATTTTGCTTCGGCTATTACAAAAAAATTTGGAGGGAAATTTTATGAAGAAAAAATTTCTTGTAACATTACCGGCAATTGTTGCTGTATTCCTTGCGTTCGGAATTTCGGCATGTAACAGCCACACACACTCATACAACGAATGGACGGCTGTTAACTCACCCACATGTACGCAAACGGGCACAGAGAAAAGAGAGTGTTCGTGCGGTGCAAGCGAAGAGCGTACAATTGCCGCGCTGGGACACGATTTTGAAGAGCATCAAGCTCAGGCGGCAACATGTACTGAAGCCGGCTGGAACGCATATCAGACTTGTACTCGGTGCGATTACACAACCTATGAAGAACTCCCCGCAACAGGGCACAGCTTTTCAAGTGCATGGAGCCATGACGAAGACTATCACTGGCACGACGCTATATGCGGACACAATGTTACTTCGAGCTATGCCGAACATATTATGCAGGATGGCACATGCACTGTTTGCGGATATGCTGTTTATGAAGTTCAGCCCCACGAGCATAGCTATGAATCAGATGTTACCACTCGGCCGACTTGTACTGCCGCAGGCTTGAGCACATATACCTGTAGAATCTGCGGCGACAGCTATACAGAGGAAATAACTGCTCTCGGGCACGATATTGTGCAATACAAAGGACAGTCGCCATCATGTCTGCCCGGCTGGGAGGCTTATGAGAAGTGCACAAGGTGCGATTATTCTACATACAAAGAAATTCCTGCAACGGGCGAACATATAATTTTAAATAATGACGGCGTTGAAGAAATATTTGACCTTGATAAGGTATATTCCCTTACAGAGTACAGCAACTCAATAAAGCTCTTCGTCAATCAAAACACAGATTGTGACGCAGTAAACTACGGTTATTTTGTTTGCAGGAGCTGCGGTAACGACATAATAGTATTAGTCACTACGGGGCACGATATTGTACAATACGAAGGACAGTCTCCTACCTGTATACAACCCGGCTGGGAGGCTTATGAGGAATGCACAAGGTGCGATTATTCCACATACAAAGAAATTCCTGCAACGGACAAACACATAATCTTAAATAATGACGGCGTTGAAGAAATATTTGACCCTGATAAGATATATTTATTTACAGAGTACAGTAACTCAATATTTACTTTCGGCAACACGCAGATAGAAGATTGCCTGAGTGAGAATATTGGATTTATACTTTGCATTTATTGTAACTCAAATTTATTAATATCATTCACTTCTGAACATAAAATGGAAAACGGCGTATGCACTGTATGCGGATATCCAGAATCTGCAGACGCTTAATAATTTTCAAGATAATACTTCAAGATAATACAGCGGTTTTAGTACATGAAAAAAGCCCCGGCGGCGCAGAATTTCTGCGCCGCCGGGGCTTTATAAATATATTAACAGCAATTATCCGCCGCTGTTCCGCGGCAAACACTTTAAACCTGCCACTATTGTACTTACTTATTTATTCTCAGTCCCTTGGGCAGGTGGTTTTTTGCCACACCGCCCGAAACCTTTACCCAGCCGAGCGGATAGCCCTTGTAAGCCGCCACCCGCCAGCCGTTGCCGCTGAGGCTGAAAGTGAGGCCGGAAAGGTAAGCATGCGCTGTGTCTTCGTCCAACTCTGCAAAGTCGGCTTCGCCGCGCCTTAAACTCATTGCAAGCGCATGGGCGGGCACAAACCTGCCCGATACAAAGTCGCCGAGCTTTACCCCTGCGCGCAACGTCTGCACAGACGGCAACGGCGAACAATGCGGCAAAGAATACAGACTTTCTCCCGCAAGCTGAAGGTTGCCGAACTGAACGCTTAAATTTTCACGCTCAAAGGTGCGGTAAATTTTTTCGCGCTCTTTAAGCTTTGCGGGCGGCAAAGGTTTAAAAGTTCCTTCCTCACCGCCGCGCTTTATAAGCAACGCGGCAAAGTGTCCCTCGCCGCGGACCTTGTGCGGCCACAGTTTTTGCATACTTATAAGTTGGTAATTCTTATGCAATGATAAAAAACTTTCAATCTGCCGCTCGTCCTCCTCCTCTGAAAAAGTGCAGGTTGAATACACAAGCGAGCCGCCCGCCTTTAACAGAATATCGGCGCTCGCTAAAATATCTTTTTGCCTTGCGGCGCACATTTCAACGTTTTTTTCGCTCCACTCGGCAATTGCCGCCTCCTCCTTCTTGAACATGCCCTCGCCCGAACAGGGTGCGTCGACGAGAATTGCGTCGAAACAGGCAGAAAACTCCGAGGCAAGCTTATCAGGCGGCGCAACCGTGACAATACCGTTTTTAACGCCAATCCGCTCTGCGTTCTGCGAAAGGATTTTTGCGCGCGGAAAGTTGATTTCGTTTAAAAACAGCACGCCCTCACCCTGCATTGCGGCGGCAAGCTGAGTACCTTTTCCGCCCGGGGCGGAGCATAAGTCAAGCACGGTTTTGCCGCGTATATCGCCGAGCAGAGGCGCGGCGCACATTGCAGAAGGCTCCTGCACGTAATATAGCCCTGCCGCGTGTTCGATAAATTTACCGGGTTTATCCTCTTCGGAGTAAAAGCCGCACTCGCACCAAGGCACCCGCTCGACAGAAAACGGGACAATCTCTTTGAACTTTTCTGCCGAAACCTTTAAAGTGTTTGCGCGCACGCCGCGTGCCGCAGGAAGATTGTATGAACGCAGAAATTCGGCATATTCTTCCCCGAGGGTGCGCTGCATACGTCCGAGAAAAGCGGGCGGCAGATTATGAGAAAGTCCGCCCGCAGGCGGACATGAATAATTATTTTCTGCTTTCATTCAAGCATATCTCCGAGCTCTTCGAGCGTTATTATTTTAAGACCTTCACGCTGGTTTGCCGCGCGTGTGCGCGTTGAACTGTCACCTTCGGGGGCAACATAAATGTTGCAGACAGCAAGTTTTTGAGTGTAAATTGCGCCGGAGGCATAAATTTTATCGAGCAGCGGCAGCGAGAGGTTCAAATCATCCTCAATACTGCGGGCAAAATTGAAAACCGTTCCCTTAAGACGACCTTCGTGCAAACGCTTTTTGCGGGAGAGATATATGTAAAAATCTCTGCGCGCCCGCGAGCGCTCCTCTTTTGCCACGCGCATGTCTTCGACATACTTTTCCAAAGACGCAGTGGTAGGCTTTACTATATTATAATTCTCTATCCTGCCGCGCTTTAACGAAAAAAACTTTTCAAGGCCTTTGAAATCGCAATCATTTGCTTTACACATAGCCTCGGCCACGCGCATTGTCGCGTAAGCGTCGTCGGCGGCGCGGTGGGGCGTGAAGTCTACGTTCAGTTCCTTTGTGATATATTCCAACCCGTACTGCCGCGAAAAACCGCCCGTCATAGTCATATACAAAAGCTGGGTGTCAGAAAATTCAAACCTGAACGACGGCAGAGAGAAACGGCGCGTTTCCAGATTGAGATAGTTTACATCGTTATAAGTTGCATGTCCTGCAACAATGTTGCCCTTGTCCTCCAGCAGCGCTTTGATTTTCGGGTATACCGAGCGGAAATCGGGATATTTTTTAAAGTCCGCATACTTATACGGCAGCACAAGCCCGTGCTCGCCGCGGGCGTCGGTGAGATGAAAAGCGCCCTTGGGGTTGATTAAAATATCCTCTTTTTCCGTTATATTGAACTGCTCATCGCACACAACATAGCCGAAGGCACATATTTTTGCCGAGGTCTTATAGACGCTCGCACATTCTATGTCAAAAAAAACAAGACTCATAAATGTTCCGCCGTTAACGCAAAAATTATAGCACAAAGCTGCCAAAATATCAACAATAAAATACGGGTGACTGAAAAAGCCGCCCGCATAAATTTATAAAATTTTAACTGCCCGCAAGTCTATCTGCGCGCATCCCCGCGCAAGAACGGGGGCAAAACTCTTTTATCGGAGATTTCTTTGTAAAGAACGGGACGGCGGTAGGCATTACCCATCGCCTCTTCCTCACGATAAGCGCGAAGCCTTCCGATATCCAGTTCTGCAATGTATACGCCCTCCTCTTCCCCCGCTTCCAAAATACACATATCTTCTTCGCCCCAAGCAATGCCGCTGAACACGGTGGAGCGGCCGTTGCAATCGGGCATGCCTGAAGGATAGTTGCAAGTGGCTATCGCAGTCATATTTTCAAAGGCGCGCGAACGCAGCTGGGAAAGCCTGTTTATCTCCATGGGGCAGGCGTTGGGCACGAGAATGAGTTCGGCTCCCCTGAGCATGAGCACTCTGGCGCTTTCGGGAAACTCCCTGTCGAAGCAAATCATGGCGCCGACTTTTATGTCTCCCGCCGCCGTATTCAAAGTGCATACGGGAAAGTCACCGCCGCGGGAAAGACGTTTCTCAACGTCAAAGTCGCACGTGTGCACTTTTGAATAGCGCAGAGCAAGGTTGCCGCATCTGTCATAAAGGCAGAGCATATTTTCAGGCCCGCTTTCACAGGCGGCAAAGAAGGTTATGCCGATTGCCATTTCCAGCTCGCGAGCAACGGCGGAAAAGTGCGCCGTATAGTGCCCGTCCGGCGGTACCGTCTCCCAGTTTTCAAAAGGAACGGCTGAAATATTGTATCCGCAGCTGAACATTTCGGGAAAAAGAGCTATGTCGGCGCCGCGTGATTTTGCGATACGGCAATATTTTTCACCTTTTTCCATGTTGACGGCTACGTCTGCCCCGGCAGAAATCTGCAGCAGTGCTATTTTTAAACTACTCATTAAATTACCGGCCCCTGAATAAAATTTAAGGCGGCAATAATTTAAGCCGCCCGAAAAATTACAGTATCTTTTCCATAGTGGTCTTTTGCGGAACAAGCCCGAGCTTTTTATAGAAAGCTTCGGCCGCAGGGTTGCAGGCCCATACGTTGAGCGTTATGTTATAACAGCCGCTTTGCCCGGCAAAATTTAATACATGGTCGTATATACGCGTACCGACATGCTTTCCGCGGGCGCCCTCGTCCACACATATGTCGTCGATATATAGCGTTTTTATGTCGCACAGCAGCTGCTCGCCCTCATGCACAACAAACCTGCACATTGCATAGCCGAGCACCTTTCCGTCCTCCTCGCCAACAAATACGGGAGTAGAAGGGTCCGATATGAGTGCGGCGACGCCGTCCTCTGTATATTTAGTTGCAAATTTAAAGAGGTCGGGGCGCGCCTTGGCGTGCACCTCGTTCACCTGCCTGAGCAGAATTATTATAGCGGGGATATCTCCGTTTTCAGCACTTCGGACTATCATACTTTACCTTGGGTTTACAAACTTCAACAGAGCGACAGCGTTTTGCGGAACAAACAAATTACTTTACGGGAATTATCTTCTCTTTGCCGCCCATATACTTTCTCAGTACCTCGGGAATGAACACCGAGCCGTCTTCCTGCAGATGATTTTCAAGGAAAGCGATGAGCATTCTGGGGGGAGCCACCACCGTATTATTCAGTGTATGAGCGAACTCGTTTTTGCCCGTCTTGGAATTTTTGAAGCGTATACCGAGGCGTCTTGCCTGCGCATCGGTAAGGTTTGAGCAGCTGCCCACTTCGAAATACTTTTTCTGGCGGGGACTCCATGCCTCGACGTCGAGGCTGCGGTATTTGAGGTCGGCCAAATCGCCCGAACAACAAACGAGCGTGCGCACGGGTATGCCCATGGAAACAAAGAGCTCGACAGTGTACGACCACATCTTTTCGTACCAGTAATCGCTCTCTTCAGGTCTGCACACGACAATCATTTCCTGCTTTTCAAACTGATGAATGCGGTAGATTCCGCGCTCCTCGATACCGTGTGCGCCCTTCTCCTTTCTGAAACAAGGAGAATATGACGTAAGCGTTATGGGAAGCCTGCTCTCGTCGATTACGGTGTTCATGAAGCGGCCAATCATAGAGTGCTCGGAAGTGCCTATAAGGTAGAGGTCTTCACCCTCTATCTTATACATCATACCGTCCATCTCCTCAAAGCTCATTACGCCAGAAACTACGTCGCTTCTTATCATGAAGGGCGGAATTACATATGTGAATCCCTTGTCTATCATAAAGTCGCGCGCATAGGTCAAAACGGCCGAATGAAGGCGGGCAACATCGCCCGTGAGATAGTAGAAGCCGTTGCCTGAAGTGCGGCGGGCACTGTCTAAATCGATGCCGCCGAGGCGCTCTAAAATGTCGACATGATAGGGCACCTCGAAAGGTTTTTCCGCTGCCTCGAGATAGGTGTTCCACTGCACATTTTCGCTGTCGTCTTTTCCGACAGGGACATCGGCTGCGATTATATTCGGAATGGACATCATGTCCTTTTTAAGCTGAACGTCAATCTCTGCGGCGCGCGCCTCTATCACGGCTATACGGTCGTTATTTTCCTTTACCTCGAGTTTTACCTCTTCAGCTTCGGCCTTTTTGCCCTCCTTCATAAGGGCGCCTATTGATTTGGAGAGCGAATTGCGTTTTGCCCTCCTCTCGTCGCCCTCGCGCTGAAGGGCGCGCTTTTCGCTGTCGAGAGCGATAACCTCGTCGACTAAAGGCAGTTTTTTATCCTGAAACTTCTTTTTTATATTCTCCCTTACAAGGTCGGGATTTTCCCTTATGAGATTGATATCTATCATATGGAATATTTCTCCTGAAAACTTAGGCACAAGCCCGATTTCTGTTTAAATTATAAACTAATTCAGCCGCAAAGGCAATTAAAATTGGCGAAAGTGCGCTATAATGTTGAAAAAAAATGTATGCTGTGCTATAATTTTATCAGTACTTTATTTTTTGCCGCAGGCAATATGCAGCCCTTGTTACCGGCATATTTTCATGCCGTGCGGCACATAAGGTTTTTATGAGCAAAATATATTTCAGAAAGGGAACGGCGCGCACCGAAAAAGACGGCGCACTGCCTGCGGACGGGACTGCCGCGGCTGAATCTACGTCCACAGCCGCACCCGGGCCTGATGCGGAGAACGTTGAGAGGGCGGTGACGGAAGCTGCGGCGGAAAACGCGGATACAGTTTCAGTTGCAGATACTGTGCAGCAGGAAACGGCCTTACCGCAGGATGAAGAATTTGATAAGGATAAAATATTCAAGTACTTCCGCCGCCACCCCAAAAACAAGATAAATACACATGTTGACCGTTATTCTCCCGACCTGAATACAGGGCTTACCGCCGCGCAGGTTCAGACGAGGATTGGCCAGTTTTTATTCAACGATACAAACAAAAAATATTCCAAGTCTTACGCCAGCATATTTATCGGCAACATCTGCACATTTTTTAACCTGTTGTGCCTGATTGCCTTTATTGCGCTCATACTTGCAAACACTTCGGGCATTACAAACTATCTGGTTATTTTTATAACTACAGCAAACATAGTTATAGGAATTATTCAGGAAATACGCTCGAAACTTTCTATCGACAAACTTTCAATAATGGCGGCCAACACCGCAAAGGTCATGCGTGACGGAGAAGTCGCGGAGATACCTCTTGCCGAAATAGTTTTAGACGACGTTATTCTCCTCGAACTCGGAAACCAGGTACCGGCCGACTGCATACTTGCCGAAGGAGCTGTTGAGGTAAACGAATCTCTTCTCACCGGCGAAAGCGTATCCGTTAAAAAGAAGCCGGGAGATATTCTGTATGCCGGCAGCTTTATATCCAGCGGCAGCGGAAAGTTCCGCGTGGAAAAAGTGGGCAAGGAAACTTATCTTCAGAAACTGACTTCCAAAGCGAAGAAGTATAAGCGCCCCAACTCCGAGCTGATGAACAGCACGAAGTGGATAATCAAAGTTATCGGCGTGCTGATAATACCCATCGCCATAGGCATATTCTTTAAAATGTACAACGCCTACTACCCCGGCGTGCAGGGTTCGGAAGAGATAACAGCGTGGCTGTTTTCCGTGCAGGTAAACTATGCCATTCAGCGTACGTGTACGGTTATTATAGGCATGATACCATCGGGAATGCTTCTTCTCACTTCCGTTGCGCTGGCAGTCGGCGTAATACGGCTTGCAAAACACAATACGCTCGTACAGGACTTATATTCGCTGGAGATGCTCGCAAGGGTAAACGTTTTGTGCCTTGATAAGACGGGAACGATTACCGACGGCCGGATGAAGGTGAACGACTGCATAATTTTAAATACAGTCGAAAATCTCACTCTCGACGAGATAATGGGCTCCATGCTTGCCGCGCTCGACGACAACAACCAGACTTCTATTGCGCTTTTTAACCACTTCGGTCACAGCGACAGACTGAGCCCGGTTACAAAGATACCTTTTTCTTCAAAGAGAAAACTCTCCGCCGTAACTTTCGACGAGGGCGGGACATTTTGCTACGGCGCGCCCGAATTTGTGCTTAAGCCTCTGCCCGCCAAGGTGGAGAGAATTATAAAACAGTATGCGCAGATGGGCATGAGGGTGCTCGTGCTCGCACATTCCTCCTCGCCGATAATCGGCGAAAAACTGCCGGCAATCATGCGGCCTATAGCAGTTATCTCGATAGCAGACAACATACGCGAGGACGCGATTTCAACGATAAAGTGGTTCAGGGAAAACGACGTTGCCGTCAAAGTTATTTCAGGCGATAATCCCGTAACCGTTTCTGAAGTGGCACGCCGCGCAGGCATTGAGAGCGCCGATAAATTTATCTCGCTCGAGGGCCTTAACGACAGCGAGGTTGAAAACGTTGCCAACAAATACACGGTGTTCGGCAGAGTAACGCCGGAGCAGAAAGCCATACTTGTAAGGGCGATAAAGGCCGAGGGCAATACTGTAGCAATGACAGGCGACGGCGTGAACGACATACTCGCGCTCAAAGAGGCCGACTGTGCGATATCTGTTGCCTCGGGCAGCGAGGCGGCGAGAAATGTGAGCCACCTCGTTTTAATGGACAACAACTTCAACTCAATGCCCAAAATTGTTGCTGAGGGCAGACGCGTTATAAACAACATAAAGAACTCCTCCTCGCTCTATCTGATGAAGACGCTGTTCACGGCGCTGCTGGCGGTGCTGTGCCTTGTTATACCCGATATGAGATACCCTTTCCTGCCCTCGAACGTGCTTCTTCTGGAAGTGTGCGTGATAGGCGTACCCTCCTTCTTCCTCTCGCTTCAGCCGAACAATGCGAGGGTGCAGGGCAAGTTTATAACGCACGTCATGAGCCGCGCTGTCGCCGGCGGCGTACTGATGATTTTGTGCGTGATGTCCATGCATATTGCCGACGCGATAGACCACGAAGAATTCGGCGATTACCTTACGGCAATGAGCATGATTGCGCTGACATTCAGCGGGCTTGTTATGCTTTTCCGAGTGTGCCAGCCGTTCAACGGGTATCGCGTAGTGCTGTTCCTTGCCAATCTTGCCATCGCCATAGTTTGCTTTTCGGTGCCGTGGCTTGCGCAGAAGCTGTATTCGGGCTGGTACGCGCTCACATGGGACTATGCAAAGATACTCGTGATAGTCGTCGTGATAGAGGCGGCATTCCCGCTGTCTTCGGCGCTAATAAAAATCATGGAAATAATAATGCCGTCCTCCACGGGCAATACTCGTAAAGGTGCGCAGAGACAGTCGCAGAACAGATAATTATTTTATATATTATAAACATTTAAAACGGGCGCTCCGCAGAGCGCCCGTTTTAAATGAAAGTTATATCACAGACAAAGCCCCTGCCGCGATATGTCGCGGCAGGGGCTTTGATAAATAATCAAATATTTGATTATAACGCTTCGGCTATTGCGCTTACATTACTCTTCAGCACCGTCGTCGGCCTGCTCGGCAATATCCTCGGCGGTAGCTTCTTCTGGTGCGGCTACTTCCGCCTCCTCATCGCGCTCTGTAACCGCTATCGTCGCAACGGAACCCTCTTTGAGCTTCATAAGCCGCACGCCGCGCGTGGCTCTTCCTATGAGCGAGATATCGGAGCAGTGCATTCTTATGATTACCCCCGTGTCGGAAATTATCATAACGTCGTCGCCCGCCGTAACCTGTTTCATATTTACCAGCTTGCCTGTAGTTTCGTTGAACACGCCCGCCTTTACGCCTTTGCCTGCCCTGCCCTGGACATGGTAATCAGCGGGCGACGTGCGCTTGCCGTAGCCGTTTGACGTAACGGTGAGGATATCTTTGCTCTCGTCAACGACGAGCATGTCGACGAGCTTATCGCCCTCGTCGAGCTTCATGGCGCGTACGCCCGCCGTATCGCGCCCCATGGCGCGCACTGCACTTTCGGAGAAGCGAATACACTTGCCCTCGGACGAGGCTATCATGAGCTCGTCGTCGCCGCCCGTAAACTGAACGGAGATAAGCTCATCGTCATCGCCCAGTTTTATAGCTATTTTGCCGTTTTTATTTATACGGGCAAACTCCTCTATGGCCGTCTTTTTGATGAGTCCGCGGCGTGTGGCAAAGGCAATATAACCCTCAGCCCCCTCCTTTACGGGAATCATTGCGGTAATCTTTTCGTCCTGCGCTATGCGGACTATGTTGACTATAGCCCTGCCGCGCGCAGTCCTTGCGGCCTCGGGAATTTCATAGCCCTTTATGGAATATACCTTTCCGAAACTTGAGAACAGGAGAATATCGTCGTGCGTAGACGTTATGAACATGCGCTCAACAAAGTCCTCTTCCTTGGGCCTGTGCGCAGTTACGCCCATACCGCCGCGGTGCTGAGCCTTGTATTCGGCGACGGGCAGTCTCTTTACATAGCCTGAATGGGTGAGCGATATCACGACGTTCTCTACAGGTATCAGGTCGGCGTCCTCTATTTCGCCGTAATCTACGGCAATCTCCGTCTTTCTCTCGGAGGGATATCTCTTCTTTATGTCGAGAAGGTCGGCGCGTATTATCTCGAGAACGCGGCTCTCGTTGGCGAGGATATCTTTAAAATCGGCAATCTGCCTTTCAAGCTCGTTCAGTTCGTCGGTGAGCTTATCAACCTCGAGATGAGAGAGCCTGTACAGCCTCAGTTCGGCGACGGCGTTGGCCTGTCTTTCGTCCAGAACGAAGTTAGCCATAAGCTTTTCAACGCAGTCAGTCTTGTCGCGGGCGGTTTTGCATATCTCCACCACCTCGTCTATGCTCGCCTGGGCTATGACGAGGCCGCGCAATATGTGCGCCCTCTCTTCTGTTTTTCCGAGGTCGTATTTGGTTCGTCTGGTGATTATATCCTTCTGGTGCTCGAGGTAATAATAGATGCACTCCTTTAAATTGAGCACCTTAGGGGTGCCGTCGACAAGGGCGAGCATTATTATGCCGTCGGAAACCTGAAGATTGGTGTGTTTATATAATAGATTTAAAACAACCTGCGCATTGGCGTCCTTTTTGATTTCGATTACTATGCGCATGCCGTCCCGGTCAGATTCCTCGCGGATATCGGAGATGCCCTCTATCCTCTTGTCCTTTACAAGGTCGGCAATTGTTTCGATGAGTTTTGCCTTGTTTACCTGATAGGGAATTTCTGTAACGATTATGCGCGTGCGCGTCTGGTTACCGCTCTGATATTCCTCTATGTCGCATTTGGAACGGATAATTATATTGCCGCGCCCTGTACGATAGGCCTTGCGTATGCCGCTGCGGCCCATTATCATGGCTCCGGTGGGGAAGTCGGGGGCAGGGATATACTGCATAAGCTCGTCGACTTCGATATCCGGCTTGTCTATCATAGCTATGACGCCGTCTATGACCTCGCCCAGATTATGGGGCGGTATGTTGGTGGCCATGCCGACGGCAATTCCGTCGGAGCCGTTTACAAGCATGTTTGGAAAGCGCGAGGGCAGCACCGAAGGCTGCATTCCGGTATCGTCGAACGTGGGATAGAAGTCCACCGTCTCCTTGTCTAAATCGCGCAACATCTCCGCGGCGAGTTTTGAAAGCCTTGCCTCGGTGTACCTCATTGCCGCAGGGGGGTCGCCGTCGACTGAACCGAAGTTGCCGTGACCTTCAATCAGTGGAAAGTTTATGGAGAAATCCTGCGCGAGTCGCACTAGAGCATCGTATACGGACGAATCGCCGTGGGGATGATACTTACCGAGGCAGTCGCCGACTATACGCGCACATTTCCTGAATGGCTTGTCGTTATATAACCCCAGCTCGTGCATGGAGTATAATATTCTGCGGTGAACTGGCTTTAAGCCGTCGCGGACATCCGGAATGGCGCGCGAAACGTTTACCGCCATGGCGTAGGCGATGAACGAGCGTTTCAATTCTTCGTCCACCTCTACGTCAAGCATCTTAGTCATCGACAAAGTCTTTTTAAATTCTTCGGTGAGCTCAGGGCTGGTCTCTTTTTTAGCCATCTTTCACTCCTTATACGTCGAGCTCTTCCACGAGCTTGGCGTTCTCTTCGATAAAGCGGCGCCTGAGTTCGGGCTGTTCACCCATAAGAAGAGCAAACATCTTGTCTGCCTCAACGGCGTCCTCTACGTTTATGCGCACGAGAGTGCGCTTTGCGGGGTCCATAGTCGTTTCCCACAGCTGTTCCTTGTTCATTTCGCCAAGGCCCTTATAGCGCTGAAGCTCGAACTTGCCGTTATAATTGGCTCTGAAGTCCTCTAAGGCCTTGTCGTCGTACAGATAGGTATCAGGTATGCCTTTGCCTGAAACCTTGTATAAAGGCGGCTGAGCGGCGTACACGTGGCCGTTTTCGACGAGCGGGCGCATATAGCGGAAGAAGAAAGTCAACAATAAAATTCTTATGTGGCTGCCGTCCACATCGGCGTCAGTCATTATAATTATACGGTCGTAGCGGAGCTTGCTTTCGTCGAAGTTTTCCTGAATGCCGCAGCCGAACGCCGTTATCATGGCCTTTATCTCTTCATTTTCGAGCACGCGGTTTATGCGCACCTTTTCAACGTTGAGTATTTTGCCGCGGAGGGGAAGTATTGCCTGGAAACGCCTGTCGCGCCCCTGCTTTGCAGTGCCGCCCGCAGAGTCACCCTCTACAATATAAATTTCACACAGTTCGGGGCGCTTATCAGAGCAGTCGGCCAATTTCCCGGGGAGTTTGGTGCTCTCCAAAACTCCCTTGCGGCGGGTTTCCTCCCTTGCCGCCCTTGCCGCGTCACGCGCGCGCTGGGCCGTGAGGCAACGCAATACAAGTTCCTTGGCCTCAGAGGGATGCTCTTCGAGGTAAGTGCCGAACTTTTCGACCGTTGCCTTATACACAAAGCCGCGCACATATGTTGAGCACAGTTTGGCTTTGGTCTGGCTTTCGTACTGGGCGTCGGCAATTTTAACCGAAACTACCGCCGTAATTCCTTCGCGGACGTCCTCGCCGGCGAGCTTATCGTTTTCCTTTAAAACGTTAAGCCTGTGGCCTACATCGTTTATAACCTTAGTAAGCGCCGACTTGAACCCTTCCAGATGGGTGCCGCCGTCGGGCTGGCGGATATTGTTTGAAAAGGGGAAAATCTGCTCGGCATAGCCGTCGTTATACTGAATGGCTATCTCTAAAAATTTATCATCGCCCTCGGAATCTTCGAAGTAGACTGGGCTGGCAAACAACACCTGTTTGCCCTTGTTTATGTCCTCGATAAAGTGAACGACGCCGCCTTCGTAGCAGAAGGAATCCGAGCGCGGCTTTTCTCCGCGCAGGTCGGTCAGCGTGAGTGTGAGGCCCTTATTGAGGTATGAGAGTTCGCGCAGCAGAGTTTTAAGCGTTTCATAGTTGAATTCCACCGTTTCGAACACGGTTGCGTCGGGGTGGAAGGAAATGAGCGTGCCCGTCTCGTCTGTGTCGCCTACAATTTTTAAGGGCTCTTCGGGTATGCCGCAGTGATACACCTGGCGGTATCTGTGCCCGTTCTGGCAGACCTCGGCGACCAAAGTATCGGCGAGCGCATTCACGCAGGAGACGCCCACGCCGTGCAGGCCGGAGGAAATTTTATATCCGCCGTGCTTGTTGCCGCCGCCGAATTTACCGCCGGCATTCAGGTTTGTCAAAGCAAGCTCGACGCCGCTTATCCCCTCCTGTTCGTTTATGCCGGTTGGTATGCCCCTGCCGTTGTCCTTCACCACGCAGGAACCGTCGGCAGTTAAAGTGACTTCGACAAGATTGCAATATCCAGCAAGCGCCTCGTCGATAGAGTTATCGATAACCTCGCGCACGAGGCCGTGCAAACCCTTTTCGTCGGTGGTGCCGATGTACATACCGGGGTTCTCGCGCACGGGCTCGAGACCTTTGAGAGCGACCAAGCTGTTGGCGTCGTAATTGTTCTGAACTTTATCGGGCATAAATACCTCCGTTCACGCAAATCTTTTTGCCAAAGCAAAAATCTTTGCCGTGAGTTTATTAATGCTGTCGAGAAAGGGCTTAACGGCAGAAGTAAATTCCGCCTTGCCCTTTCTCGGCACAAATAGTTTTTTAATATTCACAAAATTTTACGTCCCGGGGCGCCGTAAAATTTTCGTGACCTTAGGGAGCCGGCTCCCTCTTGCCATGATTTTATGCGCCCTATTATTATATAATCATGGCAATTCACCCACGGTGAGCCTGCTTGCGCAGCAAATTGGGTTGCGCTTTACGGCCGAACTAAATTCGGCCTTGCGCCCATGATTATTTTAAAATGTTTCGCAAAATTTTACGTCTCGGGGAGTTAATTTTACAAATTAAAAAACTCCGGACGCACGTTTACACGCAAAGAAAAATCAATAAAAATTCAGCAGAAAATTTATCTTTTATATTATACCATATTATATAATGGCTGTCAACTTCTGGCAGGCGTCTCAGCGTTTTAAGGCATATAAAACGCGTGTTTACACATACTTTTTTAAACGAAAAAAGGGGAAAACAATGCGGCAAAAAAATGGAAGTTTTTTATGCGGAAAATTTGATGTTCGGGACGGATACGAATGTCCGGTTTGCGGCAACCATGTGTGCAAAAAATGCGCGGCAAGCAATGAAAATCTGTGTCCGAACTGCTTTTCGCGGCTGTACAGAATAAGCTGAAAGCGTTTTAAATTATTGGCAGTGCAAGGAAAAAAAGCTGTGCGGAGCACGCGTAAATTTGCGTGCTCCGCACAGCTTTTATATTTATGATACTCATCAGAGATATTCATTTTTTAAACTTTCGAGCCTGTCGCCCCACTTCTTTGCATTCTCTTCCTCGCCCTTGGCGGCGTAGTAGTCGGCGCGGAGAGATACAAGCATTATGAACGACGGTTCGCTCTCCATTATCTGAGGCACAGAGAAAAACAACTCTTCGTCAACCTGCTCTATAGTCATGCCTTCGGAAAGCATGCCCTGAATTGTGAGCACGCGCTCCAATACCTGCCATTCGGGAGTATTTTCGGCAGTATCGATTATCATGCGCATATCGGTGGCGTTCGTCCCCGAACCTGTGGGCACGGCGTTTATAATAAAGAGATAGAGCGATGAAGGCGCTATAAACGAGGCGAGAGCCGCTCCGCCTCCGAAACATATGCAGATTATGCCCGCCGCCGCAAAGATGAAGTTTACAGCTATTCCGCCGCACGCCGCGAGTATAAACCCGCGCCTGATATTTTTTGAACTTTTGGGCGTAACCGTACAGCTCGAGGGGGAAAATACGGCAAATTTGCCGAGCTTTACGCTCATTCCACCCGCCGCACCGAACAGCTTGTGGCCGAGCTCGTGCAGCTGCGCCGCAAGCGGAAAAAAAAGCGCGCTTAAAAGGATATATGCGGCTACGTTCCACCATTCACCGCCTATGCGGTAGCACATAAAGCTCCCGGCTGCGGCAACGGCGAGCGAAAGCACTGCCGCTGCAGCCGTTATAAAATATTTCACTTTGCCCTTCCCTTTCTGAGCACATAGCCCTCTAAATTATCGCTCTCAGACACAGTGAGCCCGTCTGCGCAAAACCGGCTTAAAATGCTGTACAACAGCAGACAGCCGCCTGCAATAACGTCGGCGCGGCGAACGTCCATTCCGCGGAGCTGTTTGCGCTCCTCGGGCGTAAGCGCAAGAAGCTTTTGCGCCTCCCCGCCCAGCCATGCGGCAGAAAGATAAGTGCCGTCGACAACCTTCGGGTCATACCTGTCGAGCCCGTGGAAGAGCGCGGCAAGGCTGGTGGCCGTGCCTCCTATGCCGTATATGTCCCACCCTTTGAGTGAAAGACTGCCGTAATCGGCAAGTTTTTCATCTATGGCGCGCTGTAATCCCGCTGCATTCTGCCCCGCAATATCGAAGAGGCGGACGGTGCCTATGTTTACACTCTTTGAGTATTCAACCCTGCCGTCCTTTTGCAGAATGATTTCTGTGCTGGCTCCGCCGAGGTCTATGATGCCGCCGTCTTCCCCGCGCAGCGCTCCCGCTATGCCGCAGGCCGCCTCCTCCTCTCCGCTGAGCACATCTACATCTATGCCCGTGAGCTGTTTCACCCTTTTAACGAAGTCTGCTCCGTTCTTTGACGAACGGACTGCAGCCGTGGCGAATACAAACGGCGTACCCGCCCCGTTGAGCTCTGCCGCCGCGGCGAAGAGCTGAACTGCGCGCGCGGTGCGCTCGATGGCCTCGGGCTTTAAAAGGCCGCTTGAGGCCAGCCCCTCTGAAAGGCGGGTAGTCTCCAACTGTTTATATAAAGTTTTTCCGTCCGCCATAACCATGAGGCGAACGGAATTTGAACCTACGTCTATTGCCGATATCTTCATAAATTACAAAAACTGCGGAAAAATGCCGCATGCTTAAAATTATTTTATAATGTCGTACTCAACCGCAAGCAAGTAGAGGTTGTTTAAATCGCCGTAGTAATCGATGCGGTTCTCGTAATCTTCGATTGCGCGGTCGAATGCAGCGACTTCGTGCATGAGCGCGTTCCTGCGGTTGTTGAGCTGAACAATTACAACCAACTGATATATCATTATAGCGACAAGCACGACGAGAAGTAGAACTACCGTGACTGTAGCGGCGGCAACCAGACGATTGCGCTTTTGTTGATTCATGTCTTTTTACCTCTTTTAACGACAAAAAAGTATTCTGTCGGCGCTATTTTGCACCAGGAGAGCCTTTTTTGCCCCTTTTTGCAATTCTGCTGACTATATTATACAATCTATTCAGAAAAAATGCAACCATTATGTGGAAACTTTTGATATACAGCAATGCGCCCAAAATTACGGCGGCGAGCATGTACAGCCGCACATCGGGAAAACAGAAGAGCACTGAGGCCGCAACAAACAGTGCCGAAAGCACCGCGGCGTATATTATGTCGCATACTGCGCAGGAGATAATCTCGCGCTTTTTTATTTTTACAGCGGGCCGCCCTCCGATTATAAACCGCGCTATGTAGAGCATGTCATACACAATGCCGCTGCAAACGCCGAGCGCAAGGCATATAAGAAATATGCGCATAGATTATTTGAACAGGCGCTGTGCAAGTTTTATTCCCTTGGCCGAGTATTTTACACCCGTAACAGTTCCGGTAGCTGAAAATGCTCCGCTGCCCTTGGAAAAAGCGACAATCTTCAGTCCGCTGCCGGTCACCGTTATTCTGCCTCCCGCATAGCTTAAAACTATTTGCGTCGGCGAGAAAGCGTCGACGCTCTCAATTGCCGTTGCCGAAATTTTGTTGCAGTCTTCTATGGTGACGGAATGTACTGTTCCTTCCATTATTACCTCCCGCCGCCGAGCAAAAAATACTGCCTGTGCGGCAGTATTTATATATGCTTAAATCATGTTTTTTATGTTGGAGAAAGCTGAAATCAAAGCCCCTTCTTTGCCTTGGCATTGGCCTTTGCGCGGAGTTCTGAATCTAATATGCGCTTGCGTATGCGGATATTTTTTGGCGTTATTTCCAAAAGTTCGTCGTCTGCGATAAACTCCAGACATTCCTCAAGGCTCATGCGCTTGGGAGTTATAAGCCTGAGCGCGTCGTCGCTTGAGGAAGAACGGGTATTTGTGAGATGCTTTTGCTTGCAGACATTTACGTTTATATCCTCAGATTTGGGGCTCTCTCCTATTACCATGCCCTCATACACGGCTGTGCCGGGACCTATGAACAGAGTGCCGCGCCCCTGCGCGTTGTACAGGCCGTATGTTACAGCCTCGCCTGTTTCGAAGGCGACGAGCGAACCTGTGTTCCTGCGCGAAAATTCGCCCTTGTACGGCTGGTATTCGAAGAACACCGACGAGAACACGCCCTCACCCTTTGTAGAGGTTAAAAATTCGCTCTTATAGCCGAAGAGACCGCGTGCGGGGATGATGAATTCAAGGCGGGTACGGCTGCCGACTGCGCTCATATGAAGAAGTTCACCCTTTCTCTCGCCCATGCTCTGAAATACCGCGCCCGAAAATTCGTCGGGTACGTCGACAATCAGGCGCTCCATAGGCTCGCACTTTACGCCGTCTATCTCCTTATAGAGCACTCGGGGAGTAGACACCTGAAATTCATAGCCTTCGCGGCGCATATTTTCGATGAGTATCGAAAGATGCATTTCACCTCTGCCGCAAACGCGGTAGCTGTCTGCAGAGTCGGTTTCCTCCACGCGGAGAGATACGTCTTTTAAAAGCTCGCGGAAGAGGCGGTCGCGCAGATGGCGCGTGGTGACCCACTTGCCCTCCTTGCCGGCAAAAGGTGAATCGTTTACCGAGAACGTCATCTCAACGGTGGGTTCGGATATCTTTACGAACTTGTGCGCCTCCACGCAGTCGGGCGAGCACACAGTGTCGCCTATATTAATTTTTTCAAGGCCTGAAAAGCACACGATATCGCCGGCAACAGCCTTTTCGCAGGGAACGCGGCTCAAGCCTTCTATCTGATAGAGATTGGCAATTTTGCCTGCAAGCCTCATCTGCTGATTGTTGTAATTGGTTACAGCTACCGCCTGCCCCTGCAAAATTTCGCCGCGCTCGATTCGGCCTATGCCTATTCTGCCGACATAGTCGTTGTAGTCTATCGAGGAAACAAGCAGTTGTGCGCCGCCCTTTTCATCGACTTCCATGGGCTTGATATGGCTTAATATGGTGTCGAAAAGAGGCGTTAAATCTTTTCCGGGGGTGTTTAAATCGAGTGTGGCGGTGCCGTTTCTGCCGGAGCACCACACAACGGGGCTCATGAGCTGGTCGTCGGAAGCGTCGAGCTCGAGCAAAAGTTCGAGTATCTCGTCCTGCACTTCGGCAAGACGCGCGTCGGGACGGTCTATTTTATTTACAACGATTATAAGCCTGTGACCCATTTCAAGCGCCTTCTGAACTACAAAGCGCGTCTGGGGCATGGGACCTTCGGCGGCATCGACGAGAACGAGAACGCCGTTTACCATCATCATAACCCTCTCTACCTCGCCCGAAAAATCGGCGTGGCCCGGGGTATCTACTATGTTTATTTTAACGCCGTTGTAGTGCACGGCAGTGTTCTTTGCAAGTATTGTTATTCCTCGTTCGCGCTCAAGGTCGTTCGAGTCCATCACCCTCTCTTCAACGGCCTGATTCTCTCTGAATGCGTGACTCTGTTTAAGCATGGCGTCGACGAGCGTCGTCTTGCCGTGGTCTACGTGCGCGATTATAGCTACATTTCTTAAATCTTCTCTTACCAAATTTTTGCCTCTCTATGCGTGAATTTACCGCCCGGAAAGGGCGGCATTAAACAGTTTGCATTAAAATTCGCTCTTTGTGGCGCGGTCGAACAGTTTCAAAATTATATTCATGCACTCCCTTGCGCCGTCGCCGCTTTCAAACGCATGCGATAAAAAGCACGCTTCATACACAGCTTCGGTTATTGGAAGTTCCACGCCGTATCTCTCGCCCAGTTTCTTCATTGCCTTGGCCGTCATAACGCCCTCGGCAAGCTTTTCGAACTTCTTTCCCTGCGCCATCATTTCGCCGTAGCGGCGGTTATGGGAATATTCTGAAAACAGCGTCGTTTCATAATCGCCGAGGTGGGCAAGCCCGTAAGCCGACATGAAATTTCCGCCCATCGCCCTGATGAGCGAGCCGACTTCGTAGGCGCCGCGCGCCATCAACGGGCCCTTTAAACTTACATATCCGCTTCCGTCGAGCACGCCCGCGGCTATACCCAGAACGTTCTTTGCAGCCGCGCCTATCTCCGTTCCGATTAAATCGTTGCCGTAGTAGAAGCGGATAAGATTGCTCTTGAAGCTGTCGGCAAGGGTTCGCTTGAGCTGTTCATTTTCTGAATCAATGACCATGCAGTTTGGTATGCCGGCAACAAACGCCTGAATGTGGCCGGGACCTACCCATACCGCAATTTTTTCGGGCGAAATGCCGCTCTCGGTGAGCACCTGCGTAAGCCGTTTGCCCGTGCTCTCCTCTATTCCCTTCATGCAGAGCACAAAAATTTTATCTTGCACGGGATACTGTATTATTTTCTGCATGAAGCCGCGAAGTCCCTGCGAACTGATGGAAATAATTATTATATCGCTGTTTGCTAAGGCGTGCTCCAGATTGCAGGTAAGCTCTATTCTGCCGTCGAGTTCGACGTATTCGTTTTTACCGGTATTTTTAAGCACCTCATACGAATAGTCGCCCTCAGGGCCCCAGCTTATTACTTCATTGCCTAAAACCTTTGACTGGTACCATGCAATGAACGAACCCCATCTGCCGCAGCCGAGTACAGAAATTCTCATCTCTTTCTCCGTGATATTTTTTGACTTCAAGCCGTTGAATCCGGCTAAATTGACTTGCGCTCCAACAGCGCGCGCGACAGCGTTACGTCGTCTGTATATTCTATATCGCTGCCGATGGGAATACCGTGGGCAAGGCGGGTGACGTTTATCCCTAACGGTTTTAAAAGCCGCGCGATATACATAGCCGTTGCCTCGCCCTCGACGTCGGGATTGGTTGCCATGATGACTTCGGTGACTCCGCCCTCGTTTACCCTGTCTAAAAGTTCCTTAATCCTTATGTCGTTAGGACCTATTCCCTCCATCGGGTTGATAACTCCGTGCAAAACATGGTAAACGCCCTTGTATTCGTGCAACTTTTCAAGCGCGATTACATCCTTAGGCTCTTTGACCACGCAAATTGTAGACTTATCGCGCCTGAGGCATATATCACATATGTCGCCTTCGGTAAAGTTGCCACACACCTTGCAGTAGCGCACTTTACGCTTGGCGTCGGTTATGGCGGCGGCAAACCCTGCCGCCTCCTCCAAGCTCATATTAATTATTTTATAGGCATACCTCTGCGCCGTCTTTTTGCCGACGCCGGGCAGCTTTGTAAACTCATTTATAAGCCTTCCGATAGGCTCTATGAAAATATCCATAAATAAACATGTTCACGCAAATCTTTTTGCTATGCAAAAATCTTTGCCGTGAGGTTTTTAGGGTCGTGAAAATGCTTAACGGCCGAACTGAATTCGCCCTTGCATTTTCCGACATGATTATTTTGAACTACTGTAGTTCCTGATTGCTCAGAAAAATAAAGAAACTGCTGTCGCAGCAAATTGAGTCGCGCAGGCGCAAGGAAACATTGCTTGCGCACACTTTATTTCAGAAAATTCACGCAAATCTTTTTGCTATACAAAAATCTTTGCCGTGAGGTTTTTTGGGTCGTGAAAATGCTTAACGGCCGAACTGAATTCACCCTTGCATTTTTCAAAGTGATTTTTTATACACTAACTATCTTCTGATTGAGCAAGCTAACCCGTTGGGCAGATTACGCGGAAAATACGCTTTGTCACATCATGCCGGGAATACCGGAACCGCCGAACTTGCCCATCTTTTCTTCATAGAGTGCGTCGGCCTTCTTGTAGCCGTCGTTTATGGCGGCGAGAATGAGGTCCTCAAGCATTTCAACATCGTCCTCGTCGGTAAGGTCTATCATCTGAGGGAGTTTGCTCCCGAACTCCACGCCGTTTATTATTTTTTTGCCGTTCATATAGATAACGACGGTTTCGTCGCCCTCTTCTCCTCCGCCTGCAAGGCCGACAACTTCGAGCTCCTCAAGCTCCTTTTCCGCCGCCTGCATCTGTTCCTGAATTTTCTGGGCCTGCTTAACGAGATTGTTCATGTTTCCGCCCATGCCACCCATGCCGCCTCTGAATCCAGCCATATTAAAACTCCTTGATGTTGATTTATTTTATATCTATATCTGTCCCGCCGAAGTTGCTCTTTAAAACGTCGAGCGCACGGGAGAGAGAATCATCTTTTTTTGAAAGCCTGACCTCAAAATCGGTTATGCCGCACTCCAGAAGAATATCCGAAAGAATCTTAGCATTGTCCGGCCTGGAGATTGCGCGGTGCACCGTTTCGTTGTCGGTGAAAAAAATTACTTTTGCGCCTTCCTGCTCGCAGATAAGGTCTGAACAGAGCGTAAACAGCACGGCATTTTTATGCGTTGTGCGAAGCGCCCTTAAAAGAGTTGCAAGCACATTTGTCTTGCCGCCCGAAGGGCGTACCGTCTGTGCTGAAGGCTGTGATGAAAACGGGTCGGCCGCGGCGTCAGACGAAGAAATCCGAGCTTTCTGAGAAGTTTTTACCTCTGTTTCAGGAGCATAGAACGCCGTTGCCCTTGCATTGCCGCTATGCAGAAAATCGGTCTGCACATCGGAAGCGGCGGGCCTAACGGAATTGACCTCCGTAATGCCGCGGTTTTCACTTTTTGCCGCACGGCCGGGGGGGGCTGCCTGCACAGCCGCATCTGCGGCCGTATGTGCGGCGGCAAAATTGCCCTCCGCAACCTTTTTTTCAAGTGCGGCAACCCTGGCAATCAGACTGTCGATATTATAGTCGGCCGAAGGAAGCGTGCAGCGCAGTACAGCCGTTTCCAAAACAACGCGCGGGTCTGCAGCATAGCGCATATCGCTCTCCGCCTTAACAAATATTTCCGTCGCGCGCAGAATTTTGTGTCCGTCGGCCGAGGCTATGTCCGAAATCACCGCAAACATCTCCTCGGGAACATTTAAAATATCCTTTGCATTGCGGCACATTTTTGCAACGGATACGCTGTTTAAAAAATTGAGTATGTCCTTTACAAACACGCCCGCGCTCTTGCCGCCGGAGAAAACCTCCTCCGCGCCTGAGAGCGCGCCGCCGCAGTCTTCCGTTAAAAGCATGCGGACAAACTCGGCTATTTTATAGAAGTCGGCACTGCCCAGAACGGCGTTTACGTCGGCATAAGTGAGTTTGCCTGCGGAATACGAAACGCACATATCGGCGACTGAGAGCGTATCGCGCGCGCTGCCTGCGCCCGCGCGGGCTATGGCGGCGACGGCTTCCTCTTCGTAATCTTTGCCTATTTTATTGAGTATGTTTTTTAACAACCCCTCGAGGTCGCGCTGAGGAATAAGCTTGAAGTCGAAGCGCATACAGCGCGAGAGAATGGTTGCGGGAATTTTTTGCGGCTCAGTGGTGGCGAGGATGAACACCGCATGTGCAGGCGGCTCTTCAAGCGTTTTCAAAACAGCGTTGAACGCCGACGACGTGAGCATATGCACCTCGTCGATTATATATACCTTATATTTGCCCGCAACGGGGGGATACTGCACCTTTTCGCGCAGGTCGCGCATTTCGTCGACGCCGTTGTTCGAGGCGGCGTCTATCTCGGAGATATCGAGATTGCTACCCTCTGCGAGCGCCCTGCACGTGGGGCATACGCCGCAGGGCGAGCCGTTTTGAGGATGCTCGCAGTTGATGGCGCGCGCAAATATTTTTGCGACGGACGTTTTGCCTGTGCCGCGCGGACCGCAGAACAGATAGGCATGGCCTATCTTTCCGCTCTCTATCTGGTTTTTTAAAATTTTAACTATATGTTCCTGCCGTACGACCTTGTCGAGGGTGTCCGGGCGGAACATTCTGTAAAACGCGAGATATGCCATCTGAAGCTCCGCTTGTTTTTGCGCTTTGCGCGCAAGTTATATGCCGTATAAACATCCCGCGCCGGCGCGGGTCAGTTTAAAAGTTTTAAAAGTTTGCGCTTGGCACGCTGAAGGGCGTTATCGATGCTCTTTACACTCTTGCCTGTGGAGGACGACATCTCAGCCATGGTGAGGCCGTCCATGTACATTACTGTAACCTGAAATTCAAACGAGGAGAGATTTTTACTTATCTTGCGCAGAAATTCTCTTCTGTTTTCACGCCTGATAAGTTCGTCTTCCGGATTGAGCGGAGAAGAATAGAGCTCTTCCCCCACCTCGACTATGGGCAAAAAATTGTTTAACGCCGAATGTTTTGCGCCCGTCGTTGCTTTTACCGCGTCGATTATCCTGTTGCGGATGCAACGGGCGGCATATGAAGAAAAGCCCGATTTACACTTGCCTTCGGAATAGCCGCCTATAGCCGAATACAGCCCGCACATCCCCTCCTGCACGAGGTCCTCCGTCTCTCCTCCAGATAAAAAGAAGCGGCGCGCAACCGAAAGAACTACATTTTTATATCGCTTTAAAAGCTGTTCGGTGGCATTTTTATCGCCGCTCTGCGACAGCTCCGCAAGGCGCTCGTCGCTTAATGTTTCAACCTGCATCGCACCACTTCGTATGCGGCTATGCCGAGGGCCACGGAGGCGTTTAAAGAATTTACTTTTCCGAGAAGGGGAAGGGATAAAACTCCGTCGCACTTCTCGCGGGTAAGCCTTTTGACGCCGCTGTCTTCCCCGCCGATGACGAGGCCGACATTACCGGAGAGGTCGGCGGAATATATGCTCTGCCCGTCCGCCTCGAGGGCGTACAGCCAGTAGCCGCTGTTTTTTAGTTTTTCCACGGCTGCGTTAAGCGAAGGAACTTTGGCAACCTTTATATGATTGGCCGCGCCCGCCGATATGCGCACCACAGTCTCGGTCACGCTCGCTGATTTTACCGAAGGAATTACGACGCCGTCGGCGCCGGCGCACTCCGCCACTCTTATTATTGCGCCGAGGTTGTGCACGTCCTCGATGCCGTCGCAAAGTATTACAAAGCCGCCCGCCTCTCCCTTTGCGTCGATTATATCTTCGAGGTCGCAATATTCATAGTCGGCGGCAAAGGCAATCACGCCCTGATGACGTCCCGTTTCGCTGAGCCTGTCGAGCGCTTTGGAATCGGCAAACTGAACGCGGACGCCCGCGCGGCGCGCCTCGGCAAATATACGCGAAAGCGAACCCTGCGGATTTTTTTCCATTAATATTTTTTCAATCTGTCTGCCGCTTTTCAAAAGCTCAAGTACGGCGTTCCTGCCCTCAGTTTTCATCCTCTTCCTTCAATAAAAATTCAATTCTTGCGTACTGCCCCGTTAAATAAAGATAGCCCATCACCGCCTCGAAACCTGTAGAGCGGTTATATTCAGAAACGCTGGCATTTTTTGCCCGCGCTGTTTTTTTTGCATTCCGCCCCCGGCGGTAAATTTCGGCCTCATCTTCCGTAAAGAGGGGAATAAGCCGCTCTAAAAGCGCGCTTTGTCCGTGAGCGGAGACGAGCTGAGAAGTCAGCCTGTTGAGCTGCCCGGACTTGAAATCTGCCGAGCGCACAAGCCCGTCGCGAACATACAGCGAATAGACCGCGTCACCGATATAAGCGAGAGTTACGGGGCTTAAGTTGCGGGCGCACTCAGGCGCCATCGGGGGATATTTTCCAAACATAGCAAAAAAATTATAATCGGTATTATTATACCATCAAGTCATAAAAAAATCAAATAATCAGTAGTATATAGCGTGAAAATGTTTACCGTTAAACGCGGCGCGGCGGCGCTTGCCGTTTCCATTATAATTCTCAGTTGTGCGGCGGGAGCCTTATGCGAAGGCATAGCTTATGCCGCCACATATTCGGCGCCCGTAATCGTAATAGACGCGGGGCACGGTGGAATCGACGCCGGGGTGCGGGGAAAGACGAGCGGCGTTAAAGAGAGTGACGTTAACCTTGCGATTGCCTATGAACTGAGGGAATATTTTCTCGACGCGGGTTTTTCGGCTGTGCTCACGCGGAAGAGCCAGGCGGGCCTATACGGCGTGCCCACAAAGGGATTCAAACGGCGGGATATGCAGAGCCGCCGCGACGTGATAATATCAAGCGGCGCCGATATGGTTATTTCCGTGCACCAGAACTTCTATTCCGACAGTTCAAGGAGAGGCGCCCAGGTATTCTTCGACAATGACAGCGAGAGCGGAAAGAAGCTTGCAGTCTGCATTCAGAACAGCCTTAACTCCATGGAGAACGCAACACGGGCCGTAGGTCCGCTTGTCGGCGATTACTACATGCTCAAATGCACCGAAAGTCCGTCGGTAATTGTAGAGTGCGGGTTCTTATCAAATCAGGCAGACGAAGAGTTGCTCGTCACGGAGCAGTACCGCAAAGAAATAGCTTATGCGATATTCGCGGGAGCCGTCAGCTATTTTTCGTAGAAAGATAAAAGCAATTTACTGCCCGGACTTGCATATATTAAACTGCGCGGGCAAGCTGTTTAAGTGCTATACAAGAGTACTATGCGTGATATAAAGCGCAATTTTGCGCTGAAAAAGCACGGTAAATCAAATATTCGGCGGCAACAGCGGCCGTCTTTACAATCTCCTTAAGCGATGCGCGCGCGGCGGTAGGCCGCGCGCGCATTCATTTTTAAGCGCCGCATAATAATTTTAAGCAAAAGCGCCCTCCGACAACAGCAGAGAGCGCTTGAATTTTTAAAATCTAAAAACTTAAGAGAGCTTTTCAAGAAGCTTCAGGTCGATACCCTTTTCGCCTATCTTGATTATCTCCACCTTTACGACGTCGCCGATGTTCACCACATCTTCCACCTTTTCAACGCGCCTGTCGGCAAGCTTGGAGATGTGTATCATGCCGTCCTTGCCGGGAGCAAATTCGACGAACGCGCCGAAGTTGAGAATTCTTACTACCGTGCCGACAAACATGTCGCCAACTTCGGGGTCGTGAGCTATGGAGAGAATGATTGCCTTGGCTTTTTCGGCATTTTCGATGGGGCCCGTGGTGGAGATATAGCCGCGGCCAGAATCGTCGTCGTTAAAGTCGATATCCGTGCCAGTCTCTTCCATTATCTTCTTTATCACGCAGCCCTGCTTGCCGATGACATCGCCAATCTTTTCGGGGTCGATTTCAAAGCTGATAATCTTGGGAGCATATACAGAAAGCGCGGGAGCAACTTCGGGAACGCACTCGAGCATCTTGGAGAGTATGAACTGCCTGCCCTCGTTTGCCTGGTCGATAGCGGTGTGCATAATCTCTTCGGAAATACCCTTAATCTTTATATCCATCTGAATTGCAGTGATACCCTTTGTGGTGCCCGCAACCTTGAAGTCCATATCGCCGAGGAAGTCCTCGAGGCCCTGGATATCAGTGAGCACTTTGAACTCGCCTGTCTCCTGATTTTTGATAAGGCCCATGGCAACGCCTGCAACGGGCGCCTTGATGGGAACGCCCGCGTCCATGAGCGCCATTGTGGAACCGCACACGGAAGCCATTGAGGACGAACCGTTTGAGGAGAGGATGTCGTTAACCACCCTTATAGCATAGGGGAACTCCTCTTCCGAAGGAAGCACGGGAATGAGCGCACGCTCAGCCAATGCGCCGTGCCCTATCTCGCGCCTGCCGGGGCTGCGCAGAGCCTTTGCTTCGCCAGTGCAATAGCCGGGGAAGTTGTACTGGTGCATATACCTCTTGTTCGTCTCGTCGTCGAGGCCTTCGAGTCTCTGAGCTTCAGAGAGCATGGCAAGGGTGCAGGTCGTCATGGTCTGGGTTTGTCCGCGGGTGAATATTGCAGAGCCGTGAACGCGGGGAAGGATATGCCTTTCGCACCAGATGGGACGAACGTCTTTAAGGCCTCTGCCGTCGGGACGGATGCCCTTATCGAATATCTTTGCGCGGACTTTTTCCTTGGTGAGGTAGTATAAGCTGTCCTTTATTTCGCGTGTATTTTCGGGATAAATATCTGCAAAGTGCGCTAAAACTTCCTGCTCGGCCTGAGCCTGACGGGACTCCCTCTCCTGCCTGTCGAAGGTATCGATTGCCCAGTCGATTTTTTTGGAAGCGTATTCGCGTACCGCCTCGTCAAGTTGTGCGGGAATGTGATAGAGCTCCATTTCCCTCTTGGGTTTGCCGACTGCGGGAACTATTTCGTCCTCGATGAAGGCGCAAATCTTCTTGATTTCCTCATGGCCGAACATTATGGCGCCGACCATCTCTTCGTTTGTAACTTCGTCTGCGCCGGCCTCTATCATGAGAATGGCGTCGCGCGTGCCGGCGAGGTTGAGATGAATGGTGCTTGCGTGCCTTTGGGCAAGGTCGGGGTTGATGACGTATTTGCCGTCAACAAGGCCGACAACCACCGAACCGGTGGGGCCCGCCCAAGGTATATCGGAGATGGAGAGCGCTACGGAAGAACCTATCATAGCGAGAGGTTCGGGAGACACGTCGGGCTCGACAGAGATTGCCTGAGCCACTACCGTAACGTCGTTGTACAGCCCCTTGGGGAAGAGGGGACGGAGAGGACGGTCTATAAGCCTTGCTGTGAGTATCGCCTTGTCGCTCGCCCTGCCCTCGCGCTTTTTGAAACCGCCGGGAATTTTGCCGACGGAATACATCTTTTCATCGTAATCAACCTGAAGAGGGAAGAAGTCCATGCCTTCTCTGGGCGACGCCGACATGCACACGGTGACAAGCACCGCAGTATCGCCGCAGCGAACTACGCAAGCGCCGTTTGCCTGCTCGGCATACTTGCCCGTTTCGATTATGACGTCTCTGCCCCCCACCTGCATTGTGAATTTTTTGCTTTCCGGTTTCATTAATTTTCTACTCCTTGTCTGTTCTTGCGCCCGCGCCGCTCGTGCGGCGCAGACAAATTTATGAAAAAAAGAGCGGCAAAAAACAGGCGCTCTTTTTTATACGTAAAAATTACTTCCTTAAGTTCAAAGCGGCGATAACGGCGCGGTATCTTTCGATATCCTTAGATTTGAGGTAGTCGAGAAGACCGCGGCGGCGGCCTACCATTTTAAGAAGGCCCCTGCGCGAATGATTATCGTGAATGTGAACTTTGAGATGCTCGTTGAGGTGGTTAATCCTCTCGGTGAGGAGGGCTATCTGAACTTCGGGAGAACCCGTGTCGCCTTCCTTGGTTGCAAATTTTGCGATAATTTCCTGCTTTTCCATTTTAATTATCCTCCTTTATGGAATAAAATATGCGGAGAACAAAGACGGCCGTGGAGTATTCGCACCGCGTTGTACCCGTAACGAGCTTATTTTAGCACATACTAAAGCAAATAGCAAGCGTTTGCAAGTATAATTGAAACAGAAATTTAGCCTTATATGCGCAATTGCCGCAAAGTCCGCCTCTATTTCAAACAAAACATTCGGCGGCAAGTTTTAACGCAAACTTAAATCCCATTTTGAAGTAAGCTTCTGCCTCTTCACACACCACGCCGTCGAAAAAGTTGTTGTAAACTGTCAAGCGTTTCTATTGACTATTGTTAACTAGTTCACATTTGTTGAGTCATTATGCTAAAGTTTAGTTATGAATGTATTTGCTGAAAGACTGAAAGAACTGAGAACGGAAAAGGGAATATCGCAAATGCAGCTTGTAGCTCAAATAGGAACAACGAAAAGCGCAGTTTCGCTTTGGGAAGCCAACAAACGCGTTCCATCGGCTGAAGCTGTTGTTGCAATTGCCAAATACTTTGGCGTAACGAGCGATTACCTATTAGGCTTGGAAGATTAAAACGGGCAAGGCATAAGTTAACGCCCCCGCATGGCACGTTTCCGTGCCATGCGGGGGCGTTTTTACACGTAAATAAAATTGACTGTAAATATGCAATCAAGCGAATAATTCATTTCGTTTTTCGATAATTTCTTTATACTTATTGAGATATGTGGGGATATCTTTGGGTGAGGCAAGGCGCTCTATCCTGCTGCCGCCGCCATATACGCGTTTGGAAATGGCGCCCGCTCCTACGGCGATGTTTGAGCAAATCTCTTCCATTGTATCAACATTATATACGCACTCCCTGCCGGGCAGCGACCAACCGACATTTTCGCCCGCGCCCGCCTGATATTTCTGGCGGTAGAGATAGTAAGGGCAATAGCCGCTTGCGGTCAGCTTTTCGCGCGAGAGCGCTATCATACCGTCGATATCCGAGACGGCAAGGCGGCTTACACTCTCTTTGAGTCTGGAGCCTGCCTTTAAGCAAAGCGAATGAACGGTGATATTTGATGGAGACAGAGTTATTGCCGCGTCGAGCGAACGGCTGAAATCAATGATATTTTCATCGGCAAGGCCGGCAATCAGGTCGATATTTATGTCGAACGGGTATTGAGAAGCCATTTCGTAGGCGCGGAAAGTCTGTTCGGAAGTATGCTTCCTGCCTATCGCGGTGAGAGTTTTGTCGGAAAATGTCTGCGGGTTGACGCATATACGGTTAACGCCCGCACGGAAAGTTACTTCAAGCTTTTCGGGGGTAAACGTGTCTGGTCTGCCCGCCTCTACTGTGAACTCGGCGCCGCCGATATTCAGCGAATTTATCGCGCCGTATACGCGCGAGAGCTGCTCAGCCGAAAGACAGAACGGAGTGCCGCCGCCGACATATACTGAATTGACCCTCGAGATTATGCCTTTAAGACTGTAAATCTCTTCGACAAGGCAGTTGATATAGCTTTCGATATACTTTTCTACCGCGCCGACGGGCGCCGTGATAAACGAACAATATTCGCATTTAGTCGGACAAAAGGGCAGGCTGACAAATATATCTTCGCCATTGCCGCAATTGGCGCGGTAAATATCGCCCTGCGCTGCGAGCACGCGGCGGACTATATCTATATTCCCGCCGCTTACGCAAAATTTTTTAAAGAGCGGCGCAAAATCGCGCCCCGCTGCAAGTTCGCCGTAAGCCATCTTTGTGGGTCGTATACCCGTTAAGGCGCCCCACGGCAGGCTTTTGCCGCTCTCCTGCGAGAGCAGCAAATAAAAAGCAAGCTTTGCCGAACGCTTTGCAAACCTTTTGAACTCCAGCTCGTCGCGCGGACGCCATATATCGGAGAAAGTGCGGCATTCCCCGCCGCACTCTATTATGTTTATGAAGTTGTCGCCATCGCGCCTGAACGTATGGGCAAAATCTCTGTCCTCAGCGCCAAACAGGCGCAGAACGTCCATTATTTCCGCGCTGAGAAACTGCACATTGGTTGTAAGCATTTTTTAAATCTGATGTTGACTGAAAACAGCTTACCACTCGCACTTTACAAAGGGGTTGCATTCGCGCTCGTGAGAGAGGGTAGTATCCTCGTCATGTCCGCAATATACGGTGAAGTCGCCGGGGAGCACATAAAGTTTTTTGATGCTGTTATAGAGCGAACGCCAGCTGCCTGTGGGAAGGTCGGTTCTGCCCACGCTCTCACGGAAGAGAGTATCGCCCGTGAACAGGCAGCCGCCGGCGAGATAACATACGCCGCCTGCGGTGTGACCGGGCGTGGATATAACTTTGAAATCTATGCCCGCAACGGTCACAGTCTGCCCGCCGCCTATGATATTTACGGGGAAGCGCCTTATTACATACGGGCTCATGTCAACATAGTCGGGGCCGAACATATTCTCGGCCTCCTCTTCACTTGCATAAATGGGGATGCCCATTGAAGAAAAGCGCACACAACCGCCTATGTGGTCGTAGTGTCCGTGCGTCAATAATACCCCGTCGGGCTTCAGGCCGAGCTCGCGGCACTTGTCCCACACTCGTTCCTGAGCGCAGTCGATTATCGCAGCAGTTTTGCCGTCGGCGGTAACTATATATGAATTTGAGGCAAATCCCTCGGGATATACTTTGTAAACTTTCATAAATTTTTTCCTCTGTATGCGGCGGCCGCCGCACCATATTTATTTTTTAATTTTTTGCGGCTGAGCGGAAATTTTAAACCGCAGAACGAAAAACGAATACATGGTTTAATAAAAATTTCAGCGAAAAGTTTCAGCCCGATGTACGGTATACGTCTATCACCCTCTTATCCTTCTTCAGATGATTTATGAGAAGGTCTAAATCGGAGCGCTTGTTGAGGCGGACGTTAATATCCACGACCGCGCGCTTGCTCTTATCCAATCTCCCCACAATCTGGGTAAGCGAGAGGTGCATGGCCGCAATTTCAGAAGTTACGAAAGCCACGAGGCCGTCGTGGTCGTCGGCAACGACGCGTATTCCGACGATAAATTCGGAACCTGTGTCTGCCGTCCACTGGGCGGGCTGAATGCGGTCAGGCTCGTAGTCCTTTAAGTTGGGACAATCTTTGCGGTGGACAATCACGCCCCTTCCGCGCGAAACAAAACCCACGATATCGTCGCCTGGAACGGGGTTGCAGCAGCGCGCAAAACGCACCATCAGCCCGGCCATGCCGCGGACGGTAACGCTCGATTCCGATGCGCCGCCGCTCTTGCCCGGAAGAGTTGAACCTGGTTCCTTCGGTATCGCCTTTTTATAGTAGTCTATCAGTTTGTAAATTATCTGGTTTACGCTGACAGCGCCGTAACCCACGGAGGCAAACATTTCGTCTACAGACGCGAACACCAGCTTTTTCGAAAGCTTTTCGAATGACTCGTTCGTGAGGATATCGCCGAGGTTATAACCCCTGCGCTTTGCCTCTGCCTCGAGCATAGATTTGCCGGTGCGGGCGTTCTCCTCCTTCATTTCTTTTTTGAAGAACTGCCTTATTTTGGCGCGCGCGGAGCCTGATTTTACATATTTGAGCCAATCCCACGAGGGCCCCTTGCTGTTTGGGGAGGTGAGTATCTCCACCACGTCGCCCGTGTGGAGAGTGGAGTTTAAAGGCACAATTTTCGAATTTACCTTGGCGCCCACGCATTTGTTGCCTACTTCGGAATGAATGGCATATGCGAAATCTATGGGCGTTGCCTCAAGGGGGAGCGAAATGACCTTGCCCTGCGGAGTGAACACCAAAAGTTCGTTTGTGTACAGGTCGGTCTTTAAGCTCTCAACAAATTCTTTGGCGCTGCCCGTGCTGCCCTCCCAGTCCATTACGTCGCGTATCCATGCCAGCCTCTGGTCGAAATTGTTATCCTGTCCGCCCTTCTGTTCCTTATAGCGCCAGTGAGCGGCGATACCGTATTCGGCCATATGGTGCATTTCAAATGTTCTTATCTGTATTTCGAATATCTGGCCGAAATCTGTCACGACAGTGGTGTGCAGGGACTGATACATATTGCGCTTGGGCATGGCGATATAGTCCTTTATGCGTCCGGGCACCGGCTTCCACTTTTTGTGTATTTTGCCGAGCACCTCATAGCATTCCTCCGTGGTGTTGACGATTACGCGCACGGCGGAGAGGTCGTATATCTGGTCGAGCGTCTTGCCCGAATTTTTCATCTTTTTATATATCGAATAGAAATGCTTGGGTCTGCCGAAAACGTCGCCCTTTATATTGCTTTCCTCGAGAATTTCCTTGAGCTCGCTCACGCAGGTATCTATAAACGAACGGCGCTCCTCCAACTTCTGATGGATGTTGGTGACGAGATATTCGTATGCCTTGGGGTCGAGGTATTTAAGGCAGAGGTCCTCAAGCTCGCACTTCATCTGAGATATACCAAGTCGCCCGGCGAGCGGAGTGTAAATCTCAAGCGTTTCCTTGGCTATTCTCTGCTGGCGCTCGTCGGAGAGGAAATTTAACGAGCGCATATTGTGCAGCCTGTCGGCAAGTTTGATTATAATGACGCGGACATCGTTTGCCATGGCGACAAATATCTTGCGGAAATTTTCGATATCCTCCTCTTCATGCGTCTGGTAATGAATTTTATCGAGTTTTGTTACGCCGTCGACAAGCGTGTAAATTTCTTCGCCGAAACGGCTTATTATATCCTCTTTTGTAGCGGGAGTGTCCTCTATAACGTCATGCAGAAACGCCGCGGCGACAGTGGGCGCGTCGAGGCCTAAATCGATGAGAATCTCTGCAACGGCGCACGGGTGGGTAAAATAAGGCTCGCCCGAGGCGCGCTTCTGATTGGAATGCATCTGCTCGGCGTATTTATAAGCCGAAAGAAGCATCTCCCGCTCTTCATCGGGATAATTTTCGTAGATTTTATCCAATACGTTCTTCATATATAACCATTTTTCACGAAACCATGTCAGCGACAAAATTTACGCAAAATTCAAGATACGATATTTGCAACATCGTTGTAAAGCGCGGAATTTTTCAGGTCGGTTTTTACACCTCTGTAAACTACCAGCCGCCCCTCGGAAAACGAAATAAGCCCGAGTTCTTCGAACACCTTGAACGCAAAGAGCAATTCACCCGCGCCGAATGGAGTTTTTGCTGAAAAAGCGGCGTCCTCTGCGCTCGCGCCCTCAAGCGTGCCGCAATTTGCCGATATATAGGCGAATATTTTTAAAAGATGCTCACGCGAGCTGTTTATTGCGGCAAGCGGGGCAAGGCCGCTTATGTCTGAGCAGATTATGACTTCCGCACCGCAAGCCGAAGGAAAGGTCACTTTAAGCGGCCTGTCGAGCCAAACTATGCGTCGGTAACCCGAAAAGTCACAGTCGGGGCGGGGAGCAACGAGCACGGTGTTTGCCAAACTCTTCGTGGACAGATTGAAGATATCCGCAAAAAATTTGCCTGCGTTTTTATACTTCGACAGCGTGGAAAAGTCCTCGGCTATATACAGAGTGCCGTAGTCCGCGCCTTCTTCCGCCATCATGTCGTCTATTTCGGCGCATGTTTTGAACACACTGCCGCACGAAACGGGAGCAAGAGCCGCACGCATGACGGCGTTTGCCGTTATATATTCGCCCGCATATCCGCCTGCGGCAGAGGTATAAATAACGTCGCGCACAAAGCCGCGGACATATTCCCTGCCGCGGAAACGCGATATATTATATTCAAACACCAGCGTTTTCGGCGCGGGGCATGAGAGCAGTTCTGCATACTTTGCGCCGCCGAAAAACATCATCTCAAGTCCGCCGCACCTGAATGCGAGATGGGGCGAAAGCGGTTTGAGCGGATGCGGGCGGCAATCTTCCGCGTCAACAGAAAACAGCGGCCGTTTATTGCCAACGCCGTACGGCTCCAGAAGTTCCAGCTCGTGCGCAAGACGCGCTACATTCTCTCCGGAAAGGCAGCCGCTCACATAAATTGTCGGAACAAAATCTTCAGCGGTATAATTGCGCTCCATGTAATCGTTGAGCGCACCCTCAAGCAGGGCAAAATTCTCTTCGGAGACATTCACGCCCGCCGCCTGCGAGTGGCCGCCGAACTCGGATATGAAGTCGGAACAGGCCTTCAAGGCCTCGAAAATGTTGACTCCGTCGACGCTGCGCGCCGAGCCCTTGAGCATTCCGTTGTTATTTACGAAAAGTATTACAGGGCGGCTGTATTCCTCGGCGAGACGGGCGGCGACAATACCGACAAAGCCGGAATTCCAGCTTTCGTCCCACAGCATTATCACTCTGCCGTACGCGCCGCGAAGAGCAAGTTTGGCCTTTGCCTGAGTATACAGTTCATCACACCTCAACTGGCGCTCCTGATTGTATGATGTGAGCTGAACAGAGAGGTCGAATACCGCCTTTTCATCCGTTTCGGTGAACAGTTTCAAAGCGGAAGCTGCATCGCCCATGCGCCCCGCGGCATTTATTTTGGGCGCTATCGTGAAAGCGAGCGTATGGGCGTCGGCGATATCCTGGGTGCGTGCGAGAAAGTTTGAAAAACACTTCCTCGGAGATGTATTGATAAGGTTGAGTCCCTCTGCGACTATATCGCGGTTCTCGCCCGTAAGGGGTACGCTGTCGGCCACGGTGGCAAGCGCCGCAAAGTCGAGATATTTATACGCCGATTTTCCGTTGAGCGCACACGCAACTTTGAAAGCTACGCCCGCGCCGCACAGATTGTCGTACGGGTAACTGTCGTTGAATTTCGGATTTATGCATATGCAGTCGGGAATATTTGCGGGAAGCTCGTGATGGTCGGTCACTATTACCTCGCAACCGCTCTCCTTTAAATATTCGACTTCTTCGGCATTGGATATTCCGCAATCGACAGTTATTACCAGCTGGGGAAAAAATTCTTCAAAAATTTCGTCTATTGCCGAGACGGTTACCCCGTATCCCCCCTTGCGCTCCGGGACATATACTCTTACATTTACGCCGAAATCTTCGAGCGCGCCGCCCATTATTGTTGCCGCACACACACCGTCGGCGTCATAGTCGCCGTAGACGAGCACGTCCCATTCCTCTTCTTTTGCTGTTTTTATAAGTTCGCAGGCCTCGTTCATGCCCTGCATTTTAAAAGGTGAAATAAAATGCGATTTGGAAGGACGAACGAAAGCATGTACTTTGTCGGGAGTATCGACGCCCCTGCCGTAGAGTATTGAGGCGACAGTCGTTGTTAAATTGCATGCCGACGCGAGCGCGCCGATTTTCTGCCTGTCCTCCCCGGAAAAGGCAAATTCCGATACTATTCTCTTCATTTTCTGTATTTAACCGCGGCACAAACGCCGCTTGCGAGTATGGTCGGCGGAGCAAAATCAAAGTTTTGGCTGCGCCTGTTACATTTATAAGCAAAAAAGGCGAGGTTGTGCCCCGCCTGTTTTAATTTTTTGTTTATTCGGCAGATTTAGCCGCTTTTTTTGCGCCGCTGTATTTTGATACTCTCTTGGCGGCATAGTTATCTGCATGCTGCTTAAGACGGGAATATACTGACGGAGTGAACATAAGGGTGCCGTACTGGCAAGCTATCACAGCCAGAATGCCGCTTATGCAGGGCATAAACAGACCGTATACGCCCGAGCCCGCAAAGAGCGAGAATACAAGCAGCAACACGAACGCCGAGGCGAGAACGACGTTTATTATCGTTACGGGTTTGAAGCCTTCGCGAAGAGATTCGTCCACCTGCTCGAAAGAAGGCATCGCCTTGAAGCTGTCATTGCGGAAGTCTGAACGCATCTTGCTGAAGAGTATTCCGCAGCCTATCATGGTGAGAAGCACAACAAAAACAGAAATTGCAACCACCGATACTGACACCTGTACCCTTGTTATCGCAAGGAGGGCAAAGTATATGAGCAGATTGTGCAGGTCGGCAACAAACGCGGCCGCTGCCATTGTCAGTTTATATCTTATTACAAAGTATATGAACTGGAACACGACTGCCGCTGCAAGAGCTATGCCGGCATACATCATGTCGTTCATTCCGCCGAACGCGGCGGTGTGCTCGGAATATGAAGCAGAGCCGAGGAGACCGCTGCCGATTCCCACAGCGGAATCAATCTCCTGAGCTGCGGCAATGAGAGCCGACTCGTCGGCGGAAAGGGAAAACCTGTACTCTATTTCATCGCCGCCGGCATTCTCGGCCTCGGTGGCCAGGTAATAACTTACGCCATGGCTTTCGAATGCGTTTTCGCATATTTCGGAAACCTCGTCATCGGTGGTGGGCATGGAATACTGCACAGTGACCGACCTGTACGACGAATAGTCGGCGCCGGAGTTGAAAAAGCCGCCTGCCGTAAACTGGCAGATAAGGCCTATCGCAAGCCCGATTGCCACTACTAACGACGAGATTATAATAAACAGATGCATTTTGGAGGAAACATTGAACTTAGTCATCGTCTTCAAACGCCTCCCTCTTGAAACCGCAGAATTTATATTTATCGCGCGCGGGCGACATGGTCGTATACCACATAAACCTTGTGAACCAATACAGCAGGTAGGAAGCAAGCGTGCCTATGAGCAGCACCATGCCGCATGCCGCCACTTCGCCGACGCCTATGAGCGCGAGCATAACAGATATGACAGCTATTACAATATGAGTATCGAGAATGCCTGCGAGCGTATTCCTGTAACCGCGCTTAACAGAAGCCTGAATGGTTCTGCCGGCCTGACTTTCTTTGCGTATAGATTCGTAAGCCCAGAAATTTGATATGGTAAAGAGCGCAAAAGTGAGCAACCACATGAACACGCCTGCCATAGTGAGCGTAGTGCCTACGAGATATATAACAGCTATCATCGCCGAGCAGAACAGAAGCGCCATGAGCGCGAACAGAAGTCCGAGCTTTTTATAGCGGGCCACTGCATATACGGCGAGAGCGGCAAAAATCACAAGTGCGGCTATAGCCGTGAACATAGCGGCGTTTTCGCCTGATACGGCCGTGCCGTAAACAACTTCGTCGTAAGAGTATTCAAGCGCAAGCTCTCCGCCGTTTACGGCAGAATTGAGGAGAGCGGCATAGTTGCGCGCGGTCTCTTCGTCGCTCGCTTCAATATAGAAGCTGCCCTCTGTTATGGCAGATTCGCATGTGAGGTTTATTATGCTGGTTCCGCCGACATAGAATCTGATGTAAGTATCGTCAGACTCTGCAATGGCGGTAGTTTTTTCGCTGATTACCTCTCTGCCGAGCGAGGTGAGGTTTACGCGCACCGCATATGAGCCGCCGACAGCATAATATGAAAAGCCTGAAATTATATCTGAGATATCGTATTTTGAGCTGATAATATTGTAGGTAACAGTTTCATGCTCGTCCTGCGACTGGGATGAAGAAACGCTGTCCCACTGGCCGAGGCTGCTTACCGTGTTCCTTAAGGTGAGTTCGCCGCCCAATGTAAGATAACCGAGAGCAGTGCTCGCATATAACAAATCGTCGGTGAGCGAGGTTACATCGTTTCCGGTGTATGCCGCATAAGTAAAGTTGGTGGGCACATTTACGCGGATAGCGCAACCGTCGACAACGTTTACCGAATAGGAAGTATAATTCCTTGCGGAAATCCTCTGCGAGAGCTTGGCCGCATCAGACTCGACTTCGGAGGCTAAGGCCGCGAAAGCCGACTGCGTATCGGAGGAGTAACCCTCAAGAACGTCGCGGTCGACATAATATGCGCCGCTTGCCGAAGCAACATACGTCTCTTCGTACTCGGCGGCTTTGTCACCCTCCTCCGCTACAGTGAAATTATATTCTTCGGAGGTTATAACGCCCTCGGGAAGGAGCGTCGTATATGCGTCGCCGGTGAATTCACTTCCGAGATGAATGTTTGACAGTATGGAATTATACCTGTGCACACCGTCGGGAAGTCCGCACGAAACAACGCCGAACAGGAACAGCACAAGCGTTGCCAGCGTGACTATAACGGTTATTATGGCAGATTTTATCTTGCCCATCTGCATTCTCCTTAACGTTTAAACGGCATAGTATTTACTGCCGCTTGCAAATAAACGAAAATTAACTTCTATATTATAGTAGATTTTACCCTCGCCGTCAATCAATTACCCGTTTATACAGGTAAAATTTAAGCGAAAATATAAAATTTCACTTAAGGCCTGCGGCACCGCGCGCTCAGACGTTTGCGCCGAGGCGCTTTTTTTCGGCAAGTATATGCATGGCGCACTCTATGCGCTTTTTCATCATGGCGCAGGTGATTGCGTAAGGCTGCTCGATATCGCCCATGAAGTTATAGTTGTTCGCACTGCAGCCGCCGCTGCATATAAACTTGGCAAAGCAATCGCTGCAACTTTTGCGCGTGAACAGACAAGACGAAGCAAACCTGCCGCGTATACCGCCGTTGAGGCTGCCTTCATAGACGTTTCCCATGTAGAAATCTTTGTTGCCGGCAAACTGGTGGCAGGGATAAATGTCGCCGTTTGGAACAACGGAGAAATATTCATTGCCCGCCCCGCATGCGGATACGCGCTTGGAAAGACAGGGACCGCCCTCCAAATCTATGTTGAAGTGAAAGAAATTGAACCCTTTGCCCGCCTTATATGCGTCGAGATACTTTTCGCAGAGTACTTCGTACTCCTCGCAGATGCGCGGAATATGTTCTTCCCTTATCTGAAGGTCGGGGATATCGGTGACTACCGGTTCCATGGAGATAGAATCGAATCCGCTTTCAGCAAGAAACATTACGTCGTTTGAAAAGTCGAGATTCTTTGCCGTGAAAGTGCCGCGCACATAATAACTCTTGGCGCCGCGCGTTTCAACAAACTTCTTTATATTTTTAAAGCACAAATCAAAGCTGCCCTTGCCGTTTACCGTCTTTCTTATGGCGTCGTGCACCTCGGGACGGCCGTCGAGCGAGAGAACGACGTTCTCCATTTCCCGGTTGAAAAAGTCGGCCGCGTCGTCGTTTAACAGAACGCCGTTGGTCGTCGTCGTAAACAGAAACTTTTTGCCGTATTTTTCACCCTGTTCGCGCGCATAAGCGACAACGTTTTTGATTGTGTCGAGGCACATCAGAGGCTCTCCGCCGAAAAAGTCGGCCTCTAAGACCTTTCGGTTTCCGCTGTTTTCAATGAGAAAATCTATGGCCCTCTTCGCCGTCTGCTCACTCATGAATTCGCGGGACGAATGATATGCCCCCTCGTCGGCAAAGCAATAGCGGCAGCGAAGGTTGCAGTCGTGACAGATATGTATGCACAGCGCCTTTACTTCGTTTGACTTTACGGGATAGGCGGAAGGTTCGGGAGCGTTTAAAAGCCCCTCTCCCTCCAGAGTTTTTATGTCGGCGCGGACTGCATTTATATCTTCATCCGAGAGGGCGGGTTTTTCGCCGGTCTGAACGGCCTTTAAATATGCTGCCGTCTTTTCGTCGCACTCGTGCAGGCTGGCGCTGCCGGTATCATAGATATAGTTGTGTGTTTTGTATGAAAAAACGTGAATCATAATACAATAAAATAATGCTCCGGCATGAAAAATTTAGCGCCGCTTTCGGCGCTAAATTCTGCGTTTGCATATTTTAAGGAGCAGAGAAACTTTCTGCTCCTTTAAAATTTCCGATATGAAAATTTATCTGTTCTCTTTGTCGGGTCTTTCTTCTCTTGTAATTCTTTCGCAGCTCTGGTTGCCGACGGTGCAGCTCGTTTTGCAAGCCGACTGGCAGGTGCTCCTGCATTCGCCGCAGCCGCTTATCTTTCTTTCAGAAGGTTTTGCTATAGTTTTAATCATAACAGTTCAGCTCCTTTGTTTGTCGTTTTTTTATATTATAAGTTAACGCCGTGGAAAAATCAAGCGATTTTATAAACTTTCACCTCTTCCCCTTTATATTGACGCCTATTATCCCGCTTATGCCTCCCGCCACGGCGCCGAGGGCAATTTCCAGTGCGAAAAGCCAGCTCACGGCAAACGAAGAAGAAATTATGGCAAACAGCAGGTAGGTGATGACAACCGCGCACACCCCGTAGATTGCGCCCTTGATAAGTCCCCTTCCGCCGCGGATGAAGAGCACGCCGCCCACAGCTATCGCGATGATTTTAAAAACCTGGTTGACAGGCTTTATAATGTCGGTAGAGAGAGAAAACACACCGATTATGAATGAAAATATGAGCACGCAGACAAGCGAGAATATGGCGGCAGCAAGCGTTGCCTTTAAAATCTGAAAAATATTTTCGCGCATAAAAAACCTCCGCACAGTTTAAAACTATGCGGAGGCAAGCCGTTTTATGATTGTTTTACTTTTTATCTGTCTTTTCAGCCTTCTCTTCGGGCTCCTTTACTTCCTCTGCCTTTTGTTCGGCGGGAGCTTCTTCAAAGGGCTCGCCGTCCGCGGTAACTTCTTCCTTCTTCTCCTCGGAAGCGCTCTCCGCTGCAGGCTCGACAACGGCGTCGGTCTGATAGATGGCCTGTTTGTCGAACTTCATGTAGCATTTGCCGCTCGTCTCCGACCCGGTTTCGAGCACAAAGGTATTCTCTTCGGGGTCAACCTCAACGACTATGCCGCACACGCCGCCTATCGTTTTAACCTTGTTGCCGGGCTTTACGGCGTCCATGAGTTGCTGCGCCTCCTGCTGCTTTTTCTTATTCCTGCGGGAGGAGAACACAAAGAATACTACGATTATTACTATAAATACGCCAAGTATTACCCATGTTACCCAACCATTTGCAGGCTCTTCGGCTGGACTTAATAATGTAGTCAACATTACGAAATTTTTACTCCTTGTTAATTTGCTTACCATTCAACTATACAGAATTTGTGCAGTTTTTGCAAGCATTTTTTACAGTTAATCGGGCACAAAACAAAACTTTCACTTTGTTTTCAATTTATTTTCGCCATAGCTTACTAAAAAGCGCCGTATTCCGCATAAAAACTCCCGGCAAAATCGGGAAGGCTGTCGGCAAGGATTGCCTCGCGCATATCGCGCATCAGCTTATGCAGGAAGGTGATGTTGTGCAGGCTTAAAAGCATGGCGCCCAGCATTTCATCAACGTTTATAAGGTGCCTTAAGTATGCCTTTGTGTAGTTCCTGCAGCAGTAACAGCCGCACTTTTCGTCCAACGGAGTGAAGTCCTCCTTATACATGCCGTTGCGCACTACAATTTTGCCCTTTGAAGTGAGCGCCGTGCCGTTGCGCGCTATTCTTGTAGCCAGCACGCAGTCGAACATATCTATGCCGCGCATGACTCCCTCTATGAGACAGTCGGGCGAGCCTACCCCCATGAGATATCGCGGCATATTTTCGGGAAGTTTAGGCTGAAGGAAGTCTAAAATCTCATACATGAGCGGTTTGGGTTCGCCCACGGAAAGGCCTCCGATGCCTATTCCGCACTGCGCAAACTGCACCGCGCGCTTCAAGCTCTCTTCCCTCAGGTCCTTATACATGTTGCCCTGAACTATCGGAAAGAGCATCTGGTCGTCGCGCGTTTTTGCTGCGGAACACCGCTCCAGCCAGCGGGAAGTGAGTTCCATTGCCTCCTGAGCCTGGGTATGAGTGTATCCGTATTCGCTGCACTGGTCGAACTGCATTATTATATCGGCGCCTAGATTTTGCTGTATGGATATAGATTTTTCGGGCGTAAACAGATGGCGCGAACCGTCGATATGCGAATTGAAGTAAACTCCCTCCTCTTTTATCTTATTGAGCTTTGTGAGAGAGAACACCTGGAAACCGCCGCTGTCAGTGAGGATAGGGCCGTCCCAGTTCATAAACTTGTGCAGGCCGCCGGCCTTTGCTACTATTTCGTCGCCGGGGCGCATATAGAGGTGGTAGGTGTTTGAAAGCACAATCGAACTGCCCGCTTCCTTCAAATCGCGGGGAAGCACGCCCTTTACCGTGGCCTGAGTGCCCACGGGCATGTACACGGGAGTTAAAACATCGCCGTGCGGAGTATGAAAAACGCCGGCGCGCGCGCCGGTATGCTTTTCGACATGTTGAACTTCAAAAGAAAAATTTTGTGACATTTAAAAACCTTATACAATTTGTTTGGTTGAGATTTCTCCGCGCGGGCTACGCCCTTGGTCGAAATGACAAAGAGAAAGTCCATAGCGGAACTATTTTGCCGCAAAAAAAGGCTAATCATAACTTCAGAGTTGCGAGCAGTGCACGGAGCCGGCGGTAGGTGTGAAGGAGTTTACAAAGACGTAAATGACTGAACACACCCGTAACGGCGACACCGCAATGCGACGCAAATGTGAAGTTTGGCGGACTAACATATAAACATACAATCACCGAAGGAGAAGAAGCGATACCTGTTCTCCACCGCCGTTTTATACAGCTCCAAAATCTTTTCCCTGCCGGTCATTGCCGCAACGAGCATGATGAGGGTGCTTTCGGGCAGGTGGAAGTTGGTGATGAGAGCATCCACGCACTTGAATTTGTAGGGCGGATATATAAATATTGAGGTGTTGCCGCGGCAGGGCTCTATAGTGCCGTCGTCCCTTGCCACGCTCTCCAGCGTGCGCACAGAGGTGGTGCCGACGGCAATTACCCTTCTTCCCTCGCGCTTGGCGCGGCTGATTATATCCGCCGCCTTGGCGCCGACTTCGTAATATTCGCTGTGCATCTTGTGGTCGGTTATGGCCTCCTCCTTTACGGGGCGGAAGGTGCCGAGGCCGACGTGAAGGAGCACTTCGGCTATCTCCACGCCCATGTCTTTAATTTCCTGAAGGAGCGCGGGGGTGAAGTGAAGCCCGGCCGTAGGCGCGGCCGCAGAACCGTCGGTTTTTGCGTAGACCGTCTGATACCTGTTTTTATCTTTGAGTTTTTCGTGAATATACGGCGGCAGAGGCATTGACCCCACGCGGGCGAGCGCCTCTTCGAACACTCCGTCGCACTCAAAGTTTACAATTCTCTCACCGCTGTCGGTTACCGACTCGACCGTGAGAGAAAGTTTTTCATCCACTTCAAGCCGTGTGCCCGGCCTGCATTTTTTGCCCGGTTTTACCAGTACTTCCCATTTTAAAGCCGATATTCGCTTCAAAAGCAGCACTTCCACCCTTCCGCCGTGTTCGGTATGCGCGAAAAGCCGCGCGGGCAGGACTTTTGTGTTGTTAACGACAAGTACGTCGCCTGTACGCAGATACTCCTTTATGTCGCGGAAAATTTTGTGCTCAGCCCTGTCTTGAGCCCTGTCGTACACGAGCATACGTGAGGAATCGCGGGGCTCGGCGGGAGTCTGCGCTATAAGTTCTTCGGGAAGGTCGTAATAAAAATCGCTCTTTTTTAAATTTGTAGGCGCACCGTGCGCCTCTACATTGAGTATCTTTTCGTTGTCAGTCATTTTCGTCTTTATCGAACAGAGAGAGCTGGGCAGCCTGCCTCTCCGAAATTTTGTAGCCGAGGTGTTCGTAGCCGCCGCGCAGTATCACCCTGCCGCGCGGAGTGCGCGCTATGAAGCCGAGTTGCAGAAGATACGGTTCGTATACATCCTCTATCGTATTTGCGTCCTCGTTTACCGTGGCGGCGAGCGTTTCCAGCCCCACGGGTTTGCCGTCGAACTTTTCTATCATGGCGCGAAGGATGGCGCGGTCGGTTTCGTCAAGGCCGAGCCCGTCAATCTCCATCCTGCCGAGAGCAAAGCGCGCGTCGTCAAGCGACACCTTACCTTCGCCCCGGATTTCCGAGAAGTCGCGCACGCGTTTTAACAGCCTGTTGGCTATTCGCGGAGTGCCGCGGGAGCGTTTGGAAATTTCAGCAGCCGCGTCGCCCTCTATCTCTATGCCGAGCTTGCTTGCGCTCTTTAAAACTATCTCTTTCAGCTCTGCCGGAGTGTACATTTCAAGGCGGCAGATTATGCCGAAGCGGTTCCTTAAGGGAGTTGCTATCATGCCCGCCTTTGTAGTTGCACCGATGAGGGTAAATTTTTTGAGGGAAAAGCGTATATTGCGCGCACTTGGACCTTTACCGACGATTATGTCGAGAGCGTAGTCCTCCATGGCGGAATAGAGAATTTCCTCCACGCTGTGGTTGAGGCGGTGAATTTCATCGATGAAGAGCACGTCGCCGTCGTTCAAGTTGGTGAGAATTGCAGCCAAGTCGCCGCTGCGCTCTATTGCAGGCGCGGACGTGAGCTTGAGCTGGCCGCCCATCTCGTTTGCTATTATGTGTGCAAGCGTAGTTTTGCCGAGGCCGGGCGCACCGTACAAAAGAACATGCTCAAGCGCCTCCCCCCTCTTTTTGGCGGCAGCCATATATACATTTAAATTTTCCTTGACCTTTACCTGGCCGACGTAATCGGAGAGGGCCTTGGGACGCAGAACGTTTTCTTCAACGTCGTATTCCCCCTTGGTGCTCTTTACAAGCCTGTCCTCTTCTCCGCCGTATTCTTCATCGTCGAAAAACATAAAAAAATACCTCACAGATTTTTCGCTTAGTGACAGCGGAAAATCTTCGTGATTTTTGGAAACTAAGTTTCCCTGTCGGCGATATTTTGTTGCTCACATTTTTATAATCGCCGACATTCCCTTCCAGTGAGCCAGCTTACGCTGCAAATTGGGTCTTGCGGCGGCGGGATACCCGCCTTGCAAACTTAAATTATTTTATATCACATTCCCTTGATGGCTTCGCGGATGACGTCCTCTATGGTAGAGGCGCCTGATGCCCTGGCGCGCTCTATAGCCTTTGCGCTCTCGGCGCGGGTAAACCCGAGCGACATCAACGCAACCACCGCGTCCTCGTCGCCATCGTCAGTTCCGGGCAGAGAAGGCGCGCCGCCGCCTGAAGGCAGTTTCCCCGCCGTTTCCGCCACTTTTTCGCGCAGCTCCAGAATTATGCGCTCAGCCGTCTTTTTCCCGAGGCCCTTTACCGTGCTGAGCTTCTTCACGTCGGACGACGCTATTGCCACGGCCAAAGAATTAACGTCCATGCCGGAGAGCACTGCAATTCCCATTTTGGGACCGACGCCCGAAACCGACACAAGTTTTAAAAACATGTTCTTTTCCGCGGGGGATGAAAAGCCGAAGAGACTTATGCCGTCGTCGCGCACCTGAAGATAGGTATATACTTCCCCCTCGGCTTTACCTTGCAGACTTTCGAGCGCAGAAGCCGAACAAAGCACTTCATAGCCAACACCGCCCGTTTCTATAAGAGCGGTATCGGCCGATAAATTGAGAATTTTTCCTTTTAAATATCCAATCATAAAAAACCTTGTTCACAAATTTGTATGTCTTGCACGCCGTAAAAAAACTGCGCTACTCCTCCCAAAATAACGGGTTCACAGGTGAAGCAAGACAAAACTCTAACCCCGTAACGGCCCGGGAAAGCGGCGCAATTATTTTATGCCGAACATTTTGCCGAAGCGGGACGTATGCGCATGACACAGAGCCACGGAAAGAGCGTCGGCGGCGTCGTCGGGCCTGGGTATTTTTGAGAGGTGCAACAGCGATGTGACGACATGCATCATCTGCACTTTGTCTGCACGGCCGTAGCCTGTAAGCGCCTGCTTTATCTGCATTGGCGTGTATTCATAGAGCTTGCCGCAATATTTTATGCATGCAAGCAGGATAACGCCGCGGGCGTGGGCGACAGGTATGCCCGTCGTGATGTTCTTTGAAAAGAATAGTTCCTCCACCGCCACTTCAGCCGGATTGAATTTGCCGAGCAGTTTGTTTACCCCCTCCTCGAGCATGGCAAGGCGCACGGGAAGGCTTTCGTCTTTCGGGGTGAGCACTACGCCGTAGTCTACAGGAACGGCGTCGCCGTTGGATTTTTTTTCTATAACGCCGTAACCCATGGTCGCAAGACCGGGGTCTATGCCCAAAATTATCATAAAATGAATTCCGTATAAAAAAATACGCTTGCTTAATTGCGCATTTTAAGTTATAATTATTTAAAAATACGCAGACTTTTACGTTCTACACTATATTTTAGTTTAAAACGGCAAATAAGTCAATTTAATCAGGGGTAAAATTGTTATGAAACTGTGGCAGGGAAGGTTTGACGCGCCCACCGCTAAAGACGCAGACGAATTCAACGACTCGCTTCCGTTCGACAAAAAACTGTGGAAAGAGGACATTACCGCCTCCATAGCGCACGCAAGAATGCTCGGCAAATGCGGAATAATTTCCGCTCAGGAGAGCGACGAGATATGCGGCGGACTGGAGGCAATTTATGCCGACATAGAAGCGGGCAGGCTTCAAATTGAGGGCGCCGAGGACATTCATTCCTTTGTGGAGAACGAGCTTGTAGCAAGAATAGGCGACAGCGGCAAAAAGCTGCATACCGCACGCTCGCGCAACGACCAGGTTGCAACCGACTTCCGCCTCTATGTGCGTAATTCGACAGACAGAGCAATACGCTCGCTCTGCGCGCTGACAGAGAGCCTTACCGACAAAGCGGAATCGGGACTTAAATACGTAATGCCCGGCTATACGCACCTGAGAAAAGCTCAGCCAATGTGTGCCGGACACTTTTTCAACGCATATGCGGAGATGTTTTTGCGCGACGCCGACAGATTTTTTGCCTCGCGCAAGCGCATGAACGTTATGCCGCTCGGCAGCGGGGCGCTGGCCGGCACATCGTACCCCATCGACAGGAACATGACCGCAACCCTTTTAGACTTCGACAAGCCTTGCGAAAACTCTTTGGACGGCGTGTCCGACCGTGATTTTGTGGCCGAATACCTGTTCAACGCCTCTATGGCGATGAGCCACCTTTCGCGCCTGTGTGAAGATATCATACTGTATTCCACAGAGGAATTCGGTTTTATAGAGATACCCGACGAATATTCCACCGGCTCTTCCATAATGCCGCAGAAGAAAAACCCCGACATTCCCGAACTCATGAGGGGAAAGACGGGCAGGATATACGGGCATCTCATGGCCATACTCACGACTTTGAAGGGCATACCGCTTGCATATAACAAAGATTTGCAGGAGGACAAGGAGGGACTGTTCGACGCGGAAAAACAGCTCATCGCCTGCCTGAACATAATGGCGGAACTGATAGACAATATTTCGCTGCACGGCAACAGAATGAAGAAGGCGGCAGAAGCCGAATTCGCGTGCGCGACGGACGTGGCCGACTACCTTGCCAAAAAGGGCGTTCCCTTCCGCACAGCACACTCGGTGACGGGACGCATAGTGCGCTGGTGCATTGCCGAAGGAAGAACTTTGCAGAACATGACTATAGAGGAATATCTGAGCTTCGACGAGCACTTCGATGTGGACATATGCGAAACCGTGCGTGCGAAAAACTGCGCGGAGGCACGCACGTCTTACGGCGGCGCCTCACCGAAGAGCGTCAAAGAAAATATCCGCTCGATAAAAAAGCGCCTGCAGAAATTTGAAAACTGAGCATTTTTAAACTTTATCCGTATGTTACAATTGAAACAAGCGACCTGCGCCGCGGCAAAATTGCCGCGGCGCAGGTCGCTTGTTTATAAATCCTTTTTGAATACAAGTTTTGCCGCAAAGCGGCGCTCTGTGCGGGTGCAAAGCACACCGCAAACGTCTGGTTGATGGTTTCCTTTGTGAAACAACAGCCGAAAAGGGGCAAGAATTTTCTTCCGAAAATCTGCACTGCCTTAACACGCTTCAGCAAAAGACGGCACGGTTTGGCGGACTTAATATCCGTCGTATCCGAGCAGGTAGTTGCATGAGCAGCCGAGGGCTTCGGCAAGCCGCACGATGGCGGAAGCCGTTGGTTCGCATACCTCCTTTTCCCAAAGAACTATCATCGGCTGACTGCACCCCACCATCTTCGCGAGCTGAGCTTGAGTTAGGTGATTTTCCGCTCTGAGTTCACGTATCCGTTGTGCAATAATCATTACGTGTAGCGTAGCACATTAATCGCCCGAATTCTTGAAAAAATTAAAATACTTATTAAAAATTAATAAGCTTATTTGACGGATTGACAATTTTGTTCCCGCTCCGCCGCACCCGGCTGCCAGAATTTGGCAAAAAGCCGCAAAGTCCGATAAAACCTGGCATTGCAGACATTTAAAACACCATGCAAAATCCGGCAAAAACAACTTCTGAAGCCGCTGATTGCGGGCTGTGCTACAAAAAACCTCCGACCGCAGAATTGAAATATTTAAATTTATTTTTTATAACTCTCCGCAAGCGCTCTGAATGCGGGCAGCGAACGTTCTATCATATCGGCGCTCACGCAATAGGCTATGCGTACATATCCCTTTACGCCGAAGTCGTCGCCCGGAACAAGCAGAAGTTCAAACTGTTTTGCTCGTTCGGCAAAGGCGTTTGCATCAGGCTCGAGCGATTTTACGAAAAGATAGAAGGCCCCTTGCGGACGAACCACTTCGTAACCGTATCCGGTCAGCGCGGCGCACAATCTGTCGCGGTTGCGTGCATACGCCGATATATCTGAAGTTTTACCGAGCAATTTTGCGCAGGCCTGTTGCAGAAGAGAGGGCGCGCATACATAGCCGAGCGCCCTGCCGGCACCGCACACCGCGGCAAATATCTCTCCCCTTTCATCCGCCTCCGAATTTACCGCAATATAACCTATACGCTCGCCGGGAACCGAGAGGCTTTTAGAGAAAGAGTAGCAGACGATGCTGTTTTTATAGAAATTCATAACATAGGGCACCTGCGCACCGTCGTAAACAAGTTCGCGGTAAGGTTCATCGGATATTAAATAAACGGGCGAGCCTGTTTTTTCAGAATGTTCGGCAAGCGCGGCACACAGCCGCTCTATACAATTTTTTGAATAAACCACGCCGCCCGGATTGTTTGGCGAATTGATTATAACGGCCTTAGTTTTGGGCGTGAGCGCGGCCTCAAGGGCAGAGATATCCGGCTCAAACGTACCTTCGCAAGTGTTTACCGCAACAAGTTTCGCGCCCGCCTGCGCGGCAAATACCGAATACTCGGGAAAGAACGGCACAAAAGTTATAACCTCGTCCCCGTCATTGCACAGTGCGCATAAAGTTATCGTTATGGCTGCCGCCGCGCCGCAGGTCATATAGATGTCGTCCGCGGTGACGTGATTGCCGAAACTATTATTAATATAGTCGGCCACTGCCCTGCGCACATTTGCCGCACCCGGGGCTGACGTATAGCCGTGCAAGGTCACCGGGTCGGAGTTTGCTATAAGCTCCGAAAGCACCTCGCCTAATTCTGCGGGAGGCGGAACGCTGGGATTGCCGAGGGAGAAATCGAACACATTATTCTCCCCTATCTGCGCCTTGCGCACATTTCCATATTCAAAAAGTTCGCGTATGACCGAGCGCACTTTGCCAAGTTTTACATATCTTTGGTTCAACATTTTTTACCTCACGCAAATATTATAGCACTTTATACCGCGCAATGCAATAGAAAAAAACGGACAGCCGAAAGCCGCCCGGTTTTTACGAACGCGGTATATTACACCACGCATAGTACTATAAATAAGTGCAGACATCGCAATTCCGCTTGAATATTTCAGTTTGCCAACTGTTTACGGAACTGGGACAATATTCTGCTCTCTATGCGCGAGACCTGCACCTGAGACACGCCGAGAAATGCAGCCACTTCGCTCTGCGTCATATCGCGGAAGTAGCGCAGCATTATCACCTTCTTGTCGCGCTCTGCAAGATTCTCTATGGCGGACTTGAGCTGCAACGCCTCAATCATATCGTCCTGCCTGTCTTCAGACGGCAGGCGCTCTAAAAGTTCGCCCGTCGATTCGTCTTTGTATTCGCCCTGACTGGAGAGCGAGAGAGGCATATACTGCGAGCCCATGGTGAACACCACCTGACTCTCCGCCATGCAGAACTGCTCGGCAATCTGCTTTATGCCGGGCTGGCGGCCGTGCTCTGCCGAATATTGCTCCACGTATTTGTTTATGGCCTTGGCGTCAGCCTTTATTGCGCGCGAAACCTTTATACTGCCGTCGTCGCGCATGAAACGCTTTATTTCTCCCGCTATCATGGGCACGGCATAGGTAGAAAAACGGACGCCGAAACTCTCGTCAAAGCCGTTTATCGCCTTTAGAAGGCCGAGGCTGGCAAGCTGGTACAAATCGTCGAACTCCACTCCCTTTCCAAGGTAACGGCGGACGATAGACTTTATAAGATTGGAATTTTCCGTTAAAAGCTTTTCTTTGGCGGCGTTGTCGCCGGCCTTTGCAAGTGAAATGTATTGGTTGGTCTGGGTGACATCAAGCATTCTCAACTTCCGGTTCAAAGCGTTTTGACATACAGACCAGCGTACCATCGCCGGGGTTAGACTGCACGGAGAAATCATCCATAAAAGTCTGCATTATGGTGAACCCCATACCCGAGCGCTCGTCCTCCGGACCGGTGGTAAAAAAGGGCTGAACGGCAGCGTTCACATCGGCAATGCCGACCCCCTTGTCGCTGATTCTGATATGTAATTCACAGCCGTCGGTACGGCACTCCACCGTTATAAGGCCGCTGGCTTCCCTGTAGCCGTGGACAACGCAATTGGTGACCGCCTCGGATACTGCAGTCTTTACCTCATTGAGCTGGGCGAGGGTGGGATTGAGCGGCAGGCAAAACGCGGCGACTGCATCGCGTGCAAACGCCTGGTTTTCGGGCAGGGATATAAATTCAAGTTTGAGATAGTTGGGTTTCATTCAGTTTTCCTCTATTTTATTTTGGGTATCAAAGTATATATACCGCTCAGAGCAAGCAGTTTATCGGCGTTGTAACTCGGCCTTTGAATGAATACGGGGATGCCGAGACGGTGCGCCTTTTTATATCTGCCGATTAAAAAAGCTATGAGAGCCGAATCGGCAAAGTCCACCTTTTCCATATTGAACATTATGCGGGCAGCCTGGACATTTGATTCTATCATTGCATCGCACCTCTTCCTTTCGCGCATGGCTGTTAAGTTATCAATTTCGCCGTCAAGATAGATTACGATATCTTTGCCCTGAATTTTTACCTGCGACTCCATCGTTCATTCTCCGGAACTTTTGCGGCGGTTGTTACCCGCCCCGCTTTGATATGAATAATACAGCAAGCTGACGGGGAAAATCTGACGTATCGTGACGAATAATATCGAAGTTTGCAAAATTGCAGACTGACGCGGGGCAACAGAGGGCCACAACAAAAAAAATTAAAAATTTAAATATTGAGCCGATAAATAGCAAAAAAACACTTGACAAAAAGCGCCGGTTATATTATTATATACAAGCGCGTTCGGGTAAAAGACCTATGCGCCGATGGGGGCCTTTAGCTCAGTTGGTTAGAGCTACCGGCTCATAACCGGTTGGTCCGCGGTTCGAGTCCGTGAAGGCCCACCACCCTATTTGGCCCGATAGCTCAGTTGGTTAGAGCGCCAGCCTGTCACGCTGGAGGTCGACGGTTCGAGCCCGTTTCGGGTCGCCAAATTATTTATCGCCGCTTGACATGCGGCTTTATGCCTTGGTAGCTCAGTTGGTAGAGCGCCGGACTGAAAATCCGTATGTCGGCGGTTCGATTCCACCCCAAGGCACCACTATTTTTGCCTAAGCTTGCTGGCGTAGCTCAACTGGCAGAGCAGCTGATTTGTAATCAGCAGGTTGTGGGTTCGATTCCAATCGCCAGCTCCAATTTTCCCGTCCACCTCGTGTGGGCGGGGTAAAAATTTAATACGGGCGGGTTGCAGAGTGGCCAAATGCATCAGACTGTAAATCTGACGTCTCCGACTTCGGTGGTTCGAATCCACCCCCTCCCACCACATAAGAACGTCAGGTTTGATACGAGAATTTCTATCAAAACCTGGCGTTTTTATCGTATTTTGCCCTAAATTCTGCTTATTTTTGAGAATACACCTCATATATTAAGGTATTTTTCCCTTTCCGCCCTATCGGTGTGGGCTATACATATTTTTCCGTTAAATTTATGCCATTGCGTTAAAATTATGGTTTTGCTATTAAAGCTAAACAAAAAAAATAAGGCACTTGGAGTTCTTGCCCCAGGTGCCTTTCTCTTTTTAACGGTTTAGACCTCTACCACTCTTTCGTTTTTGAACTTGAATAGCCACTTCCCTTCGCGGGTGATAGTAACGCTTTCCAGCAACGTAGTCCAAAGCTCCTCGTCAAACTCATCAATAATGCCGTCCCGCTCCTTTATTTCGAACATAAATCCACCGATTACATCCGCCCTTTGCTTGCGCTCTTTTACGCTGGATTGCAGTTTTGCAAGTCTGTCAGAAAAGCAGTTGCATTGTTCTTCGAGTGTATTGTAGCGCTTCCAAAACTGCTCCTGATCCATCGCTGAACGCATATTCCCCTCAACGTGCTTACGCAACTCCTCTGTTGAATCGCCCAATTGTTTTGAAAGATCGGCTATCTCCTGCTCCATTGCCGTGGTATCTGTAAGCAAATGTTGCAATGCCCTGCAATCCGCAATAACGCCCTCCTTGTCTGCCATAAGGATATTATAAGCGGCAACGAACGCCTCCTTTATTTGTATTTCACTTATTACAGGCGTTTGGCATTTTCCCTTTTCATTATTATATTTATGGTTGCAACGGAAGATTGTTTTACATTTCTCCACCACACAAAAGGCGATACCCCGTCGGGCATCGCCTTTTGTGTTACGGAAAGAGGTAATTGAAA
>CALVWW010000002.1 GCA_944368155.1 uncultured Clostridia bacterium
AAAGGTAAACTAAGTATGTAGAAAGCCCGCCCGACCCCCGTAAGACCAGAGTGCAACTCTCTGCAGGTCCACCAAAAAAATATTTAAAAAAATTCCGTGCCGGCAGCTGCACGGAATTTTTTTAAGCCGGCAATTAGTTTTACTCTCCGCGCAGCAATTGCAGGCGCACATTTGCCGCGCAAATGAATCTCTCCGTGCGCGGAACCCGCCGCTCTTGCGCCGGGGGCGCGCCGACGCTGAAAACGGCAACATCATTGCCATTCAAACAATTTAAAAATTTCCGCCCAAAAATTTCATGTGCACCCGCGCCTCTTTTGGTTTGACTTTTTTGCGCAAATATTATAAATTAAAAGTGATATACTCAGGCGGCGGCAATAAACTCCCCGCCTTTAACGGAAGGTACGGGAAAGGGAAAGATGATTTATACAATAACGTTCAATCCTTCGCTCGATTATTACGTAAAAGTAAACAACCTTAAAAGCGGCATAGTCAACCGTACCTCCACGGAATACATAACGGTTGGCGGAAAAGGGCTGAATGTTTCGCTCGCGCTCAAGGAACTCGGCAATCAATCTTTTGCATACGGCTTTGTAGCGGGATTCACGGGCAAAGCCATAGACGATAAGGTTACGTCTATGGGGCTTGAACACGAGTTTATAGAGGTCGAAGGACAGAGCCGCATAAACGTAAAAATAAAGAGCACGACGGAGACAGACATCAACGGAATAGGCGCAATCGTAACCGAAAGCGACGTAACGCGCCTGATATCCAGCCTTAAAAAGAGATTAAAAGAGGGTGACTGGCTGATTATCTGCGGCAGCGTACCCTCGACCTTGGACGACAGGACTTACGAAAATCTGTTGCGCAGAATAAGAACTGTAAAAAATGTCAACGTGGTCGTAGACGCGTGCGGAACGCTCCTTACGAACACGCTCAAATACCACCCCTTCCTCATAAAGCCGAACATTTTTGAACTCAGTGAAATTTTCGGGCTCAAAACGCTTCCGAACACCAAGGAGATAGCTGCCTGCGCGAGGGAACTGCAAAAGCAGGGCGCGCGCAACGTTATCTGCTCGATGGGAGGCGACGGAGCCGTAATGGTGACCGAGGCCGACCAGGCGCTGTATGTACGCGCAATCCGCGGCCAGCTTGTAAATTCGGTGGGCGCGGGCGACAGCATGATAGCGGGTTTTGTACATGAATACCTCGCCTCAGGCAATTATTTTTCGGCACTCAATTTCGCAACTGCGGCGGGCAGCGCTTGTGCCTTCACGCAGAATCTTGCGACCAAAGAACAGATAGAATATATAGAGTCTCTCATGCTATGACAGAACTGTATTTCTGCAAAGAGAACATGCGCGGAGAACTCCTTAATGAGCTGTTGCGCAAAAGGACGGGGAAAGAGCCGCGCATATACCGCGATAAAAACGGCAAGCCCTATACCGAAGGAGTCTTTTTCAACCTGTCGCACAGCGGCGGGTTATGCGTCATCGCCCTATCCTGCGGTAATGTCGGAGCGGATTTGGAAGTTCTGCGCGGCAGAACACACGGCGCAATACTTTCCTCGCTCTCCCCGCGCGAACGCTCCGAGATATCATGCGAGCGCGATTTTCTCGTCCACTGGACCGCGCGCGAAGCTTACGTAAAATTTAAGGGTGGAAAACTTTGGGAATATATAAAGAGGCTTGAATTTTACGGAGGAAAACTGTATCTGAACGGAAACCCGGTAAAAGAAGATATAGCATTTTACCATACCGATAACGCTGTAGTGGCGCTGTGTGCAAAAGATACTCAATTCACCGTAGTGCAGCAAACTTAATACCTTTATAAAATAAGCGGCGCGCCTTCACGGCGCGCCGCTTGCTCTATGCCGGCCTATATCAAACGGCTGCAAATTAAATATTGAAAAATTTAAGCTTATTAAAAATTTGCGTTATTTTTTTGCGTTTGGTATAATGAAACTATGATTTGTTTTGTTATAGCTTTAGACGGCGAAGCCGCTCCCGTCATAAAAAACATGCAGGGCGTGCAAATGCAGCTTATCCACGGCAAAAAAGTTTACAGCGGCACTCTCTGCGGCGACGAAATGCGCCTCATCGTGTGCGGCGTAGGCAAAGTAAATGCAGCGGCCTGCGCAATGCTGGCGTGCGAACGCTTTAAAGCAGAGGCGATAATAAACATCGGAACGGCGGGCGCACTCCGCGGCGGAATGAACGTAGGCGAAATTTTCCCCGTTTCGCAAGCTGCGGAATACGACTTTGACCTGTGTAAAATTAACGGCACGGCAATCGGCGTGCTCAATGAATTTGACGAACGCTGGCTGCCGCTTGCCTCGACTGACGGGCGTGAATGCAAAAAGCTTGCCACGGGCGACAGATTTAACGACGACAAGGCCGATTATAACCTCCTCACCAAAGATTTCGGCGCAGACCTGAGAGATATGGAGGGCGCGGCAATAGCGCACGTATGCGCGCATTCGGGCATTCCTCTATTTTGTTACAAAGTCGTCTCGGACGTTGCCGGCAGCACCACCGAACAATATTTAAAAAATATCGCCCTGTGCTACCAAAATACCGAGCATGAAATTTGCGGCATATACGGCGCCGTGGCAAGCAAAATAAAAAAATAAATTCAGAGGATGCACGCATGATACAGCTTGGAGGCGGCTGGGACGAACTTTTGAAGCCGCTTTTCGATGACGAGAGATACAAAAAAATCCGCGAATTTTTAAAGTATGAATACAGCCACTATATCGTTTACCCCGACATGTATGACCTGTATAACTGCTTCAGATTCACGCCCGCAGTCTCGCTCAAGGCGGTAATTTTGGGGCAGGACCCCTATCACGAACCGGGGCAGGCGCACGGACTTTGCTTTTCGGTGAAGCCGGGCGTACCCCTTCCGCCGTCGCTCAAAAATATTTATAAAGAAATTGAAAACGACCTCGGGATAACCGAGCCTGACTGCGGCGACCTCACCGGCTGGGCGCGCGAGGGCGTGTTGCTTTTGAACACCACCTTAACCGTGCGCGAGCACCGCGCAAATTCGCATGCTAACTGCGGCTGGGCATGGTTTACCGACAGCGTGATAAAACTTATTTCCGACAGCACCGAGAACACCGTTTTCATTCTCTGGGGCGGCAACGCCCGCTCAAAACGCGGACTTATCGACCGAGGAAAACATCTCGTTATAGAGAGCGCGCACCCATCGCCCCTCTCGGCCTACAACGGCTTTTTCGGAAGCAGGCCCTTTTCAAAGTGCAACGAATATCTTACCTCGCACGGAAAAACCCCGATAAATTGGGATTTAAATATTAAATAAAAAATCTTAATTGATTTAAAAAAATAATTTTAAACGGTAAAATAAATGAAATATGTAGTTGTTTTAGGCGACGGCATGGCCGACTGGCCCATAGAGAAACTGGGCGGGAAAACATGCCTCGAATATGCAAAAACCCCGAATACAGACGCCATTGCTCCGCTGTCGGAGACGGGATTATTCCGCACGGTGCCCGACGGATTCAAACCCGGAAGCGACGTGGCAAACATGTCGGTCATGGGATTTAATCCCTCGGCATACTACACCGGCCGCTCTCCGCTGGAGGCAGTTGCCATGGGTATTGAACTCAAATCCACCGATGTCACAATGCGCGCGAACCTTGTGACGCTTGCAGGCGAAGGCGACTACGAAGATATGACGATGGCCGACTATTCTGCGGGAGAAATAACCACTGACGAGGCGCGCGAACTCATCTGCTATCTCAAAACGAAGCTCGACGGCGACGGACTTAAACTATATCCCGGAGTATCCTACCGCCACTGCCTTGTTGCGGAAAACGGCAAAACGGGACATGACTTTACCCCTCCGCACGACATTTCCGACAGAAAAATTACGCAATATCTGCCCAAGGGACCGAATGCAGAGCGTTACCTTGCCCTGATGAAGAGGAGCTGCGAACTGCTCAAAGACCACCCGGTGAACAGGGCGCGCGCGGCGGCCGGCAAGAACCCCGCTAACAGCCTCTGGCTGTGGGGCGAAGGCACAAAGCCGGCGCTTGAAAATTTCACCGCAAAAACGGGGCTTAAAGGCGGAGTTATTTCGGCTGTCGACCTCGTAAAGGGCATAGCTCTGCTCGCTGACATGAAATTTATACCCGTTGCGGGCGCTACGGGAAACTACGACACCGACTTTAAGGCGAAGGCAACTGCCGCCGCAGACGAACTTCTCCTCGGCGGGCTTGATTATGTGTATATTCATATGGAGGGACCTGACGAATGCGGACACCACGGCGATATTGCGCACAAAATATTCTCGATTGAGCAGATTGACGGGCTTGTGGTAAAAACTCTAAAAGAACGGTTTGAGGCGGCAGGCGAGGACTATTGCATGCTCATCTGCCCCGACCACCCCACCCCGTGCGCCATAAAGACGCACGTAGCCGACCCTGTGCCTTATCTTTTATACACAAACGTAAAAAACCTCGGAAACGGCGCAGAGTGTTACACGGAGGCAGAGGCGGCAAAGACCGGCGTGTTTATCGAAAAGGGCTACACTCTCATCGACAGAATGCTGAGCATAAAATAGATGTATATTATACTGAATTATTGAACAGAAACGCGCGGGCGCAAAATTTTGCGCCCGCGCGTTTCTGTTTCAGGGAATTTATAATAAGCTGAAATCCTTTTACCCGTCGTTTCTTTCAAGGTCGGACTTCCAGATTATGGCCACAGCGCCCGGACCGACATGAGAACCTATCACAGGACCCATTATGCTAATGTCGGGGCGCTTGCCGTACTTCTCCTCAACAATGTCGGCAAGTTTTGCCGCGTCCTCCTCCGCGTCGGTATGTACTATCCAGAAGAAGCCGTGTTCGTCCGAAGGCGGATATTTTTCCATTTTTTCAAGCGCGTATGCAAACACGCGCTTCATGCCGCGCACCTTATCGGCAACGACCAGCTTGCCATCGTTCGAAAAGGTTAAAACGGGCTTTATGCCCAGCATGGTGCCCGCAACTGCCGCCACTGACGAAACTCTGCCGCCCCGCCTTAAATAATTTAAATCGTTTGCCGCTATCACATACTGAATTTTAAAGCGCAGTTGCTTTACATATTCGGCAGTTTCGGCCGCCGTTCTGCCTTCATTGCGCATGCGCAGAGCCGCCCGCACGAGCGCACCCTGCCCTATCGTTGCCGAAAGCGAATCTATTGCATATACGTTGAACTTGGGGAACTTCTTTTTTACCTCTGCCGCCGCCTTTTCGGCTACTGTAACGGTGGGCGAAAGGCCGCTGGATATCGTGAAATGTACAACGTCCTCCGCGCCGTTTTCGGCAAGCGCGGTAAAGTGCGCCATGTGGCTCTCATAGTTGAGCATCGATGTGCGCGAAAAACTGCCGCCGCGCAGCTTGTTGTAAAAATCTACATACTGTGAATAGTCGGTAAAGGCATCGAGCCCCTGGGTAATCTTGCCGTCGCCACCCTCCATGGTGTATGTAAGGCTGACAAATTTTATATCGTTCTTCTCAACAAAATCTGCATACAAATCGCAGGTCGAATCGGTTGAGAGCGTAAATTTTTTCTCCATAAAAAACACACATTCGCAGACGGCGCCAATGTCGCGCGCATACTCCTGAAATAAAAAACTTGAATTTAAAGCAAGGCTACTTTTTCCCCTGCTATGATATTATAAACTATTTTTTACGCAAATGCAACAAAATACCGCATTTACCCGCAATGCCCGGGCCTTCAGCCATTCAGCTCGAACGAAAGAAAATCGAAACAACCGCCGCCCGCATATTTAAAATACAGGGCAAATTTATCGCCATTGGCCGCGACAGGAGCGGAAAACGCCATCCACTCCTCTGAGGGAGAAAGCGCAATTTCCGCAACGTTGCGCGTGCCGTCGGTTACAATCAAAGAGCCGTCGGCGCTGCCGCGGACGGTAACTTCTATGCGGCCGTTGCATTCTCCCTTAAAATATTTAAAACCGCACATGGCGCCGTCTTTTAAATTGGAAATATAAACAGTCGCGCCCTCTTCCCCGTCCTCTCCGTCCTGGGTTATGTAGGGGTGAGCACCGCCGTGCGGAATATCGCCCCTGCACGTGCCCATGCCGCTCTTTAAAACGCAGGCTATCGCCGCAGGGTATGTTCCCGAAGCCTCAAGCGGTCCCCCGTTGAGGCCGCAACTCGTCATCTCGACCTGCGGAATGGAGCCGTCGGGAAGAATTTTTATCTCCTCCGCACACCCCTGGCGGGAAAAGGAGGTGCCATTCGTGTGGCGGTGCCAGAATACATACCACTTGCCCCCTATCTCTTCGATAGAGCCGTGGTTGTTGCCAATATAGTTATTGCAGTCGTTCTCGTCGGTGATGCCGCCGAAGCCTATGTCGCCGTTGGATATTATTCTTCCGCCGAATTCAAAGGGACCTTCGGGACTTAAGGAAGTGGCATAACAGAGGTCGTGGTTATAGTAGGTCGACCAGATAAAATAATACCTGTCCCCCGCCTTTCTTATAGAGGACGCCTCAAAAAATTCACAGCCTTCGAATCCCGTCCCCGCAGAATTGGAGAAGGACGGAGCTATCGCCTTCCCGTCCCCCTCTATCGTGAGCATGTCGGGCGCCAGTTTATATACCCATGCATTGGTATACGTCTTGGGCACCTCCATGAGATGCCTCGGCGGATAGGGGCAATAGCCCATATACAGATAGACGTTTTCACCCTCGCTTAAGACGGCAGGGTCGAAGGCATACGGCTCGCCCTCACGGGAGGATAGCACATGCCCGTCCTTGAAGTGCACATGGCCGTAAAATTTATACTCGCCCGCAGGGGTGTCGCACACGGCGACGGAGATGACGCTCACAAAATCGAGAGCGTAATAGAGATAATACCGTCCGTCGGGGCCGCGGCAGACGTCGGGGGCAAACAGCGCATGCGAACAATCGGCATTGAGCGGGTCCTGTCCGCGGCGGTAGATTACTCCCTCGTACCTCCAGCTCTTCAAATCGTCCACAGGCGCCGACCAGCACACATAGTCGTTTATGCAGAATGATTTGCCGCCCGCCCTGTCATGACTGCCGAAGAGATACACTCTGTCGCCGAACACATGCGGCTCGCCGTCGGGGATATATTCGTCAAGCGGTAAAAAAGGATTAAATACCTGCTTCATAAATCACCTAAAAGTTTTAAATTTGACCGCAATTCACACGCTTGGTCATACCGCCATTATACACTGCATTTAAAATCTTTTCAATAGTACAAAGCGATATTTGCGTAAAATAAAACGGCGAAGTCGAATTTTTACGCGGCATTAACAACAAAAAATGTCCGGGCGCCCTGAAAATTTCAGAGCGCCCGGACAACGCGTGCCCGGTTATTTAATTTTAAATAGAAGCAAGTTGCTCCTCGCAAATTTTTGCAGCTTTATTATTCTTTGCCGCGCTTATAAACCAGCGTATTATGTTGATCGGCGTAATAAATATGCCGAATACGAGCCCCGCGAAGAAAAATACTACCCTCAGCCACATTGCCCTGTCCCTGTGAACCCCTGTATCTGTAACGACATATGTAGCACCGTGCCTGGCATCATAGTCGTCAATAGATTTCCCTGCAAATCTGAACCATGCAATGGCGGGATATATGCCCATAAGCACAATGCCTATAAGCGTAAACACCATACCGGGACCCGCCGCCGCAAGTATCCAGCCTACGACATAGCATATAAGGCTCACTATTGCCGAAGCCAGCTTCTTTTTGCGTTGTCCCGCGTAATAGTCGTGCGTCTGCGTTATTTTATTGCGATAACAACTCGGGCAAAGCGTACCGCAGACGCTCTTTAAAGGCTCTGTTTTATTTGCACACTCGGCACAAATATATGCCCCGCACTCGCTGCATTGTGCAACTGCTTCCCTGTCACGATGATTGACACATACCATAAAATCTTCCTCCTCTGTTTTCATACTGCTAAGCTGCATTTTTTAATATCAAGTAATTTTTTTACTTAACTATTGATAGTATACAGTAATTTTTATGCTATGTCAACATTTTTAGTAATTTTTTTGGTAAAAATTAATAAAGGAGAAATCATGATAAAATTGAGGGAACTGCGCGAGGAAGCGCACCTTACGCAAAAACAACTCGCGGATGAAATCGGGAATGTGCAGAGAAACATCAGCAATTGGGAAAGCGGCGCAAGCGAGCCCGATATTGCAACCGTTATCAAACTTGCAGACTATTTCGGCGTAACTACAGATGAGTTACTCGGCAAAGAAACCTATCGCATATTCTATGATCGCGAGGACATCACATATTTCGACGAGAGCTTGCTGATAAAATATTGTTCGCGCCTGAACAGCAAGCAACAGCGCGCGCTGATGCAATTTTTAAAAACTATTACAGAAAACTAAGAGATTATCACTGAAGCGGTGTGCCGGAAGTATCTATGCACGCCGCTATTATTTTACAGGCGCCCGGCATTGACAAAACCGCTTCGCTCGGGGTATAATCATGGTATCATGAACAGAATTAAAATTGCCAGCGCCGCCGGGCGGGTATTTGGGGCGGTCATGCTGGCGGCAGCGCTTGCGCTGACGTTTACCGTTGCAGATTACTACATATTCAACAGAATGGAAATTTACGGCGCATTTGCCGCCGCGCAGTGGGTAAAAAAAGCGGGGCTTCTGCTTCTGCCGGGCGCACTGTTCTTCGGTAGCAGAAAATGTGCCGACTGCGCAAAATATATCCTGCCCCTCGCCGTGGTTGCGGCCGCGTGCACATTGGGCGACTACTTCGATATAACAAAGGCGGCAGACGCGCCCGCGCAGGAAATTTACAACGGCATAAACCTTTTTATTCCGAGGTGGGCGCGCATTGCCTTATTCTGTACAGAGAGCGCCTGCATACTCGGCGCCTGCGCGGCGGTATTCGCGCGCGACGGACTGGGCGTAAAGGGCGCAAGTTTTATATACCTGCCCCTGTCGCTCATCGCGGCAATGCCGCTCAATATCTTTGAGAACTTCTTCGATATAAACACCATTCCGCAGGACAGTTTTCTGCGGTTCAAAAACTTTTCGCTCTGGCACTTCCTTGCCATTGCCGTTCTCGCCGGAGCAACCGTCGGCGGATACTTTTTTCTCAAAAACAAACCGAAGGAGGAACAGTGCCGCTGGCTGTGCGCGGCTGCGGGCGCGCTTTTGTTGCAGTACCACAGCAAAGACAGCATGGTAATGGGCGACGGTTACAACGTATACAACACTGTGCTTGCCTGCGTGCCGCTGTTCATCTGCAATATAGGCGTCTATGTGGCATCCCTATCGGTATTCTTCCGCAAAAAAGTGCTGTATGCAATATCTTTTTTCGTGCATGCGGGCGGCGCCCTTTCGGTGTTCGTTTACTTCGGAAAGGACAGCATGTCGAATTACGGGATATTCTGCAGTTATTCGATATTATATTTCTGCGTAACGCACATTCTGTTGTTTATGCTGTGCGTGCTGCCCTCGGCGCTCGGAATGTATAAATTCCGCATAAAGGACTGCCTCATTCCGCTCGCATACTACTTTGCCGTAATAATTGTTGCAAGCGTTGCGAGCGCCGCCGTGACGGGCTGGTCGGCAAGCCTCGGGCTGGAGGGCGACGACCTAATCATACCCAATTACGCATTCACGCAGATAAATCCCCTCCCCTTCGAAGTGCCGCCCGTGCTCGTTCTCGAGCTGTGGGGATATGAAATCAATGTGCTCTATGTGCTCGGACTGTATGCCTTTTATGTGGCGATATTCTTTACGTTTTACGGCCTGTACAGATTGTTTCTGTTTGTGCATGGCGCAATTGTGCGCTCGCTCGGCGAGCGGCGCGCCCTTGCCGAAGCCGCGGCCGACGGCCTTTTCGACCCGGCCGAGGAGGCTTTTACAAGCGATGAGGACGACTTGAATATTGCAGACGGAAATTGATTTTTTTAAATGAAAAATGCCGCGCATTGCGCGGCATTTTAACATTTTTTATCAGCTCAAATCAATAATTTTCGGGCTTTAACTGGAAGTAGGCCTTGGGGTGTGCGCACACGGGGCACACCTCGGGCGCCTCTTTGCCGATTACTATGGCGCCGCAGTTTGTGCACTGCCACATCTGGACGTCCTCGCGGATGAATACCCTGCCTCCCTCGACGTTGGCAAGCAACTTTTTATAGCGCTCTTCGTGTTCTTTCTCCACTTCGGCAACGCGCTCGAACATAACAGCTATCGAATCGAAGCCCTCTTCCCTGGCAACGCGGGCAAATTCGGGATACATCTCGGCCCACTCATAGTGCTCGCCGCCTGCGGCAGAAACGAGGTTTGCCTTTGTGTCGCCTATTCCCTTGAGCAATTTGAACCACATCTTTGCGTGCTCTTTTTCGTTTGCAGCAGTTTCTTCAAATATTGCGGCTATCTGGTTATAGCCCTCTTTTTTCGCCACCGAAGCAAAGTACGTATATTTATTGCGCGCCTCGCTCTCTCCCGAGAATGCCGCACGCAAATTATGTTCCGTTCTGGTCCCCTTTAAATCTTTCATCTTAATCCTCCATTATAATTTTTAACAATTCAAAGCGGGTAATATACCTGATATACGGCATATATCCCGCCCTCAGTTCAGTTTTTGTATGCGCCCTTATCTGTTCCGGCAGCCGCGCACTCAGGGCAACAGCTCAGAAAATCTACTTCAGCGGAATAGATTTTATAGCCGTCCACGCTTTCGGCTGAAAAAACAGGTTCAAGCTCGGGAAACATTACATCCTTTATTCTGCCGCAATACGCACAGCGAAGGTGTGCGTGCGGAGCGGTGGTTGCGTCGAACCTGTCGTCAGAACCGGTTATATGCAGACGGCGGACTTCGCCGTTATCCGAATACTGCGAAAGAACGCGGAATACCGTTGCCTTGCTTATGTGGGGGTTTAGCTCGTGTACGCATTCATACAGCTCGGTGGCCGTAGGATGGTCGGCCGCCATAAGGGCGTCCATTATTAAGCGCTTCTGCGCGGTGTTTCTCTGTTTTTTCATTCAAATTCCCGCGGCGGCATATGTATATTCGCCCTGTTCCTCCCGCCGCAATAAAAATAATAGTATTGATTATTAATATTGTAACACATGGATATTATTTTGTCAATACATTGCATAAAAATTTACCTGAAATATCCAGCGCAACTCAAAGTTGACAAAAAAATTATCGGCGGCAACGGCAAGGTGGTTGAAATTACGGTTGAACGCATTTATAATTTATTTACAAAAAACAAGGAGTTTATATATGAGCTTTTCGCAAAATATGCAATACTTAAGAAAGCTTAAGGGCATAACCCAGGAAGAACTTGCCGATACTGTGGGCGTTTCGCGGCAATCTGTAAGCAAATGGGAAACGGGCGACGCATTCCCCGAGACCGAAAAAATTATACAGCTGTGCGACATATTCGGCGTACCGATGGACGTGCTTTTGCGCGGCGACGCCAAAAGTTATATCGGAGCGTGTTCCGACGGTGAGCGCGGCGGTAATGCCGACGGCGAAACCGAAGGGGAAAATGGCGGCGACCCCCTTTGCGTTACAGCGGAAGAGGCCGAAAGAGTTAAAGACTTTGGCACCCTGCCAAAAAAGACGCGGAAATGTGTTATTGCGTCCGCCGCCGAAGGCTTAATCTTCATTGTCGCGGCAGCAGTATACGTTTGCCTTGGCGCAATACTCGGCCTGTGGCATCCGGCATGGATAATTTTTATTTTCGCCATAGCGCTGAGCGCATTGGCTGAGCACATAATTAAAAATAAAGACGGCATTGCCGCGGCCGTCATGCGCGGATTGCGCGACAGTATAATACTGCTTGCAACAGCGGTATACCTGCTCTTAGGTTTTTTATACAACCTGTGGCACCCGGGCTGGGTGATATTCATCATAGCCGTTGTGCTTATGATAATATTCGACGTTATTAAGAGCGCGATAAAACGCAGAAAAAAGTAAAAATTCAGGGAGGCGGAACGCCTCCCTTTTTGGCGCCATGTTTTCCAAGTCTGCGGCGCGTTGCTTGCTTTATGCGACGGAATATGGTAAAATCAATAAATAATAAACCGGCATCGCACGGCACGGAGGATAAAATGTTCAATATAGTTCTGGTGGAGCCCGAAATACCGCAGAACACGGGCAATATCGCGCGGACGTGCGCCGCGACGGGGTGTGACCTGCACCTTATAAAGCCGCTCGGATTTGAAATATCGGATAAATATTTAAAGCGCGCGGGGCTGGACTACTGGCACCTTGTGAATGTGCGTATATATGAAAATTTAAACGAACTGTTTGAAAAATACCCGCAGGCACGGTATTTCTTTTTTACCACGAAGGCGCGAAAGAGACACACCGACGCAAGCTACCGCGACGGCGACTTCCTTGTGTTCGGCAAAGAGACCAAGGGGCTTGACGAAGAACTTCTTCTCGCGCACCCCGACGAGTGCGTGCGCATCCCCATGATAAGCGAGGCAAGAAGTTTGAACCTCTCCAACGCGGCGGCGGTTGCCGTTTACGAGGCCATGCGGCAGACAGGTTTTTGTAATCTTGAAACAAAAGGTGAGCTGCACGAGCACAAATGGGAAAAATAAGCTCTTTACATTTTGGCAAGTTTGGTATATAATGTAAACAGAGCGACACTCCGCCCGCAAACGGCGGAAATGTCCGCACATATTTAAATGCCGGGGGGCAATGATGAAATTAGAAAGGATAATTGCGGCAAGCAGCAACCAAGGCAAGATAGCGGAGATTAAAAAAATTTTCAAAGACGCAGAGATAATCTCCATGCACGACGCCGGCTTTGAGGGCGACATCGAAGAAACCGGCACAACATTTAAGGAAAATGCCGCTATTAAGGCAAAGACCGTTGGTGAAAAACTTAAATTGCCGACAATAGCCGACGATTCGGGGCTGTGCGTCGACTTTTTATGCGGAGCGCCCGGGATATACTCCGCCCGCTTTTCAGGCGAGGGCGACGCCGCCAACCGCGCGTTGCTTCTGGAGCGCCTGCGCGGCGCCGCCGACAGAAGAGCCCACTTTGAGTGCGCCGTATGCCTGTACATACCCGACGGTAAAACAGTTTTCGGCGTCGGCAGAACGGACGGACATATTCTGGAGGAAGAACGCGGCAAAAACGGGTTCGGCTACGACTGCCTGTTTTACTCGGACGAGCTGAAAAAAAGCTTCGGCGAAGCGACCATGCGCGAAAAAAACGGAGTTTCGCACAGGGCAAGGGCGCTGAAAGATTTGATGTTAAACTTGAATAAACTATGAAAACTTTTGTTGTTGTGTCCGACAGTCACCGCAACCGCGCGGCGCTGGACAGGCTGGACGGAGTGTTTGCCGAATGCGACTGCATAGTGCACCTCGGCGACCTCTCCTCCGACGGCGGATACATAAGGGGAAAATATCCCGATAAAACTATTGTTATAAACGGAAACTGCGATATTGACAAATTGGGCGACGACGAACGCGTGACTGAGGCCGAAGGCGTGAAGATATTCATGTGCCACGGGCACGCTTACGGCGTGAAATACACGCTTTCACGCCTGGCCGAAGAAGCTAAGGCAAACGGTTGCTCTGTTGCCCTGTACGGGCACACGCACTGCCCGCGCACAGACGAGATTGACGGAGTAAAGCTTATAAATCCAGGAAATCTTTCACGGTATTCGCAGAACAGCTATTGCTACCTCACCGTGCACGAGGGCAAAATAGTTGAAAAAATCGTAAACTTATAACGGTTCGGCTATACTTATTGCAGGCCGGCATGATGCGCGGTGTTCCCGCGCGGCGAGGAAATTATGAGATTCAAACACACAATCAACGTTCTGATAGACAATTTCAGAGTGACTTATAAACTGCTCGTCTATCTGCTCATCGTAGTTCTCATCACAACAGGACTTGGCGCGGCGATAGTCGTACCTTTCTTCGACAGGCTTGGCCATGTCGAATACTATACCGCCATAACCGAAGCGGTACGCATTGTGCTCCGCGAAATCATTCACGGTAACTTTATGTCGCTTCCGGAACATTTCGAGACCATAAGCACCAACTTTACCGACTTGCTGTCATACCTGTCTGAAAATCCGGGCGACCTCGTTTTAAGCGCGCTCGGACTGGTATTTGTGGCCCTTATAAGCAGATTCCTTATAAGCCTGGGCAACTACACCGCCTGCGCTCTCATAAACGACAAGATGGCAATGCAGGCAAACTCCTCCTTCTGCGGCGCACTCATAAAAAACCTCGGAAATGCGAGCCTCTATTCGGTGATATACATGCCGATAAGCTTTGTTTACGACGTAGCGTGCGTAGTGGTGCTATACCTCATACTTTCAGCAGTGCTCGGCAGTTCGCCTATTATAGCAATTTTTCTGTTTTTTGTATGCATGGTGCTGCTCACAGGCGTAAAGATGCTGTTTACGACAGACTGGCTGCCGGCAATAATATGCGGCAAAAAGAGCGTAGCCGGAGCCCTGAGATATTCCTTCTCCCGCAAGAGCGGAAGTTCAGGCAGCGTTTATTCCTTCTTTGCGTCGTCGGCTGTGGCCATTCTCGCCTTCAACGTGCTTGCGGCGATAGGCACCTTCGGCGCGGCGCTGATTATAACCGTGCCGCTGAGCTACCTCTACCTTCTGTGCTATGAACTCGTCAACTACTGCGACAGCAACGAGATAAAATATTTTATCGACAAACGCACAATAATAAAGCCCGAGCACGAACAGGAGACCTCGCGCGAGCAATTCTTAAAGGGCGAATGAATTTACACGGCTTAAGGTGAATTTGTTAATATAACATTTACATTTTAACACGGCAAAACACGGCGGCGCCCGCATTCATGCGGGCGCCGCCGTGTTTTGCACAATATTGCCGCAAAAAACCGGCAAAAGCGGTATCGGGGAAAGCATTCCGACTTTTGCCCCTCTGCTACCAACAAAAACAGCATATACATATGTTATTTTTCAACATGCATTGTGAAAAAAATTTCATTTTTGCGCAACTAATTTCAAATACCCCCTTTACAAAAATTAAATTATTTTATATAATTAGATAGACGAGAAAAATTGCGTTCGTCCTCAGTCCTGCACTTTGCGCGGTTTTATGCGCGGCAGACAGGGACGGGCGGTTTGCGCGTGCAACAGGGCGCACTTTCCGCCATATTTATTTTTAATCTTTGCGCGGTGCGCGTATATCTTTAAGGAGGAATTATGAGTTATAGCGAAATTTACGAGAGCTGGCTTTCCGACAGCCGCCTCTGCGCCGAGGGAAGAGCCGAACTCGAGGCGATACGTGATAAGAACGAAGAGATTGAATATCGTTTCGGCGCCGAGCTTGAGTTCGGCACGGCCGGTCTCCGCGGCATAATTGGCTACGGAACCAACATGATGAACATATATACCGTCATGCGCGCAACGCAGGGCCTTTCAGAATTTATAAAGACTCTGGGCGAAGGAGCAAAAAAGCGCGGAGTGGTAATTTCTTACGATACGAGACTGAAATCCGACGAATTTGCCAACGCCGCCGCCGACGTGCTTGCGGCAAACGGCATCAATGCATACGTATTCCCCGACGTGCACCCCGTGCCCATGCTCTCGTTTGCAGTGCGCTGCCTGAATACCGTTGCCGGCATAATGGTGACAGCTTCTCATAACCCCAAGCAATATAACGGCTATAAGGTTTACGGCGAAGACGGCGCGCAGATGAACCCCGAAGATACCGCCAAGGTGCTCGGCTTTATTAAAAAGCAGACAGATTACCTTGCCGCTCCCTCCCCCACGGCAGAACAGATTAAAAAATACAAACACACTGTTCCCGCGTCTGTAGACAAAAAATATTATAAAGAGCTCACAAAGCTCACGCTGTCCAAAGAGGCGGTTAAAAAGTGCGGCAAAAACCTTAAACTTGTCTATACCCCCGTGCACGGCTCCGGCTACATACCCGTTACCACAATCTTAAAGAAGATAGGCATAAATGCGACTGTAGTAGAGGAGCAGACCAAAAAGGATACCGACTTCTCCACCGTCGAAGTGCCCAATCCCGAATTCAAAGAGACTCTCTCTATGGGCATAGCGCTCGCAGAAAAGATTGGCGCAACAGTGGTATTCGGCACCGACCCCGACAGCGACCGCCTCGGCGTTGCGGTTAAGGGCAAGGACGGCGAATTCACTGCGCTCTCGGGCAATCAGGTGGGCATACTCCTTCTCGACTATATCCTCACCCGCCTCAAAGAGGACGGCAAACTTCCCGAAAACGCGGCGGTAGTCAAGTCGTTCGTTACGACGGGAATGGCACGCGCCATATGCAACAAGTTCGGCGTCACGCTATTTGAAGTTCCCGTAGGTTTCAAATTTATCGGCGACAAAATCAAGCAGTGGGAAAGGGACGGCAAATACACATTCGTATTCGGCTTTGAAGAGAGCTGCGGTTATCTGCGCGGCACGCACGCGCGCGACAAAGACGCGGTCGTGGCTTCCATGCTGTGCGCAGAGATGGTTTGCTACTACGACTACAAGGGCAAAACCGTTTCCGAAAGGCTGGAGGAAATTTATAAGGAATACGGATATGTGCTCGACAAGAATGTATCCATTCAATATAAAGGCCTCAACGCCATGAAGGAGATGAACGCGGTAGTCGACGCCCTCAAAACAGCCCCCGTTACCAAGTTCGACATATACAAGGTAGCATACATACGCGACTATTCCAAAAACACCAAGACAAACGTGGCAACAGGCGAAACCTCAGAGATAGGTTCTCCCACAACTAACTGCGTATACTACGAACTTGAGAACGGCAGCTTTATCTGCGTGCGCCCCTCCGGCACAGAGCCCAAGCTCAAGATTTATTACTCGGTAAAGGCAAACACCAAGTCCGACGCCGAGGAAGCGCTTGCGAAGATGCAGGCAGCAGTTGAAAAACTGCTTAAATCAGTTTCATAACGACCATTCAAGAACCTCATATTTTCGTTTACCCGTCCGCGCCGCATGGCGCGGGCGGGTAATCGTTTGCAGTATTTTAGATAAAAAGGCGTGCGCACGGTTTTTCCGCGCGCACGCCGTCGTTTTCTATAAATTATTATTAAAAGCCGCTCAGGCTTTATTTATTTTTTCCTGCCGCTCCTTCAGCTTTCTGTGCTCGAGCTGATAAAGTTCTTCTGTCGCAAACGATATCTTCATTATGCAGTCGCGGACATTTACGGGGTGTATCCAGAAACTGTCGTCGCTCTTTGAAATATCGAGGCAGTCGCCGAAGAATTCGTTCTTCTTCCTGTCGCGGTAGTCAAACTCTATATGCACGCTCTCAAGCTGATTGGGTGCAAGGTGCATCTCAAACGGCTCGCCGTAATAATTGCAAGAAAAGTGCGTTCCCGTTTTATCCTGCCTGAATTTGCCGCGGCCCTGTGCATAATACTTGTTCTTAGGCAGCGTGTGCACCTCAATTTCGTCCTCTATGCAGTAGGTACCCGCCTCCACTTCGCGCTTTACATTTTCGCGCTCCCACCTGAACCAGTCGGGAATATGTTCAAAGCGGGTTTTACCGTCATGCGCCTCAAGTCTTCCGTACTCGGTCATCTCCCACTTCTTCCCGCAGTGCCGGCACTCCAGAGTGGTGCCCGAAGAATACATCTCAAACTCCGTTCCGCATTCGCAACACTGATAGAGAATATGGTGTAGGCCGCGGGCGCGCTCTTTAAAGTCGAGCTTGATTTTATTTTCGTATTGATACGCAAAATCGTCATACACGAAATGTTCGGAAATGCGCCTGTTAATCTCCTCGGCGGGGAGAGTCTGCACTTCCTCCGCGTCGGCTACACAGATGAGCTTTGCCTTGCAGGGCGCCATTCTCTTTCTGAATTTATCTTTGTTCCACTGGGGGCAGCAGATAAAGTTGCCGTACGCTATAAGCAGAACTACGGGGACCTTTAAAAGCTTTGCCATTTTGCCGACCGAGGGCGGGACATAGCTCTGGGTACCGTCGAACGTGTAGCGTGCTTCGGGATAGATGCAAATAGGGTTGGGATAGTGGTCTACGCAATATTTCATATTGCGGATAAGCGACATATCCTGAATAAATTTACGCTTGCATATGCCGCCGGCAAAGCGCATGAGGCCTATGCCGTTGTCATGCATGGCGTCGATTGCCACGACATAATTCATGTTGTAGGGGCGAATCGCTGCATACAGAATGCGGAAATCCATTTCGCTTGCATGGTTGGCGAGCAAAAAGTAGGGCGGTTTTATTCCGTCCATATTTATGTACTCGCATTCAAAATCGCGCTTCTTCATATCGGGGTAAGCGGCGAAAGTTTTAAGTATGCCCATAAACAGCCCGTTCGGCTTTTTGGGTTTTAACGTAAAATCGAATGACTTCGGTTTTTTCATAATTCTTCTCTCTCAAATTTTTTATCAGTTATATTTTACCACATAAACACCGCGAGGTCAACTGGCAAAATAAAAACAGGCAAAATTTACCTGCTGAAGCTTGTCAGCAATCAGCGCAGACGGCGTACAGAGGGCGCGGCTCAAATATTTGTGCGCCGCGCCCCGCCTTGAGACATCTGTTTAAAATTAATTTATCCGCCCTGCGACTCCTGCTCCTCGATTTTTCGCTGCTGTTCGGCATACCACAGCGTATCTTTAAGCCTGATGGTATTATTTGAGCACCACAATTTCAAACTGCCGCTCTCCTCTCCCTGCGCGGAATCAAAGTAAAATACTATGTTTCCGTTCATAGACTCAAATCCGTCCTCATTGTCGCTCACCATGGTAGTCACATAGATATTATCGGTATACGCCGAAACTCTTTCGGTAAATGCACGCGAGGGGAACTGGTTTGCATATGTATCGGTGTATTCGTCAGAGCCTGCGCAACAGCATACCACTACGTTTTTCGGCTTTATTACAGCGAGAAGCGCATCGTTGGACGACGTAGGGCTGCCGTGGTGCCCGGCTTTGAACAACTCCACTTCGGGCAGCTCGTTATACTGCACGAGATATTCTTCCCCCTCCCTTTCGAGGTCGCCGGTAAAGAGATAATTGTTCTGCCCGCCGTCTTCCAGCTCCTGCTTTAAAAGAAAGCACACCGAGTAGTTATTCTCGTCTGAACTCTCATGTTCGTAGTAATAATTGTACAGAATGTTGATAGAAACCGTCTGCTCCTCGTCGAGGTAATATGTGCGCTGTGCGCCGCCGTCCCCGTTCCAGCATTCAAGCCCTGTATAAACTGCCGCTCCGTTTGCCTCGGCATAGTCCACAGCAGTCAAAAACCTGCCGTACAGCGTGGGATTCCCCGCCGAAGTAGTCGTTTCCTTATTGGAAAGGTCAAACCTGATAATCGTTTCTATATCGTAACTGTATAAAACCCCGTTATACTGCCCGCGGTTGCTCGTCCCGACGAGTCCGGCTATATGGTCCTGGTCGGAGTGGGTGGCAATTACATATTCGAGAGTTCCGTCGGTGCAGTATTCATCTATGTACGACTTGATAGTAGCCGCGCTCGACTGCCGTGAACCCGCGTCTATAAGCACTTCCGTGTCACCAACTTTTATCAGCGTGCAGTCGCCGGTATAGGCATTTCCGAGCTCCAGAAAATGTATAGACAAGTCGGCCGACAGAATATCGGCTTCGCTGCCCTCGTTAGTTGTTCCCGCAGAATAACCGCAGACCGTGCATTCGTTTTGGGCGTTGAACGTATGCACGCCGCTGTTCATGGCATAGCCGCAGACCGTGCATTCATTCCAATGGGAAGACGTGTCGTGCTCCCATACCGTTTCGTCGCACGAGTGCGCTTCGACGTTCATGCGTTCATTACACTCGTCGCATATATGCCAGTGTGATGAATCGTCGCTGTGCCATTCCTCGGTAGTGCACACATGCTCGTGCCCCAATCCTCCCAGTATCTGTTCTATTACTTCGCAGCCGGAAAGCGCCGCCACAGAGAACGCCGCAGCTGCCGCAAAAGTCGCGCACAATATTTTACTTTTCATATTGCCCTCCAACGCAGTTTTTTATATTATAGCGCGGCGCGCGGCTTTTTTCAAGCAAAAGCCGCGCGCCGTAAATTTTAATTTGATTTAAAAAAATTGAAAATCAATACAAAAAACAGCTTATTTTTTATAAATAGGCGGCCATATATGCCGCAATCAATGCAAAATTTAAAAAAAATCGCAATTTTTTAATTAATTTAAAAAATTTAAATTTTTTATTGCACTTATCTCTGCATGAGTATATATTCCCTCGGCGAAAAGCCCAGCCGCTTATAGAGCGATATCGCGCGCACGTTCTCCTTCTCTACCTCCAAAAGGCTCATAGGGGAGGGAAAATTTTGAAACACGAAGTTGAAGAACTGCCCGCCGAACCCGCGCGAACGATACTGCTCACGCACATACAGCTCGTCGAAGAAGGTGCACAGCCCGCCCGACTCCTGAATATAAATGAACGCAACTATGCCGTAGCCTGCGACCTTGCCCTGTTCTTCGAAGATGAAGCACTTTGCGTGCACGCCACTGACATATTCCTCAAAGGCGTTTTCGCGGTAACTTGCGGGGATATCGTGCAGCACCGCGGGCGAGGAATAGAACTCAGTCGCCATCTTAAGGTATTCTTCTCTGTCGTCCTCTCTTATTTCTCTTATTACCATTGATTCACCTTTCCGTTATTTTTTAAACTGCCGCGGAGCGCGTGCGCTCCGCGGCATATACATTTAACATTAATTCCGTCCATAGCGGGTTCATAGAAGCGGGCAGAGCGCGGCGCGCGAGAAAAACCTGAGGGAGTTTACTTAGAGGTAAATGACGAAGGTTGCCGCAGCGCAACAATACTATGCGACGCTTATATGAAGCCGAACGGCTTATAGATTTTGTAACTGCTTTTCTATCCGTTCCTTCATCTCAAGGTATTTCTCCAGCTTTGCCCTCTCTTCGTCGACAAGCTTTTTAGGCGCCTTCGCCATGAAACCCAAATTGTTGAGCTTGCCGTCGGCGCGGCGGATTTCGGCGAGCACCTTGTCGAGCTCGGCCTCCAGCCTTGCGCGCTCCTTGGCCATATCGACCAAATCGCCCATGGGCACGAGCACAGTTGCACAGCTGACCACTTTTGCGGCGGTGTTTTCGCCTGCCGCCTCGGGAGAGGAAACAAACTTTATCTCCGAAGCCCCCGCAAGGCGCAGAATGCTGTCCTCGTTGGCGGATATTATGCGCTTTGACTCGGTAACAAGATACAGCGTGACCTTTTTGGAAGGGGCGCAGCCCGTTTCGGTCTTTAATGCGCGCACCGCTCTTATTATATCCATGACGCCGCCGAATGCCGCCGCCTCCTTGCGGTAGGTCAGACGGGAATTATAGCGCGGGTATGCAGAGAGCATTATCCTGCCGTGAGATGTAGGCATCTCGGAATATATTTTTTCGGTCACAAAGGGTATAAAGGGATGCAGAAGCTTTAAAGCACTGTCTAAAACATACACAAGCACTGCAATGGCCCTGTCCTTTGCCGTCTCATCGTCGCCCCAGAGCGCAGACTTTGTAAGCTCGATATACCAGTCGCAGAAATCGTCCCACATAAAGTCGTGCGCGGTCTCAAGAGCAATGCCGAGTTCAAATTTATTGAGCGCGAGAGTTACGTCCCTTATCGCCGACTGCAATCTGGAGATTATCCATTTATCGGCATGGGTGAGTTTTACATCCTTTATGTCCTTGATTTCCCTGCCTTCGCAATTGGTGAGAACATAGCGGCTTGCATTCCAGACCTTGTTGATAAACGCCGCCGCAGACTGCACCTTTGCATCGGAATAGCGGATATCGTTGCCCGTGGCAACTCCCTGCAACAGCGAGAAGCGGAGCGCATCGGCGCCGTATTTGTCTATTATTTCCAACGGGTCGATGCCGTTGCCGAGGGACTTAGACATCTTCCTGCCCTGCTCGTCGCGCACGATGCCGTGCATGAGCACATAGCGGAAGGGCACCTTGCGCATATGCTCTATACCGGAGAATATCATGCGCGCAACCCAGAAAAAGATTATGTCGTACCCCGTGACAAGAACGTCGGTGGGATAAAAATATTCCAAATCGGAGGTATCTTCGGGGAAGCCGAGCGTGGAGAACGGCCACAGCGCCGAAGAGAACCACGTGTCGAGCACATCCTCATCCTGATGAATGTGTGCGCTGCCGCACTTGGGGCAGACAGCCGGGTCTTCCTTGGCACAGATGACGGCGCCGCAGTCGTCGCAGTACCAGATGGGGATTCTGTGCCCCCACCACAGCTGGCGGGAAATGCACCAGTCCTTTACGTTCTCCATCCAGTTGAAATAAGTTTTTGCAAACCTTTCGGGGATAAAGCTCGTCTTTTTATCCATTACCGCGTTTATCGCAGGGCGGGCGAGCGGCTTCATCTTAACGAACCACTGCTTGGAGACCATGGGCTCTATGGAAGTGCGGCAACGATAGCAATGGCCTACGCTGTGCGTGTGCGGCTCTATCTTTACGAGATTGCCGAGCGCCTTGAGCTCCTCCACCACCGCTTTGCGGCACTCGTAGCGGTCCATGCCGCAGTATTTTCCCGCAAGAGAGTTCATGGTGCCGTCCTCGTTCATCACTTTGACTACCGGAAGATTGTGACGCAGGCCGACTTCAAAGTCGTTGGGGTCGTGCGCGGGCGTTATTTTAACGCAGCCTGTGCCGTATTCCATATCTGCGTGTTCGTCGGCAACTACCGGTATGGGCTTGTTGATTATGGGCAGTATTACATTTTTCCCAATGTAGCTCTTATACCTGTCGTCATTCGGGTTTACTGCTACCGCAGTGTCGCCGAACATTGTCTCGGGACGGGTAGTGGCAACTATAAGCCCCTCGGAATCCGAGCCTTCGAGAAAATATTTTAAATGCCAGAAGTGCGAATCTTCATCTACGTACTCAACCTCAGCGTCTGAAAGCGCCGTTTTGCACTCCGGGCACCAGTTTATTATTCTGTTTCCGTGATAGATAAGGCCTTTGTTATAGAGATTGACAAACACCTCGCGCACCGCGCGCGAACATTTTTCGTCCATGGTGAACGCAAGGCGCGACCAATCGCATGAGGAACCCAGTTTTTTGAGCTGGGTTATAATTTTTCCGCCGTATTTTTCCTTCCATTCCCACGCCAGCTTTAGAAATTCCTCGCGTGAAAGGCTGTCCTTTTCTATTCCCTGTTTTTTGAGCTGTTCGACTATCTTTACCTCGGTAGCGATGGATGCATGGTCTGTTCCGGGCAGCCACAGGGCGCAATAGCCCTGCATGCGCTTGAACCTGATGAGGGTATCCTGATAGGTTTCGTCGAGCGCATGCCCCATATGCAGCTGGCCGGTTATGTTGGGCGGGGGCATCATTATCGTGAAGGGCACTTTATTGTCGTCGCGCTCGGCGCGGAAACACCCCTCCTCTTCCCACTCCTTATAAATCTCATCCTCAAATGACTTGGGATTATATGATTTTTCCATAGTTACCTCGTAAAAAAGTATGCGAGCACCGCCCGCACACAGATAGACAATTCTTTTAGTATATACGCGTTAAATTATAAAACAAAACTCCCCGCGTTGTCAAACAAAAGGCTCTCGGCATAAACTGTATTATTAAAAATTTTAAATGCGGAGGTTACCCTGTTTTTATATGAAAAAAAGACTGATAGCAATTCTTGCAGCCGCCTTATCGGCGCTTGCAATTCCATTTTCACTTGCAGGCTGCACAGGCGGCGGCGACGTACTCAGAATAAATGAGGTGACTCACTCAGTTTTCTACGCGCCCATGTATCTTGCAGACGCACTCGGCTACTATGAAGAAGAGGGCTTTGAGGTAGAGTTCACCAACGGCGGCGGCGCCGACAACACCATGGCGGCAGTACTTTCAGGCTCGGCAGATATCGGCTTCTGCGGACCGGAGGCCGCGCTTTATATAGCAATCGGCGGGTCGACAGACGCACCGAAGGTATTCGGACAGCTGACAAAGCGCGACGGAAGTTTCCTAGTTTCGCGTGAACCCGAACCCGACTTTAAGTGGAGCGACCTTGAGGGCACTGAAATACTCGCCGGCCGGAAGGGCGGCGTACCGGCAATGACCTTTGAATATGTTATAGAAGAACTGGGCGTGAACGCCTCCCTCAACTACGATGTAGATTTCAACTATATGACTGCCGCATTCGAAAGCGGAATAGCAGACTACTGCACGATGTTCGAACCGACAGCAAGCGACTATGAGGCGGCCGGGAACGGCTACATAGTGGCCTCCGTAGGCGAACAGTCGGGTGAAATACCGTATACCTGCTTTGCCGCAAGGGAGAGCTATATAAACCAGAATCCCGACAAAATTGAAGGACTGCTCCGCGCAGTGACAAAAGCCATTAAGTTCACCATTGAAAACGACGCCTCGGTTATAGCAGGATATCTTACCGCCTATTTCGACGGCACGAGCCGGGAGAGCCTTGCAAATTCCGTGCAGGCGTATAAAGATATAGACGCATGGGTGACCAATATGGCCATGGAAGAGTCGGCATTCAACCGCCTTCAGGACGTAATCGAAAACTCTGGCGAACTTGAGCGGCGTGTAGCCTTCGACGAGTTGATACTCACCGACGCGGCGCAGAAAGTTTACGACGAAATATACTGAAATGAATCTCAGATTTACAGATGTAAGCTATACTTACCACACCCTTTCGGGCGAAACCAAAGCTGTAGAACATCTCTCGTTTGAAGTGGAAGAAGGCGAGTTCGTGTCTGTCATCGGGCCTTCAGGGTGCGGCAAGAGCACAATACTTTCGCTCGCGGCGGGGCTTATCGCCCCGTCGTCGGGGAATATTGCGCGCGGCGGCGGACAGTTCGGGTATATGCTCCAGACCGACGCCCTCTTTCCGTGGCGCACGGTGGAACAGAACATATTCCTTCCGTTGGAAATAAAGCGGAAGAACACTCCCGAAATGAAGCGGAACGCGCTCATGCTTGCCGAAAAATACGGACTGAAGGACTTTTTGAGCAAGAGCCCTTCCCAGCTTTCGGGCGGCATGCGACAGAGGGTGGCACTCATTCGCACGCTTGCGGCCCAGCCGCAGACCCTGCTTTTAGATGAGCCGTTCTCCGCGCTCGACTACCAGACCCGCCTTGCCGTATGCGACGACGTGCACGATATTATAAAAAATGAAAAGAAAACGGCTTTGCTCGTCACACACGATATATCGGAGGCGATAGCTCTCTCCGACAAGGTAGTAGTACTCTCATCGCGCCCCGCGCGGGTTGTGGGCGAGCATGAAATAACCTTCGGAGGCGGCAGCCCGAAAAAGAGAAGGGAATGCCGCGACTTCGCGCCGCTGTTCGAAACGCTGCGCACAGAACTCGGGATATGAGCGGAAAACCCGCCTTGCGCACATAATTATTTTTTAAACATACCACCATGAAAAACAAAAACACCAACTATTCTGTTCAGCACGCGCTGTATCTTAAAAAAATAAAACGCAATAAAATTATTGTGCATGCCGCGCGCGCCCTGATACTCGTCGCGCTCATAGGTCTGTGGGAACTGTGCGCGCAGGTCGGAATTTTCGACCCGTTCATAACCAGCTCGCCTTCGCGCGTGGTCACCACCATAGCCGACCTCTTCGCGGCCGGAACACTTTTCTACCACATAGGCATCACTCTTATGGAGACCATCGTGGGCTTTGTTATAGCCGTCGTGCTCGGCTATGCCATCGCCGTGCTGTTATGGCTGAACGAGCACGCACGCGCAATATTCGAGCCTTATATAGTCGTTTTAAACGCGCTGCCGAAAATTGCGCTCGGCCCTCTGATTATAATCTGGATGGGTACGGGCTACACCGCCATAATTTTTATGACCATATTGGTGAGCATTATAGTGTGCATTATGAACATGCTTGCGGGTTTTGTGGCGGTAGACAAAACCAAACAGATTTTAATGCGCTCCATGGGTGCAAATAAATTCACAATGCTGACCAAACTGATAATTCCCGCCTCGCTGCCTGCGTTCATGAACACCTTAAAGGTTGCCGTGGGGCTGGCATGGATAGGGTCAATCATGGGCGAATATATTGTCTCCCGTGCGGGGCTCGGCTATCTTATAGTCTACGGCGGGCAGGTGTTCAGACTTGACCTTGTAATGGCGGCGACTTTCATTCTCTGCCTGCTTGCGGGCGGAATGTATGCCATAGTCGCAATTGTGGAACGCGTAGTCGTAAAGCGCCGCGGCTGATATCATTTTTGGCCGGCATGCATCCGGTTAAAGCCATCAATCAAATACATCTTAATTTACTGTAAATTGAGCGGGCGGCCTTTCGGCCGCCCGCTCAATTTATCTCATCCGTTTATAAGATTTTTCTCCACCGACGAGTAAAACTTAAACAGCATTGATATAAAATTTATACTGTGCCTGCACAGAACCTTTCGCGTTCGGCTGTGTTCAACCCTTTGAGCTGTGAAAGTTCATATAAAAGCTGCTCGACCGACTTGCTTTCGATGCAGTTTCCAAAAGAAGCGCTTTCATCATTGTCGTGAGCGGCAAACATGCCTTCCCCTTGCCTTATCACCTTGTTTCCGCCTCGTACAATCAGCGCTTCTTCGCCGGCATGGCGGTTTCTGATTATCTGCTTTTGCCTGTCTACATATCCGAAAAAGTTCATACTTTCACCTCACTTTGTCTTTTACACTGCCTATTTTACTCAATATAGTTGACAAATATTGTCATATATGATAAAATTTTTTATGTAATTTCAAAAATTTTTTTGTTACAAAACATTTCAACGCATGCGTTGCGCCATATTCCGGCGCGCTTGTGGAATATGTATACTGCACGCGGACATGTTTTATGCAAAAAAGCGGGGAAGCAAATGAAATATCAGATACTTGTAAAAATGCTCATGCTTCTGTTATCGCGCCGCAAAGTTTGTGCGAGAGAGATTTCCGAACGTTACGAAATTTCTCTGCGCAGCGTATACCGCTACATAGAGGAGCTGGCTGTTGCAGGCATACCCATCGATGTATCGCGCGGACGCTACGGCGGCATAACGATAGCCGATACCTACCGTCTGCCTGTCGGGTACTTCACCAAGGACGAATATACGGCGGCGGTCAACGCGCTCTCCGCCATGAGTTCGCAGGTTGCGGACGGGGCCATTTTATCCGCGCTTGAAAAACTTAAGAGCCAGATTAAGCGCGAGAATGCAAACACATCGGTAAGCGGAAGCATAATCGTCGACGGCGGCACATGGGGTGACACAAAAAAGTTTTCCGACAAAATGGCCGTATGCGAAAAGGCGGTAAACGAGAGCCTGTGCATAGATATCGACTACATCTCACGCTCCGGCGAGCACAGCCGCAGGATAATTGACCCGCATGTACTCATTTTCAAACAGAATGTGTGGTATGTTTACGCCTTCTGCCATACCAAGCAGGAATTCCGCACATTCAAGATAGGGCGAATCAAAAATGCGCGCATCACGGGGAAAACATTTATAAAAAAACAAATCAGTCGCGATGAGATACCTTTAAATTTCGGATACCGCTCGGATGAGCTTACCGAGCTCGTGCTTGAAATTGAAAAGGACAGACTGCCCGACGTTGAAGAATGGATAGGAATTGACAATATTGAGCCGCGCGGCAACAAGTTCATCGCCGAAGTCTCTGTTCCGGACGACGACGGGCTTGTGAGCAAAATACTCAGTTTCGGCGGAGGAGTTAAAATAGTATCCCCCGCCGCCCTGCGTGAAAGAGTGATTGCCGCCGCCCAAAAAATTATTGACGGCGTGTAGGAGACTTATAACATAAAACATTTTTAACTAAATGCCTGCGACAGAAAAATTTTTCTGTCGCAGGCATATTCTGCATGCAAAAAGAGAGACCAAATGTCTCCCTTGCCCTCCAATTTAAACCTTTTCACCGAGAGGCATTCTGCCGTTTCCCTGAGGGAACCCTCGGCAGAGCAGCGGCTACGCCTCGCACGAGCCTCGGCGTCCCTTCGCACCCTCTCTCTCCGCCACGCAAGGGAGACCAAATGTCTCCCTTGCGTGGCGGAGAGAGAGGGATTCGCGCCTTTAGCGGACGCGCCCCGGTAAACAGCGGATGTCCGCTGTTTAGTTTGCGTAATCGGCTCCGTTATGTATATATCCACACGCAAACCGCTCGCTCCCGCTCGCGCCTCCGCCCTCGAATCCCTCTCAATCTGCAACATATTCGCCATACAAAAGGAGCCCCAGCAGGGGCTCCTTTTGTATGGCGGAGAGAGAGGGATTCGAACCCCCGGAAGCTTTCACTTCAACGGTTTTCAAGACCGCCGCATTCGACCGCTCTGCCATCTCTCCGAAAGAATTCACAAAAAAACTTTTGACATCGCCAAAAGCTTTATTATTTTAGCAAATTAAGAAAGGCTTGTCAATCAAAAATATTATGTCGTTTGCCGAATAAAAAGACCGCATATTGGTAAAACCTTATGCGGAGGTAATTATTATGGCAGATACTCTTACAGCAAAAGAACTTTCCATGCTTTCGCAGGCACTGACGACAGAAGGCCTTATATGCAAGAAAGCGAGAATGTATTCCAACACTTTGAGCGACCCCGCGCTTGCCGACTGTATGGCATGCATCGCGGACGAACACGAAAAGCGCTACAATGCGCTGCTTAAACAGCTGGGCTGAATTAAAGGAGGAAACTATGAAGCTGACCAAACAGGATACAACTCTGTGCGAAAAAGACGCCCTTCAGGACATGCTTGACAGTGAAAAGACCCTGATGAGCCTTTACACTACCGCCCTTTACGAAGGCAGCGGCAAAAATATACGCAAAAACTTTTCGGATAATCTTATGGAAGTTGCAAACAGCCAGTACACGCTCTTTCAGCAGATGAGCGCGCGCGGATATTACGAAGCGCCGCCCGCAAAAAAGGACATGATAGACAATGCCGCCGATATGTTCAAAAAGGAGCAGAAGGAATTGAAATCTTCCGGCGGGCAGAAGTAAACCGAGAAAGCAGATTATTCTGCAAATATAATTAAATTCCGGTAAAGCAATAATGCTGCCGCGCGGAAAAAGTTTTCCGCGCGGCGGCATTAACCGTTAAACAAAAGCACGGCGCGGGCGAAAATTTTCGCCCGCGCCGTTTAAAGCTTAATTTTATTTATAAATTTTTAGGTATGTAATAATAGACCATAAAAAACGGAGCCAAAAGCAACGGCAAAATGAGGAGCAGCACCCATGTGCCTATGAGAAAAACATAGTTTGATATAAATTTTTCCGTACAGGCGCGCATCCACGAAATAGCCGCCGCATATGCGGGAACTGCCGAAAAACCCCATATGGTAATGATAACCGTGCCCGCAATTTTTGCGGGATAGAAGGGCTCCTTATCGATAAAACACAGTGCGAGACACGCACCCGCAATTGCGAGAGATATGCATAAAATCAAAATTTTTCTCTTCATTTTCACCCGTCAGATACGTTACACGGCAAAATCAGTTTTTCAGTCCGCCAGAACCCTCGGCTCCATCCTGGAAAGCGGAAAAGATATCGGCGGAAGATACGCTGTGCGAATGAATGAGTTCGTAATATTCATCGCCCGAAAAGTCGCGCTGTTTTGTATATTCGCCGCCCAGCGCCTCTATGGCATATTTGAGCTCCTGATACTCGACATAACTTATGCCGTCCTCGTCTATTTTTTCCATGAGATAAGGAAGAGCCCTTTCGTCTCCGTAAGAGGCGAGATATCCGGCGTGCATAGGGACGTCTTCGCCGCCTAAAAACTCGTTTAAAAGTATGGCGAATATCCGCTCGTCGCGCTCCTTTACTTTCGACAGAATCTCAAGCATGAGCGGCTTTTCCACTCCGTTTTTATAATTATCAAGAGCCTGTTCTTTTACGATATCCGCGTCTTCCTTAATGAAATCGGCACACTGGTTTTTGAAATCTTCGTCGTCCCCGGAGAGAATCAGTCGCATATACACGGGAATCGCCTCGGGCGCCGCTCCGAGAATGTTGACGACATACTGTTTCAGACCCTCCTCTCCGCTCTCGAGAAGGGGAAGAAGCAGGTCTTTGCAGCGGGGGCGGGCTTCGATTGCCTTGCATAAAAATTCCGAAACGGGTACGCCGTTTTTAACGTGCGCGCGCAGACATCTGACCAGCTCGTCCTCACCCATTGCGGCATAGTAGCCGTTAGGGCTGGTGCCCAAAGACTTCAGCACCGTATTGCCGAACTTTGCGTACATTTCCGGGATGATGTCCTCCCACTCCTCTTCTTTATATTTTCCTGCATTTTTGGAGATGTATTCCGAAAGTTTTTTGTCGAACATTCCGTCGAAGTCGTAGAGTTTCATTTTACCGCCTCCATTATTTCTTCATATGCCGCCTTGTCGGCGTCGAAAAAGCCGCACACGTCGCCCGCGGGAACCTCTGATTCGCGCACGCCCGACAGAGTGAACATTGCCGCGGCAAGCGCGTGCAGGTTGACGCTCTTTGCAAGTATGCCCGCCTTTGCCATACTGCGGTACAGCCGCTCGGCCGCGCCGCAGAACCTGCCGGAATAATCGGAATCGAGTATGCCGAACCTTGAGACGAGCATAGAGTACGCCGATACAAAATATTTCCGCTTGGTGCGCCCTATGCTGAGAGCATATATATCCACGCATTTATAAATATTGCATATAACTACGCCGAACTGGTTGTCCTCGTTGCGGGCGCACAAATCATGCAGTACGGCAATTTTGAGCGAATCGGACAGAAATGCGTTCAGCAGGAGACCGCGCACATAGTCGTCGTAGCCGCCCTTTACGGCACACAGCGCAGCTACATAGTGCAGCTGGTTGTCGTCGGAGCTCTCCGTTTCGTCAAAGCTCCACTTGATGCACTCCAGCACATTGACGTCCTTTGCAAGCCGCTCCGCCGCGCGGTTTGACAGGCGGTAATACGAAGAGAGGAACTCGAGCGAACTTTCGCGCAGGTTTTGCGGCAGACGATAGAAATAGCTGAACTCCTCGGCCGTTCCCTTTTCCGCATTCTCCCTCGCGCGGGCGTAGTAATAGCGCGCCACGACGGCGTCGGGGTCGATTGTAAGAAGTTTGTCGAAGGCGGAAAAGCAATCGCTGTAGTTACCGCTGTTATAGGCGGCTACAGCCTTGAAATAGAGCACTGTAGTGTCGTAAGAAAAGTCGCCCTCGAGCTTGCAAAACAGCGTGAACGCCTCTGCGTGAAGCCTATTTTCGCAACAGACGGTGGCTATTTTATATATATCGTCGGGATTGGTCGCGTTGAGTGCGTATAACCTCAGGGCAAGCTCCCTGCCCTCGTCGGCCTTCTTCTGCTCTGTCTTTACCGCGGCGAGCGTAGTCAGCGCCTGAACGTCGTCGGGTTTTTTCTGAAGGATGGAAAGGCATTCTTTCTCCGCCTCCCCGGCCTTATCGCATATTATGTTGCACATGGCGATATAGTTGCGCGCCGAAAGATACCTGGGGTTGCCCTCGGCAACCTTGTCGAACTCGGCTATGGCCTGCTCGTACTGCTGGGCGCGCATCATATCCACCCCGCGCGAAATTTCAGCCGAATAATCGGCAATTTCAGGAGGATATGCTACTTTAAGCGGATTTTCCTCCCTGCGCAGAAAGTTATCGATTATCTCCCTCCTCGTCTCGGCGGGGAGGTCGTCAGTTTCTATGAGCAGTTTGTTGTAGTAGTATGCGGCGAAATGCTCGTTGTCGAGATTCATAAAGTCGACAGCCAGCCCCTCGTAGGCGTCGACGAGTTCGCCGCCCTGAGCTTCGTCGATATAACGGAACCAATAATTTATAGAGCGTTCATAAAGCTCCATATCGTCAAAGGCTTCGGCATACAGCATAAACGAACGCTCGTCATCGTAGTTAAGTTCGCCGTTCTTGTTGAGCATTCTGAGTGCGCCTATTAAGTTGTGTTCATCCAGCATATTCGAGGCAAGCGCAAGCAGCCTGTCGTCGCTGAAATCGATAGCTTCGGTCTTACTCATTGAATTTTGTTTTCGAATAATTTTTGTATATCGTCCCTGTTGAACTTGTAGTCGGTGTTGCAGTAATGGCAGTGAACGGAGACCTCGCCCTGCTCCTCAATTATGCTTTCAAGCTCGCCTCTGCCCATGGTGAGAAGTATGGAGGCAATCTTTGCGCGCGAACAGTTGCACCTGTACTCCGGTTGAGTTATGTACACGTGCGCAAGGCTCACTTCATTTGAAAAGTATTTATTCATCACGCCATCTGCACCAAGTTTTCTGATATCTTCGGCAATGTCCGCCATTTCGGCAGCCTTTTCGCATACGAAATCGAATGCCTCTCTGCTGTGGCCGGGCAGCAGCTGCATGACCACGCCGCCCGCCGCAAGACATTGTGTCCCGTCGAATTCAGCCTCCACGCGCACTTTGGTGGGAATCTGTTCCGAAAGGTCGAAATAGTGCTCCATATTTTCGGAAACGTCGTCGGAGACAAGCTCGCACGCGCCCGTGAAGGGACGGAAAAAGCCGTCGTCCTTTATTACGGTCATAAAACCGCCGGCAAGTTTTCCGTCGGAAAGACTGTCGATATAGCCGCGCATATGCAGAGCGATATCTCCCGAAACGCTCACCGAACCGGAACCTTCCGCTCCCTTTACGGTTATGGATATTGCGCACTTTTCGCTCTTTAAGCAGCCCGCCATGTATACGCCGCACGTTAAAAGCTCACCGAGCGTCTTTGCAGCCGCCGGGTTCAGATTGTGAATATCCCGCGCATGCTGCACAAGGCCGGTAGTTTCGGCCACGGTAAGGGAAACCTGCTTGTTGTAAATCAAAGTTTTATATAATCTGTTCATAAAAGATACCTTGTTCACAAAAATTCAGAATGTACCGCGCTGAATTTTATGTGAGTTCTTTAAACCAAGCCCCGCGCGGCGCGCGGGCAATCATACCGCACGGCAGATAAAATTTATGCGCAGGCTGTTCCCTTTAAGCTCTTCGCCGAGATGCCCCTCTGTGCGCACAAGTTCAAAGCCGCACTTTGCAAGTTCCGCGGCAATATTATCCCGCGTGTGCACGTACTGAACGTGCCTCTCGTCATCGCGCCTGAAAAGCCCCCTTTCAACAGGTGTAAACACGGTAATATCCATTTCCACCCTGTCACCCTTGAAAGAGTTGAACCACAGATAGGTTATATCGTCAAGGTCCTCGGCAAAGAGGTTATCGCCAAGCACGTTTTTAAGTTTGTATTCACTGCTTATATCAAATATAAACGCGCCGCCTTTTTTTAAACAGCCGCGCACATGCGAAAGGGCGGCGCCGAGTTTTTGCGGGGAGACGTAATTGAGGCAGTCGTTTATGGCAATGGCAAAATCAACTTTTTTTATCAGTTTTAGTTTGGTTATATCGCCCAGTAAAAATTCGGCGCGCACGCCCTCGTCTGAGGCAAGTTGTCTTGCGCGCGTAAGCATCTGCACGGATATGTCCACGCCGCAAATCTCTTTGCCCGCTTTTGTGAGGGCGCGGGTAAAATAACCGTTGCCGCACCCGATGTCGACTCCGCTTACGCCTGCTCCCAGCCCGTTAAGCGTTTTAATTAAATACTGCGACCATTGTTCATAGCCGCAGTCTGAGTTCAGATATTCGAATTTACCGCCGAGGGCGGCATAGCTGTCGTTCATATATCCGCCGTCCGCCTCAACCTAAAAGATTATCGGCGCTTATCTTCTTTTTCTTTTTCTTTTTGCCGTCGTCCTGAAGGGCCTTCTCCCTGTCGGCGAACATCTTGTTGTACTCCACGTACCTCTGGTCGTTCTTATGAGCGTCCTCATAAGCGGTTATGCGCCCTTCAAGCGCCTCCCTGCCTTCGGCGACGCCCGCAATATCGGAGCGTGAGAAACTCTTTCTGAGCGCGGGAACGTTTTCGTCCTCTATGGGCAGTATGGGGCGGCCGACAAGTTCGCTCTTGCCGGCGGCAAGTATCTCGCGGGCAATTGCTTTCTCCTCTTCCTCCTTCTCCTGGGCAAGCTCCTTTTCAGTTTTCTTGGCGCGTTCACGCTCTTTCTGCGCCTCTAAGTTGGGCGTGATATACATATCGAAAACCCACTGTGTAAAGCTCATCCACACAAGGAAGACATACGAGAAGCCGAACACGACCAAAAGCAGGAGCGCAATGACCTGCCATAATCCGCCGAGGAGCAACAACCACACGGGTATGAATGCAAGGCCGAGAATGAATATAGTCTGGATAACTGAACCGATGAGGAGTATGCAGCTGTTCTTCACCGTCTGCCAGGGGCCGACTTTGTAGCTCACACCGACCGCGATAAACCACATGCAGAGTATGCCTATGAGCACGCAGAAGATAATCATGAGCACAGTCGCGGCAATCGGCCATGCCGAAGAGCCGCCCGTCGCAATTGTGAGGTCCTTCCAGTCGCTCACCATGACGGTTGCGAAGAACACTATCATGAAAAGGGCTACGGGAAAAACCACGTTGAGATAGCACTTTTTAACGCCCTGGAAATACCCCTTTATCGTAAATTCGCCGTGCGTATTCATCAGCTTTTTCATGGAATAGCACGCGCCGGCAACGCCTATCGCCGCAATCAGCGAGGCGGCGATTGCAAGAGAATAGAACATCATGTCGGCCGACATGTGCAGGCTCTCTGCAAGGCCGGAAACATTGGGCGTTGCAGGAAGGCCTACCGGTCCTATATTCGAGCTGAAGGGGTATGTGTTGGAGATTGAGCTTACATACAGTTCGCGCAGGTAAACTATTACCGCCAACGGTACAAAAAAGAGGAGCGTGAACAGGTTGTTGATTATTATTTTACTGAAGTTGGACTTGAACACGGTCCATGTGTCGCCCCACCTGCCCTTGGGGAGCACTGTACGGGCGTAATCGCCTATTTCGTTGCCTTCTAAGGCCTTTACTCTGGATTCTGCCATTTGTTTATTCCTGAACTTAATTTGTGCAAAGCGCAAAAATCACGCCGCGGCAATTTGCCGTATTTACAGCATTATACAGCAACACGAGGAATTTTTCAATTATTTTAATTGAGGTTTATCAAAATTCTTTACATTTGTTCGCCGCTGTGGTATATTTATCATGCTTGTAATAAATTTTTTCACTGAATAGAGGAGCGGGCGAGCATGAGTATCCGCGCAGTTAGGTTTTAAGGGAACTTTTATTCTGCACGGGAAAAGGGCATCCCCGCCGAAGCGCAGGCCGCCTTAACCTTGCGCTGGGTGCAAAGGTCAATACCCTTGCAACTGTCGCTTTATGCGTTGCGCTACTTTGGTAAAGAATATCGCTTTCTTTATTTCCGCAGTTGCCACAAACGCAACCTGCGGATTTTTTATGAACATCAGGCGGCACGCACCGGCACTAAAATTTCGAGAAGGAGAATATTTTATGAAAAAATTCAACGTGGGCGTTATAGGCGCCACGGGCATGGTGGGCCAGAGGTTCCTGCTGTTGCTCGAAAATCATCCCTGGTTCAATGTAACCGTGCTTGCGGCTTCCTCCTACTCTGCGGGGAAGAAATATAAAGACGCGCTCCGCCGCTGGCACATGAGCGCGCCGATGCCCGAAAAATATGCAGACATGACAGTTTACGACGCGGCGGCAGACAAGGAAAAGATTGCTTCCTCCGCAGACTTCTGTTTCTGTGCCGTAAACATGAAAAAAGACGAGATTAAGGAGCTTGAGTATGCCTATGCTAAGCTTGAGTGCCCGATAGTTTCAAACAACAGCGCTCACCGCTTTACGCCCGACGTTCCCATGGTAATACCCGAAATAAATGCCGGGCATATCGAAGTAATCGGCGCTCAGCGCAAAAGGCTGGGCACAAAGCGCGGCTTTATTGCCGTAAAGAGCAACTGCTCCCTTCAGTCGTATGTACCCCTTTTACATCCGCTCAAAAAATTCGGCATAAAGAGTGCTGCTGTCACCACGTACCAGGCAATTTCCGGCGCCGGCAAGACTTTTGAAACCATGCCCGAGATTATCGACAATATAATTCCCTATATCGGCGGCGAAGAAGAAAAGAGCGAAAGAGAGCCCTTGAAGATATGGGGCAAAGTTGAAGGCGGCGAAATTGTGCCGGCAAGCGGCCCTGCCATAACCGCGCAGTGCCTTCGCGTGCCCGTTTCAGACGGACATACCGCCGCTGTATTCGTTAACTTTGAAAACAAGCCTTCTAAGGAGCAGATTCTTGAAGCGTGGGCTGATTTTGCAGGCGAACCGCAGAAGCTCAACCTCCCCTCTGCCCCCGAACATTTCATACACTATTTCGAAGAGGATAACCGCCCCCAGGCAAAGCTCGACAGAATGGTCGAAAACGGCATGGCCGTGTGCGCGGGCAGACTGAGAGAGGACAATGTGTTCGACTATAAATTTATAGGTCTTTCGCACAACACTCTCCGCGGCGCGGCCGGCGGAGCGGTGCTTCTGGCGGAACTGCTTGCGGCAAAGGGATATTTTGATTAAGCTCACAGAATTTGCGGCTGGTGACGCCGTAAAATCTTCGTGATATTGGGGAGCCAGCTCCCCCTTGCCCTGACCTTAAAAAGCTCTCGTATTGTATAGTCAGGGCAATTCCCCTTTTGGTGCGCGAGCGAAGCGCTGCTTTGCCGAGGGACTCCCGCGTGCGGGAAACGGCAAAACCTGCTGCCGCAACAAATTGGGACGAGCGGCACTCTTCATAGAACAGCGGATACCCGCTGTTCGTGTGCCTCGGAGAGACCGCAACATGCCGAGCGTTAGCGTGAGGCGTTGCGGAGCCGACCAACGAGGCACGAGGCGACTTTGCTGCGCAAGGAAACCTTGCTTGCAAACATAAATTAATCTTGTTCACGAAAAATCTTTTGCCTGCGGCAAAATCTTTTCCGTGAGATGCGGTAAGTCGCGAAAAAGAGGTATCGGCGAACTGAATTCGCCTGCTCTTTTTCCGGACTGCATTATTATTAAACTTACCGCGGTTTAAAGTAAATTTTAAAATACACAAAAAATATACTGTAGTAAGAAATTTTTGAGGAGTTTATTATTATGGTCGGGTTTTTTAATGGCACGGCGACGGCGATGATTACGCCTTTTGCCGCCGACGGAAGCATAAACTTTGACGCTTTTGCAAAGATGATTGAATATCAGATTGAAAACGGCACCGACATGCTGCTCGTGCTCGGCACTACGGGCGAACCCCCCACGATGACCGAGGAGGAAAAAGAGGCGCTTATGCGCTTCACCGTGGAGAAGGTCGCAGGCCGCGTAAAAATATTATTCGGCTGCGGGTCGAACAGCACTGCCCACGCCGTTGAGGCGGCAAAGAAGGCTGAAGAGTTGGGCGCCGACGGCCTGCTTGCCGTGACCCCGTATTATAATAAGTGCACGCAGAAGGGCATAGTCGAATATTACCGCGCTATATGCGGGGCGGTGTCGCTGCCCGTAATCGCCTATAACGTACCGCCCCGCACGGGCGTAAACATTCTGCCCGCAACGGCCGAAGCGCTCGCCGATATACCAAATATGGCGGGAATAAAAGAGGCGTGCGGCAATATGGAGCAGATTTGCGAGACAATGAGAAGGGTGCGCGGCAAGATGGACGTATATTCGGGCGACGACAACCTGAACGTTCCCATTTTAGCAATAGGCGGAGCCGGACTCATTTCCGTAGTATCGAACATAGCGCCGAAGGAATGCAAGCAGGTGTACGAGTATATGGCGGCGGGCGACCTTGCGCGCGCAAACGAACTTGAAGACAGGCTTCTTCCGCTGATTGACGCATGCTTTACGGAAGTCAATCCCATACCCGTGAAGTACGGTTGCGAAGTCATAGGGCTGGAGGCCGGCCTCCCCCGTCCTCCGCTCACCGAACTTGAGGACGCGCACAAAAAGATAATGGATGAATGCATTGAAAAGCTGGGGCTTAAAAAGGTATGATTAAAATTCTCGTATGCGGCGTTGCCGGCCACATGGGCAAAAATATATGCGAACTTTTAAAAAACGATGCAGGGGCCGAGGCAGTTTGCGGAGTCGACTTGCATACGCCTGAAAATTTCAGCGGCAATGTATATAAAAATTTTTCAGAAGTTAGCGAAAAAGTAGACGCCGTAATCGACTTCTCCTCCCCCGCCTGCCTGAATGACGAGATGGAGTACTGCCTTAAGAACAACATACCCGCGGTGATAGCGGCAACGGGATACACGAAAGAGCAGCTTGCCTACATAGGCGAATGCGCGAAAAAGATTGCTGTTTTCCGCACTGCAAACTTCTCTGTAGGCGTAAATCTTTTGGTTAAGCTGGTAAAGGAGGCGGCTGAGTTCCTCGGAGAAAACTTCGATATAGAGATAGTGGAAAAACACCACAACCTGAAAAAAGACGCACCCAGCGGCACAGCGTTAATGCTCGCCGAGAGCGCGAATTCTGCTTTTGACGAGAAAAAGCCATATGTATGCGGCAGAGAGGGAAATGTAGGCGCGCGCGGCAGAGAGATAGGCATGCATGCGGTGCGCGGCGGCACTATAGTCGGCGAACATGAGGTTATGTTCTGCGGCGAAGACGAAATTATAACGCTTGCGCATTCCGCCCGTTCCAAAAAAGTATTTGCGGCCGGGGCAATACGCGCGGCAAAATGGATAACAGGAAAGCCCGCCGGTATGTACGACATGAAAGATGTACTCAAAAATTTATAAAAAATAATTAAAAATTAATTTTAAAATATATTTAATTTTAAAATGGGCCGCGGCGTTTACAAACGCCGCGGCCCTGATTTTTTACACCGTGAATTTTAATTATGCGGTAAATTTTATATCTATATCGCCGTTGTTGCAGTTTAAGTTCAACTGCTTGTTCCCCCCCGCGTTGGAGGCGAGGTTGCTTTCGCCCTTCTTTATGGTGCAGTCTATGGTGTAGTCGCCGTAAGCGCCGCACACACTGCCGCTGATATTGCCGTTTTTTGACGTCAACGATATTTTGTCCGCGGCCACGCCCTCCACAAGTACATTGCCGCCGTTAGAGTTCAAACTTACCGACTCTGCAGCTTTTACCGAATTGAAGATTATATCCTCGTTAGTGGTGGAAATTGCAATGCTCTTAAGCGTCTGAGGAACGCTCACCGTGATTTTGCGGTACTCCATATCCGGCTGGGAGCCGATGAAGTCCGACCACTCTTTATCGAGCGCGAGCGCAATTTTAAGCTCGCCGTCAGACGAAAGCGAAATGTCGTAATACTCCTTTTCGCTGCTGAAATATTCGACCTGAATATCTCCGTCTGTTGAGGGGACTACCTCCACCTCCCTGTCGGTGACGTCTACGCTGAGCGAGCTGACATCCGCTCCCGAATAATTTTTACTCTCCGATACAAACGTGCCCGCGTCGTAGCAGCCGCCGAGTGTTGCAGCCGCACACACGGCAAATATTGCCGCCGCTGCGCACAACAATTTTTTTACCATAAAAAAACCTCCTTTTTAACTGTTGACTGAACCTCTGTTTTTTGCTACCATAATTATAAACTTTTGTGTAACACAAAAGTCAAGGGTTTTTTATGGAAAATTTATACACGATAAAAAAAGCGGCAAAACTTGCCGGAACTACGGCAGAAACGCTGCGCCACTACGACAGGATAGGGCTGGTAAGCCCGTGCAGCACAGATAAATGGACGGGTTACAGATATTATTCGCCGAGCGACATAGTAAAGATAAGCACTATACGCGCGTTGCAGAGCATGGATTTTTCTCTCGGGGAAATAAGAGATATTTTACAGGTCGAGGACTTCGGGAAAGTGGTCGGAATGCTCGACAGCGCACTTGAAAGGGCCGACCGAAAAATTGCGGAATTGCAGGAGGCGAAGCAAAAGATTCTCCGCGCAAGAAGCCAATATGCAGGAAAACGTGAGAAATTGCAGCCGCACGGCGGCATATATGAGCGGGTCCTGCCGCAGAGGACAATTCTGTTATCGGCAAACTTAAGCACGCCGACGGTGGAAAATCTTACAGGTTATCACCGCCACTTCTTTGCTCAGCTCGGCAAAGAGCTTGAAAGCGCATTTTCATTTGAGGACGCTGCAGGAATCTACACCGTTGGAAACTTCCCACGAATGTTTGCCGTTTGCAAGACATATACCGATGCGCCGGGACTTGTAATGCTGCCGGCGGGGCAATATCTGTGCAGACGGTGTACGGATAAAGACCGGGCCGATACGGAAAGGGAACTTGCCGCACTTGCCGAAGAACGGACGGACGCAAAAACTGAATTTATTGTGAGCGTTGTGGCAATTACGGGAATTTTGAAGTGGGAATATGAAGTGCAGGCATTTACAGGAAAATAAGACAGCCGCGGCGCCTATAAAAAGCGCCGCGGCAACTACATAAAGACTATTTTCATTAAAACACATCTGTGTATAAAGAATGTGATGCAGACTTCACAGGTCGTTTGTCGCGGCAACAGCCAGCTCCTCGCGGACGGCAGTGAGCTCGTTTTCAGCCGCACAGACCGAGGCGGCGCGCCTGCGCCTGCCCCTTACTTTTTTTGCCGACTGCAGGTTGTTGAGCGCGGCGGCAAGGCGGGCGTCCTCAACCTTCTGATAGGTGCAAAATTCGCAGTTGCTAAGCTTTGCACGCCCGCACATGGCGGCATATACCTGCGACCGCAGACTCTCGGCCCTCTCCTTTAAACTTTCCCCCTCCGCAAAAAACGGCCCGTCTATATAGATGACTTTTTTGGGTCTTTTGAAAAGTCTGCGCTTTTTATATGTGGTGGTATATGCAAATACGGGGACATTGCACTTGGCGGGATATTTGAACGACGCCGCGCCGAAGGGGCGTATGCCGGTATAATACGGCCAGATATGCGCCTCGGGATAGACGGCAACCCAATGGCCGTCTGCGGCGGCACGCTCGATATCCGAGGAAAAATTTTTGAGCCCGCGTATGCTGTCGGGCACGGGCACGCCTCCGAGAAGGCGTACAAGTCCTCCTATCCCCTTTATTGAAACTGCGTCCGGATTCACGACTATATCGGCGGTATTGGGGAATGCAAGGCGCGTAGGCGTCGCCGCGTCTGTTAGATAGGCGGTATGATTGCCGTAGATGAAAGCGCCGCCCCTTTTATAACCCCTGAGGACGCGCTTGTTCTTTACGCGGGAGAGCAGAAAACTTGCCAAAATAATTATGGGCGTAGCAAAAATTTTGTATACCAGAAAGCGGGCGATTTTCCACGCCCTGTCTGTGCGCACATATCTGTAATCGTCCGGCAGCCGCTTTGCCTCTATCTTTGTTCCCGCAAAGTCGTCGCCCAGTTCATTGCTGTAATAATAAGTTGCCTTCATATATCCCTCTTTTGTCTTTTACACTATTATTTATAGTGCGGCAACATTAATTATTTATAAATTATTTGTAAACGTAATGTAAACTTAAAACTTTTTATAAAAATGCGGCAGGCGGTGCATTTTTTTGCACCGCCTGCCGCATTTAACTTCAAGAATTAAATTTTGATTTTTTATTTCTGAAAGAGCGCTATAAATTCGCGAAGAGCGAACGGCACCGGCACATTCTGCGGCAGCGCCAGCCCGACGCCGCGGACGGGAAGCGACGGCGTTACGTTCACTTCGAAAAGGTCGCCGCTCTCAAGCTCCTTTCTGCAGTATTCGCGCGGCACACAGCCTACGCCCATGCCCTTTACCGCGAGCTTTAACATGAGGTCCCAGTTTGCAACCTCGATATCGGGGGTGAGCGTAAGGCCGAGAGTTGCAAGATAACCGTCAACCGCACGGCGGGCGACGGTGTTGCCCTCCATCATGAGAAGGGGATATTGTTGCAGAGTTTTTATTGAAACCGCCCTGTCCTTAAGCTCTGAGAAGCGTTCGTTGGCAACAAATATATCTGAAAGCAGGCTTACGCTGCCCGAGAGCATTATGCCCTTGTCGTCTATAGGCAGATTGAGGAACACAATGTCGCACTTATTGTCTTTGAGCTGGGCTATCGTGTCGAGCGTCGTGCCTGTGATGAGGTCAAATTTCACCGCAGGATATTTGTCGTGATATTCGGCAATCTTATCTGCCAGAATGTTGGAAAAAATCGAGTCGGTGGCGCCTACGCGTATCGTACCGGTGGCCGTCGTTTTGAGCTCAATGAGGGTATTTTCGGCACTGTCTAAAAGAGAGAGCGCTTCCTCCACCTTGGGAAAGATTATCTTTCCGCCCTGCACAGACAGCTCCATGCCCCTGTGAGTGCGGTTGAAGAGCGTCGTGCCGAGCTGGCTTTCGAGCTGTTTTATGGCCTGCGACACGGCGGGCTGGGATATGTACAGCTCTTCGGCCGCCTTTGTAAGACTGCCGCACTTTGCAACGGTGTGAAATACCCTGTATAACTCCAGATTTACCATTTGTTGTTCCTCATAGATATAATATAGATATACAAAGCGGTACTGCCGCAATTTTATAATTTTTTGAACAGATTATATTTCTCCGCGCGCTTCGCTTGGTCGAAATGACAATTATAGAATAAATATGAGCGCAAGTCTTCCACTGCAGCAAGAACGCGGCGCATATGCGAGCAAGACTTTCTCCGCATATAGTAACCTCGGAGATGCGAGCAGTACGCGGAGCCGGCGGAACGCCGCGAAGGAGCTTACTTAGAGGTAAGTGACTGAGCGAACCCGTAACGGCGACAACGTAATGCGAAGTATATACGAGGTTTGGCGGAGAAAATAGTATAACTCACTTCCCTACGCAGAATTTGGAAAATATAGTATCGATAATCTCTTCAGTGGCCGTTTCGCCCGTTATCTCGCCGAGAGCGTCCCATGCTTCCTTCAAATCTACGGAGATTATATCGGCGGGAAAGTCGCAAGTAGCCGCGGCGGCGGAGCCGAGCGCAAGCGACGCGCGGCCGAGCGCCTCATAATGCCGCTCTTCAATGATAAAAGCTTCGTCGGCAGAGCCGTGCGGCATGGCGACGGCGGAAAGCATTCTTTTCAGTTGCTCAACACCTTCGCCCGTGAGAGCAGAGATAAATATATCCTCCTCTCCGCCCGCCTTATCGGATAAATCGCGCTTGTTCCGAACTTTTATGACGGGACAGAGGCAACAGCGCTCGAGCCCGCGCTCCTCTTCGCCGTACTCGCCCTCGTAGACGATGAGCGCGACGTCGGCAGACTTAAGCGCAAGTTTTGCGCGCTCTATGCCGAGCTGTTCAATTTCTCCCGCCTGCTCGCGTATGCCGGCAGTGTCGTAAAAATTATATCTTATTCCGTCAAGCTCGAGGCACCCCTCCACCACGTCGCGCGTGGTACCCGCCGAGGCGGAAACTATCGCCCTGTCGTAACCCAAAAGGGCATTCAGAAGCGAGCTTTTGCCTGCGTTCGGTCTGCCGCATATGGCGACGGATACGCCGTTTTTTATCTTTTTGCCCCCGTCGTACGTGGCGGCAAGCCTTTCCGTGCGCGCTTTCAGCGCGAGAAGGGCGTCCTTTATATCAGAAAGTTCGGTGCGCTCTATATCCTCTTCGGGATAGTCGACATCGGCGCCGATTTTAGCAAGTATATCCGTAAGAGCGCCCTGAATGAGCTTTGCCTCGTCGGTCAGCCTGCCCGAATAAAGCAGACTGCCCGCGCGCACTTCGGCGGCGCTTTTTCCGTTTATCATATCCGCGAGGCCCTCTGCCGCGGAGAGCGAAATTTTACCGTTCAAAAATGCGCGCATGGTAAACTCGCCTGCCTTTGCGGGGCGGGCACCCGCGGCAATAACCGCCTTTAACACCGCACGCGAAAGTTCAACGCCGCCGTGGCAGTGAAGTTCGACAACATCCTCGCCCGTAAAAGAATGCGGCGCCCTGAAATATACGCACAGGCCGAAATCGGTTATGCCGCCAGCGGCATTTATGTTTCCCGAATACATGTAGCGCGGAGCAAAATCGCTTACAGATTTCTTGCCCGACGGTGAGAAGACCTTTCCCGCTACGGCAAGCGCCTCTTTTCCGCTTATTCTGATTATTGCAACCCCGCCTGCGGCGGGCGCCGTGGAAATCGCGGCAATGCAGTCACCCTTCATTCGCAGTCCCTTTTTCTGCTGATTATATTTTTTAAAATGCCATAACCGGCGATTATACATATAAACGTGCGTTATAGTTCTGCGATATTATAGCACACTGATATAATCTGTGCAAATAAATTGAGGCTTACAAAATGCTTTTATGCATTTTGTAAGCCTCTGAAACAAGTATGAAAAATATTGTCAGAATCAGTTGAATTCGTCAAAAGGCGAACCGCCGTCACCGCCCGAACTGCCGCCCCGTCCGTTTGAATTTCCTGAACCCGAAGAACTGCCGTACTCGCCGTCAAAGGGGTCGGGCGCGGAGGACGAACCTTCGGAGCGGTTGCCCGAACCGCCCTGTCCGCCGTAACCGTTGTTGTAACCGCCGCTGTAAGGATTCTGGTTATAGGGGTTGCCGTACTGCTGCTGATACATACGGTAGTTGCGTTCGCGCACCTTCCTTATATAATCCATATAGTTCATGCCCTTGTTGTTGCGCACAACGTATATGAGTATTCCCGTGAGGGGCAGGAGCGCGCCCGCGATAGAAAACCACACATACTGCCTTGCAGAATAAGTGCGGAAAAAGGCTGTGAGAAGGAGCAGTTTTAAAATGATAAACACCAGCTCCACCCATGAAAGTATGTTGCCGAGATTCAGGAATGACCAGCGCATCCATTCCATACCCGCAGGCAGGCCGACCACGTCGTCAACGTACCAATAGAGCGTATTGCCGTTTCTGTCGGTATAGGGTGCCCATGTGATTTTGTTCCACACGGCAAACGCCGACACATAGTAGATGATATACCCTGCAACGAGAATGGCTTCAATCGCGGCGGTCACGATTGCAAAATACTTGGGATTCATGCCGTACACTTTGTTCTTCTGCGAACATACGCCTATATAGTAGACATTGAGAAAGGGCACGAACGCCATCCATTTATTTTTAAAACCTTCGCGCTTGGCGATAGTAAGCAGACCGAACACCTGAAAGATATAGACTATCAAAAAGCACAGGCCGCCCACAAGCAGGCATATCCACAATCTGTTCTCAACCTGATTGTTCTCGTCAATGCTCAGATTTACAAAAATTTCTGCATAACTTGCAAACTGAAAGAAATCCATAAAATCACCTTAAAAGGCATTTCAAAAATTCCGCAGTCCGCAGACAAATTTGTCGGACTAAAGCGGACTTTGGTATTTTTGCACAAATTATTATATTCAAATATAATGTATTTAGTAAAAAAGAATTGTGAAAACGAAGTAAAATTAACAGCTCAACTTAATGTCATTCAGAGCCGAACAGGTCGAAGCCATAGTCGACAATCTCCAAGGTCAGCCCCTTTGCGGGCATAGTTTTACCGACGAGCGCACGTTCGCCCAGTTCAAGCGAATTTTTTATATCGCTCAAAGTGAGCCTGCCCTGACCTAAAAAGAGAAGAGTTCCCGCCATGGTACGCACCATATTATACAGAAAGCCGCCTCCGCATACCTCTATTTCAATATCATCGCACCCGCGGGAAAAGGCAGCCCTGACCCCGACCGAAAAGACCTCGCGCACGGTCGTCTTTGCCGAGGAGCCGCTGGCGCAGTATGCTTTGAAGTCGTGAACGCCGCAAAAGAGGCGCGCTCCCTCCCGCATCAGACCTATATCCGGACGAGGATATACTGCCACGGCATACCGCGATTTCAACGGGTGCTCCCTGCGGGCGACATACATTCTGTAGCAATACGTCTTTTGCTTTGCCGAGCGGTTTGAATCGAACTCCGCGGGGGCGGCAACCGATTTTAAAACGCTTATATCCGGCGGCAGACGGAAATTCAGAGCGTCGGCAATTTTTTCGGCGGGAACGGCTATATCTGCCGAAAAGTGGCACACCTGCCCCGCCGCGTGCACGCCGCTGTCTGTTCGGCCGCTGGCGACGATATTTACTTTTTTGCCGAAGGCGGCATATGCCGCGCCCTCCAAAACGCTCTGAACGGAAATTCCGTTCTTCTGCGTCTGCCAGCCGCGGTAATTTGTGCCGTCGTAGGACAATAATATTGCATATTTCATAAATAATTAACGTGCGCAAGCAGGGTTTCCCTGCGCCGGCGCGACACAATTTGCCGCGAAAGCGGGCTCACCGGAGGTGAATTGCCGCGATATATAATGGCGGGCCCTTAAAATATCGCGGCAAGAGGAACATGGTTCCTCAAATCACGAAAAATTTAGTGCGCGGCCCGCGCTAAATTTTTGTGAAATCAAGTAATAATTATATACTCATATATTTCAGGCCATATCTGCGCCGCATAAATATTGAACAGCACTACGCCCGCGATAAGCGCGGCGAAAATAATTGCGCCGACGAGGTCGCGCCAGCCGAACCTTAATTTTTTATACTTGGTGCGGTTTTTGCTGCCCGAATAGCAGCGCGCGTCCATGGCGTCGCCAAGCTCTTCCGCACGGCGGAAGGCGCTTATGAGAAGAGGTATGAGTATGGGTACTACCGCCTTTATGCGCTTGAATATGTTGCCGCTCTCAAAGTCGGCGCCCCTCGCCTTCTGAGCGGCGATTATCCTGTTCGTCTCGTCGATTAGCGTGGGTATGAAACGCAGGGCGATGCTCATGATGAGAGCGAGCTCGTGCACTGGGAACCTTATCCACTTTAAAGGTGTGAGAAGGCTCTCTATGCCGTCGGTGAGGCGCACCGGGGTGGTCGTGAGCGTGAGTACGGCAGAGGCCATTACAAGAAGGAACAGCCTTAAGAGCAGGAACACCGTATACACCACCGCCTCGCGGTAGATGGTTATGGGTGAATCCGGAGGAGTGAGAGGGTGTTCGCCGCCGTGGAAAAACAGATTGAGCACCGAGGTGAGAATGAGAATAAACAGTATTCCCTTAACCGAGCGCAATACCGAGCCGAACGGCACGCGCGCGGCAATAACGGTTGCCATGAGCACGACGGCGCAAAGTATCATGCCGTAGAAAGTATCGGCAATGAATATTGCAACTATGAACGCAATGAGCGCCAGAAGCTTTGTGCGCGGGTCCATGGCGTGCACGAATGACTTTGCGGGATAATACTGCCCGAATGTTACGTCGTTAAGCATTGTCCCCTCCGTTGAAAAGGCTTATTACCTTCCCCGCAAAATCTTCACAGGTAAAATCTGTGTCTATTTCTATTCCAAGCTCTTTAAGGCGCGCGCAAGCCTTTGCCGTGAGCGGAATATCCAGCCCGAGCGAAGTGAGTTCTTCGGCCTTTTTAAACAGTTCGCGCGGAAGAGCGCAGTCGGCGACGGCGCCCTCCGAGATGACGGCCGCCATGGTGCAGTTATCGGCAATTTCGTCCATATCGTGCGATACCACTATCACCGTCGAACACCACTCGCGGTGAAGCTTATGCAGAAGTTCCATTATTTCCTGTTTGCCGAGCGGGTCGAGCCCGGCGGCAGGTTCGTCCAATATCAATATGTGCGGCCGCGTCACAATTACGCCTGCAATGGCTACGCGCCTCTTCTGTCCGCCCGACAAATCGAACGGAGATTTATCCTTTACCTCCTCATAGTCGAGGCCTACCATCTCTACCGCTGCGCGCACGGCGGCTTCGGTCTCCTCGGCCGAAATGCCCTTGCGGAAATTTTTGAGTCCGAACGCGACGTCGGCGAAAACCGTTTCGGCAAAGAGCTGGTATTCGGGATATTGGAACACCATTCCGACGCTCTCGCGCAGTTTTACAAAGTTGCACTTTTTATCGGCGAGATTGAACGGTCCTACAGTTATCTGAGGCAAAACGGGTGCAGGCTGTCCCTTTTTAGGCTTTTTTGCGCGGTAACGCTTTTCTGCCTGCGGAAGTTTTATAAGCGCGTTGAGATGCTGAACCAGCGTCGATTTGCCGCTGCCGGTATGGCCTATTATGCCGAAAAACTCACCCTCGTCTATGTGCAGGTCAATTCCCCTGAGCGCCTTTGACGCAAAAGGAGATTTGGCCGAATATGTGAAAGTGAGATTTTTTACGTCTATGTCCCACTCGTGCGCGCTCTCCGCCCTCTGCGGAGGAACAGAATGAACCTCTCTTTTTTCAATGCCGCGGCAGTCTGCGGCCTCCTTTATCTCTTCGGCAAGAATTTCGGGCGTGAGGCAGTCGGCGACGTCGATTCCGGCGCCCTGCAGCGCCTTGCAAATCCTGCCTATGCGCGGCAGGCTGAGGTTATACGCCTCCAGCCGCTCGCTGTGCAGAAAAATCTCGGCGGGCGTGCCCTGCATAACAATTTCGCCGCGGTTCAGAACGATTGTGCGGTCGGCAAGCAGAGCTTCCTCCATAAAGTGCGTTATAAGTATCACGGTGAGCCCTTCCTCCCTGTTGAGGCGGGACACCACACCCATTACCTCGCGGCGGCCGCGGGGGTCGAGCATGGCGGTAGACTCGTCCAATATGAGGATATCGGGCTTTATGGCAAGCACGCCGGCAATGGCTATGCGCTGTTTCTGTCCGCCGGAAAGGCGGGAAGGCGTGCCTGTGCGGTAGGCCGACATGCCTACGGCTCCCAGCGCCCAGTCTATCCTTCTGCCTATCTCCTCCCGCTCAACGCCTATATTTTCAGGCCCGAATGCGACGTCGTCCTCGATGATAGAGGCAACCATCTGGTTATCGGGGTTCTGAAATACTATGCCCGCGCGCTTCCTTATCTCAATCGGGTTCTTTCCCTCGGAAGTATCCAGCCCGAACACAGTCACCTTGCCCTTGTCAGGCAGAAGAAGGCCGTTTATAAGCCGCGCAAGCGTCGATTTACCGCTGCCATTGTGGCCTATCACAGCCAGAAATTCGCCTTTTTTTACGCTGAACGTTATCCCGTTTAGGGCGGGCGAGGGCTGGTCGTTGTATGAAAAAGTTACGCCGTCGAAAACGACTGCGCTATCATCTTTATCTACGCCCGCGGCGTTTTCACCGCCCACGGCCGGGGCGGGTTGCGGCACAGCTATGGCCGCGTCCTTTAAATTTTCTTCCATTTTATACCTTTTATTTGCAACTGATTATAGCAAAATTACAATTTTTTAACAACAATTTATGCCGTAATTTTTATTAAAGGTGGATAAAAAGTTTGTGAAGTGCCGTCATTTGCAAAAATATGCGGCTTACGCACACCCGATACTTCTTCCTCAGTGCCTGCACGGCCTGCCCGAGCAAGCTCCTTTTTAGGCAGAATTTTAAATATGTTAAAAATATATTTCATATGGATATTGACTTTTTCAATCAATTGTTCTATAATAATTTTGTGTGAAAAATACACAAAGTTATTGATTCGTTCAATTATTCTGACGGACAATTATCTTAAACGGACAATTATTTAAAACGGAGGTTTTATTGATGAAAAAGTTGACTATCGACGGTAATACCGCCGCCAGCCACGTTGCGTACGCCTTTTCGGAAGTAGCGGCCATCTACCCCATCACCCCCTCTTCCCCCATGGCGGAAGTTGCCGATGAATGGGCGACCGCAGGCAGAACCAACATGTGGGGACAGAAGGTCAAAATTGCTGAGATGCAGTCGGAGGGAGGCGCTGCCGGCGCAGTTCACGGCTCGCTCTCCGCAGGTGCACTCACCTCGACTTTCACCGCTTCTCAGGGACTTCTTCTGATGATTCCCAATATGTACAAGATATCAGGCGAACTGCTGCCCATGGTTATGCACGTTTCGGCGCGCGCCCTTGCCGCTCATTCGCTGAACATATTCGGCGACCATGCTGACGTTATGGCTTGCCGCCAGACTGGCTTCGCTATGCTGTGCGATTCATCCGTTCAGGAGGTTATGGACCTCGCGCTCGTTGCGCACCTGTCCACCCTCAAATCTAAAGTTCCCTTCATCAACTTCTTCGACGGTTTCAGAACTTCCCACGAAGTTGCCAAAATCGACGTTTGGGACGAGGCTGACGACTATGCCGAGATAAGGGCTATCTGCGACGAAGCAGGCATTGCCGAAGACGTAGCCGACTTCAAGAGCCGCTCTTTAAACCCCGAGCATCCCATACAGAAAGGTACCGCACAGAACGGCGACACCTATTTCCAGAACAGGGAAACTGCAAACAGCTACTATGAAGCTACCCCCGCCATCGTTCAGAAGATGATGGATCTCGTTTCCTCCAAGTGCGGAAGGAAATATCACCTCTTCGACTATGTCGGCGCTCCCGACGCAGAAGAAGTTATAGTAGCCATGGGTTCGGCTTGCGAGACAATAGAAGAATCTATAAACAAGCTCAACACCATGGGCAAGAAGTACGGCCTCGTTAAAGTTCGCCTTTACCGTCCCTTCGTTGCCGACGCATTCGTTGCCGCCCTTCCCGAGACGGTTAAAAAGATTGCCGTACTCGACAGGACCAAGGAACCCGGTTCCCTCGGCGAACCTTTATACCTCGACGTTTGCTCTGCACTTTTAGAAAAGGGCGTAACCGGCGCAAAGGTTGTAGGCGGCCGCTACGGCCTCGGCTCCAAGGAGTTCACTCCTTCCATGGTGCTCGCAGTTTACAAGAACCTCGAGCAGGACAGCCCTAAGAACCACTTCACTATCGGTATCTATGAGGACGTTACCAATTCCTCGCTCGATTTCTCCGAAAAGTTCGACGCCGCTCCCGCAGGCTCCACTTCCTGCAAGTTCTACGGCCTCGGCTCCGACGGTACCGTTGGCGCCAACAAGAACTCCATAAAGATTATCGGCGACCACACCGACAAGCACGCTCAGGCATACTTCTTCTACGATTCCAAGAAGTCGGGCGGCATAACCGTATCCCACCTTCGTTTCGGCGATACGCCCATTCAGTCTGAGTACCTCATCGACTCTGCCGACTTCGTTCAGTGCTCCAACCCCTCATACATCACCCGTTACGACATGACGAGCGACATCAAAGAGGGCGGCACTTTCCTCATCAACACAGACGCTACAACGGTTGAAAAGCTTGAAGAATTCCTGCCCGCAAAGGTTAAGCAGGACATCGCAAAGAAGCACATCAACCTCTATGTTATCGACGCTATCCATATCGCGGGCAAGCTCGGACTTAAGGGCAGGACGAACACCATACTTCAGTCGGCGTTCTTCCGCGTTAATCCCCAGATAATGCCCTACGACAAGGCAATCGAATACATGAAGTATATGGCTAAGAAGTCCTTCGGCAGAAAGGGCGACGCAGTCGTTCAGATGAACTACGACGCAATCGATTCCGCCGCAGGCGACAACCTCGTAAAAATCGACGTTCCCGCATCGTGGGCAGAAGCTACGACGGGCGCCGCTATGATAGAGGGACATGCCGACAAGTACTATCAGGAGATTATAAAGCCCATCCTCTACCTTCAGGGCGACAAGCTTAAGTCATCTCAGTTCAACGCGGACGGCCACGTTCCCACCGGCACGACCAAGTTCGAAAAGCGCGGCGTTGCCGTTACCGTTCCCGAAATTATTCAGGACAAGTGCATACAGTGCGGCACCTGCTCGTTCGTATGCCCTCATGCCTGCTTAAGGCCCGCTCTCGTAAGTAACGACGCGACTGACAAGCCCGAGACCATGACCACCAAGCCCGCAATCGGCATCCCCGGCTACGGCTACAAGATGCAGGTATCTCCCTTAGACTGCATGGGCTGCGGCGTCTGCGCGACCGTTTGCCCCGTAAAGGACGGCGGCGCCATAAAGATGATACCTCTTGCCGAGTCGCTTGAAAAGGGCGAAGACAAGAACTGGGATTACACTGTAGACCTTCCCGCGGTAGATACTTCCAAGTTCAAGAAGGAGACCGTTAAAGGCTGCCAGTTCTGCACGCCTCTGTTTGAGTTCTCCGGCGCATGCGCAGGCTGCGGCGAGACCCCTTACGTTAAGGTTATAACCCAGCTGTTCGGCGAAGACATGATAATCGCCAACGCTACGGGCTGCTCGTCCATCTACGGCGGCTCCTCTCCTACCTGCCCTTACACCACCAATAAAGAAGGCCACGGTCCTGCATGGGCTAACTCGCTGTTTGAAGACAACGCAGAGTTCGGTTACGGCATGAACCTTGCTTACAGCGCAAGGCGCAATGCGATAAAGAGCAAAGTTGAAAAGCTTGCCCAGCTTTGGGACGGCGAAGGAAAGGCGGCTTGCGAAGCTTATCTTGCAGCTTTTGCCGACAGAGAACCCTCAAAGAAGGCTTCAAAAGAGCTCATCAAATATCTTGAAGGCTGCAAGGACTGCGGCTGCGAAGCCGACGCGCTTGTAAAAGAGATACTTGCAGACAAAGACTGCCTTGCAAAGAAGTCCATCTGGATATTCGGCGGCGACGGCTGGGCATACGACATCGGTTACGGCGGCCTTGACCACGTTATAGCTGAGGGCGAAGACGTAAATATTCTCGTTCTCGACACCGAAGTTTACTCCAACACCGGCGGCCAGGCTTCCAAGTCGACCAACATCGGCGCAGTTGCCAAGTTTGCTTCCGCAGGCAAGAGGGTAAAGAAGAAGGACCTCGGCATGATTGCAAAAACATACGGCTACGTATACGTTGCTCAGTGCTCGATGGGCTCCAACCCCGGCCAGTTCTTAAAGGCAATATCAGAGGCTGAAGCTTACCACGGCCCTTCGCTCATCATCTGCTATGCACCTTGCATCAACCACGGCATCAACATGACCAAGAGCCAGCTCGAAGAGAAGGCGGCGGTTGACTGCGGTTACTGGCAGCTCTACAGGTACAATCCTGAAGGCGAAGTATTCACGCTCGACAGCAAGCCCGACCCTAACTTCGAGGGCTACCAGGCATTCCTTGCCGGCGAGACGAGATATTCCTCGCTCGTTAAGACTCAGGGCGCAGAAGTGGCAAACGAGCTCTTCAAGCAGACCGAGGAATCGGCAAAAGAAAGGCTCGAAGGCTACAAGAAGCTTGCCGGCAAGTAATAGTCAATAACAACCCCGTTTTGTATATAATAAGCCGCCGCGGCTGTGCCGCGGCGGCTTATTCATTTAAGTTGCATAAAAAATTCCGCCCGAAGGCGGATATCGTTAATATTCGGATAATCCTAAAAGATAGTCGGCAGTGGTATCCAAAATTTTAGCAAAATTTGCAAGCACAGAAAGACTTAGTTCGGAAGTGCCGTTTTCGTATTGCGAAACAGTGTTTTGAGCAACTCCCGCCCTTTCGGCAAGTTCTCTTTGCGACATATTCATGCCCTTGCGCAACTCTCTTATCCTTTTGCCGGTTTCAACCATACTAAAATCTGCCATACAGATATTGTATGTTAATTTCAACAATTCAACTCGACTTATCTGTGTTACAGATATATAATAATATTTCGGCATAATATTGCGGCGTAATTCGGACATGCAGGAGCGAATATGTCACCAAACATATTAAATTTGCATAAACATATCGCCGCTGAAAATTTGAGAGAGCATTCAAAAGACTATATCAAAATAGTTAAACAATATTTAGCTTTCAAAAATCTAATCAGCGATGAACTAAACGATTGCCATAAAGATAATTTTGATACACTCTGTGAACTGCAAAACGACCTTGAAGAATTATCGTCTGAATTGTATTTCGCCGAGGGGTTTAAACTCGGCCTTGCGATTGCCGCGGAGAGTTTTTTAGATAAATGATGCGCACATATGCCCCAACTATTGCATTGCAAACAGCTACGCTAAAGCATAAGCGGCGGCGCCTTTTCAAAGGCGCCGCCGCTTATGCTTTTTTACTCTACTAATCTTTATTTACGGTGAGCGTATAGCTGAATGTGCTGCCCGCTCCCCTTTCAAAATTCATAAAGGGCTTCAACGAAAGTTCGCGCGGGAAAGCGGCATTATCGTTTATGCCCCACCACGGCTCAACGCACACATAGTCGCCGCCGTTTTCATTCGACCAGAAGGCAACGACGGGACAATCGGACTTGTAAGCATAGGTGTATCCGTCCTGCGTGCGCGCGTAAATTGCGCCGCCCGAAAGCGCCCCGAGCTGAAAGGTTTTACACTCGGCAAAAAATGCCTTGTCGGCAACAAAACGTTTTAAATGAGGCAGAGCCGCAGCTCCCCCTTCAAGGGGATATATTACGGGGTGTTCCTCGTTTTCAAACTCGATGACCGCACTGCCGCCGGGCGCATACATACCGGGGTGTCCTCCAACGTAGAAGGGCATAACTCCGCTCTTCGAGCGCACAAAATATGTGATTTTAACGCTGTTTTCAATCAGTTCGTAACTTATAGAAAAGTCAAATTCAAACGGATAACTTTTAAGCGTTTGACCGTCGGATGAAAAGGATAACGTAAGTTTTGCATTGCCCTCGCGAAAGGGCGTCAGCGTTGCGTAGCGCGCCAGCCCGTGCGATTTCAGCTCGTAACCCTTTCCGCACACGTCAAACGGTGCGGCGTGGCCGACTATCGGAAAGATAACGACGTCGCGACTCTTCCACACTTCGCCGCCCTGCCACAGCCGCTCTTCGCACGCAGGCTTGTAGACAAGCGAGTGCATTGCCCCGCCCTCGTCGTTTACGGTGAGTTTTAAAAATTCGTTTTCAATAGAATGAAGCATATCTTCCCCCTAAGGCGCGACAGCGCCTTAACTTATCGCGTGTGCCATTTTAGCACATTTTACCAATCGAGTTGTTCCCCGCCCAGAATGTGAATGTGCAAATGGAATACCGACTGCCCTGCGTCCTCGCCCTGGTTTATGACAAGGCGGTAACCCTTCTCACAGCCGTTCTGCGCGGCAATTTCAGGAATTTTCACAAGCATATATTTCACAAGTTCGGCGCCCTCTTCTCCCATTTCTGAGAGGAGCTTGAAGTGAGCTTTGGGCACGGCAAGAAGGTGCACTTTGGCCTTGGGCTCGATATCCTTGAAGACAAGCATTTTATCGTCCTCATAGACCTTTGCAGAGGGAATTTCACCCCTGATTATTTTGCAGAAAAGGCAATCGTCTTTAAGCATATTTATCTCCTTAATTTCGGTGCAAAAAATGCTTTCGTTGAGGCATATCCCCGCACCAATTTAATTTTTAGCTGAATTTTCGGCAAGTACGGCAAGCGCGCCGCCCTCGCGCGGTTCGGTTAAGGCCACGTTTAACACTTCGCCCGAATGGTCGCCTAGCAGCCATACCTTGATATAATTGGGCGTATATCCCACGTTGTATTCCCCCTCCATGTCCTCGAAGATAACGCTCTGCGTGCTTCCGATAAACTTTAAAACATAGCGCTCCTCGGCAAGTTTTGCGGCGGCAAGCAGCCTTTGCAGGCGCTCTTCTTTGACCGCATACGGGATATCCTTCATTTTAAAGGCGGCAGTACCCTCGCGCGGGGAAAAAGCAAACGCGTGCACGCGGGCAAAACCGACCTCATCTATTATAGAAAGACTATCGGCAAAGTCCTGCTCCGTTTCGGTAGGAAAGCCTGCGATTATATCACAGGTTATGGCCGCCGCAGGGAAATATTGGTATATCAACGCACACTTTTCAAGATACTGCGCCCGCGTGTAGCGGCGGTTCATAGCCCTCAGCACTTCATCGCTTCCGCTCTGAAGAGAGAGATGAAACTGCGGAGCAAAGTTTTTAAGCGAGCGGCACGCTGAAAGAAAGCGTTCGTCTATCACGCGGCACTCGATAGAGCCGAGACGTATGCGTTTATCCGCGCCTGACATCATAGTTATCAGCCCTGCAAGGTCGGCGCCGCCATAATTATATGCCGAAATATTTATGCCCGTGAGCACAACTTCCGGGCAGGAGGTATTGTTCACCTCGCACAAAATCTCTCGGGCAGAGCGGCTGCGCACCCTGCCGCGGAGGTACGGTATTACACAGTAACTGCAAAAGTTATTGCAACCGTCTTCTATTTTTATGAATGCGCGTGTGCGCATACCGACAGGTTCGGGCAGAATTTCATAGCCCTGTTCGTTATTAGTTGCGGCATATTCACGCCCCAATTCTTTTGCAAGGACAGAAATAAGCTCATTCTTCCTGCGTGCGCCGCCCACGTAAAACACGCCCTTCTCTTCAAATGACCTGCTGTCTTTTTCCGACGCACAGCCGACGACAAATATTTTCGCCTCATTATTATATTTACGCGCACGCGCGACAAGCTGACGGCTCTTTTTTTCCGCCTCGCGCGTGACGGCGCAGGTGTTCAGAACGTATATATCCGCGGGGCAAAGCCTCTCCTCGACCTCCGCTCCCCAGCTTTTGAGCGCGGCGGCAACCGAGGCTGACTCCACCTCGTTGACCTTACAGCCGAGGGTAAAAATGCATGCCTTCATTGCAGTTCTCCGAGTTCGAAAAGCGCTATCGAACACAAAGCTATCGCCGCAGTTTCCGCACGCAATATCCGCTTGCCGAGCGTTATGCCGGCAAAACCGTACCTGTTGCAGGCAAGGCCGTACTCTTCCTCGGCAAAGCCTCCCTCGCTGCCCACAACGAGCGCAGTAGAACCCGTTATTTTGCGCATATCTGCGGCCGAATTGTGCTCAAACTCGCAGGCAAAAAGCTTATTGCAGTATCCCTCGGCAGAGGCAAGTGCATCTTCAAAATTTTCAAAAAACTTTACTTCGGGCGCGACCGAGCGCATACATTGCTTTGTAGCCTCGCGCGCAACTTTATTCAGCCGCTCCAACTTTGAAGGCGTGAGGTAGGCCGAACAATATCTGGAGTTGAACACGCCTATGGCGCTCACACCAAGCTCGGTTGCCTTTTGCACTATAAGTTCGGTCTTGTCACCCTTTAACGCGCCGCACAACAGATAAACATTTACATTCGGTTCCTTGTCGCCGAGCTTATAACCTGTGATGTGCGCCGTCATATCGTGCTTGCCGCATGAGGCGATTATTGCGGAATATTCTCTTCCGCTTCCGTCCAAAAGGGTAATTTCGGCACCCGCGTTAAGGCGCAGAACGTTTTTTGCATGGTTGAACTGCTCGCCTTCAAGCTTAACTTCGTTCACTGCAGGATAATCTATAAAATTTTCAATCAAAAATCGTTTAGGTGCCGACATATTTTATACCAAAAATTTAAATTACCCCGCATATATGCCGCAACTATTGCATATTCTGCGGCAGAACTCACAGCTTTTTCGTAAAAGCCGTTGCATACCACTCACCCTTGCTGACCGTCTTTATATGTTCAAAGCCGACGGCCGCAAAGGCCTGCAAAACGCCCTCTAACTTTTCGGCTATGATACCCGACAAAATCAGCGTGCCGCCCGACTTTACATGGGCTGGAAGAACGGGAGCAAGACGGCACAGAACATCTGCAGTGATATTTGCAAGCGCAATATCGGCAATTATATCGCTCTCACCGATGAGGTCGGTGCGCCTCACGGCACACCTTTCGGCCACGCCGTTCAAGGCACAGTTGTGCGCGGCACTTTCGGTCGCGACAGGGTCGATATCGGTGAGATATGCGCTATCTGCACCCAAAAGGACGGCAGATATACCCAAAATACCGCTGCCGCAGCCGACGTCGAGGCATACGCTTTCGCCCGTAAGATACTCCTGCAGAAGCTCTAAACACATGGCTGTAGTTTCATGCTCGCCCGTACCGAAAGCCATATTGCTGTCCAAACGGACAATAACCTCTTCAGGCTTCTTTTCATACTTTATCCATTCGGGTACCACAACTACGCGGCTGCCGATGTGAATGGGACGGAAATGCTTGCGCCATATCTCTATCCAATCGTCCCCCTCCACCGTGCGCGTCGTTATCTCCAGCGAACCGAGCGGCATGCAGCCGCCGCAATTTTTGCGCATTTCCTCGATATCTGCACGTATTTGCGGCATATATGCGGACGCATCGTCCACTGTGATAAACGCCTTTACGAGAACCTCGCCGGTGTCGCGCGTGAGTTCCTCGTCCATATAGTCCCAATACATGACCTTGTCTTTCTGAAGGGCGATGACGTCCTTCACGTCGGATATGGCCACTCCGTAGTTGGAATATCGCCAAAGGATATCTGCGACAAGCTCGCTGCCCTCGCTTGAGGTGTGAACGGTGACTTCGGTAAACTTCATTTCAACTTCCTTATGTTACAGCGGCACGCATGTCTTTGCCATTTCACGCGCTCCGCCCGCTGATTTTATTATTCAACGATATATTATTATTGTAACAGAACGGCGGCTGTTTTGCAAGCATTTGCAAAACAGCCGCCGCGGCATATTGTTTACATGTTCAATTTGATGGCTCTCTACTGCCTGCAAGATAGTCCACGGCGGCGTGAGCGGCGATATTCCCCTCGCCTGCGGCCTTTGTATACTGGTAAGGCCTGCCCGTGCAATCGCCTGCGGCAAACACACCCGCAAGGTTGGTGCGGCACTGCCGGTCAACTACGATATGCCCGCCGTCAGTCTCGAGTCCGCGAAAAAGCGTTGCCGGAGATATTGACGAGCGCAGTATAAACACGCCGTCAACCGCAATTTCTCCGTCTGAAAACACAAGTTTTTCCACCTTCATGCCGCCCGCAATCTCTTTAGGCATCTTCATTACTATTTCGATATTGTCTGCCTCAACAGTGCAGCCCTTATACATGGGCATGAGATACACTTTTTTTGCAAGCGTTGCAAGATATTCCGCCTCGTGCTCGAAAGACTTATCGAATAAAAGTACGGCGATAGTCTTACCCCTATACAGGAAGCCGTCGCACGTGGCGCAATAACTTACGCCGCGGCCGAGAAAATTTTCCTCGCCGGCAACGGGCTTTGCCGCAACGACGCCCGTACACAAAATAATTGTCTTGCTCTCGTAAGTTTCACTGCCCGCCTGCACCGCATAGCGGCCGCCCAAATCGTAGATGGCGGTGACTACTTCCTTCTTTGCCTCTATTCCCATTTTTTGCGCATGATTTTTAAAGGCCGCGGCAAGCTCCCCACCCGAAACATCGGGAAGACCCGGATAGTTGCGGATAAGCTCTGCCGCCTCCACTTTTTTAGAAGTTGCGCCGCTGCCCAGCCAAACAAAATTTTTGCCTAAAATTTTTAAATTGAGCGCCGCCGAAACACCTGCGGGACCGGTGCCGATTATAATACTGTCATAAATCATTTTTTCACCGTTAAATTTTATTTATATTTTATTTTAAACAACGGCTGCATTTAATAAACGCCGCGAAGGGTAATTCCCCTTTCGCGGCAGTTTTATTATTTACCTTATATATTCGAAGAAGCGGGCACAGCCCACATAATAACTTCATAGTTGCGAGCAGAGCTCTTCACCACTGTCTTGCCATAATGACCTCGAAGAAGCGGGCAGTACGCGGAGCTGGCGGAACGTTGCGAAGGAGCTTACTCCTCACTTGCCCATTACGGGTTCAGAGAAGCGAGCAAGACAAGGCGAACGCGGATTTGACCGCAGGGAGCTTACAAAGATGTAAGTGACCAAGGCAAACCGCAAGTTCAACGCCGTATTGCGAAGTTTATATGAAGCCAGGCGGAGTTAATAATTATTCAGGCTGTTTAGGAGGGGACATGCGCGTAAGCCTTGCACCCTCCTCCTCGAGGCTCTTATCGGGCACCTTTCTCTCGCTCTTTGCCACCATCTGTTCGACGGTGACTTTGGCGCGTTCGACGGGAATGATTGTTCCCACGCCGGCAACGCAGCCGCCGGGGCAGCCCATGCCCTCTATCATATAGCCGTTGAGTTTGCCCGCCTTGCAAAGGGTGAGCATCTTCTTGCATTCGGCAAGGCCTTCGGCGTGCTGAATTTTAACCTCTGTGCCGGGATAATATTCATTTATGCACTTTTCGATTGCGTTTGCAACGCCGCCTGCCACAGCATAGCCGCGGCCTGCGCCCGTTGCAGTAAATTCTATGGGACTTTCCTCAAGCTCTTCGGGCTTTATCTCGAGCGCGTCGAACATACCGACGAGCTCTTCAAAGGTTATAACAAAGTCGACATAGCTCCTTATATAAGTTCGCGAAGCCTCGAGCTTTTTGGCCGCGCACGGGCCTATGAACACCACGCGTGCCTCAGGGTCCTTCTCCTTTATATGGCGCGCCGTGGCAACCATAGGCGTGAGCTCCTGCGAAATTTCGGGAGCAAGGTCGGGGAACTGCCTGCGCGTAAGCTCAACCCAAGCAGGGCAGCAGCTTGTGAAGAGGAAGGGCTGTTCGCCCGTAGCTATCGATTTTACGTAGTGGTGCGCCTCGGTTATGCAACCCATGTCGGCGCCGTAAGCTACTTCATAAATATCCTTGAACCCGAGCTTTAAAAGCGCGGTCTTGGTTTTGCCGGGCGTGACCTTGGGACCGAACTGCCCGATGATTGCGGGCGCGATTGCGGCGACGACTTTGTCGCCCTTCTTTATGGCGCGGATAAGCTGGAAAATCTGCGACTTATCGGCAATTGCGCCGAAGGGGCAGGCCGCCATGCACTGGCCGCAGGCAACGCAGGTGTCGTTGTCTATCTTTGCCCTGCCGTATTCGTCGGAAGAAATGCACTTTATGCCGCAGGCCGCAGCGCAGGGGCGCACATGGTGCGCGATTGCGTCGTACGGGCATGCCGCCTTGCACCTGCCGCACTTTATGCACTTTGACTGGTCGATAAAGGCGTGACCGTTTACTATCGAAACGGCACCCTTGGGGCAGGCCTTTATGCAGGCGTGGGAAACGCAGTTGCGGCACTGGTCGCTGACCACATACTCATTGTCGGGGCACTTATCGCACGCTGAGGGTATTACCTGCATGAGGGGCGGTTCGTAATACTTGTCTGCAATGTTGCTGGCCGAAAGGCCCTCCGTGATGTGCACGGGCTTATTTGCGGGACGGAGCGAAAGGCCCATTGCAAGGCGCACGCGCTCGGCCGCAATCTGGCGTTCGCGGTAAATATTCTCTCTGTACTTAGGTTCTTCGTCGGGCGTTATGATGTAGGGTATTGCCTCGATATCGCCGGCAACGGCGTCGGACTTATACGCCACTTTAGCAACTTCGGCAAAAATTTTCCGCCTTAAATCGGTTACCACGCTCTGACTCTTCATAAAAACCACCTTTTTGTTTAGTATGTTTAGGAAAAGCGTGCCGAAAAGCACCCTTCCGCAGAAAATTATAACACAAACAATATCTGTTTGCAATATAAATCTGCGATATTGTTGTAACAATTTATACCTTTAACAAAAACATCAGCGCCGCGCCGCGGAAAATTTTTTCCGCGGCGCGGCGCGTTATAAAAATCTAATTTTTATCTCACCATTGCCGCCGCAATATCTGCGCGCAACGTAGCTTCATAGCTGCCGAGCTGTTCCCTGTCGACAACAAATGCACCGAGCTTGCTCACATATATCACTAAAAAGCCGCCGCGCACCTTGACGTTTTTAACCTGCGAATATTCCACGTCAAACGAACCGATAAAACTTCCCCGACGGGTGCCCTTTACGCTGAACATTACCTTGCCGAAGTCGTAGACGTTGAAGGAACTCTCGCCGTCTGCCTGCGAAAGCTGACGGGCATACAGCACGAACAGCACTACGCCGAAAATTATTGGCGCCAGCGAAATTATCATCACCTCGTAGTCAAGCTCCTGCCTTATAAGATACAGTATGGCCCAGAGCGCCAGCAAAACTACGCCGAGGCATACGGCGGTAACGGCGCATACAAATACGCTGCGCGAAAGCACTTTTTGCGCCCTTTTATCTATCTTGGTTACACACGTCATCTCTCACCCTCCTCAATGTTTTCGCCGCCGAGCTGCCTTATGAACCATAGCCGGTCGCGCAGCTTAACGCCGCATTCGTATATAGGGCGGCTGTAGTTTTGCAGAAAATAATCTTTTTCTGTGCGTAGAAGCGTAAAGCCGCACCTTTCATAGAAGGGCACAGTTAAAGGACTGTCGCCCGTGCCCGCAATAACCGCGGCATATTCCCCGCCGAATTTATTTACTGCAAAATCTATCATCGCACGTCCTGCGCCCTTTTTGCGGAATGAGGGCAAAACGGCGATATTTTTTATCTCCACGGCGCGGCCGAGGGGCGTTAAACCGCCATATTCCTCAGCGGCGCACACTGCAATGCACTTCTCACCTTCGTATGCGGCAAAGAGAACGCACGAATCCAAATAATTTTCAATCATAGCCTGCTCTTCGTCGCCGATTAAAAGCAGCGGCATGAGCGCCCGCCTGTCGCCGCAGAATTCTTTGATTTCCATATAATCTGATTATACAGCCTTACTGCGATAAATGCAACGCAGTTTTACAAATTTTTATAAATTTTGCAAAACCGCGTAAAATTCCTTCATTGCAGGAGTCATTCCTTCACTATGCGGAGTGATTTTAATTGACGGTAAGGCGGAATCGGATATAATTAAAAGTGCAACGGGGCAAACAGCTTGCCTCTTGCAGGCGCGCTTAATTTATTTTGCGAGGTTAAACTTCTATGGAAAAGAAAACAATAGGGAAATTTATTTCCGCATTGCGGCGGGCGAAGGGGCTCACGCAGAGGGAGCTCGGCGACATGCTGTATGTTACAGACAAAACTGTGAGCCGCTGGGAAAATGACGAGTGTACGCCCGATTTAAATTTAATTCCCGCCATCGCCGACATATTCGGCGTCACATGCGACGAGCTTTTGCGCGGCGAAAGGCGGCAACATGGCGGCGAACAGCCCGCGGGTGAAAGCGCGCCCTCCGAGCGCGGCAAAAAACAGCTTGAAGCAATTCTGCGGAGGAAATACTCGACATTCCGCAACTTAACGTTCATTCCATTCGGACTGGCGCTCTTGGGACTGATAGTGGCGATAATATGCGTACTGTGCGGAAAAGAAGACAATGTAACGTGGCTTGGCTTTTTACTTCCTGCATTTCTGGCAGTTACCGCCATAATATGCGAGGTCCTCTTTGCCATTAACGGCACAGTAAAACCTGAGGAACAGCTTGAGGAACACGCCAGAATTATTTGCACACACAATGCCAAGGTGATGCGCCTTACCATTGCCGCAATAATTACTAATGCATTTATCTTCGGACTATGCATGCCGTTTGTATTGGCATTATCGGAATTTTCCTCTTTATTGAACATATGGAATATAGAGCAACTTTTCCGGCCGGGCACAGGGCTCGGGTGCATTCTTGCACTGGCGGCATACGGAATTTATTTTAAAGTTATACGGCCACGCATGGTTGCAGACGGCACATTGAAATTTACAAATGACCATGATGCAGCCATTGCGGCCGACAATAAACTGCTGTTAAAAATTTCATTGATATTTGGAATAATTTATATTATTCTCGTAATTTTTTCGCTCGTTGTAATCGAAAATCCGAACCTGTTTTATTTTGAGAGCGGAACGGCGGGCGCAGATTACAGCTATACAGCGCTTACGTACGCATATTTACTTATGCCTGTCGATTGCGCCATAGGAGCAATAATATATTTTGCAGTGCGCGCTTCAAGAAATAAAAAGAGAAAAAAATACTAAAAATTAAATTATTTATTTAATAATAATTATATTATTTGTAAGCTGAAATTAAAACGGCAGGCGCTTTAAAAAAAAGCGCCTGCTGCTTTTAATTCCTCATTACAACCTCGCCGGAAAAAATTTTTCGGCGATTTTTAAAATAATTTCCGTGCGAAAACGTATTTATGCAGCAGAATGCAGCGCGGCGGTCCGCGCGTTAAACATTCTGCGGCATTTTAAATTACTTTAACCTTATTTATAAATTAATTTAAAATTAATTACGTTCGGAAAAAGAGCAGGCAAATTTAGTTCGCCGATACCTCTTTTTCACGACAATTCACCTCACGGAAAAAGATTTTGACAACGGCAAAAGATTTTTCGTGAACTTCTAAAATAATAATTGTGCGCAAGCAGGGTTTCCCTGCGTTAGCGCGACACAATTTGCTGCGGCAGCAGGCTCACTGGGTGAGCGCGCACAATTATATTTTAAGAGAGCCCCTAAAATTGTGCGCGCGAGGGCAAAGCCCTCAAGTCACGAAGATTTCCGCACATCACCTGTGCGGAAATCTGTGAGCACCTTTATTTCATGAAAGCAACAAAAGCCCTGTAATTGCTGTATAAGTCAGCTTTGGATATAAGCTCCCACGGCGCGTGCATTGAAATTACCGGCACACCTAAATCTACCGTGTCGATATTAAGGTTAGCGACATATTTTGCCACCGTGCCGCCACCGCCGGCATCCACCTTGCCGAGCTCGGCGGTCTGCCACACAACCCCCTCATTTTCAAACATTGCGCGGACCTCACCCACAAACTCGGCGTTGGCGTCGTTGGAACCGCTCTTGCCGCGGGCGCCGGTAAACTTATTCATGCAGGTGCCGCAGGCGATAATTGCTGAATTCATGCGCTCGTAAACGCTTGCAAAGTTGGGGTCGAATGCTGCGGTTACATCGGAAGAGAGGCATTTGGAAACGGCCCGCACTTTGCGGTAATTTGCACCCATAGCCTCGCAGATATCCTCCATTAAATCGGAATATATCCTGCTCTGCATGCCGGTGTTTCCCTCGCTCCCTATCTCCTCTTTATCGACAAGCATGGCAAGCACCGTGTGCTCGCTCCCGTTGTCCAGAACGGCCGTCAATGCGGGGTATGCACAAACTCTGTCGTCATGGCCGTATGCGCCTATCAGCGCCCTGTCGAAGCCGACATCGCGCGCAGGGTATGCGGGCACGGCCGAAAGCTCCGCCGAAAGAAAGTCCTCTTCGCACATGCCGTATTTTTCGTTGAGAATGTTCAGAACGGTGAGCTTAATCTTCTTCTCCACCTTTTCATCATTGTAGGGCATGCTGCCGACAACTATATTGAGCTGCTCGCCCTCGATTATCTTGGCGCCTCCCTTTGCCATCTGCTCAGCGCCGAGGTGGGGCAGTAGGTCGTCTATATAGAATACGGGGTCGCCCGCGTCCTCGCCCACCTTTATTTCAACCTTGGTGCCGTCTTTCAAAACCACTACGCCGTGCAGCGCAAGGGGAATTGTCGTCCACTGATATTTCTTTATTCCGCCGTAATAGTGCGTCTTTAAAAAGCACAGCCCTGCCTCTTCATAGAGGGGGTTCTGCTTTATGTCCACTCTGGGAGCGTCGATATGGGATACAATTATCCTCATGCCGTCCTCTTCCAGATTTTTGCTTCCAACGCGGAATGCGACTATGCTCTTGCCGCGGTTTACAAAATATTTTTTGTCGCCCGCGTTAAGTTTGTCGCCGAAACGATATTCGGAAAAGCCTGCCTTTTTTGCCATCTCCACGGCAACGGCGCACGCCTCGCGCTCGGTCTTGGCGGCGTCGAGGAAGGACTTATAACCCTCGGCATAGTCAAACATGGCCTTTTTCTCCTCTTCGGAGGCCGTTAAAAAGTAGTTCTTCTTCTCATAGGCAAGCTCTTCATAGCGCGCTTGCCCTTCGGTCTTTTTTTCAGACATAAAAAACACTCCTTAAATGATAATTTCAATCCGTGCATATTATAGCACCGCGGGAGGCTAAAAAGCAATTTTTTATACGTCAAAAAAGCGCCCTATAAGACATATTTTTTGTCTCTGCGAAGCTTGCCTATTCCTGTCCGTCATCCAGGGCAGACCCGCGCTTTACCGGCCCGAAGCCGCTGAAACCGCACAGTCTGCGGCACACTTTATAGCCGCAGAACTTATCTGCCAGAAGGGCAATAAAGAACAAAGCGCTGCCCGCGACGGCTATCATTATATCTTCCATGGTATCGGCCAAGGGAGATTTTCCGAGAGCTATCGATTCAGCCACGCGCTGGGAGTCGGCGCCGGTAATACTGTCGGCAATGTACTCCCATATCTCCCAGATTGCAGCTATTCCGAGCGTTGCAAGCAGCACAATCAGCACACAGCCCAACACATTTGCCTTCCCGCTCCTACCCCGCACACAGAAAATAAATATGGCAAGGCTTGCGATAAAGGCAAACGCGCCGTGCATTATCCAGTCCCAGCACAAAAATTTATCGTAAAACTCCAGTCCGCTGCCGAGGAAGGAGGCGCAGAATACAAATACGGCGGCAAGCACGGAGAGCACCGCCGTCAGCGGCTGTTTTGTGACGAGCGTATACAGAGGTACGGCAAACGGCAACAATGACGACGCCAGAAGCTGTAGATACATGGTTACGTCGCTTCCGCCGCAAACTCCGTAGGCGATGCAGAACCCCGCCGCAACGGCAACGGTTATTACCCCGGGAAGCCACGGAATTAATTTTGAAACTTTTGAGTTCATATTTTCAATCCTTTGCCCTGTTAAAAGACAACGGCGCGCAAAATGCATTTGCCGCCCGTTTATTTCAGCTTACCGCATTTTTGTAAACAGGGTATAAACGAATAATAAAAACAGGGGCAAGCAAACAATTGCGCCCCTGTATTTAAGTATATACCCGATTTTCAGTTCAAAACCATTCTGTCATTAATTTCGCCGCCCGACTCGCGGAACTTATCCAAAAGGTCTTTTACATTCAGAGCCTTCTTTTCATCCCCGCTTACGTCATAAATAATTCTGCCCTCCTGCATCATTATCAGCCTGTTGCCGCAGCGGATTGCATCGAGCATATTGTGCGTTATCATTACCGTAGTGAGGTTATTTTCCGCCGCTATTTCTTCGGTGAAATCGAGCACCCTCGCCGCAGTTTTCGGGTCGAGCGCCGCGGTGTGTTCGTCTAAAAGAAGCAGTTCAGGCTTGTTTAAAGAGGCCATCAAGAGGGTGAGCGACTGCCTCTGTCCGCCCGACAGAAGCCCTACCTTTGCCGTCATGCGCTCCTCGAGCCCGAGGCCGAGGCGGGCGAGCTGTTCGCGGTAGAACGCCTTCTCGCTCTTGCGTATCCCCGGCATCAGCGAGCGCACCTTGCCGCGGCGGGCGGCGAGCGCCAGATTTTCCTGTATCTCCATATTGGGAGTCGTGCCCATCATCGGGTCCTGAAACACTCTGCCGAGGTACTTTGCACGCTTATATTCAGAGAGCCTGGTGACATCGCGCCCTCCCAGCACTATTCTGCCTTCATCCACGCGGAAGGTGCCGCATATGGCGTTCAAAAGCGTGCTTTTACCCGCGCCGTTGCCGCCTATGACCGTTATAAAATCGCCCTCGCTTACCGTGAGGTCTACGCCCTGCAGAGCCTTCTTTTCGTTTACGGAACCGCGGTTGAATGTTTTGCAGATATTTTCCAGTTGCAAAATTACCTTTTTACACATTTTTATCCGCCTCCCCGCTCCGAGCTGATTGAGCGTCCTTTTTACGCCTGAGCGTGCCGCCGTTTGACGGACCGCCGCGCCGCTTGAGGTTGCTGAAATATTTATCCTTCATATACGGCACGGCGAGGAAGATTGCAACGACTATCGCGGCGAACATCTTGAGATATTCTGTATCTATGTTCAGCCAGATGACAAACTGGTACACAATGTAGTAAATCACGCTGCCTATAACAACGCCCACAAGCTGCACGGCAAAGTTGCGCGATATGCGCGTAACTATTGCCTCGCCTATGATAACCGCGGCAAGGCCTATTACTATAGCGCCGCGGCCCATATTTATATCGGCAAACCCCTGATACTGTACAAGCAGCGCACCTGCAAGCGCGACAAGCGCGTTAGATATCATGAGGCCTATTATCTTGTTAAGATTTACATTTATGCCCTGCGCGCGGCTCATGCTGGGATTGTTGCCGGTGGCGCGTATTCCGCAACCCATTTCCGTTCCGAAGAACCAGTACAAAAGGCCGACTATAACGGCAATAAAGGCAAAAAGAATGAGTATTGACCATGCCGTATCCGCAGCGGAAGTAGCGCTGATTATTACATACTGTCCGCGCGTATCCACAGCGGTATTCGACTGGCCCATTATCTTTAAATTTACCGACCAGAGTATGAGCTGTGTAAGAATTCCCGAAAGTATTGCCGGTATGCCCATCAGCGTGTGGAATATACCCGTTATAAGCCCCGCCAGCGCGCCGGCAATCACCGCCACAAGCACAGCCAGCCATGCGTTTACTCCGGCCGCCATAAGCACGGCCGCTACAGCGCCGCCGGTGCAGATAGAGCCGTCGACCGTAAGGTCGGCGAAGTCGAGCACCTTGTAGGTGATGTATACGCCTATAGCCATTATTCCCCATATGAACCCGAGCGCAACGGCTCCGGGAAGTGCGTCCCAAAACATAAAATTACTCTCTCCTGTTTTTTATCTCTATATGGCCTCGTAGTAATCGGGAATTTCTATCCCGAGTTCACTGCATATTTCGGCGTTATATTTACGGACGGGATTCTCGTCGTAGCGCACGGGCATAGACGATACGTCGGCTCCCTCTAAAAGTATTTCTGCCGCCATTTCGGCGGTTATCACCCCGAGATTGTAGTAGCTTATGGAAAGCGTGGCAATCCCGCATCCGCCGCATATACCCTCTTCACCCGCAATTATAGGTATTCCGAGAGGGCGGCACACATTATCTATGAGCGAAGTGTTTGACGCGACGGTGTTATCTGTAGGCAGATATATAGCCTCGCTCTCGGCAGCCATGCGCTGAACGACGCTCTGCAAATCGTTTGAATCGGAAAATGAGTAGAGCGTACACTCATAGCCCATATCCAGCGCCTCCAACGCCTTCACCATCTCATCCACCTGAAAGCGTGAATTGGGTTCTGCAGAACAATATAAAAGGCCGATTTTACGCGCTTCGGGGACGAGTTCGCCGAACATGAGTGCCTGTTCCTCGAGCGGGGCAAGGTCGCTCGTGCCGGAAACGTTTGTGAGCGTGCCGTCTTCCGCAACATAGTTGTCAAGTCCCAGCGCCACGTCGTACACGGTGACTGAAGTGCCGAGTATCGGTATATCCTCGGTGGAATTATATGCCGCCTGCAAAGCCGTTGTGGCATTCGACATGATAAGGTCATAATCTTTCGCCACAAAATTGTTTGCAATTACCGAACAGTTTACCGTATCGTTCTGTGCGTTCTGATAATCTATTCTGACGGTCTTGCCCTCTTCCTCAATCAGCTCTGTAAGCCTTTGCGTAAAGCCTTCGGTCGCAGCGTCGAGCGCGTCATGACGGACAAGCTGAATTATACCTACGGCATAGTCATAGCCCGCCGCCTGTGACGGCACGAAGCCTATTGCCGTTACACAGACGCCCAGCACGGCAACTGTGACGGCAAGGTTGAGAATTGCTCTCTTCATAGCTCTGTCACCATAAAAAATAATTTAATAAATAATAGCACATGCAGGCGCGGTATGTCAATGCACTTTATTAAAATAAAGCATATGAATATTTATTTTGTCATAAGGCAGACTTGGACGGCACACCTTTTGAGTTGACAAATCGGCGTAACCCGTTTAAAATATACGGGAGTGCTGATTTAATGCGGGCGGACGCGCCGTATATTTAATGCGGATATGGCGCGGGCGGACGCGCCGTATATTTAATGCGGATATGGCGCGGGCGGACGCGCCGTATATTTAATGCGGATATGGCGGAATTGGCAGACGCGCGGGACTTAGAATCCTATTGCGTAACAAATTAACATAATTTTTAACAAAAAAACTGAAAACTTCACAAAAACCACGCTGACATGGCGGAATTGGCAGACGCGCAGGACTTAGAATCCTGTGATAATCTCGTGCAGGTTCAAGTCCTGTTGTCAGCACCAACAAATCTCGGGAGAAAATTCACAAATTTTCTCCCGTTTTTGTTATCATTGGGAAGTTTTGGGAAGTTAAAATTTGTTTTGTTTAGCTAAAAATCGGTTGTTTTGTACTTAAATCACAGTTTGTAGTCGAATTTGTTAATTTCTTTCAACATAAACTCTTGTGAATAATCGGTGTAGCCTCTGTCAACGCGACTGGTTTTAACATCCGAATCGTACTCATGACCGACCCATTTCATCACGACTTCGCCCGAAATGCCACATTCCTTTGCCCTTGTTATAAAGGTATACCTCAGTTCGTGGACGTGCCTTTCGGGGAAAAGATTTTTCATAGCCGACCTAAGACCGTAGCGTTGAACGGCTCTCGCCTTGTCAAAGTCGATAAGGTGCAGTACTCGTTTGAGCATTGGAGAAACGGGTATTTTCCTTATGACCTCGGCGTGACCTTTTCTCGTCTTTTCGGAGCGGCAGCTTATGTATGTGCCGTCGTATTCAAGGGTAGTCAGTTCGCCCACTCGCATACCCGTATAGAGCAATACGAGCAGGGCGGAGACGGAATACTTGTCGCTGTTGCTCGAGCAGAAGTCGATTAGCTGCTTTTCCTCGGTTAAGGTAAGCGCCTTGCCTTTCTTGACTTCGTAGTGGGCAAGCACGACTTTGTTCATCGGCGACTTGATGTTGTAGTCGTCGTGTATGACGTCAAAGATTGCAGAGAGCATCTGTTTGAGCTTCTGAGCCGTTCTGTTGTTGCCTTTTTCAGTCTTCTCGAACAGGAAGTTCTGAATGTGCTGGCGCGTAATTTCGTTTACTCGCATTTTGCCAAACCTCGGCAGCAGGTGCTTTACGGTCATCATCTCATAGCTTGAATAGGTAGTCTCTTTGATCGTCTGCTTTTTGACTTTTAACCAGTCCTGAACGAAATCAGAGAAGAGGGGGTACTTGTTGTTTTCCCTTTCACTAACCGCCTCGGCAAACTTTGCTAAAAATCTTCGTTTCATTGTCTCAAAGTCCTTTGCGGCAACCTCTATGCGGTAGCCGTCGCTGCGGTATCTCGCCTGATAGTATCCGTCCTGAGTAATTCGGTATGTAACCAGCTTGTCGTTTATCGTAAATAATCTTTTAATGCTTTCCGGCATTGCGTTAATCTCCTTTCTTGTAAATTCGATATAACGACCGTCGCCGTTGCTATTTGCTTGTGCCTTCCTTTCTTCCTTGGCTGTAAGAGTTTTTAACCTCTCCAGCGTTATGCTCTCCGACGCGGCTTTAAGAATAAGGCTTGTAACCTCGTCTCTCTCGCGTTCGTCGGGAACGTACTTAATTGCGTCTAAAATTCTCTTTAATTCGTTGTCTGTCATTCGGTATGCAGCGGTATGCAAACAGAGGGAGTTATTAGCTCGTCCCCGTCATTGCTTGTGCGTACCAGCAAACTGTCTTGCAGTTTGCCAGATCCCGAAGAGTACCATTTTTAATTAACTCTATCACAAAATCCTCCTTGTTATTTCCGCAGGGTGGGACTAGGGCAATCGTAAGCCGTGGTGTCAGTCGCTCGGTCACCTTCTCTCCTTTTCCCGAAAAATCTTGCTGTGCAATCTTTTTCGGGATATGCTGTGGAACTGATACAAACCACTTTTGAAGTGGTTTGTATCCTACCATAAAATCTTTTGAAAAGCAATAGGATTTGGAAAGTTATTTGCTCCAACCGTTGCCTGAACTCTTGAAGGGAGTGGAGCGCTTTTCAGTTTTACGCTGCTCGGCTGTTGCAATCGCCTCTTTCAGCTTGTCCGGCGCTTGCTGTCGTAACTCTCGCAAAGTCTTGGCGTCTTTTTCGAAAGCTTGCCGCTCACGCTCTGCTTTCTGGTATAGCTCAAAGACGTCGTGCTGGTCCTTGGTGCTGTATTCAAGCTCTTGCCTTAACCTTGCGTTTTCGGCAGCGAGAACAGGCACGTCGCGCTTGTCGGGCTTTTTCTTGCCGCCTAAGTATTCTTTTGCAACGTCGGCGGCAGCCTGAAGGGGAGCAACCTCGCGCTGTAATTGCTCTTGTCTTTGTTCAAGCCTTTGCGCCTCTCTTTCAGCGTGGGCTTGTCTGGCTTCCGCAATGTCCGCCATAAACTTTGTCTGTGTCAGCCTGTCTTCGGCTTCTGCAATATAGATTTTATTGCTCTTTAATTTGTCGTCTGCTTCGGCAAGTTCGGCTTGCCGTTGCTTCATCTGCCAATCATACTTTGTAGTATGCTTTCTGTTGGAACCGACCTCGCCGCGTTCCAGCCCATACCGCACGCTTACTCGGTCGTAAAACTCGTCCTGCATATTTCCGTAAGAGTGCTGCCCTCCGCGTTCCGCCCAGAAATCAGAACTGCATAGCTTTGGCTGCTCTAATTTGACATACTCATAGACTGACTTTCCGTCCTTGTCTTTCAGCTGTATGGGAGAGCCTTTCTCATTTCGTGCAACCTTGCCATCCTTCATGGCGTAGACCTTCTTTTTAGCTGTGTCAACTAACGGAAGGTAGTAGAGCTGCAAGTGCGGAGTGGTTTCGTCATAGTGAACAACGGCGGAAAGTATGTTGGCATCCGTGCCGTGGTAACCTATGCAGTACAGAGCAAATTTGTACGCACTCTCAAAGAAGTCTTTGACCTCCGGCGGCGGAGGGAGACCTGGAACATAACCAAGCCGCTCAAAAAACGCGCTGTCGCTGGTTATAATCATTCCCTCGAATGCGACCGAGTTTCCCTTTTCCTTGAACGTTGCGTTCATGGTCTTCATTGTCCTTTTCCATTGAGCCGTAAGTCCGCCGTCTGACTTTTTGAAATAGAAGTTCAGCGGTGTTCTCTCGCTGTCAATGTTTTCGTTGCGGTTGTTCTTTGCGGTGCGTTCCGTCTCCCGACCAATGCCGCCCAAATCGCTCTTTTGAAATGATTGTATTCGTACGACTTGATAGCTTATATTGTGTACCTCCTGAAACTTAAAATCTTGTAATTCCTATGGCTTAGCGGCTTTGCCCGCATAGCCATATCTCACTAGGCTACAAGTAGCCCAGTTCGCCCTTGCAGGGAGCATATTTGTTATTTGCTTGTAGTTTTGCTTGCGCAAAAAATTGAGTGGCATATATCCTTTAATTAACGGCGTTTTTATAACTTTCCACCGCCTTATAGAGCGATAAATTTTGTATGTCTTTATGGGCTTTTACATAGTCATACAGCTTATTTAAATCAACGCCTTCAAGTATGGGATTTTCCGTACTTAAATTGCCCGTGCAGCCAAGTGCTTTAAGGTCTTCTATTGTTCGCTTAATCGGCTTTGATTTTGCCTTTGCTTTTCCGCCTTTGGAGCCTGCCTTTTTGCGTTCGAGAGATACGTCTAACGTAAGCCTTGCAAGCGAATAAAACTTCTCTGCCTGCGGCGGTAAATCTTTTGCGATTTTACCTTCGAATGCCTGCTCGCATATAGCCTTGATATACTCTCCACCGTCGTTCAAATTCATAAGTTTCAACTTGTCATAGTAGCTTTTCTTAAAGGCAAAATGTCTCCATAATCTGTCGTACTTTGAAGCTTTCTTTCCGTTCAACTTCTCTTGACGTTGAAGGGAGAGTATGTCCTTTAAATCTGCCCAGATAACATTGAATTTTTGCTCGTCGAAACGGTTGTCTTTCCCCTCGAACATATACTCGCAGATGTGGTGCAGCATGCAGGCAATGTCCTCGTTGTTCTCGTCTTTCAACACATTCCAAAACAGCTCATAAAAATTGAATTCTTCTATCGTCTTTATCTCCTCGGTTTTCATAATTTTTTTGTTTTTTTGTGGGCTATCTTACAATCATATATCACATCACCTCCTTGTGGTTGCATACCGTTTTTAGATAGAAAAAGTCCATAGAAAGCTACCTTCCTATGGACTATGATTTTTGTATAAAAAATGTCCAAAAAACGGTATGCTTATAACGCTCTTGTCTATGCGATAGAACGCATAGCAAAAGCAACGGTGGGAGTATAAAACTCCACCGCAAACGGCTGAAAAGCCGCTTATTATAAACAGTGATAACTGCCATCGGCTACTGAGCTTTCGCTCAGGTCACAGCGCAACAAACAAGTTATTCTTTTGAACCCATCTTCGCAAGCCTCGGCAACGCAAAAACTGCTTGCCGCCAGAACCATAAAAATAGTGTAGGGGTTTTATCGGAAACCAGACCGCTCGGGTACCGTTTTTTGTCCGCAGAATACCGCCTTTGCGACCGATAGTCGCCAGCCAATTTGTCCGTTAAAGCCATATAGCCGAACAGTCGCAAACTGCATAAGGCAATGGGAACAGACACATAATTCCTCGTTTCTTACACCGATACGGGCATTCTGTGCAGGCGAACAGAATTTCCTCCATTCGTCCTAAGCGCATTATAGCATAGCTAAAATGTCCTTGTCAAGCAAAATAGAAACAAATGTTTGTAGAATTAAAGTAAAACTTGTCGATATAAGAGCAGCAACATTTCTTATGCTTAAGTAGATTATATGTTGCTGAATATTTTAGGAAATAAGGTTTGGCATTAATTTTTTATTGCGTATAGACAAAAACAGCTAGCTATGCTAAAATAAAAGTAAATAAAAGCAAGCTTTTCTTGCGTAATTAAGTGGTATTTTATGGAATATGCTGTTTGGAATGAAAAAATGCTCTCGGCTACGGAAGTATCAGAAAAATTTGAGTTAGAACGCCAGATTCGATTATTAAGTGAAAGCAAGCAGTTGCGATGTCCTGATGCTGAATGTCAAAACCCGATAGTGCGTTACTGCCATGGGGAGAAGAAAATAGCGTATTTTGCTCATTTAAGTAATTGTAGTTGTGATTATGAGCAATTTGACAGAAATAATAGTTTCGTTTTGCGTGGAGTTAGATTAAAGCTTATGAAATTATTTCAAAAAGCCGGTATTTATGTAAAAGCAGAACAGAAGGTCCTAGCCCATCATTACTGTCAGTTGTTAATTGGATTATCAGAAAATAACAAGGTTGCTGTTGAGTTTGGAACAGAAAAGACGGATGTTTCAAATATTGAAAATTTAGAAAAAGAGTACAATGATAAGAATATAGAGGTAAAATGGATTTTTGTAGGCGATACTCATAACAGTTTAAGAGAGAAAAAACTCTATTATCTTAAGCGCCACTTGCTTAACTGCACAGCCAATAAGCAATTTATTATTATAAGTCCAGATTGCGAAAAAGCTGCGCAATATCGTCTTGACGATAACTCATATTTATATTTAGGGGAAAAGGTGAAAATAACGCCGGACACTGATCTTTATTTCGAGATAAGCGACCTTGAAAATTTAGAATTCACCAATGGCGACTTTTCGTTAAAAGGTTTTAATGAAAGATTTGATGATTGGCTGCAAAAAAAGCAAGAAGCTTTTAATAAGAAAGTAGCCATTATAGAACAGCATAATAAAGAAGTAGAATCAAGGAAGAGGGAACAGGAAGAAAAAGAGATTCAGAGAATAAAAAAAGAGGCAAAACAAATTTCTTTTATCAAAAATGATTTTACTTCCGAAGAACGGGTTGATGCTATAAAATATTATTGTGAGGAGGAAATTCTTGAAAAAATAAATCAGCAAGATGTGCAGGTAAGAGATTCCCGTGGAAGACGATGGATTAGATGCGAGTGCTGTGGCAAAGTTGCGCCTGCTGATTATTTTAATTCTTACGGAGGACCCAATCGTCTTAATCTCGGTATTTGTGAGGATTGTGCTAAAAAAGGCTGAAACGTGATTTAGGGATATTATTTTATGAGTATAGAAAATCCGATATATGATAAAATATACAGAAATTGCTTTAGTATCATAGAGAATTCTTCTGATCGGAACATAAAAAGGAAAAGAGAAAGATTAGATAGAGAGTATAAGAAATTATGCGAGACTGAAGACTACGAGCGTCAAGAATTTTACAGTATTGTTCATGAACTTCGTTTATACCAGTACATCAAAGATTTAGGAATTACCATTATAGCTGCGAATGATAATAACGCAGGTCCTGATTTCGAAACGGGCATAGGGTATATTGAATGTGTGAGTACAACCAAAGGGGAGCCAGGAACTCCTGCAAGGTTATGCATAGACGAACGACTAAACCAATCGGTGAATCGGTATGTTTCTGCGTTGCCTAGATTGACTAACAGTATTTCTGAAAAGCTTGAAAGATATAAGTATTATTTAGATAGTAACAAGATTAATAAGAGTAAGCCTCGTATTATTGCGCTTTGCACATCGGTGTTTTCAAATGAATTTCATAGCGACTTAAATTTAGACCTTGCACTTAAAATTTTATATGGGATAGATTGCAGAACAATGCGGTTTAATAAAGAAACAAATAGTTTCATTGAAGAAGCGGACGTGGAATTTCATGCATACAAAGATTTTGCAGTAAAACCACCTAAAAATGCTCCATTACCGCTATGTTATTTCTATAAAGATGAGTTTAAGTGCATTTCTGGAATAATAGTAAATAACAATGCTATAACAGAAGAATTAACTAAAGATTATTTCTGTCTTTTATTAAATCCATTAGCCGATATACCTATCGATAAAACAAAGTTGGAATGTATCAAATACTTTGAACTTGATAGTGTGGACAATAATTATTCGACATTCTGTTGGCGTAACCAATAGTGTTAATCAGGCAAAATAAAAAGGGAGCGGTCAGCTCCCTTTTCTTTTATATATCATTACTTTATCTTCAAAAACCCCATTTTGAAGGCGTTGTATAAACCGAAAGTCTTTTCGCCGACAGAGAAGGCAACGTGAATGTATGCGCTGCGCTTATCAATCTTTACAACTGTGCCTTCGCCAAATTTTGCGTGAATTACCTTTGTACCTACTGTTACGTCGGATAGGTCAATATCTTCTTCGGCTTTATCGGTTGCCATCGTGTCTGTTGATGTCGCGCTGTTTGCAGTATTATTGATGGCAGAGGTGGAGACAACTTCTTCGTCTTCCATATCGTCGGAGGCGGCAATCTCGCTGTCGTCGAAAGGTGGGGTAAAGTTTTGCGGAATTGTATCCTGAATATCGGGCGCCGTCATTGTCGCCTGCTGGTTGTAGAACAGCTTTTCGTATTCTTCCTTGCGAATGGTGGTGTCCCAACCGCCGATTTCGTCAGAGTTGTGCTTGTCAATGCCCGTATAAGACAGGCTTGAATCTTCATATCTCTTGAACTTGAATATTGCGTCGTTCATCAGCGGGGCATTGAATACGCCGAGCGAACACAATAACTCAAAGTCTTTGACGTCAAGTCCCGTAACCTTTTTGAAAAGCCCAGGCTCTAACTGTGTAATGACATCTTTGAGCGAGCGTTCGCGGTAGTCGGTAAGGTACATAAACACGGGCACGCGGGTGGCGAATTTTATCAGCTTTTCCTGTATCTCTTTCCGCTTTGACTTATATTCTTTCTCGGCTTCCGTAAGTTCTTTCTTTTCCTTGGGCGTAAGTTTTTCTTCGCCCTCTTTTTTTGCCTTTTTAACGCTTTCGGACTTATTGATAATCGTTTCAATGTCCTGATTTAAGGAGCGAAACCCCTCAATGCGCATAAGGGCATCCAATGCATCCTGATTGCTCAGAAGCCTTGCAAGCGTTTCATTATCTACATTGACGAGCAGGGCAGATTCCCAGCGTTTGGCAAGCAGAGTTGCGCTCGTTCCAGCCATGGCAATGTCGAGTACGTCCTGAGCGTTAATCTGCTTCATCGTGCTGCCGTCGTATGCGAGTACGGGCAGAAAATGAATGAACTCAGCAACCTTCTTTTCGGGGTTGCTTTCCTCCACATTGAGGCGGCAGGAGTAGTCTGAAATCTGCCTTAACGCCCTGTCGAGAGCAAAGTCAAACACATAACATTCCTGCTTTATAATGCGCTTATCGCCGTTATCGTCGGTAACCTCCCACGGACTCTGTACGCGGAACGCCGCCTGAAAGTAAGTTTCGGGCGATTTTAAGTTGCGCAGCATGAATATGCCTGTCCAAGGTCTGATGGTGACGCCCGTAGTAAGTTTGCCGCAAGAGAGGGTAATCGTCTTTGTTTCAAGCGGATTGCCCATAGAAGCCTGTACGGGTCGAAGCGCGTCAAGTCCTATACCTGCCTCGGTGCCAGCGCAGACGTTGATTGTATAGTCGTGGTAAAAGGTGTTCTGCCGTTGCCTGAGTAGATTTGCCATTGCCTGGCAACTTGCAACATTTGGCAGGAACCAGAGCGTGTGGGTTAAAATATTTAATAGCCTTGTATCCGAATATGGCATGGGCGGACGTTTGTCCTGACCGAGTTTCAAGTCGTCCACGCTCGAAGGGAGGTAGGAGCCGCGTATCAGGTCAAGCCATTTCTGAACATAGTCCTCGTAAACGAAACGCGCGTTCTCGCCCTTGCCCGTGGCGGAGAAAAAGACATTTAAGTCGAACTCGTCAAACTCGCCCTGAACGGCAATCTGTCTTATGCTTTCGGGGATGCGGTAAGTCAGCATTACCATTCGAGGAAGTGAAAGGTAAGGGTTATCAGAGCCTATCCATTCGGCTTTTGCACGCTGTTCGTCCGAATATGTCCAGTTATAGATCTGGTCCTCGATAAATTCGCCGCTGTTTATTGCGCGGAAGGGAGTACCCGAAAGGTAGAGGTAGTAGCGCGTGGATATGGGCAGGAAAGTTTCGTTAAAGGCGTTGTCCGCCTCGTCGCGCTTGTACTTTTCCATATCGAAGTCGCTGTCGGCTTCTTCGTCGGGGTTATCGAAAAGTTTTTTTGCGTTCTCTCGCCAAGCTCCGAAGTGGTATTCGTCGAAGATTACAAGGTCCCAAGGTTCGGTGTGAATAAACTCGTTTTTAGCCTTTATTCCGCCGTTCTCGTTAGTGCCGAGAAGGTCCTGAAATGAACCGAAAACTACAATGGGGCGGGACTTGTCCGCAGAGGCGAACTGAGCGTCAATATTTATTTTATTGTCGTGCGCATCCTTGTTGGAGACAAATTGCCAGCCTTCGAAATCGACGTGAGTTAAAAGGTCTTCGCGCCATGCCGATTCTACCGCAGGCTTGAAAGTCAGAACGAGTATGCGCTTAAAGCCCATTTTTTTGGAAAGCTGATAGGCGGCGAAAGTCTTGCCGAAACGCATTTTTGCATTCCACAAAAATTTAGGCGCTTTCGTAGGCTCTTCGGCTTTTGCGGCGGAGTAGAATGCCATAGTTTTCTGTACGGCTATGGTCTGTTCGGGGCGCATTCTGAATGTCTTTGTGCGCAATTCGTCCGTAACTATGCCGTATCTAAGCTCATTTATGGCCGAAATAATGTCAGTGGTAGTGCAGGCAAACCACTCGTTTTTGTCCGTACCTTCATTAAGGCGCAGTTTGCCCTTGCGCCTTAAAATGGTATGTACATCGCGGTCGGTAAAGCACGTTCCGTCTGGGCGCATTGCGCTCTCTTTAAGAATAATTTTATACGGCACGCCGCTTGTATGAAGTTGTTCTTTAACTCGCGTTTCAACGTCGCGGTCGGTAAAACCCACTTTAATATAGCCCTTGTGCGACGGCACATTTACAAGTTCGTAGGCATATATAGTGGGGTTAATCTGCGGCCTTTGTATAAAAAATTCTTGTGGCATATTATTCTTCATATACTTTTATAAATTATAGTAATGTAAAATATCCCTTAAAATTGTATTGCGTTTAAATCTTTGAGAAACATTTTTAGTTGGACATAACTCTTGTAACAAGATAACCCTAGAAAGAGTCATTAAAAATTCTCTTGCGTTGCTCATTTCTTCATTTGTAAAACATTCTCTATTTTTTGATTGACTTAAATAATGAGTAATGTTATTTCGTGTGTTTGCGCATTTTTCTGAAAAATTTCCTATATTGAAACTTTTTATCGTTTTTGTGTTAAATATAATTTCCCCTAAATTTATAGCATCTATAATTTTTTGCTGTAAAGTTACCCTTCTTATGGTTAGCTTATTAAAATCTTTTTTAAGTTCGTCATTAACGCTATTTTTAAGTTTGTCAAATATAATTTTATTTTCTGTTTCTTTTTTTGTGTAATTTTCAGAATTTATATATGACATTAAACTTTCTATAGTAGTTACTGCGTTCAAGAAGTTCCATTCTAATGAGCCAACGAAATCTATATAATAAGTTGAGGCTAAATAATTGGGTAATATTATTGAATTGATTATAGAATTATTTTCATAAAATAGTTTTTCTAAGATAGAAGGAAAAATATCTATCAAATCTTCAAAACCAAATTCCCAAAATTTTACGTCCTTGAATGTGATATATTCTTTTGTTGTTTCAGTAGGGAAATTAAAAAAATTAGGATAAGTGATATTATCTATTTTAATCCATGGTTCATATTGCGCTATAGTTCCTATACAGAGAGAAATAAATGAAAGTAAAGAGTAAGCGTTTTTGTATATAATTTTTTTACTTATATTTTCAAAATATTCGATATGAATAAGACCTTTATTATTAGCACAAAAACTATTTTGATTATTATTAAACCATAATTTAGGGCAAAATATGTCTTGTAATTTTTTATAAGTAGTTTGTATTTCCTCGATACTTGTTTCGGTTTGATTAAATAAATTATTTTGGGTTTTTTTAGGGCATTTAAACCAATTTAGTCTACATTTTAGTTTGTACTCTACTATCATAAATTACTCCATAGGTCTAATCATAGACTCAATAAAACTTATTTCCTCGTCGGATAAGTTATATTTACCATAGAGAAACTCATCTGTCAATGGTTTAGAGAAATCTTGCATAGGGACAAATGAAAATTTGTCTCTTGACAGATTTATAGAAGAAACACATTGCAGCAATAAAAATCTGACGAACTTTGTTTTTAAATATGCAAGTAAATTTTGTGCATAAATTAGCCTATCGAAATTGCCAATGATAAAGTATGAAAAGGTACAAACTTCTCCTGGTTTAAGTATCTCAATTTTAGAGAAAACTTTATATTGACCATTTTTATCAGCTTCGCTTGCGTGCTCGGATGTCACTTTGCTAACCATTATTTTATACGCGTTTAGCAAAGCTTTCCCTTGTTTTATCATTATCTCTGGGAGATAACCTTTCCCTTGGCTAGAATAAACAGTTATATCTCCATTCGTCGGTGTTTTGTTGCCGCGAATTGATGAGTCTAATCCAAATGGATTCAATGAGGATATAATTTCAGAAAGCGAATTTTCTCGCAAAGAACTAACTTTCCTGATTATTTCAATAGCTTCATTGTGTCTTACAAAAACAGGAAATTCATTGAGCTTTCGTTCCATTACATTAGTGTTTCTGTTATGTATATTTGTAACTTTGCAAATGCCAGGATTATCTCTATCCCAAAGAAAATAACATACTCCACCGCCCAAGCTTACGCCTGAAAAACAGTCTTTTGAATTTGTATAATCTACTAAATAGCGGATTCTGTTATCGTTTAGCATTGAGGCTCTAAAAGAATCTAAGCCCATGCCGCCAGCGTACCATCTGGCAGGGATTATCATTGTTAAATATCGTGGAGATAATTTTTGTGCTTGCTCTACAAATTTATGATAAAGCGGTATAGCTTGTGACTTCGTTCCGCCTGTATTTAACTGATAGGGAGGGTTGCCTATGATAACATCAAATTTCATATTAAAGATTTTCTCCGCATTGGTGATATGAATGAATTCGTATGCGTGCGTTTCAAGCTCTGTGCCGCGGTCATATTCCTTTTGGCTTGCTCCGCAGAATATGCACCGCCCGTCTTTCCATGTGTGGTTTATGCGCTTAAATCTGATATTGCCTTCGGCATTTTCAAACTTGCTCACCGAAAACTCGCTGTTGGGGTATTTGCTGCAATATACGCCTCTGCGCGAAAGCAGGCTTGTCAGTTCGGTTATGGCTATGCCATAAAGTTGCTTGTGGAATATGTGGTCAATTCTCTCCTGCAAATCGGGGAACTGCCGCTCCAACCCTTTAATAAGTCGCTTTGCAATTTCACGCAAAAATACGCCCGTCTTGCAGGCAGGATCTAAAAAGGTAGTGTCGGGGTTCTTGAAAAGTTCCTGCGGCAGCATATCAAGCATTGCATTGACTATCTCCGGCGGAGTGAATACTTCGTCGTTGGAAAGATTAGCAAGGCAGGAGAGGGCGTCGGGGTTATAAACTTTATTAAAAAGACTTTCAGTCATTTTCCTGCACTCTCCTGTAATGTGAAATGTATCTCTTCAAAAACTTGCCTTCTGGGTTTTTCTCCTGGTTAAATAAGGACTGCTGCCCGCCTTTGTCTGGTGCGTTATCTGCAAGCAATTCTTCAAAGGTATAGTCGCACCGCTGCATCGAACTGCCCGTAATGAACGACCATTCCGAAAATACTATTGGCTCGTCTGTGTCGTTGCCGTTCTCGTCAACGCATTTAAGGGTAAGGGCATTTCCGCATACTATGTTTCGGGAAAGAATAAAGCGCACGGCGTCTCTCGTTTGGTCGCTACATTCCTTTTTGCAGACGGCGGAGTACTCTTTATTCCAGATTTCAAACATTCTTTTTCGGCAGGCGTCCACATTGTCTTGTAGAATATCCACGCCGTATATGCTGGATGCGGCAAGTACGGCATTCTTTTCATAGTCAAGCGGACTTTTGCCGTATTTTTTGCGGACAACTGCAAGTTTGCGAGTAAGTATCTCCGCCAGAAAATTGCCGTCGCCACATGCAGGCTCCAAAAATCTGCTGTCTATGCGTTCGGTTTCGTCTTTCACAAGGTCGCACATGGCTTTAACTTCTCTTTCTGCAGTAAACACCTCGCCATGCTCGCGCACCCGCTCTTTAGATTTTGTCTGGCTTTTCCCTGTCATAAAATTTCTCCGTATGTTAATAATTATATGTGCATTGCACATATTTGTCAATGTGCATTACACATTTTTGCTAAAATCACGTTGATGGAATTTGGGAAATTTTTTAAGGAATGCCGAAAGCAGAGGGGGCTATCTCAGAAAGAGGTGGCAAAGCTATTGGACATTCATCAATCGAATATAAGCGACTGGGAGAATAATGTGTCTCGGCCATGTTATGAACTTTTAATTCAGCTCGCCGACATTTACGAAGTTACCCTATACGACCTTCTGGGGGTGGAGGAAAAAACCTTTCGTTGATGTTCAGGCAGATAGCGGCACAACAGAAAGTCAGTTAATCTCATTGACTGCCGAAGAGCGTAAATTGTTACAGTATTTCCGCCAACTTTCCCCTAAACAACAAAAAGCCTTAATAGATGTATTTGAAGAATAAAAAATTCCACAGGAACACTTTCGTTCCTGTGGAATTATTTTTTATAAAATACAATATTTTGTGTTTTTATGAAAAAATAAACCACTACATATTGACAAAACAATTAATATTGCGTATAATTAAAAATGACTATTGTTGTTGTGTTTAAAGTGAAGGAAATTTTATGAGTAATGCAAGTATTGCGGCTAGGCAAAATGGTGACTATTATCAGGATTTAGTGTTTTGGAATTATGCGTTTCAACTGCTTTTACCAAATCCTGATATTGCTTATGTAAAATATGAAGTCGCTGAGGCAAGTCCTTGTGATGATGTCGTTGTTATTTACAATAGAAGAATGCGGGAAGAAGATGTAAGTTTTACTTATAGCGTGGATTATATTCAATGTAAGTTTAGAGCAGACAGCAGACCGATAAGTTTCATGGATCTCATAGATCCAAATTGTTTTCACAACACAGAGTCTTTTTTGCAGAGAGCTTATAAATTTTATAAAGAACAAGATAGTTCGGATTTAAGAATTGTTTTGGTTACATCTTCGCTAGCCGACAGTAAGGATCCTATTTTAAGTAAATTAAATGGGGTTAATAGTGCGTTACTCATTGATAATTTATTTAATGTAAAACCAAGAAAATCAGTAGATACAATTTTAAAAGCTGTATTGGAACATCTCAGAATAACACTCGATGAGCTAAAAGATTTTCTTACTCGTTTGCGTTTTAGACTAGGAGAGAGCATAGAAAAAGTTAAGGCTAATATGAGAATTAACGCCAAAGCTGTAGGGGTTGATGCTGGAGGTGCTTCTTTGGGAGAAGAGCTGACATCAGTTCTCAGGCAATTTAATTACTCAAAGCAAACGGATTTTAATGCTCAAACTATTAAGCAGATTTGTACTAATTGCAATTGGTTCTTTAACAGTAAAAAAATAATAGGAGTAATAAATTTCAATAGGAAGGATGACAGGGCTAATAAAATATTGTCATTGGGAGATAATGCTTTAAATCTTATTTCATTTTTCAATGACAGAATAATAAAACCTGAATGTACTTGGGACGAAGTTAAACAAACTATATGTGATTTTGTGGATTTACATATTAAACATGGAGACCGGTATCTGTTTAGATTATCCGCAATTAACAGCGTGTGTTTTGCTTTTGGTAAAAAACTTGGTTTAAAAACGGCAAGTATTTCTTTTGAAAACCGTGAAGGTGTTTTTGCTGAAGAGTTCTGCGAAACCTCTGATACTATGGAAAGAATTACTGTTGAGGAATACGGCGATACTTTTCAGGCTGATAATGCTGTGGTAAGTGTATCATTTGCTGATAGTATTTTTGATGATGTGAATGAATATATGAAAGGACATTTTTCTTCTTATTCGTTGCTTAATTTTTATTGCAGTGATTCTCATGTGTCAAATAATAAATTCTGGGTTTATATTTCTGGGATGGCTAAAGATATAAAAAAATGGATAAAAAAAGTTAAACCAAATTGTGTACATATTTTTTATCGTGGACCAGTAGAGGGCATTTTTGTCTTAGGACAATACGCTCCCGAATGGGGCAAATGTGTATGCTATGATTACAATTTTGGCGCAGAAATCCGTGAGCAGCGTTATATGTCAGGAATAGAATATTAAAATTAAAAAGGAGTTCGTGTATGGAATGTGTATCAGCTTTTAATGACTTTGTTAAAAATATAAGTTTAACAGACGAAATGAGACAGATATTAAGTAGTGCGTATAAAAAATTAAAAATTGATTTAATGTCTGATCCCATAGGGAAACAAATAATAACTATGTTTTTACAAGGTAGTTATGCCCGGCATACGGGCGTGCGTCCTATTAACAACGATGATAAATTGGACGTGGATTTGATTGTCGTAACTAAATTTGATAGTAATAAGATGTCGCCAATTGAGGCGTTGAATGCCTTTAAGCCTTTTCTTGAAAATACATATAAAGGAAAATATGATTGCAGGATACAAGGCCGTTCTATTGGTATTGATTTTAAGAATTGTAAAGTTGATTTGGTTCCGACTGCGTTACCTACTCAATCTATGCAATTACTTTTAAATGAAGCTTTTTCTTCTGAAGAATATGCAGAAAAATTTTATGATTCCCAAAAAACGATTGATACTATAAGAGCATATTTTAATAGAGGTGACGAGTGGAGAAGCAATCCGCTAAAAATACCAGATAAAGAGGCGAATAAATGGGAAGATACCCACCCTCTAGCGCAAATTGATTATGCTCAAAAGCGCAATGCTGAGAAAAATGGGAAGTTTTTACCGTTGGTGCGTATTTTGAAGTGGTGGAAGAAAAATGATTGTGCAGATATTGAAACAATTAAAAGTTACCCTTTAGAGCATTTTATAGGAGATTATTGCGGTGAAGGGGATAAAGTATCACAATTGTTGGTATCGACATTGGAGAATATTGTTTCCAATGCTCCACCTATAAAACCTTATTTAATGGATAGAGGTGTCCATACGCATGATGTTTTTCAGCGAGTAACGCAGGAAGATTATACAAAATTTCTTGCACGTATTAAGAAGTTGCATGAATTATCAGATGATGCTCTCGCTGATCAAGATTATGTTAGCAGCATGAAAAAATGGCATGAAATTTTTGGGGATAAATTCCCTGTTCCTGACGATGATGGGCATAGTGAACAAAACTCGCGGTTTACTCCTCGCACAAGTCCATCTGAACCCACAAAACCAACAAGGTATGCATAAATGCATGATATTGAAGAATTACAAAAAATCAGACGAATTATTGATGCTTTTAAAGAGTATGAATTAATTGAAGACCTTTATAAAATTGATAATAATTATTGCTTAAAGGTAAGGATAACTATAAACGGAGAAGGAAGTGTATATGTACCTAAGAGCAGTGACTGGTATATTGTATTTGATGGAAATGATGTTGATTTTTATCCTTCAAATACAAATAGCATTACTGCTACATTCCAACATCAAGCATTAAATGAACTTAAGGAAAATTTGCCGTTTCGTTTAGGTAAGCCATGTTTGGATACTCCGTCAGATTCGTTGTATTTACCATCAAGCCATTATTCTGAGCCTTTGACTGGAAAAAAGTTTTATTGGTATTTGCAGCGCATGTTAAAATGGCTTGATGATGCAGCACAAAACAAACTAGTTAAGGCTGGCGACCAATTTGAATTACCGGTAGTACCATATAATATAAAGGAAATACTTTTATATAAAGAAGGGCAAATTTCAGACTGGAGTGATTTTAATGCTGACTGTGGATATGCTTACCTTAAGAATTTAACTTTAGCAAATAGAAAATATTTAGTGCTGGATAAAATATTTGATAAAACAACAACCAAAACATGTAGTGCCCCTGAATGGGGAAGTTTAAAAGAAGATTTCAGGGGAAAGGTTCTTGCTGCATGGATTAAACTGAAAGATCTACCTGTTATTAAACCATGGCAGTATCCTAAAACATGGGAAGAACTTGTTGATGCTTGTCATAGGCAAAATATTTCAATAGAAAGGAAAATGGCTGGTCTTTTAAATAAAAGGCTCGGAAAAATTTCTAACTTGCTATTAGTTGCTCCTATTCCAGAAAGAATTGGAGACCAACCTAAATCATATTATTGGATGCAAATAATTTTACCTGCAATAAATTTTCCTTGTAAAGGATTTCGTAACAGTGTAGATGGACTATTACATTATTTGAAAGCTAGAGCGCTTAAAGGCCCATTATTAATTGGTGCTACACAGAATTGTGATGATGCTGCAATAAGAACAAGGGGGTCCGTGGATAAAGTCATCAAGGAATTAAATTTCTGTGTGATTGGATGTGGTGCTTTAGGATCTATGTTGTGTGAATCTTTAACAAGAATGGGTATAAAGAATTTGCATATTATAGATAGTGATTGCGTAAATATTGGCAACCTTGCGAGGCACATTTCAACGCTTGACGATATTGGCGAATTTAAGACTGAATCATTAATTAAAAGGTTAGTAAAAATTAATCCCTCAATTTTGCTTTCAAGTTCCGCAGAAGAATTATCGCAAAATAATGTTGATAAATTATCTGGTTATGATGTAATTATAGATTGTACAGGTAATAATTCTGTGGTATCAGTTTTACAAAAATGTACTTATAAAAGTAATAAAACTTTTTACATAGGGGCATTTACTTACGGTGCAAAAAAATTCTGTTATTACAGATGTGTGGGAAATACACTTGATGGTGAAGCGTATTTTAGGAAGACCTTAGAGTTTTTTAATAGCGCAGTTGAAGGATTAGGTGAAGGAGAAATGGCTTGGGAAGGAATAGGATGTTATCATCCAGTATTTCCAGCAATGTATTCAGACGTATCGGTTTGGGCGAATATTTTTGCTAATGAGATAATTAGTAATCTATTTAATAGCGAAGAAAAGCTTATTAAGTATTACAATAAAACGACTAATTCGGGTATAGAAGTTGTGGTTGACAATGATTTTTCGTTATAAAAATATATCAATTAGCTTAGATGAAGAATTATACAAAGATTATATTTCGAATCATTTAAAAACAAGTAATACTGAGACAGGGGGGATAATTTGTGGATATTACTCTTCAGATTTAACTTCTGCTGTGGTTACAAAAATGTGTTTGCCGACTCCTGATTCAATATTAAAGCAAGCATCATTTCAAAGAGGCGTTCAAGGTTTAAAAAACTTCTTGAAAAACGAGTGGGATGATGGAAAATATTATTTAGGTGATTGGCATTTACATCCTAATGCATCACCTATTGCAAGTAAGCAAGATCTAATGCAGTTAGAAAATAACGCAAAAGATAAGACATTAAAATGTCCAGAGCCTATAATGATTATTTTAGGTGGGAATAAAAATTGTATAACTGTAAATATTTATCTTTTTATTGATGGCGACATAAAAGTTTGTGAAAGAGATTTATAAGTAAAGTAAGAGCATTAAAATTTCAAGCATAGCGGCGCGGCGAGAGATTCGCCGCGCCGCTATGCTTATAATTCGGTAAAAATAACTTTGGGAAGTAATTGGAATTTTTTGTCAAAGATTTTTGCTTGTTTTTGAAAGGTTTTGGGAAGTTAAAGGAAGCGGGGGCACAAGCTGACAACAAACGGCGAGGGAAGTTATTGGAAGTAGTGTTTTAAACTACTGAGTTTTGAGCTGTTTCAGGCTGTTTTTACCTTGTTTTTGCCTGAAATCAAGCAATTTTAATTTGCCTTGTCGTCCTGTTGGTGAGGACTGAATTTTCATAAATTATGCCTTAGAATCCCGTGGGCAACCGTGCAGGTTCAACTCCTGTTATCCGCACCAAACATAACTACAGCATTTAAAATCTATGGAAACAACAAACACTCCGACGCTTTTATCATCGCGGCTTATATTGAGAAAATTTACCGAAGCCGACATACAGGCACTCTTTTTATTGCTGAAAGACGAACAGGTAAATACTTACCTTCCGTGGTTTCCGGCAAAAACTTTATCAAACGCGCGCGCATTTTATGAACAGCGGTTTGCAAAAACTTCTTGCAGCGCACAGGGCTATAAATATGCCGTATGTTTAAAGGAGGATAACATTCCTATAGGATATGTTCAGATGGACGCAGGCGACGCTCACGACATCGGCTACGCCCTGCGCAAAGAATTCTGGCACAGAGGAATTATGCGTGAAGCCGTTGAAAGGCTCATTGTGCAACTCAGAAAAGACAAAATTCCATACATCACGGCTACGCACGACATCAATAATGTGCAGAGCGGCAGGGTAATGCAAGCTGTAGGCATGCAATATATGTACTCATACAAGGAACAATGGCAACCCAAAAATATACCGGTAATATTCAATATGTATCAGCTGAATCTTGACGGCGAAGACAGAATTTACACTAAATATAGGGAAAAATACGGAGAATGCTTTATTTAAACATAATAAACGCCGTGCGGCATTATTTGCCGCACGGCGTTTATTATGCAAATTGATACGCATATATGCCGCAATCACTCAAATTACCCCTGATATATGCCTTAACTAATCGAATTAAAATAATCGCGTCATATGTGCGGGGCAATTTCATTTTGCCGCTTTTTTGAATATTGCCGTAAGCGGCAGAAAGAGCGTTGAAACACTAACAATCGCACAGACCGTCTGCGGCGCGAGCGCTAAAAATGAACCGTAGAAATACACTGCCCAACTTTCAGAAAACAGGCTGTAACCTAAAAACAGCGGAGCAATAAAATCGTCGAGCAAAGTAAAAATAATTGTGCATATTGCTGCGAGAGCGGCGGCAAGTATAGTTTTAACGGCACCCGAACCGTTGATTTTGCCAAGCCGTGCAAGCACTGCGGCGATATCGAGAGCGAGAATGAGCGCAAAGCCAAGGGCAGCGATAACGGCGAGCAATGTTTTGACGAGCACAATCGAAAGCCGTGAGATTTTTAAAAAATCGGTCACAACGCAGTAAATTCCCGATGCGCAGACTGCGGCAAGCGTCACGTTTATGACAATGAGCGACCATATGGGCAAATGAGCATATGCGGCGTCGCCTACCTTTCCCAAAAAGCCGAACAACAACGCAAACAGCGGATAATAGATTATATACAGCACGAAGGCCGAAGGATAGAACCCCCACAGGGCACAGCGCAGAAAGCAAAAACAGATTGCAGACATCACACCTGCACGCGGACCGAAAGACCACGAAAAAGTGAGAAGAAGCACTGTTACTATCTCAACGCCCGCCACGGGATACAGAACGGCCTGTCCGCCTATCAGCAATGCGACCTCCACGGCTATAAACGCTATCTCTTTAGCGGGCGGGAGCTGTATATTATTAAATTTTTTCATAATGTCCCTCCCGTAAGGCAAAGTTTGATTAAGATTGCGCGCGCCGCGCGCCAATTCGCACGCAATCGCTTTAAAAGCCGCCGAAATTTATAAAAGAATCAGTAGCTCCACTCCATGTAAACCAGCGCGTATGTATAGTTTTCCACACAGGGCATATAAGAAACACCGTACGAGGCGCTGGCAAGCGTGTTCCCGTTATAATCGTATGTGCCGTATGCGGGGTCGGCGTAAATCACACCGTTCTCATCAGTGAAATCGGTAAACAACATCCACGAGTACCCGCCGGAAGCAGTCGACTGTTCCGCAAGACCGTTTATTTGCGTTATGAAGTAACCGTAGGCACTTTCATATCCTTCAAAGGCGACAAGACCTCTTTCGGCGAGCACATCAAGATAATTTTTAACTGTCGTGCTAAGACTAAGTTGTAAAAGTTCTGACGATGCAGTGAAAACTATGGCGTCGTCGAACACCTCCACCCAATCGCCGGTATCTTCACCGCCTGTCACATCGCCGCCTTCTGTAGTTGTCCCGTCGTTGGTTTTATCGTCTGCGCCCTCCGCACAGCCGGCAAAAGCAAACAAGCAAACAACCGAGATGGCCGCGGCAAACAATGCAAAAATTGCCTTTTTCATAAAAATCTCCTTAAATTATTCGCGGATAGCCGGCGCCGATATCTGCAAATATAACAATGCAAAATCTATATTTTACCGCAAATTTTAACAATAAAACTTGTTATGCATTTTTTATTGCGTTGCGCGCGGTAATACGGGCGGTAAAATAAAAAAGGCGCCTAATCTCCATCACCGAGGAAAAAAGCGCAACGAAAAACTTATCCGCAACCAAAGCTGACCCCGTCTTTCGGCACCAAGCGTTGTAACGCAAAAAACCGAAGCAGAGAAATCTACATCTTTCGGATAAACAACCGCCTGCCTTTCCGCATCCCCTCGGAAATGCAAAACAAAAAGACGCACGCGGCAGGTCTTCCGGCTTACAACAGCGGTTTAAGACCGAACGCCTTCCCATATACCGAAAACGGCATTAACAGTGGCAGACGGCGCCGCTGAAACGGCAGCGGGGGCTGCGGGGCAATTGGCCCTGACTTCCCTATTAAACGCCCCTATCATGTCAGGGCGTACCTGCGTGCGACATTAAGTTTTAATAGAATTCTATAATTTTTATCAGATATATGTCAAGCAAAAGACGCGCAAACGGGCTTAATTGCCTGATTTGAGCATAAAATACTCAGTATGAAGGACTTTACATCGGCGGATACATGCTTTAAAGCGCCGTTTTTATATTTGACAGCTTTGCCGGCATATGGTAAAATTCAGTTAGGACAGAAAGGCTGACCTGAAACCCGCCGAGCTTACGAGTGCTACAGGGCGCACACGCGCCGTATTTTAGCGGTTTTACCGCAGGCTGGTATCTATGAAAGATGAGAAAAACAGCAAAGATAACTTTGCTAAAATTCAACCGCACGGCATTGACGCCGAGGGCAAGGCCGAAGACGTCGCAGGAGCAGGTCCCGATTCAGGGGCTGACACCGCCGCAGTCGGCTTGAACCTAAAATATGCAAGCGCCAGAGATATTGCAAAGGGCGGACTGCTCGGCGCGTTTATAGGGCTTGCCGTTATAATTCCCGGAGTGAGCGGTTCGGCCGTGGCAATTATATTGAAGTTGTACGAAAAGCTTTTATATGCCCTCGGCAATATTTTCAAAGAGTTCAAAAATTGCGTTCTTTTTCTGCTGCCCATAGTTCTTGGCGCCGCGGCAGGCCTTTTAGTCGGATTTTTCGGCGTAAAAATGCTGATTGACGCCATGATGTTTGCAGTAGTTGCGCTGTTTGCCGGACTTATGCTCGGAGCTTTTCCCGCCGTATGCGACGAAGTCCGCGGAGAACGCCACACCCCACTGCGCATAATTCTGTTTATAGCCGGCCTGCTTCTGCCGGCAGTGCTCTCACTCATCGCCGTTTTTCTCGGCGACGGGGAGACGGAAATTGCCTCGCCGCAGGCATATGAATATGTAATATACCTTCTGCTCGGGTTTGCCGTGGCAATAACCCAGCTGGTACCCGGCCTGAGCGCAACGGCGTTGCTTATGACAACAGGGCACTATGTGCCGCTCATCCAATCGGTGAGCCTTGACTACTGGCAGACAAATCCCGAAGTATTTGCGGTATATGCCTGCCTGATTGCAGGTTTTGTGGCAGGACTTCTGTGCTCGGCAAAATTGTTAGGGCTGATACTCAAACGGCACAGGGCCGCGACCTTCCACGCTGTGGCGGGGCTGGCGCTCGGTTCGGTTTTCACAATGTTTTTCAACCCGGAGATTATGACCGAATACTCCGCATGGGCGGGAGGCGAGCGGTTCGGCCCCGAACTCGCGCTCGGCTCGCTACTGTTTATCGTCGGCATAGTTGTAGCCTATCTGTTTGTAAAATTGCAGCGCAGGAAAAATTTACCGCTCAAAAATTGATTTTATATTTTTGGGATAACATATTTTTAAAAGGCGTGTGCGCGCCTGCCGAAAGCAGGCGCGCACACGCCTTTTTATATAAATCTCCCGAACTATCACCACTTGCGGCTATCGCCCGCCTTAAAATTATATACCGGGCGAATGCGCTTCAATATTTTTACCGTCGGGGCTATGTTGCCGACGATATCCTCCATACTCTTGTATGCCATGGGGCTCTCGTCGAGCGTATCTTCGCCCACAGATGTGGTATATATGCCGCTCATCTCGCGCCTGAACTGCTCGAGCGTGAGACTTTTACGCGCCTCGCCGCGGCTCAACAGCCTGCCTGCGCCGTGCGGAGCAGAAAAATTCCAGTCGGAATTGCCCAGTCCCTCGCAGATGAGCGAACCGTCGCGCATATTTATGGGGATGAGCAACCGTTCCCCCTTGCGCGCCGAAACCGCGCCCTTGCGCAAAATCATATGCTCGGTGTCGATATAGTTGTGTATTGTAGTGAAGCCGCCCGCAGGCGTAAGTTTGAGCGCGCCGACGATGTCCGCAGCCATTGCACGCCTGTTGACCGCGGCATATTCCTGCATTATTTTCATGTCGTGAATATAATTTTTCATTTCGACGCCCTCAAGATAGGCCATGTCGCGTGAGATATCGTACCGCCTGCGCACAGCCTCAATCGCGGCCACTATCTCCCCCGTTCTGCCTTCCTCCTTCAGGCGGGCGGCGGCCCGCCTGATTTGTGCCTCGCGCTCAGCGTGCAAAGCGTTGCAGGCGGCGTTCTGATAATATTCCGCCACCTCCAGCCCGGCGCGGCGGCTGCCGGAATGTATAACAAGATACAGTCTGCCGTCATCGTCCGCGTCAATCTCTATAAAATGATTGCCGCCGCCGAGCGTTCCCACACTGCGCAATGCCAGCCCTACGTTTATATTATCGCGGCACAAAAGCTCGTCTATGCGCGTTAATTCGGCCATAGTATGGGGGCAATTGCGTGCATTCATTCCTGCGGGGATATTTGCGCGTATAAAATCGTCGAGGACGGCAAAGTCGATTTTCCGCTCATTAAGTTCGATTATTTCCATTCCGCAGCCGATATCCACGCCAACCATATTCGGCACGACGGCACTGTTCAGCGTCATGGCAGTGCCTATCGTGCAGCCGGCGCCCGCGTGCACGTCGGGCATGATGCAAATTTTGCTGTCCGAAAGAGGCGCAAAATCGCACATAGCTTTAATCTGCGCCACGGCGCTTTCATCTACGGTGTCTGTAAAGATTACAGCCTCATTATAAATTCCCTTTATTTTCTTCATTGAATGCACCATATGTCGCAGGCAATTGCCTCGGCAGAATAAAAAATGTGTGTGCGGATATAACCCCGTGTCTTGCGGCACTCAAACATCCCCGCACGCCGCGGCAAACCGCGGTATGTTTTCGGCGGCAAATTGTTAACTAGTTTTTACTCCCATTCCAACATTGAACTGTACAGAAAAACATACGCCGGTAAAAACAATAACTTTGACGCTGAACGCAGACAATTACCTGAACACAACCTTCATGTTCAAAATAATTTCGGGATTTGCACCCTGCAAAATTGCCGCACGGGAAAATCATACAAAAAAATGCGGAACAGCGTGCGCCGGCTATACCTCGATAAAGGTATTGAGATTGGCCCTGTCGATTGCCAGCTGAAGGCCGTAAATTTTGGCGCGCAGCTCTTCGCGGTCAGATATTGCCACGCCCGGGTCATAGTTGCACACGGTGTATTCGAGCACGCCGTTTGCCGTTATCCTGCGGGTTAGCTTTTCATACATCGCAAGCCCTTCGAGGCGGGCGCTTTCGCCGTTGAGCTGAGCGAGATATATGAGCGCCTCGCCTATTGTAAGCCCGTCATCGAGCTTGACCGTGCAGTTTGCAAGCGATATTCCGCACCTTATTGCGCGCACCTCCGCGTCGATACGCGCAATCTTTTCGCGCGTCTTTGTATAGTCATAGTCCACGGGCACGGGCTTTTCGCCCTCCCTGTAACTCGTGCGCATGCGGCTCTGTTCACTGAGAATGAGCGTCTCCTTGCGCTCGTTGAGCTCCTTTACCCTCTTCATGGCTTCGCTTAAACAAATCTTCATAATTATTCCTCCATTGCTTTGCAACTATTCAGATTTGAATTCCTGACTATATTGTATCACAGTCAAATAGTAACTGTAAATGCGCAATTTTGTAAATTTTTCCGACCCCTTATGAATACACATATAAAATGGATATATACGTTATATAACTGAATAATATAACAGATATTTTTAAATTCAGGTATTGAAAACGACCCCTTTTTATGGTATAATTGAAGTATGGATAAAATAAAAATCTATCTTCCTAAAAAGGTTGCGGAGATTATTGACAAAGACGCCGAAGCATTTGAGTTTTTTAAAAAGGACGGCATGACGTTCAACAAGAACGCACTGCTCACCAACCTCATACTCAATTACGGCGAGACTTACTCGCGTGAAAGGCAAAGATTTACGGGCATCGCGCTCTCCGCGCTGAAGGGCAGCAACGTCCGCCAAGACGCTATTGATGAACTATGCGAAAGGCTGGCCGAGGCCGCATATTTACGCGGAGACGGCGGAAAATTCGGAGCGACGGTATCGCTTAAGCCCACAAAGCAATCGGAAAGCGCCATAGAATACATAGAAAACTACCTGCTTGCCGGCAGAAGTCTTTCGGAATATTTTCGTGCGATGATATCGTCATACGCCGCCCTGCCGCAGGACAGGCGCGAGGCGATAATATTCAAGCCGCAGTTTGATGCGATAAGCCGCGCGATTGCGCAAGGAAAACGGATATTTATCACCACCGCGGGCGGCAGAGGCAGGGGGTTTGAGCTGGCGCCCTATGCGGTTTCAAGCTCTAAAGAGGAGTTGCACTTGTATGTAATAGGCATGCGCGGCGCGGCCACCACCGTGAGGCTTTCGCGCATTACGGACGTAAGAGTGCTCGAGAGCAATGCACAGTTCACTCAAAAGCAGATTGAAACTGCGGAAAAGATGATAAAATACGGCCCGCAATTTTTTTACGGAGCAGAAGAGAGAGAAGTCTGCGTGCGGCTCACCGAACGCGGAATGGAAAAGTTTAAAAAAATATATGTACACCGCCCCATTCCCGACAGGCGAGAGGGGAACACAATGTGGTTCAACTGCTCGCACATACAGCTCGAGCAATATTTTCTGCGCTTCGGTGCCGACGCCGAGATTCTGTACCCGGAAAGCATGCGGAAGGAAATGTATGCCTTTCACTCCGCCGCCGCTAAAATTTATGAATAAAAAATTGCCGCGGCGCTGAAATTTCAGCGCCGCGGCAATTTTAATACAAAGTACTTATGACATATGTGCGAAGCAATTTAAAATTGGGAATAAAATCAACCGGCTTCACCCGTGAGCGAAGCAACGAGAATATCACAGCACCTGATAAGAATCTGAATGCACTCGGTCAGCGTCACTTTATCCTCGGAGGTAAGTTTACCCGTCTTAGCGGCGTCGTTTGCAATCAACGCGGCATAATTGAATGACGAATACAGATTCTTCAGATATTCTTCCTGCTTTGCAAAGGAGCTGTTTGCCGTCAGATGAAAGTTATAAATGTCCTGCAGCTTTGGCGAAGCCTCCTTAAGCTTGGAGAGCTTGCCGCTGTCGGCCACATCCACCATTACGGCCCTGAATTTTTTAATCAGGTCTGCCATTCTTAAATCTTCAAAACTGGGCATATGAATTGATTCCTTATTATGCGGTAAATGCGGTAAATAGTGACTTAATAGTTGCAAACTGTGAATATCTCCGCCATGCTCATGCATGCCGCATCACTTTGGCAAGGAATGCAGCGCGTGCGGAATACAGCTTAGAAAATAAGGGGCGGGTATATCCCGCCCTTTATAACTTATTTATTTACGATATCTTCGCCGGGAGTAACCACACTGTTGAACCCGGGGTTGATTACGGGCGACATATTTTTATACTCCTTCACGCCGGTGCCTGCGGGAATGAGCTTGCCGATTATAACGTTTTCCTTGAGACCCATGAGAGGGTCAACCTTGTTCTTTATGGCCGCGTCGGTGAGCACCCTTGCAGTTTCCTGGAAGGACGCCGCCGAAAGGAATGACTCGGTAGACAGCGCCGCCTTGGTAATTCCGAGGAGCACGCGCTTCTGCAGCGCGGGAGTTCCGCCGTTTTCAATGGCCTTCTGATTGGCCTCTTCAACCGCGAACATATCTACCGTTTCGCCGGGAAGAAGGTCGGTGGAGCCTGCGCTCTCTATCCTTACCTTTCTGAGCATCTGGCGGACGATGATTTCTACGTGTTTATCGTTTATATCAACGCCCTGCGAGCGGTAAACCGACTGAACTTGTTCAAGAATATAGTCCTGAACGCCCTTTACGCCGGAAATGCGGAGAATATCCTGGGGATAAACAGAACCCGCATTGAGCACGGTGCCCGGCTCCACCCTGTCGCCGCTCTTAACTTTGAGTTCGGCATTGAAGGGCAGGGTGTATTCCTTTTTGAGTTCACCCGTCACGGAATCGCGCACCATTACGTGCTTTAAGTTGTCGCTGTCGTCAATTGCTACGACACCCGAAACTTCGCACAGCGTCGAACAGCCCTTGGGCTTGCGCGCCTCGAAGAGCTCCTCTACGCGGGGAAGACCCTGCGTAATGTCGCCGGTGGCGGCTATACCGCCGGTATGGAAGGTACGCATGGTCAGCTGGGTGCCGGGCTCGCCTATCGACTGGGCGGCTATAACGCCGACAGCTTCGCCCACCTGAACGGGGGTGTTGGTGGCCATGTTCTTGCCGTAGCACTTTGCGCACACGCCGTAGCGGGAGTTGCAACTGAATATCGAGCGGATAGATACCTGCTCTATGCCCGCGTCAACAATTTTCTTTGCAATCTCGTCGGTGACAAATTCGTTCTGTCCGATGATGACGTTGCCGTCTTTATCCTTAACGTCCTCGGATACGAACCTGCCCTGAATTCTGTCTTCAAGGCCCTCTATCACTTCGCCGTTGGGTCCGATTATGGCGCGCACCACCATGCCGCGCGGCTTCTTGGAGCCTGCCATGCAGTCCTCTTCACGCACAATTACGTCCTGCGAAACATCGACGAGACGGCGGGTGAGATAGCCCGAGTCGGCCGTCTTGAGCGCCGTATCGGCAAGACCTTTACGGCCGCCGTGCGAGGAGATGAAGTATTCGAGAACGGAGAGGCCCTGCCTGAAGCAACTCTTTACGGGAACTTCTATCTTTTTACCCTGCGGGTTAACCATCAGTCCGCGCATACCCGAAAGCTGCTTCATCTGGTCGATGGAGCCGCGCGCGCCGGAGTTTGCCATCATCCATATGGGGTTGAACTTATCGAGCGACTTCTTTAACGCGTCGGTAACTTCATCGGTGGCGTCGTCCCAAGCCTTGATAACGGCGTTGTAGCGCTCTTCCTCCCTGAGAAGGCCGCGCTGGTATTTGCGCTCTATCTGGAATACCTTCTGTTCGGTATCCTCGACAATTCTCTTCTTTTCAGCGGGAATATGCATGTCAAACACCGATGTGGTGATTGCTCCCACTGTGGAATATTTATAGCCGAGAGTTTTTATTTTATCGAGTACGTCGGCCGCCCTGGGCGCGCCGCCCGTTTTGAAGCAGCGTTCTACTATCTTTCCGAGCTGCTTTTTGCCTACCGCAACATTGGAGCCGAGGAAATCATATGAAATCTCATACTTAAGATAGTCCTCCTTCTCCTTCCTCTCGACAAAGCCGAGGTCCTGAGGCATCTCGTTGTTGAAGATAATTCTGCCGACGGTCGTCTTGACGATACCCGTCACGCTCTCGCCGTTGTAAGGGGAGTTTTTATCTTCTATTTTAACATTTCTGCGGACGTAAATTTCGTCCTGCATATGAATATACTTGGTCTGGTATGCCATGAGCGCCTCATCTTCGGAGATGTAGGCACCGGGCACATATTTTTCGGCACCCTCTTCGCCTTCGGCACACTCAACATATCTGTCGCCGCTCCAGCGGTAGAACTTGCCCTCTTCACGCCTTATAATGGTGAGGTAGTATGCGCCCATAACCATATCCTGCGAGGGCTGCATAACGGGCTTGCCGTCGGAGAGCTTGAGTATATTGTTGGAGGAGAGCATCAAAAATCTCGCCTCTGCCTGAGCTTCTATAGAGAGGGGAACGTGCACGGCCATCTGGTCGCCGTCGAAGTCTGCGTTGAACGCCGTACATACGAGGGGGTGAATCTTTATCGCCCTGCCCTCGATGAGCACGGGCTCGAACGCCTGAATGGACAGCCTGTGCAGCGTGGGTGCACGATTCAAGAGCACGGGGTGCTCCTTTATTACGTCCTCGAGGACGTCCCAGACGAAGGGCTTAGCCTTTTCGACGGTGCGCTTTGCACTCTTTATATTGTGGCACTGACCGCTCTCAACCAGCCTCTTCATAACGAAGGGCTTGAACAGCTCTATCGCCATCTCTTTAGGCAGGCCGCACTGGTAGAGTTTGAGTTCGGGGCCTACGACTATAACCGAACGGCCGGAATAGTCTACGCGCTTGCCGAGAAGGTTCTGGCGGAAACGGCCCTGCTTGCCGCGGAGCATGCCCGAAAGGGACTTGAGCTCCCTGTTGGAGGGGCCGGAAATCGCCTTGCCGCGCCTGCCGTTATCGATTAGCGCGTCTACAGCTTCCTGAAGCATGCGCTTTTCGTTTTTGACAATCATGTCGGGTGCGCCAAGCTCCATCATTCTCTTGAGCCTGTTGTTGCGGTTGATTACCCTGCGGTACAAGTCGTTCAAATCGGAGGAGGCAAACCTGCCGCCGTCAAGCTGCACCATGGGACGCAGCTCGGGAGGGAGCACGGGGAGCACGGTGAGTATCATCCACTCGGGGCGCTGGTTGTTCTTGCGGAAGGCTTCGAGTATTTCAATTCTCTTAACGGCCTTTACTCGTTTCTGACCCGCCTGGTTATTTTCGATTATCTGCCTGCACTCGGCGCATTCCTTTTCGAGGTCGACCGCCATTAAAAGTTCGCGTATGGCCTCGGCGCCCATGCCGACCTTGAGGCCTGTCACCGAGCTGTCGCCATATTTTTCTTCTACTTCGAGAAGTTCTTTGTCGTTTATTATCTGTTTATATTCGAGCGTGGGAACGTTGCCCGGGTCGATTACGACGTATGCGGCAAAGTAGATTACCTGCTCGAGCGCCTTGGGGCTCATATCGAGCACAAGACCTATCCTCGAGGGCACGCCGCGGAAATACCATATGTGAGATACGGGTGCGGCGAGCTCAATATGCCCCATGCGCTCCCTTCTTACCTTGGAACGGGTTACCTCAACGCCGCACTTTTCGCAGATTACGCCCTTGTAGCGGATGCGCTTATACTTGCCGCAGTGGCACTCCCAGTCCTTCATCGGGCCGAAAATACGCTCGCAGAAGAGGCCGTCGCGCTCGGGCTTCTGTGTTCTGTAGTTTATAGTTTCGGGTTTTGTTACTTCGCCTTTGGAAAGTTCCCTTATTTTTTCGGGGGAAGCCACGCCAATCTTAATCGAGCAAAAATCGTTTAATTCAAACATAGTCTGTATGCTACCTCCCTTTTATTCCTCGTCTTTGTCGTCGTCATCGTTCTCATCGAAGAGGGAGAACTTATCGCCGAGGTCGTCTTCATCGTCGTCGAAGTCGTCATCGTCGCCGCCGAAGAGTTCCTTGCCTGCAAAGTCGTCCTCGTCGTCCGTTTCGAAAATGGAACCGAGGTCGATATCCTCTTCATCGTCGTCGCCTCCCGCGATGTCGTACTCCTCGACCGCCTCCTGCCTGTCGCGCTCTTCCGCGTCGCGTGCGGCAGCCGAAGGTATGGCCTCGTCGTCCTCGTCGAGCTCGCGGATGATGAGCTCGTCGTTGTTCTCCGTGAGCACTTTAACGTCGAGCGCGAGCGACTGCAGCTCCTTTAAGAGCACTTTGAACGCTTCGGGAATGCCGGGTTCGGAGATATTGTTGCCCTTTACGATAGATTCGTAAGTTTTTACGCGGCCTACGATATCGTCGGACTTTACGGTGAGGATTTCCTGAAGGATATGCGCCGCGCCGTAAGCTTCGAGCGCCCACACTTCCATTTCGCCGAAACGCTGGCCGCCGAACTGCGCCTTGCCGCCGAGAGGCTGCTGGGTAACCAGACTGTAGGGGCCTATCGAACGTGCGTGAATCTTGTCGTCTACAAGGTGAATGAGCTTTATCATGTACTGCACGCCGACAGTTACCCTGTTTTCGAAGGGCTCGCCGGTGCGGCCGTCGTACACCTGAATTTTACCGTCGACCTTGCCTTCGGGGTTGACGATATTGTTCTCTAAGAACAGCTGTTTTATATCCTGCTCGGTAGCGCCGTCGAATACGGGGGTGGCAATCTTCCAGCCGAGCTGTTTGCACACGAGGCCTAAGTGCACTTCGAGCACCTGGCCGATGTTCATTCGGGAAGGCACGCCGAGGGGGTTTAAAACTATCTGCAAGGGAGTGCCGTCTGCAAGGAAGGGCATGTCGGCCTGAGGAAGCACGCGGGAAATAACGCCCTTGTTGCCGTGACGGCCTGCCATCTTGTCGCCCACCTGAATCTTGCGTTTCTGCGCGATATATACGCGCACGAGCTTGTTTACGCCGGGGGCAAGTTCATCCTTGTTTTCGCGGGTGAACACCTTTACGTCTACGACTATGCCGCCCTCGCCGTGGGGAACTTTGAGGGAGGTATCCCTGACTTCCCTCGCCTTTTCGCCGAAGATTGCGCGCAGAAGGCGCTCTTCGGGCGTGAGTTCGGTTTCGCCCTTGGGGGTAACTTTACCGACGAGTATGTCGCCCGTCTGCACCTCGGCGCCCACGCGTATGATGCCGTTTTCGTCGAGGTCTTTGAGCGCGTCGTCTGAAACGTTGGGTATGTCGCGCGTGATTTCTTCTTCACCGAGCTTGGTGTCGCGCGCTTCCGTCTCGTGTTCCTCGATATGGATAGAGGTGAAAACGTCGTCCTGAACTATCTTTTCGGAGATGAGAATGGCGTCCTCGTAGTTGTAGCCCTCCCACTCCATGTAGCCTATGAGAATATTTTTGCCGAGCGCGAGTTCGCCGTTGTTGGTTGCGGGGCCGTCGGCAATTATCTCGCCGGCCTCCACCCTGTCGCCCGTGTTGATTATGGGGCGCTGGTTGAGGCAGGTGCCCTGGTTGGAGCGCTCGAATTTCTTTAATTTGTATTCGTCGATAAAGCCGCTGTCCGTCTTTATCTTTATGCAGTCGGATGAAACGCCCACGGCAACGCCGGCGTTCTTTGCGGTAACGAGCACACCCGAATCGCGGGCAATCGCACCCTCGATGCCGGTCGCAACTATCGCAGACTCAGTCTTCATGAGAGGCACTGCCTGGCGCTGCATGTTGGAGCCCATGAGCGCACGGTTGGTATCGTCGTTCTCAAGGAAAGGTATGAGCGCGGTCGCAACGGAGACGAGCTGCTTGGGAGAGACGTCCATATAGTCCATTCTCTCGGGGGGATACTGCGTGATGAGGTCCTGATGGCGGCAGCCCACGTGGCTGTTTACAAAGTGATTGTTCTCGTCGAGAGGTTCGTTTGCCTGCGCAACGATGTACTTGTCCTCCTCGTCCGCCGTGAGGTAGTCAACGTGGTCGGTTACGGTGGGTACGCCGTTCTCGTCCTTTATTACCTTGCGGTAAGGGCTCATGATGAAGCCGTATTCATTTACCTTTGCAAATGTGGCAAGCGAGGAGATAAGGCCTATGTTCTGGCCTTCAGGCGTCTCTATGGGGCACATTCTGCCGTAGTGCGAGTGGTGAACGTCGCGCACTTCGAAAGTTGCCCTGTCGCGGTTGAGGCCGCCGGGGCCGAGCGCCGAGAGCTTGCGTTTATGCGTAAGCTCGGCTGCGGGGTTGGTCTGGTCCATGAACTGCGAGAGCTGCGAAGAGCCGAAGAATTCACGTATCACCGCCGAAACGGGGCGCACGTTCACAAGGCCGGAAGGAGTTACTTCCATTGCGTCCTGAGTAGCCATGCGCTCTTTTATGAGTTTTTCAAGCCTGGCAATGCCTATGCGCAGCTGATTCTGCAGCAGCTCGCCAACAGAGCGTACGCGGCGGTTGCCGAGATGGTCGATGTTGTCTATTGTGCCAATGCCGTACTGAAGGTCTATATTGGTGGAAATAGACGCCACGATATCGTCCACCGTTATATGCTTGTGGTCAAGCTTTTCAACGATGGGTTTGATAGTCTTTTTCTCGTCGGCGTCAAGCTCGGTCTTATCCGATTCGAGGAGGGCGGCAAACAGCTTGCACGCAGCGACGAACTTGACGCGCGTATCCCTGCGCTTTTCCCTGTTCTTCTTCTCTTCGGGCTTTTCGTCCTCAGATTCGGGCACTTCCTGAACGTAGTAAATTGCGTTTATCTGGTCGATATATTTTTCAGCCACCTGTTCAACCGTCTGAGTGCGGCACTCTTCGGCGAGCTTTTTCATGAACAGGAAGTTGGGATAGTATATGGCGGGCAGCAGGCCGAACATCTTGGGGGTCTTATCCGATACCGCGCTGAAGTTTACCGTGTTGTTGGCAATTATCTTGTGCCTGATTTCGCCGAGTTCGGGGTCGGAAACGAGCACATATGCAACGTTTACGCCTGCGTCCTGAATGGCAACAGCCTGCTCCTCGGTCACAACGTCGCCGGCCTTTGCCATAATCTCGCCCGTTTCGGGATTGAAGATGTCGTCGGCGAGTTTGCAGCCGGGAAGGCGGTAAGCAAGGTTGAGCTTTTTGTTGAACTTATACCTGCCCACCTTTACCACGTCGTACCTTCTCGGGTCGAAGAAGAGATTGTTGAGGTGCTGGCGCACAGAGGCCTCGGTGGGAATTTCGCCGGGACGGAGCCTTCTGTAAAGCTCTATAAGGCCGTCCGATTCCGACTTGGTAGTATCCCTCTCAATCGTTGCCTTTATCATCTTGTCGTCGGCAAACAGGTCGAGAATAGACCTGTCGGAGCCGAAGCCCAGGGCACGCAGAAGCACGGTAGCGCAGATTTTGCGCTTCCTGTCTACATGCACCCACAGAACGCCCTGCGCGTCCTGTTCAAACTCCAGCCATGCGCCGCGGTTGGGAATTACCGTGGTACCGAACATCTCCTTGCCCGTCTTGTCGCGGGTGGAGGCGTTGTATACGCCGGGCGAACGCACGAGCTGCGAAACAATTACGCGCTCGGCGCCGTTGATTATAAACGAGCCGCTGTCGGTCATGAGAGGGAATTCGCCCATGAACACGGGCTGGTCGATGACCTCGTCCTTGACTTTGTTTACAAGTCTCACCGTAACGTGCAGGGGAAGGGCGTAAGTCGCGTCGCGGTTCCTGCATTCCTTTTCGTCGTACTTGGGCTTTTCGTCGAACCAGTGGTTGAGGAAATAGAGCTCATAGTGGTCGGAATAGTCGGTGATTGGCGAGAAATCTTCAAAGACCTCGGCTATACCCTCGTTGATAAAGGAAGCATAGCTGGCCTTTTGGATTTCAACGAGGTCGGGGATATCGATGACTTCGTTGATTTTGCCGAATTTTCTTCTTTCCGTTTTGCCGTACTTGTGAACAGGTAAATTCATTGAAAGATAAATACTCCTTTTGGCTCACGCCTTTTTTTCGTCTATCACAAAGCGATTATCCGTATATATCTTTTCACCGGAAAAAATCGGAGGATTTGGGTTCACAAATTTTTCGCACTGGTGACGCACGAAAAATTTCGTGAGTTTTGGGGAACCAGCGTCTCGCGCGGCGTGCGGTATAGTACTACCGCCGCGCTCGGTCGCCGCAAACGCCTTACATTTGCGTTTGCTCATCTCCCAACGCGCAAACAGCGCATATGTGCTGTTTGCAGAAATGCTTTGCTCGTCCCCCGCCCCGATATTAGGGGCTCTCATTTTATATAATCGGGGCAATTCCCCCTTTGGCGAGCCTGCTGACCGCAGCAAATGGGGGCTTTCTGCGCAGGGAAACCCTGCTTGAAACGTGATCTGTTTAGAATATAATGGCAGCATAGCCGCCTTGCGCCATTATTTATTTTAGAAATTATTCCGCATTTCAGCCTCCCCTCCGAGGGGAGGAATTAAAGGAAGGGTTCATGCCTCCCCTCAAGGACGGACTGTGCGTACCTTATAAAAGGGACGTAAGGTGCTTGAAACTGCGGCGGGACAAAAAATTTTTGCAAAAAAGCAAATATTTTGCGCCCGCACTTTACAAATGCGGCTTTTTGGTATATAATTGCCTTATCACACTAAAAAAACCTGCGCAGATTATGCACAATTTTGTTGTTTTTTGCCGTCAAAAAATTGCAAAAAGGGACAATACCGCATTCTAATACATTCTATCATTATAAACAAGATAAAAAATTAAGTCAAGCAATTTTCGCGCCTTTTCCTCAAATTATAATAAATTTAACTGTAATATGGTGAAAATTGCCGCGGACGGGACACGCCGCGGCTTCCCGGCACGAAAATTTTGCGAGGTGTTTACATGCGGATAGACAAATTTTTAAAAGTTTCGAGAATTTTAAAGAGGCGCACCGTCGCCCAGGAAGCCTGCTCGGCCGGCAAAGTCGTGATAAACGGAAAAGAAGTCAAGCCCTCGCACGAGGTGAAGGCCGGAGACGTCGTGGAGATACTTTACTCCAGCGGCACGCTGAAATTCCGCGTGCTCGAAGTAAAAGAGGTAGTTAAAAAAGACGATGCGGGCAACCTGTATGAAGTTATAAGCTGAATTTTTTTACCAGAGGTTTTTTTATGAAGATAAGCGCGATAATTTGTGCGGCAGGCACGGGCGAACGGGCCGGATTCGGCAGGAACAAGCTTCTTGTCACACTGTACGGCGCCCCCGCGCTGTACCATACATTGAGGGCCTTCGACATATCTGAGATAGACGAAGTAGTAGTTACCTCCTCGGCCGCCGACTATAAAGAAATTAAGACGCTGTGCACCCCCTTCGGGTTTGACACAATTCTCGGCGGCAAAACGAGGTTTGCCGGAGTCAAGAAAGCGCTGGATAAAATTTCGGGCGATATCGTGATAATCCACGACGGCGCGCGCCCCTTTGTTACAAAGAAAATTATACGCGACTGCATTGAAACAGTCAAAACGTACGGCAGCGCCGTTTGCGCGACGCCCGTGACCGACACGATGGCTTCGGTATATTACGGCGTTATTACCGACGTGCCCAAGCGCGAAACGGTGTACGCCGTTCAAACCCCGCAGGGCTTTATTGCGGCGGATATAAAAAAAGCATACGAAATAGCGGCTGACGACGGCATCCCATATACCGACGACAGCTCGGTTTACGCCAACTATATAGGCCTGCCGCACATCTTCGAAGGCGACAGACACAACACAAAACTTACCTACCGCGAGGACTTTACCCGCGACGTTCCGATGATTTCGCCTGCAGAGGGGTGCCGCCTCGGCATAGGGGCCGACACGCACGCTTTCGGCGGGCTTGATAATTTTGTGACGCTTGCCGGCGTGAAAATCGAATGCGACTCCTCGCTCATAGCACACAGCGACGGCGATGTCGTCCTTCATGCCGTTATGGACGCCATTCTCTCCGCCTGCGGACTTAAGGACATAGGCCACTACTTCCCCGATACCGACAAAAAATATAAGGGCGCCGACAGCGCAAAACTGTTGCTTGAAGTGATTGATATGGCGAAGGCGGAAGGCTATGCCCCGGTCAACATCTCCGTTACCGTGCAGGCGGAGAAGCCGAGGCTTGCGCCGCATATCGATGACATGACGACCTCTCTTGCAAAGCTCTGCGCGCTCCCTGCCGACTGTGTGGCAATCGCCGCAGGCACGAGCGAACGGCTGGGCTTTGTGGGCGAGGGACTGGGAATTGTCGCGTATGCTTCGGTGCTCATGCGCAAAATTTAACAACGCCGCCCGGGCTTGTATATGCTTCGCAATACTGTGTCGAACTTGCGTTTTGCCTTGGTCACTTACGCTTAAGTAAGCTCCCTGCGGTCAAATCCGCGTTCTCCTTGTCTTGCTCGCATCTGCAAGCCCGCTAATTACATTGATTTATAAGGTTTTCCTCGCGCGCCGCGTTCTGCCCGCTTCTCTGAAGTTTCTGATTGGCCGAATATTTCAATAAGGTATAAATTTAATTTTTAATTGCCCCGCACCGGGGCAATTGCTTTAATATGGTACATATTTATGGCTAAAACAAATACAATTTTTGTCTGCTCCGAGTGCGGAGCGACGAGCCCGCGGTGGCTAGGCAGGTGCCCCTCGTGCGGCAAATTCAATACCATGGCGGAAGAAATTGTTGCTCCGGCCGTTCCGTCGGCTAAAACAGCGAAAAAAGCCGTTTACTCCGTCTCAAAGGCGCGGCCGCTGTCGCAGGTGGAGTTTCAGACCTATGAGCGCACTCCTTCGGGCATTTCGGAGTTTGACAACGTAATCGGCGGAGGTATAGTAAAAGGTTCGCTCATACTTCTGGGCGGCGACCCCGGCATAGGCAAATCGACGCTTCTCACGCAGATTGCAGCCAATCTTTCGCAAAGCCACAAAGTGCTCTACTTTTCAGCTGAGGAGAGCTGTTCGCAGGTTAAAATGCGCGCGGAACGGCTGGGGCTTGCATCTGAAAATCTGCTGATTCTGAACGAAACCTGCATAGACGGGCTGGAAAGCGAACTTGATGGAGTGGAATTCTGCATAATAGACTCAATACAGGCGGTATATACCGACGACCTCTCCTCCTCTTCAGGCTCTGTGGGTCAGGTGCGCGAATGCGCCTCGCGCATAATGAGAACTGCCAAGAGCCGCGGAATCACATTTTTTATAATCGGACATGTAACAAAGGAAGGCGCGCTGGCGGGCCCCAAGGTGCTGGAGCACATAATGGACACCGTGCTCTACTTTGAAGGGGAAAACCAGGAGAACTACCGCATTCTGCGTTCGGTAAAGAACAGGTTCGGCAACGTTTCGGAAGTGGGCGTTTTTGAGATGACAGACCACGGAATAACTGCCGTTACCGACTACTCGGGTATATTTCTCTCAGAAAGCCGCGGCGAGGAGGCGGGCGCCGTGGTGACGCCCGCGCGCACAGGAAACAGATGCATGAACGTTGAAGTGCAGACGCTCATTTCAAAAACCTCGTTCGGCCAGCCGCGCAGAATGCCTCTCGGCGTAGATTACAACAAACTCGTCCTTCTTCTGGCCGTGCTTGAAAAGCGTTGCGGCGTTAACCTCGGCGGCTTCGACGTGTATGTAAACGTAATGGGCGGAATACGCCTGAACGAACCATCGTCCGACCTTGCCGTATGCGCGGCGCTTGCCTCTTCGTTTTACGACAAACCGATAGATAAATTTACGGCGGCGTTCGGCGAAGTCGGCCTGACGGGCGAAGTCCGCGCAGTGTCTTACGCCGAAAAGCGGGTTGCAGAGTGCGTTAAAATGGGGTTTAAAAAGGTATTGGTGCCCGCAAAAAATATGAAATCGATGACAAAATATATGGACAAAATAGACGTTGTGCCCGTGCTGTACGTCGGCACAATGATTAAAAATCTTTTTAAATAGAACGCCATCCCGGCCTCTTTGCCGGGATTTTTTATTGGAATTCAAAATTTATTTAAATATTTATTAAATTTATCCGCATGATAAAAAAATTTTGCCCGTTTGCCTCGGCAGTGGTATAATTGAACCATGAGAGAGCAAGCTTTGGGAAGCGAGAAGATATGGAAACTGTGCCTTACCATGGGCATACCGTGCGTTCTTGCGCAGGTAGTCAACCTGCTTTACAACATTGTTGACAGAATTTACATAGGCAATATGGAAGACATAGGCGCGGCGGCGCTGGGCGGGCTGGGGCTGTGCGCGCCCATAATAACCCTTATCGCCGCGTTTTCAGCCTTTGTTTCGGGCGGAGGGGCGCCGCTTGCGGCTAAAGCTCTGGGCGAGGGAAACGCGGAGCGTGCACGCAAAATATTGAACAACGGTTTTATTCTGCTTGCGTTCTTTTCGGTAACGCTGGGACTTATCGCATACTTTTTCGCAGAGCCTCTGCTCCGCCTCATCGGCGCGGGTGACAGCAACTTCGGCTACGCATACGACTACCTCACGGTATATCTAATAGGCACGCTGTTTGTTCAGCTCGCTACGGGGCTGAACACTTTCCTTACGGCGCAGGGCAGAAGCCTCATCGCCATGATTTCAGTAATTATAGGGGCCGCACTGAATATAGCGCTCGACCCGCTCTTTATTTTTGCATTCGATATGGGCGTAAAGGGCGCGGCTGTCGCAACCGTGATAAGCCAGTTTGCAAGCGCAATGTTCGTCGTGCTCGCCCTGTGCAGCAAAAAGCTCACTCTGCGGCTCACCTTCTCCTACATGAAGCCCGATTTTAAAATTATCGGTTCAGTCATGTCGCTCGGCGTGGCGTCGTTCGTAATGTCGGCCACAGAATCGGTGATAGGCTTTGTTCTTAACGGCAGGCTTAAGTATTACGGCGACATGACTGAAATCGGCGGCGACTACTATGTTTCGGTGCTCGCCGTGTTGCAGAGCGCCATGATGCTCATAACCACCCCGATTTCGGGCTTCACACAGGGCGTTACGCCTATACTTGCATTCAACTACGGCGCACGGCGCAAGGAAAGGCTCAAACGCTGTTACTTTTTTACCCTCGCCGTATGCTTCGGCTGGTGCGCGCTTCTGGGAATACTGATGATGAGCGCACCCACTCTGTTCGGCGCCATGTTCACGCAGGATGAGATTGTACTCTCGCTTACGCGCAGGTACATGCCGACTTTCGTATTCGGCATGCTCGTATTCGGCATACAGCGCGCCTGCCAGACGACGTTCGTTGCCACCACACAGGCAAAGATAAGCCTTTTTATCGCAATATTAAGAAAAATAATTCTGCTCGTTCCGCTTGCATACCTCCTTCCGCTGGCAATGGGCGTCGGAGGCGTATACCTTGCAGAGGGCATTGCCGACACTGCCGCCGCGCTCATATGCGGCACAATATTTTTCTTCCGTTTCCGCTCCATACTGAAAAAGATGCCGAAAGATGAGAACGCGCCTGCCGGGCAGCAAGTTTAACCCCGGCTGAAAATTCATTTTAATTAAAATTTATTTATCGAACAAATATGCTCTATTTTATAATCATCTGCACGGTAGTTGCAATCATCTCACTCATTACATTTATTTTATACGGCGCAGACAAGCGCCGCGCAATCAACGGCAAGTGGCGCATACCTGAAAAAACTCTTCTGATTTTCTCCTTTTTCGGCGGAGCTTCAGGCGGAACGCTCGGCATGATATTGTTCCGGCACAAGACGAGAAAGGCGGCGTTTATTCTGGTGAATGCAATCGGTCTTTTATGGCAGGCCGCGGCGATAATTTTTGCGGCAATTTATTTGATTTAAATAAAATTAAAACAATTTTTTCAGAAATTTTTAACTGAATTTTACGGCCGTCCGTATACTCGCAATAAAAAGCCTTGCCGCGCAAACGGCAAAATTAAATCTTTTACATAAAAAGCGGGAGCGACATGCTCCCGCTTTTTATTGCTTGCGCGCTTTTTAAATTACAATAAGCCTGCAATTTAATGAGTAAAACCACAAAGTATGTTGCTAATTCAGATTTTGCGCGCGGCAGAGCATAATGAGCCTGCCGCACGCTCTGTTTAAACCGCATCGCCGTCTGAATTATCCATTGTCACTGCGTCCGCCTTTGCCAAGTCGGCGTCTTCGCAAATTTCTTCGGAGTTCAGACCTTCGCTTGCGCCATTTTTAGCTTTTTTAAGTTTCACCGCAAGAACGATATCCGCCGCAATGACCGCAATGCAGGCGACACCAAGAGCCGCACATATCCAAATCTGTGTAACAGTGGAGATAAACGGTGAGGCCGCCATAAGCGCAAACGAATACATGCCTGCATTTTTGCCGGAAGAAGATTGCCCGTCTCCGCCGCCGTCGGACTTTCCGAGGCGCGTCCTTGCAAGCAGAACCCAAAGGATGATGAGCGCCGCAATTGCAAGAATGAAGAACACAGAAAGCAAAATTATCAGCCAAAGCAGATTTGCGTGTATTTTAAACGTAAATATCACGGGGTCTGTCGTCCCGTCAGCCCATACATAGTTTTCGTCGGCAAGTGTTACTTCAACCACATATTCACCCGCCCCGAACTGAATGTTGCCGCTGATATTCATGAGCGCTTCATTAAATCCCTCGGGCATATATATGAGCAGTTCGCCGTTTTCAATAAATTGAGTATCGTCGGCGGTGGGCTTTTCCATAGCCGCACGGGCTATAGTCCACGTAAGCGTAACCGAGGCTGCACCCGACTGGAACACAAGGTCGGCTCCCTCTTTGAGGGTAAATGTAACCGTATATGTGCCCGCGTCTGTTGCCATAAGTCCTATTGAATCGCCGTCAAATACGATATACTGCGACGATATATCCATTACGGACAGGTCTGCGCCGAGTATGGCGTTATACTGTGCGCTTCCGGTGTATACAGAGCTGCCGAAGTCAAGCTCGGGCACACTGACGACTGCACGGATAATTTCAAAACGCACAATTTCTGATGCACAACCGGAGTAATTCAAAGTTGCGTCTACCATGGCGCGGACGTAATATGTGCCGGCTTCCGAAGGAGCCTGCGCCGAATACACGGCGAAATTCTCATCGGCTGAGAAAACATAATATACCGTTCCGTGGAGAGCCTCCGAGCCAGAGGGCTCAATTGCCGTTCCGTAATTATATATCTCCTCCACTTCGGGAGCAGTTACAAAATTATCTGCACGCAGTATGCTGAAATAAGTCACCGAAGTGCGTCCGCCCGTGCCGCTCCAGCAATAATTATAGGAGTCGGTGAGCGTAAGCGTAACGGGATATGTACCTGCATTTATCCAGTTTGCGCCCTGCGAAACGGTATACAGCGCGCTTGCGGCTATGTCTGCGGTGAGGGGCTCTCCCGTATAAGTTTTGGAACCTGCAGAAGGTTCGCTCACTTCCGCCCGGGAAATGAGCATGATAGCGGTATTTTCGCCCGCAAGCGAGTAGTTGGCATCGGCTATCGCAACGCGGACGGTGTAAGTGCCTGCCTGCGTGGGAACGGCCGTGCTGTTTACATACGCTGTGCCGTCATTGGCGGTGCCCGTGTAGGTTATGATAAACTCCAAATCGGCGCCCCCGCCGACAACTTGCGCGCTTGCGGCAGCTATTTCTCCGCCGTATACTCCGCCGCCGGGGGTTATTTCTATCTCCACCACGCGGCTTGTTATTTCAAAATCGACCTGTATGCTCCCGGGCGCGTTATAATTGGGACTTGCCGTTGTAAACGTTACCGTGAGTTTATATTTGCCTGCTTCGGTCACACTCTCCACTGCGTATTCCAGAGTTATTCCGTCAAGCCCTTCGGGCAGGTTGCCCGCAACAGGCTTTTGCGGCAGACCGCTGTATTCCGCCACGGTATTGCTCCACGTTATCCCCGTCAGGTCGTATTCGGCAGGGAGTATTTCAAACTCCACATAGCCGGAGGTAAGGTAACCGTAGTTGCCGCTTGCCTCCACGCTTGCGACAACGTAGTATGTGCCGGCGGCCGTATACATATCGGGCGCATCTGTCTGCTGATACGCGCTGTTCACATACTCATAGTACGTGAATTCCGCCTCTCCGTACAGGGCCTGAGCCTCTGGCTGCAGCGGCTGCCCGCCGTATGCCCAGTTCCCGATTGTTAGTTCTTTCTCCCAGCTGTTGGGCGCGGCGGTTATCTCCCATGTGAGCGTTACGACGTCTTCGCCGCCAGCCCATACATAGTTACCCGAATTTATAAGCGACAAAGTTATTTCGTATACACCGACATCCACAGCATACAGCTCCAGTCCGTCGGCAGTCTGAGCAGCCGCAAGCGAACCGAGATTTACCGTCATAGAAGCACCGTCGTATCCTGCTAAGAGATTAGTCTGAATGGCGCCGCTGTAAACAGAGCTTTCTTGCGAGAGGTAAGGCAGTGCAATCTCTGCGCGCACAATTTCGAACACAGCCGCATGCTCGGAAGTTGCACCGAAGTAATTCGCCGTGCCAGCAACCGCCGCGCGCACATAATACCTGCCCACCTCCGTGGGAACGGCAGAATTGTAATCTGTGCCGTTTTCATCCTTTGAATAAACGTAATATACAGTGCCGAAATCTGCAACCGACCCGCCCGGGGAAACGGTCTCGCCGTAAGTATATTCTGCTTTTACAACAGGCGTCGTAACGTTGTTATCGGCGCGGGTAACTGCAAATATCGCAACGGCCGAGTTGCCGTCCGCACTCTCCCAGCGGTAATTGTTTGCGGCTGAGTCTGTGAGGGTGAATGTCACTTCATACTCCCCGACATCTATCCAGTCATCGCCCTGCGAAACGGTATACAGCACGCTTGCGGCTATGTCTGCGGTGAGGGGCTCTCCCTTAAACTGCTTTGAATCAAGTTCAGGCAATTCGACGTAGGCACGCGCAATTATCATTGTCGCGACGTCTGCCCCGGCAACAGAATAATTGGTATCGGCTATCGCAACGCGGACGGTGTAAGTGCCTGCCTGCGTGGGAACGGCCGTGCTGTTTACATATGCAGTGCCGTCATTGGCGGTGCCCGTGTAGGTTATGATAAACTCCAAATCGGCGCCCTCGCCGACAACTTGCGCGCTTGCGGCAGCTATTTCTCCGCCGTATACTCCGCCGCCGGGGATTATATCTATCTCCACCTCGCGGCCGGTTATCGTAAATACGCCCTGTGCAAAACTAACGCTATAGTTTTTGTTCGACGCGCTGCCGTCGATTATGTACGTACCTGCATTGACAGCTTCGCCGGAAGATATGGCGAGCGTTATTCCGAGGTCGTCTTCGCCATATACTTCACCGTAAGTTATTTCGTATGCGTCGTTGTTCAAAGTTAACGCCAGATTTTCACCCGTGTAACCTGCAGACTGGTCGGATATAGAAACCACCACTTCCGCCGCGCGCATGTGATACACCGCCGTGTTGTCTGCGGGGAGCTTATAGTTTGCCCCGTCGCCTGCGGCAAATGTTGCGGTGAAGACGTATCCCCCCTCTCTTACGGTTATAAATTCTCCCTCGGCAGTCACTACAAGCGCATGGCTGTCGCCATTTACGTCGGTGTAACTTGCAGTTATTTCGCCGCTGCGGTCTTCACCGTTGTAAGTGAAGTTATCCGCACTCCATGTTATCTCCACCACGCGGCTTGTTATTTCAAAATCGACCTGTATGCTCCCGGGCGCGTTATAATTGGGACTTGCCGTTGTAAACGTTACCGTGAGTTTATATTTGCCTGCTTCGGTCACACTCTCCACTGCGTATTCCAGAGTTATTCCGTCAAGCCCTTCGGGCAGGTTGCCCGCAACAGGCTTTTGCGGCAGACCGCTGTATTCCGCCACGGTATTGCTCCACGTTATCCCCGTCAGGTCGTATTCGGCAGGGAGTATTTCAAACTCCACATAGCCGGAGGTAAGGTAACCGTAGTTGCCGCTTGCCTCCACGCTTGCGACAACGTAGTATGTGCCGGCGGCCGTATACATATCGGGCGCATCTGTCTGCTGATACGCGCTGTTCACATACTCATAGTACGTGAATTCCGCCTCTCCGTACAGGGCCTGAGCCTCTGGCTGCAGCGGCTGCCCGCCGTATGTCCAGTTCCCGATTGTTAGTTCCTTTTCCCAGCTGTTGGGCGCGGCGGTTATTTCCCATGTGAGAGTTACGACGCCGTCTGTTGCTTCTGCGCTTTCAGCCCATTCATAGTTGGGGTTTGTGAGCACAATATCTATGCGGTAATTGTCCGCGTCTACCGCGGAGAACACGCGGGACGGTCCGTCTGCCGAAGCGCTCAGCCCTGTGCTCATGGAGCTTATCGCCATAATCGTAAGGTCCAGTCCGTTGCCGGCGCCCAACGTAACGCTGAGCGGCCCGCCCGTATAAGTCCATGTGCCATGAGGCATGACGGGAGCATCTACAGACGCCTTATAAATTTCGAACGGTGCCGTTGCCCACAGTCCGGAATAGCTTGCCGACTGGCGCACCCTCGCCACTACCCAGTAGGTACCTGCGTCGGAAGGAACTATGCTCGTGAGCGAGGCCAAATCAGCCGCTGTCGGCGGATAGTCATCCGTTCTTTCAATATAATAGAATTCGACCGTGCCGTACAGTGCCGTTGCCGCAGGCAGATTTATGCTCTCGTCAAACTGGCCGTAAGTCCAGCTTACAATACTAATCGCCTCGCCGTCGCCGTTTAAAATCCATTGATTTTCCGCATCGGCGATAGACCACATTATGCCGAGCTCCCGCGAATCTATGCCGTGCATATCGTTATATGCCCACTTGTAATTGTCGTCAATCAGTTCCATTACCACAATATATTCGCCGTTGAGCGAAGCCACCATGGTAATCAGACCGTCATTTTGCATGAACTCATACTCGCCGTCGCCGCTATGGCTCTTCACCCGCATAATCGACGTATCGAACGAGAGCGTATTTGTTTTAATGAGCCCGTCGTACGCGAACGAATCGTATTCCCAAGTTGCAGTGACGGTGTCCTGTTCGACTTCGAAGGAAATTATGGCAACAAGGTCGCCGAAGTCACTTCCGGCGGAGCCATAGTTTATTGTAGAGGCAACAGTTACTTTTGCATAATATATTCCCGCGTCCGTCCACCTCGTGAAAGGCTGGCTGCAGGGCGTTCGGCACTCTTCGTCGAGGAAGTATTCAACGGTTATGCCCGCTGCCGTGCCCTCATATCCGCTTTCGGTTATGGTATACCCGCTGTTTGTTGCAAGCGCCGCCATGGGGGATATTCGGTTTTCTTCAAAGTCCTCATCGCCGTATATCCACGCGTAACTGCTGTTTCCGCTGTCAATCCACGCAAACTGAGTCTGCCAAACAAGGTCAGCCTTCTGCATATGGAATGTTGCACTGGTTGTTTCGGCTTTAAGAATATAGTTTGAGCTTAAAGCGTCGTTTCCGGCAAATGAAGCGGTGAATTCATACCCGTCTGCATTCACGTCTGTAAATTCACCTCCGCTGACCGCAAGAGCTACGGGAGAGGAACTGTCCGCCGCCAGCGGGGTGTAAGTTGCGTAAATTGCTCCGCTTTGGTCGCTGCCGTCATAAACAAAGTTATCTTCAGCCCACACGGCATCAACTTCATAAGGATTTATGGTCACGGTAAAGCTGCCGTAATAAATATCGTGGTTTTCGGCTGTGAGCCTGAAGAATACCGTATAGGCGACAACCGCTCCGCCGTCGCGGCACACATCGGTAAGGTCGACGGTCTCCGTGTAACCGCCTTCGGTACCTTCCGCTAAACTGAACGTCCACTCCGCGTCACAATTGTCAGCAGTCACCGCAGAGGCTCCCGCAACGACCGTATCAAAATATGAACTGCCGCTGTACGTGTACCCAAAATTTTCCCCGTCAAGGGAAACATCGGTAATTTCGGCATTGGTTATAACAAACGCACTGTCCGACCCGATGAATGTTACGTCATAGTTGGCGTTGGCCCATGCAGGCTCGACGGCGTAACTGCCGGCGTTTACGGCTGAAACGGAAACTGTTACCGTAACGCCGAGGTCGTCGCCTTGGATAACGGCGCCGTTAATATCGGTGTATTCGGCGCTGAAGCTGTTGCCTGCAAAATCTCCGCCCGTATAAGTCCGGGAAACGGGAGTGAGCGTCACGGTTACTTCGGCGGGACTTACGGCGTAATCGTCTTTAGTAAACGAACCGAGTTCGTAGTTGAAACTGCCTGTATCTCCCGCACTGAATGAAGCGGTAAAAGTTACAGTATCGCCCACGTTTTTCAATACGCCCGAAGCGGACACGCTGAGTGCAATCTCTTCACCATTTGCGTTTACATAGTGTGCGAAAATTTCCCCGGCCTGGTCGGTGCCGTCGTACACAAGCTCCGGCACGTTCCAGACTGCGTCGACTGATATTCTGGTTATGGTAACTTCAAAAGAATTTTCGTATTGAGTGTGGTTTGGCGCGCTTATGCGATAGTATACGGTGTATGCCGCAACTTCGCCGCCGGATATGTTTACGTCTTTAAGCATAACAGCAGCGTCTTCTATTTCGTAGTAATTGTTTCCGTCGAGGCTGAATGTCCATTCTGCTGTCTGATTGTTTACAGTTTCAACGCTGTATCCTGTCGCAACGTAATGATAATCCCCGTCATAGTCGCCCGCATACGGCGTAATATGCACGTTGTCCGCCGTAATAGCCGCCGGAGTTACATTAAAAGCAGTATCTACGAAATTAACGCTGTAATTGTTGTTGTTGGCGGTAACTTTGAGCAGATACCTGCCCGCATCCACGGGCGCGCCTTCGATAGCGCTTCCCAAAATATCGTTTTCATAGGTATAGTAAGTTTTTACTATATCGACATCATCCGGAAGTCCGACCGTGGTCACCGTAATATCGATATCCTTTTCGGTGCCGTCGTAAGTGAGGTTATCCGGCATGCTGTAAGTTACAGTAATTTCTGCCCTGCTCACCGAATAGACGCCGTAAGTTTCACCGCTTTGGCCGACGAAAGTAATATCAAAGTTTGCCGCAATGCCTTCGTCAGAATCTTTGCCTATTATATAATATGTTCCCGCATCCAGCCCCGCGTAGCTGCCCGCGGCAATGAACTCGCCGTCCTGTGCCGCGGTGTACAGAGCGAGATAGTTCGTAAAGCCGGACACATCAATCCCTGTATAGCCGCCGCTGTATCCCGTGTAGCCCAAGGCGCCGGCATTGCCGTATACCACGCCCACGTCGGCAATGATGAGAGTGATTGCGCACTGCTTCATCAGGTATCCGGCAGTATTATCTTCGGGGAGGGCATAGTTGCCGTATGTATTGTCGCCTGCGGCAAACGAAGCGGCAAAAGTATAACTGCCCGCATTCATGAAGGGACTTTCATCTGAAGTTATTTCAATGTCGAGCGAAACAACCTCCGATTCAAAACTTTCATAATGCGCGGTAATGCTGCCCGTCTGGTCTTCGCCGTTGTAAGTAAAATCATCTTCCGCCCATTCGATTGTCACCGTGTGGGGATATACTGTGAATTCATAGGTAATATTTGCAATTTCCTTCCCTTCGGCATTGACAATCTTATAATTTTGCCCCGAGAGTGTTACTGTTACGGTATAATCGCCTGCGTTGAGCACGGCCGAAAGACTTTCGCCGCTGTAACCGTTATGTCCCGTCCAATCGTAGCTTAAATCAAACCGGGGTTCGTGCCCTTCAACAGCGCCCGAAGCGGCATTTCCGTCCACTCCGCCGACCGACAGAGTTACCTGTTGTTCCCGCCCGCTGTACTCATCGGGTGCGGAACTTACAGAAACTGTTACAGGCCTAGCAGTTACAGTCCATGTGCCGTCATAGCCGGCGTTTACTTCATCGGCGTAGCCTTCAAATTCTTCGCCGTCAACACCGTTTACTGTGTAGTTTATGAGCGCCCCGTTTTCCGCGGAAATCCCTGAAATGTAGGTGCGGTAAGTACCCGCATTGTAGGTACTTGCGGATTCGATTCCCGCGGAAACGGAAATGCCGTCCTCTGCGACAAACGTCGTTTCACTGTCTTCAGCGTACTGCCATTGCGGGTGTAGCTGTTCGCCGAAAACCGACGTGCCGTCCGCCGCTTCAATGAAGACGGCAAGACGCCCTATAATGTAATCTTGTGTGTGAGCTGTTATATTATAGTTGGCCGTATAATCGCTTATATCGGCTTCAAGCACGTAGCTGCCGGCATTGCAGAACGTTCCGCCGCCGGAAACAAAAACTGTGAGATTTGTATCTCCCCCGTCTGCGGCAAGCAGACTGACGGCGGCCGTCACCAAACTTATCTGATTTTCTCCGTTATAGGTGAATGTTTCCGGTGCGCTCCAGCCGACGGCAACGTCAAGGCGCGCAACCGACGCTGTAAACGTGCCGCTGAACTCTTTATGATTGGCAACGCCCGTTATGCGGAAGGTATATGTAATGCCTTGCGCTGCGTTTGTAATCTGCGGCATAGTTTCCGTCCAGCCGCCGTTCACATAAAACTCCAATTTATATTCCACGGCCGCAACCTGTTCTCCGCTGTCATTCACAGCATTAACAGATATTCCATTCAAAACATCATGTGCCGCCGCATCATAAGTTCCGCTGTAACCGGTAGCCGTCACTGTGAGGGAGGCGGCCGTAATTTCAAACGGCGCGCTTGCGCTCACCGAGGCATAGTTCGTCGTTTCGGCAATGGTTGCGCGGACCACATAGTTGCCCACTTCGGCAGGGCGTCCTGCAAGAGGGTTTTCAAACGCCGTGTCGCCCTCAAGATAGTATTGATAAGTGACCTGCGCCTCCTTTATCTCTTGGGGAAGCGAATCGTAGTCCTTTATCGAGGGCGAATTTGAATCTTCGCTGAATGTGCCGTACTCCCAGCCGCTTATCTGCACTTCAAACTCGTATTGGCTCCTGGTAATGCGGTACCACATCGTAAGCGTTGCGCCGTCTATACTGTCTCTGAGAGTTTCACCCGTATTGGCGCCTGCATTTGTATTCGTACTTTCGTCCCACTCGTAGTTTTCGGGATAGAGGAGCGTTACGATGACTGTGTAATTGCCGTAACCGCTTGAATTTTCAGTACCGAACTCAACAGAATATACGTCTTCGTCACTCTGTACGGTGGGGAAAAGCGGACTGCCGTTGTCGTATACAAAATAACGGCCTGCATCGTTATATCCGCCCGAAACAACCGGAACGGCAACGGGCAATTTATTTATGGTGAACGGTATTTCAGTCTGCGCGCCGATGTAATTATCATTGCCGTCAACAGAGATGACCACCCTGTAATTGCCTGCGTTTGCGGACGAAGCGAGGGAACTGCCGACAGTTGTTTCGCCGCTCCCCCAACCCGAGGTGAAGTACTCAACTTGCGCAACGGCGGTAATATCGGTGTCGCCGACCGTCACAGTGAAGCTGAGAGCGTGAGGGACGTCGCCGTAAGTCCAGCCGGAAACGTTTTCAATTGCCGCGCCGCTGATAACCGCGCTGTTTTGCGTGATTGAAAAACTATAATATCTGTACGCCGCGTTGGTATTATCGCCTGCGGGAACTGTTACGCGCAGCACGTAATCCCCGACGTCTGTCGTAGCGGATATATCTATAGGGTTGCTGTAAGATGTATCAGCCTCGGCATAATAAGCAAATTCCGGCTTCAGATATTCATCGTCCAACCGCGCGGAAATATTCAGCGAATCGACAGATGTGGGCGTTTCTCCGAAGGCCCAGCCGGCAAAAGTGTCTTCTCCCAGGACTTCATTATCCGCCTTTTGTATAGTCCAGCCGAATTCAACAGGTTGCGCGTCCGCTCCGTCGGGTGCAGTTTCGCCGTCCGTCCATGTATAGTTATCGGTATCCGTCAGGCGGAATACTATAGTGTAACTTCCTGCATTGGTTGCCGTGAAAGTGACGGCAGAGCCGCTTACAGAATAAGTTATGCCGTCGCCCGATTCTGCCGCCGAGGCAGTAAAACTCATGAGCGAAGAATCGTAGCCTGCGGCCGTCACGCTCTGCGCCGAACCTGTATAAGTGCCGGCGGTTATATCCATGACGGGCTTATCTACTGTTGCGCGGTTGATTATAAGTCCGTCGACGAGCGTAAAGTTCGCAGTATCGCCGCTTCCGCTCGCTCCCCAGCAGTAGTTGGCGTTCAACTCAAACTCCGCATCGTAAATCCCCGCATATGTCCGGGAACCGCTCACGACAGAGTACGGGGCAAAGCCATCTACAAGCACATAGTTGTAATACGTTTCGGGTTCATAGGTATATGACTGAACCCCGTTCGGTTTTTCAACACCTAAGCGGGAAATATTCCAAGTCAAATCATAAGCGACGGTCGTATCCTCTCTGTCAGCCGAATCTGTGCAATAGTTGGAGCCGAGAGTGACGGTTATCGTATATCGGCCGGCGACGACTCCGCCCGCGCCGACTGCGGTTATATTGCCGCCGCTAAAGCTGAGACCTTCACCTGAAAGCGCCGTGAAATACCTGTTGCCCGCACCGTCTGTGTCTGCAAAACCGACAACGGAATTTGTGTTGCCGTCGGGGCTGTACACCGAGGTCTGCGAAGAAAGTGCAGGCGCCGATATCTGCGCCCTGTACACAGTGAACGACACCGTCTGCGACTGAGCCGCGCTGAAATTGCCGTATCCGCTGTTATCTGCCGGATAGGCAGCGTACACCCTGTAATTACCTGCCTGCCATACATAACTGTCGTCAGGAATTATTTCGGTATAATCAGAACTGCCCCATGCAGAGTAAAAATAGTGATATTCCGGCTGAACTCCCTCATTCGTAAATTTTATTACGGGCACTGGTTGGTTGCCCATTCCCGCGTAGGCGGTATATGTCCAGTCATCGACTGTCACGGAAATGCTATTCTCCGCCGTAGTTATTTCCCAATCGAGAGTGAAGGTATCTCCGTCCACATCTTCATCATCTGCCCATGAGTAGTTGGCTGAATTCAAAAGCCTGAAAGTGATTTTGTAAGTGCCGCGGTTTGTTGCGCCCGTATCTCCCGATACTTCATAGAGCGAACTCCACGACGGCACGTTGTGCGTTATTTCGGGAGCTATGACCGAGCCTGTGTATGTAAATGAATATTCCGCAAGCTCAGGCAGCTCCACCTCTGACGAAGTTATGGTGAAATACACCCATCCGCTTGCTCCGTCTTCATAGTTTGCCAGGCCGGAGAGTTTCAGGCGCACGCGGTATGCCCCTGCATCGGTAGGCATACCGCTGTACGTCGTTTCTCCGTCCGCAGAAGTGTACTCATAAGCCATGGTAACAGCGTTGCCACCCGTGCCGTATGTGTCGAAGTTTATTTCATCCCCGTCAACGCCCGTTGCCGAGGGATTTTCGGGCATATGTCCCTCTGTGGTACCGTCATACGGCCACATGATGCTGTCGCCATTATAATCGGGCATTTCAAAGTTTATTTCCGAAAGTTCGGCCTGCTCTATCGTAAGCGTGAAAGTGAGGCTTCTGATAATACTTTCATCGCCCTCGCCTTCATAAGTTGCCTCCGCTCCCATGGGGATACTCTGGAAGGCAAAGCCGCTGTTAGCCGTGAATGTCACAGTATAGGTTCCGGCGGCCGTCGCGCTGAATGTCGCCGTATGTGCCGAATTGTCTATCCGGGAATCGAGAAGTTCGGAAGAAACTGTAAAAGATGAGTATACGGAATTATAATTTATAAACTCCCACCTTTGAACTTCGGTGTCGTACTCAACCGTAAAAGAACTTGCGGCGCTCAGCTCGGGAGGAATGACGGGTTCCTCGTTTATATCTATATACCAGTCTTCAAAGCTGACAAACTCTTCTATTGTCTCGTTGCCTTCGGTGTATACGATATAAACGCCGGTATCGTTATACGAAATATCTTCGCCGTTCTGATAACGGTAAGTATATTCGCCTGCGCTTAAATCGCGGTCGCTGCCGTCGGCATACTCCACCCTCACGTCGAACGCGCCCGCTTCGATAGTCGTGCCTGCGGTCACCCAAAGCAAGCTTGTATCTGTTACGCTGAGGCTTTCGGGCTTAACCCATGTTACTTCTACGGTTACGATATTTGACTTAACGGCAACTCCGTTCGATTGATACGAGACGAAAATTTCCCTTGTATACGCGGTACCGGCCGCAGCCTCCTGCGCCGTGGGCAAAATGTCGGGTATGCTGTCACTGTAGCCTGCGCTGTCTTTATAGCTCGTCAACGGATAGCTGTTGCCGTCGCTGAAATATATCGCACCTCTTATAGCGCGCCTTATCTGCGATTGAAGTGTCGTCGACGAAATGCCGTCCAACCGGTCGAGAGCTATGCGTGTGGGAACGATTGCGCCCTGCGACGGTTGCACGTTATTTACTGAAAAAGTTCCCGTCGCCGTGCCGCCGTTGAGAGTAACCACAACCGTATTGTCTGCGTTTGCGGTGAGCGTTCCTCCCTCTTCAAGGGAAAGAGTATAGTCCTCCGCACCGAGCAAAACACCGCCGCCGTCGCTATCGGAGGCGGTTACAGATATGTACTCTTTCAATTCGTCAAGTCCGCCTGCATAAATGTCTGCTCCGCTCAATGCAGAGGTATCCACAATCAGACTTTCATAATTTCCCGCATCCGAAATATCGGCGTCTGCCCTGCGCGCCTGCGGAACAACAGCGAGCCAAACGGCCGCACACACTGCGATTATTGTCGCACATAATGCGATGGACCACTTTTTTGAACGTAACATGTAATACCTCCGTTAAAACAACACAAAGCCGCCTTGCGGCGGCTTTTCAGGTAAAAACGAACAGCTGTAACCGCCCGCAGGCAATATTATATGATATTGCTGTTATATGTTTTAAAGTACACGATTTGCCCTGCAAAATATAGATTACGCGCGGTTTTTTACGATTTTTATCGTTTTTGCCACACATATTTCTACAGGCAGATAAAGCTGCGGCACATTCATTGGGGATTTTTTTATAAAAAAGTATAAATTTACAAATTTTGAAATTTATTAATTTATTTTTGTGAAACTATTGAATTATGTAAAAAATTGTGTTAGTATTATGTTGTATAAAATAGTTGCAACTCATTCTGTAAATCTATACATTTACAGAATCCGTTTAAACGTAGCGCCTTTCCGTCTACAGCGGAACGGCGTTTTTTCACAAATGAAAATAATTAATTAAGGAGATACAGCTATGATATACGGATATGCGCGCGTTTCATCGCGCGACCAGAATCTCGCACGCCAGCTTGAAGCGTTTGCTTCCTTCGGAATAGACAACAACCATATCTTTTGCGACAGAAAGAGCGGCAAAGACTTTGAACGGCGCAACTATTTAAAACTGATAAAAAAACTGAAGTGCGGCGACTTGCTGGTTATAAAATCTATCGACCGCCTCGGCAGAAACTACAGCATGATAATGGACGAGTGGGGCAGAATCACAAAGAATATTCAGGCCGACGTGCTTGTACTGGATATGCCGCTTTTGGACACGCGTGAAAAGAGCGACACGCTCGTAGGGAAATTTATCGCCGATATAGTGTTACAGATACTGTCGTTCGTAGCCGAAAACGAACGTGAAAATATTCGCGCAAGGCAGGCTGAAGGCATTGCCGCAGCCAAAAAAAACGGGGTAGTTTTCGGCAGGCCTAAAAAGGTCTATACTCCCGAATTTATTCAGACGGCAAATGACTTTCAGCAAAAAAAGATAACCCTTTCGCAGGCGCTCGGCGAAACAAATATGACTGCGGGAAATTTTTATTATCACCTGCACAAAGTTACCTGAACGCGGCGTTTCAGAAGTTTAACGGCAAACGCCTGTACGTCGCCGTATCATATCAAAAAAATAAAAAGCCCGGGCGGCGAAGAAACTTCGCCGCCCGGGCTTTTCTAAATTATACACTTGCTACTGCATTATTAATTATTCTCTGTCGTCTTTAAATCTGTCGATATTATCTGCCACATTGCATGCCACAGACGAAATCTCCGCTATGGCAAGGCAGATAAACATCGCAACCATAAAAATATCGTTGAACATTCCGCCCTCCGACTCGGCATTAAACCCTATCACCATAAAATAGAGCGTGAGCGCCACGGCAATGAGCGCCATGTCGAAGGCAAAAGAAATGCACATAAAAGTGGCGGCATATTTTTTATCCATAGGAATAAACAGCGCGGCAAGCTTAAGAACTCCGAAAAGAAACAGCAGCCAGCCTATCACCACGAGCGCTACGCGGCTGCCAACGTCTTCGCCTATTGTCCAAACGAGCGCCACGATGAAAAAGAATACCGTCTCTATCGCTGAAATGGGCTTAATTCCCCTCTTATCCATAAATTGCTCCTTGATTATCTTGATTGCAGCGCGCCGCTTTCGGCCGCCTGCCTTTACCATTATAATATAAACAGGCGCATGTTTCAAGCATAATGCAAAAATTGGAATAAAAAAACTGAATATAGGCAAAAATACTGCCCACAATACTTTTGACGGAGGCAGGTATATGCAATTTGAAGACACCAAGACTTACGTAAACCTTGCGCGCAGTTTTGCAGGCGAGGCGCAGGCCGGCATGAGATATCAGCTTGCGGCAAGGCTTGCAACCCAGCAGGGCTATGTAACGCTCGCGGATACCATTCGCACTCTCGCTAAAAATGAAACGGTGCACGCAAGAAGATTTTTCGAGGAACTTTCCAAGCGTGGCAAAAAGCTCGATAATATCGACCTGAATGCCGGCTACCCCTTTCACGGCGGAGATATTGAGGAGTGCCTGCGCGTTGCGGCAATGGACGAGCGCGCGGAACACAGCAGAATATACCCCGCATTTGCGGAGGACGCCGAAGACGAAGGCTTTAAAGAAGTTGCCGCTCTATTCAGGCTGGTTGCAAACGTTGAAAAAAGACACGAAATGATTTTTAATTATCTGTACGAGGCGTTTAAATCGGGTACTTTATTTTCCAACGAGACGCCCATGGTGTACGTATGCAGCGAATGCGGATACATGCACACAGCCACTAAGGCATGGGACGTCTGTCCTTTGTGCAAGGCTTCGCAGGGGTATATTGAATTGCACCTTCCGTTTAACAAGGAGAGAATATGAAAAAGACCAATGAAACTCAGAACAACAAGACTAAAAACTGCGGTTCAAAGAGCTCAGGCACAAAAAACTGCAGGTAAAAACAATTTTTTCAGCCCCGACGACCCGAACGGGAGTTATACGGGGGTGCCGTCGGACGGCGGCAAACCCGTGCAGGATGCGGACGATTTATAATAATTATTGATTGATTTTTATTTAATCGGGCATTTATAATATCCTGTTTATTCTGTCGGAATTTGTTCTGAAGCCGCAAAAAATATTCAGGCAATAACAGTTTTATTTTTAATTTAAATAAAAAAATTATTGCTGTTTAAAATATTTATTTGCTGCAAAAAATGCGGTCGGCGCATGTTGCGCCGACCGCATTTACATTTATAAGTAAAACAGCTGTGCTATAGAGTCAAACAAAGAACCCCTCCTTTAATTCTTTCCTATAAGGGGAGTCTCTTCACCGCGACTTCCAGCCCGTAATGGCCTAAAAGATGCGAGCGAGACAAGGAAAACGCGGATTTGGCAGGGAGCTTACTTAAGCGTAAGTGGCCAAGGCAAACCGCAAGTTCGACAAAGTATCGCGACGCATATATGAGGCCAAACGGGGCAATTATAATTTTTTGATAACCCTTGCGGGGTTGCCGGCTATCACCACATTTGATGGAAAACTCTTGGTTACCACGGAGCCTGCACCCACGACCACGTTGTCGCCGAGGGTCACTCCGGGCAAAATGGAAGCATGGCCGCCTATCCAGCAGTCGTTGCCGATAGTTATCGGCTTGCCCATCTCCAGTCCGCTCACGCGCACGTCGCGCTCAAGCGGATGACAGGCGGTATATATTCCCGCCTGCGGAGCGATGAGGCAGTTATCGCCTATCTTCACCTTGCAGACGTCCAAAATTACCACGCCGTAATTGACATAAAAATTTTCGCCGACTTGGATATTTTCGCCGTAGTCGCACCAGAATCCGCGCCCGAGCACCACTTTCTTCCCGCACTTACCAAGGAGCTGTTTTGCAACCTCGCTCCTCTCCTCTTCGGAAAGGCCGCCGAAATTGAGTTTTTGGCACAAAGCGACAGCTCGCGCATGGGCGGCGGCAAGCTCCTTGTCATCGGCCCTGTATAGTTCACCCGCGAGCATCTTTTGCTTTTCAGTCATAAAAATTATTCCTCATAAAAAATTCCGCTTTTTATGCGGAATTTTAATTTTCAGTGAACGCTTATAAAATCGAGTCAATAAATTCTTCCGGGTCAAACAGTTCCAAATCGCCGATTTTTTCGCCCGTGCCCACAAAGATAACCGGTATCTCCAGCTCGCTGCAGAGCGATATCACGAAACCGCCCTTTGCCGTTGAATCGAGCTTTGTAAGAACGATTCCGTCAAGGTCGACTGCCTCGTTGAATATGCTCGCCTGACTTATTGCATTGTTGCCCGTTGTCGCGTCCAAAACTAACAGTTTATAGACGTTCGCCTGAGGATACTCGCGTGAAATCACGCGCGAGATTTTTTTGAGCTCCTCCATGAGATTGGCCTTTACATGCAGCCTGCCCGCCGTATCCACGAGAAGCACATCCGTCTTCTTGGCCTTTGCCGAGGAGATAGCGTCGAAAACGACGGCCGAAGGGTCGCTCCCCTCCTCATGCTTTACTATCCGCACGCCTGCGCGTTCAGCCCACACTGTGAGCTGGTCGGCGGCGGCGGCGCGGAAGGTATCGGCGGCGGCGACGGTGACCGTCTTTTTCTGCCTCAGGAAATAGTCGGCAAGTTTGCCGACCGTCGTGGTTTTACCCACGCCGTTTACTCCGATGAGCATAATCACCGCGGGATATTCAATCTCGGGCACTTCGGCGCGCGTAAGTTTCTCCTCCAGAATATCCTTCAACAGGTTTACCACATACTCTTCGTCTTTAAGCTTCTCTTTTTTGACCTCGGCACGGAGGTCGTCCACAGTCTCTTCCGCAGTGGTGACGGAGATATCGGCGGATATTAAAATTTCTTCGAGTTCCTCATAGAACTCGTCGCCAATCTTTCCGCGGGCGAACAGCGACTTTATAGCCCCGCCCAGACTTGCCTTCGTCTTTTTTAAAGCGTCTTTTATTTTTGAAAAAATACCCATTGTAATACCTCACAGATTTTACGGTTGGTGACGCCGTAAAATCTTCGTGATTTAGGGGAACCAGCTCCCCCTTGCCCCGATTTTAGGGGCTCTCTTTTTATATAATCGGGGCAATTCCCCCTTTGGCGAGCCTGCTGACCGCAGCAAATTGTGTCGCGCTTATCGGCGAACTAAATTCGCCTTGCGCACATTATTGTTTTAAAATCTACCCTTCCGGCACAGTCTCGCTACACTCGACTTTGCCACCTCCCCTATGCAAGCGGAGATTATAATGCGGCAATTATTATTTTAAATAACTTATGTCGCAAGGCGGGTTTCCCGCCGCAGCAGGACTCAATTTGCGCATACCTGCGTCTCAGTAGGGTGAATGGCGGCATTCCTATAATTGAGGGCAATAGCAATGCCGCCAGAGGGGCAACGCCCCTAAGATTCACAAAAATTTTGCGGCGCGCAAGCCGTAAAATTTTGTGAGCCCATTACATCACCGTGTCTCCGCCGAGGCGCGATTCTACTTCAGACAGTTTTACCGAAACTATCTTGGAAACACCCTTCTCCTCCATTGTTACGCCGAAGAGTGTATCGGCATTCTCCATGGTGGGTTTGCGGTGGGTAATGACGATAAACTGCGTCTGCGTTGCGAATTTCTTTAAATACTTTGCATACCTGCCGACATTGGCATCGTCGAGCGCGGCCTCTATCTCGTCGAGTACGCAGAAGGGCATGGGGCGCATGCCGATTATGGCAAACAGAATGGCTATAGCGGTCAGAGCGCGCTCGCCGCCTGACAGGAGCGAAATTTTTGTCAGCTTTTTGCCGGGAGGGCAGGCCTCTATCTCCACGCCCGCGTCGAGAGGGTCTTCGCAGTCGGTATAATCCAGCTGTAGTTCCGCCCTGCCGCCTCCGAATAATTCCTTAAATGTCTGTTTGAAGTTTTCGTTTATCTTGTTGAATCCCTCGTTGAAGATATTGAGCATCTCCGTCCTTATCTCGTCGAGAGCTTTTGTCAGGTCGTCAATCGCCTTCTCCATGTCAGCCTTGTCGGCAGACATCTTGTCGTAGCGCTCCTTTATCTCGCGGTATTCCGTTACTGCATTGGGATTTATTGCACCGAGCATGGTTATCTGACGTTTGAGCGAAGAGACTGCTGAAGGTGCGCCCTCGATGTCAAAATCCTCGGCCTTGTATTTTAAACACCCGTCGTAGTCCTCGCCATACTCGTCCATTATGCGCTGCTGCATATTCTCGAGGTCGGCGTCGAGCTTTGTGAGCGCTATCTGCTGGCTGTTTCGCCTGTCGGTATTTTCCTGAATGCTCTTGTGCAGTTCCAACCTCTCGATATCTATCTTCTTTATGCGCTCGTTTGTGGTGACTTTGCTCTCCGTTGTGGCGGCTATGCGCGCGCGGATATCGTCAACCACCTCCTGCTCCTCGGCTGTGAGCGCGGTGTGCTCTGCCTGACGGTTCAGCTCTTCAAGTTCGCGCTCGATATCGGGTATGGCGGCGCGTGTGCGCGCTATCTTGCTTATGAGCTCATCCTTTTCGGAAGTCAGCCTTCGGGTGTTTTCGCTTCCCGACTTTACAGCAGCCTCAAGCGAGGCCTTTTCCACCCTCGCAGAGTTGAGTTTGTCGAGCTTTTCATCACGCTGTTTTATGAGAGCGTCGTATTGCGTAGAGATATTTTCAATGGCCGACGACGCCTCGGACGAACGCTCGTTCAAATCGCTCGCCCCGCGCGAAGTCTGGCTGTATTCGTCGTTGAGCGCCGCAAGCCTGCCGCCTATCATTTCGGCGGTCTGGGCAAACACGGCGTACCTGCTCTCTTCGGAGGCGAGCTGTTTTAAAAGGCTCTCGGAGAGCTGCTCGTTGGCCGCGAGTTCGGCACGGGAATTCTGGAACTTTGCGCGCAGCTCTTCCAAATTGGAAGAGGCCTCTTTAAGCTCGGTCTGCGCCCTGTCGCGCATGGTCTCCGCACGGGAAAGCGCCGCTTTCTTCTCGGCTATGCTCTCCTCAATTTCCTTGATTCTGCGCTCATTCGCAAGCAGATTGCCCGCATTGTCCTTTCGCGACCCGCCCGTCATGGAACCCGAACTGTTTATAACGTCGCCGTCCAAAGTTACAATTTTGAATGCGCGCGGATATCTGCGCGCAATTATAGTTGCGCTCTCTATGTTGTCGCACACGAGAGTATTGCCGAGAAGATACCTTATAACGTTTTCATACTTTTTGTCGTACCCGACAAGGTCCGCGGCAAAGCCGACGGCGCCCCTTTCTTTACGGGCGGAGCGGATGCTGTCGCCCTCCATTCTCGGACGGAGCGCCTCGACGGGAAGGAAAGTAACCTGACCGCCGCGAGTGCGCTTTAAATACTCTATAAGGAATTTTGCGTCGTCACGCGTGCCCGTAACTACATTCTGCATGGCGCCGCCGAACGCAGTCTCTATGGCTACTTCGTATTCGCCTGAAGTAGTCACGATATCGGCGATAAGTCCCTGTATTTTTGAAGAGAGCTCTGCATTGTTCTTGGCCTCCGACATGAGGCGCTTTACCGAATATATGTAGCCGTCGAACCTGTCGCGCAGAGCCTTTACCGTGGCTAAACTGTCGCTTAAACCTGCTATCTGCGAGCGGGCGTCGTATGCTTTCTGCGTATAGGCGCGCACGCTCTCCTCGCTGTCGCGCACGGCTTTGGCTGCGCGCTCCATCGTCTCGTTTTCAGAGTCGATAAAGGCGATTATCTCGCCGTGGCGGGCGATGCTTGCGTCATACTCCGCCTTGTAGCCGTCGCGCAGCTTCACTATTTCGTCGAGCGTGGCGCGCACCTCGGAAAGGCGCTCGCTTAAAAGTTTGCGCTGGGCCTCTATCGAGCCCATGTTCTTGTTGAGGTCAGAAAGGTCGCGGAACGTATCCATGACTTTTTTTCTGTTTTCATCGGTCATGGCCTCGAACTTTCCTATCTCGTCGGAGAGAGAAGAAAGCTCCTCCTCGAGCGCTTTGCAGCTTGCTTCGAGTTTTTCCGCCCTCTCGGAATTTTTTCTGTTATACTCCTCTGCACGGCGTATTTCACGCTCTATCTCGTCAATGCGCTGCGTCGAGAAGGTGACGTCTTCCTGCGCGGAACGCAGTTTTTCCTTAACGGAATTGGCCTTTTCCTGCAACACCTTTCCCTCGCCGGTCTTGCGCTGGATGCCTACGGTGTAACGCAGAAGGCGCTCGTTCAGTTCCGCGAGCTCGTCATCGGCGCCGGAAACTATGTCGCGGCACTGTTCATATTCCTTCAAAACTTCCGAAGAACGCGCTGTGAGGCGCTCTATCTCCGAAGTATAGTGCGCAATTCTGTCGTTTATTTTCTGTTTCCTTCCGGCGCTCGTGTCATGGTGGTAGATATATGAATTTATTTCGAGCGAACGCAGGCGGGCATACAGTTCCTCATACTTTATGGCGCTTTCGGCCGCCTTCTCCGCGGGAGCGAGCTGGCGTTCGACCTCGTGCATGCGTTGCTGGAACACATAAAGATTGTCGCGCGCGGCCGAAAGCTTGCGCTCGGCGTCGGCCTTGCGGTCTTTGAACATGGAGATGCCCGTAGCTTCCTCGAATATCGAGCGTCTGTCCTCGGGCTTGGCGTTCATGATAGTTTCGATTCTGCCCTGTCCTATAATCGAATAACCCTCTTTTGCGGCGCCTGCGCCGTGCAGAAGGCCTGTTAAAACCTTCATGCGCGAGGGCTGGCGGTTTAAAAGATATTCGCTGTCGCCGTTGCGGTAAAGACGCCTCGTCATCTCGACTTCATCGCAGTCGATATTGAATATACGGGAGGTATTGTCGAAGGAGAGCGTCACTTCGCAAAAGGAAGTGGGGCGGCGCTTTTCTGTGCCGTTGAAAATTACGTCGAGCATCTGCGAGCCGCGCATCATCTTGGCCGACTGCTCGCCGAGAACCCAGCGTATAGCATCGGCGACATTCGACTTGCCGCATCCGTTGGGACCGACTATGCAGGTTACGCCGTCGGTGAACGGGATAACCGTTTTGTCGGCAAACGACTTGAAGCCGACGAGTTCAATCTGTTTAAAAGTAATCATAGAAGCCTCTCACAAAATTTTTCGGCTTGCGCGCCGCAAAATTTTCGTGATTTTTAGGGGCTCTGCCCCTCTGGCAACACTGATATTGCCCTCACACTTAGGTGCGTTGCCATTCACCCCGGTGAGCTCGCTTTCGCGACAAATTGAGACGAGCGGCACTATTCATAGAACAGCGGACACCCGCTGTTCGTGTGCCGCGGAGAGACCGCAACATGCCGAGCGTCAGCGTGAGGCGTTGCGGAGCCGACCAACGAGGCACGAGGCGACCGCGCGTAAGCGGCGAACTAAATTCGCCTTGCGCACATTATTTATTTTTGAAACCCTACTCGCTCAAATCGACTTGCTTCCCTTACCCAAAGGGAGGTGCCACGCGTAGCGTGACGGTGGGATTTGAAGCAAAAATCTTTGATGCGAATTATATTTTGCCGTAAAAATGCTTAACGGCCGAACTAAATTCAGCCTTGCATTTTTTTCGGCGTATTTTATTTCAATATACATTTACGTGCAGATAAAAATCAATTCACCAGCGCTTTAACGGCGGCCTTGGCGGCGCGCTTTTCGGCCTCACCCTTACTCCTGCCGGCGCCCGAAAAACTCTGCCCGCAGACGAGTACATCGCATACAAATTCGGGACTGTTGGCAGACCCGCCGCGACGCGTTGTGCGGTATTCGGGGAGCGGCAGCCCTCTGCCCTGGACATATTCCTGAAGTTCGCCCTTGAAATTTTCGGGCGCGTTAATGTGAGCGGATAGCAATGTTCTTTTAACGAAACTCTCTGCGGCGCGGTATCCGCCGTCGGCAAATATTGCGCCCGTCACAGCCTCATATACCGAGGATAGCGCCTTTTCGCCCACGTCGCGCACGCCTTTTATAATCAATCCGGTGAGCCCGAGCGCTTCCGAGGCGCATTTAAGCGGAGTGTGTGAGACGAGTTTCTGCCGCTCGGCAGTCATCTCGCCTTCGCTCCCGCCGCGCGCATACAGCCATTTTGTAACTACGAGCTGCACCACCGAATCGCCAAGAAATTCCAGCTGTTCATAATTTTCGCTGCGGGAGGCCGAAGAATGTGTAAGCGCCCTGACTAACAGTTTTTTATTTTTGAACGTATAGCCTGTCGCGCGTTCCGCCGTGCATACAAGGTCATCTGAAATCTTCTGCACGTTATTCTTCCTGAGGTATGAGATTAGCCCAGTCGACCTTTGCGAGCATCTCCTCCACGCGGCCGATGAGGTTGCCTTCGTATATGTTTGCGGCGTTTTCTATAGCGGCGGTTATCGTGCGCGCCTTTGAGGAGCCGTGGCTCTTTATTACCACCTTTTTGACGCCGAGGAGCAGGGCGCCGCCTACTGCCTCGAAGTCGAGCTTTGCACGCATGCGCTTGAAACCCTTCAACAGGAACAGACTGCCTATCTTTGACGATAGCGAGCCCGTCGCCTCCTTCTTAAGCACGGAGAGTATGAGTTTGCCGCACCCTTCCATGGCCTTCAGGGCTACATTGCCGGAAAAGCCGTCGGCAACCGCGACGTCGCATTCGGAAAGCATAATGTCGCGCCCCTCTATATTGCCCATAAAGTCGATGACGTCCATCTTTTTCAGGAGCTGATAGGTCTGCTGATGGAGAGGGTCGCCCTTGTGCTCCTCAGTTCCGTTGTTCAAAAGCCCGACTTTGGGGTTTTTAATGCCGAAACCTGCCGTTGCGTAAGCCGAAGCGAGCACCGCGAACTGGCAGAGCATAGAAGGTTTACACTCGGCGTTTGCGCCGCAGTCGCAGAGTAGCGTGTAGCCGCCGCGGGCGTTGGGAATGGCGGGGCAGAGCGCGGGGCGCTTTATGCCGCGTATTCTGCCTAAAATAAGCTGGCCCGCCGCAATAGTGGCTCCGGTGGAGCCTGCGGTGACGAGACCTGCTATATCCCCGTCGTCCTTCAGCGCGCGGAAAGCCTTTACCAACGACGATTCCCTCTTTCTTACCGCCTCGGTGGGAATGTCGTTCATGTCTATCACGTCGCGGCAATCCATTATCTCAAGGCGGGAGCTGTCGTATTTGTATTTTTTGAGCTCCGCCCCGATATCCTCCTGTCTGCCGGCAAGGATAAGATATATATTTTTATTTTTGTTAAGTGCGTCAACCGCGCCCTGCACGGGAGCGGCGGGGGCGTTATCGCCGCCCATTGCGTCAACTAAAATTTTAATCATATATACATTCTCTAAGTCGCGTTCCGCGACAGCTCCCTTTACACAATGGAGCCTTTAAGTTTTAAATAAATATGTGCGCAAGCAGGGTTTCCCTGCGCCAGCGCGACCCAATTTGTCGCGAAAGCGAGCTCACCAAGGGTGAATTTGCGCGATTATATGCTTCGTGGGCACTTAAAATCGCGCAAAGAGGGGCTGGCCCCTCAAATCACGGAAATTGTCGCGCACGGCCTGCGCGAGAATTTCGTGAGCTCAGTATTCGAGGTTACCAACGGTGCGAGGGAAGGGTATAACATCCCGAATATTGGAAACACCGGTTAAATACATTATAAGCCTTTCAAACCCGAGGCCGAAGCCCGAGTGAACGCAGCCGCCGTAGCGGCGAAGGTCGGTGTAGAACTCGTAGTCGGCGGCATTCAAACCGCACTCCTTCATGCGCGCTTCCAGAACTTCGAGCCTCTCCTCCCTCTGGCTGCCGCCTATCAGCTCGCCTATGCCGGGCACGAGAAGGTCGGCCGCGGCGACGGTCTTGTTGTCGTCGTTCAGGCGCATATAGAAAGCCTTGATACCTTTGGGGTAGTCGGTGAGGAACACGGGCTTTTTATACACGGTTTCTGTGAGATAACGCTCGTGCTCGCTCTGCAAATCGCATCCCCACTCTACGGGATATTCAAATTTTTTGCCGTCTGCAATCGCCTTTTTGAGAATATCTATCGCCTCGGTATAGGAAAGGCGAACAAATTCGCCGCCCTTGAGCGCCTCGAATCTGTCTTTAAGTTCGGGGCATACTCTCTCTGTGAGGAAGTCCACCTCGTATTCGCACGTTTCATGCACATACTCCGCCACGAACTTCACCATAGCCTCCGCCACGTCCATGTCGCCCGCAAGGTCGCAGAACGCCATTTCAGGCTCTATCATCCAGAACTCTGCGGCATGGCGCGCCGTATTGGAATTTTCCGCACGGAAAGTGGGACCGAAGGTATAAACATTGGAGAACGCCATAGCGTATGTCTCAACGTCAAGCTGACCCGACACGGTGAGCGCCGCACGCTTGCCGAAGAAATCTTTCGAAAGGTCGGTTTCGCCGGGAGCGAGAGTGGTGACCCTGAACATTGCGCCGGCGCCCTCGCAGTCGGAGCCGGTGATTATGGGCGTGTGGACATACACAAAGCCGCGGTCGTTGAAAAATTTATGAATGGCAAAAGCCGCCTGCGAGCGGATGCGGAACACCGCGCCGAACAGGTTTGTCCTGGGGCGCAGGTGCGCAATTTCGCGCAGGAATTCGGGTGAATGGCGCTTCTTCTGCAAAGGATATGTGGGGAGAGAGGCACCCTCCACCTCCACCTCTTCGGCGCGCAGTTCAAAAGGCTGACGCATTTCGGGCGTGAGCACTATTCTGCCGCGCACGCGCAGGGCCGCGCCCACGCCGCAGTGCACGATATTTTCATAATCTGCAAGCGCCTCCCTGTCGAGCACAACCTGGCAATTCTTCTGGCAGGAACCGTCGTTCAGTTCAACAAAACCGAAGTTTTTGCTGTCGCGCACAGAGCGCGCCCAGCCGCGCAGTTCCACGAGCGCACCGCCGAAGCTTTCGGGGGCGGCGTACAATGATTTAATATATGTTCTGTCCATATGCCCTCTCAATGCAGACGCTTTCAGCTACCGCCTTCAGCGCCGCAATTTTTAAAAATTATATCCACGTTAAATTATAACATGTTTACGCCGAAAACACAATAAAATAATTCAGTTTTTTTATCTTCAAGCCTCAAAGCGATTAAAAACATAAATCTGCGCGCTTTTTTGCGCTAAAAAAAATGCGCGCCCCGCTGCATTTGCAAATGCAGCGGGGCGCGGAAAATATGCAACTATATTTATCAACCGATATTTTTTGAAATATTTTTCAGCACGTTAAATACCTCAGCCTCGTTTACGCTGTTTATCTGAAGATTGAAACCGCAGCCGCCGTCCGTAAAATATATGAGAGAATGTCCGCTATTCTCCCCGACCATAAAAGTATCGCCGTCCACCTCACGCGATTGGGGCAAAGACTTGTAATGTTCAAGTTCGGCGCACTCTATGCCACCCGACTCCACATAGAGTACGGCGTTTAAGCCCGGAGGCACCGTGCATTCCAGGCGGCGAAGCACCATGTCGCCCCCGGAATAAGCTCCGACGCTCTCAGAGAGAGCATATTCGCTGTATTCTATGACGCTCCCGCCCCCTATAAGTTCAACAAGCTCTCCGCCGTGTTCGCCGCCGCTATTAATTTGCACGAGCTGACTGCAACTCACCGTGGAAGCATCGTCGCCGGCATTCATCAGATCCATACGCGCTTTGCCGCCGTTGAAAATCAACAACAACGTAACCGCAACAACGATGAGAAACGCCGCCGCACACAATACTGCGACGGACACCCTTTTTACGCCGTGCGTGTGTGAAGCCCCTCCTGCCGATATTACGACAGGCTCCTCGGCGGGAACCCTTTGCTTCGACCTGCGGGCAAGCTCTTCCTTTGCCGCCGCGGTGACGTTTTCGGAAGGCATTCTCTCGCTCTCAACATATCCGCCGAACAGTTCATTCAGCTTTTCATCCTTTTTATCTTCGTGCTTCATTGCATACCCCTCTATCTATAAAACAGAATGAACGTCCTGTATGTCCACTACTCGGAGAGCATTTCGCGCATATTTTTTTCGGCTTTTATTATCTCCTTTGACACGTACGATTTGGAAACTTTCAGCTCGGCGGCAATCTCCCTGACAGTCATGTCGTAAAAATATTTCATGCAGACCATTCTGCGCACTATCGGCGGATACAGGCTTTCGAGCAGTTTTTCGACAAGCAGCCTTGCGGCAGACCGCTCCTCGCCTCCCCCTCCGTCGGAAATTTCCGCAGCCGCCTCAAGGGAAGCCGCCGCGCGCCGCTTTTGTGCGTCGAGGGCGTTGAGGGCGGTATTGCGGACTATTCTGCACACCCATGCATAGCCGTTGGTGCCCTTTTTATATCCCGATATTCCCTTTACTATCTTTAAAAAACTATCTTGCACGACCTCTTCTGCGGTGAAATCGTCCTTAACGACAGACTTCGCCGCAAACATCATTGCCCTGCCTGCGCAGGCATAGAGCAGGTCCACGCCCGCTTCGTCGCCTGAGGCGATAAGGGAGAGAGCATATTCGGTTTTTCTGTACATTTCTTCCGTCATAAAAGTTTCCGCCTGCCCGCTTATAATACATCATTAGCCACGCAAAGTCAATTTTGCAACACTGTATTTGATTTTGTAATTTACTTTCAGACAATTTCTACCAAATTTACACAAATTTTTTTTGTTTAAAACGGGCAATATGTGGACAAACGCATTAACGGTGCTGTTTTAATGAGTGTACAGCGTTAAAAAACAAAGACATCAGGAGAAAAAGGAGAAATACATGAAAAAAAAGCCTACCGTTTACGCGGTAATAATCGCAGTATGGCTGGGATGCGTCTCACTTCTGGGCTGGTCGCTCTATTCGCTGATAACAGGTCTGGGTGACTTAAGCGCGGTGCGCAAGGCATTTATAATAGCGCTGCTGGCCGTAAACACCGCAATACTGGCCATGCTCTGGCTGGGCAGCATAAAGGACTTTATGTTTTCAGCCGCATACGCCGTGATGCACAGACGGCTTGAAAAGAGATACGCCGCGATAAGAGAGCTGCCGGAGGCCGAAGGGCCGGCGCCGAAATTTTTGCTGTTGTACTGCACGTGCAACGACTTCAATGAAAGGGCGCTTTCGGAATGCAGAAAACAGAATTACCGCAATTTTAAAACGATTATTCTTGACGACAGCTCCGACCCGGAATACAAAAAAAGAATTGACAGATATGCTTTGCGCCACAACAATGTGGAAGTTATAAGAAGGACGGAGCGCACGGGATATAAAGCGGGCAATTTAAACAACTACCTTAAAGGCAGGCGCGACTACGATTACTTCGTGGTGCTCGACAGCGACGAAATAATTCCGCCCGATTATATCGAAGGCGTTATAAAATACTTCAACTATTCAGATAAATGCGGCGCCGTTCAAGCAAAACACATTGCAACCGAAGGCGAGAATGTGTTCCAGCGCCTTATGGGACTGAGCGTGGGCAGTAACGGCACCACGGTTCAGGTGATAAAAAACTTTTACGGCGCAAACGCGCTCATCGGCCACGGAATGACGATAAGCCGCGCCTGCTATGAAAAGACGGGCGGTTTCCCCCTCGTCGTAGCCGAGGACATCTCCTTTGCCGTGGAAATAAAAAATGCCGGGTTCGACATAATATATGCACCCGACATTGTATGCAAAGAGGAATTCCCCGTATCTTATGTATCCCTCAAAAAGAGGCAGTGCAAGTGGACGCAGGGCAACCTCGAATACATGAAAAAATACGGCAAAGACATAAACCGCTCAAAGATGAGCTGGTTCGAAAAGCTGGATATCAAGCTTTCGCACTACAGTCTCCCCATAGTGCCTATCCTCAGCTTTATGCTGGCTGTGTGCACCTGCGCGCTCGGATTTTTGCGATATCCCGTTATAGGTTACTCCCTCGCAGTGTATGCGATAATGATAGTGTTCCTCTGCTCGCCCATGATACCCGACCTGTTCGTATATCACAGAGACAGAAAGATACTGCTCCTTATTCCGTACTTTTTTGTAAACGTGGCGACGTATGCCTCGCTTGCCCCGATGATGATACGCACTGTAATCGCAGGAATTTTCGGAAAGAAAGCTGTGTTTACGGTAACGCCCAAGACGAGCGAAAAATTTACTGTAAAAGAGATATTCAGGTATACATGGGATTCGCTGTTGTTTGCCGCAGTTTTGGGCACAGTGTCGTATTTCGCGTGCGGAAGCGTGCTCCCTGTAATATTTATACTGGCTGGCTGTTTCGCTTCGCCGTTTATAATCGCGCTGTCCAACATACGCCTTAACACAGGCACCGTGGAGAGCGAAGCCGTGCAGGAGAGAGCCTTGCTCTTAAGGCACAACGCCGCAAAATTCAAGCCCGGCTGCAACTTTGTTTAATTGCGGCAAAATATATTTAATTTGAATTTTCAGCCCTCACATACGCTTTTTGCGTATAGCTCATAAGCGGCTGTGCACGCATGCAGATGCGCGCACAGCCGCTCCTCCTTTTATGCCCCTTCAGATATAAAAAATTAATTAAATTTATTTTAAATCAATTTAAAAATATTTCAATCTGAATTTTTAAATATTTTTTCCTGCTTCAGCCGCTTCTCTCCGCGGTGCTCTTTTCCTTGGGGGATAAATATTTATCTTTTCGCAACAGACGCCTCTCGCTCTCTCCGCCGCGCCTGCACACTAAATAGCATTCGCTCTCCAATGTGCCGTTTTCTTCTCCCGTTATAACCGACTCGAGAGAATATTCGGCGCCGTCGGAAAGGCCGTAAAGTTCGCAGCGCACATAGTACAGTCCCGCCAGAACGCGGATATACAGCGGCCTGCATGTAGTATTTACAAACTTCAAATCGCTGTATGTTCCGCTCACCATCGCATCACGCGAAGGCGAAACATAATTTACCGACAAACTGTGCGGATGATATTCCGTAATTTTCAGCCCCGCGAGCAGCGCGGCGTTATACAGCGTTGTGCTCACCTGGCATACCCCGCCGCCGACGCCGTATACAAACCTGCCGTCTTCGATTATCTTTGCTTTTTTAAAACCGTTTTTTTCGGTGCGCACACCCACTCTGCCGTTAAACGAAAAGCTTTCGCCGGGTGCGAGTATGCTGCCGCTTATCTTTTTGCCGGCGAGCTTTATGTTGGATACCCTCGGCGTATTTTCACAGTCAAAATAGGTGGTGTATGCCGCAAGGCGGGCTGTTTCGCGCTTTATTTTATCCATGTCACCGCTCTGTTTTTTGCTTTCGACATTCAAAGCGACTTCCTCAAAATCGGCCCCGCGCTCCCTGCCTTCAAGCGCAGACATGATATCGCCGCGCAGTTTTACAGCGTCGGGAACGACGCCGCTCTGCCCCTCGTCATAACAGAACGCCTCTCCTTCGCCGGCGTTAAAGTAGGCGCAGGGCTCGCGTACCGGACGGTACTCGGCGGCGCATATGCCCGAAACGACATCATCGAGTCCATTTAAATAATAACTTACGCCTACTTTATAGTCGCCTGGGCGCGAAATTGAATACACCACGGTTTTTGCGTCGTCTTTGAAAGAAATTTCGGGATATGAATAGCTGTATACATGTCCGCCCGACACAATATTGAGGCGCCTGCCCTTCAGGTCGGAGAGTATGCCCTCCCTGACGAGCCGGGCCGCCTGCGAACGCGGCAGTCCGCCCAGCTCCGCGCCGCTTATCCTCACCCCGCGCGGCAGTCTGTTCGAAGCCCCGCATGAGGCAAAGCAAATGCCCGCGGCGAGCGCGGGCATAGTAAAAAATAAAATAATTTTATTAAAAAATTTTTTCAATTTATTTTAAGCGCCGCAATCAGCTCTTCCGAAGGACAGAACGGAGGACTGCCTATGCAGCGCGTGCCCTCGGCATAGTGTGTATCCGAACCGCCTGTAACCAACAGCGAAAATTTTGCGGCTATCTCCTTAAAGTATGCCGTCTCCTCATCAGTATGCCCTGAATACACCACTTCTATGCCGTTCAGTCCGCAGGATACAAGCATCTCTATCAGGGCATATTTTTCCTTTTTTTCAAGCGTTATGCGCCCCGGGTGCGCAAGCGAAGAGAGCCCTCCGCAAGCCGATATCACTTCAAGCGAATACCCGGGCGACGGCCTGCCGAGCGCAGAATATGCGGGGCGTCCGGGAGCCAGCATGTCGGCATAGAAGGCCGAAGGAGACGCGGCGTAGCCCTTGCGTGCCGCGGCGCGCGCGATATACATTGTATGCACGGGGGAATTTTCGCACTTCCTCTCGCGGAGCACGTCGTTAAAACTTAAATTTATCCCGCGCTTTTTAAGTCTGGTAAGAATATCTGCCGTGCGCGCAAACGCGCCCTCGCGCACAAAATTTTCAAATTTTTTATATTCGGGGCGGGTGCGGTCGAGGTTGTAGCCCAGAATGTGCACCTTTACGTCGGTATAGGCCGAAATTTCTATGCCGCGCACGCATTTTACGTCCGCCTCCGCGCACGCCGCGGCAAATTCATCGGCTCCGTTCATGTTGTCGTGGTCGGTGAGAGCCGCAAGACGAACGCCGTTATTTTTGCACATGGCGGCAATCTCTTCGGGCGAAATCAGCCCGTCGGAATAGTACGAATGAATATGAAGGTCCGCCCTCATCGCTTTATGGCACCTCCCTCTATCCTTATTTTGTTCGCCTCCCTGCCGTATAATACGCGCTCTGCGTGCGTGCATGTGAGTATTGTCTGCATGCCCTGCGCGCGCGCAACAAGTTTTTTGCGGCGGGGAAGGTCGAGTTCGCTCATCACATCGTCCAGGATGAGGACGGGATACTCGCCGGAAAGCTGCCTGAATATTTCCATTTCGGCAAGCTTCACAGAGAGCGCCGCCGTGCGCGTCTGCCCCTGAGAGGCAAAGTGTTTGGCGTCCTGCCCGTTGATTGTGAAATCAAGGTCGTCGCGGTGGGGGCCCGTCGTCGTATAGCCGAGGCGGATATCGCGCTCGTAATTTCTTTTAAGTTCGAAAAAAATCTGTTCTTTCAGTTCTTCATCGTCTCCTACATATACCCTTTCGGGCCGCACTTCCAATTTCTCGGCGCCGTCGGTCAGTTTTGCATGCTCATCTTCGGCAATCGGCGCAAGGCGGGATATAAATTCTGCACGGTGACGCACGACTATCGCGGCATATTTTGCAAGCTGCTCGTCCCACACGGGGAGAGTGTCGTACACCAGCCCTATATCCCTGTCTTTCAAAAGATTGTTCCGCTGTTCCAGAATTTTATTGTAGCGCAGAAGCGCGGTATAGTAGCTGCGCGAGAGCTGTGAGATGGAAATATTCAGAAAGCGCCTGCGCTCGTCTGGGCCGTCCTGAATGAGCCTCAGCTCCGACGGAGAAAAAAATACGCTGAAAATATTGCCCAAAAGTTCGGCATTTTTGGCGATTTTGTTGCCGTTCACCCTGACTTCCCGCCCGTTTTCGTATATGGTCGCGGCGATATTCACTTCCCCGTACCTGCCCGAAGCAAGAGCGGAAATCTCTGCCGAGCTTTCGCCGTGCATTATGAGCTGCTTGTCCCGCTTTGCGCGCGGCGACACGCCCGTACAGAGGTAAAACACCGCCTCGGCACAGTTGGTTTTGCCCTGCGCATTCCTGCCGAAGAGCACATTCAGCCCGTCGAAAAAGACAAAATTTTCACAGGCGTAATTTCTGAAGTTTTTAAGCGACAAATTTTTTATATGCATTTTTCCACGAAAACACTTTATTTTGGGCGCGCATTGTAGTATAATCGAAAAACAGAGTGGAGCGCACAGCATTTGCTCCGCACTGCGGCGTACAGCGCCGCCCATTGCTCTGCGGGAAAATTATAGCACAAAATTTATAAAATTCAAAGGAACTTACAGGCAAAACTTATGACGGCAAAGGGAAACTTCGATTTTTTATACAATCCCATAAAGGAGAAGATGCGCGAGCTCGTTTCGCACATCAACTACACCACTTTCATTGAAAAGCTGGTGCCCGTTGACGTTGACGGGCGCTATATCGTATTGGAGGCGCCCACCGAAAGTTTTGCTAAATACATTACCACCACTCTTGCCGACAAAATGCGCGAAGCGATAGCCGAAGCGGGCGTGGGCATCGTCGATTTCCGCCTCAAAGTTGAGGGTGCGGACGGTTACGTTTACAACGGACCCGAGGAAGAGCCCAAAAATTTCAGCGCGCCTGCCAACCTCGACCCGAAGTTCACGTTCGAAAGTTTTGTCGTAGGTCCCAACAACGAATATGTATTTGCCGCCGCAAGGTCGGTTGCAGAAGACCCTGCGGGCACTTACAACCCGTTGTTCATTTACGGCGGAACCGGTCTGGGAAAAACTCACCTGATGCAGGCAATCGCAAATAAAATTGTGCGTGAAAAGCCCTTTTTAAAGGTAATATATATAACGTGCGAACAGTTCGTCAACGAGATTATCGACACAATGTTCACCAGCCGCGGAGCCGACACGCGCGACAAGAGCAGTAAGCTGAGGCAGCACTACCGCTCGGCCGACGTGCTCATCGTCGACGACATACAGTTTATCGAAAATAAGAAGGCCGTGCAGGAAGAATTTTTCCATACCTTCAACGAACTGGTGGCAAAGGGCAAGCAGATAGTCATCTCCTCCGACCATTCGCCCAAGGAGCTTGCCGCGCTGGAAGAAAGGCTCAGAACGCGCTTTTCCGGCGGACTGCTGTTCGACATACTCCCCCCCGACTACGAGACCAAAGTTGCAATTTTGAAGCGCAAAGCATTTGAAAAGAAATGCGTCGTGCCCGACGACGTTCTGAATTTCCTTGCAAAAGACAGCGGCGACGACGTGCGCACGCTCGAGGGCAGGCTTACAAAGGTGATTTTCGCCTCCCGTCTGCGGGAAGAGCCTATCACCGTGCAGCTTGCGCGCAACGCACTCAGCGAGGCCGTTTCCGAGGACGGGAACGAAGAGATTACGCCCGAAACGGTGATAAACGCCGTAACAGGTTTCTACCACATTGAAAAATCGGATATAGTGGGCAAGAGCAAAAAGAAGGAAATTGTAATTCCCCGCCAGATTTGCTGCTACTTAATGTGCGAACTGCTCTCCCTCCCGCTTGTGTCCATCGGCAAGGAGCTTGGCGGCCGCGACCACACGACAATGCTGTACTCGCGCGACAAGGTAGAAGAGATGTGCCGCACGAACGACAGAATTGCCAAGGATGTGGATGATATCAAAAATATAATACTTAAAAAATAGTTCACGAATTTTTCACCTTGGCCGAATGCTAAAAATTCCGTGATTTGAGGGGCCAGCCCCTCTTTGCGCAATTTTAAGGGCCCACGAAGCATATAATTGCGCAAATTCACCCTTGGTGAGCTCGCTCTCGCGACAAATTGAGTCGCGCTGGCGCAGGGAAACCCTGCTTGCGCACATTATTTATTTTTTTATTCACACCTTCCGCACGCTCCTTGTCTTACTTGCTTCTATGAAGTTACTACTTGCATTTTTGTTGCGGCAAAAAATAATTTAAATGAATATAAATCAAAATAAATTCACCTGAAATTCCCGTCGGAAAACGGCGGGAATTTTTGTGAGGCCAATTATGATACCTACATTTTCCGAAGGACAATTCGACGTCGTCGTCGTTGGTGCAGGTCACGCAGGGTGCGAGGCCGCTCTCGCCTGCGCGCGCACAGGGCTTAAAACTGCTATGCTTACGCTGAATTTAGACAGCATAGCTTTTATGGCGTGCAATCCCTCGGTAGGAGGCACGGCAAAAGGACACCTTGTGCGCGAAATAGACGCTCTCGGCGGCGAAATGGGCATAAATGCCGACAAAACAGCATTGCAGATGCGCATGCTCAATGTGGGCAAGGGCGCGGCGGTGCAGTCGCTCAGGTGCCAGTCCGACAAAAACGCCTATCACACCGAGATGAAGAGAACGCTCGAGCATACCGAAAATCTGAGAATAGTTCAGGGCGAAGCGGCTGAAATTCTTACCGAAGAGGGAAAAGTGTGCGGCGTCAAGACGACTTACGGCGGAATATTTTACTGCAAAGCTGCAATACTCGCAACAGGGGTGTATCTCAATGCCGAAACCATTACGGGCGACGTCGTAAAAAAGAGCGGACCAAACGGCTTCGCTCCCGCTACAGAGCTTACAAAAAACTTAATCGACCTCGGATACAGCGTGCGCAGATTCAAGACGGGCACCCCCGCACGCCTCGACGGGCGGACGGTAGATTTCGGTAAGTGCGAGGTGCAGTACGGCGACGACGATATAGCGCCCTTTTCATATATGACTGAAGTGAGCGTTAAAAACAGCTTACCCTGCTACCTTACCTACACGAATGAAGCCACACACAAAATTATCCTCGATAATTTAGACCGCTCCCCCCTCTATAACGGCACAATACTCTCAACAGGGCCTAGATACTGCCCCTCGATAGAAACTAAGGTTGTGCGCTTTTCCGACAAGGAGCGCCACCAACTGTTTTTAGAACCCGAAGGAGCCGACACGCTGGAAATTTATGTGCAGGGCATGTCCTCATCTCTGCCGCACGACATTCAGATTGATATGTACCGCACGGTTGCCGGACTTGAACACTGCGACATAATGCGCTATGCCTACGCCATAGAGTACGACTGCATAGATACGCTCGACGTATATCCCACTCTGGAATTCAAAAAAATAGAAGGACTTTACACAGCGGGGCAGATAAACGGCACCTCGGGTTATGAAGAGGCGGCGGCACAGGGACTTATGGCCGGGCTGAATGCAAGCCTTAAGATACGCGGCAAAGAACCGCTCATTTTGGGTCGGGACGAGGCCTATATAGGCGTTTTAATCGACGATTTGGTAACAAAAGGTACCGATGAGCCTTACAGAATGATGACCTCCCGCGCCGAACACAGGCTGGAGATAAGGCAGGATAACGCCGACTTCCGCCTGACGCAAAAGGGATACGATTGCGGACTGGTGACAGAGGAAAGGTATAAAAAGTTTCTTGAACGCAGGGCCTGTTACGAGAGCGCGCTGAATGAGTTGAACGGGCGCGTGCCCGCAAAAGAGGCCGACAAATTTCTGCGTTCGCTCGGGCTCGACGGCACCGAAAAGCCGCTTAAGTATGCCGACTTAATCCGCCGCGGCGCAACGCTGAAACAGGTTAAAAGCGCATTCCTCGTACTCGAAAATTGCGGAAAAAGCGCGGCGCAGTCGGCGGAAATCTATATTAAATATGAAGGATATTTAAAAAAAGGCCTTGAGCAGATTGCGCGCGCACGTAAACTTGAAGAGAAGAAACTGCCGCCCGATTTGGACTACATGCAGATAGAAGGGCTGAGACTGGAGGCGCGCGAAAAGCTGAACAAGATAAGGCCGGCCTCTTTGGGACAGGCTTCGCGCATTTCGGGCGTAAACCCCGCGGATATTGCCGTTCTGATACTCTATATAAAATAGTTCACAATAAAACCAATCACAAAAATTCCCGTCTTGCACGACGGGAATTTTTTATTTAAGCTATTATATTAAAAATTATTTAATTAATAAATAAATTAAATATTATTTATTTCGACATTATTTTTTATAACTGTATAAATTACGCACACATACCGGCGTTAAAATTTGGGTATGCCATTTAAAATTAACGTTAAAAGCGCATTTGTATATCTGATATTTGCAGTCGCATGCCTGTTTTTAAACGGTGCCGCAAGCGGCGTGCCGCTCTCGCTGGGACTCTATTTTTCGCTGCTGATATGCGGCGGCAATATCATTGCCGCGCCTGTGGCGTACATAGCCTGTTCTGCGGTCCATCTGAGCCTCACCGCTTTTTTATGTGCGCTGGCCGAGGCGGCTTTTTTGCTGTTTATAACTCTCCTCTACAGGCACACGGGACGAAAAATCAGATTTGAGGCGGCAATCTTTTTTATCATAGCGCTCGCACCGTTTATAGCGTTCTCAGATTGGGATTCACCGGTACTTGAACTGCTCGGAAATGCGTATCTGTCGCGAGCGGTTGCGGCCGCGGTTATAGCGCTTGCATTTTTATTTTCTTATAAAAGCGTATATGCCTGCATTTTCAGGCTAGGGCGGTGCAGGCTGAAAGAGGACGAACTTTTTTCCTTATCCGTGATATATGTGCTTGCGGGCACAGGCATTATCAACCTTGCCGGCGAACTTGCTTACTGCGCGCTGACCGCATTTATCATCTCGCTCTCGGTGCGCTTTTTTAAGGGTCCCGCCGCCCTGCTCCCCTCCCTTGCGGCGGGGCTGCCGCCAACAATTTCTTCCCTTTCGCTCATACCCTTAACGGTGTGCCTGTGCGTGTGCGCCCTCTCCCTGCTGTTCGTGCGTGCGGGGAGGTGCGCACCGCCCGTTTGCGTATGCGCCCTTCTGTGCGGCCAAGGATATTTTGCGGGATGGTATGAACAGGGCACAACCCTTATAATTTTGCGCGTTGCGGCAATCGCCGTGGGCTGTGCGCTGGCCGCAATTCCTTCGGATATAAAACTTAAGGCGCTTTTCGACACGTTGACGGTAAAAAAAGAACTTTCCGACACAGCCATAAACCGCGAACGCGAGCGCACGGGCGAAAAGCTTTTCCGCATGAGCGAGGTGTTCCGCGAGGTGGAGTGCGCATTCAAAGACATGGATGAAGCTACAGACGAAGCGGGCGCAAAAAAACGCGTGGTATCCGAATTGAAGGAAAAGCTGTGCGCAAACTGCGAAAAACGCGCAAGATGCGAAAAGAGCGTAGTTTATAAAGGCTTTGCAAGCCTCGTGGAAGCGGGCACGCTGAAAGGTAAAGTAAACCTTATAGACCTTCCGCCCGCAATAACGCAGAACTGCATAGTTCCGACTGAAGTAATCTCGGCGCTGAACAGTCTGCTTATAGAATACCGCAGATTTATGGCGGAAGCAGAGAATGCGCGCACGGGGCGCAAACTGCTCGCCGACCAGGCTAAGGGCATATCGGCAGTGCTCAAAAACAATGCGGTGGAACTGTGCCAAAAAAAGCGCTCGGAAGAGACCGGCCGCGGAGTTGTCCGCGCGCTTGCCGCGGCAGGAATAGCCTGCCCGGAGGCATACTTCAGCGCGGAGACAGAAGAAGTTTATGCCGTGCTTGTGGGCGAAGTCAACCTCTCCACGGTATGCGCGGCGCTTACGCGCGTCACTGGCAAAAAATACATGCTTAAAGATAAAACAGAGCTCGGCGGAGAAAAGCGGTGCTGCATATTCTGCCGCCCGCCGAAATTCGACGCGGTATTCGGAGTGGCAGGTGTAAAAAAACGCGGTGAAAATGCATCGGGCGATACGCACTCTGTCATTCGCATAAACGAACACAGATTTTTAATGGCGCTCTCCGACGGTATGGGCAGCGGCGAATATGCGCGCAAGGTTTCGCGCACGGCAATTTCGCTGATTGAAGCGTTTTACCGGGCTGAAATGCCCGAAGGCACAGTTTTGGACACAATAAACAAACTGCTGGCCTTTTCACGCGAGGAGCGGTTTGCCTGCATAGACATATGTTCGGTAGATTTGAACAGCGGAGCGGCCGAATTTGTTAAGATAGGCTCTCCGGTCGCGCTCATTCTGCGCGAAGACGGCATAAAGGTGCTCGAGGGAGAAGGCCTGCCGCTCGGCATACTCGAAGTGCTGCGCCCCACTGTATCCACCGACACTCTCGGCGACGGAGACATGCTGGTGTTCATGAGCGACGGCATAACCACAGCCTTCTCATCCACTCCCGAATTGCTCGAATTTTTACAGTCCGTAAGCCGCTTGAACCCGCAGAATGTTGCCGACAAATTGCTTGCGGGCGCGCTCGAACGCACAGGCGGCAGGGCCGAGGACGACATGACGGTTTTATGCACGCGGATATTTGCCGCGCAGGATGCACGCGACAGCGAACAGGAACTTGCGGCAATGGCATAAAAAGTTAACGACATTCAGAAAAGCTTTAAAAAAAATAGAAACCCGAGAGCCAACAGGCGCTCGGGTTCATTATATTTTATGTTCGGCAAATTTGTTAGATAATTGACCGCCTCTACTCCCTGCCGCTCGATTTTACCGCATAGCGCAGCCATGCGGCAATTCTGCGGTCGGGAATGTTTTCCAGCCTGAACTGCCAGTTGCCCGAAGAAGTAGAGGGTACGTTCATGCGGGCGGAATTATCCAGCCCGAGAATATCCTGGACGGGGATTATACACATATCCGACTTTGTGCCGAGCGCGCACTTTACCAAGGCGCGGGCGGCATCCTGACGCGATACTATCGGGTAGCTCACGCCCTCAGACTTGAGCGCGGCGCGCAGAGATTTACGGAATTTTATGAATTGCGCATCGTCCATGCCGAGAATAAAACCCAGCACGGTATCGTTATCGTGCGTACCCGTATAAGTAACGGTATTTTCCGTTATAAACTTGGGCAGGTACTCGTTATTTTCGTTGCCGTCGAATGCAAAGAGCATAATCTTCATTCCGGGGAAGCCCGTCGCCTCCCTCAGCGCTATGACGCCGTCGTCTATCACGCCCAAATCTTCGGCAATTATCTTAACGGAGCCGAGCGCATTTGCCGCCGCTTCGAACAGCTTCATGCCAGGGCCCTTCCTCCACGAACCTATCTCGGCAGTCGTAGCCGAGGCGGGAATGGCATAATACCTGTCAAACCCGCGGAAATGGTCTATTCTGACTATGTCATATAGTTCGCAGGAGCGCTTTATGCGCTCTGTCCACCACCTGTAACCGTCCCTTTCGGCATAGTCCCAGTCGTAGAGCGGATTGCCCCACAGCTGACCCGTGACAGAAAAATAATCGGGGGGAACGCCCGCAACTTCCGTGGGATTCAGGTCCTCGTCAACCAGAAACATCTCCGGGTGCGCCCACACGTCGGAGGAGTCGTCGGCGACATACAGCGGAATATCGCCGATAATTTCAATCCCCTTATTGTTGGCATACGCTTTAAGCGCCTTCCACTGCTTTAAAAACTGGTACTGCAAAAACTGCCAGAAACAGTATTGTTTTTTATAAGCGTTTTCCTTGAACTCGGAAAGGGCAAGCTCTTCATGAAACTTATATGCACGCGGCCAATCGCGGTAGGTGCCGCCGTATACCGATTTGAGCGACATGAACAGCGCATAGTCGTCATAAAGGCCGCTATCAACAAATTTTTTGAACGAACGGTCGTTGATATTGAACCGCGCATATGCGAGGCGCAGAGTTGCATATCTGCGCTCATACAACCCGCCGTAATCTACCCGGCCCCCGCTCATTTCAGCCTCTTTAAGCTCATCACTATCGAGCAGCCCCTGTTTGCAGAGCTGTTCAAGGTCGATAAAATAGGGATTTACCGAATTGCAGCATACCGACTGATAGGGCGAATCTCCGTAACCCGTCTGCACGAGGGGGAGAATCTGCCAGTATTTTATTTTGCTTCGCTCGAGGAAGTCTACAAAATCATACGCCTCTTTTCCGAGCGAGCCTATTCCGTATTTCCCGGGAAGGGAAGATATATGGCACAGTATGCCCGCGCCACGTTTAAAAGCTCTTTTCTTTCCGCCTGTCATGTTCATTAAACGCCTTACTTAAAATTAAAAATCTGAATGATTCGGGGATATATCAGGGGCAATTACTTGGAAAGCAGAGTTTTGATGCGCGCCATTGCCTCTTTTGTTACTTCCTTGCTGCCGAAGGCGGTGAGGCGGAAGAAGCCTTCTCCGTTTACGCCGAAACCTGCGCCGGGCGTGCCTACGACCTGTGCATTTTGTAAAAGATAGTCAAAAAACTCCCAGCTGCTCATACCATTCGGGCACTTCAGCCAGATATAGGGCGAATGTTTGCCGCCCGTAAACCATACGCCCAGCTCTGTGAGAGTATCGGCAATGAGTTTGGCGTTCTCTTCATAATATGCAAGGTTTTCGGCAATCTGTTTTCTTCCCTCGGGCGTGAATACCGCGGCGGCGGCGCGCTGAACTATATAGGGCACGCCGTTGAACTTTGTAGTCTGGCGCCTGAGCCACATTTTATTTGCCGAAAGGCCGTCTTTTTTTATAACTTTGGGCACCACGGTAAATCCGCAGCGCGTGCCTGTGAAGCCCGCCATTTTGGAGAACGAGCAGAACTCGATTGCGCAAGTCTTTGCCCCCTCTATCTGATAAATAGATTTTGCAAGCCCGTCGTCCTTTACAAAGCACTCGTATGCGGCGTCGTATAAAATAACCGCATCCGTCTCGTTAGCATAGTCAACCCATTCCTTGAGCTGAGCCTTTGTATATGCCGCGCCCGTGGGATTATTGGGCGAGCAGATATATATGAGGTCGGCATGCACCGAATAGTCGGGCATGGGCAAAAAGCCGTTTTCAGCAGTAGCGTTCGCATAAATAATTTTGCGCCCCGCCATTACGTTTGTATCCACATAAACGGGATATACGGGGTCGGGCACGAGCACGACATTATCTTCGGAGAAAATATCGAGAATGTTGCCGAGGTCAGATTTTGCCCCGTCGGAAACAAAAATCTCGTCGTCATCAAGCTCGACTCCGCGCTCTTTGTAGTAAGCCGAAATTGCCTCCCTCAGGAAGGCATAGCCCTGTTCGGGGCCGTAGCCGCGGAACGTATCTTTATCCGCCATCTCGTCGACGGCCGAATGCAGCGCCGAAATCACGGCGGGAGCGAGGGGAAGCGTTACGTCGCCTATGCCCAAGCGGAGTACGCTCTTTTCAGGGTGAACTTTCTGGTACTCCGCCACTTTTTTTGCGACGGTTGAAAAGAGGTAACTGTCGTTAACATTGGAATAATTTGCATTTAATTTCATATCGCACCATTGCATGCGCACATGCGCATATTAAAATTTTTTATCAATCTGAATTGGCAGGCAAAACAGTTGCAACTCTGCCGCAAACACACGCTATTTGCCGCATATATGCGTTCCATTTTACTTAATATATAAAAAATGCGCCGCACCGTGGCACGGTGCGGCGCTCAATTTACACCGTTTTAAAAATTAATGCTGTGCATTTCTGTGATATTTTACCGCCGCGGCGATAAAATCACGGAACAGCGGGTGCGCCGACTGGGGGCGCGACTTGAACTCAGGGTGGAATTGAACGCCCACATAGAAGTCATTTGCAGGAATTTCTACCGCCTCTACCAAAAGGCCGTTCGGGGAAGTACCCGCAATCTTCATGCCGTGCGCCTCTACTTCTTCGCGGAAATCATTGTTGAACTCGTATCTGTGGCGGTGACGCTCTGAAATTTCCTCTTTGCCGTAGGCCTTTTTCATCTTTTCGCCCAGCACCTTGCACGGATATGCGCCGAGACGCATAGTTCCGCCCATCTTTACGCCGTGCTGGTCGGGCATGAGGTCGATTACGCAATGAGCCGAGTCGGGGTCAAACTCAGAAGAATTGGCGTCTTTGTAGCCAAGAACGTTGCGGGCGAACTCAACAACCGCCGTCTGCATGCCGAGACAGATGCCGAGGTAGGGCACATTGTTTTCACGGGCATATTTGGCGCAGAGTATTTTACCCTCTATGCCGCGGTTGCCGAAGCCGCCGGGAACCAGAATTCCGTCTGCTTCGCCCAGAACTTCCTGAATGTTGCTTTCGTTAAGCGCTTCGCTGTCTACCCACTTGATGTCTACCTTGGCCGCGTTTTCGTAACCGGCGTGCGCGAGCGCTTCGGCAACGGATAGATAGGCGTCGTGCAGCTGCACATACTTTCCGCAAAGCGCAATTTTAACCGTTTTGTCGCGCGCGGCAATGCGTTCGAGCATCTTGTTCCACTCGGTCAGGTCTATCACGCGCGGGTCGAGCTTGAGCCTTTCGCAAACTATCTGCGAAAAGTTGCTCTCCTCGAGCATTATGGGCGCCTGATATAAAACGGGGAGCGTCAAATTTTCTATGCAGCACTCGGGAGCGACGTTGCAGAACATCGATATCTTCGTGCGGACGTCCTTGGGCATGTGCGCGTCGACGCGCGCGATTATTATATCGGGATTTATGCCCATGCCCTGAAGCTCCTTTACGGAATGCTGGGTGGGCTTTGACTTGAACTCCTCCGAACCTGAAATGTAGGGAACGAGGGTGACGTGGATGAAACAGCAGTTATCGCGCCCCACTTCCCGCGCGACCTGCCTTATAGCCTCGATGAAGGGCTGGCTCTCTATGTCGCCTATGGTGCCGCCGATTTCGGTGATAACGACGTCGGCGCCGGTAGTTTTGCCCACGTTATATATAAATGTTTTTATTTCGTCGGTTATGTGCGGTATTACCTGCACGGTCTGGCCGAGGTATTCGCCGTTGCGTTCCTTATTTAAAACGTTCCAGTATACCTTGCCCGTGGTGAGATTGGAGTACTTGTTCAGATTTTCGTCTATGAACCTTTCGTAATGTCCTAAATCGAGGTCGGTTTCGGCGCCGTCGTCGGTGACGAACACCTCGCCGTGCTGATAGGGGCTCATGGTGCCGGGGTCGATATTGATATAGGGGTCAAGCTTTTGCGAAGCCACCTTATATCCCCTGCATTTTAAGAGCCTGCCGAGCGACGCGGCCGTTATGCCCTTGCCGAGACCTGAAACAACGCCGCCCGTTACGAAAATGTACTTCGTCATAAAAATTTCTCCCCGCCCGCCGAAGGCGGGCTTGCTTGCCGCAATGTAATTTAAATTCGTGTTTATTATAGCACACAAAGCGCATTATGGCAAACTCCTGCACCACTTAAAAAATTTAATTTTTGGCAAAGCCTGCGGCCACTTTTACAGCGGGCGGTGCCCCTTGCCGCTTGCGCGCGGCAGCAAAGAGCTCCGCCCGCCCGCCACTCTTTTGCAAAGGCCCTCGCAATGCGGCGATGAAGTAAAGCCGGCCGCGGACGGAATGTCCGCGGCCGGCAGCCTTGCCCATTGTCTTTAAAATCAAATTTTAATTTCGCCGGTGAACACCAGCTGGGCAGCGCCTTCCATAAACACCGTTTGGTCGGTGTATGTTATCCTCAGTTCGCCGCCCAGAAGGAATACCGAAATTTCGCTGTCTTTATCACAGTAACCGTTCAATACGGCGGCCACTGCCGAGGCACAGGCGCCGGTGCCGCACGCAAGCGTTTCGCCGCTGCCGCGCTCCCAAACGCGCATCTTCAATCTGTTGCGGTCGATAACGCGCACAAATTCGGTATTTATCCTCTCGGGGAAGGCAGGGTGCCGCTCAAAGAGCGGACCGTAGTGCTCCAGCCCGACCCTGTCGGGGTCCTCGAAAACCACGCAGTGAGGGTTGCCCATAGACACAAGCGTTGCCCCGAAAGTTTTTCCGTCGACCTCGATGGGCACGTTGACCACGCTTTCACCTGTGTATGTGCTTGGAATATCCGCACCGCTGAGCACGGGTGCGCCCATATCTACGCGCGCCGAGCACACTTTGCCGTCGGCGCCTTTATTTAAAAAGAGCGTTTTTACGCCTGAAAGCGTTTCTATCTTCACGCTGTCGCCATTTACATAACCCAGGTCATGCGCGAGCTTACCCACGCAACGTATGCCGTTGCCGCACATCTTTCCCTCTGAACCGTCGAGATTGAACATGCGCATGCGGCAGTCGGCAATATCCGAAGGGCAGAGCAGAATCACTCCGTCGCCACCTATGCCGAAGTGCCTGTCAGAAAGCCTGACCGCCAGCTCTTCGGGATTGTCTATCGGCTCTTTCATGCAGTCAAAATAGATGTAGTCGTTGCCTATTCCCTGCATTTTATAAAATTTTCTCATCATAAATAATCTCTCACAGAACGGCCGGATAAAGGCCGGAATTTTTATTCGCACGGCACTATGCCGCAATTAACGGGGCAATTTAATCAACACAATCCCTCCCTCGCTTTACGCAAAGAAGGCTCAATTGCGAAATAAAGTCTATAAATATTATGTCGCAAGGCGGGTTTCCCGCCGTAAAGCACAGCGAGCCGGCGCGAGCATTAAGAACTTTACAAGGAGTAACTTTTCGCCACAGCAAATTTCTGAAATGATAATGCCGAAAAAACACAAGCCCGAATTCAGTTCGGGCGTTAAGTGTTTTTACGACTTACCGTAAAATCACGGAAAAAGATTTTGCCAAGGGCAAAAGATTTTTCGTGAGCCGCTTTAGTTATTCGTATACATCTGCTTATAAGGATTATCGGAATTGGGCGTGAGTCTGAAGAAATTATGACCGAGCAATGTTTCGGCATTATATTCGGGGAAGAAATTGCACCAATCGCGCACAAGCTCGGAAAGTTCTTCGATATCGGCGCCCCATACTCTCTCAGCAGATACCTGGGAAGGGAGCGACTTGGGAAGCTCGTCACAGCGGAGATACATAACGCCGCCGTGCATTCCCGTACCGCAGAAGTTATTTATTATAGGCAGACCGTCCTTGTTCTGGCCGAGCACGACTATAACTCCGCCCGCCTGATATTCGCCGAGGAAGGAGCCCGCTCTGCCGCCTATTACAATCGCCGGCTTGAAGTCCATGTAAGCCTTCATGTGAATACCCGCACGGTAACCGGTGTTGTCGCGGATATAAATTCTGCCTCCGCGCATTGCGTAGCCCGTGGCATCGCCCGCATTGCCGTACACAACGATTTTGCCGCTGTTCATAGTGTCGCCTGTGGCTTCCTGAACGTTGCCGTGAACGATGACTTCGCAACCGTTCATATAAGCTCCGAGCGCATTGCCGGGCACGCCGTTGATAACTATGCGCTTGCCTGAGAGGCCGTCGGCGACATAGCGCTGGCCTACTATTCCGTTTATAGTTATATCGGTATCCTTGCTTTCGCGCACTATCCTGTTGAGCGCCTGAAAGTGGACGTTTTCGTCTACATTGATTTCCATAATAAAAAAACCTCCTCACAATTTTTTTCGCGCTGGCCGAGCACGAAAAAATTCGTGATTTTGAGGAACTAAGTTCCTCTGGCGGCATGAGTAAGGGCCCACATATTATAGAAATGCCGCCATTCACCTTAAGTATAGCCAGCTCTCGCTGCAAATTGCGTCGCGCTTATCGGCGAACTAAATTCGCCTTGCGCAGAATTATTATTTTATAAATTATATTAACGTTTCAAGCAGGGTTTCCCTGCGCAGAAAGACCCTTGCTGCGGTCAGCAGGCTCGCCAAAGGGGGAATTACCCCGATTATATGATATGTGAGCCTCTAAAATCGGGGTAAGGGGGAGCTGGCTCCCCAGAACTCACGGAAATTGTCGCGCACGGCCTGCGCGAGAATTTCGTGAGTATTTCACACTCTCTGCGCGAGTTTTTCCTTGCGCGCCTGCTTTGAGAAAGCCAGAAGCCGGGGTTCCCTTTCGAGCAAGGCAAAATCGACCTCGTCGAGGGGAGTCTTGCCGCGGATAAGCGAGGTGTATATCCCCGCTCTTAAAAAATCATTAATGAGTATGAAGCCAACGAGGCACCCGTCCTTTATAAAGAGCTTTTTATATACGTTATCGTGCACGTCGGCAATAACTTCGCCCTCATATACTCCCGCAGTAAGAACATGGGTATCGAAAAAACCTATGGCATTCATGGGAATGGCGTCTGTATGTAAAGCTATGCCGCCCGCCATGTTTACCCCGGCGATATTGCCCTGAAAATATGCATTGGGCAGAAGGGCGAGAATTCTGTTGGAACCTGTAGAACTGTCAAATCCCTCGGCGCAGTCGCCTGCGGCATACACGTCCTTCAAGCTGGTGTGCATTCCTTTGTCCACGACTATGCCGCGGTTAACCTCGCCGCCGGCTTCGGATACAAGCGCGGTATTGGGGCGCACGCCCACGGCAACGACAAGAATATCAAACTCTATCTTTTTTCCGCCGTTCTTTAAATATGCAACGTTGCCTTCAAACTTTTCGGCGCTGTTTGAGAGAAAAAATTCAACTCCGCGCTCTTCCAGTCCGCGCTGCACGACTGCGGCGCCATCGTTATCCAATATGGAGGGAAGAATTCTGTCTGCCATGTCCACCACGGAAACCGACTTTACCCTTGCGAGTATTCCCTCCACGCACTTGAGGCCGATGAGTCCCGCGCCGATTACCAGAACGCGTTTATCCGCAGAAAGTTCGCCCTCTAAGGCGAGCATGTCGTCCATGGTCATAAACGAAAACTTTTTGCTCACTCCGTCCAGCCCCTGCATGGGAGGGACAAAGGGACGGGAGCCCGTGGAGACAAGCAATTTATCGTAGGCAATCTCCGCGCCGTCGTCAAGAATTACAACCTTTTTCTCCGGGTCGATTTTTTCGGCCGTGCGTCCGTACAGCACCTCCGCACCGTTCTTCTGATAAAAATCGGAGGGGCGGTATCCCATATTTTCGCGCTTCACCCTGCCGAGCAGACAATAGGAAATGAGAGGCCTGCCGTAGACGGGGTATTTTTCCGCCGAAACGACGGTTATTCCGCCCTTGCCGTTCACAGAGCGAATGCCCTCTATGCATGCCGTCGCGGCTATTGAATTGCCGATTATTACATACTTCATACTATTACCTGATTTGTTATCTTACGCTGCACGAACCCGTTCGTTAAATGATTGCAAGCAAAACAAGGCGCGTGCGGAAAGTTTGAGCGGCCTGACAATGTTTGCCGCAGCGACTCACAAAAAAGTTTTTTGTGATGAGGAGACGCAGGCACTGAAGGCAACAAAACAAATTTATTTTATTTGTTGCAAACCATGCCTTGCGCCGACGGGTAAGCGAACGTAAACAACCGTAAGCGCTGCGCCGTATTGCGCCGCAATTATTTGGCAAACTTTTATCGCTCTTCAAAGACGATAGCATTATTCGGACAATGCTTTACGCAGTTGGGCTCGCCCATGATATTGTCGGTGCAGAGCGCGCATTTCTGCGCCGCTTTGCCGTCGGGGGCGGGCATGATTGCGCCGAAGGGGCACACAAGCACACAGGTAAAGCACCCCACGCATTTATCTCTGTCTATGCGCACAACGCCCTCTCCGTCCTTTGAAAGGGCGCCCGCTATGCAACTCTTTACACATATGGCGTTTGTGCAGTGACGGCAGTTTACGGCAAAATGAATGTCGTTGCCGTCCTCACCCTCCACTTTAATGCGCGGAATAAATTCATTGGTGCGGCCCTTGAGCTTGAACATCTCATCCAATCCCGAGTTTGCGAACATGCATTCATATTCGCAGAGATGGCAACCGAGGCACCATTCCTCGTTTACATAAATTCTCTTCATTATAAAACCTTATTTTCGGCAAATTTTTTTGCGGAGCAAAATATTTTGCAAAAAATTATTTTTAGTTCTGAACCGACGGCAATTTGAAAAAAAATCAGTACATCTTTATGCATGCGTCGCGCTCTGCGCCGACAGAAACGTAGCGTATGCGGCAGCCGCACAGTTTTTCAAGCAGCTGTATATATGCAAGCGCCTCTTCGGGCAAATCCTCGGGCTTTTTGCAATGAGATATATCGCAATTCCAGCCCTTGACCTTTTCGAATACGGGCTTGCAGTAATCAAGAACGTCGGTGAAAGGGAACTCGTCGATTATTTTTCCGTCGAGTTCGTAGTGAGTGCAAATCTCTATTTCTTCATAGTCGTCTAAAACGTCGAGTTTGGTGAGCGCAATTTCGTCCGCGCCCTGGCAACGTATGCCGTAGCGCGAAGCCACTACGTCGAAGGGGCCAACCCTTCTCGGCCTGCCTGTAGCGGCGCCGTATTCGCCTCCGAGCTCGCGGAGCCGCTCGGCCTGTTCTCCGAAATATTCGCAGGTGAAAGGACCTGCGCCGACGCAGCTTGAATATGCCTTCATTATGCCGATAGATTTATCTATTTTAAGATTGGGCACGCCTGCGCCGATAGGAGCATACGCCGCTATCGTAGAGGAGCTTGAGGTATAGGGCACGATGCCGTAGTCGATATCGCGGAGCGCGCCCAGCTGAGCCTCGAACATGATATTCTTGCCGGCTTTATCGGCCTCGTTGAGGTACAGGCCCGTATCGGTGATAAATTCTTTGAGCGGTTCGCCGTATGTGGTGAAATAATCTACCATATCCTCCACCTTAACCGGGTCATATCCGTAGGCGGTGACGGTGAGATTTTTCCATGCGACGATATCGGGCAGACGCTTGAACATCAGCTTTGTATTGAGAAGCTCGCCCATGCGGAAGGTCTTTTTCATGTATTTGTCCGCATATACGGGCGCTATGCCGCGGCGCGTGGAGCCATAGGGCTTGCCCGTCGCCTTGGAAAGCCTGTCCTCTTCCATAACATCCTGCAAAACGTTGTAGGGCATGGTAATTACCGCTTTGTCGCTTATCTTCAGATTTTCGGGGGTAATTTTAATTCCCGCGTTCTGAAGGCGCTCTATTTCGCCGCAGAGGTGCTTCAAATCAATGACCATGCCGCAGCCGAGCACATTGACCACATCCTCCCTTAAAATGCCCGAAGGGAGCAGGTTTAAAATGAACTTGCCCTTTTCGTTTATAACGGTGTGCCCGGCGTTGTTTCCGCCCTGATAACGGCACACTATGTCGAAGTCGCGCGACAGGAGGTCGACCATCCTGCCCTTACCTTCGTCGCCCCAGTTGATTCCACAGATACTTGTCAACATAATTTAAAAATCCTTGAATTATATTCTTCCCTTTGGCTCTCTAACAAAGGGTTTATTCCAATCGCTATATTTAAATTCAGACCGCAGCATACTCTCATAATTACCTCACAGAAGCAAGTAAGACAAGGCGTGCGCGGAAGGTTTGAGGGAGCTTACTTAGACGTAAGTGACCGAAAACACCCGTAAGCACAACACAGTATTACGCCGCTTATGCGAGGGCAAACGGAGTGTGAGTGATTTTTGCAGGCAAAAATCACTCGCCTGCATGTTTGATTCCGAGTATCCTCAGCTCCGTCTCGTTGAGTCCGACGCCGCGGAGCATGAGCCTGTTGCCGCGGAGTGCCTCTATCGAGTTTATGCCCATGCCGCCCATCATCTCCTGGATTTCATGCGTCCATGCATGCACCAGATTCACCAGTCTCTCCTTGCCCATATCGGGATTGAGACGTTTTACAAGGTCGGGACGCTGCGTGGCTATGCCCCAGTTGCACTTGCCGGCATGGCAGCTGCGGCAGAGGTGACAACCGAGCGCCATTACCGCGGCGGTGGCTATATAGCACGCGTCCGCACCGAGCGCAATTGCCTTTACCACATCCGAACTGGAGTGGATTGAGCCGCCGACAACTATCGAAACGCTGTCGCGTATGCCCTCCTGGCGGAGACGCTCGTCGACCTGCGCGAGCGCAAGCTCCACGGGAATGCCGACATTGTCGCGTATGCGGGTAGGAGCGGCCCCCGTGCCGCCGCGGAAGCCGTCTATCGCTATGATATCGGCGCCGCTTCTGGCAATGCCCGAGGCAATCGCCGCTACGTTGTGCACGGCGGCAACCTTGACTATTACGGGCTTCGTGTATGCAGTAGCCTCTTTGAGGCTGTAAATAAGCTGCCTTAAATCTTCTATCGAATAGATATCATGGTGAGGGGCGGGCGAAATGGCGTCTACGCCCTTTGGAATCATGCGCGTTTTTGAAACATCGTCGGATATCTTCATCCCGGGGAGGTGCCCGCCTATGCCGGGCTTTGCTCCCTGACCCATTTTTATCTCTATCGCGGCGGCAGTCTTAAGGTACTGTTCATGCACGCCGAACCTGCCCGAGGCAACCTGAACTATGGTGTTCTTGCCGTACTTATAAAAATCGGTGTGCAGTCCGCCCTCGCCGGTGTTGTAAAAGATGCCAAGCTCCTCGGCGGCGCGGGCGAGCGACTCGTGCGCGTTGTAGGATATCGAGCCGTAGCTCATAGCCGAAAACATTATCGGCGTTGTGAGCCTGAGCTGAGGGGGGAGCGTATCTTTTAGCCTGCCCTGCGCATCCCTCTTTATCTCAACGTCCTTTTTGCCGAGATAAACGGTCGTTTCCATAGGCTCGCGCAGCGGGTCGATGGGAGGGTTTGTGACCTGCGAGGCATTCACAAGAATTTTATTGAAATATATGGGATTCTCTGTGGGGTTGCCCATGGAGGAGAGAAGAACGCCGCCCGTTGCGGCCTGCCTGTACACCTCGTTCATGGCTCTCACCGGCCAGTTATAATTGAGCTTGTATGTATCGTCGCTCTTAACAATTTTCAAAGCGTGCGTGGGGCACATGCACACGCAGCGGTGGCAGTTTACGCACTTTGTGCTGTCGGCAATCATCTTGCCGAGGTCTTTATCATATTTGTGCACCTCGTTGGCGCACTGCCTCTCACATACCCTGCATCCGATGCAAAGGTCTGCATTTCGCACGACCTCGTATTCGGGGGGAATAAACATGTTCATCATCTCGTGGCTCCTTCGCGCAGGGTATATATGACGGGCTGGCCGCCCGCGGGCGCGAAAATACTGTCGAGCTCGGGCTCGATTACCCTTATGCCGCACTCTTCTGAAGATACAAATGCCAAATCGCCCTTTTCGGCGCACACCATGGAGCGCAGCTTCAACCTGTCGTTGAGCGCCATCATGCCGCCTTCGAACCCGAAAATAATGGAGAACGGGCCGTTTATAAGCAGCGAGGGGAACGCCTTTCTCAGGAAAACTTCCTGGCGGCGCTCTTCTTCGCTCTTATCGTCTATGGTTGCCCAGAACGACGCGGAGATGACCTTTGCCACCTCCTCCAGCGTGAGCCCCTTTATGCGCAGAAGATAATCTATTACGTAAGTTATTACTTCGGTATCGGTCTGCAGATTGCACTTGTAACCGAACATCTCTATGTAGCGGCGGTTGGCGTCGTATGAAGAAATTTCGCCGTTGTGCACGACCGAATAGGATAAAAGCCCGAAGGGATGCGCGCCGCCCCACCAGCCTGGAGTGTTTGTGGGATAACGGCCGTGGCTCGTCCACATATAGCCCTCATACTCCTCGTCCAAAAGGTAGAAACGGCCTATGTCTTCAGGGAAACCCACGCCCTTGAAAATCCCCATGTTTTTGCCGCTGGAGAAAACAAAAGCGCCCTTTATGTCGGTATTTATTCTGTTTACGCACTTAACGACATACTGCTCCTCATCCAGAAGGGAGTTGGCAAGGCGCTTGGAGAGAGGATATAAAAAGTAGCGGAATATGAGCGGCTCGCCCACGATACCCTTTACTTTCCTCGTCTTCATCTCAGAGGAATACACCACCTCGAAATGGGCGGCAAGATAGTCCTCAGTCTCCTTTCTCGCAGTTCTGCTGTCGAAAAAGAGGTGAAAGGCATAATAATCTTTGTAATCAGGATATATGCCGTAGCCGGCAAAACCGCCGCCGAGGCCGTTGGAACGGTCGTGCATGGTGGCGATAGAGCGGATTATCTTCTCTCCCGTCATGGGCCTGCCGCTCCTGTCGATTATGGCGCTTACGGCACAGCCCGAAGGTATTCTTACTTCGCCCTCTATAGGTCTTAACTCATTGTCCGACGTAAACATATGTGCTCCGACGCGGGCAATGCCCGCAAAAAAATATAGCGCGCCGCCGCGCGCTCAATGAAATAATTTCAAATTAACCTTACGCAGCGCGGCGCATAAAAATACGGGACATTCCCGCCTTTAAAATGCATATATACAATCCTTTGTTATTATATAAAAAACGGCACTTCAAGTCAAGCGTAAATGTTTGGCAAAAGGCAATTTACCACGCTAAAGGACAATTGTTTATATTAATATAGAATATAAGTTCAGCTTATATTCAGCCTCTTGCATACATAAACGGGAGGTAATGCATGCAAGCGGCGGCGCGCGGCGCCCATAAAATAATAAAAAATCAAATAATTAATATTTATACACGCAATATGCCGTGCGCCGCCTGCCTCGTGAGATTTTCCCGCGGCAGGCGGCGCACAAAATATACGAAAATTTAAAATTAATTTTAATTATTTTTTATTTACCGTCCGGTCCGCCCACTATGTCGCCGAGATAGTTTTTTACGTCCTCTTCAGAGGCGGCCACGCAGGCAAAAGTTATTTTATCGCCGGCATGAAGCACGGTTTTACCGTCGGGCACAAAGCGCCCGCCGGAAGACGTGTGCACCTCTTCCACCACGCCGCCTGCCGGCCAGAGCACAGAGCGGATGGCGCGGCCGTCGGCATAGGAGCCCTCCTCCACCTCCATGCTGACCTTGCGGCGCTCGGCACCCAGCCTTACGTTTTCATCCTTAACGATGAGCTCGAGGCACTTCTCGAACACAGAGCGCGTACGGAAGAGTTCGCCGATTATAAATCCTATCCCGACGCCGAGCAACGCGGGCAGAAGATTTTCGAACTGACCGGTAAATTCGAATATCATTACAAGCCCCGTTATCGGCGCGCGCACCACTGTAGTGAAATAGGCGGCCATGGTTATTATTATGATATAGTCGCACATATCGGCATTCATTCCCGCACTTTCAAAGCCGACGCACAGAAGCGCGCCCAGCCCCGCCCCCGTAGCCAGCACGGGCACGAATATGCCGTACGGCATGCCGCAGCCCACTGCGAGAATGGTGGATATAAAGCGGAACAGCACGACTACCGCAAGCGTAGCGGCGACGCTTATTCCGAAAATGGTTTTGAATTCGCCGCTGTAGCCGGAACCGAGCGACTGAATAAATTCGTGTCCGCCGCCCATGGCATAAACAGATATAAGCCCGAAGGCGCCCGCAACGAAAAACGGGATTATATACTTGCCGGCGCCTTTAAAGAAAGTTATCTTTTTAAAGCCGCTGCGGCAGAGCAGCATGAGGTGGTAAAAAGCCACGCCGAGAAGTGCGGCGCACAGAGCGGCTATCGCCGTGTAAAGATAGCCCATAGGCTCCATAGGAGCAAACTCAAAAGTTGTGAATGTGAAAGACACCGTAAATCCCATGGCGGAGCGCATTAAATTGCGCACTGTGAGTGAAACAAGGACGCTGACCGCCGAACAGGTGAACACCTGCGCCGAAAACGAGCGGAAGGCCTCCTCCATGGCGAACACAAGACCGGTAACCGGTGCGTTGAACGCGGCCGCGAGACCCGCCGAAGAACCTGCGGCTATCTGAAGCCTGCGCACCATGAGCGAACGTTTCAAAGTCGAGCCGACGGCGTCGCCGGCGCAACCGCCTATCTCAAGCGAGGGGCCCTCGCTGCCGGCGGGCAGCCCCATGAACACGCACGCCACCGAGGCGGCGAACATCGAGCACATTACGACGTACCATTTGAAGTGCAGCACACCGCGCGCGGCACCCTCCACCTGCGGCACTCCGCTGCCGCGTATCATGGGAATCAGGCGGGTTGCGGTGCCGATTACAAAGGCACCCGCCGCAAGGCCGAGAAAGAGCAGCGGTATGAACGCAGGATTGCCCGCTATGAGCGTATACAGCTCGACCGACAATTCCTCGCCTATGCCCGTCACAATATTGTACAGCGTTACGACCGCACCCGAAAAGAGCCCGGTCAATATGCTGAGCAGAACAAGGTTAACGCCGTATTCCCTTACCGCCATAAGGCGCTTTTTTATATTGCTTTTTTTTCGCATATCTCTCTCCCCTGATTTTTACGCGCACATTATAACACGCCGCGCGCGCATTGTCAAAATTTTCCTCATGGCGAAAGAAAAGCCCGCAGGCCTTGCGGTCTGCGGACTCTTCTTTGTATCTATGAGAGAGCGGGGTGAGCAAATTTGTTTATTTCGCAGGCACGGGTTCGGGTTCGTTGGTAAGAGCTTCCACTCCCGTTTCGCCGGTGCGCACGCGCATTACGTTCTCTATGCCGGAGACGAATATCTTGCCTGCGCCGTACTTGCCGTCGTCGAGCACGTGCTGTGCAACCGATACGACGAGCTTGGGGTCTACCGTGCTTACCACGATTTCAACCTGTACCTTGGGGATAAGGCGCATAGTCGTCTTTACGCCCCTGTACTGTCCCGTCTTGCCTGCCTGCGTGCCGCAGCCCATGACGTTTGTCACGGTCATGCCGGTTACGCCTATCTTAGCCATGGCGTCCTTTAATGTGAGGAACTTATCCTGGCCTGTAACTATGGTTATCTTTGTATACTTGCTCTCGTTGGCGGGAGCGAGGTCAATAACAGCGGGTTTGATTCCGGAGATATCCACGTTTTCGCCCTCGCCGTCGTAAGAGGGTATGGAGGGAACGAAGTCGGGATAGGAAGAGGTGAGGCCGTGTTCGCTGATGTCGAGGCCGATGATTTCCTCTTCGGGATTGCAGCGGAGACCGTTCCATGTCTTGCCGTAGGCAATTATTTCGGAAGGCTTAACCGTCTTGTACTTTATCATTACCGGAACATACTTGATTGCGGCGAAGAATATTGTCATCCAAACGGCCGTCCATGCAAGAATTGTGACGATACCGAGGCATTGAATGCCGAGAAGCTCGGCGTTGCCTGAATAGAAGAGGCCGTTTTCCACATCGAACAGGCCGACTGCAATTATGCCCCAGATACCGTTGGCAAAGTGAACGGGCACCGCACCTACGCAGTCGTCGAGGTGGAGCACATGTTCAAGCAACCACGTTACGCCCATCACAAGGAAACCGGAAACCACGCCTATTACAAGCGCGCCGATTATGTCGACGTTGGAGCAACCCGCGGTTACGCCTACGAGACCTGCAAGCGATGCGTTCATGCTCATAACGAGGTCGGGCTTTTTGTTGCGTATCCATGTATATATCATGGCGACGAGAAGAGCTACAGAGGGGGCGATTGTCGTTGTCACGAATATCCTTGCAAGCTGACCGGTTTCGGTAGCGGCTGCGCCGTTGAAGCCGTACCAGCCGAACCAGAGGAGAAGCACGCCGAGCGCGCCTATCGTCATATTGTGGCCCTGAATGGCGTTTACTTTGATTACTTTTCCGTTTTCGTCGCGCTCGAACTTGCCTATACGCGCACCGAGGAAGATTATACCTATGAGTGAGGCGGTGCCGCCGACCATATGTATCGCGCCCGAACCGGCAAAATCGACGAATCCGACGCCGAGGTTTACAAGCCAGCCCTGCGAGTTCCATACCCAGCCTGCCTCAACGGGATATACCACAAGGGATATCATAGCCGAGTAGATGCAGTAAGCGAGGAAGCGGGTTCTCTCTGCCATGGCGCCCGAAACAATGGTTGCCGCCGTTGCGCAGAACACCAGGTTGAATGTAAAGCTCGCCGCTGTCGTAACCGCCGCTTCATAAGCTTCGGCGCCTACGGCCGCCTCGCCGGCAAACAAGGTATCGAAACAGCTGAATATGTCGAGGTTAGGCACACCGATGAAGCCTGCCACATAGTCTACGCCCATCATCAGTCCGAAGCCGAGGAAGAGGAAGCAGACGCATCCGATACAGAAGTCGACAAAATTCTTGAAAAGAATATTGCCGGTGTTTTTGGCCCTGGTGAAGCCCGTTTCCACCATTGCAAAACCGCACTGCATCAGAAAGACGAGAGCCGCACCTATGAGGAGCCATGTTGTCCAAGTCATATTAAATTATCCTCCAAAAAAAGATTGTTCTTTGGCCGGTCGGAACGCGGAGCAAAATATTTGCTTGCCGCGTTCTTCATCCCTTTTTACGCTGCAACACATAATCTAAATATTACTTTTTATTATATTTAATATAAAAATTTATTATATTGTTGCCTTAAAAAGGTAAAGAATAAGGCGCGCGGGTTTTGCCAGCGGCAAATGCCGCGCGCCTGCACAAAATTTATATTAAATTAACGCAATCTGCTTTGCCTTATCCTGTAGCTGCGCTGCAATCACTTAACGCTGTATAAAATTTCAGTATATGAGGGATAGGGCCAGTAATCCTCCGACGTAAGCGTCTCCATTTCGTCTGCAATTTTGCGCACGGCGTCCATCTGGGGAAGCACTTCGTGAGCCATAGCCTTAGACGCGGGGCGGACGTCCTCTTTGTCTATGCCCGAGAGAATAGACTCGAGCTTTCTGACTTCGGCAGAGAATTTATCGTTGAGGTCGGAGAGCTTTATTATGAGGTTTTTCTCCGTCTCGCAGGGGATATTGTCGGAGATAGCTTTCTTTGCCGCTACATTCGAGCACAGCTCGGCAATGTAGTCCGACACGGCGGGAATTATATCCTGCTTAGCCATTTTGAGCATGGTTACCGCTTCGATATTGATTATCTTCACGTAATTTTCCAGCCTCACCATGGCGCGGGCTACAGCCTCCGCCTCGGTATAAACGCCCTGATTGACAAATACGTCGATATTCTTTCTTTCAAAGAACACGTCGGTGGCGTCGGCCGTATTTTTGTTGTTCAACAGCCCTCTCTTCTCGGCCTCGGGCTCCCATGCGGGGCCGTAGCCGTCGAGATTGAAGATTATGCGCTTGTGCGCCTTTATTGTCTCGGTTATAAGCTTGCGTGCGGCGCCTTCAACGTCCTCTTCGCCTTCAAGTTTATCGGCAAACTCCGAAAAAACCTGTGAGACGATAGTATTTAACACTATGTTTGCATCGGCCACGTTGAACTGCGAACCGAGCATTCTGAATTCAAATTTATTGCCCGTGAAAGCGAAAGGCGAAGTTCTGTTCCTGTCGGAAGCGTCCTTGGGGAAGATGGGCGATTCGGGAACGCCTATAGAGCCTTCCTGTGCCCGGAAGGGGATATACTGCCTGCCGAGCGCAATGCTCTCCACAAGTTCTCCGAGCTGGTCGCCGAGATATACGGATATTATTGCGGGGGGAGCTTCGTTCGCACCAAGGCGGTGGTCGTTGCCTGCCGAGGCAACGGCACCCCTTAAGATGCCCTGATAGTCGTCCACAGCCTTAATCACAGCGGCGAGCACAAGCATGAAGAGAGTATTCTTTTCGGGATTAGGGCCGGGGTCGAGAAGGTTGAGCCCGGTATCGGTGGACATCGACCAGTTGTTGTGCTTGCCTGAGCCGTTGATTCCCTCGAAGGGCTTCTCGTGCAGCAGGCATACGAGCCCGTGCCTCTGAGCAACCTTCTTCATCAGCTCCATTGTGAGCATATTGGAATCGATAGCGACGTTAGTCGTCTGGTAAACGGGCGCCATCTCATGCTGTGCGGGCGCAACTTCGTTGTGCCTCGTCTTGGAAGGTATGCCGTAAGACCAAAGCGTTTCGTCGAGGTCTGCCATATATTCTGCTATTGTCGGCTTTATGGTGCCGAAGTAATGGTCCTCAAGTTCCTGACCGCGGAGCACGGGCGCGCCGAAAAGCGTTCTGCCTGTCATGCGGAGGTCTATCCTCTTGAAGTATTCCTCCTCGGAGATAAGGAAATATTCCTGTTCGGGGCCGACGGTCGTCGTCACCTTTTTGCATTCTATGCCGAAGAGCTTTAAAATCCTCTTTGCCTGCTTGTCGAGCGCCTTCATCGACTTTAACACCGGCGACTTCTTATCGAGCGTTTCACCCGTATAGGAGACGAAGATAGAGGGTATGTACAGGGTAGTGCCCTTTACAAACGCGGGGGACGTGGGGTCCCATGCAGTGTAGCCGCGCGCCATATATGTCGCCCTCGAACCGCCCGAAGGAAAGCTGGACGCGTCGGGTTCGCCGACGATGAGGCTCTTGCCCGTGAGGCGCATGATGACCTTGTCGCCTTCAGGCTCGATAAAGCTGTCGTGCTTTTCAGCGGTGAGACCCGTGAGCGGCTGGAACCAATGCGTATAGTGCGTGGCGCCCTTTGATACCGCCCAGTCCTTCATAGCGGCGGCAACCGCGCCGGCTATGGACACGTCGAGCTGCGAGCCCGACTCAATTGTGGCGCGCAGCGATTTGTAAACTTCTTTGGGGAGTCTCTCCTTCTGCACGGCGTCGTTGAAAACATTTTCGCCGAACTTCTCGGGAAGATTCATATATCTTATCTCCTTTAAAAAATTTTTATCTTAATTATTCCGGGGCTCTCTCATCTTCTCCCCTGAATGTTGGGGGCGCCTCCGTAAGCAGTCCCCCTTGCGATTACACTCAAATTATAAAATAAATAAATTAGGCTGTCAAACGATATGAACGTGGTTGTTTTTCGCAAGTTTTTATAAATGATATAAGTCAAACTTATAGAATTTAAGCAATCTGTTTGTACCGCGCGCGACATATTTTATATACCGGCCGAAGGCTCTCAGACCGGCGCCGCGAAGACGCGCATTCACTCCTCCCCGTCGTCAAAACGGGCGGGCTTTATAAGATGCGTTCCCTTCACATCATTGTGCGCCGCCTCTATATCGTCAGCCATTATCCCGCGCTGAAGTTTTGAATAGCCGTATTTATTACGTATCGCATCGACGGCGCGTTCGGCACGTTCGTGCTTTTCGTAGCTGCCGTCGACCTCATCCATGGAAATCTGCGTAAGATTTTTATCGAATCCCGACACCGTTACCCCGAGTGCGCGCACTTTGAAGGGCGCGGGAATCCTGCCGCAGAACAGGGAAAAAGCGTGGCCGGCAATTTCGCCGCAGAGCACGGTGGGCCGCACCTTTTTTTGCATGCTCACAGACGACAAATCGCTGTAGCGCACCCATAGGTGCACTGTATCCGCCCTGCCTAAATCAGCTTCCCTCAGCCGGGAGGCCACACTCTCCGCAAGCACAAAGAGTTGTTTTTTTACCTCCGCATGAGTTGTCAAATCGTGCGGATAGGTGAGCGAGTTGCCGATAGACTTGAGTTCGCCGCTATCGTTCATGTGACTTACGGGTTCGTCGTCCAGCCCGCGGGCATACTTTAAAAGAGTTTCGCCCGTCTTGCCCAAAAGGTTTTTAATGAGGTCGTCGGGAGCATTCGCAAGGGCGCCTATGGTAGTAATGCCCCTCTTCTTCAATTTTTCGCATGTGGCCCTGCCTACAAAGAGCAAATCGTTCACAGGCAGAGGATAGAGCTTGGTTTTGTAGTCTATGACGGGTATCACGGTAGTGCCGTCGGGCTTTTTCAAATCTGAGCCGAGCTTGGCAAACACCTTGTTGAACGATACTCCGACCGATACCGTTATGCCCAGCTCGGCCTTTATGCGTTCGCGCAGGGTGTCGCCGATAAATTTCAGATAGTCTTCGGCAAAGTGCCTGCCCTCCCCTTCGCCGACATACATATCGCCGCCGAACTTCGGAAATATCTTTGTGCTGTGAGTGACGTCGAGCCAGCATTCATCTATGCCGTACGGCTCTATAAGGTCGGTATATTCTGCATATATGCCGCGGGCGAGGCGGGAATACTTCATATATTCCGGAAAATTCGGCGGCACAACCACGAGGCCGGGACACTTGCGCTTTGCCTGCCAGAGCGCCTCGCCCGTCTTTACGCCGAAACGTTTGGCCTCTTCGCTCTTGGCGAGCACTATTCCCTTGCGCTCCTCCTTGTTGCCGCCTACCGCTATGGGCAGGCCGGCAAGCTCGGGACGCAGTTTGCGCTCGACGGAGGCATAAAAATTATTCAGGTCGGAATGAATTACTATGCGTTCCATATTTCACCGTGAACAAAAAACGCCGCAAAAATTATTTCATTTTGATTATATCACCTTAAGCGGCGGCGCGCAAGATTAATTTGCGCATACGTCGGCATTAAAATTCGGCATATGCACATATATATCCGGGCATGAAGCGCCGCCGCGCGGAAAACTCCGCGCGGCGGCGCAATCGGTCAAAATTTATTCTGATACATTTCAATTATACGCGCGGCGGCGGGCGCAGCGCCTTTTCCGTAAAAATACCGGCTTTGCAAATTTGCTCTTCCTGCGCGAGATACGCACACGCTTAATCTTTGCCGAAGCGGCCGCCCTGCATCTGGCAAAGTCGTCCGCCATACGTCTGTGGTCCCATATGGCGCACATCGCCGTGCCGCCTATGGTGCCGTATATGAGCACGGGCACGACCTCCCACAGCACCGGCATGTAGCAATCGATATACTCTCCCGGCTTGAAGAAGGGCGGCGTGAGCACAAGCAAAAACTGCGCTATCTTTTCGAACTCGGGCGGGGGACCGAATATAAAGCCGCTGTTGCGTTCGACATTGCTCAAAAAATAGTCCCAAAGAGTTCCGTCGAAGTCAGCAGGCGGTGCAACCCAGCCTATCACCATGAGTATAACTTCGTTTATCAGGATGAGGAAAAGGCAACAGAAATAGAGCAGAACGACCTTGATTACTCTGCGGTAATTGAGGGTATGAACCTTTAAAATCACCATGAGAAGCGGACAAATCCAAAGCGAACCATGGCAGATATAGAAGCGGATGGTCTCGAACTCAAACACCCCGAGACCAATTATATTCATTGGCGCAAACATGGACGCAATTCCGCTGATTACGCCGAGATAGAACATGTAGTCGAGAAGGACGGGCTTTTTCGAGAGCATAAAAAACGGAAATACGAGCGTGCTCACGGCGCATATGTTCTCGAATGTGACTTTACGTATAGTCCCCGGCAGTCCTCCGACATAGGGCGGAAAGGCAAGCTTTACAAAATGGAGCACAAAATTTAATGCAAGAAGGGAAAACAGCACCCAATACACGATATGCCTGTCCTTTTTGCGCAATATAAAGTACAGCGCAACAAACACCGCCACACATATTGCGGGATAAACAAAATAGAAAGTGCTGAAATATTCCATCGTCATAAACTCACCGCCTGCCGCTCTCTCATGCGGAACAACACAAGTTTAGCCCCGCTATATAAACGGGGCATAAAGTAAACGGCTCAAATTCAACCTATTTATAATATTTTACCTGTTTTTTGCTCCATATACTGAATTACAGAAGATATCACAGCGTGCAGGCGGGCAGCTTTCGGCTGCCCGCCTGCACAGAACTTGGCAATTGAAACATTCAGTCAGTCTGATTCACCGGTAAGCACTCCGCAAAGCTTTTCAAGCTCGTCGAAAAATTCCCTGAAAGTCTTTGAGCAGACTTCGGCATTTTCAATGACTATTCCGTCGGCGCGCAGGCCGGTTACGGCAAAGCTCATGGCAACTCTGTGGTCGCCGAAGGTGTTTACGCGTGCGGGCTGCGGCTGAGAAGGATATATGATAACTCCGTCCTCAAGCTCTTCGCACTTCACGCCCATGGCCGAGAGATTGGAAACTATGGCATTTATCCTGTCGCACTCCTGTCCGCGGATATGTTCAACGCCGCATATGTGCGTGGGTTTTGAAAAATAGGGCGCGATTGCGGCCATTGTGAGCGCCTGGTCGGAGAATGAGGCCATGTCGATTTTGCCGCCGTCGAAACCGCTTTGCATGAGTTTTATAAATTCTATATCTCCCTGACAGCTGTGCGGCATTACACCCTTGACCTTGATATCGGTGCCGAGTATTCTGTTCATCGCATAGAAGTAGCACGCCGCGGAGATATCGGGCTCGATATCGTATTTGCGTGCGGAGTATGTGCCGTCTGCTATGTACACGCAGCCGCCTTCCGTCTGCTCACTCTCCACATTCGCGCCGAACGACCACATAATATCGGCCGTCATATCGATGTATTCCATGCCGTGGTTGCCCGAAGCATGCACGCGCACGCCGCCGTCGGCACACACGCCCGCCATCATTATGGCCGACATGAACTGGCTGCTTTTGGTGATATCCACGGTGATTTCCTTTGCAGGGGCAGACGTGCCGTAAATTTTAAAGGGGAAGCAGTTTTCCCTCTCAAAAAACTCAAAGCATGCTCCCGCTTTTTCAAGCGCCGAAATTAAATCGACCATGGGGCGTCTTTTCATCTGCTCAGACGATTTTACTGTAAATTCACCGTCCGAAAAAGCTAAAAGTGCGGTAATAAAGCGCGCGGCAGTGCCGGCGCTGCCCACATACACCTCGCCGCTCTTTACGGGGAGTTTCCCGCCGCACCCCTCAACCGTGACGGTAGTTCCGTTCAAAAAAACATTTATGCCAAGACTCTTTAAACAGCCGACAAAGGTGAGGCAGTCGTCGGAAAGGCCTGCCCCGTACAGCGTGGAAGTGCCGCTTGCCAGCGCCGAAATAAAGAGCGCGCGGGCCGTTATGCTCTTGGAGCCGGGGACCGGCAAAACCGCGCTTTTATTTTTTATTTTTCCGTAAATGTTTTTTACTTGATAATCCATGATTTTACCCGTTAATTAGGCCATATATACGCGTCAATTTAATATTGAAACACATATGCATATGGCGGTGCGAGCATATTTTAAATTTCAAAAATAATTTTTAAAAGTCGGATTTTGGCGATTTAACACTGTTCCACGTGATACTTTCTGCGACGGACTATATCGCCCGCAGAGAGAGCAAGGGGACATTTAACGCTGTAAATTTCCTGCACCCTCTTGCAATCGGAGACAGGCTCTCCCTTGGAGTCGCAGACTTCTTCAACAGTAAAGCTTTTGCCGAAATTCCCGTCCGGAGAGAGAACTTCAAGCACATCGCCCGAAAAAAATCTGCCGCGCATTTCAATTTTGGCAAAACCACCCTCATATCCCAGAACATTGCCTATATAGTCGCAGTCGCCCTTCGTCTGGCTGTCGGAATAGTTCACTGTCTGATGATTTTCCCCTAAGGCATATGCCGTGGTATAGTCGCGGTGAGCGGCCGTCAGAAGTTCGCGCTCGACGACGGGCGAAAAGCCGCCGTCGATGCACCTGCGATAGGCATTTATTACCGTGGCAAGGTAATATTCGCTCTTCATGCGCCCCTCTATTTTGAAGGAATAGACGCCCGCCCGCCTCATCTCTTCAAGGTGTGCCGACATGTTAAGGTCCTTTGAATTGAGGATATATGCGCCCCTTTCGTCCTCCTCCATATCCAGCCAGCCGCTGTCGCTCTTATCGTCGCGTTTGCGGATTGAGTAGTTCCACCGGCAGGCCTGCGCACACTCGCCGCGGTTTGAGGGGCGACCCGTGAGGTAGTCCGATAAAAGACACCTGCCCGAATAGGAGATGCACATTGCACCGTGCACAAATGCCTCCAGCTCTATTTCGGGGACATATGCGTGAATTTCGGCAATTTCTGCAAGCGAAAGTTCGCGCGCGAGCACGGCGCGGCTTGCACCCATTTCATGCCAGAATTTTACAGCGTATTTATTTGTGATATTGGCCTGGGTGGAAATGTGCACGGGAAGGCGGGGCGCCGATTTTTTTGCGGCGCTCAACACCCCCGGGTCGGATATTAAAGCCGCGTCGGCGCCGGCCTCCTGAAGGAAGGCGAAGTAATCTTCCATACCTGCAAGGTCGGCATTTTTTGCATATATATTTACTGTAACATATATCTTTTTGCCGCGTTCATGCGCATATTTTACGGCCTGAACGAGTTCCCCGCGCGAAAAATTATCGGCAAAGGAACGTAGCGAAAACTCCTTCCCGCCGAGATAGGCGGCGTCGGCGCCGAAATAGAGCGCCGTTTTTAATTTTGAAAAATTGCCCGCGGGGGCGAGAAGTTCAACATTTTTCATAGATTATCTCTTAACGGAAACGGCCATGCCGTCGCCGATTTTAACAACCGAAGTTATAAGTTCGCCGTCGTCAGTTACCGCAGCCAGATATTCCTCTATATGCTGTGCAAGCATTTTGCGTTTTTTTGGCACTTCGGCCTCGCCGCTCGCCCAACCGTAGATGAGCACATCGTCAGCGAGCAGTATTCCGCCGCAGCTTAAAAGCGCCTTCAGGCGGGGCAGATATTTTACATACTGCACCTTGGCGCAGTCCAGAAATATGAAGTCAAAAGGGCCTTCAAGCCGTCCGATTACTTCGCCGGCGTCGCCGCAAATTGCAGAAACACGCGGAGAAATACCGAGGTTTTTAAAATTTTGCACCGCCTCGGCATAAAAATTTTCGTCGCGCTCCACAGTCGTTATGTTGGCATACGGACATGTGAGAGCGAGCGCCGCGGCCGTTATGCCGACAGCCGTGCCCAGCTCCAGAATATTTTTAGGCCTGACGGCCGCCGCCTGAGCCATTAAAAAGCAGAGGGTACCGTCGCCGGCCACGGGAATTTCGCGCGCAAACGCGCTCTCCCTTACCGCCTGGAGAGCGGGAGGGATATTAGGTTTGTTCCACCTGTCCGCGCCCGAAGTGTTGCGGTGCGCATATGAAAATTCGTCCATATATTTAAACCTTGCGGCAACCCGCCCGCTTAGATAACCCTTGGAGAAGGCAAACGCCTTTTAAAAATATTGATGTTTCAAGCAAGGTTTCCTTACGCCGCCCACTCGCTCTGCGTATGGTAAAACCGCACAGCTCGGTCACCGTTCGCGCACTTACATAGGCGCCCACTCATCTCGCTACGGCACTCAAGGTGGGTGTCCACCTTGCTATGAATTGCCTTGCTCGACCCAATTTGTCGCGAAAGCGAGCTCGCCGAGGGTGAATTGCCCCGATTATTATCGTGGGCCCGCGTAAATCGGGGCAAGAGGGGCCGGCCCCTCAAGTCACGGGAATTTTAGCTCTCGGCCAGAGCTAAAATTCCGTGAGCCCTTACAATTCTACGACGACGGGCACTATCATCGGCGACTGTTTGGTCTTTTTTAAAAGATAATTTTTAAGCGTCTTTTTTATGGCGCGCTTGAGTTCGTCGACGGAGCCTATTGTGAGGTCGTAGCCCTCTATTGCATTCTTTATCACCCCGCGCACCTCGGTTATATAATCTTTGTGGAAACCGAAAATGAAGCCGCGGCTGTTGACTGCGGGTTCGCCTATTACCTCGCCGCCGGAGACCACTACCGAAACTATGAAGAGCCCGTCGGAGGCAAGCTGGCGCCTGTCCTGCATTACGGTGGAGGTCTTTTCATCCTCTATGCCGTCGCCGTCGATGAGGCGCGAGCCTGCGGGCACATTGTCGCCGCGGCGGAGCGAGTTTGACGAGAGCATAACGCAGTTGCCTATATCGGGCAGGAATATGTTGCTCTCCTTCATCCCCAGCTCGGCGGCAAGCTGTGCGTGCTTCTTCAGATGTCTGTATTCGCCGTGCACGGGAATAAAGAATTTCGGCTTTAACAGCCTGTGCATTATTTTGTGCTCCTCGCGGCAGGCATGGCCCGAGACGTGTATATTTTCAAGGCTCTCATACACGACGTTGGCGCCTTTGCGGTAGAGGTTGTTTATTACGTTATATATGCCCTTTTCGTTGCCGGGAATGGGAGAAGCGGAGATTATTATCGTATCGTTGTCGCCCACGGTGACGGAGGGGTTTTCGCCGTTGGCCATGCGCGTTAAGGCGCTCATCGGCTCGCCCTGGCTGCCCGTGGATACTATTACGAGCTCGCTGTCGGGTATCTTCTTTGTGCGCGAAACGTCAACCAGCACACCCTCGGGAATAGTGAGGTCGCCGATATTTTCGGCAGCGTCGACAACGTTGAGCATGCTCCTGCCGGAGAGCGCGACTTTGCGCTTATATTTTACCGCAAGGTCGATTATCTGCTGAAGCCTGTGCACGTTGGAGGCAAAGGTTGCTATTATCAGCCTTCTCGTCGGGTTTTCGTTGAACAGCCTGTCTAACGTGCTGCCAACCGTCTTTTCGCTCATGGTGTAGCCGGGGCGCTCTATGTTCGTGCTCTCGCCGAGGTAACACAGCACTCCCTTCTCACCGATTTCGGCTATCGTCTTTAAATCTATGGGCTCTCCCGCGACGGGCGTCAAATCTATCTTGAAGTCGCCGCTGTGGAATATCAGGCCCTGAGGCGTGTTGATTGCGAGGGCTACGGCGCCCGCAATGGAGTGGTTGACGTTTACGAACAACACCTCGAATGCGCCGAGTTTTATCCGGTCGCCGGGGGAAACTATTATCTCTTCGGCATCGTTTATCCTGTGTTCGCGGAGTTTGTTATCGACGAGCGCGAGCGTGAGACGAGTGCCGTATACGGGCGCCTTTATTTCACGCAGCAGATAGGGCACGCCGCCTATGTGGTCCTCATGCCCGTGCGTTAAAAGCAGACCCTTAATCTTATGCCTGTTTGCAACGAGATAGGAAATATCGGGGGCGACAAGGTCGATTCCGGGCAATTCTTCCGTGGGGAAGATAATGCCTGCGTCTATTATGATTATGTCCTCGCCGTACTCTATGGCGGTCATATTTTTGCCTATCTCGCCCACGCCGCCGAGGAATATTATTTTTACAAATTTTTCCCGCTTAGCCCTCGCCTTTTTTGCAGGTTTCTCCTCCGCAGCTTCGGCCGTAAGTTCAAGTATGTTATCTTCTTCAGCCTTTACGCGGCGCTGTTTTTTCGCCGGCTGTTTATCTCCGCGCGTTTTTTGGGAAGAAGCCTTCTTTACAGGCTCCTTCTGTTCATCCTTCTTTTTGCGCGGAGCGGCGTCCTCTGATTTTTTTGCGCGCATCTTTACCTCCCCCGCCGCAGGCTCAACCGGGGAGGAGGAAACTCCGCCGCCCGAATTGCCGAGATATAAAAATTGCGAGAGCGAGCCGCCGCCCGACATGGGCGTGCCCTCGGAAGGTTTGCCTATGCGCCCCGTGCGCAGTTTTTTTGTCGTCTTCTTTTTATCGTTTTCCAATATGACTCTCCCATGGCGCCCTTTTCAGACGCCGCAACAAAACACACCCGCGGCACAGCAAAATTTTTCCCCGGGTTGCGCTGCCGGAGAAGGGGCAAAACGCCAACCTGCACCGGCAAAAATTAAGATATATATGTACGGCCTTTTGCGCGCGGGCGCCGTCGCGCGGCGCCCGCGCGCAATTTCTGCCGAAAAATTCAAAGTAAAAATCTGCGGTTAAATCTGCGCTTAAATTTATTTAAAGGGGTTGATAAAAAAAACTATCAACCCCCCTTAGTAAAATTGTTCTTTTTTACTTGTTCTTGCTTACGTCCTTCACGAGGCCGTCCTCGATGAGCTCCTCGATAGTTTCGTAGGGATACATGGCCGCGTAATCTCTCTCCTGAACGGGCCTTCTCTCTCCGTTCCGCTTTGCAAGCATATCATCTATAAGACGTATTGCCTTCCTCACGCCGAGAGGGCTCTTAATCTTAACCATCATCGGCGTGCCGTGCATCGACTTGTTGTCAGACACGTCGACGTGATGATAAACGGAAGTTTTATATTCGTTCGGGTCGAGATTGAGATACAGGCAGAGCGTCTTGCCCCTGATTTTGAGCTTTGCAATAGTTTCCCTGCCCTTGTTGAAGCGCTCGGCGCCCCAGGCTACCGACGAATTTACCTTTCTGTACGCCAGCATTGCGTTCTTTATTTCGCCGTAATAGCGCTTGACGTCGTCGGAGCTTTGAATGATTCTCGCTATAAAGCTGCGGTTGTACTTCATCATGTTTGCGAAGTCTACGCCGCTGCCCATCTCGTCCATGCCGTCGGGCTCGGCCTCGCCGTCGGCCATCTTTTCGTCTACGTCGTCGAAGATATTCTCCATTACCTCGTCTTCAGGCTCCGAAGAAACTTCCTCCTCGTCGACTATGTCGCTCACGGTGACAAGAGGTTCGTCAGCGGGCTGTTCCTCAGCCTTCTGCTCACCGTCTGCCGAAGCCGCCGCGGCAACTATCGCGCCGCCCGCAAGCATGGCCTTGATTTCGTCAAGCCGCCTGCCTATATCGGCGTCCATCTCCTCGATGGCCGCATAGGAGCCGGCAATTTTTTCAGAGATGCTGTCAGTTATTCTGCCGAGTCCGTCGTCGTCTATAACAATGTCGAAGTCCTCGCTTTCCTCCGTGCTCTCTTCCTCTGCCGCAAGCTTTTCGGCAACACCGCTCGCTATGGCGTCGTAATCGATTTCGGTTGAGGGTATTGACGCGAGAACCGCCGCCGCAACTTTATCGGCAATCTCGTCGCCGTCGACTTCGGGCATATAATTGGAGAGCGCCGCGGCAGTTTTGTCGGCTATCGCGTCTTCGTTCACGCCGCTTGCGGCAAGCTTTTCGGATACGAGCTGTGCAAGCTCTTCGGTGTTGACATACTCTTCGTCCGCGTCGGCAGCGGCCACCTCTGCGGCGGCGCTGTGCTCGGCGAGCTTTTTGACAATTCCGTCGTAATCGAGGCTCTCTGCAACGGCCTCGGCAAGCGAACGGCAGCCTTCGTCGTCGACTATAATGTCGAAATCGTTGGGCGAAAGCGCGCTCACCTTACGCGCAATCTCGTCGGAGAGCGCGTCGGCGTCTATGTTGGCGGAAGTTACCTCCAAAGGGGTATCGCCGCCGCTTATGACCGCGGGGGGGATTATAATCTGCTCGGCAACTTTCGACGCTATGTAATCGGGAGAGATAACCTCCTGAGGTATATACTCGGCAACGCGCTTTGCAATATCCTCGTAGTCGAGCGCGGATATGAGTTCCTTTTCGGCAAATTTTTCCGCAAGGCGTTCGGCGAGCTTGTCGTAGTCGATATATTTTCCGTCGACGGCGGGCTGCTCGTCCTCGACGGCGGGAGCCACCTCGTCATAGAGCTCAGGCTGGGGCTCGGCCGCAGCGGCTTCGGCAGGCTTGCCGATGACGGCATATTTCATAATCTTTTCTTCGAGAGAGGTCATCATGCCTGAAAGTTTGATAAACACATTTTCGCACTGCGCGGCAACATAGTTTATCTCCTTCTTTATCTGGGCGTTTTCCTCGAGCAGTTTCTCTAAAATAGAGCTGTTCTGCTTGCTGATATATGCCGTTTCCCTGGCGACTTTTTCGCCCACGGAGCCGTCGGCACCGCCCGTCGCAAGCAGTTTATCGATTTTTTCGGCAAGTTCGGCCTGGCGCTGCAAAATAACGTCGGCCTTGGTGGCGTAGTTGGCATTCTGGCGCTCACTATCGCTCTTCTTGTTGAAAATTGCCATAAAAGTACCTCTCTTTAAGCGGCGGTAAAATGTGTTTGGTGAAGCATGCAGCAAAAAGCGAAGCCGCCGCGCGTATTTGCTTACAGAATAATTTTACAACAAAAAAAGAAAATTGTAAATATAATTGCCCAAACTTTTTGCCGCAACGCACAAATTTTTTTGCATTGGCTGGCAGATATGCCCAATTTAACGGCGGCGAACGCCCGCACGCATTAAGCTGCCGGCCGCCGACGGGCAAAAAAATAACAAATTTTGCTTTAGGAGGTTGAATTTTTTGTAAGGGTGTAGTATAATGGCTGTATTATACGAATAATTATACGCGCAGAGCGCCGGCATTGACGCTTTACGCCTCAACCTTTCGTAAATTTATTAAAGGGAGAAATGCAACCATGAGAGTGTATAACTTTTCAGCAGGCCCCTCGACCCTGCCCTTAAATGTTTTGGAGCAGGCACAGAAGGAATTTTTGGACTTTGCCGGAACGGGAATGTCCGTCACAGAGATATCCCACCGCGACAAAGCGTTCGACGCAGTGGTAAAAGAGGCGGAATCGCTCGTGCGCGAGCTTTTGAACGTGCCCGACGACTACGCCGTGATTTTTGTTCAGGGCGGCGCGTCGACGCAGTTCGCCGCCATTCCGCTCAACATGATGCACAACGGCAAGGCCGACTACATAGTTACGGGCAACTTTGCAAAGAAGGCATGGCAGGAGGGCCAGATTTACGGCGAGGCCGTAAAGATTGGCGACAGCTCCGACAAAACCTATACCTATATTCCCGACGTCGATAAGCTCAGCTATTCCGAAGGCGCCGACTATGTTCACATCACCTCGAACAACACCATATTCGGCACAAGGTATGTAAAGTTCCCCGAGTGCAAAGCTCCGCTCGTTGCGGATATGTCCTCGGAGATTTTCTCGCGCGAGGTAGACGTCAAAAAGTTCGGCGTAATATACGCGGGCGCGCAGAAAAACCTTGCCCCCGCGGGCGTAACGATAGTAATAGCAAGGCGCGACCTCATTCAGGACCCCCTGAAGATTTGCCCCACCATGCTCAAATGGAAGGTGCAGGATGAGAACGGCTCGCTCTACAACACTCCCCCCTGCTTCTCCATATATATGGCAAACCTTGTGCTGCGCGACCTGAAGGCAAAGGGCGGCGTGAAGGCCATGAACGAGGCGGACGAATACAAAGCGGGACTGTTGTATGACTTTATCGACAACTCCTCCCTCTTTAAAAACAATGTCGTAAAACAGTTCCGCTCGATAATGAACGTGCCCTTCGTAACCCCTTCCGCCGAGCTCGACGCAAAATTTATTTCAGAAGCCAAGAGCGCAGGCCTTGTTTCCCTCAAAGGGCACAGGCTTGTGGGCGGCATGAGAGCTTCGATATACAACGCTATGCCCGTCGAGGGCGTAAAGACGCTCATAGAATTCATGAAGAAATTCGAACTGGAAAACAAATAAATTAAAGGGGGCAAATGATATGTCTAAACAGATTCTTAAATTAAACGCAATAAGCCCGCTTGCAGACGCAATTTTTGCAGGTTACGGCTATGGCGACAGCTGCGACAATCCCGACGGCATAATGGTGCGTTCGGCACAGATGGCGGACTATAAACCGGGCGACAAACTCGTCGCCGTTGCGCGCGCAGGCGCGGGCACCAACAATATTCCCGTAGCCGACTACGCCGAAAAGGGCATCGTGGTTTTCAACACCCCCGGTGCAAACGCAAACGCCGTGAAGGAACTCGTCATCTGCGAACTGTTCCTCGGCGGCAGAAAAATTACCGAGGCAATCGACTGGGTAAAGACGCTCAAGGACGAGGGAGAAAACGTCGGCAAGCTCGTTGAAAAAGGCAAGAGCAAGTTTGTAGGCAGCGAAATAAAGGGCAAGATGCTCGGCGTCATAGGCCTCGGCGCAATAGGCGTGGCAGTGGCAAACGCCGCATACGGGCTCAATATGGAGGTGACAGGCACCGACCCCTATCTTTCCACCATGAATGCGCTCGCGCTTTCGCCGCACATCAAGGTAGTGCCCGAGCGCGAAGACATATACAAGAACGCAGATTTCATCACAATGCACGTACCCCTCACCCCCGACACAAAGGGCATGATAAACAGGGACACAATCGCACAGATGAAGGACGGCGTGGTAATAATCAACAACAGCCGCGGCGAACTTGTGAACACTGCGGATATGATAGAGGCGCTTGAGAGCGGCAAGGTCGGCAGATATATAACCGACTTCCCCAACGCACAGCTCATAGGAGTGAAGAACTGCATTTGCGTTCCCCACCTCGGCGCAAGCACGCCCGAGGCCGAGGACAACTGCGCCGTTATGGCCGCGCACCAGCTTGTGGACTACATAGAGAACGGAAACATAACCAACAGCGTGAACTACCCCTCCGTTTCGCTCGCGCGCGACGAGGGCAAGGGCAGGGTGTGCATACTGCACCGCAACGTTAAAAACATTATTACCAAATTCACCTCGGCAATATCCGAGCAGGGACTGAATATCGCGCACATGGCAAGTTCAAGCCGCGGCGACTATGCCTGCTCGATACTTGAAATCGACGGTGCAATTCCCGCAAAGACCGTTGAATCGATAACAAAAGTAGAGGGCGTGCTGCGCGTGCGCTCGCTTTAAAAAAGGAGCTCACAGATTTCCGCGCAGGTGATACGCGGAAATCTTCGTGATTCAGGGGAGCCAGCTCCCCCTTACCCCGATTTCAGGGGCTCTCTTAATTTATAATCGGGGTAATTCCCCCTTTGGTGCGCGAGCGAAGCGCTGCTTTGCCGAAGGACTCCCGCGTGCGGGAAACGGCAAAACCCGCTGACGCGGCAAATGTGGTCGCGCGTAAGCGGCGAACTAAATTCGCCTTGTGCACGTAATTTTGTTTTAGAACATATTTCAATTAGCACAAGCCGCCGCGCAAAGTTTTGCGCGGCGGCGTTTATTTTACACAAAATTTTTTCCGAATAAAACTGCCTTTCCGTGCCCATAATTAATTAAAAAATTGCGGAGGTAATATTATGTCCGGAAAAAAGAAAAAGGTAATAAAAATTAACGACAGGCAGTACAGCGAATATATCGCCGCACTGCGCGCACAGGACGAGGAGAACGAAGAGAGTTTGCCGGATGACGGCGAATGACAGGCAAAAACAAATCTTGACGCCTGAAAATTTTGCCCCTTGCCGTGCTCCCGTACAGGCTGCAATAGCAAACGCCCCGCTCGGCGGGGCGTTTTTTTGCGCCCGCAGCGCATATTTTTACCGAACGCAACGGTTTTGTGAACTTTATGAAAAGTTAATGAATATAGATTTTAAGTGCGGCAAATTTATTGACTTGCGTTTGAAGCGCGCATATACTGTTTAAAAAGTTATCAATTGATAACTGTTTTAATGCATGTAAACGGGAGAAAGACGGCAATTATGAGCGGAACTGAGAGTGCAGAGCGGGCGGTTTCGCTGTTTTTCAGGCTGAAAGACAGCATGCACCGATTCAAATCGCTTGACGCAGACAAAACGTTCGCCGTGCTCGGGGGGCTGCGCGAACTTGAAAGCCGGCTGCAAAGGCCGCTGACGATATCTGAAATCGCGCGGTTTTCCGGGCTGGCGGTACCCAATGTAAGCCGCGTGTTGAGGCCGCTGGAACAGAGAGGGCTGACGGCGCGTGTAAAGCGCGGCAGGACGGTCAACGTTGTTATAACGGCCGCAGGATATGAGACGCTTGAAGAACACAGACAGAATTTTATCAAAAAAATTGCGGCGGCGCTGAATGCGCTTGACGAAAACGAACGCGAACTCTTCCTTTCCTGCGCGGAAAAGGTGCTCGACGTTCTCGAAAAATCTGATAATAATTTTTTGCGGGAGAAAACCGATGTTCAAACTGTATAAAAATTTAAAGGCGTTAGACTGGCTGCTCGTCGCGCTCATCGTCGGAATAACGGTTGCCCAGGTATACTTTACCATGGAACTGACCGACCAGATTTCGGCGATAGTGGGCGCTATTCAGTCTGTAAGCCTGGGTCTGGGCTCCACCTCCGACATCTGGCGCGAGGGCGGCATAATGCTCGCCTTTGCCGCGTGCAGCGCGCTCTGCCAGGTTGCTTCGGGCATAGCCGCGTCATTTGTGGCCAGCCGTCTTTCGGCAACGCTGAGGAGCAAGGTATATGCTAAAGTCGAAAGCTTTTCGATGGCGGAGATAAACAAGTTCTCCACCGCGACCCTCATAACGAGGACGACAAACGACATTCAGCAGGTGCATATGGCCAATATTCTCATTCTCAGAATGCTGATATATGCTCCCATTATGGCCATATGGGCGATTTGCAAGATAAACGCCTCGAGCGGGGAACTCACTCTCGCCACCGCCGTTGCCGTCGTCATACTGATAATATGCATTGCGGCAATAATGCTGGCAGTAATGCCCAAGTTCAAGCTCATGCAAAAGCTCACCGACAGACTGAACGGAGTCACGCGCGAAAACCTTACCGGTCTTAGAGTGGTGCGCGCCTACAACGCGGAGCGTTATCAGGAGAAAAAATTCAGCAAGGCCAACGACGCATTCACCAACACGCAACTGTTCACAGGCAGGGTGATGGCGCTCATGAGCCCTATAATGATGCTGGTTATGAACGGCCTGCCCCTTGCGATATATTGGATAGGCGCCTCGCTTATGAATGCCAACCAGATAGAGTATCAGACCATAGTGTCGTTCATGACGCTTGCGTCACAGGTTATAATGGCATTTTTAATGCTTTTGATGATGTTCATACTCATCCCGCGCGCGCAGGTTGCGGCAAAGAGGATAAACGAAGTGCTTGAAACCCCTCTTTCAATATCCGACCCCGAGACGGAGGAACAGCCGAGCGAAGTTGGCACGGTAGAGTTCAGAGACGTGAGCTTCCGTTACCCCGACGCCGACGCAGACGTATTCGAGCACATTTCTTTCCGCGCAGAAAAGGGACAGACGATTGCCTTTATAGGCAGCACGGGCAGCGGCAAATCTACCCTTATCAACCTTGTGCCCCGCTTTTATGACGCGACCGAGGGCGAAGTGCTCGTCGACGGCGTCAACGTCAAAAACTTAAAGCAGAGCACGCTGCGCAGTAAAATCGGCTATGTTCCGCAGAAGGGCGTGCTGTTTTCGGGCACCGTTGCCGAGAACATAGGGTTCGGCGGCGTGAGCGACATGGGCGCCATAGAGGAGGCGGCCAGGATTGCCGAGGCCGACGGATTTATAAGCGAGATGTCCGACGGCTACGCAAGCATGATATCGCAGGGCGGTAAAAACGTATCGGGCGGACAGAAACAGAGGCTTTCCATTGCCCGCGCCGTCGCGCTGAGGCCGGAAATAATGATTTTTGACGACAGTTTTTCGGCACTTGACTATAAGACCGACAAAAAGGTGCGCGAAAACCTTAAAGAGCATCTTACGGGCGCCACCAATCTCATAGTAGCCCAGAGGATAGGCACCATTATGGACGCCGACAAGATAATAGTGCTCGACCAGGGTAAAGCCGTGGGCGAAGGCACGCACAAAGAATTGCTTGAAAACTGCCCCGTTTACCGCGAGATAGCGCTGTCGCAGCTTTCGAAGGAGGAACTTGGCTTATGAGACCTGCACGATACAGCGGCGCAAAGCTGAAAAAGGGTGAATTTACAAAGAATATCGCTAAGCTTGCCCTATTCATGAAGCGCTATATATGGCCGATACTCATCTCCCTTATATTTACAATAGGAGCCACTGTGCTCTCGATATTCGCGCCGCAGATACTCTCCGACCTCGTAGACGTAATCGCAGTGGGCATAGGCGGTTCGCTGATTGATATGACAGAACTTGCGCGCTTTGCGGTTATTCTTATAATTTTTTACGTATGCAACGCGCTTTGCACCTATGTTTCAAGCTATATAATGACGACAGTGTCGCAGAGAATGTGCCGCGCGCTCCGCTCGGATATTTCTCAGAAGATAAACAGAGTTCCCTTAAAATACTTCGATTCACACGCCTACGGCGACACGCTTTCGCGCGTTACCAACGACGTCGATACCATAGGCAACTCCATGCAGCAGGCAGTTTCCATGGTTGTGCAGTCTGTGTGCATGCTCGTCGGAGTGCTGATTGCTATGTTCGTGACCTGCTGGCAGCTGGCGCTCTCCGTGCTCATAATTGTGCCCCTCATGGCGATATTGCTGATGGTGATAATGAAATTCTCTCAGCCGCAGTTCAGAAAACAGCAGGATGAGCTCGCCGTTTTAAACGGAAAAGTCGAAGAGAACTATTCCGGCCAGCTCGTCATAAAGGCGTTCAACGCCGAAGGGCGCACGGGTGAGGACTTCGGGAAAACCAATAAACGCTTAAAGAAAAGCACCTTCCTTTCGCAGGCGCTCTCCGGCATAATGCAGCCGGCAATGAGCTTTATTTCATACTTTGCCTACGCCGCAGTGTGCGTAGTTGCAGGCATACTCATAAGCCGCGGCTCACAGGGTGTGACGTTCGGTACGCTCTCTGCGTTCCTCGTATACGTGAACCTCTTCCAGAGCCCCCTCTCGCAGATAGCCCAGGCGGCCAACGTGTTGCAGAGCGCCGCGGCGGCAAGCGGCAGAGTTTTCGCCTTCCTCGGCGAAGAAGAGCTTGAGGACGAGAGCGGCAAGGAGCGCAAGCTCACCGAAGGCGTGCGCGGCGAAGTGGAGTTCAGGCATGTAAAATTCGGATACAACGACGACAGGGTGATAATACCCGACTTCTCCGCAAAGGTACAGCCGGGCTGGAAGGTTGCGATTGTCGGCCCGACGGGCGCGGGCAAAACCACAATGGTAAACCTCCTGATGCGGTTCTACGAAGTAAACAGCGGCGATATATTGATAGACGGCGTTTCGATAAAAGATATACCGCGCGGGGAAGTGCACGACCTGTTCGGCATGGTTTTGCAGGATACGTGGATGTTCGAGGGCACCCTGCGCGAGAACATAGTATATTCCAAGCAGGCGACAGACGAGCAGGTGCGCGCCGCATGCGACGCAGCCGGAATCACGCACTATATTTCCACACAGCCGGGCGGGCTTGACCACTATGTGGAGAGCGGCGACGAGATTTCAGGCGGACAGAAACAGCTTATAACCATCGCAAGAGCCATGATTGAAAACGCGCCCATGCTCATACTGGACGAAGCCACCTCAAATGTAGATACCCGCACGGAGGAGATAATTCAGACGGCCATGGATAACCTGACGCGCGGCAGAACGAGCTTTGTAATAGCGCACAGGTTGTCCACAATCAAAAACGCCGACCTGATACTTGTTATGCGCGACGGCAATATCGTAGAACAGGGAAGGCACGAAGAGCTGCTTGAAAGGGACGGCTTCTATGCAAGCCTGTACAACTCGCAGTTTGCGGGCGAATAAATTGCTTTGGACTGCACTGTGAGAAGGCGGATTGCATGCGGTAATTAAATTTCCGCCGGAATTTTTCGTGCAGTTTGAAAGCCGCCGCGGGGCTATCGCCCGCGGCGGCATTTTTTTAAGAGGCCTGTATATGCATATTTACTTCAAAACATGTTTATTAAATTTCAATTTAATTTCGGCGCATTTAAATTCAGTTAATTATTTTTAAATATGTTTTCTTTTGCAACTTTATCAGCGGCATGAAGCGGGAGCCCGGCCGCATATGGGTTGCGGCGCATATGCACGGCGCATGTTTCCGGGCGGAATCTGCCGCAAAAACACACATGTCGCGGCTTGCACGCGGCAGCAAACGACGGCATAAATTAAAATCTGCCAAAAATTCAAAGCATAAAAAAATGCGGGAAAAATATATTCCCCGCATTTTAATTAGTGCGGCATTTTTTATTGACCTTTTATAATATTATACAAATAACTCCGCCCTTGCCCTCGTTGGCCATGCGCGTTATCGCCTTTCTGAGTTTGGTGCGCGTCTCTTCGCCAATGCAGTTGACTTTTGAATTGAGCCCTTCGCTCACCATTGATTTTAATGACCTGCCGAACACATCGGTATTCCACGTCGCCTCGGGGTCGCTTTCAAAACCCTTCATCATGCTTGCGACAAGGCTCTCGCTCTGCGTTCTGTCACCCATAATGGGGCTGACTTCGCCTGCCACATCCACCCTTATTATGTGATAGGCCGGCGCCGACGCGCGGAGCGTTATTCCCACGGCATTTCCCTGTTTTACAACATTGGGCTGTTCATATGTGAGGTCCTCCTCCGACGGAGTTACTATGCCGTACCCGTTGACGCGTGCACAGTCGAGCGCGTCGCGCACTTTCTCGTAGCCGCGCTTTGCCTCTGCGGCAGAACGCACGTAGCGCATGAGAGAATACTCCCCGTCTATCTCGGCTCCCGCAATCTCCGAGAGCATTGCAAAATAGATGCCGTCCTGCGCTCTGCAGGTAATTTTTGCATTTCCCGTGGCAAAATCGTACGTCACCTCTATTGCAGGAGACCAGAATTCAGCGCCGGTGCACAGCCCGTCTAAAGCGGAAATGTCTTTGAATTTACTTATTTTTCCGCACCTGTCTTTAACTCTATCCAAAAGTTCCGCGATAGCCGAATTGTCGGCAGGCAGAAAACGCATCCAATCGGGAATGTTTATTCCGACCGAACGCACGCAGAATTCGCCCGAAAGCAACCTTAAAAGTGCGTTGAGGGCGCCCTCGTCCCATATCTGGGGGCGTGCGCACGCGCAGCCGTATTGCTTCTCGAGCTCGGCGCCGTTGTCGCTGATTATAATAAACGGCCTGCCCGCGGCGACCGTGGCATAGTCCGTATCCCCTTCGTTGAATATCAGGGCGCCGGCGTTTTCCCCTTGACTGAATTTCAGTTCGCTGCCCTCGGCGTTGAACGCCGAAAACAGCCCGTCGTCGCCGCATACGGCAATTGCGCAGCCGCCAAGGCGCGCATTCAGGTCCCTGCAAATATCGCTATCGAGCATACCATCCTCCGCAAACTGTTTTGTATACGCTATTTTATTTGCCGCATGCGGAATTTAGAACTTTTGAAGTCTGAAAAATACGCTGAACTTGACAGCGATACATTCTGCGTGTTAATATATCCGCATCACCTGCTGAGGAGGAAAATTCTTTGAATACGATATGGTCTGAATGCGTACAGGGCGCAAAAACGCTGTATTACAGCAGAAAACTGCGTTTCGGCGATTTGTTTGCCGAACAGTTTAAAAAGCTGTTAAAGCTCGACGGCAGAAGAAAGCTGAAAATTCTTGAAATAGGCTGCGGCCCCGGCGCGCTCGCTGGAGAGCTCCGCCGCTGGTATCCCAAAGCGGATATCTGCGGGCTTGACCGCGACAGCAATTTCATAAACTTTGCGCGCGCGCATGAAGAGGGCATAAATTTTATAGAGGGAGACGCCACCGCTCTGCCGTTCAACGACGATACTTTCGACGTAACCATATCATACACAGTGAGCGAACATATCGAGCCCGATAAATTTTACGGCGAGCAATTGCGCGTTCTGAAACAGGGCGGCACATGCATTGTACTCTCTACGCGAAAGACCGTTTATGTGAACGCCCCCTGCCTTGACGAGCAGGAAAGCGAGCGTATATTTTGGGAAAAGGTTAAAAACTGCGACGATACAATGGAAAAATACGGAATAGGCAGATATCATATGAGCGAGGCCGAACTGCCCGCCGCCATGGAAAAATACGGATTTAAAAACATTGAAACCGGCTTTGCGGCAGTCGCGCTCACGCCCGACAATCCGCAAATTCCGGAAGAACTTGCATGCAATATGATAAACGAACAGCGGCAGACCGCGCTCGACGCATTAAGCAGCGTTATGAACAGCATGCCCGGACAAATTACCGCGGCCGAAGTTGAGGAAATGGTCGGAATAACAAATAAAAAATACGACGCGCGCATTGCGCAGTACATCCGCGGAGAAAAACAGTGGGATACTGCGGTCAGCGTAATCATGTCTGTGCGCGGTACCAAATAAAACCTTATACGGCGCTTCAAAAATGAGCATAACTCAGGCGCGGGCGCGGCAACTGCTGTTGCCGCGCCCGCGCCTTTTCCTACTGTCTATTTTAAATTTCCTTAGTTAAAAGCACGTCCTTATAGAATGCGTCCATCTCCCCGCGCGTTTTGAAGTTGGCAAGGTACATGGTGTTGCCCATCGCCGCGGCGAGCGCGTCGGGTATCCTGTCGACCGCCTTTAAATTTGCGGCATACTTGCGCTCGATATCCCCCTCGCTGTACATAAACGGCTTACCGTCGCGCCTGCCTGCATAGGCACAGTAGAACTTTTCTCCCGTGGGAACGAGCGTGCTGTCGTAGGCAATCATATCGGCCCAGATTTTATAGACGTCGGTCGAGTTGGCGTAGTTCATCATATCGGGTGAAAATCCGCCGCAGGGGCGCATGTTTACCTCCAATGCGATTACGTCCCCCTTTTTGCCGAGATACTGGTCCTTTGTAAGTCTGAAAAATTCGAAGTGAACAAAGCGGCTCTTCACGCCGAAAGCTTTTACCGTGCGGCGGCCGGCGTCACGGACATCAGGGGCAAGCTCGTTTACTATATAATAGATGCTGTTGCCGTTGGTGTTTACAATGTCCATTATGGACATGGGCGTAACGTTGCCCGTTTCAAAAACAGGCTCGCCGTGTGAATTAATTATGGCGTCGTAAGAATTGACCTCGGCCTCGACGAACTCCTCCATAATATACTCTACAGGAGGCTTTTCGTTTAAAAAGTTCCTCAAATCGTCGTCGCAGGCAAGTTTCCACGTATCGTTTGCGCCCACTCCGTTATCGGGCTTCACGATAACAGGATAGCCCACCTTTGAGATAAATTTTTTACATGCTTCGAACGATGTGACCATGCAGTAACGCGCAGTGACTATGCCCGCCTTTTTATAATAGGGCTTCATGCCCGACTTGTATTTTATGCGCGCCATGTCTTCGTTTTTGAAGCCCGAGCAAACGTTGAAATCTGTACGCAGACGCGCGTCGAGCTCAAGCCAGTATTCATTATTGCTGTCGATAAAATCTATCTTTCCGTACTTGAATGCATAGAGTGCCACGGCGCGGTATACCTCGTCGTAATTTTTTAGCGAATGCACCCAATAATATTCGGTGAGGCTGTCTTTAAGCTCCGGGGCCAGTTCGTCGTAGGGGCAGTCGCCTATGCCTAAAACGTCGAACCCGTTATTTTTCAGCTCACGGCAGAATCTCCAGTAATTTGTGGGAAAATTTGGCGAGATAAATACAAAGTTTTTCATAATGTTTTTCTCCCTTTAACACTTTAACGCGTTAAATTTTTATACGATATGGCGCGGCTGCCGCGCCATAAAATTATCAATAACCTAAAATTAAAGGCAAAAAGTAAGCCGCCTGAACATACCACCAGTCCCAATCGTGACGGGAATCTTGTCCCCAGAAGTCGACCCAGGCGTTTATACCCTTATTTTTGAGCACTTCGGCAAAAGCCGCTGTGCTTTCAAGCGTTTCATTCTCCCATGCGCCCCTGCCCACGCACAGCACAATTCTGCCCTCGTTGTATTTGCGTATATAGGGATGGTCGGCGGGCATGTTAGCCACAAACTGCTGGGGAGAATTCATGTAAGTCAAATCGTCGTGATAACCGCCGAAGCAATACTCGTTGGTATACACTCCGCTGAGGGCAAGCAGAGCATCGAACACATCGGGATAGCGGAAAAACAGTGTGGCGGCATGCAGCGCGCCGAGGCTGAGGCCTGCGGCGAGAAAACGTATTTCCCAGCCGTTTGCCATGGTATTGATGTAGGAAAAGTGCGGAATGGCCTCCTCCATTATATAATTAATCCATGCCTCGTGGCGGCATATGCGCGCGCGGGAGTCGCCCTCCCCGAAGAGCGTTTCATAATCTATGCTGTCGATGGTAAACACCTGAATACGCCCGTCCTCTATATAGGGAGCGTAGATGTCGAGCATGTGCATATCCTCGAACTCATAAAATCTGCCGCCCTGACAGGGAATGACAAGCACGGGCTTGCCGCGCGTGCCGTAAATTTTGTATTCCATTTCGCGTCCGAGGTGGCGCGAATAAAATTTTCCGTAAGATATCTGCATTAAAAAATCCCCCTAATATAGTTACGAATTTTTGCGGCGGCCCGCACAAAAAAATCGTGAACATTAATATTCCGGTTCGAACCCGAGCGCCGACATGAACACGGGAATCTGTCTCTGCCACGAGGCCTCGCTGTGAGTGCCGTATGGAACTATGCGCGAAGTGACGAACACTCCCTTTTCAATCAAATCTGCCGCCACTTCGGCAAAAATGCGCTTCTGCGATGAATGGTTTTTAAATTCTTTGCTGCCGTAGTCCATATACAGCTGCGTGGCTCTGCCGAACTTTGCCCTTGCCAAAAATTCGGGAGTGCCGCCGCCCACCCACAGGCTGGGAGAGAGCGCCGCCCCGCGTGAAAAATACCGGTTGTATGCGGCGAGGGCATACATTGTCATGAGTCCGCCCATGGAACTTCCCCCTATCGCCGTATTCAGCCTGTCGGGAAGGGTGCGGAAATTTTCGTCGATATACGGCTTGAACTCTCCGACGAGCCAGTCCATATATTTTTTGCCCTTGCCGCGAATCATAGTGTCGCCGAATTTAAAATTTAGGGGAGAATATTCCTCCAGCCTGCCGTTGCCCTCATGATTGCACTCGACGGCGGCAATGATGAGCTTGGTATCGGTATAATCGAGGTATTCACCTATGCCCCAGCTCTTGCCGTAGGTCGCGTCCCCGTCGAAGAAGAGGTTGTGCCCGTCGAACATATACATGACGGGATAACGCCTTTCCTGCTCTTCATAATATCCGTTGGGCAGATACACATACGCCCTGCGCGTACGCCCGCCCGTAAGTTTGGGTATTGTTATTTCCCATTTTTCAATCATAAACATACCTCTCACGAATTTTTGCGGCTGGCCGCGCGAGGAAGCGTAGCTGACGACACTTTGCGGAGTGTTCCACGATAGGGGAAACCGTAAAACCGTAAAAATTCCGTGAATTTAGGAACTAAGTTCCTCTTGCCGCGATATTTTAAGGGCCCGCCATTATATAATCGCGGCAATTCACCTCCGGTGAGCCCTTGCCTCCCTTGCCTCGCGGGCGAAGCGACACTTTGCGGAAGATTCAGCATTGCTTAAAACCGCAATTCGGGAGGCTGCCCGCCAAAATATACGGGAGAATATTCGCGGCAAACATGGCCGCGCCGCCCCTGTTGCGCAAAGTATTTATTTTAATATTTAATAAATTATTTATTCAAATTAAAATTAATTTTAATTAAATAAATTAAATTAAAAATTGTTTTATCTGCGCAACGCGGCATATAAAGCCGAAGATATCTTCGCTCACGCAATCTCTGCAATCCTCGTTCAAAATTTCGTGCCGCGCACCCTCATACAACCTGAGCGACACATCCTTTACCCCCGCTTTGATATATTTTTTATATACCTTTTCAACGCCCCTGCCGTAGTCGCCCACGGGGTCGTCCCGCCCGGCGACGAAAAGAAGAGGCAAATCCTTTTTCACATCGGAAAAGGCACGGGAAGAACAAGCTTTGCCTATAATATTAAACAGCCCCATAAAGCCGCCGCAGGTAAAGCCGAAACCGCAGAGCCCGTCGGCGACGTAAGAGTCAACATTCTGCGCGTTGGCAGAGAGCCATTCATAGCCCGTTACCGACGGCGAAAAACGCTTGTTGTATGCGCCGAAAGCCAGCTTTGAAATAAGCTTGCTCTTGTGCTCCCAACCCCTTGACGCCCCGATGAGCCGCGTTAAAACACGCGCGAAAAACAGTGTGGCCTTATCTTTATAGCCCGTGCCCATTATCACCGCTCCCGCAAACTCATTGCCTGAACGCGCAATATATTCACGGCAAAAAAAGGAACCCATGGAGTGACCCATAACAAAATAGGGAACATCGGGGGCAAGCACTTTTGCGCGGGCGGTGAGCCGGGCTATGTCTTTGAGCACAATCTCTTCGCCGTTCTTTGGGAAGTGGCCCAAATCTCCGTTTGCAGTTTTGCCGTGGCCGAGGTGGTCCTCCGCACAGACAAGTATTCCGCGCGCGGCCGCCTGTTCGGCAAACGACGCATAGCGGGCCGCATATTCCTCCATGCCGTGAATTATCTGCAAAACGGCAACGACTTCGCCCCGGGGGCGCCATATGCAGGCATGAACTTTGTGCGAGCCGTCTGCCGAGGGATAAAAAATTTCTTCCATAAAAAATTAAACCACAGCGCCGCAGTTTGCGCGGCTGAAATTTATGCAAAATATATAAAAATTATAGCACCGAAAAAAGATATTTGCAACCAAAAGACGCCGCGCGCCGCCACGGCATTTATATAAATTTTTTGAATTCTTTTATATTTTCAGGCGAAAGCGGGCGCTCTCCGCGCTCTATTTCATGCGCTATGCTCTGCACCATTCCGTTCAGCGTGGCGGGCAGGCACACGCGGGAGCCGTAGGCCGATATCACACCGTTGACGAGGTCGGCCTCACACCTCTTGCCCGCCTTCAAATCGTAATACATGCCGGAAACAAGCTGCCTGTGCTTTTTCATTGCGACGGGGATAAGGGCATATGATATGCTCCTTTTGAGCGCAGTGCGGTAACCGATTATTGCGGCCACGTTGTGGCCCTGAACTTTTCCCGGGCGTATGCCGCACGCTTTGGCGACGTCGAAGCACTCTTTCAATATGGCCTGCGCCACCCTTCTTGCATACCTGTCGTCGCAAATCTGGCCGTAAGTTAAGCCGCTTATGGCAGAAAGGCCGGAAAAGGCGCAGTTTATCGCAAGTTTCGACCAGCGCGCGCCTATAAAATTTTTTTCTGTTGTGACCTTTCCCATGAGCGAAAGCACATCCGCAACGCGCGCAAGCTTTTCGCAATTGTTATACAGCGTTCCGAGGGCGAACTCCAGACCGTCGGGACGGGTGGTGAGCCTAGCCTCGCCGCGGCCGACAAAGGTTGCGCCCCACGATACCGCACAGCCCGTGCAGCGCTCTTCGCCGACGACGGCGGCGACAGACGGTTCGGGCAGGCCGTTCTGAGTGGTGCACACGACGCCGTCCGCCTTGAGGTACGGCAATAAAAAGCGCAAAATTTCGGCGTTTTGCCGCTGTTTGGTCATCAGAAATATAATGTCGTACTCCCCCTCCATCTCCTCGGGGAAAAGCGCCTTTACAGGTACAGTGAAATCGACCGTGCCGGTTATATGCGCGCCGCCCGACTTAAGCGCCGAAACATGTTCTTTATTTCTCGTGATAAGGTCGACAGCCCCGCCGTTTTTGGTAATGTAGGCGCCGAGCACGGTGCCCATGGCTCCGGCGCCGTAAATTGCCACCCTCATTTTTTGTCCTCTCTTCTGGTTATTATCTTTTTAAGTCCTTTAAAAAACCTGCCGTTGCACGCATCTACAAAGCCGTGTGCCTGCGCGAGGTTGAAGCCGGCATACTGCATGGCAGAGCGCACGGTTATATAGCGGAACGTTAAGAGCGCCGTCTGCTTTTTGCCCGTGCAGTACAGGTCGGCAATTTTATATATAAGCCTGCCTGCCGCTCCCTTTGCATCCTTCAGCTCTATGAGCGGACTTGACATATTTATCTCCCTGCGGCCGCCGTTCTCCGTACGGCCGTTGCCGCAATCTTTAGCGGAACTTGCCTTTGCTGCGGCAATTATTTTTTCGGCATAAGCACCGCCGCCTGAAAGGAGCGGACTTTCGCCCGCTATTTTCACCTCGCCGAAGAGGCGGATATCGCGCGAGGAGGCTCCCACCTCAGCGCCGTACTTCCCGCCGAAAACGACGAATTTTTTCCGTTCGGTATCGTATACGCGCAGCACATCCCTCTCAGGGATAAGCGTTACCGTCGTCTCTTCACCCGCTCCCAGCCACACCTTTTTAAAGGCGGCGAGCGTTTTTTTTGGCATTGCAACGCCGCAGTCGGGCGGGCAGAGATAGAGCTGCACGGTTTCAGCCCCCGCATATGCGCCCGTATTTATCAACCTGAACGAAATTTTCCCGTCGCTGCAGCTTAAGTCGGAATATTCAAACTTTGCGTACGAAAGGCCGTGCCCGAAGGGATATTTCACCTCCACATCCGCCATATCGTAATACCTGTAGCCGACAAAAATATCCTCTTCATAGCGGCACAAATACGGGTCGGCGGCATAGCTTCCCGAGCAGGGCACGTCGGCATAGCTGACGGGAAATGTCTGCGCAAGTTTGCCCGAAGGGTTGACCTTTCCGCAGAGAATATCTGCGGCCGCTCCGCCCGTGCCACCGCCCGTAAGGGGCATATACAACACTGCCGAAGCCATGTCGTCCCACGAGCAGTCGACGGCGCTGCCTGCGCACAGCACGACTATCGGCCGCACGCCCGCCGAATACAACTGAGAAAGCAGTTTCAGCTGACACGCGGGGAGCGAAAGCGTCTGCCTGTCGGCACCCTCGGCGTCCTCACGGTCGGAAAGGCCCATGAAATACACGACGTGTTTTGCGTCCTCTGCCGCTGCGAGCGCGCGCTTTGCAAGTTTTTTGCTGTATTTTCCGTCGGCACGGTAACCGCGCCCGAATTTTACCTTAAATTTTTGCGACAGGCAGGCGAGCACGTCGTCGGTATGCGCGGAATTCACGCGCGAGGAACCGCCTCCCTGAATATGCGGATGTTCGGCGAGGCCGCCTATCACCGCAATTTCTTCGCCTGCGGCCAGCGGCAATACCCCGTCGTTTTTTAAGAGCACTGCGCAGTTTTCGGCGGCGCGCCTTGCAAAAGCGAGGTGCTCCTCCCTGTCATAACCACCCCCGTGCGGACGGGAATACCTTTTTGCAAATTTTGCAAGGCGGGCGTTGCATTTATCTATTTTGCGCTCGTCCAGCCGTCCGCTCCGCACGGCTTCCGCAATCTCCTCAGCCGTAAAATTGCACCGCGGCATCTCTAAATCTTCGCCTGCCGTTACGCCGGCAACGCGGTCGGATGTGCCTACCCAGTCGGATACGACTATGCCGTCAAAGCCCCACTCTCCGCGCAGAATGCCCGAAATGGCATTTTCATTCTCCGAACAATATACTCCGTTCACCTTGTTGTATGCCGTCATCACGGCGGCAACTTTGCCTTTTTTTACGGCCCGTTCAAAGGGATACAGATATACTTCGCGCAGGGCGCGCTCGGAAATTTCGGCGGAATATACGGTTCGCGCCCACTCGCGGCTGTTGCAGCAGAAGTGCTTTACGCAGGCCGCCGTGCCCGTGCTCTGCACGCCGCTGATATACGCCGCAGCCAGCTCGCCGGCAAGGTAGCCGTCTTCGGAAAAATATTCAAAATTCCTGCCGCACAGAGGGTTGCGCTTTATGTTCGCGCCCGGGCCGAGCAACACGTTCACGCCGAAATGCGCCGCCTCCTGCCCGAGCATTTCCCCCACGGTTTGCACAAGGGAGACATCCCATGAGCAAGCCAGCGCCGCAAGCGTGGGAAAACATGTTGAAGGGTGCGAGCGCTCCAGCCCGAAATTATCGGCTGCGCCCGGCTGAACCCTGAGCCCGTGGGGGCCGTCGGCAAAGCGCACGGAGGGTATGCCGTTCTCTTCATCCGCGCGCGAACACCAGAAATCGCGCCCTGTGAGCAGTTCAGCCTTTTTTAAAAGGGCAGAACTGCCCTGATTTTTGTTGTGCTTTTTATTCATACAACTATATTTTAACACATGGTTGAACTAATTGCAATACCGGCGGGCAAAACGGGCGCATAAAGAGCGAATTCGGGTGCATACTTATTTGCAAGGAGATATTATCATGTTGATAGCTAACTTTATCGCCTATATCCTCTGCATAATAGGCGCGCTCAACTGGGGACTCTACGGCATATTCGACTTCAACCTCGTAAGCTGGATATTCCAGGGGCCGCGGACTGCGGGCGCCATAACGCTGTATGTGATAATCGCCATTGCGGCAATATGGCTCATTCTTTCGCCGATTATCACAGGCTGGGGCTTGAGACTTTCGCGTCACGACATGACCGAGGAAAAGGCACACAGGTAATTTTAAAACCCCGCGGCTTTTTGCCGCGGGGTTTTGCCGTACCTTAATGCATTTTCTGCACTCAATTGTAATGCTTTTTGCGCAAATCAGCTCTGCGCGCCGAAACGCTTTAAAAGTTCGCTTTCGCTGTCGGCCGTTACTTTCAAAAGAGCGGTGAGATTGGAAATGTTTTCCTCGCCCAGCACCTCGACATATTTATCGAAATAACTTTCAAGATAGGCGTGCTTTCCTGCAAGGTGTTCCCTGCCGGGAGCGGTGATACTGACGAGCATCTTGCGCCTGTCATCGCCCGACACTTCCATTGAAACGTATCCCTTTTCACGCAGAGTGCGCAGAATGTTTGCCGTGCGCGCACGGCTTAAGTGCATATGTTCGCTTATCTCGCCCGGCGTAAGCGTTCTGTCGGCCGAGGCAATACATTCTAAAAGCGCCGTTTCGCCCACCAGAAATTCACGCAGATAGAGCATTATATCCATGCTGTACATGCGCCACAGCTGCGCCATTAACGCGTCGCGCAATTTTACTTTATCCATAGGTCGTTCCCCCGAAATTTTTATGCACATGCGGCGCCTTAAAGGTGCGGCGCCGCGGTACATTATTCGTTTGACTTCAAAGATTCGGCCATATTTACCTTATACAGCTTTATGAGCATAAATGCATATACCACTATGGCAAAGCCGAGGGTAATCAAAAATGCCCACAAAAAGCTGAGAGGCGAAATAGCCTTGCCGAACATCATCCACACGCTGTTTACCCTGCCCACGATGAACATGTGCAGCAACCAGCCGCCGAGCAGTCCGAACAGCGCGCCCACTATAGTGAGTATCGAACTTTCGCGGTAGATATAGCCGGCGACCTCCCACTTGGTATAGCCTAAAACGCGCAGCGTGGCAATTTCTTTGCGGCGCTCGTCGATATTCATATTTGTGAGGTTGTATAAAACTATCGCCGCAAGCGCGCCGGCACACACTACGAGAATGAGTATTACAAAGCCCATTGTGTCGCTGAGCGCGTCGAAGGTGCGCACCGTCGTGTAAACGAACTCCACTCCCGTTACCGAGGAATCTGAAAGGAGACTCTCAGCGGCTTGGTCCATGGCGGTTTCGTCGGTGCCGTAGCCGTATTTTATCATGAGCGTGTTGTGCGAAACGTCGGCGGAGCTGCCCTCCGCCTCCACGGCGGCGGTGAAATTTTCCGCGCTCATGTATACCTGCGTGCCGGTATAGTATTCGCACACGCCGCTGACTTCAAGTCCGAGCTCGAGCCACTCCGCCGTGCGGTAAGTCACTTCGTCGCCCGCCGATATGTCGTATACCGTGGCAATATTCTCCGGAATAACTATTCCGTTTTGCGTTATGTCTATCATGTCGCCCGAACGGCGCGAATGAAGGCTTACAAAGTTTGCAAACTCCTCCTGATTTTCGACGAGATACAAGTCCACGCTCTCGCGCGAGTCGCCCAAGACGAGCTGACCGCTCTCGCTGTATACGTCGAGATAGCTGCCCTCTTCCAGCCCGCCTATATATTCGTCGAGCGCGCCTTCGCCGTTTTCCTCATAGACATATCCGCTGTCGTGCGAAATGAGCGTGTCGTAGAATATGATATCGTTATATTGCAGGTCTGTAACCGCGTCTACGCTGTCGCCCAGGCCGAAGCCCGTTAAAATGAGCGCCGTGCAGCCTAATACGGAGATTATGGTGAGAATCATATTCTTTTTATAGCGGAATATATTGCGGATAGTCGCCTTCCACTTGAATTTTATTCTCTTCCATACGGGGGTACAACGCTCTAAAAGTATGCGTTTGCCGGGCTTGGGGGCCTTGGGCTGCATCAGCACCGAAGGCTTTTCCTTGGTAGTGGCGCGGCAGGCGATTACAGTTACGAGTATGGTTATGGCGAGCGAGCCGAACACCACCGCTATTGCCAGCCACCACGAGAAACCGAGATAGAGCGACGGCAGATAATACATTGTGGCGTACGCGTTCCAGAAAATATTGGGCATGATAGAGAAGCCCAGAAGTATTCCGACGGCAACGCCTATAAGGCAGGCGAGCGTGCAATAGATGAGGTACTTGAGCATTATTTTGCCCTCGTTATAGCCGAGAGCCTTTAAAGTGCCTATCTGCATTCTGTCCTCTTCGACCATTCGCGTCATGGAGGTGAGTGCGACGAGCGCGGCAACGACTATGAAGAATACGGGGAAAATGCCTGCGATATCCTCTACCTTTTCAACGTTCATATCGAAGCTTACATAGCTTACGTTGGTGCTCGCCCTGTCTAAAACGTACCAGCTTGCGTTGGCGGGCATCATAGAGCCGATTAAAGCGTTTCCCTCTATATCTGCGTTGACTTGGGCGTTTATTTCGTTTCCCAGCACCTCGATATAGGCGGTATTATTCAGAATGTAATCTTTATAATCGGTATAGAAACACTCGTAATCGTCAGCCCCCTCTATCTGCACCCACAGGTCGGTGTAAAGTATAGTTTCCTCCCTTATTGGCTGACTGCCGAATATGCTCATATTGAGAGCATAAAACGGCGTTTCCATTGTCTTGTGCAGATTGTATACGCTGTCTTCCGAGGCGGCGTATTCGGTTGTGCCGCCATCGGCCGCCTGCCCGGTGAGTGTATAGTTGCCGTACATTACAAGGCTGACGACGCCCGTACCTATCGTGGTGACTTCGCGTGCGTCGCGGTAGTAATAGTCGGGCGAGGAAACAATGCCGACTACCGTAAATTCAGTCTGCGCGTAAATGTCGCCGTAGGTGCTGTTGTTTGTATCGATTTCATCGGCAAGAGTAATTTTATCTCCTACCGCCACTTCTTCGAAGTAGTTATTGGAGCGCTCCACCACAACTTCATCTGCGGCGGCGGGCCAGTTGCCCTCCTCCAGAGTGAGATAGTTGAGATAGTCGCCCGAGGAATTTTCACCCGTGACAAGCGAAAAATCCAAACCTATAAGGTTTACCGCCGAAAGGCTGCTTGCCCCGTCGACGCCGGCCATTACCGAACTTGTGACGACGGGCATGTATGACGAAACTATTTCATGGCCATCATCGTCGGAGACGGCAGAAATTTTTTCGATGTCGCCGAGCGTGAGGCCGTAAGATGCCTTTATGTCGACATCGTACGCGGCATTTTCCTTAAGAAAGTCCGACATGGACGTCTTCATATCGGGCGTGGCCTGGGAAATACCGATTAGAAAGCCGACGCCGAGGGCGATAATCGCCATTATTGCAAGGAATCTGCCGAAGCTCTTTTTAAATTCCTTGGCTATGTTTTTCGAAAATCTTTTCATAATGACCTCTTAAAAAGGCAATATGCACGCTGAAAAAGCTAAAATTCCGCGAACCCTTCCCCGCTTAAAAAGCAGGCAAAACAAGAAACAATTTTATTTTAAAAAATTTTACGACCTCACTAAAAACCTCACGGCAAAGATTTTTGCGTCGGCAAAAAGATTTGCGTGAAATTCTTTTTACCACTCTATGAGCGAAACATCCATAGGTTCGGGGTTGACTTCTTCGCCCACGACGGTGCCGTTTTTGATGTGAATGACCCTGTCGGCCATCTGCGTTATGGCAGTGTTGTGCGTGATGACGATAACCGTCTTTTGGTTATGACGGCAGACGTCGTGCAACAGCTTTAAAATATTCTTGCCCGTTTCATAGTCGAGTGCGCCCGTAGGTTCGTCGCATAAAAGCAGTTTGGGGTTTTTGGCTATCGCCCTCGCTATGGAAACCCTCTGCTGTTCGCCGCCCGAAAGCTGTGCGGGGAAATTTTTCATTCGCTCCGAAAGGCCGACTTCTTTGAGCGTTTCGGCGGCATCGAGCGGTTTTTTGCAGATTTCAGAAGCAATTTCCACGTTTTCGATTGCGGTGAGATTCTGAATGAGATTGTAAAACTGAAAAACAAACCCCACGTCGTAGCGGCGGTATTCGGTGAGCTTTTTTTCCTTGAAGTCGCTCACTTTTACGCCGTCGACGATTATCTCGCCCGAAGTGACGCCGTCCATGCCTCCGAGCATATTCAGAACTGTCGTTTTGCCGGCGCCCGAAGGGCCTACAATTACGCAGAATTCACCCTTTTCAATGGTGAAATTCACGCCGTTGGCGGCCTTTATCACATTGTCGCCCATGGTGTAGTACTTGCAAACATCTGTAAACTGAACAAAACTCACGGTCTGCCTCCCTGCATTGTCATATAATTACATTATTTGTTATCCGAAAATATGACAATAGTGTTAATTGTTTTTACCCTTTACATATCTTCAGTTACATTATATGCCGCGAGTGCTGTTATGTCAATACCTCTCCCGTTAAATTTGCGTGAAATAAACTTCACACGGGCAACTCAATAGCCGACGCCCGCAAAAAATGCGGCATGCAAAAAGCCCGCCTTCAGCGCGTCATTTTGCGCTGAAGGCGGGCTTACATTAAAAAATCAATCTTCGGTAAACTGTGCGCGTTTTGAAACGAGCGAGTTTATTTCTTCCATGAGCGGAAGCGCGGCACTGCCCGAACCTTCTAAAAGCTCTCTCTTCAGGGCGTAAAGCCCGTCCCTTATTTTCCCGTCGAGCACAGCGGCCTCCTCTTCGGCAGAGGGCTGAATTTTAAGCAATGCGCGGTGCAATTGTCCGAGCGCGCTTTGCATTTGATTATCCGGCGCAAGCTTTTCAAGTTCCTGAACGGCGCGCAGATTTTCACCCAGCACGTCGCGGCTTGCAAGCACCGGTTCGCAGTCGTTCTTTCTGCGGCGGCGCACAAAGATGAGGGCGGCCGCAATAACGCAGGCAAACACGGCGGCGACGACAACAATTATAACTATCTCGTAAGTTTTTAATGCCGCAAGCAGATTAAAGCACATCAATACACCTCAAATATCAGGCTTAACCGAGGAATATTCTACCATAAACTTTAACTTTTGTAAATCAAAGCGCGGAAAATATGCAGCCGAAACGCCTGATTTGTTGCGACTCAGCTTCAAATACCCTCCAAAACGGTGCGTATGCGCTGCATTTCGTCATCCAGAAGCGCGCTCTTTTCGGCGCACTCATACAGTCTTTTCGCCGTCGAGCGGGAAAGCTCGGGCGGAAGATTTTTTTTGTATTTCAACTTGTGCTCAAGGTTTGCCCAGAATTCCATGGCGATTGTGCGGAGCTGAACCTCCACCCTCATCTGCCGCTTGCCCTCCTGCAAAAATATCGGCGTTTCCACTATAAGATGCAGACTGCGGTAGCCGTTTGGTTTGGGATTTTTTATGTAATCTTTTGCGGCTATAAGTTCTACGTCATCCTGCTTTAAAAGACAGTCGGCAAGCATATAGATGTCGTCTTTAAAGGAACAAATCACGCGGACGCCCGCTACGTCGTTAAGATTTTTTTCGACAGACGACACCGTTTTGGGGAAGCCGCGCCGTTCGAGTTTTTCGAGTATACTCTCAGGCGACTTTAAACGGCTCTTTATGGTGTCTATAGGGTTGCGTTCGTGACGCGTGGAGAACTGCTCGTCGAGCACTCTGAACTTAGTTTCCACCTCCATCATCGCGCAGCGGTAATAAGACATCAGTCTGCGCAATTTTTCGAGCATGTCTTTCATGCGCAGAACGTCGCCGCCCGCAAATACGCCCGCCATTCTCTTTTCGACGTCGGCCGAAACTATTATTTCGCTATGACTCTTCTCGCTGTTTTCCACTTCTTACTCCTTGAAACGCACAGATATATAAGTTGATTATACAACAGCAATGTAAAAATAAAATGTTCAAACAGTAAAAACTGTCTGCAACATAAAAGTCTGTTTACACTATTCATAAAACGCCGCCCGTATTTTTTCAGGCGGCGCCCCTATTGTACCTCTTCAACCGTCAGACTGAACTGCTGTCCGTTCTTCAGACTCAACAGGGCGCACCCGCCGCTCTGCACGATTTTACAGTCAAAATACTCTTTTACCGTGATGATAATCTCTTGTAAAATACTTTTTTCGTCAGTCTTGTATATAATTTCATCCTTCATTTGAATCATATTAAATTTAATCCTCTTAGTATTATTCACTCCGGCCGCGCGCTGTTCCTTTGTGTATTTCTATTATACCTTCTGATTTCCGACACGACAAGTAAAATGTCGCTTATCAGAAGAGAATAGATTGTAGAAAAAGGTCTATTTTATGGTTATTTTGTCGAAAGTGGCTGAGAGCTTAAAAGAACTCATGGACGAACACGGTTTAAATCAGGTCATGCTTTCAGAAAAGCTGGGAACAGGGCGCACAAAATTTTCGGATATTTTAAACGCAAAAAGTGCGCCCAATTACAGGACATTTATAAAATTAATTGAATTTTTTAATTGTTCCGCGGATTTTTTGCTCGGGTTGAAAGATTATCCGTACGAGGACACCAAATATAAACCCGTTCAACCGTTCAGCGCGCAGATGTATAAAATTTTAAAGGAAAAGCACATCAGCCAAAAAACCTTTATTACTGAAACGGGCATATCGTGGAGTATTCTGTATGGATGGCTGAAAGACAAAACATTGCCCTCTATGGATAATCTTGTCAAAGTCGCCGCCTACTTTGACTGCTCGGTTGACTTCCTGCTCGGCAGGGTGTAAAAGTGAGCGCCCGCGCAATTGTTGCGCGGGCGCTCATTTAATTTTAATCGGAATTTTTACACGTTCTTCAAAAAATAGTCCTGAGAATCTATCCTTTCGCCGTCAGACTCAACACGCACATAGGTGCCGTCGGGCAAAAGCCTGCGCGCATTGACATTATCGGCAAACATGACCTCGAGCATCTTATAAATTTCGTTTTCGATATCCTTGTCGAGCACGGGGGTGGCTATCTCCACACGCCTGTCGGTGTTGCGCGTCATGAGGTCGGCAGAGGAGATATACATTACCCTGTCATTGCCCTCGCCGAAGCAGTATATGCGCGAATGTTCGAGGAACCTGCCCACTATGCTTATAACGCTTATGTTCTCCGTCTTGCCCGCTTTGCCGGGTAAGAAACAACATATGCCGCGGATGATGAGCTTTATCTCGACTCCGGCGCACGAGGCCTCTACAAGCTTATCAATTATCACCCTATCGGTCAAACTGTTCATTTTGCCGAGGAAAACGCCGCGCCTGCCCGCCTTTGCCTTGGCGATTTCGCCGTCGAGGCACTCCAGAATTTTTTGCTTGAAATACTTGGGAGCTATCTGAAGGCGGGAATATTCGCCGTCGACGTTGGAAATAGAAACATTCCTGAAGAAAGCGGCGCCGTCTTCGCCTATCGCGCGGTCGGCGGTGATTATGTTGAGGTCGGTATACTGTTTTGCAGTGCTCTCGTTATAGTTGCCGGTGCCGAGGTGAGTGATGTAGCTTATTCCGCCGTCCTCGTCGGAGAATACTATGGAAATAATTTTGGAATGAACTTTGTAGTTTTCCATTCCGTATATTATATTGCAACCCGCGTCGTGCAGCTGGCCGGCGAAATACAGGTTATTCTCCTCGTCGAAGCGGGCACACAGCTCTATAACGACGGTGACGTCAATGCCGTTTTCGCTTGCGCGCTTTAAGGCCTCGACTATCCGCGAATGGTCTGCAAGGCGGTATATCGTAATCTTTATGGCAAGGCAGTCCTTTCTTTCGGCGCACTCGTTAAGGAGCTTGATGAGCGGCTCCATACTCTCGAAGGGATATCTGAGGAGAACGTCCTTCTTTCTTACCTCGTCAATCATGCTGGTTGCCTTGGAAAGCCTTTCGGATATCTTCGGTTTGAAGGGCTGATAGGTAAGTTTTGCCGCAAGCTCTTTATCTATCCGCCTAGGCAGGCTGAACAGATATTTGAACGAAAAGTTGGAGCGAACTTTATAGATAAGGTTTTCCTCTATATCCAGCGCCTCGGTCACAAATTTCATGAGCGACTTGCTTTCGCCGAACACTTCCAGCCTGACAGCGTTTTGCACAAGGCGCGTTTCCACCTGACTTTTCATATACCGCGAAAAATCGTAGTTATATTCCATGTCGGCGTCTTCGACATAGGTCTCTATGTCGGCGTTGCGCGTCACCCTTATCATTATCGACGACGAAGCAGTGTATCCGGGGAAGGCGAGGTAACCCAAATTGCGGATTACCTCCTCCATGGTGATAAAGCTGCACTTTTTGCCGCTCGAAAAGCGGTACAGCGTGTCGAGCTTGTCGGAAAAATCCATTACGCCAATCATGGTATGGTCGTTCTTTTTAAGCTTATAGAGCATGTAGCACCTTAAATTCTCAAACCTGAGAAGAGGGTGCTTTGCGTCTATCACCATGGGCGACAGGAGCGGCAGCACTTTTGCATTGAACATCTTTTTAAGCTCTGCCTTTCTGCCGTCGGAGAGTTGGGCATATGTGAGTATGTTAATGCCCGCCTCGGATAAATCGCGCTTCAAATGGGTGAAAACATGCTCGCGCATTTCATACAGGCGGGGCGTTTTTTCGGCAATGGCTTTAAGCTGCATGCCGAACGTGAGTTTGGTTTTATTGTCGCGCGCGTCGGGGTGCATCCTGTCTTCATTGTAGAGGCTGCCCATGCGGACCATAAAAAACTCATCGAGATTGGAAGTGAAGATTGAGAGGAATTTACCCCTTTCGAGTACGGGCGTATCTTCGTCTGCCGCCTGCTCCAGAACGCGCAGGTTGAACTTTATCCACGAAAGTTCGCGGTTCATGTACACGCCCTTAATAAGTTTGATAGGTGTTTTGTCGTTTGCCATAATTCCTTGCCCGCGCACAGAAAGAAAAACTATACTGCGCGCATTTTTTTGTTATTTGAAGCTGAAAAACAGAGGTTTGCCCGCAGGCTTATTCTCCTTTTTCTCCCTCTTTTACAGCTCTCTCGTCCTTCTTCTTAGCGGGCGTCTTTCCCGCTTTCTGGCGAAGCTTTATGTGCTCGGCAAGCTCTTCTACAGACTTTATTTCCTTTACCGGCCTTTCGGGAAAGAAGGGGGAAATTTCCGCCTTCTCCTCGCCTGATAGCGCGAGCTTTAAATAGCCCTCCTTAACGCCGTAGTCGCTTACAGCTATGCTGGTGAAACCGAACTTCTTTAAAAGCTGAACGAGCGTTATGAGTGCAACGACGATAAAGTAAATCTTTTCGGGCGCATTTTTGATTAAAAGGTGCGACCTGTCGGGAGCCTCTATGAGCTTCTTTGCCAGTTTTTTGAGCTTTTCAAGCTCAATCGTCATATTTTCAGATACATCTATATCGTAATAATCGCGGTAAATTTCGTAAACGGAGCGGTTTGTTGCGCCTACTAAAACGGCGGTTCCGCCTGCAAACGCGGGTATTTCAGCCTTGGCAAGCGCCTTTTTGATAAATTTTTTGATTTTGGCGCATTCGCCCTCGTCGGGATAGACGCTCTTAACAAATTTGCGCTGCAGGGTGAGCGCGCCGAAGTTGAGGCAGGATATGCCCTCCCTGCCCTCTTTCGTAAGGTCGCACAGCTCTATGCTGGCGCCGCCGATGTCTATTATCACGGGCTTTTCCATCGTGCGGAACTTTTCATTGGCGACTACGTCGCAATATGCTTCAGTTTCGCCGTCTATCTGGTTTACTATCGCGCCCGTCTTTGCACGTATGGCGGCAAACACTTCCTCTGCGTTTTCAACAAAGCGCATAGCCGCGGTCGAAAGTACGTACAGCATTTCTACGCCCAGCTTTTTGCACTGGTCCTGAAAAATTGAAATCTTTTCGCAGATTTTTTCCACGCCGTGCTCAGTAAGTTTGCCGTCCTCAACAAAGCTGAGGGCGGAGAGGCTCTCTCTGTACTTATAGGCCGGACGCGTCCCGTCTTTTCCGCACACGAGCATCGAAAGGCTCGTCGAGCTTATGTCTATTACTGCATACATCCTTTTTTCCTCCACGATACAAGTTCACGCAAATCTTTTTGCTGCGCAAAAATCTTTGCCGTGAGATTTATTTTGTCGTAGTCCGGCTTAACGCCCGAACTAAATTCGGGCTACCGTGCTTCGGCATTATTTTAAGAATAAATAATGTGCGCAAGCAGGGTTTCCCTGCGTTAGCGCGACACAATTTGTCGCGAAAGCGAGCTCACTGGGTGAGCGCGCAATTATATGATATGAGAGCCCTTATGATTGTGCGCGCGAGGGCAAAGCCCTCAAGTCACGGAAAAAGATTTGCGGCACCGGCAAAGATTTTTCGTGAACTTTTTACTCGCCGAAATATATCCCCATATCCTTTGCCAGCAACACCAGCTGTCCGTCCGAAGGCACACGCTTGGTTTTGCCGGCTATATCTACGAGCATGTTGTAGCCGAGTTTGTTGCCGCGCACGCACACGGTGACCCCGAAACGGCCTATTTTTGCAAGGTGTGCGCCGAAAGCGCCAATCTCCGTCGAAATGAATTTATCGTATGCGCAGGGCTCGCCGCCGCGCTGAATATGGCCGAGGATAGTAGAACGGCACTGCATGCCCGTCTTCTGCGACATCACGGCAGAGAGCCTCTCCGCCGCTGTAGCAACGCCGAACTGCGAGAGATATTCTTTGCGCTCCTTTTTGCTCATAGCCGCCTCGCGGGCACTTATGACGCCCTCAGCCACAGCCACTATCACCGAACGCGAGGAAGATTTTTTGCCCTTTATGAACCCCGCGAGTTTATCCTCGTCGTAAGCGATTTCAGGAATAAGAATACAGTCGGCGCCAGAGGCAAGGCCTGCATAGAGCGTAAGCCAGCCCACCTTGTTGCCCATCACCTCGACGAAGAACACGCGGGAATGACTGTCGGCCGTGGTGCGTATGCGCTTTATGGCGCCTGCGGCAATATCGACGGCGGTGTGAAAACCGAACGTAACATCTGTACCGTAAATATCGTTGTCGATGGTTTTGGGAAGCCCTATCACATTGCAACCTTCTACCGAGAGGAGAGAGGCCGTTTTATGCGTGCCCGCGCCGCCGAGCGTCACAAGGCAGTCGAGCCCGAGCTTTTTATAATTTTCCACCATCATCTGCAATTTTGTGGGAGCGTCGCCCTCCTTCACTGTCATCAGCTTATACGGCTGACGGGAAGTGCCCAAAACAGTGCCGCCGACATCCAGAATATTCTCAACGTCGGCAAGGCTGAGCCGGCGGTATTGCCTGTTCATCAGACCGGCGTAGCCCTCGAGAAAGCCGTATATTTCAACGTCATCCATAATATTGAAGGCACACTTGCAAAAACCGCGGAGAACCGCGTTGAGCCCGGGACAGTCGCCTCCGCTCGTAAGTATTCCTATCCTCATATCTCTTTTTCTCTCCGTGCGCATAGAAGACGCAGCGCGCTTCTGTGCGCAAATATTTATCGACCTGAATCGTGTGGATATATTATAACATAAAATTTTGATTTGTGGAGACAAAAACGCAAATTTAATAAATTCAATTGTAAAAAAGTTGTAAAAAAAGCTGAAATCTTGAGGTCCATACAAAAACTTGCGGTTTTTTGTAAATAAAACTTTATAAATAAATCGTGGCGCAGGCGCGCGCAAACTTTATTTGCGCGCGCCTGCGCCACGTAAGCTTCTTTAAGTCCCGTGCAGGGCAGCAAAACAAGCGCGGTGCAAGAACTAAAAAATTGCCAGATTATATTTGCAGATATTACAGTTCAACCTCTTCGATTTTATTCCCGGAATACCGCGCCAGAGATTTTACGCCCAGCTCTTTGAGCTGTTTGCAAGTCTCGTCGAACATAAAGCCGAGCGCCTCTTTTTTGTGCGCGTCGGAGGAGAGCATGAAGCGGCAACCGCGCGCGTTCAGCTCCCGCACAAGCCACGGCGAGGGGTACATTCCGCCCTGCCCGCGGAACAGGCGGCCGAGATTAACTTCCACCACGGCACCCCGCGGCAATTTTTCAACGGCGGAGAGTGCCGCGCGCCTGTAGCGCGGGTTATCCTCGTCGATGAGGCCGTGCTCCGCGTTGGAGCAGGTAATCAGGTCGAAGTGGCCGTATACGTCGGGGGCGACGCTTTCCGAAAGTTCGCCCGCCTCGCGGTAAAACAGTTCTGCGGCGGCATAGACATCGCCGGCAAATACCTTTTCAATAATCTTTACAAACCCGGGGGCGCGGCAATCCACAGGATAATGCCTCCCGCCCACCCTGAAATAGTGCACCGAGCCTATCACATAGTCGCACACCGAGGGGCGCTCGCCGTAAAGGTCAAGCTCCACCCCGTTTAAAAGGCATATTCTGCCATCGTACTCCCTCTTTAAGCGTTCAAATTCCATCATGTAGGCAAGATAGTCGCGTATGCAATATGAAGGGTCGAAGGCGGTATATGAGTGAAAGGAAAGCCCGAGGGTATCGAAGCCGACTTCAACCGCCGCCTTTATCATATCCTCCATGCTGTCTTTTCCGTCGCAGAATGTGGTGTGCGTGTGCACGTTTGACTTTATCAGTGGCATATTTTTACCGTTTTATTTGATTAAAATAATTCCCGGAAGTGGATGTCGGCGATTATATAACCGTGGGCACTCAAAAAACTGAGGGACCTTTAAAATCGCGCGAAGAGGAACTTAGTTCCTCAAACTCACGAAAAATTTAGCGCGCGGCCCGCGCTAAATTTTTATGAAGGCTATTGCATCTTTTCCTGTTTAACTTTTTTATCCACGACGTGACGGGAGGCAAGCTGAGCTTTTATGTCGCCCGTGGTTATACCGTATTCAGCCATGAGGACGAGCACGTGGTACGTAAGGTCGGATATCTCGAAAATCGTCTCCGCCTTGTCTCCGCCCTTTGCGGCAATCACCACCTCGGTGCACTCCTCGCCTACCTTTTTAAGAATTTTATCGAGTCCCTTATCGAACAGGTACGAGGTATAGGAACCGTCCTGCGGGTTATCCTTTCTGCCCTTTATCAGCTCGTACAGTTCCTCGAGCGAAAAATCGGAGAGGTCCTCGTTTTCGAATACGGCGTTGGTAAAACAACTGTCGGTGCCGAGGTGGCAGGCCGGGCCGTCCTTTGCCACTTCAATAACAAGGCTGTCCATATCGCAGTCTGCGGTTATGGAAACTATATGCTGGAAGTTGCCCGAAGTTTCGCCCTTGAGCCACAGTTTTTTACGCGAACGCGAATAAAAACAGGTAAGTTTACGCTTTATGCTTATCTCCAGACTCTCCCTGTTCATGTAGGCGACGGTCAGAACTTTTTTGGAATATACGTCCTGCACCACCGCGGGGATTAGTCCGTCTTTATCGAACACAAGTTTATCCAAATCTAAAAGCTTCATATAAATTGCCTCCCTCATTATGTTATATAAACCGCAAAACAAAATTGCCGCGGATATATGCCGCAACTAACGCGCTATATGCGCATACATATCCCGTTATCGGCAAGATAACTTTTAAGCCCGCCTATATCCACTTCGCCGAAGTGGAATATTGAGGCGGCAAGGCCTGCGTCGGCCTGCGGCACCGTTTTGAACAGCGTTAAAAAGTCCTCTTTTCTGCCCGCGCCGCCGCTGGCTATTACCGGGATAGACAGCTTTGCGCATACCTTTTGCAACATTTCGCAGTCGAACCCGCCCTTAACGCCGTCGGTATCTATGCTGTTCAAAACGAGCTCGCCCGCGCCTTCCTCCTGTCCGCGGTATGCCCATTCCTCGGCGGATATACCGGTATCAATGCGCCCTCCGTGCGAAAACACGGTGAATCTGCCGTTCACCCTCTTTACATCCATAGACAGCACCACACACTGGTCGCCGTACAGCTTTGCCGCCCTGCCTATGAGCGATGGGTCACGTATCGCGCCCGTGTTTACGCTCACCTTGTCGGCGCCGCATTTTAAAACGCGGTCAAAGTCTTCAAGCGAATTTATGCCGCCGCCTACCGTGAGGGGAATGAATATGCAGGAGGCCACTTCCTTCAATGTATCTGAAAAGAGCGCCCTCCCTTCGGCGGAGGCCGTTATGTCGTAAAATACAAGTTCATCCGCGCCGGAAAGGTTGTAGCGCTGGGCGAGGGCGACGGGTGACTCCACCTCGCGTATTCCCTCGAAATTTTTACCCTTTACCACCATGCCGTCGCGCACATCGAGGCAGGGGATAATTCGTTTAGCCAGCATCTCGCACCGCCGTTATCGCCTGTTTTAAATCTATTGCGCCGTCGTATACCGCCTTGCCGAGTATGGCTGCCGATATACCCATATTTCTAAGCTCAATGAGTTCGTCCACCGAAGTTATACCGCCGGAGGCGACTATCTGCACGCCTGAAAGCGCCGACAGCTCCCTGTAAGCGGCAAGATTTGTGCCTGAGAGCGTGCCGTCGCGCGAGATATCGGTGAAAATTATCGTGCGCACGCCCACATCTTTAAGCTTCCGGCAAAAATCGAAGGAGAAAATGTCCGTTACGTTTTTCCAGCCGTGCGTGGCAACCCTGCCGCCGAGGGCGTCTACGCCTACGGCAATCTTATCGCCGAAGAGCCTTACGGCGTCGAGCACAAGCGAAAACTTTTCTACTGCGGCCGAACCGAGAATGACCCTGCCGGCGCCGGCTTCGAGATAACTTTCTATGCGGGAGAGCGAGCGCACCCCGCCGCCCACCTCGGCAAAGAAGCCGCCGACGGATATGACCTCCCTGATAGTACTGAAATTTACGGGAACGCCTTCGAGGGCGCCGTCCAAATCGACAATATGCAGACAGTCTGCGCCCGCCTCTTTGAATTTCAGCGCCACGGCGCGCGGGTCGTCGGAATATACCTTCTCTTTGGAGTAGTCGCCCTGAAAGAGGCGCACGGCATTGCCGCCGCGTATATCTATTGCGGGAAAAATTTTCATTCTGTTTTCCTTATGTTACTTTTTTAAGCTTGCCTGAATGAAGTATTTGCGGCATATGTGCGCGGCAATTAAACAAGTTCCGAAAATGCGCGCAATATTTTAAGCCCTGCGGCTCCGCTCTTTTCGGGGTGAAACTGAGTGCCGAAAACATTGCCGCGCTCAACCGATGCGGTGAGCTCAGCACCGCCGTATGCACAGGTGGCGGAAGTGTGAGCGGCACAGTTTTTTGCGTAGTAAGAATGCACGAAGTATACGTATTCACCGCCAGAAAGATACTTATACAGCGGTGAATAGCCCTTGAAGTCGAGGCTGTTCCACCCCATATGCGGTACCTTGAGTTTATACTTCAAATCGGGCGCTATGGGACAGACCTCCCCGGGAATAAAGCCCAGCCCGGGATGTTCGCCGTACTCGTAGCTCTTATCGAACAGCAGCTGCATGCCGAGGCAGATGCCGAGCAGCGGCTTGCCGCCCTTTGCCTGTTCGCGCAGAACGGGAATAAGACCGCTTTGTTCCAGCTTTTTATATGCGTCGCCGAAGGCGCCCACGCCGGGAAGAATTATTGCGCCGCTGTCTCTGATGATATGTTCGTCGCGCGTGACGACGCTTTCGGCGCCGATATATCTCAGCGATGCGGCCAGAGAGAAGAGATTGCCCACGCCGTAATCGATTACCGCTATCATAACACGCCCTTTGTGGTAGGCAACGCGCCGCCCCTTTCGGGGTCGATTTTTACGGCCTGCGCCATAACCTTTGCAAACGCCTTGAACACGCCCTCTGCGACATGGTGGTTATTTTCGCCGTACAGCTTTTTAAAATGCAGCGCCATAGGGCAGGCACGCGTAAAAGCAAGGAAGAATTCCTTGAACAGCTCGCAGTCGAAGTCGCCGAGGCGGTATTCGCCGGGGAAGGGAACGTCGAAGTTGAGCGCAGTGCGGCCGCTCAAATCGGCGGCGCACAATATGAGCGCCTCGTCCATGGGCAGCGCCGCCCAACCGTAGCGGCATATGCCGCGCTTGTCGCCAAGGGCCCTTAAAAACGCCTCGCCGAGCGCAATTCCGCAGTCCTCGGCCGAGTGGTGAAAATCTACCTGCGTATCGCCGCTGCACGCAAGTTCGAGGTCGAAGCCGCCGTGGCGGGCAAACTGCTCGAGCATATGGTCGAAAAATCCGTTGCCCGAGCTGATATTATATTTCCCTTCCCCTTCGAGCGTGAGTTTTATTTTTATGTCAGTTTCGTTGGTCTTTCTTTCAACTTCGGCATATCTCATTTTGCCACCTCGGAAAGTATATTTTTTACCGCCTGCAACAGCGCCGCCATCTGCCCGTCCGTGCCTATGCTTATTCGCACGAAATCTGTTATGCGCTCGTCGCTGAAGTGACGGACGAGAATTCCGCGCTCTTTGAGCGCAGAGTAGAGCCGGCCGCCCCCTATGGCGCTGTGCCGCGCGAGCAGGAAATTTGCCGTCGACGGCAACACTTCAAAGCCCATTTCTTTTAATTTGGTTGCGGCATATTCCCGCGTCAATTTAATTTTTTGAGTGCACTCTTCAAAATATTTTTTATCTTTGAAGCTTGCCTCCGCGGCAAACATGCTCATGCGGTTTATGTTGTACGGATTGAAGGAGGCGCGCACGCTCTCAAGGTCGGCTATAATCTCCCCGCAGGCGAACGCAAAGCCCACCCTTGCGCCGGCGAGAGAGCGCGATTTCGACATTGTCTGCACCACAATGAGATTTTTATATTTATTTACAAGCGGTGCGCACGATATGCCCCCGAAATCGATATAGGCCTCGTCCACAATAACAAGTCTGCTTTCGTTCTGCAATATCAGCGCCTCAATTCCATCGGGCGGCAGATATATGCCGGTCTGCGCATTCGGGTTGGCTATGCATACGGGACATGTTATGCCTTTATAGTCGGAAACAGCTATTTTAAAATCGTGCCTTAAGGGTATTATTTTATATTCTATTCCGATAAGAGAACACAGCACGGGATAAAAACCGTAGGTTATATCGGGAAAAGCCACACCCTTATCGGTTAAAAACGCACGGAATATGTGCGCCAGATTTTCGTCGGAGCCGTTTCCCGCCATAACGTTATCGGGCGCAAGCCCGTAAACGGCCGCCGCCGCACGCTTTAACGGCAGGCACGTCGGGTCGGAATAGAGATTGAGCCGCTCCGTCTCCGCCGCTGCCGCCGCTGCCGCGCCCGGAGCGGGGGGATAGGGGCTCTCGTTTGTATTGAGTTTTATATAGCTCTTATCCTGCGGCTGTTCGCCTGGGACATACGGCCTGAGCGCCGCCAGATTTTTGCTTAAAAAGTTGCTCATAATTAAAATTGCCCCCATACTATGCGCCAATCAATGCATATAAGCGCATATAAAACCACAGTCAGTTTTTACTGTTTTTAGCGGCTGTTACGCGCACCTTCACTGAATTTGCGTGGCCGAACAGACCTTCGCTCTCGGCGAACGCGGTAACTGTGTCTGCCGCCTTTAAAAGTTCGCTCTCGGTGTAGCGGATGTAGGAAGATTTTTTAACAAAATCGTCTACCGAAAGCGGCGAAGAGAACTTTGCCGCTCCGTTTGTGGGCAGGGTGTGGTTGGGCCCGGCAAAGTAGTCGCCGAGCGCCTCGGGAGTATATCTGCCGAGGAATATCGAGCCGGCATTTTTTATTTTGCCGAGATATGCCATCGGCTCGTCCACGCACACCTCAAGGTGCTCGGGAGCGATTTGGTTGGCTATGTCTATCGCCTCGTCTATGCTGCCGCAAACTATTATTTTGCCGTTGTTTTCTATCGAAACGCGGGCAATCTCCTCACGTTCCATCGAGCATAGTTGCCGCTCAATTTCCTCTTGCACGGCGCAGGCCAGCTGTTCGCTGTCGGTAACCAGCACGGCGGAGGCGAGTTTGTCGTGCTCGGCCTGCGAAAGCATATCGGCAGCAACGAACACGGGATTGGACTTTCCGTCGGCAATGACGAGTATCTCGGAAGGGCCGGCTATCATATCTACATTCACTATGCCGTAGACGAGTTTTTTGGCAAGCGCGACAAAGATATTGCCCGGCCCGACGATTACATCGGCCTTGGGTATGGTCTGCGTTCCGTAGGCAAGCGCTGCTATCGCCTGCGCTCCGCCGACTTTGAACACCATGTCGGCCCCTGCAACGCGCGCGGCATATAAAATTTCCGGCCTGACCTTACCGCCGCATTTGACGGGAGTTACCATGACTATTTTGCCGACTCCCGCTATTTTTGCAGGTATTACGTCCATCAGCACTGTGGAGGGGTAACTTGCCGTGCCGCCCGGCACATATACGCCCGCAACGGCAACGGGAGTGTACTTCTGGCCGAGGATTACCCCGCCCTCCCTGACTATTTCGAAGCCCTCTTTGACCTGTTTTTTGTGAAAGAATGTGATATTTTCCGCCGAAGCGCGCACGACGGACTTGTATTCTTCGGAGAGCGCGGCCTCCGCCTCGTCAAACTCCGCCCGGGTGACCTCGAGCGACTTTAAGGCATTGCCGTCAAATTTAAGATTATATTCCCGCACGGCTTCATCGCCGCGTGCGGCGACATTTTTTAAAATATCCTTTACGACAGATTCATAATCGCCGTAATCATCAATCTTGCGCGATAAAATTTCTTCCGTTCTGTAATCTTTATAAATTTTAATCATTCGGGCAACTCCTTTTTCAACCTCTCCACGCACGACTCGATTTCAGCTCGTTTAAACTTATAACGCGCCTTGTTGGCAATAAGACGCGCGGATATGGGGAATATTTCCTCCAGAACGCTCATATTGTTTTCGCGCAACGTCGAACCGGTCTCGACTATATCGACAATTACGTCCGAAAGCCCCAGAATGGGCGCGAGCTCTATCGAGCCGTAGAGCTTTATGACCTCTATATCCCTGTTGCGTGAAGAAAAATACCTCTCCGCCACGTGGGGGAATTTTGTGGCAACGCGCAGCGGGCGCGTGCCGTCCTCACGGAAATCGTTGACCGAAGCCACGCACATCCTGCACTTGCCGACATTCAAATCGAGCAGTTCATACACGTCGGCGCCGCTTTCAGCCAATATGTCCTTTCCGGCAACGCCTATATCCGCCACGCCGTGTTCAACGTATACTGTGACGTCGGTCGGCTTTACCCAGAAATAACTGACCCCGTTCTCCTCGTCGGTAAACACCAGCTTCCGCGTATCTTTAAGGAGCTCCTCGCAGGAATAACCCGCGCGCTCCAGCATCTTATAAACTTTTTCGCCAAGTCTTCCCTTGGGCAGTGCCACATTTAGCATATTAACCTTTAATAAAAAGTTTTATTTTCTGATTTTGCATGATTTAAATAGTTTTATTTGCAAATTTACAGTTTTATAATCTCTTTAAAACGCTTGCCTTCGGGGAAAAACGGCAACGCCTCAGTGCGCTTGCCCGAAGATATAAGCTCCTTTACCTTTCTTAAAACTGCTCCGCTTTGGGTATCTTTGCCGTAAAGTACAAGGCAGTCGCCGTCGTATTCGCTCGGCTCTTTGAAATAGAAATCCAGCTCGTCGGGATAGAGTGCAAAACCTGCTCCTCCGCTGCCGGCGCCCAGCTTTTTCACGAGATTATCGTACCTGCCGCCCGAAAGTACGGCGCGGGGGAATTTTTCGATATACCCCTGAAAGATTACGCCGTTGTAATAGGCAGGGTCGTTTATAAGCGAAAAGTCGACCTCGAAGGCCGCTCCGTCTCCTGCGAGCGATTTTAAAAGATTTTCAAGCTCATCTGCGGCGTTTATGCACTTTTCGCTCGAAGGAAAGAGCGAGCGCAGCGCCGTGAGCTTTTTTGCATTGCTGCCGCCCGCTGAAAGCAACGTGCGCAGCTTTGCAGCTGTATCCTCGCCCATGCCGCAGGATATGCAGATATTTTTCATGTCATGCAGGTTGCGCGAACGTATGCATGCCATGACCTCGTCAGGGAGGGCAGACATGCCGCAACTCTCGGCAATACCCTCGAGCGCACCCATATGCGATATATCCATTACATATCCGCCGCCCACAGCTTTTAAACTTTCGGCAGCAAGCGAGAGCACTTCAAGCATGGCGTAGCCGTCCAGCTCGCCCACGTATTCAAGTCCTATCTGGCTGATTTCACGGAACTGCCCGCCGGGACGGTCGGGGCGGTATACGCTCTCGCGGTAATATACCTTGCGCACGCGCTCCTTTATGCCCTTGCAATTTTTAACTATCGAAAGCGTTACGTCCGGTTTTAAAGCGAGAAGGCGGCCGTCGCGTCCGCCGAATGTTATTATATCGCGGCTCCTTAAAAAATTCAGATTGTCGGAATACAGCGAATATTCCTCGAACCGCCTCATCTGAAAACGCGAGTAACCGAAACTTTCAAAGAGCCCCTTTAAACTTAGATAGAGCCTCTCCTCACCGCTCAGAGCGCCGCTATTCATCTTGCCCTTCCCCGCCGTTGTATTTGCCGAGCACTTCGCGGTATCCCCCGCTGCCGTGTTGCAGACAGCGCGACACCCGCGAGAGCGTGGCAGAAGATATATCGGTAATTTCTATAATTTTATTGTAGGTATAGCCTTTTAAAAGCAGTTTTGCACACAGAAGGCGCTGCGAAAGTTGCTCCACCTCGGTATAGGTGCAAAGGTCGGCCAGCAACTTTTCAAAATCGTCTGCGGTGGTTATCCCGGCAAACAGCTCGTACAAATCTCTTCTCGCCTGCTCCTTGTCAAATTTCTCGTTCAAATTTTCGGCCATAGCAATAACCTTCCTTTTGGCAAAATAAATTGTGTCTACTATTATATTTTACTTTCATACTTTAAATTTGTAAAGCGTTTTGAGGGTGTTTTAATAATTTTTTTACTTCATGCAGCCGCGCGCTAAAAAAAGTGCCGCACCTAATCGGTGCGGCACTGAGCCTGCATTACATTATTGCATTGATATAAAATTATACGCGGCAAATCAGTCCAAAGTTTCAGGCAGGGCGGCAGTGTGCTTCTTCTTCCATATGCGCATGAAAATTTTGCTCATCTCCACAGCTACAAGCGGGAAGAGTGCAAGACCGACCACTATGAGATACTGGTACCACTCGAGATAAACGAGTTCGAAGAAGTCCATAACTCCCGGCACAAAACATACGAAGGCGAGTATCGCGAGCGAGGCAGCCATGGCGCCGTATAAGAAATGGTTATGCCCCTGGCCGGGACGGAACACGCTGTCGTAATTGGAACGCTGGTTGATGGCATGCACAAGCTGCGAGAGCGCGAGCACCATGAAAGTCATAGTCATAGCTATGGCGTGTTTAGAGCCGTCGTCAACGTTTCCGTAGCACGCCTCGGCTATCCAGTAAGCCGAGAGCGACGCCGCCGTTATGAACAATCCGTGCACTACAATACGTATAATAACGCCCTTTTCAAAGAGAGTTCCGCTCTTTACAGGCGGTACTTTCATGACGTTTCTGTCGGCAGGGTCAACACCGAGTGCGATTGCGGGGAGCGAGTCGGTCGCAAGATTGATGAGCAACACATGTATGGCAAGAATAGGGTCCTCCCAGCCAAAGATAAAGGCCAGAAAGAGCGTTAAAATTTCTGATATGTTGCCGGCGACAAGGAACTGAATAACTTTTTGTATGTTGCGGTAAACGCGCCTGCCCTCACGCACGGCATGCTCTATAGTCGTAAAATTGTCGTCGAGCAAAATCATGTCGGCCGCTTCTTTTGCGACGTCGGTGCCTGTGATGCCCATGGCCACGCCGATGTCAGCCTCCTTTAAAGCCGGACTGTCGTTTACTCCGTCGCCCGTCATGGCGGCGACTTCGCCCGTGCGCTTTAAAGACTTGATGATTCTCAGTTTATCCGAAGGCGACACGCGCGCAAACACAACGCACGTTTTAACGGCCTCGTCGAGCTGCTCATCGGTCATCTCGTCGAGCTCGGGGCCGGTTATTACGGTATTGCCCTTGCGGAATATGTGCAGCTGTTTTGCAATTGCAAGCGCAGTGACTTTATGGTCGCCCGTTATCATTATAACGCGTATTCCCGCTTCGTGGCAGGTCTCTACGGCGCCTATAACCTCCTTTCTGGGAGGGTCTATCATGCCGACTGCACCGACAAAAGTCATGCCGAACTCTATGTTTTCGGTCTCATCCTCGGGCACCTTTGTGAGCTGGCGCTTGGCAAAGCCTAAAACGCGGAGTGCATTTTTAGACATATCGTTGCACAAATCGAGTATTTTGCGCCTGTCGACCTCCGTCATCTCCCTTACGCCTGTATTTGTAAGGTAGTGCGTGCAAAGCGGCAGCATTTCATCTACGGCGCCCTTGGTATAGGCTATCATCCCCTCCGCCATCTGGTTTAATGTAGTCATTCTCTTCCTGTCGGAATCGAACGGCTGTTCAAACAGCCTCGGGTGCTCGTCGCCATAGTCCTCGGAATTTATTCCGAATTTATCGGCAAAAAGTATCAGCGCGCCTTCTGTGGGGTCGCCCATCGTTTCACCGGGACGGTCGGGGTCCATATGTGCATTTCCGCAAAGCGCGCAGCCGTCCAAAAGGTCCTGATATACTGCGCGGTGGTACTTATCCTGCAGATTTTCCGTGAGCGTCGTTGTACCCATCTCAAAATCTGCGCCGACGGCGACATGCGTAACCGTCATTTTGTTGAGCGTGAGCGTACCCGTCTTGTCACAGCACACAACGGTGGCCGAACCGAGCGTTTCCACCGCGGGCAGGCTTTTGACCAGCGCGTTCTTCTTCGCCATTCTCTGTACGCCGAAGGCCATTATTATCGTGGCAGTCGCAGGCAGTCCCTCGGGTATAATTGAAATAGCCAAAGATATGCCGAGGAACACGAGCGATACCCAGTCCCTGCCGCGCACAAGGCCTATTATAACTATCGCTAGGCAAACGGCAAGTCCTATTGCGGTAAGTATTTTACCGACGGAATTGAGCTTCTTCTTTATGGGTGTCTGGAAGTCGTCCTGCGTTTTGAGCATATCGGCAATCTTGCCGACTTCGGTATTCATACCCGTGCCCACTACGATGCCGACGGCATTGCCGTACATTACTATCGACGAGGAGAACGCCATGTTCACCCTGTCGCCAAGAGGTGCGTCCTCGGGCAGAACGGTGGGACCGTCTTTGGGGACAGGCACGCTCTCGCCGGTGAGCGACGCCTCCTGAATGCTCATATTGTTGTCGTTGATTATTCTTATGTCCGCGGGGACGATAGCGCCGTCCTCGAGGTAAACTATATCGCCGGGCACGAGCTCGCTGGCGGGAATTACGCTGTCCTCACCGTTTCTTAAAACCCGCGCGTTCGGCGCCGTCATATTTTTCAGCGCTTCGAGAGCGTCTGCGGCCTTCTTCTCCTGAATGACGCCGACAGTGGCGTTAAGTACTATAACGCACAGAATGACTATGGCTTCGGGCAAGCCTTCGCCGCCGCCCATATCTTCGGGCAGAAAGTACATTACGAGCGAAAATGCCATGGCTATAAAAAGTATGATGACCATGACGTCTGATATCTGCTCTAAAATCATCTTCCCGATGCTCTTGGGCTTAACTTCTTTGAGTACGTTTTTGCCGTACTTTTGCAATCGGGCCGCCGCCTCCTCGTCGGAGAGGCCCTCTTCGCTGGTCTGTAAAACCTCTTCGGTTTCCTGGTAAGACATCGCGTGCCAAGGCCGTTGTTGTTGGTCTTCCATGGTGTCTTTTTAAAAATCCTCCTGCAAGAAAAAAATTTAAAACGCAAAAAGACATAACCATGAGGGTACAAACCCTATGGCTATGCCTTTACAAAGTTCTATCTTAAATTGCCGTTATCTATTCGTGGGTTGGCGTCGCTACAGTCGCCTACTCCTTCAGACATGACTTTAAAACCTCTTGCGTTTTAGTGATTGCTATTATAACACACACCGAGCGTTCTGTCAAGGGTTTACATGCACATTAAAACGCAGCGGAGCCCGCTCCGGTTTTCCGATGGCAGCGTTAATTATCGCTCTTGTTTAAAATCTTATCCGAAAGAGCGATAACTTCGGCAGAGAACCTGCGCTTGCGGCTCTTTAAAACGGCGCTGTAGATGAAGTAGTTTGCCACGACTATTATTATTCCCAATGCACCTACCGCGATGCCGAGAGGCATAAGGTTTGCCGTGCCGACGACCTGCATAGCTATGCACATGCCTACGCCGAGTACGAGCGAGCCTATAACGCCCAAGGTATAGGCAAGGATTTCTGCCGGGCGTTTAACCTTGCCGTCGAGCTTTCTGAGCTTTTCAATGTCGCTTTCGCCGCGTTCGCTGTAAGCTTCGCGGATATGCTCCGCAGTTTTCAACTCTTTCTCCTGATATGAAAATTCCATAACTTTCATCTCCTTGATTTAGTTTGTAACTGCATTATATCCGCACAATGTTTTTGTTTTTATAATCAACGGTAAATGTTATGTATTTATTTTGTTAAAAAAATATTAACAGGGCAACCGCTACGCCGGCCGGCCTATTCCGCCGCTCTCTGAGCGCGCTTCTTCGCGCGGGAGATGAGCGCCGCCGGAAGGCTGACGACCGCAACCGCCGCAAGCACAATGTAAACGGGCAAACCGAGTATAAACTCTACAGCCACGCCGAGCACGGCGGCAATTACTGCAGCGGCCTTTTTTGCATTTTTGCGGCGCGCCGGCCCCTCGGCCACAGAGAGTTCACCGTTCTTTTCTTCGAGTTCGTATACCTTCATACCTTACTCCTTCAATACAGCAGCCTGTATTTATTGTTATTACCATTATATGGCATAAATATTTAAATTTTTAAAAGGCTGAATAAAGGTTTTGTATATATTTTGTTAAAGGCGTGTTAAAACGGACGCCCCGCATTTTGAATCAAACAAAAAGCCGCAGGGTTGCAAATCAACACACTCTGCGGCACAAATAAATTATATCCTTGTTCAAAGCAGACTGGCGAGAATGGCAAGGCTCGCCGCCACATCGATATTTCGCACGACCACGCTTTCGGGAGCCTTCAGCTGGACGGGGGCGAAGTTAAGTATGCCCTTTATGCCCGCTTGCACCAAACTGTCGCAAACAGCTTGCGCGGAAGAAGCAGGCACGGCAAGTATCGCAAGCACGGCGCCGCATCCGGCTACTCCGTCGCACAGGTCCTCGTCCGCGCGCACAGGCTTGCCGGCTACGCTTGTGCCGACCTTTTTGCTGTCGCTGTCGAAAGCCTCGACTATCTCTATGCCGTACTTTGAAAAGCCGCCGTATGCAAGCAGCGCGCTGCCAAGCCCGCCGACCCCGACGAGCACGGCGTTCTTTTTCTGATTGCAGCCGAGGTAATCCTCGATGGCGGCAATGAGCTGCGCGCGGACATACCCCACCTTGGGACGGCCCGAGCTGTTCGTATATGCAAGGTCCTTTCTCACAAGGACCTCGCCCATGCCGAGAGCGGCGGCTATCGCGCCGGAGGATATGTATTTATCTCCCTCGGGCAAAGATTTTAAATAGTTGAGGTATACGGGAAGTCTCTGAAGGGAAATTTCGGGAATATCTTTTATCATAGCGCAATCCTCATCGCCAGTGCCGCCGCGCCGTAAGCGCCGGCCTTGCTGCCGAGCGACGCCCTAACTATCTTTACGGGAGCATATTCCGTGCCGCCGAAAAGCTCTTTATCCACAAGTTTCTGCAAAGGTTCGGTAAGTTTTTCGCCCTGTTCGGAAACGCCGCCGCCCAGCATTATTATTTCGGGACGGAATATGTTGGCAAGGTTTGCAATTCCGCAGGCGAGATACTTCAGGTACCAGTCCACGACCTCTTTGGCGTCGATATCGCTGTCGGCAAACTCAAACGCCGTTTTGCCGTTGGCTGTTTCGGCGGTATATTTTGTCCACATAGCCGAGCGGGGATTTTCCTCCATCTGAAGTTTTGTGCGCCTGATGAGCGCCGTTGCCGAGCAATAAGCCTCAAAGCACCCCCTCCTGCCGCAAGTGCAGTGGTCGCCGTGGCGCTCTAAGACCATATGGCCTATCTCGGCGCCGGCCGAAGCATGTCCTTCAAAAAGTTTGCCGTCGATAATAATTCCGCCGCCTACCCCCGTGCCTAACGTGACCAATATACTGTCTTTATAATTTTTGCCGGCGCCGAACCTCGCCTCGCCGAGAGCGGCGGCATTGGCGTCGTTTGTCACCTTTACGCTCACACCTATGCGCTTTTCAAGCTCCTCCGCGAGGGGAAAATTGCGCAAGTTAAGATTGCCCGAGAAAACGAGCACGCCGCGGGAACTGTCTATAACTCCGGGGCAACCGACTCCTATATGCACATCGTCCCTGCTTGCGCCGCACCTGGCAATCATTGAGAGCGCAAGTTCGGCAATCGAATCGCACATGGCGGCGCCGCCGCGCTCCGAGCCTGTGACTACGGCGTCCTCGCATAGGGCGTTGCCGTCGCTGTCGAGCACGATTCCCTTTACCGTCATGCCGCCTATATCTATACCTACATAATATTCCATATCAAAACTCCCCGCAGCGCCGACGCAGCAATAAACTTTGCGCCCGCCGCCCGAATAAGTAATTAATTACTTATATAGTTTACTATTCAGGCGGCAGATTTGTCAAGTATATCGAAAAAGAGTAACATAATTTGTTAATTTGAATGAGAAAAAGGCACAAAAATTTCTTCAAAAACAAGAAAAAACAGGTGCGCCGCCGCTCGGGCTTTTTGCCCGAGCGGCGGCGCGAATGTAAGTCAACTATATTATCAACCTTCCCTGAGAAAGCGGGCCGCACTCTTTTTTACGGCACTCAGATATACAAACAGCGCACCGAAACCAAACGCAAGAGCCGCAGCGCCGACCGCCACAGCGAGACAGACAGGGGCAAAATACACCGTCATGGCGCCCGCCACCGAGAATGCCGCCGCGTTCCATGCAGGTATAGCCGCGACGGACACAACCGCCCCGGCAACGAGGGACGCCGCCACCGCCATGCACAGCTGGCAGAAAAATACCGCCGAAGCACGCACAGCCGAAAGCCCGAACGAACGCAGAATACCAACCTCGCGCCCGCACTTTGCAAAGGAGTAAGCGGCGTAGAAGGCGAGCGCCGCAAGAGCGCACACCGCCGATACCGCGCACACTATAAAGAGGATATCGGCTATACTGTCGAACCACCCGAGCGCTTCGGAAATGTTTTCGGTGAGGTAGGAGCTCTCCGAAAAGCCCGCCTCTTTCAGTTCACGCACGTCGCTTTCGCTGTATTCGGGCAGACATATGCCGCTTCTTCCGTTCATCCGCCACTCGCCGAATTTCATTATGAGGTCGAGCGCGTCCCCGTCGGAGAGCACGCAATAATTCATATACATGGTATCGAACACGCCCGTCACCGTGAATGTGTACGGCACGAAACTGCCGTCGGGCGCAATAAAAGTATAAGTAATTTGGGTACCGAGCACGGCATCTGTTCCGCCGTTCTGCGAGGCGTACCTCTCCGAAACGTACATTTCGCCCGCCTGCGGTCCGTTTTCGCCGTATACGGGCGCGAAGTACATTGAATTATCTTTAACCAGCGAATATGCGCCCAGGCGGAGCTCGCCGTAGCCGCCGTTTACTCCCGGCGTCCTCAGGCGCGTGGTGCAAAGTTGCCCGTATTCGGCCGAAATGAACTGCAGGAACGCGGACTCGGGCATTATCACCCTGTTCTCGAAGTCGCCGCGCGACTCTAAGCCGGACAGCATGTTGGCCTCGTATGCCTCGCTCGCGGCGGAATATATGCAGGATATGGTAAAGCCGCCCGCCTGCATGCCTATCATATCGGCAATGTTATCCACGCCGAAGCCGTCTTTGTGCGCCTCGGCGGACACGGAGCTTATCGCAATGCCGCCGCTTAAATCGGCAGAGCCGTATAAAACGGGAAAAAAGCAGGTATCGGACACATATACGCGCCTCACCGTTATATCTCCGCTCAACGAATCGGCGGGCACGCTGAGCATGCCGCCGCTTATATCAACGAACGGAACGGCGCCGTATTTTTCGCCGAACTCTTCTATCTGCCCGTCGGTTATTGGCGAAGTATCGCCGCCGTTCACCGTGGAGTTGAGGTAGTAGTCGCCGTAGTCGACGAAGTCCTTCTTCAAATCTAAACTTAAGGAACCGTCGGCCCTGACCGCCGAGCTGCTTGCCCGTATATCGTCCGAGAAGAAGATATTCGAACAAGTGGCGAGCGAAAATATACACACGACGAGAAACACCATCGTAAGCGCCACAGCCACCGCAGTGCGGCGGAGCGTTTTGCCCGCCAGCCAAAAGGCCGTTTTTGCGGCGAAGCGTGGCGCACAATTGTTTATTGAGCCGCTCAGCGCGGCGCCGTCCGCTTTTACCACGGGCGGCGCCGCATTTGACTGTTGTTCAGCGGCCTGCGCGCCTCTTTTATATTCGTCCTTTTGAATATCGGAAACTACGGCACCGCGCTTTAAAAATATTATACGGTCGGCAATATCCTCAAAATATCCGCGATCGTGCGTGGAGACGATAACCAGCCTTTCATGCGAAATTTCCTTTAAAAGCCCCGCCGCCATACGGCAGTTCTCTTCGTCGAGATTTGCCGTCGGCTCGTCGGCGAACAGCACGGGGCGGTTGGCCATGGCGGCGCGCAAAATTGCGGCGCGCTGCACCTCGCCGAAGGAGAGTTCCGAAGGTTTACGCTTTAAAAGGCCGGCAAGGCCGAACTGTTCCGCCTGCACGCGAAAATCGCTGCACTTTCCGGGAAACATTCTGTTTACGAGTTCAAAATTCTCCTCCACGGTGAGGCTGTCTGAAAGCCTGCCGCCCTGAAAGACAAACGAAGCGTAATTTTTGCCGTACGAGCACTCCACCTCTCCCGAAGAGGGTGTATCGGTGCCGGCAAGTATGCTTAAAATGGTGGTCTTTCCGCAGCCACTCTCGCCGCAGACGAGCACAAGCCCGCATTCGCCGAATTCAATCGAGCAGGGCGCAAGCGCCGTGACCTCGCCGCGTTTTGTTATGTATGTTTTACTTATATCTGTCGCTTTAAGCATATTTTATACCTAATTATTGTCCAGTAATTTTGCTACCACAGTAAAATTTAATATTCTCTGGATAAGTTTCCTCTCCATAATAAAGACTGCTGGTAAAATCAACCATGAATGTGTCAGAATCGGAGTCATAGTTTGGATTAGAATTAAAATCCACTTTAAAGATGACAGCTATTTTTCTTATAATTTCACCATGATATGGAGAAACAATGCCCGCTGAAGAAGGGGAATACCAATTTAATACATATTGCACACCTGTACGTTGCATATCAGTTGTTGTATCTTCAACATTATTATATGTATAACAGAGCATATCAATATTTGGATAAGTTCTTCCTACATCAAAGCTATATCCAGCAAAAATATTTTCACCATTTATACCTATTTCAATTGTTTCAGACACAGTAGAAGAGCCACCATATGATTCTGTAGGAGAATAAGTAACAAGCTCAGAATCTTTACCATCAAGATGATATATGTCGATTACCATCTGATTATTTTTTGCTTTGCTGTGTGAAGCACAAATTCTTGCCTCAATAAATAAGGCAGTATACGTCTGATTATCTGCAGCATATAAATTATATTTACCTACCCACAAAGACATATTGCCTAAAGTTGTACCGCCATTTTTTATTACCTTATTATTTACAGACTTATCTGTTGAGTAATTAAACCCTTCAATATTGAACCCCTTTAAGGCCGCATATTCTCTGCTTGCATTTACACTTAATACATTAGTGAAAATAATTGAAGCCATTACAATAATTGCAACCAATAAACTAACTATAGCAATAATTTTTCTTTTTATTGTCATAAAATACCCCCAATTGAATTATTATTTTTATTATACATTTTAAAATAATCAATGTAAACAATATAAAGTATCACAAATGTAATAAGTCTGTAATAAATTTGTAAAACCTTACTTTACCTCTATTGTACTTAATAGTATGATTTATCAAAATATTAAACAGTGCGGTTGCTTTTAAAAGCAGCCGCACTGTTTAATATTTTTACTCATAAAACAACATTTAATTTTTGCCCGTAGAGCCGAAGCCGCCCGCGCCGCGCACCGTTTCGGAGAGTTCGGCACGCTCTTCGAACACGGCGGTGATATAGGGCGTTATGACGAGCTGGGCAATTCTGTCGCCCGGGGCGACAGTGCGCTCCTCCTTTGAATGATTGAATAGCGCGACTTTTACCTCGCCGCGGTAGTCGCAATCAACGACGCCCACTTTATTTGCGGGCGCAAGCCCCTGCTTTGTGGCAAGGCCGCTGCGAGCATATATCAGGCCGGCGAAACCTACGGGCAGCTCCAGGGCAATTCCCGTGGGAATTATAACCGTTTCCCCCGCGGGAATTTTTACTTCTTCACCGAGGCAGGCATATAAATCTGCGCCGGCTGCATACTCGCTTCCGTACACGGGAATTTTTGCATTTTTGTCGAGCTTTTGTATTTTTACTTTCATAAATTATCCTCTGCGCAAACAGCACGGACGGCACATTTTGCCGCGGCTATTTATTTCCTTTGGTCTTTTCATATACCAGCAATGTATTTGCGCCCTCCTTTTCCGAGCGCACGTACTTCATGCCCAGTCCCTTTGCGAGCGCCAGCGACGGAGCATTGCGCTCGTCTACCGCGGCGGTGAACTTATAGGCTCCAAGCTCTGTCAGGGCGTGGTCGAACACGGCGTTTACCGCTTCGTACGCGTAACCCAAACCGTGATAATCTCTGTGGAATATCCAGCCCGCCTCGAACCGGCGCTCGCCAAGCGGCTTCAACAGAATATATCCTATAAGTTTTTCGCAATCTTTCAGTTCTACGGCGAAGACGTTGTCGTTGCCGACGCAGTTGCCGCGCAAAAATTCCGCCGTTTTTTCGCGGCTGAACGGCGGTTCGACATATTGCATAGTCTGCCCGTCGCCGAGAATTTCAAACAGTCCGTCGCCGTCATGCGGAGTAAACGCGCGCACATAGAGCCTGTCGGTTTCGGCCATCATCCGGACCAGTTCATCCCGTTCGAGCGACTGGCGGACAAGTATAATGCGCTGATTGGATGAGCCGCGGAATAAAAGTTCAGGGTTTTTAAGCGCCTCGACAAATCTCCCGTCGACAAGCACGTCGATACAACGCAAAAGCCGCATAGTCACATCAGGGTCACCCTTTTTGCCTGTCAGCAGGTCGGCCTCAAAGTCGTAACCCGTCCATGCCCACACCGATTTTTCGGGAAAGATTTTTTTTATCCGCTCCATAAAATCAACAAGCGCGAGCTGATTTTCAGGCTCGAACGGGTCGCCGCCCAAAAGAGAAAAGCCCTTGATATACGAGGGCTCCAGCCCCTTTAAAATTTTATCCTCGACCTCGGGCGTGAAGGGCTGTCCATATGCAAAATCCCATGTTTCAGGGTTGAAACAGTTTTTGCAGTGATTGCGGCAGCCGCTTACATACAGCGAAACACGCACACCCGGCCCGTTGGCTATATCGTAATATTTAATATTTGCATAGTTCATAATAGCACCCTGTTTATGCAAAATTTATTGCTGAATTACAAACGCGGCGCGCATATCACTTTTTGCATATGCGCGCCGCGCGTTAAAAACTATTTTTTACCTTATAAAACTCTCATAGTGACCTCGGAGATGCGAGCAGTACGCGGAGCCGGCGGAACGCCGCGAAGGAGCTTACTTAAGCGTAAGTGACTGAGCGGAACCGTAACAGCGACAATGTAATGCGACGCATATACGAGGGCAGGCGGAGTAATTATAAATGCAGAACGCGTGCTTTTATTTCTTTCGTCTTGCCCACATTCCAGAAATTCTCGCCGAGATATCCGCACGTTCTGCGCGTTACGTTCATCTTGCGCTGGTCCTTGTTATGGCATATGGGGCATTCCCACTCGTTGTCGTCGTTGATGATTATTTCGCCGTCAAAACCGCACACATGGCAATAGTCGGACTTGGTGTTGAATTCCGCATACTGGATATTGTCGTATATAAACTTTACGACATCCTCCATCGCGGTGAGATTCTGGCGCATGTTGGGTATTTCAACATATGAGATTGCGCCGCCCGAAGATATCTTCTGGAACTGGCTCTCGAACTCAAACTTATGGAAAGCATCTATATGTTCGCGCACGTCTACATGATATGAGTTCGTATAGTAACCCTTGTCGGTCACGTCCTTGATAGTGCCGAAGCGCTCCTTATCGATGCGGGCGAAGCGATAGCACAGCGACTCTGCAGGGGTACCGTAGAGTGCAAAACCTATGTTGGTCTCTTCCTTCCACTTATCGCAGTGGTCGCGCAGGCACTGCATGACTTTGAGCGCAAACGCCTGTCCCTTTTCGGTGGTGTGCGATTCGCCCGTCATCAGCTTGGTCACCTCATAGAGGCCTATATATCCGAGGGATATCGAAGAATAACCGCCGAACAGGTACTTGTCTATCTTCTCACCCTTGTCGAGGCGGGCTATGGCGCCGTACTGCCAATGAATGGGCGATACATCTGAAGATACGCCCATGAGCGCGTTATGGCGCACCATGAGTGCATCGAAGCAGAGCTGCAGCCTCTCCTCCATAAGATTCCAGAATTTTTCTTCATCGCCGCGGGCAAGTATGCCTATCTGAGGCAGATTTATAGAAACAACGCCCTGATTGAAGCGGCCTTCGAACTTATAGTTGCCGTTCTCGTCCTTCCACGGGGAGAGGAACGAACGGCAGCCCATGGGCGAGAATACGTTGCCCTCGTAATTTTCGCGCATCTTTTTCGCCGAAATATAGTCGGGATAGAGGCGCTTTGAGGAGCACTTCACTGCAAGCTTGGTAAGATAGTCGTACTTGCCGCCCTTAAGGCAGTTGTTTTCATCGAGCACATATACAAGCTTGGGGAACGCGGGAGTCACATATACTCCCACTTCGTTCTTTATGCCCTGATAGCGCTGGCGGAGTATTTCCTCTATAATCATGGCGTTCTCCTCGATATAGGGGTCGTCGGGCTTTAAATAGAGGAACAGCGTCACGAACGGCGACTGGCCGTTTGTCGTCATCAATGTGTTTATCTGATACTGTATTGTCTGCACGCCGGCCTTGAGCTCGTCTTTAAGGCGCATGGAGACAATCTTTTCCTTCTCTTCCTTGCTAACCTCGTCGCCGAACTGCTCGTCGCACTGTTTCATATATTTTTCCTTGGTGCGGCGGAGATACTTGCCGAGGTGCGCCATGTTTACAGACTGGCCGCCGTACTGCGAGGAGGCAACGGAGGCGATTATCTGCGTGACTACAGTGCAGGCGACCTGGAAAGACTTGGGACTCTCTATCATCTTGCCGTTCATAACTGTGCCGTTATCGAGCATATCCTGTATATTTATAAGACAGCAGTTGAATATCGGCTGAAGGAAATAGTCGGCGTCGTGGAAGTGAATGGCGCCCTCGTCGTGAGCTTTGGATATATATTCGGGCAGAAGTATCCTGCGGGTCAGGTCCTTTGAAACTTCGCCTGCTATGAGGTCGCGCTGGGTAGACGCCGTGCGGGCGTTTTTGTTGGAATTCTCCTCCATTACGTCCTTGTTGGCGTTGCGTATGAGCGAAAGTATGCTCTCGTCTGTGGTGTTTGCCTTTCTCACGAGAGCGCGCTCATAGCGGTAGAGAATATACGACTTCATGAGCTGATATTTCTGCAGCTCCATAAGTTTTTCCTCTACCATATCCTGAATGTCTTCCACGAGAAGGCGTGCCCTGTGACGGGAAGATATATCGTCAACTATTTTAGTAATCTGCTCGTCGGTTATCCTGTCCTCAAAATCTACAGACTGGTTGGCCTTCTGAATGGCCACGGCTATTTTATTGCCGTCGAAATCGCATGTCGAACCGTCCCTTTTGATAACTTTCATAAAATCTCCTCCTTAAGGCGGCGCAAAAAAACGCGCCCGTACAAAACTTTGCTTTAAATTCTTAATCAACGCAACCGGGAATCCGCCCGAAAAATGAAAAGTATTTCCCCTTATCTTCGGCGAACACTTACAGTGTAGCACATATATTGTGCTTTGTCAATACCAAACACACAATATCTTGTATAAAAAATTTTAATGACAAATTTTTCGTCATAAACCGCCCGCGCTTAAAGCGCATTGCTTTACAAAATAATGCAAAACACGCAAAACCCGGGCAACGCCGCTCCCGACTCCGTTTTGCAGGCGGCATAGGCTAGTATATAACAGATATAGTGCGCTGTCAAGCCGGGCAGCACAATATGTTGTATGTTTTTTTATAACAATGTACATAATGCACAAAAAACGCCGTTTCAGGCGCAAAACCGAGGCTTTTCCCCCGCTATGTTAATAAAAGCATGCGCAATGTTGAAAACTTTTTACAAAACACAGGCAAACACCCCTCCGCGCTTTTGTTATTTTATATCAGCATAACTTTCCGGCGCCCCGTTCAAATTTCTGAACGGGGCGCCGGAAAGTTATGCCGCAGCCGCGCGAGCTTACGGCGCTCCTGCAGACGGAATAGCGGTCATTACAAAAAGAGCGGCATATATGCCGCGAGCAACGTAGCAATCAGCCCATAGAAATCAAATTAATTCAATCAATTTTGAAATATCCAGCTTCCATTCGGGGACTTTATTGCGGCGGATATGCGCCGCGTTGGCCTCGCCTAAAGCTGCGCGGTATTCGGAATAGCTGCAGCCATTCACCTTCATGAAATGTTCCTCGGCGGCGCGGATATCGCCCTTTAGCTGCGTGCGTCCGATATGAATGACCGCATGGCAGGCTGGGCAGACGGCAATTATATTTTTCAGCCGCTGAACGGCGTTTTTCTCGTCGTACTCCCACTGCTCGTGCGCCTCCAGCCTGTGCGGCATGGCGCCGCATATCATGCACTTTCCCTCTGCCCGCGCATATGCCTTTTTGCGCAAAGCATTCCATTGCCCCTCGGGAAGAATGCTGCGCAGGTTCGAATACCAGCAACTGTCGGGCACGAGCTCAAAATTTAATTTTAATTTTTTATTTTTCATAAATTTTAATTTAATTAATTTTTTTAATTAATTTTAAATTAATTTTTATTTTTTAATTCATGCGGGATTTATTTACCGCACAGCGCCAGCCGCCGAGCAATTTACCGCGTTCCTCAGCAGACATCTCAGGTTGAAAAATTCTGTCTACGCGCACATTTCCGCGTACCTCGTCTATATTTTTCCAAAACCCCGAGGCAAGCCCCGCAATATATGCCGCACCAAGCGACGTGACCTCGGTTATTGCCGGGCGCACCACCTCGCAATCAGAAATATCCGCCTGAAAACCCATTAAAAAATTATTTGCGCTTGCACCGCCGTCTACGGCAAGGCGGGATAAACTCACGCCCGAGGCCGTCTCCATCGCTCGCAGGACGTCGTTCACGCGGTACGCCATGCCCTCCAGCACGGCGCGTACTATGTGCTCCCTCTTTGCTCCGCGGGTAATGCCGCTTAAAATTCCGCAGGCGGAACCGTCCCAATAGGGCGCGCCGAGGCCGTTGAAGGCGGGAACGAAATACATCCCGGCACTGTCCTTTACCCTGAGCGCAAGCTCCTCGGTCTCCGCGGCGGAAGAGATTATGCCCAGTCCGTCACGCAGCCACTGCACGGCTGCGCCGCCTATGAATACCGAACCTTCAAGCGCGTACTGCGGCCTTCCGCCGACGCAAGCGGCGAGCGTAGTTAAAAGCCCGCTCTCCGCACATGCTTTTCTGCCGGCATTCATTAAAAGGAAACAGCCTGTACCGTAAGTATTTTTGGCGTCGCCTTCCTCTACGCACAGGTGCCCGAAAAGCGCGGCCTGCTGGTCGCCCGCCACACCGCAAACAGGTATGCCGCCGCCGAAAAAGCTGTCGTCCGTCACGCCGAAATCGCCGCCGCAGGGCAGAACTTCGGGCAGCATGCACCGCGGCACGCCGAAGAGCGCAAGCAACTCGTCGTCCCATTCAAGCGTGTGTATATTGAACAGCATCGTGCGCGAAGCGTTTGTATAATCGGTAGCGAAAACTCTTCCGCCCGTTAGCCGCCATACGAGCCATGTGTCGACGGTACCGAATAAAAGCTCGCCGCGCTCCGCCCGCTCGCGCGCACGGGGAATGTTGCAAAGTATCCACTCCAGTTTTGTGGCCGAAAAGTACGGGTCGGGGATAAGTCCTGTCTTTTTTCGTATTTTATCGGCTAATCCGCACTTATTCAGCTCATCCACCCTCTTCGCCGTACGGCGGCACTGCCACACTATTGCATTGCATATCGGGCGGCCCGTAGTTTTTTCCCATACCACGACAGTTTCGCGCTGATTGGTGATTCCGAGCGCGGCAATATCGGCGGCCGAAGCTCCCGCAAGCTCCATGGCGCGCTGAACGGCGCGCAGCGAGGAGAAAAAGAGCTCCTCCGGGTCGTGCTCGACAAAACCCGGTTCGGGATAGAACTGCTCTATTTCCCTTCCGTAGGAAGAAACTATTTTGCCGCACCTGTTGAACAGAACGGCGCGCGTGCTCGTGGTTCCCTGGTCAAGGGCTATAACAAACTTTTTCATCTTGCGCCCTATGGCGCACATATGTGCGCACAAATAAAGAATAGAAATAATATACAGTATTATATACCCGCCGCACGCAGTTGTCAACGGCGCTTTTTGCCCGACGACGGCGCAAGTTACAGCCGCAAAAGTGCCCCGCCGCAATTTACAATAGTTTTACATTTTACAAATTAAATTTTAATTGCATGGCGATAATATAACTGCACAAAAAGGCGCATAGGGGGACATGGATATATTTTACAGCAAAATATGCGCGGTTTTTTTGAATGTTTATGTTAGATTTATAAATGATTTACAGTTAATTTATAAAAATGCTATACATTTAAGTTGCAGAATGCAATAAAGGAGGGCAGTATGGAAGACGCTTGCATTATTCAGGGCGAAAACGTAGCGGCGGAAAGCCGGCCGGACAGCAAAAAGGCGCGCGCAAATAAACGTAAAAAAAAGGCCGCAACCATTTTCGGCTACGACATACGTTATTTCTTCGTCGGAATGATAGTTTTTGCATTTTTCGGCTTTTGCGCAGAGAACATAGGCCGGATGGCAGTCCAGCACATATTTGATTGCCGTCACCAGATATTGCCGTTCCTGTTTGCGTACGGAATAGCGTTGCTTGCCGTATATGTGCTCATGGGGACGCCCGATGAACTCAGATTTTTCAACATACGCATATTCAAAAGCATGACGCGGGGCAGGCGGGTGCTGTCGCACTTAATATATTTCGCCGTAATTTTCTTCTTTATAATGGTCGGCGAAATAGCCGTAGGAATGATTTATGAAAAATTTGCCGGAGTCATACTCTGGGACTACAGTAATATCCCCACGCACATCACGCGCTATACAAGCATTATAACCACGCTTTTATACGGCGGAGGCGTATACCTGTTGATGGCGTTTGCATTTAAGCCGATGATGAATCTCATCTCAAAGATGGGCACGAAGGCGGCAACCATTATCGACTGTACGCTCGGCGTTGCAATAGTTCTGGACTTTATCGCCACTCTTATTATAATGTTTGCCACGGGAGAAGCTCCGAATTATTGGTCCGTAAAATTTTAAGCGGCAGGTGCACAACCTGTTGCACAGCCTTTTGTATACTCATAGTTCTTTTATTCTCCTCCATAAGGCGCCCCGCAAATAAATTTGCGGGGCGCCGATATTTTTGTTTACTTATGTTATTTAAGGCATATGTACGGGGCAATATTAAAATTAAACGGTACATATTCAATATTTGCAGCGAAAATCTGAAACAGAAAGGCGCGGCTGGCAAAATTAATTTTGCCAGCCGCGCCATATTTAATATTGATTACAATTTTGACAAATCAAAAAATTCATCGAGGTATTCGCGCGTGTTCAAACACATCTCTTTGAAGAGCGCGCGGCTTTCGTCCATCGAAAGCTTGTCGCACAGCGCCTGATTTGCAAACGAGAGATAAATCTTGTTTAAATCGCGCTCCTTTATACCCTCGTAGCACACGTCGATGTTTACGCAGGCGCGGTAAACGAGGTTGCACACCGCCTTGGGCAGAGGGTTTGATACGACGGGTTTCACCTGACCGTTGGAGAACACACAGTTGGTTTCGACAATGGAGCCGAGAGGCATCTGCGGCATCTGGCCGGAGTTTGGCATATTTACGTTGGACACAACTGTTTCGAAGCCCATTATTGCCTTCATCAGCTCGACGGCCTCTTCCTGCGACTTCACGACGGGGAACTTCTTTCTGCCCTCCGCCATCTCTATCGTTTCTGCTATTCGTTCGGCCTGCTGGACCTCGCGGTAGTCTACGGTGGTGAGATTAAACAGCCAGCTTTTCACCGTTTGAGGGTCCTTTAAGTACCAGCCCGAAGGCATGAACTCCGCAAGGTGCCTGTCGCCCGCGGCGGCAAGGGCGCCGTATTTGTTGAAAAGGTCGAGTTTGAGTTTGTTGCCGTAACAGAAAGGGTCGGTCAAAAAGTCGAACCTGCCGTGGCCTATCTGCTCGCAGTACCCCTCCTCATAAAACCGCTCTTCAAATTCGGGAAGAAGCGCAAGGAGGTCGATATCTTTATACCGTGCCTCGGTTATCCACGTGAAGTGGTTTACGCCGCAGGCGTCGGTATATATTTCATTGCGCTCGACGTTGAGCCCCTTAAGCTCCTTAAGCGCACAGCACAGCAATTCCTGAGCGTGGAAAACCTCGTGGCAGCAACCAAAGGCCTTTATTCCGGGGAATACGTCGTACAGCGTTTTAACGCATATGCTCATGGGATTTGTAAAGTTTATAACCCACGCGTCGGGGCATATCTCCTTAATTTTGCGCGCAAAGCCCTCGTAAAGGGGCACGGTGCGCATGGCGCGGAGCGCGCCGCCGGGGCCCGCCGTGTCGCCGACAGACTGCCAGATTCCGTACTTTTCGGGCGCGTGCACGTCGCTCCTCATCTCCTTAAATGTGCCGGGAAGAATGGATATAACCACAAAGTCGGCGCCTTCGAGCGCGCCTTCTATATTTTTATAAACCCTGTAGTCAAACTTGGATTTTGTGGCAGGGTCGGCATTTATGTAGCCTCCGATTGCCGCGTTACGCTCCGCCGCAGGGATATCGATATCGTAAAGGGCGATTTCGCCGCCCAGCCCTTCGGCTATGGCAAGGTCCGACATGAATACTCTTGCCCACATCTTGCTGCCGCCGCCTATATAGGCGATTTTAATTTTTTTAGTCATTATTTTCCACCTTAAAAAATATAGTTAATCGGGGCATATTGCCGTAGCAATTGCCAATATTGCAGGCAATCAATGGCCGGCAATTATAAACTTAATAGTTGCGAGCAGTACAAGGCGTTCGAGGAAAACTTGAGGGAGTTTACTTAGAGGTAAATGACCGAAAGTTGCCGCAGAACAACAAAGTAATTCGAAGTAAATATTAAGTTTAACGATTTTTTAAAAATTCGAGAACCTCCGCGGGGTTGCTATCGGGCGAAACTCCCGCCTTGGCATAGATGATATTGCCGTCTCCGTCTACGACATAGGTCGTGCGTATCGTGCCCACCGTGACCTTGCCGTAGAGCTTCTTTTCTCCGATTGCCTCATATGCTTCGTGTACCGACTTATCGGTGTCTGAGAGCAGAATAAACGGCAGGGAATGCTTTTCGGCAAACTTTGCGTGCGAGGCGGGCGAATCTTTGCTTATGCCGACAACTTCGGCGCCGAGCGCCCTGAACTGCCCGTACAGTGCCCCGAAAGCGCACGCCTGACGGGTGCAACCGGGGGTATTATCCTTGGGATAAAAATATAAAACTAAAATTTTGCCGGCAAAATCTGCAAGCGAATACGTTTTTCCCTCTGCATCGGAAAGAGTAAAATCGGGCGCCTTACGGCCGGTTGCAAGCATAAACGCCGCCTCCTTGTTTAAATCTTCCATTTGATTATAACGCCGCGGAGCCAAAGTGTCAACAGAGATAATTAAACTTTACCTTTATTTTGAAACATCAAACATACATGCTGCAAATTTTTGCCGATTTATGCCCGTAAAAAATTCCCCGCGGAAACCGCGGGGAGTATGTTATATTTTACAACGCATAATGTTACGCCGCTCTGCGCTTTGAACGTATCTTGCCTGCAACGGTACGCACGAGCTTTACAATCTCGGATACGGCGATTATCGAAAGCGACATTGCGAACACTTTGAGCCAGTCGATAATATTCAGGCCGTTGGTGTCGAACACCGTGCCGCCGAACTGAGTGATTATTATCTGCAGAACGAAGGTACCTGCAAACACGGCGAGCATGATATGGTTCTTGAGGAAATTTTTGAAGATGCTTGCATTGCCCAGCTCGCGCGCGTTGAAGGCGTTGAACAGCTGGAAGAGAACAAACAACGTGAATACCGCAGTTTCCTCATGTCCCGCCGCTATGGCAAGGAAGTTGAACTCAACCTGCAAAATCACAACCAGTGTCATGAACAGGCCGTTGACAATAATGCGTGAGAGCATATCCTTCGAAACAATGCTCGAATTCCTCGGCGTGGGGCTGCGGTCCATAAGACCGTTGCGCATGGGTTCGAGTCCGAGCGTCACCGCGGGAGGGCCGTCCATGATGAGGTTTATCCACAGCATCTGTATTGCTGTGAAGGGGTTGCCTATGTTGAGCACAACGCAGATAAATACTATGAGCACGGACGAAAGGTTTACCGTGAGCTGGAACTGAATGAAGCGCTGGAAATTTTCATAAATTCCCCTGCCCCACTGCACGGCCTTTACAATCGTGGAGAACGAATCGTCTAAAAGCACGATGTCGCTCGCCTCTTTCGAAACTTCGGTGCCGGTTATGCCCATTGCAACGCCTACGTCGGCGTTCTTGATTGCCGGTGCGTCGTTTATGCCGTCGCCCGTTACCGCAACGACGTTACCCTGCGCTTTGAGCGCCTTTACCACGCGCATCTTTATTACGGGCGTGGAACGCGCTATTACGCGAATCTTTTTGATTATCTCGGAGAACTCCTCATCGGAGAGGTTCTCCACGTCCTTGGCCTCGACGGCTATATGCTCGTCGTCCAGAATTCCGAGCTGGGTAGCTATCGCCTTGGCGGTAATGATATTGTCGCCCGTGAGCATCTTTATGTCTATACCCGCATGGCGGCAGCGCTCTACCGCGGCAAACACGTCGGCTCGGAGCGGGTCGCTTATTACGACGAAGCCGTCGAAAATCATGTTGCTCTCTACGAGAGCGCGTTCCTCGCCGAAGTCGTATTCGCGCTCCAAGGTGCGGTGAGCAAAGCCGATTACCCTGCCCGCCTGCGCCTGATAGGAAGCTATCGCGTCCTCGGCGGCCTTTTTATCTTCGGGAGCCATATTGCACATGGCAATTATTTTTTCGGGGCTGCCCTTTGTGTAAGCTATGACTTCTCCCATTTCCTCCACTACCGTTGTCATGTTCTTGGTCTCGGAGGAGAAGGGGTAGCGGTGCACCTGCCTGTAGCCGCTGCGCACCGACTGATATTCCACGCCCGACTTGTGCGCGGCAACGAGCATTGCGCACTCTGTAGGGTTGCCTATAAATTCCGTTCTGTCGCCGTTGAAGTGCACATCTGCGGTGGAATTGACGCAGAAGTTGCGCATCATAGAGGTATCTGCGGGAATTTCCGAAGGAGCGAGGCGGGTATTGCCGAGCTGCACATCGGTCACGGTCATCCTGTTCTCCGTTAAAGTTCCCGTTTTATCCGAACAGATTACGTTGATGCAGCCGACAGTTTCACACGCGACAAGTTTTTTGACGAGCGCGTTCTGCTTTGACATTTTGATAATGTTTATCGCAAGCGTTACAGCCACTATCGTGGGCAGGCCCTCGGGAACTGCGGCGACAATAAGAACTATACTGTCGATAAACGCGGCGGAAATTTCGCGGAATATTTCTGCGCCGTCGGCGGGGAATCCGGCTACGGCAAGCTCTATTATCTGAATTATAAATATAAGAGCGGCGGCGATGGCGCCGATGAGAGTTATTAATTTGCCGAGTTTTGCAAGCTTTTCCTGAAGAGGCGTGCTCGACTTATCCTGATTTGTGAGCTCGCGTGCAATTTTGCCGAATTCGGTATTGTCGCCAACGCCCGTTATGACCGCCTTGCCAGAGCCGCCCGTTATAAAGCAACCCGAATAGAGCATATTGTGCCTTTCGGCAACGGGAGTATTTTCAGCCGCGCAAACAAAGGACGCGTCCTTATGCACCGCCATGCTCTCACCGGTTAAAGCGCTCTCGTCGGACATGAGCTGAGTGCTCTCTATAAGTCTGCCGTCGGCGGGAAGTTTTGCGCCCGTCTCCACGCAGAGAATATCGCCGACTACCACCTCTTTCTGCGGTATCATCTTCACGTCGCCGTCGCGTATGACTTTGACGAGCGTATCCTCGCCCATACGCGCAAGCGCTTCGAACGCCTTGGCGCTCCTGTGTTCCATCACCACCGATATAGCGACGGAAATAACTATCGCTACGACGATGCCCACACATTCAATCCAGTCGAATTCGCCGCCCATGACCACGTTTACGATTTGCACGGCAATGGTAATGGCGAGCGCTACAAGCAGGATAATGAGCATCGGTTCGCAGATTGCTTCCCAGATACGGCGAAGAATGGACTTGGGTTTTTCGCGCGTGAACTGGTTTTCGCCGTTTGCGCGCCTGCTCTCTTCCACTTCAGCGGCAGTAAGGCCCTTGCTCGGGTCCACGCCCTTTTCGGCGAGCACGTCGCGCGATGACTGCATGTACTCTTTCATTAAAGCCCTCCGTTTTTTGTATGCCGCAAAAGCGGCACCGATATACAAAAAAATACCCGTAAGCTACCTTTAAGCTTACGGTTCGAAAAGGACTCCGTATAGCCAGAAGGTTATACGTGAGTCTGATAATTTAAGGCAGGCCAGGCTTGAAGCCACGATGTTGGTTGACTGCCACTCGCCTGAATAAGCGAGCTTACTACTCCCCCACGGGATTTAATTGTAATTAGATATTAACAAAAGTGCAGAAATTTGTCAAACGAATAAGACAAAAAATTTTTAAAAATAAGCAAAATTTTACAGCGCTGCAAATGCGGTGCAAACTCGGCGCAACCACCCTGCGCCAAAAATCCGGGCGGGGTTTAAACGGCGCGCGCAGTCTGCTCCTCGTCGTCGAAATGCGCCACCGCCCCCTTTGAAAGTATAGTATATTCGATAAAACGTGCGGCCTGCGCGCAGTTTACCACATATTTTACCGACTTTTTTACAATATTTTTGCCGTCGGAAATAAAAAATATCACCTTCCCGTAGTTGAGATTGCCCGAGTAAGCCCAGCCGTTCAACACAAACGCCAGTTTTGCACGCGAAGATTTTACCCCGACAATTTTATCGGCGGGAATATACTCGCGCTCTCCGCTCTTGTGGCAGAGCACGAAGAAACCGTCGTGCCGGTATGCAACGGTATACGGTGCGGCGGAGGCGCTTGTGCCGGCGTCGGAGAGGGCGCGGCGGAATATCAGCGCGCACATAACTGCGTCAAGCACGACAAGCACAGCTGTGAGCGGCCAGAACAACGCGGGTATGCTGCGGAAAAGAAACACGTTGAAAGCCTGAACGAGCACGAGAATGAATATGCTTAAAAGAATCGCAAGAAAGACTGAACCGGTTATCGCCTCTCTTTTATTTATTATCACCCTGCCTGCAAGCGGTGTGAGCTTTACTCCGTCCTCTGTCATTTTTCCCTCCTCCGCAACGACGGCGCAAACTTTAAACAATTTGATTTTATCACCGAAAAAAAGATATGTCAAACGGTGAAATTTTTTAGTTATGCAGCTAAATGTTATTCCAAACTGACAGTTTTTCGGGCTTGACTTGCATTTCTGCACTAAATTTACCTGATTTTTTGCAAAAAAGGTGCAAATTACGCCTGCCCGCACTCTTTGCGGTAAAATTGAATTATACATAAAAAAATCGGGCGCCTGACCGCACCCGATAGCATTTCTATTCAGTTTTAATCAGCTGGCGGCCCTGCCGTTCATTCCGCCTTGCTTATATCTATCAGGGTTGTTATACCCTGCTCGTCGAGCATATCATATAGTTGCTCACTGACATTTATCAGCGACATCTCCACTCCCGCAAGCTTCTTTTTTGTGGAGAGCAGCAGCATTACCCCCTCTTTGGTGAGACGCCTGACATTGCCGAAATCGATGACGAGTTTCTCAACGCCCGAAAGACTGCTGTTTAAAAACGCCTCGGTCTGCGGCACACATTCAGAGCACACGTCACCCTCCAGCCAGATTGTGAGAACGGAGCCTTCGCGTTCGCTTTTTATATCCATAAAACCTCCGCGGCAGAGGCGCCGCACAAAAGTTATTTTGTTCAGTAAATATAACCCACGGGGAGAATTTTGTCAAGCCTTTTACCGCCTGAAATGACATTGCAAAGGCTTAAACAAGAAAGTTTATCACATAAAACGCACGGATTCAGCGGTTGCTGCGAAAGGTCTTTTTATGTTCCCTGCGCGTTTTTGCAAAAGATTGCGCACATAATTGCCTTTTGCAGAAAAAGCCGATACAACAAAGATTATATTTGCTGCAATGCCTGCATGTGCGCGCCAGCACACAACCCGCAAAAAAATTTTAAAAAATTTTTGATTTACCCCTTGACAAACACAAAATCAATGCTATAATGAAGGTACAAAAAGATAAAAACGAACAAAAAATGTTAGCGCTAAACATTTTGACCAATAACTTTGAAGAGGTAAAAGATGAAGTTCAAGTAGCCCCGAAAGGGGGTCAATGTTATACCGTAGAGCGGGAAGCGCAACGCGTACCGCCCGTTGATATAAATTGAATAGCAAGAAGGAGGTAAAAACCATGACTAAAAAAATTCTTTACTTCCGCAAAGCTACTACGTAATCAAGGAGGGTAGTCCAATGAACAGTTTTACCCGGGAGACCTTATTCTGAAAACACGGTTTTAATTTCGCAGGGATTTAAATCGGTTTTCGAAAATCGGGTCTGAAAGCCGGCCGACCGCACGGAACAGAAGATGAGCGGAGCAATCCTGAACTAATTTTTAAATAATTCAAACGACCGCAACTTGATGAAAATATTCGTACAAAGAAATTTTTGAGTGACTGAAAGAAAGGACTTTCAAATTCCGGATACGAAAATTCTGACAGACGGAAAGTTAAAAACAATTTGCCCGATATTTAAATTGAGGCGCGGAAGCCTGATTTATTAAAAATAAGATTGAGGATAGTTCCACTCCCCTTTAAAGCCGCAAGGAAGAGCGATTTGAAGATGCGAGGGACGGAAACTAAGAGATTTAACCTGTATGGCGTTTGCCGCAAGTGCATATGATGGCACCGTAAACAGCGGAAGCGGGTCTCGAAATTAAAATTTAATAACTTTGTAAACAATACCTGCACAGACGTAATTGTGCAGGTTTTTGTGCCCGAGTTGCCGATTTACGGGAAGGCGCGCATTCCCCCACCGCTGAAATGTTTGCAAAATCGGTCGAGCAGAGGGTTACAAAAATATAAGAGCCGCGGGGCAGATGAAACTCCACGCACAAAACAAGCAGGTATTATTTAAAAATTACGGTGCACGGTAATTCATCTGAATGCAAATTAGCGGACCCTGCGCCTTTAGAAGACTTTTTTATTAAAGCTGCGGAGCATTCCGCAAACAACATGAACGGCGCGACGCCGTGCAACTCACCGGGACAGGAATTTTGTCGCAGACGGAAGCAAAAGAGCCTTAAAGCCGCAATGTTGCGGCAAAGAAAATCAGCGCAGTGCAGCACGGAAGCGTGCGGGATTTGGGCACCCGCAAAGCTGCATAAATTTAAGGTCTGCGGGGAGGATGAGGCTATTCCCTCTCCGCCTGCCGTTTGCGAATCATGTATCACCTGTGCGGAAATTCCGCACAGGTGATATTTTTTGTTTACACGTTATTATATTTGCGCGGGATGCCCGTCTTTGCATAATATGCGCCGCGAAACGAGTAATCGTAATGCAGCCGAAGATTTACCGCGGCATTTTAACGCGGTCAACTCTGCTCTTCAAGCAAAGAGAGCACGTTTAAATCGGCGGAAATGCAAACCGATTGCGCGGCTATTTCTTCGGGTGCGTATGCCATGTCGAGATTGATGCACGCATAGCGCGCATTTTTATTTTTATACGTCATCCGCCAGAAAGGATATTTTATAATCACAGGCGTATTCATGCCTACTCCGAGCTCGAGAAAGAGAATGCGGCCGCCTGAATTCCGGTCTAAAAATTTATTGTACCTGGCGCACGCCGCATGCCAGCCCTCGTCCTCTACAAACTTGTCGTCGGCGCGCAGATTCAATGTCATTTCCCTGCCGCACACCGGACAACGGGGAATGAGCCGCGCGGGTATCTTCATATCCCTCTGCTCCCTCACCATTGCGCGCACGGCTGCCTCGTTATCATAAGTTTTATTGCAGCATGGCCCCGAACACTGAAAAAGGCCGTAGTCGCCCTGTGTATAAAACAGCCTGTCTTTATCGAACCCCGCTACCTGAAAGCGATGGTCTACGTTTGTGGTGATGACAAAATAATTTTTATGCTTCACAAGCCGCAAAAGGCTGTCGTAAACCCCGCCGGCAGGCTGGTCGTAACGGTTCACAAAGATATAGCGCGACCAGAACGCCCAGAACTCCTCGCGCGAAGGGAAGGGATAGAATCCGCCCGTATACATATCGTGAAAACCAAACTTTTTTTCGAAATCGGAAAAATATTTTTCGAACCTCGCTCCCGAATAGGTAAAGCCCGCGGCGGCAGAAAGTCCGGCACCCGCGCCTATCAATACCGCCTCGGCTCCATTCAGCCAGCTTCCTAACTTTTTGAGTTTTCCGTAAATTTCATCCGCCTTAGGCAAGTTCATGTTCATAAATATCCTCGTCCTCCGCTGTAAACACATTAAAGACGACCTTCAGGCTGTTGCAGCAGCTTTTAAGCCAGTCCTTTACCGTTGAAACTGCGAGGGCGCACGCCTCATCCTTCGGGTAGCCGTATACGCCCGTGGAAATACAGCAGAAAACAATCGAGCCTAGCCCCATCTCCTTTGCCTTGTTCAGGCACGAGAGATAGCAGTTTTTAAGGTCTGCTCTGTTTGTATCGGTGACCTTTCCATCTACCTGCGGCCCTACGGTGTGGAAAATATATCTGCACGGCAGATTGTAGCCTTTGGTGACGCGCACCCTGCCGTTCGGCTCAAGCGAGCCGTTCATCATTCCGTTGCAGTCCAGCCGCACCTGCACGCCGGCGGCCGAATGAATTGCATTATCTATGCAACCGTGAAGCGGGATAAAACAGCCGAGCAAAGCGCAGTTGCATGCATTGACAACGGCATCGGCGTTGAGACGGGTAATATCTCCCCGCCAGAGCGCAATATTGCCGTTGTATTTCAACTTGCCTGCATCAACCACTCCCCGCTCGCGAGTGCGGGCTGAGAGATATTCATCCTGCAGTTGCAAAAAATCATCGCTCACGGGCTCGGGCGGCCGTACGTTGCACAGCGCGCGGAAATAACCGGGCTTTTGCCCGTCGGTAAGCGGGGGCGCTTTTTCGCCGCGCTCCGCACTCAGGATATCAATGAGTTTATCAAGTACAGTGCCGTAATTCATAAAATTTTCCAACGCCTCAGATGGTACGAATCTGCTTCAGTCTATGTGCGCCGTCTGACTTTTAGTTCTTTAAAATGACGGCTCCGCAGGGACATACGGCCTTACAATTGCCGCAGCGCAGGCAGTGTTCCCCGTCTATCCGGGCACCGCTGTCGCCGAATATTATACAGTTCTGCGGACAGACCTCCCTGCATTTACCGCACAGCACACATTCTTTTGTTATCGAATATCCGTATTCTGCGGCCGGCTGACCGCCGAAAACAAAATCATTCCGCACAACAGGCAATTTTGAAAGGTCGAATATCTCGCCTTTGCCGCGGTACAATCTGAACGCCGCAAGTGCCGTGCGCGAAGCCTCGTCGGGATATATTTTATACATGTATCTGTTTTTGTCAAGCAGTGTTGAGAGCTCTTCGCGCCCTAACTCTTCTATGCAACCGCTGACCGACACCGCAACGCGTGTAAGCGTCGAATCGCCCTTTATCCCCGTGAGCGAAACGTGTGGGCGGGTTTTGAGGCGGGCATACAGACTCTTGCCGCGCGCCGTTAAAAAATACAGTCCTCCGGCGTCACAGTCCATTATATCTACGGCGCAGGTCACGGCATTGCCGCCGTCATCCACCGTGGCCATGACTACGGTATGAATGTCGTCGCGTAAAAATTTAAAAATTTCAACAGTCTGCATATCCGCACTCCTTGTTTTTGCGGCGGCGCAAAATTATTGCGCCGCACACGCTCTCTTATTTAATTATTTCCCTATTACTGAAAAGCGCTCGCCGACGTGGGCGGCATTTTCAACCTCGTCAATCATGGCGATTGCATAATCTGCATAGCTTATGCGGCTCTCGCCCTTATCGTTTACGAAGTATTCCTCGCCGCCCGTAATATATTTGCCTGTGCGGGCGCCGTCGGCAACAAAGTCGCCCGCGGGGGAAAGGAAAGTCCACTTTACGTCATTTCTCTTGCGGAGTTCGTCAAGCGCCGCGCCCTGCGCGTTTGCAAGCGGTTTGAATATGTCGGGGAAACTATCCAAATCTTTTACCTGAACGGTGTGTTCGGGGGTTACATACAGGCTGCCCGCGCCGCCCACGACGAGAAGGCGAACGTCCGTTCCGCTTAAGATATCGCACAGGTGCTTCAAAGATTCACCGTGCAGATGAAGCGTTTCGGGCGTCCATGCGCCGAAGGCGTCGATAACTGCGTCGAAGTCCTTAAGGTCGTCGGCGGTGATATCGAACAGGTCCTTAACCACCTTCTTTGCCCTGACGTCAACCGCGCTGCTCTCCGAGCGAACAAAGCCGGTTACGCTATAGCCGCGGCTTAAAGCCTCCTCCACGAGCAACTTGCCCTCTTTGCCTGCCGCACATACAATTGCAATCTTTTTCATGATAAAATGCCTCCGAAATTTTTAATCTTGTTGTAATCTTATTGATTACAGCTATAATATAACACGCCTGTGTTGTAATGTCAAGCGTTACAACTAAATTTTTTTAAATTTTTTTTGCACAAAAAAAGGCCCGCCAAAAGGCGGGTCTGCGTCTTTATTTTACAACAGAGCACTTTATTATATAATATATGTTAAGCTTGCGCGGGCGCCTGCGCCCTTATTTTCTCTGCAAGCTCGCCGCTGAGGTCGGCCAGCGTAGTTTTTTTAAGCTCGTTTTCCATAGCCCGTTGAGCGTCGGAGAGATGGCCGTCGAGCAGCGAGTGGATATTTTTGCCAACGGGACATGCGGGATTTGGATTTTCGTGAAAGTGGAAGAGCTCCCCCTCCACGCTGTCCACCGCGCGGTATACATCGTATAGAGTAATATCCTTCAGGTCTTTTACTATGCTTGCGCCGCCGCTGCCCGCCTTTACCTCTATCATGCCCGCCGCCTTTAAACTTAAGAGCGTGCGGCGGATGACCACGGGATTGACCTGAACGCTTTCGGCGATAAATTCCGAAGTCGTTTTACGCTCGCCGCCGAAGAGATAAATTACAAGCAGCGTATGAACGGCCACTGTAAACCTTGACGTAATCTTCATTTATCCATCTCCTGTACGGCTTATATTATACGCCCAAAGAATTGTAATGTCAAGCATTACAACAAGATTTATGCGGAAACACAGTTACATTATCCCTTTTTCCAGCTCGTCTAAGGTGAGAGTGAACGCAGGGATAAAGTTCTCCATGAAATAATTTACCGCACGCATATCGCGGGAAGTTATGTCGTCCTTTATGCTCTTTTCAGCCTTTTCGAACTCGGTGTTGCCGCAACGGCGTTCCTCTAAGCACTTGATATATGCCGAAAGTCTGTCAGCCGCCTTTACTATCTTCCACTCCGCGCTCTGCGTATCGGGCTTTAAGTAGGGCGCAAGCTCCTCTTCAAGCTCCTTAGGCAGGGTGGAGAGAAGCTTATCGCACGCTTCCCCCTCTATATCTTTGTAAGCGCCTGTGATAGAGCGGTTGAAATATTTTATCGGCGTGGGCAAATCGCCCGTTAAAACTTCAGGGCACTCATGATAGATTGCATAAAGCGCGCACTTATTTTCGTCGACAGAGCCGCCGAACAATTTATTTTCAATTACTGCAAGGGCGTGTGCGAGAAACGCCACCTGCTGGGAGTGTTCCATAATATTCTCTTCCCGCACCGAACGCATGAGCGACCAGCGCTTTATATACTTCATTCTGTCCATAAAGGCGTAAAAATTGTAGGGCATAAAATTACCTCGTTTAATTATATGGTACGCGCGAACGCGCGCGGCAGAAGAAAGACTGCCGATGTAAAAAATATTATAATACATTTTGTGTGTAATTTCAATTGACTTAAAGCTTCTTTTGGCATATAATTTTTGTGCAATGCAGAGCATTGCAGTTTACAAATTAATACCGTCGGGGGTGTCCGCAAATTTGCCGTATGGCGCGCGGGCTGAGATTATACCCTTTGAATCGGCAAGGTAATGCTTGAGCGATAGTACATTGGCCATATAATTTTGGGTCGCTTTCTTTATTTTGCGCGTTAAAGAAAAGCGGCTCTTTTTCTTTTCGACGGTAAAAGGAGGAGATTTTATGAATTTTTCGCTTCTGGCATTTTCAGACCTGCTTGGCGATATTGAAAATTACTTCGCCAACTTTGAAACTGCCGCCGACAGCTGCCGCACCGTTATGCTGTGGCTGGCAATAGCGCTCGTAGTTGCGTTTATTGCAGTTAAAATTGCGTTTCGCTTTACGGCGCCTAAGCCCGTTCAGGGGGAGGCAACTCCCGATAAAAGGCAGAAAATAGCCAACAGGGCGGGGCTTTTTGTTGCGCTTGCGTATGCAGTAGCTGCGATAATAGCTTTTTCGGTTTTCTATTTCCGCGACGTGAGCACCGGAGAAGATTTCCTTGTGCCCATAACGTTCTATCCCCTGCTCGTATTTGCGATTGTCGCCATAGCGGGAGGTATTGCAGTAGCGTTCAAACCGATAAAGCCCGTTAAAATTGCCGCTTTAAGCCTTGCGGGTGCGGCGCTTGTTGCAGCCATTGTCTGCCTTATAGTTTACTATGCCACCGGCGAGGCCGGCAATTGGAACGGCGTTACGCTGAGCGGTGCTACCGACGCGGGACTCTATATAAGCGCTGTTGCTCTTACTGCTATTATTATTGTTGTATCTTTTATAACAGATAAAACCAGGGGCTTCGACACGCGCTCGATAACTTTCGCCGCAATATGCATCGCGCTTTCGTTCGCGCTCTCTTACATAAGAATATTGCATATGCCCATGGGCGGCTCCATAACTTTCGCCTCCATGCTTCCCTTAATGCTCTACAGTTATATGTTCGGATGCAAAAAAGGACTTATAGCGGGAGTTGTGTATGGCTTTTTGCAGGCGATACAAGACCCCTGGCTGTTGCACCCTGCACAGTTTGCGCTCGACTATCTCGTGGCGTTTATGGCGATAGCTCTCACCGGTTGCCTGAGAAACGTGGCTTCACTTAAAGGAAAGATGCGTTCGCAATTTACACTCGGCGCAATTATAGCAGGTGTTACGCGCTATATTTCGCACTATTTTTCGGGTGTGTTCGCATTCGGCACATTCGGCGCAAGTTATGCGGAAGAATACGGCATTTCAGCGCTCGCAAACCCCTATTTTTATTCTTTTGTTTATCAGTCGATGTATGTAATCCCCGAAATAATAATAGTAATAGTTGTAGGCGTGATTCTGCTCTCTTCTGCCAATTTCCGCAAGCAAGTTTTGCGCTACGGAAACTTTGAAAAGGTTGCCGAGCATGTGCCCGCGGAAGAGATTCCCACGGCAGAGAACGCAAAATAAATATTATATCTTACGCGCAAAAATCAAAAATAACTTAAACACGCCTGCGCGGCTTTCAAGCCGAGCAGGCGCGTGTTTTATTTGTATATGGTTTATTATAAAAAGGCTATCAACACCGCGCAAACTGCAAGATATCGACCAGCACGGCGAAGGCAAGAATCAAAATAAAGCCCGCGGCGTGAATGGCCGCCTCAATCTTGCGCGGCACCGGCTTGCCGCGGACCCATTCGATAAGGCAGAACACAACTTTGCTGCCGTCGAGAGCGGGTATCGGAAGAAGATTGAATACGGCAAGGTTTACGCCGATGTAGGCGGCTATCTCCAAAAAACTCTGCACGCCCTGCGATGCGAGTTGGGAAGTCAGCTTTATCGTCGTAACAGGTCCGCCTATGGCGCTTATACCTATATCGCCCGTTATCAGCTCACCGAGCACATGGAATATTGTGCCCGCAATCTTGAACGAATACCCGAAGGCGCGGCCTATACTTTCGAACGGAGAAAAGCGGTAACTCTCTACCCCGACCGTCCAATAGGCGTTGCCGTCATCGCGAACTTCGGTGTCCAGCCCGAGCGCACCCCACAGACGGGAAGTATCGGCAGAATTTTCAAACAGGCAGTCCTGCCGCAGGGAGACATATATATCTGTAATACTGCCGCCGCGCACAACGGTGAATTGCACTTTATCGCCCGCAGAGTTTCCCTCGAGCACGCCCATCAAATCTGATGTCAGGTATACGCCCTCCCCGTCCGCCTCCAATATGATATCTCCGGCGACGAAGCTGTTCGACTGGTCGTAACCTTCGGGATAGGTGACGCCGTCGATTCGTATTACCATCTGACCGAAAACGAGGAAAGTTACAATCAAAATAATTACAGCTGTGATATAGTTGAAAAGCGCGCCGGATATGAGCACGATGATGCGTTGCCACGGCGGCTTTGAATTGAAGCTGTTTTTAGAGAGCAGCCCCTCTTCAGTTTCCTCTCCTTCGAATGCGCAATAGCCGCCGAGCGGAATGGCCCGCACAGAAAACACTTCGCCCGATTTTTTACTCTTATGCTTTATGAGCGCGGGACCGAAACCTATGGCAAATTCATTTATTTTAAAGCCGAGCGTTTTGCCCGCGACATAGTGTCCGAACTCGTGCACGGTTATCATGGCGAGAAGTATGAGTATTGCCAGCGCGACGGCGGAGGCCGTGCCGAGTGCGGACGAAACGGAAAGTAAAAGCATCTGTCCCCTTTATAGCAAGGCGCGCCCGCCGCTTTTTAGCGGCGGGCGCGCCTTAAAGTTTTATGTACCGCGACTGAAATATTTTACCTGCCGCATCCCAAGATAAGTTTTTGCGCATACGCGCGGGCACGCGCGTCCGTTTCGCAGAGCTGAGCATAACTTTGCACCTCTTCCGAAACGGTGTGTTCGGTTACGCCGCCGATAACGCGCGCGATATCGGTAAATTTTATCTTTTCCGCAAGGAATGCCCGAACAGCCTCCTCCCCCGCCGCATTGAGCGCGCAGGGATAAGTTCCGCCCGCCCTTGCGCATGCAAGCGCGGTATCAAAGCAGGGAAACATTCCCTCTGACACGGGCGAAAATTCAAGCGAAAGCGCGTCGCCGAAAGAAAGCCTTGATTCCTCCAGTTCTATCCGCTCGGGATATTCGAGCGCGAGCTGAATGGGAAGTTTCATCGTCGGCCGCGAAAGCTGTGCGAGCACCGCGCCGTCTGCAAATTCAACCATAGAGTGGACAATACTCTGCGGATGGATGACGGCGGAAATTTTATTGTAATCCGCGCCGAACAGATGGTGCGCTTCGATTATTTCGAACCCCTTATTGAGCATGGTGGCACTGTCGATTGTGATTTTTGCACCCATGCTCCACGTGGGGTGGGCAAGCGCCATTGCAGGCGTTACGCCTTTAAGCTGTTCCGCAGAGAAATTTTTAAACGGTCCGCCGCTCGCCGTTATAATCAGCCGCGAAAACGGAGCCTTCAAATTGAAGCCGAGGCATTGCCAGATTGCCGAATGTTCGCTGTCTACAGGGCGGATATCGCCGCCGCGGCGCGCTATGAGCGGCATTACTATATCGCCGCCGCACACGAGGGTCTCTTTATTTGCAAGCGCGAGCCGCTTGCCCGCCCCTATTGCCTCGAGCGAATATTTCAGCCCCGCAAAACCGCCGGCAGCGACGAGAACAATATCGGCACTTTCGAATGAGGCAGCGGCAAGCGCTGCATCTTCTCCGCCGAAAAATTTTGTACCTGCAGGAACATCGGCAATTTTTTTTGCCGCGAAACTGTCCGCAAGGGCGGCATACTGCGGTTTTACGGCGCCCATCTGCTCTTCGAAGAGCCTGAAAGAGCTGCCCGCCGCCATTGCAACTATTTTAAATTTATCGGGGCGGGAAAGAACGAGCGATATCGTCTGCCTGCCTATGCTGCCGGTGCTGCCTATTAAACTTATTTTTATCATGCCGCCTCCGTGCGCGGAAGGGGGCTAAAATTATTATACCCCGCAGTGCCGCGAATAATGACTGTACAGGCCGATAATTTTGGCCGCCGCATTAAAAAAGCTCCCGCCCGTACGGGCGGGAAACAAAACAATCAACGAAAATTCCCGCTTTGCGCGACGGGAATATTTTTACCGCTCACGCCATAAAGGCAAAGGCGAGCAGAATTACTATGCCTGCAAACAAAGTGCCGTCGAAGCGGTCTAAAATGCCGCCGTGCCCGGGCAACAGTCTGCCCATATCCTTTACGCTGCACTCGCGCTTTACTGCGCTTTCGAACAAATCGCCGAACTGCGTTGCGACCGAAGCCGCTATGCCTGTGATAATCATTGCCACGACCTCGGGCATGGACAGCGCAAGTTCAGGACGGCCGCCGAGCACAACAAACAGATAATACGCCGCAACGGCGCCGATGATGCCGCCTATTATGCCGCCGACGGCACCTATAACAGTTTTATGCGGACTTACTTTAGGGGCTAATTTTAAGGGCACGAACCTGCCGAGTGTCATGCCTATGATATACGCTCCCGCATCGGTGAAGGGCACGCAGATGAATGCGAACATAATGGCGAGCATAGAGTTGCTCTCCATGTGATTGATTGCCGAAAGCACTGCGGAAAGAAGTCCGACATAAACGAGCGCAAACAGACAAACAAGTGTGCTTTTAATGTTTGAACGGGCGTGGTCCGCGACGAACATAACGCATACCGCAAGAGCACCCACGCCGAGGGCTATCATCGTTCCCTGCCAGCCTGCGCCGCCCACAAGATAGGCAAAGAGCACATACATAGGCGCAGACAGCGCGCTGAAAGTGATAGTAACGGCACGCTGAAGGTTGGATACGCAGCCGAACGCGCGAATGAGTTCAAAAGCACCTATCGCCGCCACGGCGCAGAAGAGCGCGTCGAACAACAGCGAGCCGTAGCCTTCGGGAATGAGCCACTTTGCCGCGCACAACGCAATGACCGCGAGCACATACACGGCGCCGGTGATAATTCTGGTTCTGACCTCTTTTGACGCAGATTTTTTCTCTGTTTCTTTGGTTTCCATATATCTGACCTTTAAAAATGCCCCGCCGCAAACAGCCGCGGGGCTCATTGCTTATTATTTGCTTAAAATATTTTTTTAACAGAACTCCGCCACACCGGCCGGCAACGCAGACATTCACACTTTGCCGAAACGGCGGTTGCGGCGGGAAAACTCCTTCAACGCTTTGTTGAATTCACGCTCGTCAAAATCGGGGAAGAGCGTATCGGTAAAATACAGCTCGGCATATGCGGCCTGCCATAATAAAAAATTCGAAAGTCGGACCTCCCCCCCCGTGCGTATTATTAGGTCGGGGTCGGGAACGCCGTAAGTATATAAAAAACGCGAAAAATTTTCTTCAGTAACATTTCCGCCGAGCCGGGAAGCAAAGTTGGCGGCACGCACGATTTCGGCGCGGCTGCCGTAATTTACTGCAAAAATCAGGTTGAAGGGCGCATTTTTCCCCGAACGGGCGCACACTTCCCGCATTTTCATGGCCACGTCCTCGGGCAACACGGAGATATCGCCTATCACGCTTATGGCAACGTCGTCGTCCATAAGCTTAGGAGCATACTCCTCAAAATATTTGCGGAACAGCGAATACAGCCCGTTCAGCTCATCCTCGGGACGGGAGAGATTCTCGGTCGAGAGAGCGTACAGCGTGAGATATTTTACGCCCGTGGTGCGCACATAATCAACGAGCTTTATAATGCGTTTCATGCCCGCGTCGTGTCCGTATGAGCGGGGCATGAGGCGGCGTTTGGCCCATCTGCCGTTGCCGTCCATTATTATGCCCACATTGACGGGCAGGTGAGAACTGCTGCGAGCCATTATATGGTCATTATTTCCTTTTCTTTTTCCGCAACTGCCGCGTCGGTCTTTGCTACCGCGTCGGCAACCTGCTTTTCAACGTCCTTTTCGCACAGTGCAAATTCGTCTTCGGAGAGAATTTTGTCGTTTTTGAGCTTTTTGAGAGCGTCCATAGCCTCGCGCCTTACGTTGCGTTCGGCAACCTTGGCGTCCTCGCCCATCTTACGCACCTTTTTAACGAGCTCTTTCCTGCGCTCTTCCGTGAGCTCGGGGAACACAAGGCGGATGACCTTGCCGTCGTTTGTGGGATTGAGTCCGATATCGGAGACCTGAATAGCCTTTTCGATACCCTTTAAAATAGACACATCCCAAGGGGAGATGACGAGACACCTGCCCTCCTGAACGGAGATGTTGGCAGTCTGGTTTATGGGCGTGGGCACGCCGTAGTAATCTACCATTACCCTGTCGAGAATGTGGGGATTTGCGCGCCCCGCGCGGATTACGGAATAGTCCTCTTTCAGAACGCTCACGGTTTTTGTGAGTTTGTCGTCGAGAACGAGCATTATTTCTTCGACCTGTTCGTTGTCTATCATAAGATATCTCCTTGAATTATTTTATGTGGACAGGGCGCCGTTTGCGCCCGAAATGATATTTAAATATGACCCTGCGCAAGCAAAGTTTCCCGCAGTAAAATGCAGCGCGATAGCTCGCGCGTTAGCATTTTACAAGGAATAAATCTTCGCCACAACAAATTTAAAAACAAATATGTTCGGAAAAAGAGCAGGCGAATTTAGTTCGCCGATACCTCTTTTTCACGACTTACCGTAAAATCACGGCGGAAAATTTTGCCGCAGGCAAAAGATTTTTCGTGAACACTAATTATTGTCTATCAAAGTGCCTATCTTTTCTCCGCACACGGCTTTGACTATGGAATTTTCTTCGTCCAGCCCGAAGGCGAGCACGGGTATGTTATTCTCCATGCACATTGTGGCGGCAGTTGCGTCCATAGCTTTTATGCCGTTCTTTATTATATCCATGTAGTTGAGATGCTCATACTTCTTGGCGGCGGGGTTAAGTTTGGGGTCACTGTCGTATATGCCGTCGATATTTTTGGCCATGAGAAGAACATTTGCCTGGATTTCGCAGGCGCGCTGGGCGGCCGCGGTATCTGTTGAGCAATAGGGATTGCCCGTTCCGCATGCCATTATTACCACCCTGCCCTTTTCGAAGTGGTGGAGCGCTTTGCGGAGAATGTAAGGTTCGGCAACAGAAGTCATGATAAGCGCCGTCTGCACCCTCGTGGGGATTCCGCGCTGCTCTATCGCGTCCATCATCGCGAGAGAATTCATGACTGTTGCGAGCATGCCCATATGGTCGGCAGTAGTTCTGTCCATATGCGTGCCCTGCCTGCCGCGCCAGAAGTTTCCGCCGCCGATTACGAGAGCAACTTCCACACCCATCTTTTTAATGGCGACTATCTGGTCCACGACCCGCGCAATTACCGTCTCATCCAGTCCGTGGCCTGCGGCGCCGGCAAGCGCCTCGCCCGAAAGTTTTATAAGAACTCTTTTGTATTTGGGCTGCATGATATTTTTTAACCTCCGCATATTTATCCGCTTGTGTAATTATAGCACACCGCCGCCGAAAATTCAATAGCAAACGGACAAATACTTTGCAAACTTAGGGCAATAGCGCTGAAAATTTTATAAAAAAACGGCGGACATATAAGTCACGCCGTAAAACTCAACGGGAGAGCGAGCCTGCACGCGCTTCATCAGCCTGCTTAAGGCACTCCTCTACCTTTCTGCTGTAAATATCCACTCCGAAACCGGGATGAGCGGCATCGTCGAGAATATCGACTTTGCGCAGTCTCCAGTTCTCGCGCAGAAAACTCCACACAATGACGAGCACCGCGCCGGCAACAGCGCACGCCCAGCCGCCGAGCGACATAGGGAGGTCGGGCAGGAGCAACCCCGTTACCACAAGCGCCACGCCTGCGACCATAACTGCGAGCGCGACGATAAATATAGCGGCAGAAATAGTTCTGCGCTTTTTTTTCTGTTCGTCGGGAACTCCTGCGGCGGCGCGCGCCTTTTCGCACAATTCGTCTATCTCGGTCTCGAGCTCGGCGAGCCGGTCATGGGCAGGGTCGTCTTTATCGCGCTCGAAATTTATAACGACGTAATCTTTGCCCTCTTCCTCGACCTTAGATATATTTGCCACCGTATATCCGAGACGGCGGTATCTGTCTGTATAAGCGTCCTCAAATACGCTTTCAAGTTTAATTTGTTTGATTTCGGTATTCACTTTAATCACTCCCGCCGCGCATATTCAACATGTCCGCACCTTTTCTTCAGGCGGCATTATAGCGGCGAAAAATAAAAAAGCCGTAAAAAAATTTAGTCCTGTAAATAGAATTATAACACCGCAATTTTAAAAATACAACAAAAAAATACCATATATTGCAAAACAAATTTAATTGTGCGCCGCAAACTGCCGACAAAAAGAGCATATCCGGCGCGAAAAACGCGCAAAATGCGCTAAAACGGCAAAAAAATATGTGGCGCAGAAAAAATCTGCGCCGGAAATATTTTTTTAATTATTAATTTAATTTAGTCTTTTTTCATAGCGGCAACCTGCTTTGCCACTTCTTCCGAAAGGTCCTCGCTCTTCTTCTCGAGGCCCTCGCCCATCTCATAGCGGACAAACCTTGCAACCTTGAACTTGCTGCCGATAACTTCGCCGACGGTCTTGGAATCGTCTTTGACGAAGGGCTGAAGGAGAAGGCAGTTTTCGGAATAGAACTTGCCGAGCTTGCCCATTACAATCTTTTCAAGTATTTCCTTGGGCTTCTTGGCGTTCTTTTCATCGTTCTGCATCTGAACGAGCATTATCTCCTTTTCCTTCTCCAAAACTGAAGCGGGAACTTCCTCTTTGGTTATATAGGAGGGACGGGACGCCGCTATCTGGAGAGCCACGTCGTGAAGGGTCTCTTCGCAGCCTGCTGCGGGTTCGAGAGCTTCAACCATTACGCCGACTTTGCCGCCCATGTGGATATATGTTTCGATTTTGCCTTCGGTCTGATAAATTTCAAACCTGCGGAGAGATATCTTTTCGCCGATAACCGCGGTCTGGGAGGTGATAAAATCTTTCACCGTGCCGCCCTCGGCAGGGCAGGCAAGAAGAGCTTCAACATCGGCAGGCAAGTGCTCTGCGGCAATCTTTGCCACAGTGTCTACTATGCCGTGGAACTTATCGCCCTTGGATACGAAGTCGGACTCGCAGTTTATCTCTACGAGCACGCCGGTATTGCCGCTGACATATGCGCCTACAACGCCCTCTGCAGCAATTCTGCCCTCCTTTTTAACGGCCTTTGCTATGCCGCGCTCCCTTAAAAGCTCGGCAGCCTTTTCCATATCGCCGTCTGCGTCTGTAAGAGCCTTCTTGCAGTCAAGCATGCCGGCACCGCTCTTTTCGCGGAGAGTCATAACGTCTTTAGCTGTGAATGCCATATTTGCACCTCTTTTAAATTATTCTGCTGCCTCTTCCGAAGGCTGGCTGTCTTCCGCCTCGGCAGGCTCTTCTTCTGCCTGCTCTTCAGCTACGGGAGTTTCGCCCTGGTTGGCCTCTATAACGGCGTCTGCGATTACCGACGCAATGAGCTTGATAGCCCTTATTGCGTCGTCGTTGCCGGGGATTACATAGTCGATAAGGTCGGGGTCGCAGTTGGTATCGGTTATGGCAACGATGGGGATATTAAGCTTGCGCGCCTCTGCCACGGCGATGTCCTCGTTGTGAGGGTCGACGATAAACATAAGGCCGGGAAGCTTGTTCATATTGCGTATACCGTTAAGGTTTGTCTGCAACTTTGCCATCTCTTCCTTGAGCTTGGCTACTTCCTTCTTGGGCAGAAGGTCGAATTCGCCGGTCTCTTCCATCTTCTCAAGCTTGGTCATGCGGTCAATGCGCGAGCGGATGGTTTTGAAATTGGTAAGGGTGCCGCCCAGCCAGCGCGAATTTACATAGAACTGACCGCAACGCTCAGCCTCTTCCTTGATGGCATCCTGAGCCTGCTTCTTGGTGCCCACGAAGAGCACGGTTTTGCCCTCTTTTACGCTCTCTGCAACATAGTTGTAAGCCTGCTCTATGAGGCCGACAGTGAGCTGAAGGTCGATGATGTGAATGTCGTTACGGGCAGCATAGATGTAGCGCGCCATTTTGGGGTTCCACTTTCTCGTCTGGTGGCCGAAATGAACGCCTGCCTCTAAGAGCTGCTTCATTGTGATTACTGCCATTTTAAATTCCTCCGTTTTACCTCCCCGCAGACGCCGCAGTGCGCAGACGTGCGCTTGCGCTTACGACCGCACTTAAAAATTTTACGGCCACGGAGCGCGGGCTCTGCAGGTGTGAATTTTTTACAGCTCGATTATTTTAACAAAAATTTTTTTTGTTGTAAAGCAAATTTACATTACTTTTCCCGCGCGCGCCCGAAATATATAATAATAAGTGCGGAAGAAGCGGAAAAATCGGCATATCCTTTTGCATATAAATTATTACGCAGCGTTTTATTCCGCGCTGCGAAGGGTATAAATAATACGACAAAAATAAAACGGAGGGAATAAAATGAGCGAAGAAAAGACGCCCGCCGAAAACGGCGAAGTGACCGAAGAAAAGACGGCTGAGGCCGAACCCAAGAAGGAAGGAAAGATTTCCGGTTTCTTTAAAAAGATGGGACAGAAGCTTGACGACGCTGCATATGATTCGAGGTTATCATCTGACTTTGCAAAGAAAAATTCTACCTATCATGTGTACACGGGTACGGGCATGTTCTCTGCCAGCCCCGAAATACACGCCGAGGAACATCTTGACGGCGACGAGAAATATGTCATTATGCTCGGCACCGACGAGAACATAAAGGCGGGATGCCTTATAAAGAAAGACAACGACAAGGCTGTGCGCCATATAACCGCCGTAAGCGAAACAACGCTTAATATCGAGTTCGAGGGCAAACAGAACGAAAAGCCCGCAACCAAAATAGTTCTTGGCGGCGAGGCGGAAAAGGTGAGCGTAATAAAGGTTGGCGACGAGTTCTATAAAACTCTGTAATTTTTCCGCCGCGCAACTTCGCCGCGGCAATGCAGCGGGCATAAAACCGCCAGCATATCGCTATGCTTAAAAAATTTAAAGGCCGGGGTGCTTCCCCGGCCTCTTTTTTGCATTTCTACTCCCCGTCGTCGGAATAAACGTCCTCGCCCTCGGTTTCCTCCTGATAGAAATCGAACACCTCCTGCAGAAGGGCGTCGTCCTCAATCGGCTCGAGCGTTTCCTCCTCTTCGTTGAGACGGAATATCACCACCTCGTCCTCCGCGATGTCTTCATTCGGCTCGGCGGCGAGGAGCAGGGTGTATTTCTCCCCCTTGTATTCGGTTACGTCCAGAAGTTTGAATTTTACGACGTTGTTCTCCTCGTCGATGAGTTCTATTATGCCGTCGTCGGCCTCTTCAGAAAGTTCGTCCTGTGTGAGTTTTTCTTCGCTCATAAGCTTTCTCCTTATTTTTTGAGTTTTGAAAGGAAGCCGTCCAGAATATTTGCCGCGGCGAGCGCGTCGACATATTTTTTGTGCTCCCTCGTAGTTTTGCCGCTTTCGTGCAGCTGCTCGTGCGCTATTACCGAGGTATAGCGCTCATCCTCGCGGAAGGCGGTAAGTCCCGTCGCCTGCTCGAGCGCCAGAATAAAACGCTCGGTCTTTTCCGTCTGTTCCGACGGGGTGCCGTCGATATTGACGGGCAGGCCGCACACCATATGCGTGGCACCCTTCTCCTTTACGATTGCGGCAAGCGCAGCTATATCTTTGGCAAAGCCCGTGCGCACATACGTCTGCGAAGGCAGAGCATAGCTGTTGAACGGGTCAGACACGGCTATGCCGATTCGCCTGTCCCCTATATCGAATGATATGTACCTCGCCAAAATTACCTCCGTGAGTGCGCCAACGCTTATACCCGGTTAAATTATAACATACGCCGCGCAAATTTTCAAGCAATAGCCGCATATTGTGCAAAACTCCCCTCGTGCGAGGGGAGTTTTGCTTTTTTGCCTTAGTTTTCCTTTTTCTTCTGGCCTTCCTGCGCAGACTGGGCACCGGCGGATGCGGTAGATTCGAGCTTTTCATCAATGTAGCTCTCTGCCTTCTGCAAGAACTCTTCCTGGTTCTTCTTTATCATCTGGCGGAGTTTGCAGCTGTTGGCAACTAAAATTGCGCCGCCTGCCATACCTACGGCAAGGCCTAACATAAATTCCTTCATTATGCTCCTCAATGCGCCTTTTTGCGCATTTAAAAGGCAAGCGGCTGCATTATGTGCCTAAATGCAGGCACGGCCGCTACCCTTCTATACGCAGTATGGGAAGGCCGCGGAACGTTTATGACTGTAAATTTTTTACTTGTAACTTTAACAGTTTATTTTCACCCGAGAGCCGCTCGACCTCGCTCTTTAAGCGGGCGTTTTCCTCCCTTAAAGAAGATGCCAGCCTGTTGTACAGGCCGTCTATCTCGCGCTCTATGCGCTTTTTGCCGGCATCCTCTTCGGGAATGCCGCACTCCTCCCTTATGCGCTGAAGGCGCTCGGGCTGCTTCGAGAGCACGTTGCGGTACTTGTTCTGATAGCGCAGCATGAGTTTATCGTCCCCGCCCGCGAGGTTGAGCACGGCGCGCCGGACGGAGATGCCCTTGCTCTTTTCTGTCAGAATTTTGCGGAGTATGGCGTCGGTCTCTTCGTCGGAGAAGGCGTGCACGGGCTCGGCTTTAAGGTCGGTTCCGCGCAACAGCTTTCTGACCTCTCTGTTGCCTGTACTGCGGAGCAGGGCATAGTAATAATTGCGCACGCTGCCCTTTGCCCTGCCTGACTTTTTTGCGTAGCCTTCGAAAAGCGACGAGAGCGTTCTCCCCGCACGCTTGCCCGCGTACATATACTGAACAAATGCGCGCGCCTCTTCCTCGGTATATCCGTTGATTTTATTCATAATTTCCTCCTTTATGCCCATAGCGGCAGAGCGCGCCGCAAAATTACACGTATATTGCGACGCAATATTTTTTTCAGGCATATATATTGACATAAAACGCGCCGTTAATACTGTAAAATATATAAATAAATAAAAAATTTTAAAGGCGGTAAAATGAGGATATATTTTCTGTCGGCCGAACCCGCCGCGCTGAAATTGGACGGGCAATATACGGGAACCATCGATATGTTCGAGAGATATGTCGAAATACCGTTAGACAGGGGTGCTTTTGCCGAAATTACGCCCCATTCCTGCAGGCAGGCGCTGAATTTTTTTATAGACGAAAAATTTTTTGCCGCAGGGCACGACTTCTGCAAAATTTTCATCTCGGGGGACGAACGCGCGATTTATGTGGAGAGCTTTCCTCCCCGCGGAAAGGAAGTGGAAATAATCGCCCAGGCGCGGGCGGGCGGCGCGCTTGTCTCTGTTTTCAGATTCGGAGGAGTGTATGCCGCCGTCGAAGCAGGCAAAACGTCGCTTGTAAAACTTGGAGAAGGTTTCGGCAAAACAGAGATTTTCACGGCGAAGATTGGCGGATGCGAATATGCTGCGCTGCGCGGCAAAAACTGCGTGGCGCTCTTCCGCGGGGCGGAGCGCGTATTTTTCGGCGGATGCGAGGGCTTTGAAGAGGGCGAGCAACTTAAAACTGAGCAAAGCACAGATTGTTGCACCCGCGCACGGCTGAAGCGGGAATATATATTCGACGGCGAAAAATTTGCCCTCCGCTCGCAGCAGCTCGAACACGGCCGCGAACCCGCGCAGGAGACGCTTGCCTTCGCCTTTTTCGAGGGAGTGCTGTACGGCGGATGCGAAAAGTACCTTTGCGAAGAACTTAAAGACAGGGCCTCCGCTTTAAAAAATTATCTCGGAGAATTCGTCGCTGTCACTCCACCGGACGAACGGACCGTCGAAAAGTACGGCACGAACGCCGCCGGGCTTGTGTATCCCGCAGGCGAGGGCAGGTTTGAAATAAAGTATTACATGGTGGAACTCGGCGGCGGCAAGGTGACCAACATATTCCCCGCCGAACCCTTCGAGCCTCCGGGCAACAGCGACAGCTGAAATAATTATAAATTCTGTGACATACAAGCAGGCGGGCGCATGCCGCACAGCCCGCCGCCAAATTAAAAAAGGTGCCGGCGGCTTTTGCCGTCGGCACCTTTTTCATTAATTGTATTCAAATCAATATCCGATTATTTCAACAGACCTTATGACGATTGCCGCCTTGGGGACGTCGTATTCAACTGACGACGCAGGCTCGGCAATGTTCTCGAACCTGTCGACCACGGCGGTGACGGGAGAGACAAAGTCGCTGTCGGAGTTATACTCGTCGTCAATATAGTCGGCAATAGCCTCTGTGAGGTCTTCGAGCACCGTTATATCATCGTCGCCGGAGAGATAGCCGAAGCATGCATAGTTGGTGGCATTGACCGAAGTGCTGTTGCCCACCTGAATGGAGAACAGGCTGGTAGCACTGTTATAAGCATAGTCGTGCTCAAGAATCTGTCCGCCGCCCGTCTTTACAAATACGTGAGCCTCTGCGATATCCTCTATAACCTTTTCGGTATAGAACATCTTTAACGAACCGAATTCCGCGCTGCGCTGACCCTCTTCTATATTGTGGTCGTTGTTGGAAAACTCGCCGATGAGGGTGTGGTAGGCGTCCTCCTCGCTGACAGTCATTTCGCCGTCCTCGTTGTAGGAATAATCGGTATAAACCGAGGGCGTAAGCGCACCCGACTGGAAGAGAGAAATATAGTCGTCTTCCTTGTAATAGTCGGAATCGTTGAGATAATCGTCGAGAGCGTCGCCTTGAGCGGCGTCGGTATAGGCGGGCTCGTCATAGGTATAGCCGCCGCCGTACCAGTCGGTGGTGGAATAGTCGTGTATTATAGTATTGTCATAGAATCCCGCCTCGGCGAGCTCGATAAAGTGGCGCACGGTCTGGGGATACATATTCCTGTAGAGGGTGTATTCCATAACATATTCGGTGCCGTTGAACTCTACCGTGATTTGCGCACGGGGATGATTAGTTTCAATTGTGCAGCCTGCAAACGCCGCAGAGGCGCCCACAGCCGCCGCAATTGCCACGCCTAACACGGCGCGCTTTAACCTTTTGAATGACATAACCGCTTCCTTGTGGAAAATTTCCGCATGAATTTTATTTTTGCTGATACTACTGTATTTTACTTAATTTTATCGGGGCAGTCAAGCAATTTACGGCGCGGCACATAAATTTCACCGCTTTGCCACCAAATTTGAGCATATCTATCTTATCCGCATGACAAAAATCCGCGGCCTTTGACTTTAAAACATGAAATTACCGCCCGATAAGCCCGCAAAATTAATTTTTATCCGTTGCCGTATGCTACTGCGATAACTATTATGCAATCTGTTCCGCTTTCGGCTATCAGCCTTGAGTTAAACTCACGCAGAAGATAGATTTAAGCTTTCAACCTATCTCAGCTTCCCTTCACTCAGTTATCCGGCAACAATATAAAATGACAGGTAAATATCTTTACCTGTCAAAATTGCCGCAGATATATTGTAGCATACTTATGATAGGTATAAATGTTTTACTATCAAAAAAATTGTTGCCTGATAAGAGATTATGCCGAAACTGCCCGAAAGTTCACAATACAAAAATTCTGAAGAATTTAAAAAGCGCATTGCCGCACTCATGGATGATAACGAGTGCCGCACGGCAAAAGAATTTGCCGCATTAGTCAGCGTAAGCGAGCCCGTGATAAGCAAAGCCAAAAACTACGGAATAGTTCCCGGTGTAAGAGTGCTGATAAGAATTGCCGACAGGCTCTCGCTTTCCCTTTTGTATCTGCTCGGAAAAGAGCAGTTGAATGAATTCATTCCATCGGCAAGCCCCTCTTCTTTCCATGTCCGCATTGACGGGCTCACCAAAGAGAGAGGGCTCAACTACGGACAGATTGCGACAAAAATGCCCTTTCCGCGCACATATATCTATGAATGGATAAAAGAGGGCACTTATCCTTCGCTTGACTATGCGTTAATGCTTGCCGATTATTTTAATGTTTCGCTTGATTATCTGTTCGGAAGAACAGACTACAGGCATTGAGCAAAGGCAGGGTCAACGCGCAAATTCCCGCGCATGCCCGGCGAAGTTTTATTGATTTCAGCATAAACAACTGATAATTTGCAATAGATTTGATTGGTAAGAAATTATGAAAAAATACACTGAGCTAAATGCAGCAACTATAGACGAATGGAATAAAGAAGGCTGGGAATGGGGAATACCCATTTCGCACGAAGAATTTTGCAGGGCAAAAGACGGAGAGTGGAAAATTTTACTCACGCCGACAAAGGTTATGCCCCGCACATGGTTTCCCGAATCGCTGATAGGACTTAAAGTACTTGGCCTTGCGAGCGGCGGCGGACAGCAGATACCCGTATTTTCGGCATTGGGGGCAAATTGCAGCGTGCTCGACTACTCCCCTTCGCAGATAAAAAGCGAACTCGACGTCGCGCGGCGCGAAGGATACGATGTCGAAGCAATAAGAGGAGATATGACAGAGCGCCTGCCCTTCCCCGACGGCTGTTTCGACATTATTTTTCACCCGGTTTCCAATTGCTACATACGCGAAGTGGCACATGTTTTCTGCGAATGTTACCGTGTGCTCAAGCGGGGCGGCATACTCGTATGCGGACTGGACAACGGCATAAATTATATTACCGACGATGAAAAAACAATAACGAACAGCCTGCCTTTCGACCCGCTTGAAAACGAAGAATATATGAGCAAACTCGAAGAATCGGGCGACGGTATACAATTTTCGCACACCATGGAGGAACAGATAGGATGTCAGCTTGAAGCGGGTTTCCGCCTGACGCACATCTACGAGGACACAAACGGCGAAGGCAGGCTGCACGAACTGAACATTCCGACCTTTATCGCCACGCGCGCAATAAAGGAATGAACCTGACAATCTTTAATAACATTGGAACGCGGCGGGCAAAATTGCCCGCCGCACCTTTTTAAATCTTAAGTATGTCCGACAAACATCTTATACCACCCGGGTGAAAATTTCCGCCCGCTCTTTACGTCTGCGTTCAGGACGATGAAGTCGCAATCTTCCGCCCCCTCGGGCGAGGTGAACGACTGCAATTTCACATACACCCCCTCCCGCTTCTTTGCGCGGCGGGTGTGCCGCTCACGCGATTTGAATATAGTCATGAGCGTCAGTCCCTCTATGTCTCCGTCATGATAGGGCGTATAGCCGCAGGAGGTTATGAGGCTCTCCACTTCAACGGCCGAGCGCGGCCTGTTGAGTTTTTTTAAACTGCGAGATTTCATAATTTGCCAAGGATATATGCTTTAATCAATACCGGTTGCGCACAGAACGGCTTCTGCCGGCTCAAGCTCGGTAAAGTAAACTTTGCAATATTTCTTGAGTTCGTTCTGGTCGCTACCGCCGCCTGTATCCCTCACGCCCGCCACATTGAAGCCTGCCGCCGAGGCGGTGCGCGCCGCGTGGGGCGAATCTTCAAACACCCACACATCTTCTTTTTTACAGCCTATAAGCCTGAGCGCCGCTTCATAAACGTTTGCGCCGTCGCGCTTGCCGACACCCACCTCTGTGCATGTGACAATGCCGCGTATAAGCGGATATACCTTCAATCTTTTTAAAGCAAGCTCCACAAGATACCTATCGGTAGCGGTAGCTATAGCCATAGGTACGCCGCGCGAGTGCAGGGCGGCTATGAGCTCTATCGCGCCCGCTTTCGGCTGAATGGTCTGCGCATATGCGCGCTCCATTGTGCCGTTTATGCCGTCGACTGCCTCCTGCACGGTGCAGGGCAGACTGTATCTTTCTTTTATGTATTCTGCGGCACCGCGTATCGTGAGCTTCAAAATTTCATAGGCAAGGCCCTCTTCCGCCTCGATTCCCAGCGAACGGAGATAAATTTCGCCCGCGTGCCGCCACATACCCATGGAATCTAACAGAGTTCCGTCGAGGTCAAATATTATTCCCTTCATGTATCACCGTTAAACTGCGCAAGGTCTGCGCATTCCTTATTTTTTATATATTTTAACACCGGCGGCGCAGTTTGGCAAGCAAAGCGGCGGGGCGCGCATGCAATCACAATATGTAACCGCAATATACGCCTGCCGTCCGCGCGCAAAAATTGCGCGCGGGCGGCAGGCGTATTTAACACAAATTCAAAAAAACGCTGAATTCAGCACAGAGCTGTATTATCTTACGCGCGTTCTCTCACTGTTGCGCGACTTGATTGCGTCCCAAAGCTTGCCGTATTCGGCAACAAGTATGGGCACAAGCGAAAGACCTACCACTATCAGCCACTGCTGCCAACCGAGCGCGCCGAGTTCCAGCGCAGACGCTATCGGAGGAACGGCGGCTATGAGCGCAAACACGACTATCATAACGCCGCAGCTTATATAGAGCTGAGGGTTGTCTTTAACGCGGTATTTATACAGCATGCTGCGGCTGCGCACGGTGAGTACGTGCAGAATAGAAGTCCAGCCCGTAATCAGGAAGGCCATGGTCCTGCCGGCCCCGAGCGAGGCCGAAGAACCTGCAAACTCAATATTCATGCCGATATAGTAGCCGGCGAGGGTGACTATGGCAAAAACGCATATCTGCTGGATTATAACCTCCATGAGGCCGCCGCCGAAGAAACTTTCGTGCCTGCCTATGGGTTTTCGCTTCATTATTCGCTTATCCGACTCTTCCTTTGAAAGCGCAAGGCCGGGAATACCGTCGCCCAGCACGTTTATAATCAGCAGCATGAGAGGCGTTAACGGGAGCTCCCAACCCATAAACTGCGCGAACAGCATAACGGCTATTTCCGATATGTTGCAAACAAGCAAAAAGTAAACGAGCTTGCGGATATTCGAGAAAATATTGCGCCCCTCCGCCACGGCCTCGATGATTGTGGAGAACTTGTCGTCAGTTAATATCATCTTGGCGGCGCTCTTTGAAACTTCGGTGCCGTTTATGCCCATGGCTACGCCTACGTCGGCCGCCTTCAACGCGGGGGCGTCGTTTACGCCGTCGCCCGTCATGGCGACAACTTCTCCGCGCGACTGCCATGCCCTGACAATGCGTATTTTATCTTCGGGGCTCACGCGGGCGTAAACTGAATAGTACTCTATGCTCTCATTCAGTTCCTCGTCGGTGAGCTTTGAAAGCTCCTGCCCGGTTATCACGCCTTCGCCCGCCGCAATTATGCCCAGCTCGCGCGCGATTGCAGCGGCAGTTGCCGCGTGGTCGCCGGTTATCATTATGGTGCGTATGCCGGCCGCCTTTGCCTTTGCTATTGCAAGCGCCGCTTCGGGACGGGGCGGGTCGATTATGCCCACAAACCCGCAGAAAGTTAAGTCTGACTCCACTTCACCGATATTTTCGGGAAGATTTTTTATGCGTTTTGAGGCAAGCGCAATTACGCGCAGCGCGTCCTTTGCAAAGCTGTCGTGCATCTGTTCGATGTCGTACATATAGTTGCGGTCGGAGCGGTCGAAGGGGAGCCTGTCGAAGGCGCCCTTTGTGAGAACGAGATAACCGCCTTCGTCCAGCGCATAGACGTTAGTCATCATCTTGCGCGCGGACGAGAAGGGAATTTCAGCCACTTTTTTATATTTTGAAGGCAGAGCGGCATATTCAATGCCCTTGGCTCCGGCGAGGCGGACTATGGCCGTCTCGGTGGGGTCGCCCATTATCTTCTCGTTGCCGTCGTCATCCTTGCCGACGGTGGCCGCGCACGCAAGGCAGAGATTGAGTAGAAAAGCGTTTTGCTCTCCCGAAAATTCGTCGGTCTCGGCCGCAGGCTGCCCGCCGTATACCCAAAGCCTCTTTACCGTCATCTTGTTCATGGTGAGAGTGCCCGTTTTATCCGAGCATATGACCGATGTGGAACCGAGCGTCTCCACCGCCTGCATCTGCCGCACAAGCGCATTTTTAGCGGCCATCTTCTTGGCGCCGTTGGCAAGTATCAGCGTAACTATCAGCGAGAGTGTTTCGGGCACAGCCGCAACTGCCAGCGTTACTGCCACCATTATCATGTCCATGGTGAGTCTGCCGCCGTTTTGAATTAAACTTACGACGAACAGCACTATCGCCGACATAACTGCAATGCCGCTTATTATTTTGCCTACTTTGTCGAGGCGGACCTGCAAAGTGGTCTTTTTCTGTTTGGTTTCCGTGAGGAAACGGGCAATCTTGCCCATCTCCGTGCTCATGCCCGTGGCGGTGACCACCGCCGCGGCGTTGCCCGCGGTTACAAGACAGCCGGAATATACGCAGTTGACCCTGTCGCCGAGGGGCACTTCGCCGTCGAACGCGGCAGAGGCGTCCTTTTCGGCGGGCACGCTCTCGCCCGTGAGCGAACTTTCGTCTACAGCAAGGCTCTCCGAGCGGATAAGTCTTGCGTCGGCGGGCACAAGGTCGCCCGTCTTTAACATAATAATATCGCCGGGCACTAAGTCGACGGGGTTCATTTCCCGCACCTCGCCGCCGCGCAACACGCGGCATATCGGCGAGGACAGCGAAGAGAGCGCCTCCAAGGCGTTTTCCGCACTGCGCTCCTGCGTTACGGCAAGAACCATGTTCATTATTATGATAATAAAAATAACCAGCGGCTCTATCAGGCTGTGCACGCCCTCCCACTCGATTATCGACATAGTCAGGCTGAGCGCGGCGGCAATTATAAGGATTATTGTCGACACATCTTTCAGCTGCGAAAGGGCAAGTTTTAAAAGACTGTTCTTTTTCTGCTTTTCAAAAGCGTTGGCGCCGTACTTTTTAAGGCGCGCGCCGGCCTCGCTCTCCTTAAGCCCTGCCACAGCGTCGGAAGAATACTTTTTCTGCACCTCGTCAGGCGAAAGAAGATAGCAACGCGACGCCTCTTCATAGAGGCTTCCTGCGCCGCCTGAATCAGGCTGTCCGCCAAAAGTCTGTTCGGGAGTTAGTTTTTTATCTTTCATGGCACGCTCCTTGGCATTATTTTGCGGAATTTTAATTTATTCAATCAGGTTAAAGTAAATGAAAATTTCCGACACAACCGTTGTGTATTTCATTATACACTACAGTATGTGAAAATTCAATGGCGAAACAAAAAAAAGCGATAAAACCGCTTTTTAGTGCTCCCTCGCATATAGCGCAGCAATTGCTGCGCTTAAGGGCGAAATATATAATGCGGCCCGCTGTGCGGGCCGCATTATAAAAACTTTTAAAGGTGCCAACAACCGGGTTGAGGAAAGAAGCGCCGGCTAGGTGCCCTTGTTTGCATAATTACACGTTTTGAGGCGGCAATGAGCCGCGCGCCGCTTCAAAAGCGCCGGTTAAAGGCGCGCCCGAGAAGCCTGAACCTCAACCGCATTATTGCACTGCGAACGGATACGCGGAAAAACACAGCCGACCCGGGCGGGCTCGCCTTTATGAATTGAACGCCGCAGCCATGCGGCAGGCAGAATGGCCGAAGCAGCTGCGCTATCAGCAGACAACAATATGCTTAGTATGAGCCATTCTGTAAATATGACGGAAGAAAGAGGCTGTTTTTACGCAAATTTTAAAATTTTTTAAAATAATTTTATTCTGACCGCTCCGACGGAGGTTATTAAGGGAAATCTTCTGCGGAACACCCGATGGGGCTGCGCACAAAATTTTGTGCACAGCCCCATCGTAAAAAATATTCCAAGCTTTGCGGTACGCAGTCAATAACCACATCAGCGCCCGCACTACACAAACAGTCCGTCGAAAAGAGACAAAGCGTCGTCCGCCACGGAAGTATATGCTATATAATAATTTGTATCGCCGAAAAGGACGCTCGCCTCCGTCGTGTAAGAGGGCATAACGGGGTCGGTATAATGCTCTGTTATGTAGCGCACTTCCGTACCGCCGGCGCTATACATTGAATACCCTTCGCCCACGGAATTGTAATCGGTCACATATAGGTCGTAAAACTCTACGTCACCGATGAACATACCGTCGTTCAAAAAGCTCACCCTTCCGCCCCTCACGTCGCCGCGCGTATCAAAAAACAGAGCATAGCTTTCAATGTAGCCGTCTATCGCGCTGAAATCTGCAAGGTCCAGCCCCGCACTTCGCGTTTGAGAGTAAAACTCCCTTTGAGTAGTAACTTCCTGGTGCACGTCGCTCAGGCGCACTCCGAACCGTGACCTGTTGCTCTCAATAAGCTGCCACAACAATACTGCGGCAGCAACGAGAAGCACCGCGGCAACGGCGCTTACGGCGATAAGCGCCGCACGCAGTCTGCCGTTTGACCGGCTTCTTTCGCCGCGGCCCACGCAGATATGTGCCGGAACCGCAGAAAACACCTCTTCACCCTGCCCGCGCAGAATATCAAGGCGGCCGCTTATGCGCGACCAGCGGGAGGAAAAGCTCTGCATTTTTATGTCGTCGGTCTCCTCTTTTATTCTCTTTTCAATTTCTTTATCCTTCATAAATTCTCCAAAGGACCGCTCACTCTATCCATGTTGAAATTGCATACGCCACGTTTGAGCGACCGTTCAGGCAGATATATTTTATGCTGCTGTTAAGATAGCCGCCGTTTATTACGGTGAGATAGGTGCGCGAAGTTATGAGGTTATCGGCAAAGTCGTAATAATAGTCTATTTTATAGCCGTACGAGGCCACCACATGGTTGCCGGTATATTCCGATATAGTGAACACGTCCTTCCCTGCGGAGGTGCTTTCCGCGCTGACCAGCGAAAAGCCCATAAGAAATACCGCGACAGGCTTACCGCTCTCTATGGCGGCGCCGTACGACGAGAGGTCACTGCTCCACACATTGCTCCATGAATATGTATAGCCGTGCTGGCTTGCGTAAGCAGACATGCCGCTGTTGAAGCCGTTGAACGTCGTGCCTGTACCGCCCGAATTTGTACCCATAAGGCTGTAAAGGTCCGAAAGCACCCCCTGCATCTGCGTGCCCATACTGCGGTAAATCACGCGCGAACCGAACTGGGTATAAGTTTTATAGTTGGGCACGAGATTTTCACAGAATCTGTCGAAATATCCGGTTAAAACGGTGCCCGCAATGGGGGTACAGGCGTCGTCGTATTGCGTGCTCGAATAGAAGGGCAGCCCGTAGGGTATCTCCACGCTCACCGTCTCTTTATGGTCGTAGTTGATAGTCTCGGTATAGGTGTCGGTAAGCTCGCCCATGCCGCAATATCCGTCATACAACTGTTCGGCGGCGCACGTCTGCACTTCGCAAGTGCTCTCCGCTTGCGCGGCAGAGGGCGACTTGGCCGCCATAAATACTCCGCATATCATGGCGATGCTGAGCGCTATGCCTCCGATTGCCACGGTTTTTTTCTGTTTCTGCATAAAATTCTCCTCCTTTTTATTTCTCGCTTATATGACGGAACAAAAGGTATAATTTTACGCAAATAATATTTTTCTTATTATTTTGTTTTCCGTGAGAAATCTCAGGCAAAAACCAACCCGGCGGGCATGCATAAATAAAAAAATAAATTAAAATTAAATTAATAAAAAATTAAATCAATCAAAATAAAATATATATTTTTTAATAATTGAGCGCACAGTCAAAAATATTTTTTAACCCATTTTATTTTTGATTTTTTCGAGAGCGCGGTAATACGCCGATGTCACAGAGCTGAGCGGGCGCAGAAGCTCGGCCGCAATATCTTTAAACGGCAGCCCTTCCGCAATATGTAAAATGATGATGGCGCGCTCGTCCTCATCGAGCGGAGCAAGCAGCGAATGGAAGCTGTCGCCGTTTTCCACATCGGCTATGCCGCTGTCTTCTACGGCAATATCGTAGATATCTTCATACATCGCGGCAGTTCTGAGCCTGTCTTTTGCACAGTTGACCGCGACCGTATACAGCCAGCCGAGCGGATTTGCGACCGCGGACATACCGCCCGCGCCGTTCCACAGTTTAACGAGCACATCGTCGACAATCTCGTCGACTATATGCAGAGTGCCGGTCACGGTCTTTACGGAAATAAAGATGAATTTACCGTAGAGATTATAAAATTCTTCGAGCGCGCCCCTCTCCTTTGCCGCAATCCGCTTAAGCAGAGCGTTGAATGAGCGGGCGTCTTCCTTTGTATCTCTTTTCATTGTTTTTCACTGTAGGGCGCCGCCTGAAACATGCGGGCCGCCATAAACGCATTTTACCGTATTTTACGATATTTTGCAACAACACGATGGCACATAGTTGTAAAAAATATCTACAAAAACATTGCTCCGATTGAAAGATAAAAAATAAGGGCACGGCCGCCCGCCGCGCGGTAAATTGGGCGCGGCGGGCGGCCGGAAATATTTCTGATTTAAGTTGCCGGATTAAAATTAATTTTATTTATTGATTTAAAACAATCCGCTCAGATACGCGGGATTGAGAATGAGATATATCCCCGCTATGAGCAAAAGATGCGCGGGATAGAAGGTATAAAACAACCCCTTTAATTTAAATTTGCCGCGCCTGCCGCTGTATGCGGCAATAGGCAGCATCGAGAGAATGCATAAAAATTGCAGTATTCCGTATACCGCCGAAAGTACGAGCAGATTTACAAAAAAGAGCAGAAAAACCGTTGCCGGGTGATATAGCGAGGCAAGGGCGCCGTCCGCGCCGAAGGAACGGAAATCGAAGAGGCGAACACAGACGGGCAACGTTACGCCGGCTATACCGTAGTCGATTTCTGCCGGCGCGAAACAACACACCGCTGTCGCGAGCGCCAGCGAAGCCGCAAGGGCAAGCGAACAGAGCGCCGTGCCCCTTCTGTTGTGCGAAAAGGCATATTTTTTCAAGCCGTCTATCGAATAGATAATCAGCGCGGAGAACGAAAAGGTGATGAGTATGTTGCCGTAAATTTCGCCCATTACGAGCGACATGGCGGCGCTCGTAGCAATGCCCATGCCAAACACGAGCGCGAAGTGCCTGCCCTTGCTGCGCGTATAGTGGCAACCCTCGCCGAACGTAAAGGCAAACAGCGGCATGGATATGCGCCCTATCGCGCGGAAAACGATAACTTCGGGCAGAAGTATCCAGCCTATATGGTCAACCAACATGGTTATGCAGGCAATTATCTTGAGCACGTTGCCCGAGATAAAACCGTTGTAAATATTTTTATCTTCATTCATCGCGCACGTTTACTTAGACGCCCGGCCGCGCGTAAATTAAATTGCTCCCACAATTTTGTGGGGGACATAGAGTTCGTCGATATAATCGGCGTCCTCTTTAGTCAGCCTTATTTCAAGCGCGCCGGCTGCGTCGTCGAGATACTTCGCCTTTGTGGCTCCGACAACGGGGGATGTAACTCCCTTATAGAAGTGCCATGCAAAAGTTATGCGCGACATCGTCGTGCCGTACTTTTCAGCGAGCTCGCATATGCGCTCCGCAATCGCCCTGTCTTTATCTTCCGTAGAATCATATTTGCCCTGCGCCACCTTGTCGGTCCTGCTGCGCTTTGTATCCGCCTCCCAGTTTATGCGGGCGACCCTGCCGGAAGCCAGAGGGCTGTAGGGCGTTAACGCCACATTCATCTGCCTGCAGATGGGAATGAGCTCGCGCTCGTCCTCGCGATAGAGAGGGTTGTAGTGGTTCTGCATAGACACAAAGGGAGTAAATCCGTTATCTCTTGCGCACAGTTGCATATTGTAAAACTGGTAGCCGTACATGGCAGACGCGCCGAGCGCGCGCACCTTACCTGCTTTAACAAGAGCATCCAACGCCTCCATTGTCTCCTCTATCGGAGTGGAATAGTCGAAGCGGTGAATGATATACAAATCGAGATAATCGGTGCCAAGCCTCTTTAAAGTGCCGTCTATCTCGCGGTTAATCGCCTCTTTCGAAAGGTGCCCCTCGTTGAAGTACACTTTTGAAGCGAGCACGACCTTATCGCGCGCGACGTTATTTTTTATGGCTTTGCCGAGATATTCCTCGCTGGTACCTGCGGAATAGCCGTTTGCCGTATCAAAAAAATTAATTCCCAGGTCGAGCGCATGTCTTATTATCTCACCACTCTCCCTTTCTCCGAGTACCCATTCATGCACCCATTTTGCAGGGTCGCCGAAGCTCATACAGCCGAGGCATATGCGGGATACATTCAGATTGCTGTTGCCAAGCTTTACATATTCCATAATGTTTTCATCCCTCCATGCGCTTTACCGCCGCACAGCGCGGCGCCGTCAGAGATTGTTGTATTGTTCGTCGGAAACTTCCTCAAGCCATTCGTTGCACGCGTCTTTCCCCGGAACTTCAACCGCTATGTGCGAGAACCAGCTTTCTTTCTTTGCGCCGTGCCAGTGCTTGACCTCGGGCGGAATTACCACGACGTCGCCGGGATTGAGGCTGCGCGCCGGCTTGCCCCACTCCTGATACCAGCCGCTGCCGGCTATGCATAAAAGTATCTGACCGCCGCCCTCAGAGGCGTGGTGAATGTGCCAGTTGTTGCGGCACCCCGGCTCGAACGTCACATTTGCAAAGAAGGGCGCTACACCTGCCGGAGTGAGCGGGTTGAGATAGGACTTGCCGATAAAATACTGAGCAAATGCAGTATTTTCACCGCCAAGGCCGAATATATTCTGTTTTTCAAAATCTTTATCCATTTTCTTCCTCCCTGAAAATAATACATTTCTACACATTAATTGTACCACGCCTGCCATTGCGTGTAAAATACCTGATTCTTATCGCCCGATATGCCTTTGAGGCATTGATTTGCGTGACAGGACGACGAGCGTTTCGAGGCGTTTATCTTTTTCCCACGAGATTTTTTGAACTTCCCGGTTGTCTATATATACCGGGAAGTTAAATGTTATCGACTTGAGCGGCATCGCCGCCCTTTCATCATTGGGATAAATGCGAATGTCTTTGATAAGATAGGAAATTAAATCTTTCTTCTCTTCATCTGTCATTTTATCATAGATCTGATTGAATGACAACAGCATTTTATAGATATTATCCAGCGTTATCGCTTCCTCGTCCATCGCCCGCTTCCTTAAAGACGCATCGGCAATGCTTTCTTCCAGCTGCGCCATTGTATCATATAAGCTATCCAATCTCGCCTCCATATCCTTCAACTTTCGCTCCCTGTATTTGACATCAAGCGGAAGATTATCAATGGCCTCTTCGAGATTAGCCTTATTCGTTTCAACTTCCGTCAGCTTTTTACTGTAGCCTGCAAGTTCTCTGTCCAATGCTGCCGTATTCGTCGGCTGTCCCAACCGACTTTCTATTTCCTGAGCAAACGAGTCTCCGCGCACCAGTTCCATTATTGCCTCTATTACATATGGTTCTATATCCGTCTTTTTGAGCTTTGCTTTGTAGTCGCAATAATAGCCGCGCTTATCGCCGTTATGCCCGCAATAATAGTAATAGACATCCTTCTCAGTGCCGTCCTTATTCTTCCAATAATGACGGTTGCAGTACATCGGGCTGCCGCATTTGGGACATTTCAGCAATCCGGTCAAAAGATGAATGCGCTCTCTCCCCACTCTCGACGGAGCTTTAAACCCTGTGGACGCTCTCTTTTGCCTTACTCTTTCCCATGTTTGATCGTCGATCAACGCCTCGTGTCTGCCGTCAAATAAAAGGAAATCATCGGCCTTTACCGTGCGATAATCGCCCCGACTGCCCTTGACCTTCTGCTTTGTACGCCTGCCGTATGCAATCTTGCCTATATATACCGGATTATCGAGAATACACTGAACGTTCCTTGCGCTCCACACCGTAATATCGTTTCCCTTGTGACAATTTTTTGTTATACCCGTCAAGTTAAGATATTTTGCAACACCGCCATACCCCACATCGGAATTTGCAAACTTATCAAATATGAGGCGCACGGTTTCCGCTTCGCTCTCATTGATCTCAAGCGAATCTCCGTTTAGCGTATATCCGTAAGGCGCAGGCCCGCCATTCCACAGTCCCTGCCTGGCCTTCTCCCTTCTGCCGTTCATCGTCTGCTCAAGGATATTTTCGCGCTCTATTTCTGCGACTGCCGATAAAACAGAGATGAGCAATTTCCCGCTTGCCTGCGAGGAGTCTATCCCTTCCTCCACACTGATCAGATTTACACCATAATCTTGTATAAGTTCAAGCGAATTTAAAATATCCGCGGCGTTTCTTCCGAATCTTGACAACTTATACACCAATATGTAATCGATTTGCTCGCCGTCTTTGATATCGTCAAGCATATTCTGAAACGCAGGTCGCCCGGCAATCGACTTGCCGGACTTCCCCGCATCCTCATATTTTTTGACGATAATCATTTCTTCACGGTCGGCAAAAGACTTCATTCGCGTGATCTGTCCTTCAAGGCTATACCCTTCGACCTGCATTTCGGTGCTTACCCTTGAATACATAACACATCTTTTACCTTCCCTGTTCATACTAATTGCCGCCTCCCTCTTTATCCTTGTTGTCAAGCACCGCTCTGCCGTATTTATTCAGCATCTGAGCCATAGTGCTTATAAATGAATCCTTCATCCTCTTTTCCTCCGAAATAATCTTACTTTCTGAATTTTCTTGTCTTTTCAAATCTCCTTTTTGTATTTGTGTTTCGGATAGGTCGCAATGCGGGGAAAGTTCGCCTTATCCTCTCATGCCGTCGAAGGCTCTTACATTACTCTTTTTTTCAGACTACTCTCCGCCGCGCTGCAGTTCCTTTACCCTCTTAAATTATCTTACCTTCCGCACCCATCACGGAAAGATGAATGCGGTTTGCCCTATCACACAATTTTCCCCTTTCTTTTTCCCGATATTACGGGTGTGTTAAGTATAGTTTCTTTGTATCTACATTCCGTGTCATTTTGTTTCGCTCTCGAAGAAATCATCGTAGCCGTCTTTGAGCTTTGCGAGGTCGGTGTCGTGTCGCGCCAATTGTTCCTCGTACCCCGCCTTAATGAGTTCCACCTTGGTATAACCGTACTCCTTCAGAAAAGCATTTATCTCGTTCAGCAATTCACGCGGGATCATCGTCTGAAAATTGCCGCTCGTCTCCTTGCGCTTTTCTTTGTTCTTTGCCTCGTACTTGCGATTTGCAAGTCTCTGAGGCGTATCTTCCTTTCTCGTTACCATTCTTGACCTCCGAAATGAATATCGTATATATACGACATTATACTCGGAGAACAGAATTTTGTCAAGCGGCCGCGAGAAAGTTCTTCACTCCTTGCCTTGTTCGTAACGGGCGAGAGAAGCCACACCGCGTTCCTGTTCCTCGCGCTCCGCTTGAAGCTCGCGCTCGATTTCTTTTAAGCGGTCGGAAAAGTCACGAGTGAGGTACTCGCACTCTCCACCGAAGGAAGAGAGGAAGCCCTTTATAAGCCCGCTCACCTTTCTGTGCGAGATGGCGAGCCGCCGCTTCAGATTGTTATCATTGACCTTGTGCCGCCGCTTGCGCTCGTAGAACTCGGGCTTTAAGTTCTTCACCGCACGCAGCACAATGTTACCCTGCCTGCGTTTGTAATCGACGTCTATCTCCTCGATGAGCGCAGCCGTCTTGGGGACCTCCTTGCTTCCGCTGAACGTTTCTACAAACTCTTTTTGAAAGACGTCCTCACGAACCACCTTCTTAACAAACAGCGGACTTATCTGCCGCTCATATTGGGAAAGCTGTTTGGTAAACTCCCGATGCGCCTTTCGCGCCCGTTTGTCGTACAGCAAAAGTTTCGCGACTGTCTCGTCCACTTGTTTTCGATACGGTTCCATATCCTTCTTGCCATAAAAGAAGCTCGCGTCTTTCGGGATAGCCTTTGCAAGATCGATAAGTGCCTTCTTTATCTCATCCTCTCCGACGATGCTATTCGGAAACGTGATCTTCTTCAGCTCGCGGAGAGCCTCGTCCCGCGTCATATACAGCCGTTGACTTTTACCGCACACGAAATCGTTCAGGCGAACGTGCATACGGTCTATGACTTCCTTCTCAATCTTCCCCTTGTGCCGATACTCAAGCTCCTTCTTTCGGTACTTGCACTTAGGCTCCTTCTCGGCGAACCAGAAGTGAATGTGCAGGTGATGCGGCTTGTCCTTATGAAGGGCGCAGATGAGGTCTATATTCTTCGGGTCGAGGCCCATGTCGCGGAAGAACTCGCCGAAAGTACTCTTAACGAGGCGGATGCACTTTTCCGGCGTATCAATTTTGTGTCCCAACTCTTCGCTGAGGGAAATAAAGCCATGCCACAGATTCTTTTTCGCCTTTGCCCGCTGCCGAATGGCTTTGAGCTCTTCCTGCGAGATCACCCCGTCGCCGTTGAAGACGCCCGTGCTTTTCTCGAAGTATTCGAGCATGGAACGCGTCTCGGATTTGGAATTCTCGCCGTTGAGTTTTCTGTCCGACGTCATGTATTGATAGAGATTGCTGCCACCGTCGGACAGCCCGTAATACGGACGCTCCCTTGCGAACTTCGCCCGTTCCTCCGCCGTGGCATTGCTCTTAATTTTCCACGGCGTGTAAGTGATGTTGAAAATAATGGGTTGTCCTGCTATATAAATTCCTCCTTCATATCATTTGATTTGCCGCGCAGCGGCAGGAAAAATGCAGCATGGGACGCCAAGCTGCATTTTTCTTATCCTGCTACAGGTTGTCAGTCAAGTGGTCCCATTTTACGGTTGTTTTGCTTGCCATTTTGGGCACTTCTGAACTGCTCATAGGTCATATTTTCCCACGTTATTTGCTATTCGCCCGCTTCTTCCATTGCTCTTTCCTGCATCTTGCTCGCGCCGCGCTTTGCCTTTCCGCCTCTGCTTCCGCCGGACTTTCGCTTCTTGGAAATATCCATCTTGCGCTTACAGAGGTTGAAATATCCCTGCACCTCCTTGTCCTTAAACTGCGCCTCCTCGCCGCGGAACATATACGCGCAAATGGCCTTGACGAACGCGCCGAGGTTATTGCCGCTCAGCAGCTTCATCGCGTCGAAATACGTTTCGTAGAACGTGAAGTGCTCCGAGCGAAGGTTGTACTTCTTTAACGATCCGCCGCTGCACTCCGCCTCTTTGACCTCTGCAAGTACATCCGCAATGTTGCTCCAATAAAAGCGTTCTTTGCCTGAAAGTTCCTCGCCGGGCAGCTTGTCCTCGAACTCATACTCACATATCCGTGTTGCGAGCTTGCCCGCGTCCGTGTCGTTCATTGCGTCTAGAATGTCCGCATACAGCTTGTAAAATGTAAATTGTTTCAATCTTTCCCTCCCCTTGTTTTATTTTGCCGTGACTTATGGCGCTTCGGCTCTGCCGTGTTTCTTCTTTTATCCCCCCCCTTTGATCGTATTTCTGCGGATAGACCTGTTCGACTTCCCCGCGGCATCGCCCTGTTCGGGCAATGCAAAAGCCCGACCATTGTTCACGATCGGGCCGAACTGCACCCTGTTCGGGTGCGCTCTATTACGTTGGTTAGAGAATTTTTGATTTATCCCAATGGTACCACGAAATTTGCGGATTTTTCGCCTTAAAATAGGCATATAAATGCCTTTTCAACGCCATTTCCCGCAGCAACGATACCGTAATTATCCCAACAATGCGTCATTCCATTCTCATTTTTCAGCGCTTTTTTGTATATTTTCTGCCGTAGAGAACGTACTCTCCGTGCTCGTCCTCAACAACTTTCACCGCCGTTCTGTCGTATAACTCCCACGTCAACTCGGAGAAGATCGGGTGGTCGATGAGCGCCGCATAGATGCGCCAATCTGCCGCATTGTTCCTTTCGTAATGCCGCAGTACGAGAATGAGCACATTCTCGTTCGTCAGCCATTTGGCAACTTGCTTATCGCGCTCCGCCTTGACGTCTGCGATCCTTTCGTAGAGCACTTCGCGCTCGTCCTCGTCCGCCGTCCGTATCATCAGATAAAAGCGGTTGATTTGCGCCTTGCCCGCGTCGATGACCTCGACGATCTTGTCCTTGTGCCGATATTCGGTGGCGTTGCCCGAGCGAACATTGTACGCAAGATTGGCGGAGATGGGACGATACACCTCAAATTGCTCCCTGCCTTTGCGGAAGTGGAGCTTCCTCACCTGCGCATAGAGATAGTCCATCGCCGTGTGGTAAAAGGCGTAATTCTTTCCCCTGCGCTCGTCGACCTCCGCAAAGAATTGGGGCGAGGGCTGCGCGTACTTTTGACGGAGGGCATACAGTTCCCTGCCCACGCGGACATCCGCAAAGGCGCGTTTCGCCTTATCGATCTCCAGCCCAGACAGCACCGCAAGCTTGCAAATGTCCTCGTAAATGGCGGCGATGTTTTCCTCATTCGCGCCGTGGTAGAGCGCGTCCCAAAGAAGACTGTTGAGCTTTTGCGACAGGTTGACGATCTCGCCGATTTTGTTGACGCTCGTGTCGTGGTCGAGGGCGGCAAGCGTCTGTTCCTGCTTTATGTCGGCATGAATATTGCACACGGGAACCTTGAAAAGCTCCTTATACCGCTCAGCGGCGTGCACGAGCAGCACGTCATCCGTTATCAGCATCGTGTCCGAATCGTAATCGCAGCCGTTGAGCCGCTGCTGAATGTTCTCGCCGATGGCGTTCACGCAGACGATGTTTTCGCCGAGGTCAAAATAGTTCCAGATTGCCCCTTCGAGCGAATTCTCCACGCAATAGAGATTGCCCATCGTGATGTGCGGCGAGCGGGCGCATAGCAACTTTGCGCCGTCCGCAAAGCGCTCACAGCGAATTCGGGCGGAATTTAACTCGCTCGTTATTGCTTCGCCCGCAAGATATTTCAAAAGCTCCGGGCCGTTTCCGAACAGCGTCGCATTCGTACCGTTCAAAAGGATATGCCCGCGCTTTAATCGCTCTTTCAGACTCCGAACGACGTCGTTTCGGAAGTTGACATACAGCGCGGTCTCGTCGAAATGCGGGCACTTTTTCATGAGCGTGAAGATGACGTCCGCCCGCTCCGCAAGGCCTTCGGGGCGTTCGTCGCTGTCCTTCTCCCGCGCGAAAGCGTCCGAAAAGTGATAGCGCATGAAGTCGATGTCGCTGCGCAGAATGGAGATGTAATCGATGCTCGGCTGCAAGAGCTGCCGTGCTTCATCTTCCGAAAGCGGCAGCGTGTCCAAAAGCTGATAGCTCGACTGCACCATTGCGCCGTGAAAAAAACGCGTGGGTTTCTCCCATTTGACGACGCCGAACGTACCGTCCGTATGCGCCGCCCATTGCCTGATGTTCTTTTCCGACAGCCCGCCCGCGAATTTCAGGTATTTGAGACTGTTGGGCGTCGTGACCATAATGATTTGGCTTATGTCGGCTGCGAGCGTCACGAACCCGCGCGATTTGAGAGCCTCTAACGTGATTTTCTTATCACAAAACCACTTTTGCAGCTTCGTGCGGAAGGCGCACGACTTGAAAAACTTGTTGCGAAGGAGCAGCATATGCCGCTCCGCATACTCGCCCGTAAACGCGCTCTCGTCCAGAAGGCTCTCGCCGTCCCAAATGTCGTTGATGATGTGCGCCGTTTTCTGCTCCGCGCACAGCTTGCCGTCCGTCATCTCCACGGAGACGACTTCCTCGTCAAACGTGCTTTTATAATCGGGCACAAAGAGGATGCTTTCGAGAGGAATTTCAATCGTTCCCTTGATCGAAGACAACGACAGGGCGCGATAGGACTCCCACGAGGCGAGATCGTTTTGGGGCTTCAGTCCGCACGCACTCCACTTCGCCATGTGGCTATAGAGCCGCTCGTCGATAAACAGGCACTTGCCCTCGCGCGAGCTGCCCGCGCTGCGCTTGTAGCGGACATACCGCACGCCATCCACGCAAAAACCGTTCTGGTAGAAATGTTCGCGCAACGTTTTGAGATCAACGGGCTTGCCGCCTTCGGGCTTATAGGTATAGTTGAACTTGACGTTGACGACGGCGAGGGTGTAGGCGTTGCCGTGCTCGTCAAAAAAGGCGAACCTTTTGCGGCAGAGCTTGGGATATACCATCTCTAACTCTCTTAAATCCAGGCAATCGTCCAGCTTATTTCTGAACAGCCGAAACCGGGCGGCACCTTTCCCTTCGGGCAGCTTATACCCGACGGCGACGCCGTTTAACTGTTCATGCCTGTATATCTCGCAGGCTTCTATGGAGATCATGCGGTATGATTTGCTCATTATGCTATAATAATAAAAAATGTGCTTAATCTCACTAACTCATAGATCTTTTATAAAAAAGAAATTATCCTTTCAAATCTTTTTATGAGTTCGTCGAAAGTAATTATGTCTACAACATCTTTGTATGTATTTTTTATAAGTTCAAAATCAAGTCTCTTTTGATTTATGTTATCCTCATTAAAAGATGCCGCATCTCTTCCAAAAATAATATAACCTTTGGGATGAACAGCTTTTAGTTTGATTTCTCCCATTTCGTTTTGGAGAGCAGGATTTTTATTCGATATTTCTTCCGTTGTCATTTTTGTTAAACATTTTAAATATTGCTCCAACTGATTTATTGCGCCACTCAATTCACCGCTTGGAACATAATGATTCCTATATTGTCTTTTACGAAATAAATTTGGATAAGCTTGTGGCGACTTTACTTCGATTAAATCAATATTCCCCTCACAATCTATCAAAGACAAATCCGCTTGACAATTAGCTCGCGCACCAGTGTAATCTGAAATATTTAACTTTGTCTGTATTTTTACATATTTCGGATTAAGAAAACAAAAGATTTGAGCAATAAGTTTAGAAAACTCATCCTCATGAATAAACTCACCCGCTGCACTTCTTTCTAAACTTTTTAATAACTGATCTTTTGCGTATATAAACTTAACTTTTTCTTGTTTACAAATCTCTTCTGTCTTTATATCCTCTTTATTCCGCACACTTATTTCTCTTGATTTATATCTACTGTATATTTCTTCATAATCTACCACATCAAGTTCACTTTTTAATAGTTTTGTAAAGATAGACAAAGTTTGATATTTTACATTTGTTGCTGTGGGGAATATTTCTACAAAATGCTTATAAGTAGACTGAGTAATATGAAATCCATCATCTTTAAAAGTGCTTTCTGAATCAATATCAATAAACAATTTATCATGTTTATAAAAATTTTTGAAAGCATACAAAATGTTTCCATAAATGGATGAAGATTTTTCTTCCCCCGTTTTATCGTGATATTTGGACCTTTTTGAAGATGAAGTAACAAACCAGGATTGATCTATTGACAAAGACACATCAATGTACAAGTCGAATGTAGTGCTAATTTTTTCTTTGTCAATTCTAAAATAATTTTGAACTTTTTCACCGAGGACAAACTTATATTCGTAACCAATTGGCGATTCTTCATCCTTGAAGATCAAATCTTTTTTACTAAATAAAAATGTTTTATAAATTTGAAAATCTTGATCATCTTCTAATTTTTTTTCTAACCAATCTCTTTCGGTTTCATAACATAAAATCAGCTGATTATCTTTCTTCTCAAAACCAATTCTACTCATTGCAGTAGCTCCTGTACTATGATCTTCTTATATATTACATTTTCACCTAAGCATTTTAAGTTGTAACGCGACATTCAATAACCCAGCCGAATAGTTTTAATCTATTGTCCTTTCATCGTGACTTTACACCTTATTGCGCTTCAATTCCTGCCAATCCTTTGTGAATTCGTATTCTATCTCGTTGCCAAGAGCCTTGAAATGCTCTCTGCCGCAACGTATTTTCAGTTGTTCGGAAGGGCGCAGCTTATGTTCGTCAGTCGTGCCTTTTGTTTCAAGAACGAAATACATTTTCTTTTCGCCCTCTTTCTCCATATAAACAGCCCAGTCGGGTGAATAGTTGGATAGCGGCGTGCTTATCTTGAACCTCTGCGGTATCTTGAAGAAAAGTTTCACGTCCGGATCGCTGTCAAGCGCTTCGGCAAAAGGTCTTTCGACTGTATCGCTGTCGTAGATGACATAGTCGTAGACAGAATGCTCCACCTTGATTGCATTGATGTCCTCAAAAGCTATAATGTCCTTTTCCTCATCGAAATTAAACACTTCGTAGAAGGTATATTCCTGCCCGTCAAGTTTGATATACTTGATACCATCGATTGCCCTTTCCGTTTTGTTTCTTTCTATGATTCCGGCAACCACCTCAATGAATTTTTCGGGGTTATTGAGAAAGTCTTTCAATCTCCCGCATTCAAGAAGTATCTGGGCAATGTTATTCCTCGGCAGCTTCGTGCTGTCCGCAAGAATACGCACCACGTCGGGAAGAGGTAATTCCTGCTCGTATTCGCTCGTGGAACTTGCACTCTCCTTATAATCAACACCGCTTTTTTTGATATTGAAACTTGCGACCTCTTTGAGAATTCGGCTTTTGCGAATTTCAGGCATTTCTGAAATCTCTTTTACGCTCTTTTCAATCAGATACTGAATATCCATATTGATGCGGTAGATGGTCTTTTGCTTCATCTTATCCCACAGCTCCATAAAGAGCGGATTCATAAACATTTCATCCCTTCTCTTGACGGAAACCTGCTTACGTTCGGGCTTGATGTTGACCTTTGTATTTGCCTTGCCGATAATCGGGAGAAGTCTTTGTCTTGCCGCTTCAAAGCGTGCGGGAAGATCGACCGTGCCGTTTGCAAGGTCATTTTTGAGCGTATCTTTGATTTTACCTTGGCTGTCGATATAATTCTTTTTGCGGAAGTGTTCCAAAATGTCCCCCGCATCCTTTACTGTAATGACTGCTTCTGCGCCTGTTTCGTCCTCATAAGAGATATTAACAAACATATCCGCGTCAAGCACACCGAATTTGACGCCGAGTTCCTCGATTTCCTTTTGCAGCTTGTCCGCGAACTCCGCAAAGGATTCCTGTGCGATAACGTGCAGAATATTGACGTTTTTATCGTCGATTCGCTCGCCGCTCTGATCTACGCAAAGGCGCAAACCTCTGCCGATTTTCTGACGGCAAGTGAATACCGTCTTATTTTCGATGAGCGTGCATATCTGGAACACGTTCGGGTTATCCCACCCTTCTTTGAGCGCGGAGTGTGAGAAGATAAAGCGGAGCGGACAATCAAAGGAAAGTAGCCACTCTTTGTCTTTCATAATCGTGTTGTATGTGCTGTAATCGTCTGCTGTATCGCCCTTTGTGTCCTTTACTCTGCCCTTTTTATCGCAAGAGAAATAACCGTTATGTACCTCGCTTGCCGACTGTTTATAGAACTCTTTTACTGCGGCAAAACGCGGCTGTTCGATCAATTCCGCATACAGCTCCTCGAACATTTTCGCATAAATGCCCTTGCCGTCCTCCTGCTCATAATCGCGGTACTTGGCAACTTCGTCGATAAAGAACAGCGAGAGCACCTTTATGCCGCGGCTTAAATATCTCTTTTCTTTTTCAAGATGAATTTCTATCGTGCGCTTGATCTGTTCGCGCTTGAACGTCATCTCGTCCACGGCACCGATCGCCTTATGGAGCGCAAGAACTTCGGTATTGGCAAACTCTATCTGCTCCCAACCTTCCGTGCAATCGATACCGGCAATATCGTAGCCCTCATAAATTTCTCTGCCCGTAATCGCAAAAAGGCTGTCTCCCTGCTTTACTGTTTTTACCTCGCGCTTGACGATGCCCGTCGCTTTACTTTTAACGTCTATCTCTACTTTCGCATAGAACGAGGACTTCTTGCCCACTTCCAAAAGTCTGATATACGGCTTGTTGAAATCGTCCATAAGCGACTGATTGGCAACGCATATCTGCTTGACGATATTCATCTGATATGCGTCCACGGGCGTTAAGCGGTACACGGTATTGAACACCTGCTTGTGCGTTGCTGAATAACGGAGTTCGCACAGGGGATTGAGGTTTTCGATTGCTTTTCTCGATTTGTCCGTATTGTCGATGCTCTGCGGCTCGTCGATGATAAGAATAGGACGACACTGCGCCATAAATTCACGGGCAGTCTTGTCCATTTTATCGCTTTCCTGATTGAAAAGATTTTCGTCCTTTTTGATCGCGTCGATATTGACGATCATGATTTCAAGATTGGTGGAAAGCGCGAAATCACGCACTTCGTTGCGCTTTTTGGAGTC
>CALVWW010000003.1 GCA_944368155.1 uncultured Clostridia bacterium
AAAAAAACTCGAACAAATTAAAAAAGACAAAAAATAAGGGCGGTAGCATTTTGCTATCGTCCTTAAAATATATAAAACGGGCATTTTGAGCCATTTTTGGCTTAAAAAGCCTCGAAATCGTGTTACGTGGGAACACGTACGGGGGTTCGAATCCCTCTCTCTGCGCCAAACGAGTATAATCCGAACCTCAAACCGATTTTAGTCGGCGGAGCGTTCGGATTATTTTTTTATCTATGAAAGACCAGTTATTGATTTTTAACTTTTCTTATGGTAAAATGGACTAACAATAAAAGATTATTTAAACAGAGGTAAGTTAAATGAAGAAGATTTATTTTATAATAGTTGCCGCTATTTTTTGTTGTTTACCGCTTGCCGCCTGCGACAGCAATGACAGTAACAGTAGTTCGGATTTTATTACAGACGAAGCTCATTGTGTCGTTTCTTTACCACAGGAATATAATATTATCTACGAGAATGATGAACTTTCTGGTTCTTCTTTGTACAACGAAGACTTATTCAATGCTGATACCGTAAACGGAGAGCAAAAAGATAACGGATTTGTATATTATAATTTGCTTAAAAATGAGCCGTTTAAAATTGTAACGCCGATAGACGTTATTCAAAATAAGAACGAAAACGGACAAACGCTCTGCTACTGGAAATTGAATGATGCTCTTTACAAAGACGGAGATAATTATTACTCGGAAACCGTATTTGCTTGTTCAGAAGATACAAAAATAACGCCTGTATATTATGAATTTCGTGCTATTGGAATGCTGCTGTATGAAGTGGATGAAAATGATATGCCAACCGTACAAGATAATGATGTTTTTGACGAAAACGGGGCAATAAAAGAACAGGACGGGCTTTATTATCTGTATGGGGTTTATGATTTTGAACCTTATCAGGAATTATGGCGGACTAATTTAACGATTACCAAATACGAGATAAATAAAACAAGCCAACAAATTGCCGAAAACTACTATAAAGATTTTTATGTGATAAATATTGAAATTGATAAAGGAAATCTGTTTAATAAAGGCAAGATTATAGTTGAAAAACTCTATAAAATTGACGAACACGGATATATGACTTACGGTGCGTTGAATGTCATTCAAGGAGATGATACAAGTAAATGCATATACACACTACCTGTCGGTGATCACGAAATAAAATATACTTTCATATAAATCCCAATGTGTTATTAGGTTTGGAATAGTGCCATTATCTATAATAAAAGTATAACCCACTATACTTCGCAAGCGAAGCCGTGGGCTCTGCCGACGACAAAACAGTTCAAACATTTGCTTTTATCTGATATTGAGTTGCTTTTAAAATTGTGACATGTTAGAATACTTTCAAACATTATTTTAAGGCAGGCAATATGACTATTAAAAAAGCCGCCTATAGCGACGTGCAGACAATATTTGACATAACAAGCTCAACGATAGCAAAGATATACCCGCGCTATTACCCGAGCGGAGCGGTTAAATTATTTCTTGACTACCACAGCGAAGATACGATTGCAAAGGATGTTGCAGAAGGAAATGTATTCATATGTTTCGACTCCGCGGGCAATCCGGCGGGAACCGTGACAATTTGCGGAAACGAGATACAAAGACTTTATGTTCTGCCCCGATTTCAGGGAAAGGGTTTTGGTAAAAAGCTTCTTGAGTTTGCGGAGAACGAGTTGTTTAAAATTTTTGACGAAATTATCGTGGAATCATCGCTGCCGGCAAAAGGGTTATACTTGAAAAGAGATTATATTGAAACCGAATATCTGAACATGGAGGCTGAAAACGGAGATTTCTTATGCTGGGACAAGATGGTTAAACGAAAATAAATTCAAAGGGGGGGGCGGAAAATTTATCCGCCCCCCCTTTGAATTTGCACTGCTTATTTACTTAAACCACAGAGGTTTGAATATTTATTCTTCAGATAATCTATATAAAAATGCGGATTGAATTGAGCGCCGACTGCGCCTTCAAATATTTCGTCGGGGCGCTTTGAAGAACCGTATTTGTGGATATGTTCTTTGAGCCACGCGGCAATTTTGCCTATATTCTCATCGCCCATTGCAGAATACACGTCAAATTGCGTATTCATGGCAGCAAAAATCTGCGCTGCATAAGCCGAACCTAAGGCGTATGTAGGGAAATATCCGATGCTTCCGCCGTACCAGTGCATATCCTGTACCACTCCCTTGCCCGCGTCAGGCACATCTATGCCGAGGTACTCCTTATACTTCGCATTCCATACTTCCTCCACATTCTCTTCGGTGACGGTGCCGTCGAACATGCCCTTTTCGATTTCGTAGCGTATGAGCACGTGCAGCGGATAAGTAAGCTCGTCAGCCTCGGTACGTATAAATCCTGCTTCGGCGTGGTTAATATAGTACACGAAATCGTCAAGCTCTACTCCGTCGAGTTCGTCCTTGAAAATATCCTTTAAAACAGAAAAATGGCGCTGCCAGAACTCACGGCTTCTGCCCACGTTGTTTTCAAAGAAACGCGACTGGCTTTCATGCATGGCCATGGAAACGCCGCCGCCTGACATCGTATCCTGAAGTTCGTCTGCAACCTGAAGCTCATAGAGCCCGTGTCCCATCTCATGTATGCAGCTGAAGATAGCGCTGGCGAGGTCGTTTTCATAATAATGATTGGTTATTCTCACGTCACAGTTGCCGTTATTGTTGGTATACGGATGCTCGCTCTCACCTATCATGGTTTTACTTTTATCGAACAGCATTACTTCGCCGAGATACTCACAGAATTTTTTCTGCTTCTCCACCGGGAAAATGCGCCCGGAAAACGCAGGATGAACAGGTTTCTGAACAGACAGCACCTCCTTGACAAAGGGAACAAGCTCTGACTTTATGAGACCGAAAAACTCATCGTACTTATGCGTAGTCATACCCTTTTCGTATTCATCCAAAAGCACATCGTAACCTTTAAGTTCGTCCGTCTCCTCCCATTTTACATACTTTCTGTTAAAAGCGATTATCTGTTTGAGGTATGGCTTTACCACAGAAAAGTCGCCCGAACTTTTTGCTTTTACAAACTTTTCAGGGTAAGTTTCCAACAGTACGTTCTGATAGGCAAGATACTCTGTCTTGGGAATTCTGGCAAGCTTATCGCTTGACAGCTTGACCTCCTCAATCTCATGGCGGAGAACCGGGTCGAGCTCTTCGCGGCAGGCGTACAGCTCTTCTATCGCGTTCATGTATCTTTTCCCTGTCTGGAGCTCATACATCATTGACGAGAGCTCCACTATCTGCTTATTGCGATAGGGTTTGGCAGCGGGAGGCATATGCTCTTCCTCCCAGCCGTTTAAAAAGAAAGGAAGGCTGAGCGCGCGCAGGCGCATATTGATTTCATTGTAAGTTTTTTCGGCACGTAAAGCTTTTGCATTCATATAAAATTCTCCTTAAAGTATAACTTAAGTATTATTTTATCCGTTTAAGTATAACACCATCGTTTGTTAAATGCAAGCCTATACCCTATAAAACAAATTAACGCCCGTTTGCAAAGATAAAGCATAAAAAGCTTATAATTATATCACGCATAGTACTATTCATAGGCGCATTGAAACACATTCGGCATATTTTATTCCGGTTGCATGCCTGCACGGCGGCATTTGGCCGCCGCAATAATTGTTTGACATTTGTGCGCCGCAGTTATATAATTGAAAAAATAATAATTTTTCGGAAGGCTTTTATGCTTACATTAGACAAAGTTTACCACGCAAGTTACGTATTAAAAGACGTTGCGAGGGAAACAGACATAATACATTCCCCCACCCTGTCTGAGGCGAGCGGCTGCGAATTATATTTAAAGACTGAAAACCTGCAGCTTACAGGCTCGTTCAAACTGCGCGGCGCCTACTACAAAATTTCACAGCTTACGGACGAAGAAAAGAGCCACGGCGTTGTGGCGTGCTCTGCGGGCAATCACGCACAGGGCGTCGCCCTTGCCTCGCAGAAATTCGGCATTAAAGCCGTTATCTGTATGCCCGACGGCGCACCTATATCAAAGGTTGAGGCAACAAAAAGTTACGGAGCCGAAGTCGTCCTTGTGCCGGGCGTTTACGACGACGCGCACAACTATTCTGAAAAGTTACGCGAAGAGAAGGGCTACACCTTCATTCACCCTTTCGACGACGACGACGTGATTGCCGGGCAGGCAACTATAGGTCTTGAAATAATAAATCAGCTTAAAGACGTTGACGCGATTGTTGTGCCCGTCGGCGGAGGCGGACTCATTTCAGGCGTGGCGTTTGCGGTCAAGTCGCTCAATCCCAAAATAAAGGTTTACGGAGTACAGTCGGCAGGAGCGCCGAGCATGATACAGTCGCTCGAGCATCATAAAATTGAAACTCTCAGTTCAGTCTCCACCATTGCCGACGGCATTGCCGTCAAGGAGCCCGGCGAGCACACATTTAAATTCTGCGAAAAATATGTCGACGGAATCGTGTCCGTGACCGACGACCAGGTTTCGGCGGCCATACTTGCTTTGATTGAAAAGCAAAAGATGATAGCAGAAGGCGCCGGCGCCGTTTCGCTTGCCGCAGTTATGTTCGGAAAAATTCCCGACATCAAGGGCAAAAATGTGGTATGCCTTATTTCCGGCGGAAACATTGACGTTACAATACTTTCGCGCGTGATAAACCGCGGACTTTTAATGAGCGGCAGAACGACGACCATGACGATAGAGCTTGTAGACAAACCCGGCCAGCTTGTAGCCGTTTCGGCAATAATTGCAGGTTGCGGAGGCAACGTGACGGCCGTTCTGCATGAGAGAAGCAACGAAGGCTCTGACGTAAACGGCTGCTATCTGCGCATTACAATCGAAACGCGCGATTTTGAGCACATAAAACAGATTGAGGACAAACTTACGGCAAGCGGCTTCAAGCTTGTGAAGAATAAAACATAAAGGAGAAAAATATGAAGACCGTTGAAACAAAGAATGCGCCCGCGGCGATAGGCCCCTACTCACAGGCAAAAATTTCGGGAAATATGGTGTTTGCATCAGGTCAGATTCCCGTAAACCCTGAAAGCGGCGCCATAGAGGCGACAGACGTGGCAGGACAGACAGAACAGGTATGCAGAAATGTTGCCGCACTCCTCGGGGCCGCAGGCTCTTCCATGGAAAAAGTGGTAAAAACCGTTTGTTTTCTGGCCGATATTGCAGATTTCGGCGCATTCAACGCCGTATATGAAAAACACTTTACTTCACGCCCCGCGCGCAGCTGCGTCGCCGTAAAGGACATACCTAAGGGCGCGCTTGTTGAAATAGAATGCATAGCGGAAATTTAAAACGCTCATAATTTTTTCAAAGCCGCCGCGGCGCAAACATGCTTCCGCGGCGGCTTTAATCATGCGCTTAATTCCCCGTAATGTTTTGGAAGACATTATAAGCAACATTTATTTGACTTAAATACCCTAATCAAGTATAATAAACACAGTTTTTTTATTTTACAGGAGTTAATTCAATTTATGAAAACAGCTATAGTTACCGACAGCAACAGCGGTATCACGCAGGCTCTTTCCAAAGAGCTCGGCATTTTCACCATTCCCATGCCCGCGCTTATCAACGGCGAACAATTCCTTGAAGACATAAGCCTCACACAGGAACAGTTCTACGAAAAGCTCAAAGACGACACGGCGCAGGTTTCAACCTCCCAACCAAGCGCGTTCGACGTAGGTGAACTTTGGAAAAAAATCCTCATCGACTACGACGAAATAGTTTGCATACCCATGTCGAGCGGTCTTTCGGAGACATGCCATACTCTTCAGCACCTTGCAGAAACCGAATTTGCCGGTAAAGTTTATGTGGTAGACAACAAACGTATATCTATTACTCAGAAGAGCTCAGTTTACGACGCTATCGAACTTGTTAAACAAGGTAAAAGCGCTGCCGAGATTGCAGAGTGGCTCACAGAGACCGCAATGCAGTCGAGCATCTATATCATGGTAGACACTTTAAAATATTTGAAGAAGGGCGGCAGGCTTACACCTGCGGTTGCGATGATAGGCACACTTCTGAAAATTAAACCCGTATTGCAGATTCAGGGCGATAAACTTGACCAGTTTGCAAAGGTGAGAAAACTGCACGACGCAAAGGCCACGATGATTGACGCCATAAAGAGCGACCTTGACGGCAGATTTGCATCATTTAAAGATAAAATTAAAATTTCGGTTGCGTATACAGACAAAAACGACGAGGCTCTTATATTCAAAAAAGAAGTTGAAGAGGCCTTCGGTATGCCCGTGGAATTTGTTGACCCTCTCTCGCTTTCGGTGTCCTGCCACATCGGACCCGGAGCGCTTGCAATTGCATGTGCAGTTGCATGCCACTGATAAGCCGAACACTTTTATATTTAATTGAAATTTACAAACAGGCGCCCGGGCCGCTCATTCGGCCCGGGCGCCTGTTATTTACGAAGGTATCAGAGTATGTTTCAAATGCACGTTGTGTCTGCCGTTATAAATTACACCTATAACGAAACTGTTCATCATGAGGTAACACCACAAAAGAAAAACTATTACCGACGCAATTTTTCCATACAGTTTAACGGGATTTGCAAAATACATATATACGGCAAAGCCTCCGGCACAAATCAGCCAGAGCAAAACAGTGAACAGACTTCCCGATATTACTTCTTTAAACCCTATTTTATACGGGCAGATGAAAATATTCAGAAGGCATGCAACGGCAATAACCATTATGAGCGCCGCCGAATAGATTATAAACTCGGCGAGCAAGACGCTGAGAAAGCGCCGCAGAATACGCTCGCCCACCACTACCGCACCGACAGCGCCCGCTATAAGCACGGCGGTCAATATAATCAGCCCGAGAGATGATAAGCGAAGTTTGATTCCTCCCTTTTTGAACTTGCTGTCGTAAATAATTTCACCGCTTCGCCTGAGATGATAGAAAAAATTTGTGGACGAATAAAGCGTTGTGAGCATGAGTATTATGCCGGCTCCTGAGGTTGCTCCGCCGGCAGAACTCTGCAACTCCTGCAAAAACGGAAGGATTGCATTGAAAACGGCGAACGACGCCAGCTTTTCGAGGTCGACATCGCCGAAGAACATGGACAGCCAGAACAGAAACGGAGCAAGACTCATCAGAAAGAAATAGACCAAAGTGCCTGCAACCGTCGTAAAGCGCTTATCCGAATAATATCTGTAAATTTTAACGGCACGGCCGAAAAATTCTGAAAACCAATGTTTTACGCCATTCAATTTAAACATAAACAGAGCGCCGCGGCAAAATGCGCGGCGCCACCTTTAAAAACAGTATATGCAACACTAAGGCATTTATTCAATTTTGCTAAGATAAACACGCTGATTTGTATTGCGGAAAGCCGCTGAATTATAACTTTATGCGTAACATAATACTCTGCAATTCAGTGCTTTATCGGCATTCCGCAGGGATGACGCGCAACGCCCGCCTCCTCGGCCTCGCCTTTGATTGCTGCAAACAAACGCCACCCACCTGAAAAATTATAACAATCAAAACCATATCCCATGAGAATGCGGCAGGCAATATAACTTCTCAGTCCGCTGTGGCAGTTTACATAAATCTTTTTCCCCTTAGGAATCTCAGGCAAACGGGCGCGCAATTCGTCTACAGGTATATTTACAGCCCTTGCAAAGTGTCCGGAAGCAAACTCCTCCGCCGTTCTTACATCAAGAATGAAATTCCGGTTATCTGAAAGCACAGAGTTGAGTTCGTACCAATAGAACTGCTTCACCCCGCCGAGCACATCCTCTATTACATAACCGGCCATATTTACCGGGTCCTTCGCCGATGAATACGGCGGAGCATAAGATAAATCAAGCTCCTGCAAGTCATACGCCGTCATGCCCGACTTTATCGCTGCGGCAAATACATCTATTCGTTTATCAACACCCTCATACCCCACCGCCTGGGCACCGAGAATTTTGCCGCCCGAACTTTCGAAGAGCACTTTTAAAGTCATATTCCGCGCTCCGGGATAATAAGTTGCATGATTTGCCGAAAAGAGCGTAACCGACTGAAAATCATAACCCGCCTGTTTTGCTGCATGGGATGAAAGCCCGGTAAACGCACAAGTGAGCCCGAATACTTTTATCACGGAAGAACCTATGCCGCCCGCGTATGAAGTCGCTTTGCCGAAGATGTTGTCGGCCGCAATCCTGCCCTGCTTATTCGCCGGACCCGCAAGCGCAATGAGAGTATTTTGGCCGCTGATACCGTTTTTTATCTGTACGGCGTCGCCGACGGCATAAATATTTTCGTCGGAAGTGCGCATATGCTCATTTACGACAACCGCTCTCTTAATACCGAGTTCAAGGCCCGCGTCCTCTGCAAGACTTGTTTCCGGCAAAACCCCGAGAGCCACTATCGCAAAATCAGCCGCATAAGCTTTTCCTCCCGCAACAACATTTACCGTGCCGCCAAAACTCTCAAAAGACGAGGCCATTGAGGAGAGTACGAGCTCTATGCCGTTTCTTCTCAATTCGGAATGGAGAAAACCCGCCATTTCGTAGTCAATTTGCGGCAGCACCTGGTCCATGCCCTGTATAAGCGTCACTTTAATGCCGCGGCTCACAAGATTTTCAGCCGCCTCAAGGCCGATAAAGCCCCCGCCGGCAACTATGGCTTTTTTCGGAGAATTTTGTCTTATAAAATCGTCGATTGCAAAAGTATCTTCCACTGTGCGGAGAGTGAAAAATCTTTCTCCTTCTGCGCCCGGGGGAACAATCGGCTTTGCTCCCGGAGAATATATGAGTTTATCGTAGTTCTCCTCATACACCCTGCCTTCTGCCCGCACAGCAACTTTTCTGTTGATACGGTCTATTTTAACCACTTCGCTGTTTACGCGCACATCTATATTGAAGCGGCGCCTAAAGCTTTGCGGCGTCTGCAAGGTCAGGGCAGAGCGCTCCTTAATTTCGCCGCCGATATAATACGGAAGTCCGCAATTTGCATAAGAAACAAATCCGCTCCGCTCGAAAATTATAATCTCCGCACTCTCGTCAAGCCTTCTGAGCCGCGCGGCCGCCGTAGCGCCGCCGGCGACTCCACCAATTATTACAACCTTCATCCAAACCTCCGTTAAACGAAAACAGCAGAATCATGCGCCGCTGTTATATCTAAGTATATTTACCGCGAATTATTATATCACAAAGGCGCTTATAATTCAACAGGTGAATCAAAAACAAACACACTCAAAAGCAGAAAAACGGCGTGCAAAACTTTTTTGCGCGCCGCCTTTGATTTGAACATTATTGAATTTTATTCTTCCTTGTTCGGCAACCCGTTTACAAACTCATCTATAGTGAGCTGTTCGACGTCCCCGGGAGCGTTGTTGTCCTTACCGAAAGACAATTTCCACCTAAGGCGATACAGTCAAATTTTTAATTGCGTTTGGTTTTAGAATGGAACAGAAGCGACATAATGAACGAAAAAACAACCGCCGCGGTCACGCCAGCGCTTGCCGCCGTGAGCGAGCCTGTAACTGCATAAAAAAATCCCTTCTCCGCCCCCTTTATCGCTCCGTTGGCAAGCAGATAGCCAAACCCTGATATAGGTACGGTTGCACCCGCGCCGGCAAAATCAACAAGCGGCTGATATAACCCGAGCGCCGTAAGCACAACTCCTCCCAGCATAAAAAAAACGAGTATTTTGCCCGAAGTGAGCGACGTTATATTTATTATTATCTGGGCAATAACGCATATGGCGCCGCCTACAGCAAACGCTTTGAAATACATAAATAAAATTTCAAGAATTTTTTCTGTTGGCATGTTTACACCTCACTGTGCGCCGGCCGCAAGGCTTTCAAGCTCAACGGCATGGCTTATGCACGGTATGCTTTCGCCCTGGCCTGAGGAGACGGTCGAAAGCAGTGCGCCGGTTGCCGCAAATAATACCTTTTTATACAGCCCGGCATTCATCTTTGTAAATACGTAAGAATTCATCACGACTGCCGAACAGCCCGCTCCGCTGCCCCCCTGAAACTCATCTTCTATCACCTTATAAATTATTTCACCGCAATCGACATGATTTGACGAAATATCGTAGCTCTTCTCCCACATGAGGTCTTTGAGTATTCTGCTGCCGAGCGCACCGAGGTCGCCTGTAATTATCATGTCATAATCTTCAGGCTTGGTCCCCGTATCTTTGAAGTGGCGCATTATGGTGTCGGCAGCCGCAGGGGCCATGGCGGCACCCATATTGTTTACGTCGGTGACGCCCCAGTCGCGCACTCTGCCGAGCGTGGCGCTGGTGATTGCAATCTTACCGACGGCGTCTGAAATTACGCACGCGCCGGCACCTGTAACTGTCCACTGCGACTGAGGAGGGCGTGTACAACCGAGTTCCAGCGGATAACGGTATTGCCTTTCGGCAGAGGCAAAATGGCTGCCCGTTGCCGCCACGCAGTTGCAAGCAAAGCCGCTGTCTACCAGCGCCGCAGATAGCAGCATGCTTTCACTCATGGTAGAACATGCGCTGTAAAGCCCCAAAAAAGGAAATTCAAAGTCGCGCGCGGCAAAACTTGCAGAAATTATCTGATTTAAAAGGTCGCCCGAGAGCATAGCGTCTATATCGCAGTCGGTGAGTCCGCCCTTTTCCACCGCCAAACTTATAGCGCCCGACAGCATCTTGCACTCTGCTTTTTCGTATGTGCTTTCTCCGTACATATCATCTGAAAGTGTTATATCGGCATAATTGCCTATAACACCCTCTTTCTCTTTTGACCCGCATATCGCCGCATAAGAGCGCACGCGCGGACGCGTTTTAAAAAACAATGTATTGCCTTTTTTCATATAGTTCAGCCGTAAATATGTATCGCTCTTTTATACGCGCCGCCCGCAAATCAGGCGGCGCAAAGCAGTTGAAACAAGCAGAATTTATTATAAAAAATAGTAGATTATTCCCACAATCACGCCCGAAAATACGCCGTAAACTATTATAGCTCCCGCAACGTTGAACATTTTGGCAGCAGTGCCGTAGATGTAACCTTCTGTGCGGAATTCAATCGCCGGCGAGGTGACAGAGTTTGCAAACCCAGTTATCGGAACTATTGAACCGGCGCCCGCATGTCGGCCTATCCTGTCATATACGCCGAATCCGGTCAGAAGGCAGCCGAAAAAAATCAGTATAACAGATACCGTGCCGGCAAGCTCGTCCCCCGAAAGGCCGGCGTATTCAAGCATATAGCGCAAAAACTGGCCTATCGTGCAGATAAGTCCCCCCACTCCGAAGGCGGCCAGACAATTTTTAAAATGCTTGGTGGGAGGGTCGAGCGCCCGAACATACTTCAGGTAGTTATTGTTGCAATTCTGAGCATTTTTACCTGTCATTTTTCACCTCTCCCTCCTTGGGCACCTTAAAACAAGTCTCCCGTTCGTCACGGCGGGCAAGGTCAATTTCCCTCATTATTTTCCGTCCGCTCATTGTCCGTACCTCTTTTCCGTCATATAGAGCGTGAGCTTTTCAGGAAGGACACGGCTCAGAATTCTGTAAGCCGTATTCCTTGCGCCGCAGGTTTTTATCAGAGGAGGGTTGTCCGCATTTATTACCTTGTACATATCCTCAGCGACAGCCGAAGCCGACATGCCTCCCTGCTCGATTTTCGCAAGCGCTTCCACCGCCCTGTTCAAATTTTTGGCATAGCCGCCGCTGCTGTCTTCGGAATATATTTTACGCTTGAAAGTAAATCCGGTGGCTGTACCCCCGGGTAAAATCGCGGTCACCTTTATACCGTAACCTTTGAGCTCCTGATTTGCTCCGCGGGCAAGCATTTCGAGCGCGGCCTTCGAAGCAGAATAAAAACTGTCGAAGATTATGGGAATATCACCACCCAACGAGCCGACGAGAATTATTCTTCCGCCCTTCCTTTTCATATAGGGAATAACCGTCTGAACGGCTTTGAGCGCGCCGAAGAAATTGACTTCGAAAAGATACCTGAAATCGCTCTCGCGGACATGCTCTATGGGCGCAGCCATAGAGCAGCCCGCGCTATAGATAAGAAGGTCGGCGCCGTATTTTTCGGCTACGATTTTAATGCTTTTGTATACATCTTCGCCCTCTGAAACATCGGCACATATGTTGTTGACCTTTATGTTTATACACGGAGTCCGTGAAATATTGAACACATTCCAGCCGCTCTCCGTAAGACGGAAAACAGTTTCGCACCCGATACCCGAGCTTCCGCCGACAACTATGGCGGTGCGGGCGCCATCTGCCACATTACTCATACCGTTATTTTGCTTAAATTTTACAAAAAATATTCAGCCGAAGGCAATATCCAGAGCCATCATGAGCACAAAGCCGAAAATTACGCCCAATGTCGCCTTAATCTTGCCGCTTTTGAAACTCTCAGGAATAAGTTCCGAGCATACCACCGCAAGCATTGCCCCCGCCGAAAAAGATAGCGCAAACGGCAAAATTCCCGTTACGAGAGAAACGGCGACCGCGCCGAAAATGCCGGCGACTATCTCTACAGCGCCTGAAAGCTGGCCTATAAAGAAACTCTTTGCCCGCGACATACCGTTTGCGCGCAACGGGAAAGCCACGCACATGCCCTCGGGAAAGTTCTGGATTCCAATACCGACGGCGAGCATGAGGGCGGCGACGCCCTCCACCACGCCGCCTGAAACTATTGCGCCGAAGGCAACGCCGATTGCAAGCCCCTCCGGAACATTGTGCGCGGTGACGGCTATTACCATGACGGCGCACTGCTTTTTCTTTCCGCTTGAAAAAGCATGAAGTTTGCCTATCAGAATATCCGTCAGGATTATCAGCAGTCCGCCGCAGGCAAAGCCGCATGTAAGAATGATATATGAATAGCTCTGCCCGTATTCAAGGGCCGGCAGGAGAAGCGAAAAAAAGGTTGACGCAAGCATTATGCCTGCCGCACTGCTCATCATGAAACTGAACGCGCTCTGACTGACATTTTTATAAATAAACACGAGCGACGCACCGGCCGCCGTAAGAATCCATGTAAACGAAGTTGCAATCAGCGCCTGCAGCCAGCCGTCAAGTTCAAAAAACCATTGCACAGTTTTTCTCCCGTAGAATTACTTACTTTCATTCTACGCAGAAGCGCCGCCGCCTTGTTACCGCGTAAAGCTCCGAAAAAAACGTTGCGAGAGCAAAACAAAGGTACTATGCGTGACATAAATTACAATTTTTACGTAAAAAATGCGCGGCAGAATTTTTCTGCCGCGCAAAATTATCTTTTAAAAGTTATATATCCTTTACCGCGTTATTCTTATATGTGTTGAATGTTATGATATAGCCGTTCGTTTCAACCGGTTCAGACCTGTACTCCAAAGAAAAGTCAGGATTTTTATCGAGATTTTCAAAATAGGCGTCGGCTCCCCCCACGGCGTCGACTTTGGTTACGAGCACCTCGCTGCAATAGGGCAACAGGGTTTTATACATCATCGCGCCGCCTATAACGAAAACTTTATCGGAGTCATACTTTTTTATCTCTGCAAAGAGTTCGTCGAGAGAGTCAACTATCAGGCAGTCATCCCTCTTCTCTCCGTCGGGCCAGAGCACAATGTTCGTGCGGTTTTTAAGCGGCCTGCCGCCGGGAAATGATTTTAATGTATTTGAGCCCATAACGACCACATTGCCCGTCGTTGTCTCCCTGAAAAACTTCATATCGGCGGGTATAGCAAACATGAGCCCGTTAGCTTTACCAATGCCCCACTCCCTGTCGGCATGCAGAATAGCTTTCATATCATTCTCCTTTTAATCTCTCGGCCGAGCGCCAATATTATGTAACGCATAGTACCGCGCAAAAATATGTCGCTTTATTCAGCCACGGGAATATCGTACTTCTTTTTATTGCATTCGTAGTCCACCAGCTTAAAGCTGTCTACCGTAAAATCATAGAAATTTTTAACGGAAGGGTCGACCTCTATTTTAGGCGCAGGCAGACACGGCATATCAATTATCTCCTTTACAATAGGAATATGCCTGTCATATATGTGCGCATCTGCAATCACATGAACAAGCTCTCCCGCCTTAAGCCCCGAGACCTGAGCAAACATCATCAACAGTACGGCATACTGCACCACATTCCAGTTATTTGCCGTCAGCATATCGTTTGAACGCTGGTTTAAAATCCCGTTGAGCGTATCGCCCGACACATTGAAAGTCATGGAATACGCGCACGGATACAGATTCATTTCGTTAAGGTCGGCAAATGTGTAAATATTTGTAAGAATCCTGCGGCTGGCAGGGTTATGCTTCAAATCATACAACACCCTGTCGACCTGGTCGAACTCGCCCTCGCGGTAACGGTGCTTTACGCCGAGCTGGTAACCGTATGCCTTGCCTATACTGCCGTTTTCGTCTGCCCATTGGTCCCAGATATGCGAATGGAGGTCGTGAATATTGTTACTCTTTTTTTGCCATATCCAGAGAATTTCGTCTATGCACGACCGGAAGGCGGTGCGCCTTATGGTGAGAATGGGAAATTCCTTTGAAAGGTCATAGCGGTTTACTATGCCGAACTTTTTTACGGTGTGCGCGGGAGTGCCGTCGCTCCACTTAGGGCGGACTTCAAGGTCGGTATCCCAAACGCCGTTTTCAATTATATCCTTCATGTTTGAAATAAAAATATCGTCGGCAAGGCTCATTGCTAATTCCTCCGCAGCATTTTAAATATTTTAACATTTAACCGACGCACAGTCAATCAAATTGATTAAAAGTACGCGTGCGGCGGCGCAAATTTTGCGCCGCCGCACGCGTATAAAAACTCAGAAGGCGTCTTTCTGAGTTCTGCTCCACCGCTTTGCGATAAAAGTAAGTTTTAACCTCTGCGGAATGAGCGCCGTAAAAACGCGCATCAGCTTGTTTGCAAAACCCGGTATATATTTTATCTTGCCGCGCGCCGCCGCTCTGAGGCTGCGTTGAGCCACATATTCGGGCGATTTTGCCGCAATTTTACCCCAGATACCCTGTGCCCGGATGTATTCTACAACATCTGGGCGCGTGTAAACTGCACCCGGCAGCACTGCCGTAACAGTAACTCCCTGTCCCCTCAGCTCCCTTGCAAGTGCAACGGAAAAGCCTGTGAGCGCGCCCTTCAGCGCGCTGTAAATAGCAAAATACGGCATAGGATACAGCCCCGATACACTGGAAATATTTATAATTTCAAACTTCGGTGCGCGCACGTCGAGGCAGAATCTTGAGAGCGATATTGCGCCTTCAAAAAGCACCCTTGACTGGAAAATTATTTTACTTTCGTCGTATTTTATAAACGCTTTCTGAATGTCCGCCCCTGCAACATTTACAAGGCGGGACAGAGTGTGCCCCTCTAAATTTTTATAAAGTTCCATTCGCGAATGTTCGTCGGTCAAATCGCACGCACACCACATTATCAGAATATCGGGAAACATGCGCCGGAGTTCTGCCGCGAAAGCCGAAAGTTTTTCTCCGCTTCTGCCCGTTATAAAGAGATTGCAGCCGCGCGCGGCGAGCTCCTTGCAGAAAGCGCCGCCAATACCGCCTGTTGCGCCTGTAACAAGTGAATATTCCGGTAAAAATTCATGTACTATGTCACGCAGAATACTTCTGTCCGCAGGCGCCCACTGTTCTTCGTCAATTTCTGTGAGCTTTATCCAACGGCACTCCTCATGCTCGCGGACGGTATAATCAGAAAGCATTTTGCACAGAAATACAGTTATATTTACCACTTTGTCGGGATATTCAAATTTCGCGGTGCCGAGCGGACGCAGAACTTCAATTTCAAGGCCGAGCTCTTCACGGCATTCACGGACAAGCGCCTCGCCTGCACTTTCGCCGCCCTCGATTTTACCGCCGACAAATTCATATTTATGAATGACGTATTCGCTTCCGTACGAACGCCTTGCGGCAAACAAGCTTCCGCGCTCTACAAAGGCCGCTCCCACTACATCTATCACGTTTTTCATAACATATATTTTACATCCGGCGACAAAATTAGTCAAATTTAAAACGCGCTATTCTATACTGAAGTGCGTTGCCGCATACAGTCCGGCAAAAATAATGCTGACAGTAAGCACAAAACTGCCGCTTACGGCAGTTAAAAACGGGTTATTACGCTTCTTTATTATAAAGACGATATACCTGAACGATATATTGAAGATATCGGCAACTACCACTGCGGGAACGACAGCGATGTAAGCGGCTATAAGTAAAATTTTAAGAATTATCGCCAGACACTTCATCACCGTCACTCCTGAGAGCATGTCTTTTTATTATTACAAAACATAGCGCCGCCGCGCACAGCATAATAGCAAGACTTATCCACTGGGAAGTAGACAGCCCGAACAAAAAACCGCGTATAATGTCGCCGCGGAAGAATTCCAATGTAAAGCGAATGACAGAATACGCCGCCATATACACGACAAGACTGATGCCGCGGCGCGATGTTTTGGCAAACAGCACTTCAAGTACGGCATATAATACCAGCAGGCAAAAACTTTCAATGAGCTGTACAGGCAAGAGAGGAACGCCTATAGGAGTATTCGGGTCGATAGAAGTCTCATAAGTGTATGAAAGAGGTCCGTCGTACGGTATCCCGAAACAACAGCCTGAAAGAAAACAACCTACCCTGCCTATGGCATGGCCGAGCGGCACGCTTACGGCAAAAATGTCGAACATGGCGAAAAAATTTATTTTGTAAATCTTTATGTAGGCAAACAACCCGAGCACTCCGCCTATCAGTCCGCCATAAAACACAAACCCGTTCTGCATGACATCGATAAAGCTGAGATTATATTCGATTATGTATTCAATAGACGTTAAAACAGAGAGCAGTTTTGCACCTGCCAGGCCGCCTACAGCGGCAAAACATGCGGCAAGCACCACATCGAGTTTTTTTATACCATATTTTTTGCCGCGCGGCAGCGCCGTTACGGCCCCGGCAAAAAAGCCGAGCATAAATAACAGGCCGTAATATGGAATCTGCCTGCCGAAAATAGTAAAGTAAGGACTCATCAGTGTATCTCCATGTGAACAGATATGGCAAAAATAAAAACTGTAACCTGCGGCGTTACAGTTTTTATCTTGACTTGGTTTTAAATACGAGTTGCCGCAGAAAATGTTGACTACACAGTTGCGGCCACACAGAGAACGCATATACCGCAGGTGAAGAATGTAATAGCAGTGAACACCACGGCGATTATGCTTATTACGAGCCCTGCGATAGAGAGGCCGCTTTTATTTTTCTTGAGTGCGACGGCAGCAAGAATGAGACCTATCAGCGCAAACGGAAAACCCAGAACCGCGAGAACGGGCACAGCAAAGCCGATAAAACCGCTTATTAGACCCAGCAAGCCGAAAATCAAACCCACGACAGCCATTTTGTTTCAGGATTAAAACGCAGCGAACTTTCGGAAATACTCGGGATACACCAGAATACGCTTGCAAATTATGAAAATGAGACGAGGCAGGCACCCTATGAACTGCTCATATTGTTTTCTGACTATTTTGACGTATCAATAGACTATCTTCTTGGCAGAGACGGTCAGAATATGTTTAAAGCCAAAGAAACAAAATCTATATCACCCCTTTCGGTAAAAGAAAAAGAACTGGTAGAAGTATTCAGGCAATGCCATGACAAAGGAAAAAGCAGGATACTGGAATATGCCCGCATGTGGCAACAAAAACCGGACTGGAACTGAAATTATCGACAAAAAACCGCCGTGCAAGCAGTTTTGCGCGCACGGCGGCATATGCCCCCGACATTTACTTTGCTTAAAAGCCAAGCGGAAAAGCAGACTTTTGAAATACCGTCAGGTCAGTAAGACTTTACTTATTCAGTTGCACCAGCCACAGCTGCCGCACCAGCCGCTGAACGACGACCTGTTGCATACATTGCAAGATGAGCACGAACCGAAACCGGAACGCGAATTTCCGCAGCCGTTGCAACAGCAGTTGCATGAATTGCAACCGTTTGACGAGCTGAGCGCATACTGCGCAGCATAGTAGCTGTTCAGGCATGAATTACAGCCGCAGCAAGAGCATGAATTACAAGAGTTGTTAAAAAATCTGTAAAGGTTTAAAAGCCCGGGCCAGCAGCAAGAACAGTTGTTGCACCCGCAGTTCGAACCCGAACGGGAGTTACCGCAGGCGTTGCAGGAAGAACATGAGCCGAAGCCCGAACGGGAATTGCCGCAGCAATTGCAGCCGCAGTTTGAATTACAGTTGGAGCACATTTGTATTTACCCTTATTTTATTTTGTGTAACAGGAAAATGAGAGATTGACGCTCTGTTTCCATATTTTATTATATGACGGCCGAAATTTTATTGGCACGGAAAAAGCGGTCGGCGCATATGCGCCGACCGCTCTGTAAATTTTAACCTGACTTTCCGCTTACTCGCCGAAATATCTCTTCAAAAGGCCTGCAAAACCTGCGCCGTGACGGGCCTCGTCCTTGGCCATCTCATGAACGGTGTCGTGAATGGCGTCGTAACCGAGCTGCTTAGCGCGCTTGGCAATTGCAAGCTTGCCCTCGCATGCGCCCGCTTCAGCTGCCGCGCGAAGTTCAAGGTTCTTCTTGGTGGAATCTGTTACAACTTCGCCCAAAAGCTCAGCAAACTTTGCTGCATGCTCAGCCTCTTCATAGGCATAGCGCTTATAAGCTTCGGCAACCTCGGGGTAACCTTCTCTCTCGGCAACTCTTGCCATGGCAAGATACATGCCTACTTCGGTGCACTCGCCTGTGAAGTGAGCGCGGAGGCCTTCCATAACTTCCTTATCTTCAACTACGCCGTCGCCTACATGGTGCTCGCAGGCAAACTTGGGAGCATTGCTCTCCTCAACGGGAACAAATGTGGTCGCCTTGCAAACGGGGCATACTTCTACGTCATCAGCTACGATTTCGCCGCATACTGTACATCTTTTCATGATTTTAAAACTCCTTACATTTATTAAGAATTAATCTTGATAAGATTATATCATATCATTTTAAAAAAATCAAGCACTGAGCGAAAATTTTTCTTGTAAAATTTGTAAAAACTGTGCGTAATTCCCGGCAAAGAGGCATGCTCCGTACCCCTCTAACTGTTCCCTCGTGCGGAACCCCCATAAGACGGATACGCAGGCAATACCGGCGTTTTTTGCAGTAAGGCAGTCTGCCTCGCCGTCCCCGACAAACAGACACTCTTCCCTTTTTACACCTAGAGTCTCCATTATATGCAGAACGGCGGCAGGGTCGGGCTTTAAGGGGAACTGCCCATGTCCGAGAATAACGTCGAAATTATATTTTCCGAGTTTTTGCGCGCATACGTTCTGTGTAGAGAGCTGCGGCTTGTTGGAAAGCACGCATAGCTTTATACCGGCATTTTTCAGCCTCATGAGCGCCTCGTCCTCCCCCTCGTAAAGACAGGTGAGGAAGTTGCCGTAATTTGCATATGCCGGTACATAATACTCATATACCCGCTGCACGAGCTCCTTTCTATCCTCAGGTACAGCCCGGTCTACAAGATTATATGCCCCGTCGCCAAGCATGCCGTACAGCTTTTCTATTGGCACGGGCGGAAGATTAAAGTGCGCAAGGCTATCGTTTAAAACAAACTGAATATCAGGAGCGGTATTCAAGAGCGTACCGTCCAAATCAAATATAATTGCCTTTATCATCTGTATATTATATAACCCATGGCGCTGGACAAAAAACATTTTTTACTGCTTTATGCTGCTGCCGCTTTTGAGATTTCTCCATGCGCTCACTAAGTTTGCTCAGTCGAAATGACAGAAAGATATTATAAATAATAACGCGCACAAGGCGAATTTAGTTCGCCGTTAAGCGCGACTCAATTTGTCGCGAAGCGAGCTCACCAGAGTGAATTTGCGCAATTATACGTTTCGTGGGCCCTTATAATTGCGCAAAGAGGGGCTGGCCCCTAAAACTCACGAAAATTCAGCTTTCGGCCAAAGCTGAATTTTTGTGAATAGTCTTACATTTTCTCCGGCACGCCTATTCCGAGAAGCGTAAGCGCGTTTTTAAGCGCTGTGAGCGCAGCGGACGTGAGCGCAAGGCGGAAATCCCTTTTATCTCCTTCGGCGGTGAGAATTTTGCAATCAAAGTAAAATTTATTGAACTTCTGCGCAAGGTCGACGGCATAGCGGGCTACGATGCTGGGTTCGTACTTTTCAGCCGCGTCCTGCACAGCCTGAGGGAAGGCGGAAATTGCCTTTACCACCTCCGCCTCCTGCGGGAGCAATCGGGAAATTTTATACTCTCCGGGCACACCGCCCTTTTCAATGACAGAATTTGCGCGCGCGCAGGTATACTGCACATACACGCTCGTTTCGCCCTCGAAACTCAAAACTTTATCGTAAGAAAAAACTATATCCTTTATTTTGCTGTTGTACAGCGCACCGAATATTACAGCCCCCACGCCGACTTTTTCTGCCACGTCGGCTTTATTTTCAAGCTCGGGATTTTTTTCAGAAATTATGCCGTAAGCCTTTTCAACACAGCGGGCGATTACATCTTCCAGCCAAACCACCTTGCCCTTGCGGGTAGACATGGCGCCGTCCTCCAGAGATACCATTCCGTAAGCTACGTGAACGAGGTCTTTAGCCCACTCCTTGCCCATAAGTTCGAGCACTTTGAAAAACTGTTTGAAATGCAGATTCTGCTGGTAGGCGACGACATACAGGCATTTATAAAAATCGTAGGTATTCTTGCGGTAGATTGCCGCGGCCAAATCGCGGGTGGCGTAGAGTGAGGCGCCGTCTGAGCGCAGAATAAGACAGGGAGGCATGCCGTAGGGTTCCAAATCTACAATCTGCGCCCCCTCGCTCTCCTTCAGAAGCCCTTTTTCGCGCAGTTCATCGATTACAGGCTGCATTTTATCGGTATAAAACCTTTCGCCCGCATAGCTGTCGAACCTGACGTTTAACCTTTTGTATATCCCCCTGACATAGTCGAGAGTCAAATCTTTGAACCAGTTGAAGAGGTCGTTGGCCTCTTTGTCGCCGCTCTCGATAAGACGGAAATACTCGCGAGCCTCATGCTCCATTTCCTCGGTGGCTTCCGAATTGAAGCGCACATACAAATCGTTTATGGCGTGTATACCGCCCCTCTCCACCTCTTCCCTGTCGCCCCAGTGCTTGTAGGCGCAGATAAGCTTGCCGAACTGGGTGCCGTAGTCGCCAAGATGATTTATTCCGACCGCCTTATAACCGAGAAAATTGAATATCTTATAGAGCGCACTGCCTATCGCAGTTGTGGAAAGATGTCCTATATGGAAAGGTTTGGCGATGTTTACGGAGGAATAATCTATGCATACCGTCTTGCCTGCGCCTTCGTCGGAAGAGCCGTACTTTCCGCCCCTTTCAAGCACCTCGTCGATAGTTTCGCGGGCAAGTGCGGACTTGTTTACCGTGAAGTTGACATATCCGTTTACCGCCTCTGCCCTTTCGATTATATCGTCGGCTGGGTAATTTTCCGCGATGGACTGAGCTATAATAACGGGGCTCTTGCGCATGACCTTTGCAAATTTGAAACAGGGCAGCGCATAGTCGCCCATTTCTGAATTGGGAGGAAGGGCAATCGCGGAATAAATCTCGTCCTCAGCGATGCCCTCCGCCGCTATTTTGCCTGCAATATACTTTTTATAGTCCATTATTTTCTCTCTTCATGTAGTTTTAAATAATTTTAACATACGGGGCAAAATTTGGCAAGTTAAGCCGTAAAGCGTTTTGACTATTTTTTAAAATAAGGTATAATAACAATATATAAATGTTGAGTGCGGCGGCGCGGCGATTGCCGCGCCGCCGCAAAGAAGGTCACAATGAAATTAGGCGTAGTAGGTCTGCCCAACGTGGGCAAATCGACACTGTTCAATGCAATAACTCATGCAGGCGCAGAAGCGGCAAACTATCCCTTCTGCACGATAGAACCGAATGTAGGCGTGGTTGCTGTGCCTGACGAAAGATTGGATAAACTTGCGGCGCTTTACAGCAGTAAAAAGGTAACCCCGGCCGTTGTGGAGTTCGTAGACATAGCGGGACTTGTTAAAGGCGCTTCGCAAGGCGAAGGGCTGGGCAACAAATTTTTATCGCACATACGCGAGTGCGACGCGATAGTTCACGTCGTGCGCTGTTTTGAGGATGAAAACGTCACTCACGTAAGCAATAAAATTGACCCCATCGCCGATATAAAAACAATAACGCTTGAGCTGATTCTTGCCGATATAGAGGCCGTTTCAAAGCGCGAAGACAGGATACGCAATACCGCAAAGGGAGGCAACAAGGAGGCTGCGGCCGAATACGAGCTTTTAGAGAGGCTTGAAAAATTTCTGAGCGGCGAAAAACCCGCAAGGCTGTTCGAGTGCTCGGATGACGAAAAGTTGCTTATAGATAACCTTTTCCTGCTGACGGCAAAACCCGTGATTTATGCTGCAAACATCTCCGAGATGGACATGGGCAAGCCCGAGGACGAAATACCCAACGTGGTAAAAGTAAAGAATTATGCCAAGGCCGAGGGCAGCGAGGTGCTTGTCATTTGCGCCAAGACCGAGGAGGAGCTCTCGCAGATGGCGCCCGAGGACAGCGCAATGTTTTTGGAGGAACTCGGACTTGAGGAGAGCGGCCTGAACAGGCTGATAAAGAAGAGCTATGAACTTTTAGGGCTCATCTCCTACCTCACTGCCGGCGAGAAGGAGACGCGCGCGTGGACGATTGTAAAGGGCACCAAGGCGCCGCAGGCGGCAGGCAAAATACACAGCGACTTCGAGCGCGGCTTTATACGCGCAGAAGTTGTGGACTACGAAACGCTTTTAGAGTGCGGCGGATATAACGGTGCGCGCGAGAAGGGCAAAGTCCGCTCCGAGGGCAAGGACTACGTGATAAAGGACGGCGACGTGGTGCTGTTCAGATTCAACGTTTAAATTTAGCTACTGTAAGTATTAATTAATAATGATTGCATAAGTGACGCGCGTGCGCAGAATTTTCTGCGCACGCGCGTATTGTATTTATTTTTGAAAATCAATTCTATTTATTAAAAAGATTGGTCTTAATTCTGAATTTTTGCCTCATGAACAGCACGAGCGCGGTTATGAAAATCGCAAAGCTCACCAAAAAGTTGGAATAGAAAAAGTAAGTCGTTGAGTAATTTCCCTCACCCATCCACTCGCGGTGAACGCGGTAGTCGAATATGCAGGGGAAGATAAAATTCAAATCATTATAGCTGCCCGGAGTATAATTGAAGAGAAACACGCCGAGGAGCTGATATAATGTTGCAAACCACGACAATAGCAGCACGCCGAGTACGATAAAATCAAACCAGCGGTAACTGCGGCGCTTGAAGATGAGATATAAAATTAATATCACACCCAAACCGAGCCACACTACGGGAATTTCTACGCTGTAAAACTCTATATTTCTTACAAGAAGCGAAGCTATCATCTCCATTGCCGAAAGGAACAGCGCGAGCACGCCCATGCCGAGCGCAAAAGTAAATTTGTTGCGCGGTGAAACTTTTGCCTTTACAATCTCTTCTATGTTGGCAACCGAGGCATTGAAAGCTCCCTCCTCGCCGACGCCGTTCGAAAGCTGCATTTCATACTCGTCGCAGCAGGCGGATACCAGCTCTTTTGCAAGTTTACCGTCGTTTACGCCGTAATTCTTCATCGTTTCGCGCACGTAGTTTTTTATCTTTTCACGCATTGCCTCATCCCCCTGAAATAAGATTTATAAGCGTTTGAAGCGAGCCTAAATAGGCTTCGCGGCTCTTAGAATAATACTCACGTCCACTCTCCGTAAGAGAATAATACCTGCGGTCGGCGCCAGTTTTGCTCGCAGCCGAATAGCTTGTTATTTTACCTTCGGCTGTAAGCTTTTTCATAACCATCAGAAGCGACGGATTGGTAATCTGAATCTCTCCCCCTCCGCTCTCGGTTATCCGCTTCACAAGATTATATATATAGTCGTCGCCCGAACTTAAAAGTCCGCACACGATAATCTCGGTATACCCTTTTATAAATTCGCTCGATTTTATCATTACACACCACAAGTTATTTAGTTTAACTTATATTTAGTTTAACTTCATATAAATAATAACACGGTCACACAGCTTTGTCAAGAGATTTTAAAATTTTAATAAAATAAAATTGCAAATGAAGAGCCGAAAGCGCGACCCACTCCTTTTCTTGCTCACTTAAGGACGGCTTGCCCGCTTACGGGGAGCCAACCAGACATAAAATTAAGCCCGCGGCAAAAGCCGCGGGCTTGTACTTTTAAAACTATTTATACTTGTGCCAAATTACTTGAGTTCGGCGAAGTACTTGATTGTACGAACCATCTGGGAAGTGTAGGAATTTTCATTGTCGTACCAGGCAACAACCTTAACTAAGGTCGTGCCGTCGCCGATGGGCATGCACTTGGTCTGGGTTGCATCAAAGAGCGAACCGTAGGTGATGCCGATGATATCGGAGGAAACAACTTCGTCCTCGGTGTATCCGTAGGAAGCGGAAGCGGCAGCCTTCATAGCGGCGTTGACGGTTTTTGCGTCAACTTCGCCTTCGCAAACTGCGATGAGCTGAGTGAGCGAACCGGTGGGAACAGGCACACGCTGTGCGCAGCCGTCGAGCACGCCGTTGAGTTCGGGAATAACAAGGCCGATTGCCTTTGCAGCGCCCGTGGAGTTGGGAACTACGTTAACGGCGGCAGCCCTTGCACGCCTTAAGTCACCCTTGCGGTGAGGTCCGTCGAGAACCATCTGGTCGCCGGTGTAAGCGTGAATCGTAGTCATGTAACCCTTCTTAATCTTGCAGAGTTTGTTGAGGGTATCTGCCATAGGTGCAAGGCAGTTGGTGGTGCAGCTTGCAGCCGAAATAACTGTATCGGTGGGCTTTAAAGTCTTTTCGTTAACGCTGAACACGATTGTGGGAAGGTCGTTGCCTGCGGGAGCGGAAATAACGCACTTCTTTGCGCCTGCCGTGATGTGCGCGGAAGCCTTCTCCTTGGAGGTGTAGAAGCCGGTGCACTCTAAAACTACGTCTACATCGAGCTCCTTCCAAGGGAGGTTAACGGCATCCTTTTCAGCATAGATTTTGATGGTCTTGCCGTTTACGGTAATGGAATCTTCGCCTGCGGTAACGCTTTCTGCATACTTATATCTGCCCTGAGCAGAATCGTACTTTAAAAGGTGCGCAAGCATTTTGGGGCTGGTGAGGTCGTTGATAGCGACAATCTCGTAACCCTCGGCGTCGAACATCTGCCTGAAAGCAAGACGGCCGATACGGCCAAAGCCGTTGATTGCAACTTTAACGTTTGCCATAAATTTGTATTCCTCCGATTTTAATAATAAAGTGTTAAAATGTGGTCAAGGCGGACGGGAAAAGCGATTTCCCTCTCCTCCCGCTCAATACATTTTTATTATATCAAATAAGTCTTTTCAAGTCAATAGTTTATTTAAGATTTTCGGCGTTGAGGGGCTTTAAGCTGTCTAAAACAAACTGTCCGTCCTTTCTTATGAGCACGTCGTCGAACCAGATTTCACCGCCGCCGTATTCGGGAGTCATGATAAGCACAAGGTCCCAGTGCACGCCGCTCTGGTTGCCGTTCCATGCGTCGTCGTAGCAACAGCCGGGGGTAAAGTGGATGGAGCCTGAAATCTTTTCGTCGAAGAGAATGTCGAGCATAGGTTTGTTGACATAGGGATTCACGCCTATGGCAAACTCGCCGACATAGCGGGCGCCCTCGTCGGTATCGAATACCTTGTTAAGCTCGGCGTCGTCCCCGTCGCAGGTGGCGTTTACAATTTTGCCGTCTTTGAACGTGAGGCAAATATTTTCGAACTTCTTTCCCCCTTCCATTGTGGGCGCGTTGTAGGTAATGACGCCGTTTACGCTGTCCTTTACGGGAGCGGTGTAGACCTCGCCGTCGGGAATGTTGCAGCCGCCCGCACACTTTACGGCGGGTATGCCTTTGATAGAAAAGGTTATATCTGTATTCTTTGCAACGAGGCGGACTTTATCCGTTCTGTTCATAAGTTCGACGAGCGGGTCCATCGCCTTCGACATCTTCGCATAATCGAGCGTGCAAACGTTGAAATAAAAATCTTCAAATTTCTCAGTCGACATCTCCGAAAGCTGGCTCATGCCGTCGGTGGGATAGCGGAGAACGACCCACTTTGTCTTTTTTACCCTTATCTCATGGTGAACGGGATAGAAAAACTCACGGGAATAGATTGCCGAAGTTTCAGAAGGCACGTCGGAGAGTTCGAAATTGTTTTTAAAGCCGCGCACGCCTATGTAGGCGTCCATATCACTCATGATATAGGCCTCGTAATCGGCGAGCTTTTTGATGCTCTCTTCTCCTGCACCCATAAGCAATGAGCGCTGGACGCGGTTGGAACCGAGCTTCACATACGGAATACCGCCGGCTGCATACACCTTTTCCAAAAGGGCGCACACAAGCTCTTCGGGTACGTCGGTAGCCTCGATGAACACCTTCTCTCCCTTCTTTAAATTAACCGAATAGTTCACAAGCCCGTCGGCGAGCTTGTTTATTCTTTCGTCGCGCATAATAGGTCTCCTTAAATTTTATCCAAGCGCAATTATATAACTTTTACACGGACATGAAAAGCGTTTTTCGCTATTTTTGTAACAAATTTTGATTTGGGGCTTGAAATTTGGCAATGCTTATATTATAATATCTGTGTATGATAAATCCAATGTGTTTTGCATACGCAGACCATTATAATTGACGGAGGTTAATATGGGATTAGTTTCGGCAAAAGAGATGCTTGAAAAGGCGAGAGACGGAAAATACGCTGTAGGCCAGTTCAACATCAATAACCTTGAATGGACAAAGTCCATTCTCGCCACCGCACAGGAATTGAACGCGCCCGTGATTTTGGGCGTTTCCGAGGGCGCGGGAAAATATATGACCGGCTTCAAAACGGTAGCCGCCATGGTGAAGGCAATGATTGAGGAGATGAAAATAACCGTTCCCGTTGCGCTCCACCTCGACCACGGCACATACGAGGGCTGCTATAAGTGCATAGAGGCGGGATTTTCGTCGATAATGTTCGACGGTTCGCACTTCCCCATCGACGAGAACGTTGAAAAGACGACAGAGCTCGTTAAAGTGTGCGCCGAAAAGGGAATGAGCCTTGAGGCCGAAGTCGGTGCGATAGGCGGCGAGGAAGACGGCGTTATCGGCAAGGGCGAATGCGCCGACCCCGACGAATGCAAAAAAATTGCCGACCTCGGCGTTACCATGCTTGCCGCAGGCATAGGCAACATTCACGGCAAATACCCCGCAAACTGGCCCGGCCTTTCGTTTGAGACTCTGGCGGCGGTAAAAGAGAAAGTCGGCGATATGCCCCTTGTACTGCACGGCGGCACAGGCATTCCAACCGACCAGATAAAGAAGGCTATTTCGCTCGGCGTGGCAAAAATCAACGTCAACACCGAATGCCAGCTTGCCTTCCAGGAAGCGACGAGAAAGTATATCGAAGAGGGAAAAGACCTTGTCGGCAAGGGCTTCGACCCGAGAAAGCTGCTTGCCCCGGGCGCCCAGGCAATCAAAGACACTGTTAAAGAAAAGATGGAAATCTTCGGTTGCATAGGCAAAGCGTAATTTAAAATATTGAACAGGCATACGGCGGAGTTTGCTCCGCCGTATTTTTTTGTGCCTCCCCTCCCGCCTTCACTGATATTCAGCCAAGATATATTTTGCGCGTTTAAATAAAAAATTTGCGCGCATACTTTTTGTATGCGAAAAATAATAACGGCCGCCGTTATAGCGGTCATCTCACTCTGCGCACTGCTGTGCGCCTGCAATATTTCGGCCGACAGTTCTCTTAAAGAACTTACAAAGCCTTATATAACGAGATACGAATGCACGCGGGCGGAATGGGGCGGACAAAATTTTTTGGACGGATACGAATATATACGGATAACGCTTGCCGACGAGAGCAATATGGAGCTTTCATATAAAAAGCCCGGGGAGAGCGAGCACAAATTCAACTGCCGCTATAATTACGACCAGACGACGGGCGAACTGACCGCCGAAGGCACAGCGCTCGGAATAAAGATGAGGGAGAGCGTGAAGATAGAAAACGGCAAATTCACAATTTCGCTCCCGCTGCTCGGAAAACAACTTGTAATGGACTTTGAAAGCTGAAAACGACCCGCTTGAACTGCGGGCCGTTTACAATTTTAAAAGAAAATGTTGTTTTTAATTTTTCTGCGCGGAAGCCGTGTGCGGAAGGCGCGGGTCTTTAATTTATAGCGGTTTTTGTTGTATGCGCGCAGAACGGCGCACTCGACGGCGCGGTATATATAGTAGCCGGTAACGCCGCAGAGCGAACCTATCACAATGCCTCCGACAACGTCGGTCACGTAATGCTCGCCGAGATAGATGCGCGACAGACCTATTAACAGAGCCAGAATTACCGCAGGTACGGCCTTTGCTTTATAAAAAATCAAAAGCACCGCCGCTGCACAGAAAGTTACCGCCGTATGTCCCGAAGGAAAGCAATAGTCTGTGGAGAGTTCTATTCCGTACTGCACATAAAAGCCAACTTCCCCTGTTGCCCAATACAGTTCATCGTGCGTCCACGGGCGCTCGCGGCCTATGACATTCTTTAATATAATATTCACGATAAGAAAATCGCATACGAGCGCCACCGCCATCGCTAAGCCGCAGCGGCGCGTTTTTTTGAATATTAAAAGCAACACGCAACAGGCAATGCTTATTTCGCCGTGCGCGGCAAGCATGGAGATATATTTCATTGCATAATTGAGCCACGCCTGGGAATGAAATGTTTCGTGCACCCAATTGAGTATTTCTATTTCCATGATATCCACTTTCAGCAATAAAATTTTTTATAAGACATTAAACCAAATTTGCGGGCAATGCCCGCAAATTCTTGATGAGTACTATTTATCTTCAGGCTCATAGTGTCCCGAAATCTCTTCCATGCCGTCGTCTGCCTTTGCAAAAATCGCACTTTCTTCGGCCGTAAAAGAAGGGCCGTCGTCCCCCGACATAACTTCCTCTATGGTCACCTGGGTGTCCTCACGGGGAGCAGTACGCACAACATCGTCATCATAAAAGGCGATATCATATTCCATTTTTGCAAGGTCGGGGTCGGAATAGACAGCCTCGAGTTCGACGCTCTTTTCAAATTCGTCCCTGTGTTTTTTCGCAATGACGTATACACATATTACAAGCAGCAACAAAATAAGACTGCTCACTGAAATTGCTATTATATAGATAGGTTCCATACCGATTTTATTTTACCACCGAGCGGCAATGATGTCAACATTAAATTTGGCCCCGACGGCAATGCCTGACGCGAAAAATGGGCAAGCACATCATATTAAGGCGCAAAATACAATAAACTATTGTTATGAAAAAGATTATGTTTTGCGGCGGCGGCAGCGCCGGACACGTTATGCCGAACATTGCACTCGCCCATGAGCTGAAGGGCAAATTTGCAATTGAATATATGGGCACTGCCGGAATCGAATACTCGGTATGCCGTGCGGAAGGGATAAAATTTTTTGCATTCTCCGCGCCGAAGCTCGTTCGGGGAAAGATACTCAAAAATCTTTCTATCCCATCGGAGCTGAAAAAAAGTATCCGGGAAGCCGAAAATATTCTTTTGCGTGAAAAACCAGACCTCTTGTTCTGCAAGGGCGGATACGTCTCACTTCCTCCGGCACTCGCCGCAAAAAAATTGAAAATACCCGTAATGACGCATGAATCTGATTTAAGCCCCGGCCTGGCAAACAAAATAATTTCGCACTTTTCTGTTCTTACGCTGACCTCATTTTCGGAGACAGCAGAAAAGTTCAGACGCGGAAGATATTGCGGTACCCCGATAAGAAGGGAAGCCATAAAAGCGGGCCGCGCAAGAGCTATGAAAATGTTCGGACTGAACGACAGGCGCACCGTGCTGATATTCGGCGGCGGCAGCGGCTCCCGGGCGATAAACGAGGCCGTGCGCATTGGAATAAGGAACCTTTGCGACAGATACAACGTCGTGCATGTATGCGGCAGGGGCAATAAGATAGACGCAAAAATTGCCGGCTATGTACAACTGGAATTCATTTCAGAAATAGGCGCCGCTTATGCCTGCGCCGACTGCGCAGTTGCGCGCGCAGGCTCTAACTCTGTATTCGAACTCATTTACAACGCTGTCCCCGCACTCTTTATTCCGCTGGAAAACGGAGCGACGCGCGGCGACCAGCTTAAAAATGCACAATACTTTGAACGCCGCGGACTTTGCAGAATATTGCGCGAAAACCAATTATCCCCTGAAACGCTGAAAGAACAGATTGACGCGCTGATGAACGACGGAGATATTAAAAAGAGCCTGCAAAACTGCAACATCACAAGGGGGAATGAGCGCATTGCCGCAGAGATAGAGCGCGCAGTGTTGCGCGGCAAAGTTATTTAGCGTGCAGAACATGTTCACATAGTACTATGTGTGATATAAACTATAGAAAATTTATCAAAATTTTATAGTTTAAGCTATATTGTTGCATTTCAATTGTAAAACGCCGCATAAAGGGCTGCTATCCGTTTGGTTAGCGCATCACTTGTAATACTGCATCCGGCGATATCAAAACCGTGCATAGTTTTTGATGTGGGGTTAAAAGCAACCCGCACACCGCATGCCGACAGACGTTTTGCAAATTCCTCCCCCTCACTGTTGAGACAATCGAATTCGGCCGTCTCTATATAGGCATGCGGCAACAAGGACAAGTCATTTTGCTCAGCGGGACTGATATAAATTTCCTCTGAAACATTATCCCCGCCAAGATACATCCGCCACATCTTTTTATTCAGCACGGCATTCCACATGGGTGTATCGGCAAATTTACGCATAGACGGCGTATTGCAGCGCCTGTCGAGCACCGGATACGCAAACAGACCTATGTCAGGGATATATTCATTACGACATCTGCTACAGCTGTTGCAAGATAGCGTATATTACGGATGTGAATTATTCCGTATGCACATTCGGCGGACAGAACTGCGAGTTCCGACAACGGACGGGTGAAGCAGTTGGAAATATTTTCGACACACATCGCAGCAATTTCATTATGCAGCGAAATCATCTTTTCGCGCACGGATGACGCTCCTTCTCTCTGCAATATTTCCGCACAATCATACAATTCTGATATTATACTATCTAACGAATCAATATTTTGCCCATACAACCGCGAATTACTTTCGGCATTATAATTTTCAAGCTCAAAATACAACCTCTCTGCCGTAAGCACGCCTGCACTCACCCCTCTCTCTTCAAAACTTCCGGCATGCGACTGCGCCTCACCGTTGGTTGCAGATAGTGTTGCAACGACATAATACATTCCGTCATATCTTAAAATATATCCTGCATAGCCCGTTGCGCGGACAGACTCCGCCAGTTCCCGGGAGGGAACAGAAACCATTGGAGTATAGCAATATACGAACCGATATCTGACCTGCCGTCTTATCGAGCTTACGCAAGCCGTAAAACACATTGCGCCAAATGCCAGTGCAAAGACGAGCAAAACTGATAAAACGGGTCTCAAAACCCGCAGGCAAACAAATTTTATTTGCATACCGTATTTTACTTTGTCGGATACAAAAATATGTTGGGCAAAACACGGCAAATTGCTTGCAAAATTATAAATTTCTGTTATAATATTCTAAGTCGGTTGCACAAAAGCCAAACGATAACTTTTTCGCAACATATTTTGCTACTGTGGCTCAGCTGGTAGAGCAGCTGATTCGTAATCAGCAGGTCGCCGGTTCGAATCCGGCCAGTAGCTCCACAAAAATGCCCGCAAGCACAAAAGTGCTTACGGGTGTTTTTGTTTGATTTGCGGGGCAGAACACAGTCCCGCCTGCTGATTAATTTTACGGGGCCCCAAAAAAAGAACACGGTAACTTTTGGGGGGTGACAATAGGTCGCCGCGTAAGAACCCGGCCGGTAGCGCCAAAAGCCGAATGGGCGGACATTTGTCCGCCCATTCGGCTTTTAATATTTCATAGTTGAAATTTATGTCGGCTCAATCGAGTTTTATTTGTCGTCGTCGGCTCTGAGTTTTTTCATCCTGTCGGCGCTGTCGCCCTCTTTTAATTTAACAAGTCTGTTGTTGAGAGTTACAAAAAGATTCATAAGCTCCGGGTCGTAATTGAGTACCCACCCCTTGATATCTTCTGGCAAAGATTTGATTTTTTCCATAAGCTCTTTATCGCGTTCATATTCGGCTATGTCATGCGAAAAAAACTCTTCTTCCGTACTGCCGCAAACTTCAATAATTTTAAGCAGAACTTCCAAACTTGGCAGGAAATCTTTTTTGCTTTCAAGGCGGTTTATATAGCTCGGGTTCATTCCGATAGCATAAGACAGTGCCTTTTGCGTAAGTTTTGCCCTCACCCTTATATATCCTATGCGGTTGATAATTTCCACCTTATCCATGGCTCACCTTAAATTTTTATGTAACTAAATTATATATCAAATGGACGGCAATCTATGCGCAACAGACTTTGTAAAATCGTGCTATATGTACATTAGAAATAAAAAAATACACATTTAATGTAGTTTTATGCTTGACATGATAGTGTTATATGTCTATAATATTAACTATCAAAAATAAAGGAGAGACTACATATGACTAAACTTGCAAAGTTAATAAACGGCAAAAAGAGCCAGACGCTTCAGCAGGCCAAAAACAAGAAAAAGCTGAGCATTATTGCCGCACTGGGTTGCATGGCGCTGATTATATTGTTCATTGCTCTGTGCGCCGTGGCGCCCGGAGTGAGCGGACTGTTTATTGCTTTGGCAATAATATCAATGCTTGTTATGATATTCTTCTATTTAAAACTGAACTGCGCGCGAAAGGAAGTATTTGTACTCAAAAATCTGTTCTGCCCGAACTGCGGAGAGAGATTTTTGAGAGATGACGTGACATACGAAACCGTAAAAAGAAGGGTAAGCAGTTCGAGAGACGGCAACTCTGTAAAGACGAGCACATACGCCACTGTAAACATAAAGTGCTCTTGCGGCAAGTGCGGCAAAATTCATGAATTTACGCAGGACTTTGTTGTTGACAGCACCATAACCGACCTTTCGGGCAAAGTTTCCAGCCATAGCTATACCGTCGACGAGAGAATTGACGAGCTGTTTTCATGGCAGTAAAAATAAAAAGCAATTTCAGAACGCCTGCCGAGGCAGGCGTTTGTAATTTACATATTTAAATAGGGCGGTGGAAATTTTCAGTTTCCCCCGCCCTTTAGTTTTAAGGGGCGAAATTTTAAATTCCGCTCCCCCTCTTCCGTCGGAATTTTCAGTTCCGCGCTGAGTACATTAATATATTATGCATTAGTATAAAAAATGTTGCGTCCCTCTGTTATTCGCCGCAGAATTCATAGTGGCAGCCGCTGGTCTGCGTGGGAGGCATAGTTTCGCCCTCCGCAATATAGATGGTGTTTACAGTTTTACCCTGGGCATCGACTACCTTGTAAGAGCCGCTGCGGGGAGCGTAATCGCCGCTGTTCAATCTCATAAACAGTACCTCCTTGATTGATACAAACAGTATGTGCGGCAAAATTCATTTTAAACGCAGGCATTAAAATTTTTTTAATTTTTGCTTCGATTGTAAATTTACCAAATTTGGCACAACCTTATTATATGAATAAAAAATACTTTGCCGCGGCGGCGACCATTCTGGCGGTGGCGATTGTAGTTCTTTGGCTGGCAAATATATTTTTATGCCAGCCCACGGCATTTTCATTCGCTCGGACACAAGAGCGGGAACAACCGGAAAAAACTGTTTACCTCACCTTTGACGACGGGCCGAGCGACAGAATAACTCCTAAAATTTTAGACATTTTAGACAATGAGAATGTTAAAGCCACGTTTTTTATTATCGGCATACAGGCGGCAACGCGCAACGGCATTATAAGGCGGGAACACGAGAGCGGACACACCGTAGCGGTGCATTCATATACACATATCTATTCCGACATTTACCGCTCGGCCGAAGCACTTATAGACGATATAGACAGGTGCAATGCCGTAATAAAAAAAATTACAGGAGCGCGCTCTGAAATTTACCGCTTCCCCGGCGGCTCGTTCGGACTGGACGGCAAACTGATTTCCGCCGTGACCGAACACGGCTTGAGATATGTTGACTGGAATGCAAGCACAAGAGACGCCGAAAGATGCACATCGTGTGCGGAAGATTTATACCACTATGCAATTTCATCCGCAGCAGACAGCAACAATATCGTGTTGCTTGCACATGATTCCACCAATAAAGTATATACTCCCGACGCCACGCGCATGATAATACGCTATTACAAGCAGCGCGGATACTCGTTCGGAACTTTTTAATCTGCCGATACCGTACCGAATTTTTAAGGGCGGCGCACTCAGGTGCGCCGCCCTTACGGCTCTGATTATGAAAATATTGAATTCAGCGGATTGTTTATGAACAGCTTATCGAGGAGAAGCGAGCTACCTTCGAAATTCGAAAGGAAATTCGCCGCTGTTTCCCCGCCAATCCACGCAAAAATCTGAAATACTATCAGCAACAGAATCATGAATACCGCAGCAAAGAATACTGCACCCACTATTTTGTTGAATACTTTAAAAACAATATTATCCGTTTCGAATACGCTTTTTAATATCTTTACCAATATCATTCTCACTATCTGAATAATAAGGAAGAGAACTACGGCGAGCACCACTCTGTCGATATGGATATCTGCAAAGAATGCGCCGACCGACCCCTGTCCGCGCAACCAATCTGTGAACTTAATTAAAAGATTTGCAACCACGCTCCAGTCGAGCACCAGCCCGAAAATAAAATAGCATACAACGACGGATATAATTATGCCGAAGATACCGCTCGTAAAAAACTTCAGCCCCTTACCGAAGCCGACAACGGCGCCGATGAGTATGAAAAGAACGAGCAGACACAAGACTATATAGTCCGCTGTTAACATATTAAGTTTTTACCTCCACTCTACTTTTTTCCGATTACGCTATAGATTGATAATTCCGGCGGCTGCCTTTTGCGATTGAAATACGGCGATAAAGCCGTGACCGTCAATTGCGTATGAACCAGTTCAATTTTTGACTCAACTGCCCGATATTATACCTTTTTAAGACACAAACATAACATTAATCACCCGACAACGCCGCCGGCTATATCACTTTCCGCGGCTGCTTACTTTGCGCGGACATACACCACGCCTGCCGCTTTGGGGCCGATATGCGTACCGATAACGGGGCAGATATTTTCGAAAACGGGATTGGCTATGCCAAGCTGACCGCTCAGTTTCTGACTATTTGCACTGTCCATACAATATATAGTACGCACTGCATAACTATCGTCGCGCTTGTCGCCGTTATACAGTTCGGCAATGTATTTCAAAGCCGCATTCATTCCTATACACTTGTGAATAAGTTCCACTCTGCCGTCGTCGGTTACGGTAATTACCGGCTTTATCTTCAGCATGCCGCCTACCGCCGCGGCCGTCTTATTTATTCTGCCGCCCTTCTTTAAGTATTCAAGAGTGTCGAGAGCGGCATACAGCGTTATTCGCGAACGCAGCTCATCGAGAGCGGCAGTTATTTCGTTGACGGGTTTATCGCGCAACCGCACGGCTTCATGCACAAGCATCTCCAGCATAAAGGTTGTGCATTTTGTGTCGTGCACGCAGATTTTTTCATACCCGCTCTCCTTTGCCGCGCGGACAGCCCAGTCGTAGGAGCCCGACAACGCCGACGAAATGGTCAGGACGAGCACCTCGTCTCCCTTCTCCTTTGCGTCTGAATAAACGGTCATAAGCTCGTCGTAGCCGAGCTGGGCGGTGTGAGGAAACTCGGGCGAAGTTACCAGCTTCGAATAAAATTCGTCGGAAGTTATATCTATTCCGTCGCGGTATTGCTCGCTGCCAAAGATTATTGTAAGAGGAAGAACCTCTATATCAAGCCTCTTCGCCTCCTCCTGGGAAATCTCGGAAGAGGAATCGGTAACTATTCTCAACATAAAAACTCCATAATGCTTAAGTAAGCCAAAAAAACTTTAATCCATGATAAGGCCGCGAAATATCTGAGCCGCACGGCTTTTTACAATTATACCCCGAGACTCAACCTTTGTCAATCTCTGAAAGCCGTATGCAAACACAAGCGCCTGGCATAATTTCAATCAGAACGAATAAAAGGCGCAGACGTGTGGCATACTTAAGGTAAACGCCCGTGCAATGCTGAAGTACATATTTCGGAGGTGGCAATTGTTACAGAAAGTAAGTATTTGCGGCGTTAACACCTCGGGTCTGCCGCTGCTTTCGCCAAAGGAACAGACTGAACTGATGATAAAACTCAAGGCGGGCGACAGCGCCGCACGCGACAAATTCATTATAGGTAACATGAGGCTGGTACTTTCGCTTGTGAAGAGATTCTGGTCGAAGAACGCAAATGCCGACGATGTTTTTCAGGCGGGCTGTGTGGGACTTATAAAGGCGATAGACAACTTTGACCTCTCGGTAGGCGTTAAATTTTCCACCTACGCCGTACCAATGATTTTAGGCGAGATTAAGAGATTTATCCGCGACGGCAACTCGCTGCGCGTCTCCCGCTCAATACGCGACACGGCTTACAGAATCCTTAAGGTACGAGAGGAGCTGGAAGAGACTGAGGAAGCGGTGACTTACGACAGAATTGCCGAACAGATGCACATTGCCGTATCCGAAGTTGCATACGCGCTCGACGCTATTTCCGACCCGGTTTCGCTCTATGACCCCGTTTACAACAAGGCGGGAGACACCCTGCTTCTGATGGACCAGATATTTGACGAGAAAAACAACGACGAGGTATGGACGGAGAAAGCGGCGCTCTATGAGGCCATGCAAAAACTCGACGAGCGCGAGAAACACATTCTGTATTTAAGATATTTTGAAGGAAAAACCCAGACTGAAATTTCAGGACAGGTGGGCATATCGCAGGCCCAGGTTTCACGGCTGGAAAAAAATGCTCTCAAGCGGATAAAGGCGGAGATAGGATAAAGAGGCAAACTTCAGTAATTCAAGGCGCGCCGCGGCAAAAAGCCGCGGCGCGCCTTGAATTTATTTAAAACAAAAAGGTTACATATTGAATAGTACCTGAAATTTATTTTCTGTGCACGGTACCTACGCCGTCGCATATAACTTCATCCCCTGCAACGCCGTCAAAAGTTACGTTCTCCAGTTCGACTTTATCGGTAAACTGAAAATACAGACCGCCGTTTTTAACAGCCTCGTTCTTCTCCTTCATATCGGGGAAGGAAGGCTGACAATCGGAATCGAATGAAAAACTTACATTTTTAAGCTTTATGCGCTTAATGGGTTCCTCAGGCAAGCCATAGAATGCTCCGGCACAGCAGGCTACGCCTGTGCAGACCATATTTTCAAACTCAAATTCGCCGACTATGGGCGTAAGGTCGTCTACCGGCAGTTTCCGAGTCGTCCATACATACTCGGTATGCCCCGTTTCGTCGCCCATGTTATAGTACATGTTTATAACAAACGGCGTTATAACGTTTTGCATTTCGATATTTTTAAACGTTACTCCGCTTATCTCCCCGACTCTGCCTCGGCCGCGCCTTGTCTTTATGCGGAAACCGCGCTCGGTACCGCGGAAAACACAGCGTTCAACGTGCACATCTTCTATTCCGCCCGAACTTTCGGAGCCGAATACGACGCCGCCGTGTCCGCTCTCCATCAGGCAATCTGTTATTCTGATATTTTTGCACGGAGTTTTATAGCGGCGTGCCAGCTCGAGCGTTCCCGATTTTACCGCTATGCAGTCGTCGCCGACTGAAATATGAACGCCGGCAATCTCGACATTCTCGCAACAATCGGGGTCAATGCCGTCTGTCGTAGGCATGGAAGGCGTATTGAAAAGACTTAGATTATACAGTTTAACGTTTTTACAGAAGTATGGATGCACATTCCACGAAGGCGTATCGCGAACGGTAATTCCCTGAAGAAGAATATTTTCGCAACGGTTGAAAAACAGTCCGCGGGGGCGCCATGCTATACGCATTACTCTGTGGTTTTTGTACCAGTCTGAAGCAAGCGCATTGCCGTCCACAACCCCCTCTCCAACAATTGCAATATTTTTGCAACCGACAGCCGTAATTACAGAAGCAAAACAATTTACCTCCTCTCCCTGCCATGTGCCGAAGTTACGGCGGCTGTCGCCATCACCGGTAACGCCGGGAAGTATCGGATATTTCGTTCTGTCGGTATCGCCAACAATGCGGGCGCCCTTTTCAAGATATAAAGTTACGCCGCTTTTTAAAAACACCGGCGTGAGAAGATAATCGCCTGCGGGTACATAAACTGTGCTCCCCTCCTCCGCGCAGGCAATAGCTGCGGAAAATGCGGGGCTGTCGTTTTTAGAGAGGTCGCCCGCGGCGCCGAAATCTTTAACGCTGAGAAAAAGGCTTTCCTTCTTCGTTCTGAAGGCAAGTTTTTTTCCGTTTATCTCCACTTCGTATTCTGTATCAGGAGTAAGCGAAAACAGAGAAAATACATTCCTTTCCTCCCTCTCCCTTACCGATTTTCCGTTGAGTTTTACTTCAAAAGGCGAAGGGGCATAGTATGCGCTGTTGTATTCAGTTGAAAGGGTGGCGCTGCGCGCCGTCAAAGCAATCAATTTCATATTACACCGCCAGAAGTCCGAATGACATAAGAAGGAATACAGTTATAAACAGAGTGACTATAGAGCTTATGCTCGTCCACACTACAAGCTGGCCGGCAAGCTGTTCGTCATTGCCCATCTCACCAGCCATTATTGCGCTCGATACAGCAACAGGCGTGCCGAACAGGGCAATCAGCGCCGGGTATTCGGTCTGGCCGAACTCGAGTAGCGGAGTGAATTCGCTTAAAAGCACGGCGCAGCCCACGCCTATTACAGGAGCGATAACAACACGGAATACCGTACCTACGATAATCTCCTTAGACATACCCTTTACCGCCGAGAATTCGAACTGACCGCCGAGCACTATGAGTGCAAGGGGCGTCGCTATCGACTTCAAATCGTCGAGAGTATCGTAAATGAACGTGAGGTCGTCTTTGATTGTGAACGGAGCGGGGCTGCCCCAGATTGCCACCTCCGCATAGCGCAATCCGAGAAAAACAAGCCCGACCACTATGCCTATTATAAGAGGGTTTTTAACGATATTGAGCAATATCTTTTTGACGTCGGTGTGATGGCTTGCCTCTTTTACGAGCATGCCGTTTTCATCGAGCTGAGCTTCGGGCTTGCCGACAAACACCGAAAGGGAAATAACAGCAAGGATATTGAATATAGGAATGGTGAACGCCTGAATAATCGCAACGACGCCGTTTACCGTTTCAGCGGCGCCCACGGCGTTGCCGGCAAGCGACGCGGCAAGCGATATGCCGATTATTGCGAAGTTGCTGCGGTAGCAACACTGAAGAATTACGCCGCGGCGGCGGTTATCCTTTGTCGTCAAAATACTCGTCACCAGACCGATGCCGAAGATTATGAACACGGCGATAACAGCGTAAATAACCAGCCCCCAATCGACCGATGTGAGGTCTTCAATGTTGTAGATATTCAAAAACAACATGCAGGGCAGACACACATTGAATACAAGCTTGTTGCCTATTTTCAAAAATTCCCCTGTGAGAAATTTAATGCGCTTTAATATGTAACCGAGAACAATCAAAAGCACAATCGGCACTATGGCGTTTATCGCCGTCATAAAAATATTGAACAATTTTTCTCCTCCTCCAAACAGATACATTGTTTGTTTATCACAATTTATTATATATAATTTTGGCGATATGTCAATATTTCGGGAAATATTTGCAAAAATACGCCGAAAACTTAACTAAACTTTCAAATTGTGGGCGCAAATATCATATATTTGAATACAACTCACATAGCAAAATTCATCTATAAAACAGTGAAAAATAAAAAATTTAATGAAATACATTTAAAATATATTATTTATGGCACAAAAATGCTTGTGCTGTTTTGTGAGTTTTGTTATAATATACGGGCATGGGGTATTAGCTCAGTTGGTAGAGCGCTACACTGGCAGTGTAGAGGTCAGCGGTTCGAATCCGCTATGCTCCACCACGGTCGGCACCCATCAGGGTGCCTTTTTTTGTGGTGGAGCATAGCGGTAAAAAGAAACGCCTCGTGACGCGATTGGCGCCTTTGCGCAACAATCGCTATTCCGTCGCTTCACTCCTTACGGACTTTCACCGCAGGCGGAGTCCTGTCAGGGTCCCTTCAGGGGTATGGCAGTATACGCTATGCCAAGATAATGCAATTTACTATAAAGCACATAGAGAATGATAATGAGGGAAACTATTTTAAGGGAACTTGAAAAAATTGAAGAGAGTGAGGGCGTAAAAATTCTGCACTGCGTGGAATCCGGCAGCAGGGCGTGGGGATTTGCCTCGCCTGACAGCGACTATGACGTCCGCTTTATCTATGCGCACCCCGCCGAATTTTATTTAAAGCTGGAAAACGCGCGCGACGTGATTGAATGGAAACTGGACGACATTCTGGATATAAACGGCTGGGACATAAAAAAGACGTTGCAGCTTTTGCACTCCTCTAATCCAACTTTGTTTGAGTGGAGCTCTTCGCCCGTGGTTTACAAAACTACAGACGAGTGGGCGAAAATTGCTGAGATTGCGGGCAGTTTCTTTTTAAAAAAGACGGGCATGCACCATTACCTGCACATGGCGAAGAAAAACTTTGCAGAATACCTTACGGCCGAACGCGTTAAACTAAAGAAATATTTTTATGTGTTGCGACCCATACTTGCATGCATGTGGATACTCGACAGGGGAACTCCCCCTCCCATGCTGTTTAACGAACTTGCTGAAAGCTATCTGTGCGAAGAGCTTAAGCCGCGCGTTGGCAATCTGCTTGAAATCAAAAGGAATTCACCGGAGATAAATCTTATTGAACGGGACGATATTTTGAATGACTATATAATTGCAAGTATTGCAAAAATAGAGCAAAAACTTGAATTTTTACCTAAGGAGCACGAGCGGAGTTGGGATGAACTCGACAAAATATTTTTAGAGATAATCGATAACTAAAATTCAAAAGCACGCAGGGCAGAAAATTCTGCCCTGCGCGCTTTTTTATACAAGATTTAATACATACATAGTACTATTGCTGACATAGTATATTAAGTTTATCTCATTTTTCGCTTTTATATTGTTGAATTTTTGATTTGCGCTCTGTCTTTTCAATTTTGCGCTGTTCTTTAATATATGTCTTTAACTCTTTAAAGGCCAGCTCCTCCCCCTTTTCGGCTATCAGAACAAGAAAAAATCTCAGGTCGGCCGCGGTATCCTCATGCATATATGCAACATCGGTACGGCGCTCAAAATATTCGAGAGCCGAACGGGGTGTGTATTTATCCTTTAAATATATGCGGCAGGCGGCTACTCTGTCGCATATCATCTCGCCGAGATACTTTGCCGGCATTTTTACGGGCGCATTTTTACCCGTCTTATCGACGTCGCGCCAGTATTCGAAGTGGTGTTTGTTCCGCCCCTTGTGATGCAACCATGCCTCAGAATAGCCGAGAACTATCCTCTCCCTGACCTGCGGGCTCATGTTGCCCTGATAAAATCTGGCGCCCGCAAAAAATTCACTAGGGTTGTATTTGGAGAGGTCATGCGTAAGCCCCTGCCATATAAGTCCCGCCTTGAAACAATATTTGCATACTTTGAAGCGGTGTTTTGTTATTGTGATAAAATGTCTGATTATTTTCATAAGTCTGCCACCCGCAACTTAAATATCAAACTGCAAACCGTCGTACGCGGCCACTACGCCGTACTGCTCTTCGAGCAGGGCAAGACGCGAAGTGAGAGGATTACTGTTGTGTGAAAAATGAGTGATTACAAATTTTGTGTCGGCGCCGCATACTCCCGCCGCTTTTAATTTGGAGATTACTAAGGCGCAGTCGTCTATGTTCATATGCCTCGGACGGTTTATCCCGGTACGGCCGGCGTAGGTACAGTCGAGACTGACTAACGACGCTTTCGCGCCGTTTTCAGAAAGATATCCGTAGATACCCTCTTCCGGCAGGGCGGTGTCGTGCAGATGCAGATAACCGCGCCCTCCGCGCTCAATATAAAAGAGCAAAGCATCCTCGGTGAGGCTGTGGTTTGCGGGCAGAGTAAGCAGTCTGTATCTGCCTATTAAGTAGCGCCTGTACGGCATAATTTCATTCATGACAACATTGGGAGCTACAGACGGCTTCATCTCTCTGCGGGTACATTCGGAAAATACCGCCGCAACCTCTTTGTTGCCGTAAATTTGAAGAGGCGAGCCAAAACCCGAAGCATAACGGTAGCCGCGCAGAATAAAATCGTGCGCATAGAAGTGGTCCATATGCGAATGGGTTACAAATATATATTTTAAACCGGCGAGATTGAAACCGTATTTAATTGAATGAACGTATGCCTCGGGCGGAAAGTCAACAGAGAGGTCACCGTCGATTAGGACCTGCGTTCGCGTACGCAATTCCCTTCCGCCGAGCAGACGGATATTTTTGCAGCTTTCGCAGTCGCAGAACATTGCGGGCACGCCCTCTGCCGCCGCCGTGCCTAAAAATTGTATTTTCATAAATGCAAAACAGCAAAACAGGGCGAAAGTCACCCTCGCCCTGTGCAAATTCAAATTTCGTAGATTATTGTTACGGGACCGTCGTTGAACTGCTCAATCTTCATATCTGCACCGAATACGCCCGTTTTAACGGGCACGCCGCACGAGCTGAGCTCTTTTGCGGTCATCTCATACAACTCGTTTGCACGTTCCGGTTTTTCAGCCAAAGTAAAGCTGGGGCGGTTGCCGTGCGAACAATCGCCGTACAGCGTAAACTGCGAAATAAGCAGAACTTCGCCGCCGACGTCGCGCACAGATAAATTCATCTTGCCGTTTTCATCTTCGAAGATGCGCAGCGCCGCTATCTTTTTCGCCATGGCGGCGGGCGTTGCGTCGCTGTCTTCAGACTTTACCCCGAGATATACTGCAAGACCGAAAGGAATTTCGGAGACGAGCTTGCCGCCGACCGAGAGCGATGTGCTCCCCACCCTTTGAATTACTGCCTTCATCAGGGAAAATATGAGCTTACTTGCCCACACGCGACATATATTCGCCCGTACGAGTATCGATGCGGATAATTTCGCCCTCTTCAACGAACATGGGTACTTTTATGGTTGCGCCCGTTTCAACTACGGCATTCTTCATGGCATTGGTGGCGGTGTTGCCCTTTACGCCGGGTTCGCACTCTGTTATTTTGAGCTCAACGAAGTTTTCGGGCTCGACAGAGAATGCTGAACCGGAGAGGAACTTCATGGTCACCATGTCATTTTCTTTGATATACTTGAGCGCTTCCTCTACCTGGTCGAGGTTGAGGGTCGTCATCTCAAAGGTATCGGGGTCCATGAAATAGTAGAACTCGCCGTCGGTATAAGAATATGTCATCTTGCGCGTTTCAACCTGAGCCGTTTCAAGCTTTGCGGTAGGGTTGAATGTTACGTCGGAGAGAACCTGACCTGTTACCACGTTTTTGAGCGTTGCCCTTACGAAAGCCGCGCCCTTGCCGGGCTTAACGTGCTGAAACTCGGTTACAGTGTATACGCCCTTGCCGTTGTATTCGAATGTTGAGCCTTTGCGGATATCGCCCGCCATAATTGATGCCATACATAACACTCCCTATATATTTAAATTTTTTAATTAATAAATTTATCTGCGGGCACGCCCGCAATGCGTTACAAAATTATGAGTTGCTTATCTGAATCGGTAAGGGATACCACCCTTCCGTTTTCAAGCGTGACGCTGTCCTCTATGCGGATGCCGAAATCGCCCTCGAAATAAACGCCGGGCTCGTCGGAAAATACCATGCCGTTTTTGAGGATATCGCAGCTTTTGGGGGCAAGACGGGGAAACTCATGAATATTGATGCCTATGCCGTGGCCGAGAGAGTGGGTGAAATATTTATCAAGTCCCGCCTCTTTGAGAACATCCCTTGCAGTCGCATCGGCAGAGGCGCCCGTCATATTTTCGGCTATCTTCTCCTTTGCCGCCATATGCGCCCTGAGCACGTGTGCATATGCAGCTTTGAACTCATCATGCTTTTTATCATCGCCGAAGAGAAATGTGCGCGTGCAGTCAGAGCAGTAGCCTTCCCACTTACAGCCGAAGTCCATGAGTATTATATCGCCGAACTTAAGCTTTCTCGAGCCCGTTTCGTGGTGAGGCACAGACGAACCTTCGCCGAAAGCTATTATGGTTTCGAACGAGGGGCCGCTTGCGCCGAACCTGCGCATACGGTATTCGAGTTCTGCCGCGGCGTCGTTTTCCGTCATGCCCTCTTTAAATGCGCCGAGCATATCTTCGAAAGCCCTGTCGGCAATTTTGCACGCGCGTTTGATTGCGGCAAGTTCGCCTTCGTCTTTAACGCCCATTGCCTCGGTAAAAGCGGGCGTGCAATCGACAATTTCAGCGGCCTTTTCCTTTAATGCGAGATATTCCTCCGCGGTTATGCGCGAGAGCGCCGCCGCAAGTTTTTTACTGCCTTCGGCAAGAGAAATATAGCCGCCTTTAGGGGGCTGTTTTACAGAAATTCCGCTGCCCTCGAGAGCCTTTGAAGCCGCCTCCAGATAGCGGGAATCGGTGTAAAAAGTAGTGCCGCCGTCATCCACAACGACCATGCCGTCTGAACTTGCAAAACCTGTTAAGTAGAAGCGTAAATCAGGCGCGGTGACAACCAGCCTGTCCGCCTTTGTCTGTTCAAAAATTTTTTGTGACCTTTGTGCAATCATCAGATTATCCGTGCGCAGGGCTCTGCGCAAAATTTTTGACCGCGCCCGTATGTTGCGGCCGTCTTTTTTATTATTTTAACAAAATACAAGCAATATGTCAAACCATATTTTGCATCGCAATGCTATTGAACGGCGTTATACATATCCTTCATAGCGCGCGCGTCCTCCGCCTGTGTGCCGTCTGACTCGCTGACGATGTACGGTTCGAGTTTAAGCTCCTTGAGAGCGACTGCAAGCGGTTCAAATTCCGGTCCGTACACGTCGTCGGCAAAGGTTAGGTGCTTTATCTCCCCTTTTCCGCCGTACATTATTTTGGAGAAATGCACATGGAAGTGCTTTACCCTGTCGTACCCGAGTTCGGAAATCATATATTCAAGGCGGGACTTATAGTCCTCCACCGTCTTTAAACTGCCCTGCTCGCGGGAATTGAGGTGCCCGAAATCCACGCAGGGAGTGTAAATTCTGTCTATTTTGCAAAAGCGCACTACCTCTTCAAGCGTGCCTATCTGCGCAAGCTTGCCCATCACCTCGGGGCAGAACATGAGCTCTTCGCAGCCGCTCTGATAGATGTAGTCGCGCAATACTTTAAGACGGTCTTCGGTAAGCGCAACCGCCGCCTCGCGGGTGGCCTTGCCCTGCGCCGCGGGGTGGAACACAAGCCTTTTGCCGCCGAAGAGTTTTAAAAACTTTGCGCTGTCGAGCACATACCCGTATGACTTCTGCGCCGCCTCGTCGGCGGGATTTGCAAAGTTGATAAAATAAGGCGCATGCACGGAAATTTCTATATTTTCCGCAGCGAATGCATCGCCTATCGATATCGCCTTGCTCTCCGACATATTGACGCCGCGGCCGAAGGAATATTCAAAGCAGTCAAGGCCGAAGTCCTTCACATACTTTGCCGCCTGCTCGGTGTGCTTATAGCCCATGGCGTAAAAACTTTCGCTGTTGCCGCTGGGGCCGAATTTAATCATTATTCTCCTCTTCTTCAGACAGACTTTCCTCTGCGTCTGCCGCGTCCTCTTTGCCGTCCTGCTCACAGGGCAGAAGTTCCGCAGCGCCGCCCGCCTGCACTTCATCATCCTGTTCATCTCCGCCGAAAAGCTCTTCGGCAAGCGCGGCTATCTGCTCGCTTTCATTCTGCACGTCAACCGATTCCTCCGCGCCTTCAGGGTCGGACCACGGCTCAAATTCACCGAACAGCTCGTCGGCAACCTGCCGCGCCGCTTCATCTTCCGCGCCGCATTCATGCAAGGGGCTGCTTTCATCCGCATCGTCACAGCTATCCTCATCAAGATTATCGGGCGCGCCTATCATATCCGCGTCGCGGGCAATCTGTGAGGACAGCTCCTCCGCACTGCCGAACTTTTTTACGGGGCGTATATAATTCAAAAATTTTAATGTAACGGTCTTGCCGTAGATATCTCCGGAAAGTCCCTCGAAATATGCCTCAAGCACGGTTGCATCCTCGCCGAATGTAGGACGGGGACCGCAATTTGCCACGCCCCTGTATATCGTGCCGTCTATTTCGGCCTCCACGCCGTAGACGCCGCTCTTTACGAGAACTTTATCAGAGGGATATATTATATTTGCCGTGGGGAACCCGAGTTCCCTGCCCCTTCCGTGACCCTCGCACACTTCGCCGCTGACAAAAAATTCGCGGCCCAAAAGTGCGTTGGCGCGTTGGATGCTGCCGCTTTCAAGGCACGCTTTTATGAGCGTAGTAGAGACCTTTTCTCCGTCGACCGTTACGTCTTTTACGGGCATGTACCAAACGCCGTTATCCTCGTCCTCGGCGTAATTTTTGAGTGTGGACGACTTACCCTTGGCGCCTGCGCCGAAGCGGAAGTCCTTGCCGCTCATATACGCCTTTGCGTTGACATGCTCCTCGACGGTATGTAAAAAATAAAGGGGAGGAGTTTTTCTGAACTCCTCGTTATAGTCGATTTTAAGCACGAATTTTACGTTGTATGCCGAAAGAAAGGAGAGACGCTCTTCAAAAGTAAATACCTGCCTTCCGCCCTTGCCCTCCGCAAACATCATGACGCCGAGGTCGAGTCCGTTTATTTTTGCCTGCAGTTTTGCCTTTTTCAAAAGTTCGGCATGACCGATATGAATGGCGTCGAAACAGCCGAGCACCACGAGCGCCGGGAAATCGTATTCATCCTTGTTGTAATTTACTATCTCTAACATAGTTTCAACCTCGATTTTAAAGATGTTCCGTCGGAGACGCCCACCCCGTAGAATGAGCCTTCGGCACGATAGACCCTGTACTGCCCGGCCGCAAGATTGAGCCTTACCGGAAGGCCGTTTGTGTAGCGCTTTTCATCGAACGGTGAAAGCTTTACCTTTGGGTACGGCAGAACAGAATCTGTGGGAATGAGATATTCGTTTATATTTTCATATGTGAGAATGTGCGTTTTTACTGAATTTTCTATCTTAAAGCCGCCGCTTTCTGTGCGTGTGAGCGCGCTCATTGCCGCAAAAGTGTCCATTGCCGCGGCAAGGTCGCGGGCGAGCGAACGTATGTATGTACCTCCGCCGCACTCTATTTCAAAGCGGAAAGTGCTTTCGTCCACCCTGCCGAGCAACCTGAATTCTCCCACGCTCACCTTTTTGGGCGGAAGTTCAACCTTTTCGCCGCTACGCGCAAGTTTATAGCTGCGCACTCCGTTTACACTCTTTGCGCTGTATGCCGGCGGTATCTGCAGAATTTCGCCTACAAGCGAAGGGAGAACGCGCTCTATGTCCTCTTCAGTCGGGATTGCCGTGCTCGTTTGAAGAACGGTGCCGGTTGTATCGAGCGTGTCGGTTGAAACACCGAACTTGAATTCGGCTACATAGCGTTTGCGCTTTGCGAGGAAATAATCAAAAAGGCGCGTTGCGTTGCCTATTGCAACGGGCAGGACGCCGCCCGCCATCGGGTCCAGCGTGCCGAGATGTCCGCAGGGCGTGCCGGTGAGCCGCTTTATCACAGCCACCTCTCTTGCAGAGGAAACGCCAATCTCTTTATCTACATTTATGAAGCCCGATACGGGCTGAATTAACCTGTTCATAGGTGCTGAAATACGGCGTAAGTCAACCGTTCGACCACCTCTTCGTACTCGCCGAAGAGCATACATCCGCTGGCCAGTACATGGCCGCCGCCGCCGAAAGTTGAAGCTACGGCGTTTACATCTACGCGCTTGCTGCGGAGCGAAGCCTTGTATTGTCCCTTCTTCATCTCTAAAAGGGCGATTGCCACTTCCACCCCGTCGACAGACAGAGGAAAGTCTACAAACCCCTCGGTCATGCTGCGGTCAGCACCCGTCTCATCGAGGGCGGACTGCGTTACCAGAATGAAAGCGAGTTTATCGTCGAGCGCAAAGCGCATATTGGAAAGGGCGCGCGAAAAGAGAAGGGCGCGCGCCTTTTTCTGGCGGGAAAACATTTCGTAGTTGATTTTATTGACATCGGCTCCCGCCGCGCGAAGGAGCGCAGCCACTGCAAACGTGTGCTCGGTCACGTCGCTGTGCGTGAAAGTGCCGCTGTCTGTAATCAGGCCGAGCATGAGCGCGTCGGCAATAGACGCTGTGATTTTAAACCCAGCGGCCTGCAAAACTTCGGGCATAATCTCGCAGGTAGCCGAACAAACTCTGATACAGTTAAGCTTTGCAAAGCCCTTGTTCGAAATATGGTGGTCGATGCATACCGTGTCGCCCTTGAAACGCGAGAAAATATGTCCGAATTCGCCCATTCTGGCAATGTCGGCGCAGTCTACCGCAACAAAAAGGTCGTAATCGTCTGCCGGCAGAGAAGTTTTAACTTCAGCCATATCGGGCAGAAAGAAAAACTTTGCCGGCGGAGCATCCTCGCACACAAACTGCGCAACTTTGCCGGCCGCCTTCAACGCAAGGCAGAGCGAAAGTCCGCTCCCGAGGGCGTCGCCGTCGGGGCGGGCATGACAGAATATGGCAACTTTCTGCGCCTTCTTTATGCGTGCGGCCGCAGCCGCCACATTATTTTCAATCGTCATCTTCCTGCTTTATGTCCAATTTATTTAAAATTTCATCGATATGCGCGCCGTATTCCATACTTCCGTCGAGAATGAATGTAAGCGACGGCACGGTGCGTAAGCGGAGCATATGCGACAGCTCGTGGCGGATAAAACCCGCGTTCTGCTTGATAGCCTCGAATGAGGAGAGTTGCCTTTGCGCGTCGCTGTCGAATATGCTGATATAGATTTTCGCCGTCTTTAAATCGGGCGCAACGTCGGCGCCCGTGACGCTTATTATTGCAGAAAGGCCGGGTACTTTATCGCGCAGTCTGCGGGAAATGACCTCGTAGACGGCTTTCTGAAATTCGCTTGCCAGCCTTTCGCCCCTTAAACCCTTCATAAAATATCCTTAAATTTTAGTTCTTAAATAAAATATTGCCAACCGTTAAAACACAGAGAAGCGAGCAAAACAAGGAGCGCGAGGAAAACTTGAGGGAGTTTACTTAGAGGTAAATGACCGAAAGTTGCCGCAGCGCGACACTGTATTGCGACGCTTTTATGGATTTTAACTTATATAGAATATTGCCAACCGTTAAAACACAGAGAAGCGAGCAAGACAAGGAGCGCGAGGAAAACTTGAGGGAGTTTACTTAGAGGTAAATGACCGAAAGTTGCCGCAGCGCGACACTGTATTGCGACGCTTTTATGGATTTTAACTTATATAGAATATTGCCAACCGTTAAAACACAGAGAAGCGAGCAAGACAAGGAGCGCGAGGAAAACTTGAGGGAGTTTACTTAGAGGTAAATGACCGAAAGTTGCCGCAGCGCGACACTGTATTGCGACGCTTATATGGGTTTTAACTTATTTTGCGGGTATCTGCTCTATGAGATAACACTCGATAATATCGCCGATTTTGATATCTTTAAAACCTTCTATCGAGCAGCCGCATTCAAAGCCGTAATTTACTTCCTTGACGTCGTCTTTAAAGCGCTTGAGCTGCTGAACGTTGCCCTCTACCACAAGCACGTCGTCGCGGTAGATACGCAGCTTGCCGCCGCGGACAATTTTGCCGTCGGTCACATAGCAGCCGGCAACATTGCCGACGCCTGTGATTTTGAATACCTGACGCACCTCGCACTTACCCATGTAAACTTCATGGTATTTGGGTGCAATCATACCCTTGAGCGCGCCCTCCACGTCGTCTAAAAGGTCATAGATTATGCGGTATGTGCGCACGTCCACTTTGCTTCGCTCGGCAAGGGCCTTGGCCTTTGCGTCGGGACGAACATTGAAGGCAAGTATTATGGCGTTCGAAGAGTCGGCAAGCATTACGTCGGTCTCCGTTACGGCGCCTGCGCCGCTGTGAATTACCTTTACCTGCACTTCATCGTTGGAAAGTTTTACGACAGACTGCTTTACTGCCTCGACAGAGCCCTGAACGTCGCCCTTTATAATTAGGTTGAGCGTCTTCATATTGCCCTCTGCAATCTTGCCGAACACGTCGTCGAGAGTAATTTTTGAGGACTGCTGAATCCTCGCCTCGCTCTCCTTGCGCTTGCGCTCGTCGATTACCTGTTTCATAAGTTCCTGCGACACTGCATAGATGGGGTCTCCCGCATTGGGAACTTCTTCGAAGCCGAGGACGGACACAGCCGTGGAAGGTCCTGCAGATTTTACCTGCCTTCCCTTGTCGTCTATCATGGCGCGCACCCTGCCCGTTACAGTGCCTGAAATTATGTTGTCACCCGTATGAAGGGTGCCGTTCTGCACGAGCACGCTCGCCATGGGGCCCATTCCCTTATCGAGTTTGGCCTCTATTATGGTGCCGCGCGCCTCCCTTTCGGGATTAGCCAAGAGCTCTTTCATCTCGGCTACGGTGAGAATGTTTTCAAGGAGATTATCTATGCCTTCGCCCGTCTTTGCAGACACGGGGCATACGATTGTATCGCCGCCCCACGCTTCGGGCAGAAGTCCGTAGTTTGTGAGGTCCTGCATTACCTTGTTTATGTCGGCGCCCGGCTTATCCATTTTGTTGACGGCGACTATTATAGTTACGTCGGCCGCCTTGGCATGGTTTATCGCCTCTACCGTCTGAGGCATTATGCCGTCGTCGGCTGCTACTACGAGTATTACGATATCGGTAACCTGAGCGCCGCGCGCGCGCATGGCGGTGAAGGCCTCGTGGCCCGGGGTATCGAGGAAAGTTATCTTTTTACCGCCGACAGACACCGAATATGCACCTATATGCTGGGTGATGCCGCCGGCCTCGCCCTCGGTTACCTTTGTCTTTCTTATATAATCGAGAAGGGAAGTTTTGCCGTGGTCTACGTGTCCCATTACTGTTACGACGGGTGCACGGGGAACGAGGCTCTCTATCTCCTCTACGGTATCGGCCTGTTTTTCTATGAGCTTTTCTTCAGCCGTCTTTTCAGGCTTATACTCAAGCTCTATACCGAGGTCGGCCGCAATCATGAACGCCGTCTCGTAATCGATTGAGCCGTTTACAGTTGTAACGATTCCGTCTTTGAAGAGGCGCTTTGTAATCTCCACGGCCGTAACGCCGAGTTTTTCAGAGAGCACCTTGATGGGGATATTGTCGGTCGTCACTACGGCACGGTCAATCTTTACCGCCTGAACGGCCTGCTTTGCCGCCTTTTTGGTGCGCACCTTGCGGTATACGCCCCTCTCGTCGTCAAAGTCCTCTACGCTGGCGCCCTGCTGTTTTTGAAGGGAACGCTTATTTAAGGGCTTCTTCTCCTTTTCATAATACGTTCTGTCGCCGCCCTTCTTTTTATCGGGACCAAAATTTTTATTGGGTTTGGCCGCAGGCGCGGGAGCCGCGGGACGGGCTCCGCCTGCGGGGCGGGGAGCAAAACCGGGACGGTTTGCACCCTGTGCGCCTGCGGGGCGGGGCGCTCCGCCGCGCGCGGGCTGACCGACTGCAGGGCGCGGCGGGCGGCTGTCCTTATTTACAAACGTTCTGTTATCGCCCTGTCTGGGTTTGCCGGAGGCGGCAGCCGCATTGCGGGGCTGTGGTGTACGGGGAGCATTCTCCTGCCTGCGGACGGGTTGTGCCGACGCGGGCCGGGGCTGGGGTTGAGATTGAGGCTGGGGCTGAGGCTTTGCCTTGGGCTCCTCTTCAGGCTGGCTGACCGCTTTAGGCTGCTTTTCCTCCTCTGCTTTTGCTGCGGGAGGCACTATGTGTTCCTCTTTTTCGGGCTGAACTTCTGCCACAGGCTTTTGCTCTTCCTTTGCCGCAGCTTCGGCGGCCTTTGCCGCCTCCTTCTCTGCTCTCTCTTTTTCGGCCTGCTCCAAAGCGATGCGTTCCTCCTCCTGCTTCTTTGCGGCCTGGATGGCGCTCTCCATATCGGACAGCTTTTTAAGAATCTCCGACACCCTCTTTTCGGACGCATTGACCTTTTTACCCAGCTCTGACAATGTGCCGCCGGATACCAGCTTTCCTATATTTTCAGCGTTCTCGTATTTGTTTGCCATATATCAGTTTATGCCTCCAGCATATAGTTCAAAATTTTCGTCTGCGGCGGAAATTACAGCTTTTGCAAGCTGCATGTCGGTTACCGCCGCAATTTTACAGCCTGCTTTATGCACGGCGTTCTCCAGCCCGGACCTGCAAATCATCAGAGGGCAGTGATGCCTGCGCGCAAACTTCTGCGCAAGCTTGAATGAATTTTCTGAAGCCGTGGAACACACTATTATAAGGCAGACACCCCTTTTGAGGCAGTCTACCGCGCCGCTGCCAAGCGTTATTTTGCGGGCGCGCAGGCAAAAGCCTATGTATGACTCCGCCTTACTCTTTTTTTCCAAAGTACTCCTCCTCTATGCGGGTATACACCTCGTCAGGCACCTCGCATGAGAATACTTTATTGATGAGCCTTTGCTTTTTTAACTTTTTCACGCACTCGGGATTGTTGCAGATATAGGCTCCGCGCCCCGGGGCTTTTGAAGAAAAATCTATGAATATTTCGCCCTGCGCATTTTTTACTATACGCAGCATGTCGCGCTTTTCCTTGAGTTCGCGGCAGGCGACGCACATGCGCAGCGGTATTTTTTTAGTTTTGGGCATCTTCCTCTGCGGGCTCTGCGCCCTCCTCCGCCTCGTGGGTAATCCCCAGCTTTTCGGCCGCGCTGCGGCTCTTTACGTCTATCTTCCAGCCGGTGAGGCGCACTGCAAGGCGGGCGTTCTGGCCGTCCTTGCCTATAGCAAGCGAGAGCTTGTCGTCGGGAACGACCGCCATTGCCGTCTTTTCTCCGTCAAGCTGGGTGACCGAAAGCACCTTTGCAGGCGAGAGCGCTTTGGCAATGAATTCCAAGGGGTCCTCGCTCCAGGGGACAATATCTATCTTTTCGCCGCCAAGTTCGGCAACTACCGCGTTTACTCTTGCGCCCTTGTTGCCGACGCACGCGCCTATCGCATCGACGCGCGGGTCTTCGGAATAAATTGCCATCTTTGTGCGCGAGCCGGCCTCGCGGCTGACTTCCTTTATAATGACGGTGCCCTGCTTGATTTCGGGAACTTCCTCCTCGAACAGCTTTCTAACGAGCCCGGGCGAAGAACGGCTGACGAGCACCTGCGCGCCGTTGTAGCCGCTCTTTACCTTCTTTACGAACACCTTGATTTTATCGTTGACGTTATACACCTCGCCGGGCACCTGGTCGGAGGGAAGAAGGACGCCCTCTATCTGACCTTTGCCCAGGTCTATATAAATGTTTTTGGCGTCCTTTTTGCGCACTACGCCGACGAGAAGCTCGCCCTCTTTGTCGGCAAACTCGCTCATGGCTGCATCGCGCTCCGTCTCGTGAATCTTCTGAAGAATTACCTGCTTTGCAGTTTGCGCGGCTATGCGCGAAAAGTCCTTGGGTACAAACTTTTCGGTGAGCTTATCGCCCACTTTTACACTCTTTTTGATTGCGCGCGCATCTTCCAAAGAAATTTCCTTTTCACGGTCGGCAACCTCGTCTACCACAGTTCTGACCGTGTAGAAATCGAGCGTACCCTTTTCGGGATTGAGTTTGATTTCAACGGCGCCCACGGTGCCGGCATACTGCTTTTTGCAAGCCGAAATGAGCGCATTTTCCAATGCCTCAAGGAAAACTTCCTTGGGGATACCCTTTTCTCTTTCCAGGTCGTCAAGCGCCAAGAAAAAATCTTTGTTAGTCATTTTAAAATCTCCTGTTTTGAGTTGAAAACCGCAATTTCTGCGGAGTGTTGTTCTAATTTTTGCCGATTATGATGGGGCCGCGCCACATGCGGCGGAAAATCATTCAAATTTGATGGCCTTATTTATTTTAGCTATCTTTGTTCTGTTTATTTTTTCTTCCTGTCCGCCACAGAGAATGGTCACCGAATTATCGTCGAAGGAGGTGAGCACACCCTCCAGAAACTTTTTGCCCTTTAAAGGAGCATACAGTTTTACCTCCACCTCTCCGCCTAAATTGCGCTCAAAGTCGCGCACGGTTTTAAAGGGGCGGTCGAGCCCGGGGCTGGAAACGTTCAGAGTATACGCCGCGCCGAAGCTTGGGTCGAGTTCGTCGATGGGTTCCATTATGGCGTTGTGAAATTTTTCACAGGTGTCGAGGTCGACCCCGGATTCAGTTTCGATAAACACCGTAAGGTTTTCGCCCTTGGCTTCCACGTCTACAATCTCTATACCCATGGGTGAGGCGATTGACTTTAAAAAAGTTTTAATCTCTTCTTCAGGTTTGAAGTTCATTTAATAATTTATGCTCCTAAGCAACACGCCCGTTAAAACTCCGGAGATGCAGGCAAGAGCCCGGATACGGCCGAACTGTATGACTGCGCACGCGCGAAGTTTACAGGCGCAAAAAATTTTGCGAAACCCTTTAATACGACGATTGAGTGCCCTTGCCGGGCACTCAATCGTAAATAACTATCAAGTACATACTGATTATACCACGGCTGTAAAAATTTTGCAACTTATATGAGCGTCATGGCAGAGATTTTTTAATTTTTATGAGTTCAATAAATATTTTTGCCGTGGCAAGCGCGTCATCTTCCGCCCTGTGGTGGTTGAAAGTTATGCCGAAATGATTTGCAACGGTATTCAGCTTGTTGTTTGCAAGGCGAAGCAGCTTCTGCGACAAGACAAGCGTATCCACAACTTTGTAGTCGATTAAAAAACCCAGCTCGGCACAATAGAACTTGATGAACTTATAGTCGAAGTTGATGGCGTTGTGCCCGACAAGCACAGAGCCGTCGCAAAATTTTACAAAGTCGGGCAACACGTCTTTATAACTGGGAGCGGACCTGACCATTTCTTCGGTAATTCCCGTGAGCTTGGTTATTTCGGGGTCGAGCGCAGCAGTGCGCTCGGGATTGACGAAGGTGGAAAATTTTTCCTTTATTTCGCCGTCTATGACTTTGTAGGCGCCTATCTCAATTATGCCGTCTATCTCGCCTGCAACAGGCACGGCGGTGAGGCCCGTCGTCTCCAGGTCGAAAACAACAAAAGAAGTGTTTTTAAAACATTCGGGCAGACTGGTATCGGTGAAGAAGTCAGTCTGTGTATAGTCGACAAAGGGTTGCGGCTTTACCGTATGATAGCCGTTGGGTACGGGGCGAGATAAGCGCCGCTCGGGTACGAAACCCTCGGGCGCGGAGCCGTAATTTATAGCCGTCGATGTATAACGCAGATTACCGCCGCGCGCTTCGCTGCGGCAGTTTACGACAATGCTGTCCCCCTCTTTTATCTGTCTGATTTTATCTACTGTCTTTTTGCGGGGAAAGCATGTAAACGTGAGAGAGCCCGTGGCGTCGGCTACGGTAAAATTCAAATATTGCTTTTCTTCCCCCGTCGCCTTTACATATGAGCGCTCTGATATGGCGGTGACAGCGCCGCAGATAACGGCTTTTTCGCTCACAAAATTAAAGTCGGAGATATAAAGCGCGCGCACGGGAGCTTCTGCGCTCTCAATAGGAGTAAAATTCTCCACGAGGAAAGTGCGCGCGGGAGCTTCGAACTTCTCTTCTTCAGCCTCCCTTTCGATGACGATATCATCGGCAGAGAGGGGGACTTTGGCGACAAAGCCGCGGAAGTTGCCGCAATAAGACTTTTTAAGCTCATCCTCTATCGAACGCACCGTCGCCTCCCCTCTCGCCCTGTCGCCGAGAATGGCGACTGAAAAAATAAATCCCTCCTCGTCGCGCTCGACGTGCACGTCCTTTTCGCCGACTATTGAAGCGAGTGCGGGATGGCGTTCGGATATAAGCGAAAGTATTTTGCGGCGCACCATGGCGCAGTCGGGAGTAAGTTTTGTTATGTTCAGTTCCAAAGAGAATTCCTGCGGCACGAACCTGCGCACGGCGGCGTAGGCAATATTATAGTCATCCTCGGTGTATGTGAGGTCGGTTATCAGCCGCACCGTTACGGCCGAGGTAGCCCGTTCGAGCTCTACCGAACCCATTATTGCATTTTTGAGTCCGCACGCCTCGCGGACTTCGCGCAGTATATCGTCAGTCATCGATGATTTCCCTGATTTCCTTTAAAAATTCCGCCGCGGCGTTTTCTGCCGGTACGCGGCGGAAAAGTTTTCCCTTTTTAAAAATTATGCAGTAGTCCTTTGAGCCCGCTATGCCTATATCTGCCTCCGACGCCTCTCCGGGGCCGTTTACAACACAGCCCATTACTGCGATTTTAAGCGGTTTTTTGCAGCCCTTAACCAACTCTTCCACCTCTTCGGCGAGCGAGGCGGACTCCCACATGCACCTGCCGCAGGTGGGACATGAGATGACCTCGGCAAAATTTTTATCGAGGCCGGCGGCGCGCAGAATGCTCTTTGCCGCGTAAATTTCCCGCACCGGGTCGCCCGTTATGGATACGCGGAGAGTGTCGCCTATGCCTTCCAGCAGAAGGGCTCCGAGCGCGACGGAAGATTTGACGAGCGCGCTCTCATAGGTACCCGCCTCGGTCACGCCTATATGAAGAGGATAGTCTGCCCTTGAAGCCAGCAGTTTATACGCATGGAACGTGAGGGGAACGGACGAGGCCTTTACCGATATGACGATGTCGTTCACGCCGTGCCGCTCGAGCAGGCGAACGCTGTGAAGAGCGCTCTCTACGAGGGAAATTTCGCTCACGCCGTACTTTTTGAGATATTCCCTTTCAATGCTGCCGGTGTTGGAACCGACGCGCACGGGTATTTTATGCGCCTTTATACAGTCGGCGACGAGTTTTATATTATCTTCTCCGCCGATATTGCCGGGGTTTATGCGCACTTTATCGCAACCCGCCTCGATTGCCGCAACGGCAAGCTTGGCTGAAAAGTGTATATCGGCGACTATAGGCATTTTCGTGCGACTTTTTAAGTTTTTTATGGCGGCGGCGTCCTCCTCGTCGAGCACGGACACGCGGATTATTTCGCAGCCCGCATCCTCGAGCGCGGACATCTGTGCGGCGACCTCGTCGGTGCGGGAGGTTTTTACCGTACACATGGACTGAATTTTAACGCTCTCACCGCCGCCGATGAAAAGACTGCCTACCTTCACTTTTTTTGACATAACATACCATTCAAACGCCGCCGCGGCGCGCCGCGGCGGCGAAAATATATTGCGCTGAATTTTATATAACTGTTCTATATGAAAGGGTTACTTATCGCCGTTCTTTTTGCTCTCCATGAGCGACTGAAGCTCTGCCATGAAGCTTGAAATATCGTTGAACGAGCGGTATACGCAGGCATATCGTACATATGCAACTTCGTCTATCTTTTTCAGTTCGCGCATGACCATCTCGCCTATCGTCTTGGATGAAACCTCCTGCTCCATGGAGTTATAGACCTGCTTGGAAACATTTTCGACAAGCTCGTCTATCTTTGCCATGGGGACGGGCCGCTTTTCACAGGCCTTTATTACGCCGTTTTTAATCTTCTGCGCGTCGAAAGCCTGACGGTTGCCGCTGGCCTTTATTACCAGTACGGGGGTATCTTCTATCGTCTCATATGTGGTGAAACGGCGGCCGCAGCCTATGCACTCCCTTCTTCTTCTTATAGTTCTGCCCTCGTCGGCAGAACGGCTGTCGATAACCTTGCTGTCTTCGCAACCGCAGTACATACATTTCATTTCATCTCACCTCTTATGCATACAGGCGGCGCGCCGCACCGCAATTTTTATTATTGTACCACAAAATATTGTGCATGTAAAGTGTGCAACGCACAAAATTTAATTATCCGTAAAAACGGCCGGGGCGGCGCAGATGCGCCGCCCCGGCCGTTTTTTATAAAGTTGCCGCCTCTTATAGTGTTATGGTGACTTCGTCGCCGTCCTTTTCTTTTACCTCAACTATTACAAGGTGGCCCCATACCTTTCTGGCCTCCCTTATTCCCTTGGCAAGTTTTTTTAGTTCCCTCTTATATTCCTCGGCCTGCTCTTCAGTTATCTCAATGCCGGCCTCGCTTTTGGGAACGCCTCCCTTGGACAGCACTTTAATGGCGAGAGAAAGGGGCGCCGGAATTGTAAACTCCTTCCCATCCGACTTTACATGAATTTTCATTCCACATAAATCTCCACAACGTCGCCGTCTGACGACGCTATATCCACGAGCTTGCCGACCGCGCCCATCTTTACCATACTTACTATCTGTTCAAAGTCAATATTTTTAAGAACGTCGCCGCCGACGTTTATATTTGAGCTCTTTAAAAAGACTTCCGCTATCTGGAGAGGAAGATTGAGCTTAACCACATCGCCGTCGGAAGAAACTACCTTTACTCGTAAAATTGTTTTGCTTAAATCTACAAGTTCTTCAGGTACTGCTTTAGGCATTTCCTTCTGCACGCCGAGAAGTTCGTCGCACGAAACGTTGAAAAGACCGGAAAGCACGGGGAACAGAGATATATCGGGGGCGGAAATATCGTTCTCCCACTTTGAAACTGCCTGAGGAGTCACCGAACATTTTTCTGCAAGCTCCTCCTGGGTGAGATTTGCCTTTTTACGGTAATATGCAATGCGCTGACCAATCGTTGTCATATTATATTTCCTCCTTTTTTAATAACTGTAGATGCGTATGTGCGTAACCTTGCTTCTTCAAGCATCCTTTCGTATTGTCTGCTCTGATATTCCGAAAGGGCGCGTTCGGCAGGTATGCCGCCGTCGGCGCTCCGTTCCGCACCCTGCTCGGCAGGGAAGTTTTTGCGTTTCATATGTTTGCCTCCTTGGCCTGTTTCTTTTTACATCGGCAAGCACGACGTCTTTTGCATTGCTTCTGTAAGCCGAGTAATAATAGCTTTAACCAGCCCCCAAAAGCGGCTTTTGTGCGCCTTGTCGCTCATCGTCGTTGCAATACCGCAAAGAGTATTGCTGCCTCCTCTTCGCGCCAATTCATCGCAAAATACGCTATTTGGGGGTGCGAAACAATTTAAAACCGGACATATTGCGGCAGATGCAAGGCAAAGCCCGCAGAGCGTGCCAAGCAGCACGTTCAAGGGCTTTAACACAGCAGATGTTGTGATATGCCCGCTTTAAATCAGGTTCAAGCTATTAGCACTCGGCTCTATTTAAAATATAAACCTTAAGGAGGTAAAAAACAACACACCATCGGTTGAATATGGCCAAAAATACCAAACCGCAGGTTGAATTTGGGTCAACCTGCGGTTGAGAATACTATTTCACGAATTTTTCGTGCGGGCGGCGCGCGGAAAATTCCGTGACTTTGAGGGGCCTGCCCCTCTGTCGGCGGTAATTAAGCGCCCTCGTTTATATAATCGCCGACATTCACCCCGCTGAGGCGCAGGTATGCGCAAATCGGGGCCTGCTGCGGCGGGAAACCCGCCTTGCGACATAAGCTATTTTAAAATAAAATTTTGCCTTATTACTCGCTCAGATAACCCTCGGAGATGCGAGCAGTACGAGGCGTGTGCGGAAGCCGTGAGGGAGTTTACAAAGACGTAAATGACCGAACGGAACCGTAAACACAACAAAGTAATGCGAAGCATATGCGAGGGAAAGCGGCGCAAGTAGAATTATTTAAAATAGCGGACACCGCTTTCAAAGATACGCATATCAAAGTTACCGACGCAGTTTTTATACAGATTTTCTCCGATGCGTTCGCTGTGACCCATCTTGCCGTACACCCTGCCGTCGGGCGAGGTGATACCTTCTATAGCCCACATGCTGCCGTTGGGGTTGAACGGGCTGACCATGGTGGGACGGCCGAGCCCGTCGCAATACTGGGTAGCTATCTGGCCGTTTTTACGCATCTTTTCCAGCTCGGCAAGAGGAGCGATAACCTTGCCCTCGCCGTGGGAGACGGGCACGGTGTATACCTCGCCTACCTTGCACGCCGAAAGCCATGGACTTTTTACCGATGCGACGCGGATATCCACGAGCGTGGAGACATGGCGGGAAATATTGTTATATGTGAGCGTGGGCGAACCGGAAGTTAAGGGGCTTACCCTGCCGTAAGGCACAAGCCCGAGCTTTATCAGAGCCTGAAAACCGTTGCATATGCCTAAGATTAGGCCGTCGCGGTGCTCAAGAAGGTCGGCGATTTTTTCCGACACGGCGGGGTTTTTAAAAGTGGTTGCAATAAACTTGCCCGAACCGTCGGGTTCGTCGCCGCCGGAAAAGCCGCCGGGGAAGGCGATTATGTTTGCGCGGTCTATCGCCTTTATTATGGCCTGAACGCTCTCCTCTATATCCTGGGGAGTGCGGTTGCGTATGACAAGGATTTCCGTTTCGGCGCCCGCAAGGCGGAACTTGCGCTCGGTATCGAGTTCGCAGTTGGTGCCGGGGAATGCAGGTATGAACACGCGGGGCTTTGCAGCCTTTATTGCTATGCCCGAATACCTGCCCGCGCCGTTATAGTCGCAATCGGGAATATCGCCCGAGGCGGGAGCCGTCGCAGGGAACACGCCGTTGAGTTTCGAGGTGTAAGCCGCGAGCGCGTCGGAATAATCAACGCTCTCTCTGCCGCAGGTAAAGCCGCCTTCAGCCGTCTGACCGACATATACCGCTTCAACGCCGAGGGAAGATACCTCGTCGGCAAAGACGATTATATCGCCGTAGCGCTCGGCAAACAGCTCCTCTTCGGGAAGAGCAAATTCAAAGCCGAGACCGTTGCCGAAGCAGCACTTTGACACGGCGGAAGCTATGCCGCCCTGCTCGATAACCGTTGCATGCTTTATTTTACCTGAAGTTATTCCCGCATGTACTTCGGAATACAACTTTTTGAGATAGCCGAAGTCGGGAACAAGGTTTTCGTCCTTCTTCATGGGAAGGAGCCACAGTTTTTCGCCGGCGCTTTCGGGCACGTTGGTGATGAGTGAGGAGGCCTTGGCGGGAGCTATGGCAAAGGAAATCAGCGTAGGCGGTACGTCGATATCTTCGAACGAGCCGCTCATGGAGTCCTTGCCGCCGATTGCCGCGAGGCCCAAATTTATCTGCGCATACAGCGCGCCCAAAAGAGCCGAAAGAGGAACGCCCCAGCGCTTTTTATCCTCCCTTAAACGCATGAAGAACTCCTGCAGAGTGAGGCGGATATCCTCCATCTTCGCGCCTGCCGCAACGACCTTTGCAACGGAAGTCACTATCGAATAGATTGCTCCCGTAAAAGGCGACGACGACATTAAGTTGGGATTATAGCCGTAGGCCGAAACCGTGCAGTCGTCCGTCTCTCCGCCGACGATTTTCGCAGCCATGGCCGTTATCGGCGTGAGCTGGTTTTTGCCGCCGAACGGCATGAACACAGATTTAGCCCCGATTGTAGAATCGAATGTCTCAGCAAGGCCCTTCTTGGAGCATACGTTTAAATCTGAAAGGGTATTTATCAGGTCGGTCTTAAAGCCGTCGCCCTGTTTTTTATCGAAAAACTTGGTTATATTCTCGCAAATCTCTGCCGGGATTCGCTGTTTTACGCCGTTGGTATCGAGGAAATCGCGCGAGATATCGACGATTGCCCTGCCGCGGTGATACATTTTCATGCGGCGGGTATCGGTAACTTTTGCAACGGGCGTGGCTGTAAGGTTTTCCTCCGCGGCAAGCTTGATAAACTCGGTCACGTCCTTTGCGGCAACGACTACCGCCATACGCTCCTGAGATTCGGATATGGCAAGTTCCGTGCCGGAGAGACCCTCGTACTTTTTGGGGACGAGGTCGAGCTCTATCTCCACTCCGTCGGAAAGCTCGCCTATGGCGACCGATACGCCGCCCGCGCCGAAGTCGTTGCATTTCTTTATTCTGCGGGTAGCCTCTTTATTGAGGAACAGACGCTGCAGCTTGCGTTCGGTGAGGGCGTTGCCCTTCTGCACCTCTGCGCCGCACGTCTGAACGGACTTTTTGTCGTGAGCTTTTGAAGAACCCGTGGCGCCGCCGCAGCCGTCGCGCCCCGTCTCGCCGCCGAGAAGTATAATCACATCGCCTGCCTTGGGGCGCTCGCGGTAAATCATATCCGACTTTGCGCCCGCAACCACGAAGCCCGTTTCAAGCCTCTTTGCTTTATAGCCGTCGTGATAGACTTCGTCGACCTGACCTGTGGCAAGGCCAATCTGGTTGCCGTACGACGAAAATCCCGCCGCGGCCGTGGTCGTTATCACGCGCTGCGGAAGTTTGCCGGGGAGGGTATCTTCCAACGGAACGGTGGGGTCGGCCGCGCCTGTTATGCGCATGGATTGCAGAACATACGTCCTGCCCGAAAGCGGATCGCGTATGGCGCCGCCGAGGCAGGTAGCCGCGCCGCCGAAGGGCTCGATTTCAGTGGGGTGGTTATGCGTTTCATTTTTGAACATAACCGTATATTTTTCCGGTTTGCCGTCGAGCTCGACGTCTACGTTTATCGAGCAGGCGTTTATCTCTTCAGATTCATCAAGATTGGCAAGTTTGCCGTCTTTTTTAAGCTTTTTGGCGCCGATTGTCGCTATATCCATGAGGCAGGGATATTTATCGTTCCTGCCGGCATACAGCTCTTTGAACAGGTCGCAATAGAGGTCATAGGCCTTTTTAACGTCCTTATTGTCGCCCTCTATCTCAACATCGGTTATTTCGGTGGCGAAAGTCGTGTGGCGGCAATGGTCGGACCAATAGGTATCTATAACTTTAAGTTCTGTTTCGGTAGGGTCGCGCTTTTCAGATATAAAGTAGTCGCGCACAAAGGCAAGGTCCTCAACCGACATGGCAAAGCCCATGGTTTTATGGTAGGCTGCTATCTCGCCGTCGGTCATTGAAGTAAAACCTTCGACCGACTGCACGTCGGGAGCGTCGATATGCACGCGGACGAGGGTCGAAGGCTTTTCGAGAGAGACCTCCTCGCTTTCAACAGGGTTGATGAGATGCTTCTTTAATTTTTCAACCTCTTCAGGCGTCGCGCCCTTCACTGCATACACGCGGGCGCACTCGATTAAGGGGCGCTCTTTCTGGGTGAGCAGCTGAACGCACTGGGCGGCGCTGTCGGCACGCTGGTCGTACTGTCCCGTGAGGTAGGCTATGGCGAAAACTGAATATCCCTCGCCGAAATCTATCTCCTCCCTGTAGACATTGTCGACGGGTGGCTCGGAGAACACGCCGGGAATTGCAGCGGAAAACTCCTCCTCGGTCATCCCCTCAACGTCGTAACGGATTAAAAGGCGGACATCCTCTATATCAGTTATTCCGAGGAGGTTTCTGGCCTCGTCCATAACTTTTTTGGCCTGCAAATTATCTTTCTTTTCAACGAATACTCTGTAAATCATCTGGCGCTCCAAATTTTTCAAGTCGTATAAATTAACCTTCGCGGTACTTTATTCCAATATCGCTGCGGCAGTACATTCCGTCCCAGCTTATGTTCTTTGCGGCGGCGTATGCCTTTGCCCGGGCTTCGTCTACGTCGCTGCCCTTTGCAACCACGCCCAAAACCCTGCCGCCGTTTGTGACGAGCTTTCCGTCCTTTATAGCCGTGCCCGCATGAACTATCTGGCAGTCGCCTACGTCGCCTATGGAAATTTCTTTGCCCTTTTCGTAGCGGGCGGGATAGCCGCCCGAGGCAAGAACGACGCACACGCAGGCGCCATCCTCCCACTCTATTTTTATATCGGAGAGTTTTCCGTCGGTAACGGCTTCAAATATATCCATCAGGTCTGTTTTGAGCATGGGGAGAACTACCTGCGTTTCGGGGTCGCCGAAGCGGGAATTGTACTCCACCACCCTCATTCCCTTATCTGTGCGCATGAGGCCGAAATACAGGCAGCCTTTAAAAGTTCTGCCCTCGGCATTCATGGCGTTCATCGTGGGTACCATGATATTGTTCATTACTTCCTTTTCAAGTTCCTTCGTCCAGAAAGGGCAGGGCGAAAACGTGCCCATGCCGCCCGTGTTGAGGCCCTTATCGTTATCGAGCGCACGCTTATGGTCGCACGAAGTTATCATGGGAACTATTGTTTTTCCGTCTGTGAATGAGAGGACCGATACCTCCTCGCCGGGGGTATATTTTAAACCGCGCATGCACTCTTCGATGACGATTTTATTTCCGGCCGAACCGAAGGCCTTATCGAGCATAATGCTCTTCAAACCCTCTTCAGCCTCGCTCAGAGTATTGCACACCAGAACGCCTTTGCCCAGTGCGAGGCCGTCGGCCTTTAAAACTATAGGCGCCCCCTTTTCGCGTATGTAGGCAAGGGCGCTGTCGTAATCGTCGAATATTTCACTCTCCGCGGTGGGTATGCCGTACTTTTTCATGAGATTTTTGGAAAAGGCCTTGCTCGCTTCGATTATCGCCGCATCTTTGCGGGGACCGAAACAACGCTTGCCGATATCCTCCAGCGCGTCGACAAGGCCGGCAGCCAAGGGGTCGTCCGGAGCGACTACATAATAGTCGATTTCGGGGTGGGCTTTGGCATATTCCACCACCGCAGGTATATCCATGTAGTCAACGTCCACATTTTCTGCAATTTCGGCTGTGCCTGCGTTGCCCTTCATGCAATAGAGCTTGTGTACCCTTTTACTCTTTTTCAAGGCAAGAAGGATTGCATGTTCCCTTCCGCCGTTACCAATTACAAGAACATTCATAGAAATTCTCCTTCACGGATGAGGAATAAACTTTACAGGGTTAATCTGCGCGCGAAATGACAATTATTATTTAAAAAAATTATGTACGCAAGGCGAATTTAGTTCGCCGTTAGCGCGACCCAATTTGTCGCGAAGCGAGCTCACTGGGTGAGCGCGCACAATTATATGATATGAGAGCCTTAAAGATTGTACGCGCGAGGGCAAAGCCCTTAAATCACGAAGATTTTTCGTGCTTCACCTGCACGAAAAATCTGTGAACCCTTTTTTAGTGTTTAAAGTGCCTTTCGCCCACAAAAACCATCGCGATGCCCGCTTTGTTTGCCGCCTCCACCGAATCTTTGTCGCGAATGGAGCCGCCCGGCTGAATTATTGCCGTTATGCCGGCTTTAACGCACTCCTCAACACAGTCGGAGAAGGGGAAGAATGCGTCGGATGCCATAACGGAACCCTTAGCCTCTTCGCCGGCATGAGCTATGGCCTGCTGCGCCGCCCATATGCGGTTGGTCTGGCCCATGCCTATGCCCGTCGTTCTGCCCGGTTTGCCGATGACTATCGCATTTGACTTTGTATGTTTTACTACCCGCCATGCGAACATCATTGCCTCCACCTCTTCAGCGGTGGGCACGCGGTCGGTGACAACGCCGAGACCGTAGGTCGTTCTCGTTTTACCTGAGGGCAGAGTTTCGGTTTTGACTTCCGCCTTGCGGGTGAAAAGATTCATGTCCTCGTCCTTTATAAGGCACTCGTCGTATTGCTGGACGAGCAGGCCGCCGTACACTTTTTTCATGTCGCGGGCGTCGGGAGCCCTGCGGGCGGAAATATCGTCTATCTGCAGAAGGCGGATATTCTTCTTACCCTCGAGTATTTTGAGCGCCTCATCGGTGTAGGCGGGCGCCATTACTATCTCGATAAATATCTTGTTTATCTCTTCGGCGGTCCTTTCGTCGACGGTGCCGTTTATCGCCAGAATTCCGCCGAACACAGAGACGGGGTCGGAATTGTAGGCGCGCATATAAGCTTCGTAGATATCGCTGCCCGTACCCACGCCGCAGGGATTGGCGTGCTTGCAGGCTACTACGGCGGGTTTATCGCCGAATTCCTTTAACAGCTCAAGTGCACCGTTTGCGTCGTTTATGTTGTTATATGAAAGTTCCTTGCCCCACAGCTGCTTTGCCGACGAGAGCGAACCCTTCCTGATGAAGGGCTCGTTGTAGAACACGGCCGACTGCTGGGGATTTTCGCCGTAGCGCATATCCTGCGCCTTCTCGTAGGCGAAAGTTATCGTTTCGGGATAGGTTATGCCGAGCTGGGAGGCGAGATAGTTGGAGATGAGGCTGTCGTATACTGCGGTATGGGCGAATACCTTGTATTGAAGATATTTCTTGGTTTCAAGCGTAACGCCGCCCGAGGCGAGCTCTTCGAGCACCTTTTTGTAGTCTTTGGGGTCGACGATTACTGCGACATCCTGATAGTTCTTTGCCGCCGCCCTTATCATGGTGGGACCGCCGATATCAATATTTTCGATGCACTCGGCAAATCCGGCACCGCGCGCAAGGGTGGCCTTGAAGGGATAGAGATTTACGGCGACAATGTCTATCGTGTTGATTCCGAGCTCTTCGAGCTGACGCATATGCTCGGGATTGGAGCGCATGGCAAGAAGGCCGGCATGCACATTGGGATGCAATGTTTTGACTCTGCCGTCGAGGCACTCGGGGAAACCCGTGATTTCGGATATTCCGATAACTTTAAGGCCCGCCTCTTTTAAAGCTTTAGCCGTTCCGCCGGTGGAAATTATTTCGAAGCCGTTTTCAATCAGCCCCTTGCAGAACTCCACTACGCCCGTCTTGTCGGATACGCTTACAAGCGCTCTCTTTTTCATCTCCATATTGTAAAACCTCACGTATGATATTTTATTGTTTAAGCTTTTTTGGATAAAACATATTTTGCATAGTACTATGCGTGATACAAATTACTGATTTTGTAGTAATTTTTTGGCGATATGTAAGATTGCCGCTCAATCAAGGACGGTAACCTTTCTGCCGCATTTTAAGATTTTGCCCTCGCACAGTTTTTTCACGCAGAACGGAAGGAGTTTGTGCTCCGCTTCAAGTATCCTCTTCTGAAGGCTTTCGGGAGTATCTCCGTCCTCCACCTCCACGGCGCGCTGAGCTATTATCGCGCCGCCGTCGGGAACCTCATTCACAAAATGAACGGTGCAACCCGAAATTTTTGCACCATACTCAATCACCGCGCTGTGAACGCGCAACCCGTAAAAGCCGCCGCCGCAGAATGCCGGTATGAGCGAGGGATGGATATTGATTATTCTGTCTTCGAAAGACTTTATAAAACTTTCGGGAATGATTTTAAGCCAGCCGGCAAGCACTATATAATCTACATCAAGCTCCTTTAAGAGCGAGGAGAGATTTTTATATAACTCTTCAATGTCGGGCCACTCGGCTTTGGCATAAACTTCGGCGCGTATTCCGTGCGCCCTTGCGCGCTCTATGGCGCCTATACCGTGCTTTGAAGCAATCAGTGCGACAATCTCGCAGAAGGGCTCCCTCTCGTTGGCGTCGATTACCGACTGAAAATCGGTGCCGCCGCCCGAGGCAAATACAGCTATGCGCTTCATTTGATGAGTTTTACCCCGCTGCCCTTGATTGCTTTGCCGAGAAGAACGCATTCCTCACCTGTAGACTCGAGCGTCTGAACGGTTTTATCCACATCGCGCTTGTTCACGCATACAACCATTCCTATGCCCATGTTGAAAGTGTTATAAATCTGCTCGTCGGAGATACCTGATATCTCCTGCATTACTCTGAACACCGCGGGAACCTCATAGGAGCGGGTACGTATTTCACACCCCACTCCCTTGGGGAAAATTCTGGGAATATTTTCGATAAAACCGCCGCCTGTAATATGGGCTATACCCTTAACCTTGACCTTTTCGATGAGATTGAGAATCGAACGGACATATATACGGGTGGGAGTCAGCAACACGTCTATCGGCTTTGCTCCGAGGCGGGAATCAAACGTGTTGAGTTTTGCCGCGTCCTCGCCGAAGAGTTTTCTAACAAGCGAATAGCCGTTGGAATGAATTCCGCTCGACTTTATGCCGATTAACATATCCCCGGGTTTTATTTTGCTGCCGTTGATAATCTTCTTTTTGTCTACAACGCCCACGGCAAAGCCTGCAATGTCGTACTCACCGTCGGCATAGAAACCAGGCATTTCGGCAGTTTCGCCTCCGATTAATGCAGCTCCTGACTGCCTGCACCCTTCGGCCACGCCGGAAACGACGGTTGCCACCGTTTCGGGCGAGAGTTTGCCTGTTGCAAAATAATCGAGGAAAAATAAAGGCTTCGCACCCTGACACACAATGTCGTTCACGCACATTGCAACCGCGTCGATACCTATTGTGTCGTGCCTGTTTGCAATAAAAGCATATTTGAGCTTGGTGCCCACTCCGTCGGTACCGGCGACGAGGACGGGATTTTTCATGCCCTTGGAAAGCTCGTAAAAGCCGCCGAACGAACCGATGTCGCCGAGGACGTTTTCATTATAGGTGGACTGTACGTGCTGCTTCATGAGGCGCACTGCCTCATAGCCCCTCTCCACATCTACGCCGCTGTCTTTATATGAGATTGCCATAGAATATTTTTACCTCGCTTATTCAAATTTGAATTTATCCGTCTCGTAAGTCTCCATAGGATAGGGATACTTGCCCGTAAAACATCCGAGGCAGAATTTTAGATTAGATTTTTTGCACGATTCGACGAGGTGCTCTACCGAAAGATAGCGCACGCTGTCTGCGCCGATACAGCGCGAAATTTCATTTTCATCCCTGTAGGCGCCGATGAGCTGGGAATAGGACTGAATATCTATTCCGAGATGGCACGGATGCTTTACTATCGGCGAGCACACGCGCACATGCACTTCCTTTGCGCCTGCGTCGCGCAGCATTTTTATTATCTTGCGCATGGTTGTGCCGCGGACTATCGAGTCGTCTATGATAATGAGACGTTTGCCGCGGATATTGGCGCGCAGCGCGTTCATCTTTACGCTCAAAGAGTTTTCGCGCTGGGTCTGGTCGGGCTGAATGAAAGTTCTGCCCACATACCTGTTTTTCGCCAGCGCCTCGACAAACGGAATGCCGCTCTCCTCGGCATAAGCGCGGGCAGCGACGTTTGCGCTGTCGGGCACGCCCGCAACTATGTCGGCGTCTACGCCGTAGTGACGCGCAAGCAGCCTGCCTGCCTCCTGCCTCGCCTCGTATACGCTGCAACCGTCTATAACGGAGTCATGACGGGCAAAATATACATATTCAAAGATGCACAGCCGGCTCTCTTCCGGAATTTCGTCCATCATATACGACTGAATGCCGTTTGAATCTATTACAACTATCTCGCCCGGCTTTACGTCGCGCAGGAAATTTGCGCCGACCGCGTCGAGAGCGCAACTCTCGCTGGCGACTATTACGTCGTCGTCGGCAGTGCCTATGCAAAGCGGACGGATGCCGTACGGGTCGCGCACGGCTATAAGCTTATCCACCGTCATTATAACAAGCGCATAGGCGCCTTTAAACTGCGGACAGGCGAGCTTTACTCCCTTTAAAATATCTCCGTCGGAGAGACTGTTTATCATAATCGCCATAACTTCAGAGTCGATTGTCGTCTGAAACACGGCGTTCTGCGCGATAAGCTTATCGCGGAGCTGTTTTGTGTTGGTGAGATTGCCGTTGTGGGCAAGCGCCATTTTGCCGCATTTGCCTGTAAACACTACGGGCTGGGCATTTAAAAGCTGACTTGCGCCCGTAGTAGAATAGCGCACGTGGCCGACGGCAATGTCGCCCTCGGGCAGTTTTTCAAGGTTGCCTCCCGTAAATATTTCGGGGATGAGCCCCATGCCCTTGTAGTAGGTAATTTTATCGGCAAAGGCGACGGCAATGCCGCCGCTCTCCTGACCTCTGTGCTGAAGGGCGTACAACCCGTAGTATACAGTATGCGCGACTGAGCGGTTTTCGGAGGAATAGACGCCGAATACGCCGCACTCGTCGTGAATCTCGTCATGAATTTCGTCCATTTATTATGATAACTCCGTGACAAAATTGTTTGCGGGAGGCAATCTCCCGCGCGGTAAACAGCAGAATTTATTCCTTGCCGGTCCAGCAATAGGTGCACAGTTTGCAGGGCTCTATGCCTATAGCCTCTACGAGCCCCTCTATCGACTGAAATTCAAGAGATTCAAACTTGAATTTATCGCATATTGCCTTTCGCATGGCCTTTCCGCGTTCCGTGTTGGAATCGCTGTATTCCTCGAGATGGTTTATCGCCTCGTCACCCTCAAGCTCCGCCATCGTGCGGCGGGTTATCAGGTCCATATCTCCTGAGGAGCGCGAAAAATTGAGATATTTGCAGCCGTACATTATGGGAGGACACGCCGAACGCATATGAACAGCCTTTGCGCCGTGGGAGTACAAAAATTCAACGGTCTCCTTGAGCTGTGTGCCGCGCACTATCGAATCGTCGACGAGCAGAAGGCGCTTGCCCTCTATGAGCTCGTGCACGGGGATGAGCTTCATTTTAGCGACCTTATTGCGCTCGGACTGGTTAACAGGCATAAAGCTGCGCGACCACGTGGGCGTATATTTAATATAGGGACGGGCAAAGGGAACCTTGCATGCGTTGGCATAGCCTATCGCATGGGGAGTGCCGGAGTCGGGAACGCCGCCAACATAGTCAATGCCGTGCATATCGTGGGTCTTTGAATCGTTCTTTGCAAAAATTTCGCCGTTTTTGCAGCGCATCATCTCTACGTTCACTCCCTCGTAAGATGACGTGGGATAGCCGTAGTATGACCAGAGGAACGCGCAAATACGCATTTTTTCGCCCGCGGGAGCGAGCTGAGTTACGCCGTCTGCCGAAATTTCGACTATCTCGCCGGGACCGAGCTCCCGATAATCGGAATAGCCGAGCTTTTTGTATGCGAAGCTTTCAAATGACGCGCAGTAACCGTCGTCGCACTTTCCCAGCTGAACGGGCAGCCTGCCGACCTTGTCCCTTGCGGCGATTATAGTGCCGCGGTCGGTAAGAATGAGGATTGACGCAGTTCCCTCAATCTTGTCCTGCGCATAGCGTATTCCTTCGACATAGGAATCTTTGCTGTTTATGAGCGCAGCCACAAGCTCGTTCGAGTTTACCTTGCTGCCCGTCATTGCGTCGAAGTAGCCGCCTACGGAGAGAACCTCATGCATTAATTCGTCGGCGTTGTTGATAATGCCGATGGTGCTTATGGCGTATTTGCCTATTTTGGAGACCATTAAAAGAGGCTGTGGGTCGGTATCGCTTATGCAGCCTATTGCGGCGTTGCCGCGCATTTCCGACACAGTGCGCTCGAACTTCGTGCGGAAGGGTGCGTTTTCTATATTGTGGATTTCGCGCTGGAGGCCGATTTCGGGGTCGAATGCCGCCATGCCGCCGCGCTTTGTGCCTAAATGGGAATGATAGTCGGTGCCGATGAACGTATCGAATACGGCGCTGCTCTTTTTAACAGAGCCAAAAAATCCGCCCATTGCGCCTTACTCTCCCGTAAGGCGTTTGAAAACTTCGTTGTAGGCGTCCTCAACGCCGCCGAGGTCGCGGCGGAACCTGTCTTTATCCAGGCTGACGTGCTTTTCGGTATCCCATGTGCCCGCCTCCCAGAAGCGGCAGGTATCGGGTGAAATTTCGTCGGCAAGCACGATTTCGCCGTGGAACCTGCCGAATTCGAGCTTGAAGTCGATGAGGTCGATATTGAGCTTTTTGAAGAACTCTATCATCACGTCGTTTACCTTGAACGCGAGTTCTTTGATTTTTGCAATCTCCTGTTCGGTGGCAAGATTGAGCGCGAGAGCGTGATAGTCGTTGATTAAGGGGTCGTTGAGCTCGTCGCACTTATAGGAGAACTCTATAGTGGGAATTGAAAGTTTTGTTCCCTCTTTTACGCCGTAGCGCTTGGAAAAGCTGCCGGCGGCCACGTTTCTTATGATAACCTCGAGAGGGACAATCTGCACCTTTTTTACTACGGTGTCCCTGTCGGAGAGCTGCTCTACAAAGTGAGTGGGCACGCCGTGCTTTTCGAGCATAGACATCATCATGTTGCTCATCTTGTTGTTGATTACGCCCTTGCCGGCTATCGTGCCCTTTTTCTGGCCGTTGAAAGCCGTGGCGTCGTCCTTATAGGATACGATTACATAGTCGGGATTTTCGGTGGCAAAAACTTTTTTTGCCTTGCCTTCGTAAAGCTGTTCCTTCTTTTCCATAAAAAACTTTTCTCCTTAGAAATTTTTTAACCTGATGAACGGGCGGAAAATTTCCGCCGCATAAAATTGCGGCTTGCACCGCAGAAATTTTGCCGAAAAAATATATTTTACCCGCAGGGCGCGCGGCTTTGCGGGTAAACTTTTTACATATCCTTGAGCTCGGACTGAAGGGCCGCGTCGTCGGAATTTATTTTATCTCTCATTGCCTGTTTGTAGGCTGAGAGTTTTTGCGCTATTTCGGGATACTTTACGCCCAGAATCTGAAGTGCAAGCAGACCGGCGTTCTCTCCGCCGTTTACGCCCACAGTCGCAACGGGAATGCCCGAGGGCATCTGAACTATCGACAGAAGGCTGTCGAGTCCGCCCATCATATCTGTTTTTACGGGAAGCCCTATCACGGGCAGAGTGGTATAAGCGGCAACCACGCCGCCGAGGTGCGCGGCCTTGCCTGCCGCGCAGATGATTACCTCCACTCCGTTTTCGCGCGCGGAGCCGGCAAAGGCATGGGCCTCTTCAGGCGTGCGGTGGGCGGAAATTACGCGCACCTCCACCTCTGCGCCGAAGTCCTTCAAAACCTTGACCGCGGGTTTAACTACGGGAAAATCTGATTTGGAGCCCATGATGACGGCAACTTTTGCCATAAAGCAAACCTCCTTGGCTAAAAAGGGAATTATTAAACATACTTAAAGTATGGTGCTGTTATATATTCTGGTAGCCGTGTATATAGCCGCAATAAACTTTTACGCCGTGACGCTTATCAGAGCGCAGCGCGAAGAAGACGGCGACGGCGACGATAAAAAACACAGCGGCGACGGCAAACTTATACTCACCGCGCTCATGGGCGGAGCGATTGCTATTTATGTAAGCATGTTCATTATGCGGTACCGCACGAAAAACCTGCTTTTAATGGTGCTCATGCCCGTTCTGTCGGCGCTCAACATCTATCTCTTTTACGTGGCTTTCAAGTCGGGGTTCACGTTTTTTATCGCGGCATGAACGCATGATTCGCAAAGTTTTACCGTGCTCCGCAAACAAAAAAAGACACCCCTATTTTGTGCTACAAAAGAATTATACCACAAAGGGTGCGCAAATGGAAACGTTTGAAACAAGTTTTTTCAAAATTTTATAAGGCCGACACGGCGTGCCGCAAAAATTGCAGGCAATTAAATGATAAACAGGATGAAACCTCTGAAGCAAAAAAATTTTGCAGGCAAAAAATTTCAAGCCTTTATCAACATACTTATTGACACTTTTCTCTATGTATGCTAAAATGAATAATAATTGACATCCGCAATATAAATAATTATCTGACTTGTTTTAGCCGTTCATACGCGATGCCAGTAAAAATTTTTTGGAGGGAATTATGAATAACGACGACTATGAGCCCCGTCTGAACGACGGCAGCGAACAGCCGGGCGATACCGGAACAGAGGCGGCTGAGACCAATCTGCAGCCGCAAAATGACGGAAAGCCGGCTGACGCCGCACATGAAACCGGATTGACCGAGCAGAAATCCGGCAACACCATGCCGGTTATGCCGGCACAGAGCATGCCGATGCCCGAATCCCGTTTTACGGGCGGCGCTCTTGCAAACTTTTTTATCGGACTGATAGCTTTTATTGTTTCAGTTATAACGCTAACGCTTGCGTACCCTGCAATGAAGTGCTGGAAAATGCGCTGGCAGACAAAACACACTTACATAAACGGCAGACACCTTGTTTTTGACGGCAAAGGCATACAGCTTTTCGGAAAGTATATTATCTGGTTTCTGCTCACCATTATTACATTTGGAATTTATTACCTTGTGCGCGGCAAACTGAACATTGTGAGATGGCAAACCAAACATACTCACATCGAGGGCGTCGAAAACGGCGAATCAAAGTTTACCGGCAGCGCAATAGGACTGTTCGGGCACACGCTGCTTGTAGTTTTTGTAACTATCATCACATTTACTTTGGGACTTTATTGGGGAATATGCCACATAAGGCGTTGGTATGTAAACCATACAGTTTACGACGGTTACAGCCTGAAGTTTGACGGCAAAGGCATACAGCTTTTCGGCAAGTGCATATGCTGGGCGTTACTCACAATTATTACGTTAGGCATATATTCGTTCTGGCTCATAGTCAAAGTAAAGAAGTGGATTACAAAACATACCGATTTTATTCAGGGTGTAGTTTTACCTCCCGTGACAGACCCTAAGTACATGGCAGCGGCCGCCCCCGTTGCAATGCGCGCACCCGTGCCCGCACAGCAGACGGCAATCCGGCCGCAAGTTGCACAGCAGCAATACGCGCAGCCCTATCAACCCGTATACCCCGTTCAGCCCGCGCCGCAGTCGAACGGCATGGCGACGGCAGGCTTCGTCATTTCGCTGCTCTCATTCATTATGTTCAGCTTTACGCTGATAATGCCCATTCTCGGAATAATTTTCAGCAGCGTCGGCATAAGTAAGGTCAAAAAGACGAACACAGGCAAAGGGCTCGCCATTGCAGGACTGGTGCTCGGAATTTTAAGCCTGCTGTGGTTTTTAGTATTTGTCGGAGTTATTTTGCCTTTAATTGCGCAACTGATTCAAAGCCTTTGAGTTTAATTCTCCGAAACAGGCGGGAACAGCAGTTTTATAACAGGAACAGCAATTTTATAAGTGTTAAAGGGCCGCGCGGCAAATTTTGCCGCGCGGCCCTGACTTTTATTATTCAAATTATGCAGCAGAAACAGCGACGCGCAATTGCTCCTTCAGATAATGCGTCAGATAAGGGCGCGCACGAGCTTTTCACGAAAATCGGGACGGGCGAACATGTCTGCCGAAGGTTCGCCATCCGGACGGAAATCGGCGGTAACCTCACTCTTCTTCAACACTACAACGCGCTGCGACAGCATTGCCGCTTCGTCCACGTCGTGCGTAACAAATACTGCGGTGCGCCGCTCTCTTTTCCACAGCTCAAGAAAGAGCCCGGCTATTCTGAGTTTTAAACCGAGGTCGAGCGACGAGAACGGCTCGTCCATAAGAATGACGTCGGACGGATAGAGACAGGCCCGGGCTATCGAAACCCTCTGCGCCTGTCCGCCCGAAAGCTGCGCGGGATAGGAGCCCGCCTTATCGGAAAGTTCCACGGCGGCGAGCATATTTTCTATCGCGAGCGCGTCTTTGCAGATAAGTTTCAAGTTACCTGAAACGGTGAGTGAAGGCACCAGCCGCGGCTGCTGAAAAATGTAAGAACAGGCGGGCTTCGGCTCAATCTCGCCTTCATACGGTGTGAGCCCCGCGAGCATGTTCAAAAGCGTAGTTTTGCCGCTGCCGCTCTCGCCGAGAATACAGGTGATTTTGCCCTCCTCGAGCGAAAAATTGAAATCGCTGTATACGGTGAGGTCGCCGTATTTTTTCGTAATATGTTTAAACTCAATCATGCCCGCACCCCGCAACGCCATTTTATAAGTTCCCTGACCCCGTAAGAAAACAGTTCCAACAGCAAACCGAGCGCTATGCAAAGCACTGTGAGCGCGGCAAAACGGGGCATTTCGGCATAGAGCCGGGCCTGTTGCATCAGCCCGCCTAGACTGCTGAGCGTATAGGAGAGAACTTCGGCCGAAACCATAACTTTGAGGCCGAGCGAGAGCCCCGCGCCTACCTGCGAGATTACTTCGGGCGCAACTGAGGGCAGAATGATTTTTATAAGTTTTTCGCGCGCCGGAACACGGTAAACCTCAGCCATTTCCAAAAGCCCCGGGTCAACGCCGTCTATGGCGGCGGCAAACTGCGAATACACCATGGGAAACAGCACGAGAGCCGTAACTATTGCAGGCGCTATGCGAGGGCTTGACCAGATGAGCAGCATAAGAGTAACTGCCATTGTGGGCAAAGTTCTTACGACAGAGATAAGGCAGGCAAAAACCACTTTAAAAGGCCTGCAAACGGCCGAAACAGCAGAAAACAACGCCGCGAGGGCAAAAGATACCGCAAAAGAAATTACGGTGCGCAGCAACGTGTTACCCAGAGCAAGATAGAAAGAGCTTTGCCCGAACAGCGCGGCAAACTGCGCAAACGTTGCACCGATGCCCGGAATCATATAGTCGTTTTTTACACAGACATAAGCAACAAGCCATGCCGCGAAAATTATGAGCAGAGCAACGAGCGCCCAAACTATGTTTAGTATGAAAATTCTTTTTGACTCTTTCACTTTTATTGCAATGTTTCGAAGGGAATATCAAATTTATTGAGTATTATTTTCAGCGTAAGCCCGGGCACGTTTGCCAGATTGATGACGCCTATTCTTTTGCCTTTGAGGGAAGACAGATTTTCCGCCGTTATCTCCTCGCCGTCGGCCGTGAGCAGATACAAATTGCCGTTTGTGACCGTGCCGAGCATTTTATATTTTTCGCCGTTGCCCAGAAGTTTAGCGGCAGCATTAACGGGAAGCACGCAGATGTCGGCGGCGGGATTTGCCCCGTTTACATAGGAAGCTATGCTTTCGGAAGGCACAACATTATAAGTAACTGAAGCCTGAGAAAAATCATTCTCCTCCGCCATGAGTTTTGCAAGCGCAAGCGCGGGCGCGCCGTCAGGCATGTATATCTCCACATCGGAAGAAGCGGAGGCTGTGCCGAGCGCGCCGCAGAAGAATCCGTCTGCGGGAATGACGGTCGAAGCCGAATCGACGGCAATCATCTCCTCCAGAAATGCAGTTACCCTGCTCTTATCCGTCTGCGCGTCAACAAAATTTATGCCGCAGTTGGCAATTACCTGCGCGGTAAGATTTTTTGCATTAAACGTGGGCGTCGTGTCGGGCGGGAGATGGGAAGACACCGCCTCTATAACGACATCGGGCGATGCTGTTGCAAGCCATTCGGAATTTGCCTCAACCTCTGAAAGAAATGCCGAAAGGAAAGCAGGGTTGCTTTCAATCAGCTCATTTTTCGCAACAATCACAGCCTGAGGATAACCGCCCTGCGCGCCATAGAGCTCCTGCAGGTCACCTGCAAATTTCAAACCGGTCGCATTTGCGCGCGTTGTTGCCGCAGGTTCGGCCGCCACGAAATAGTCGGCTTCGATTCCCGCCGCCCCCACGTCGGCCGCCGCAACCGAAAAGAGCTGTACCGAATCGGCGCCGGCAGAAAAGTCCGTACATGCGGCGAGAGAAAACGCGCCCATTGCCGCAGCCATGCATGCCGCGGCGATTACTGTTCTTTTTAAACCTTTCATATTTATCTCCTTAAAAATTCTTTACCGAAAATTGTCAGATGCACGCTTTTATGCCTCAATGTAGTACTATGCGTGGCATAAAGCATAATTTTTGTATTGAAAATTGCAGAAAAATTTCAAATTTTGCTCATCAGCGTTTTTGCAGACACTCCCTTAAGCTGCCCGATTTTGCCGGTAAGCGTATTTAAAATTTCGGTCGGGGCATCGGCAATGACGCACATTACCGATATGTTTTTGGCTTTATACGGAACCCCCATTCTCCCGATTATATATCCGGCATATTCCGACAACAGGGCATTTATCTGCGAGGCAGACGACCTGTCCTCCACTATTATGCTGATTATTGCCACTCTGTTTTCATTCATACAAAAACTCCCTGCCCGTAGCGGACAGGGAGAAACACGCAAAACAATGCTTCGGCATTAAAACCGCGCATGCACAAGCGAAGTATTCACCCCTTTACAGTCAGGCAACGCGGCCTTTCCGCTCAGGCAGTGATATTGTAGCATTTGTTACAAAAAAAGGCAAGCAGTTGAATAACCTTTGTTAATTTTCACATACTGCGGATATGAAAAAGTTGATTGTTATTTTACTTACCGCCGCCATTGCTGCGGCGGGTTGCGGCGCCGCAGCCTGCTCAAAGGGACAGACGGGCGGCGGTAACAACACTCTGAGCGGATACACGCGTAGAAGCACTACCGACGGTAACTTTGACTGCGGATGCGGCAGCGACTGCAAGTGCGGCGGAAACTGCACCGACGGATGCGACTGTAAGCAAGACTGCGATTGCGGGAATGAAGACAACGGCAATCTGCCTGAAGGGCAGCGCGAAAGAGAGGGACGCATGCCCCGCGGCGAGCACACGGGCGGCATGGACGGCTTTGAATTCGACAGAGGCACAAGCGGGAAAAATCCCGGTGAAAAGCATGGCAAATTCGGTTTTTTTGCACCGGGAGACGGTTTTGCACGGCGCAAACCGATGCCGCTTCCCCCTCCTCCTCGCAAAGATGAGGGCGAAAACGATAATAACGGCAATACGGAACAACCTCCTGCCGGAGAGACCGAGGAACCCGCCGTCGGACAGAACAGACGCGACAGAGGGAACAGAGACAAAGATAAGCCTGCCAAGCCCGGAAAAAAAGCACGCATGGCAAGCTGAACGGAGGATTATTTACACAATAAATTGCCGCGCAGTCAGAACATTCCGACTGCGCGGCAATTTTATAACCTTATTCAGCAAAAGACAACTATACCATATAATTTGCCGCAGGTAATATTCGCGGCGGACAAATTTGCAGTGAACACAGACGGACTAAAACAAAGGCGAAATGATTTTCATTTTAAAAAATATCGCGTTCAACAGAACTGTAAAAAAGTTTTGCCGCTTCCTCCCCCTTTGCAAAGGAAAGAATCCACATAAGTTTGGTAACCGCCGCCTCCAATGTCATGCAACGCGCCTCCAACACATTTCCGCACGCGCGCAGCCGCCGACCCACGGCGTATTTATCGAGGGAACTTCCCTCGTGCTCTGTCTGGGTTGTGAGCACAGCAGTTTTCCCTGCCGCCATAAAACGCGCGAGGCGGGTAAAAAACGCGTCGTTTTCATAGTTGGGCAGGCCGCCCGCACCGAACGATTCGATGACCAGACCGTCGCAATGTCCGTCGAGATAGTCAAAGACGTCGGCGCTAAGACCGGGTATCATTTTAAGAACAAACACATTTTCATTGAGGGAGCGGTAAAATTCAGGAACGCCGTCAGGCTTTGCGTCGACAACATAATAAAAAGGCTTCCCGTCGCGCATGACTGCGATTGCGGGAAAATCGATGCTGGAGAAGGCGTTGAATGAGCGCGTACGCGTCTTCTTTGCGCGCGTGCCCAGAATTACGTTGCCGTCGAACACAATGCGCACGCCGAAAGCGCCTTCGTCCGCACAGAATAAAAAGGCGTCGGAGAGGTTGCGGCGGGCGTCGGTGTCGCGCGAGTAGACAGATTTCTGCGAACCCGTTAAAACTATGGGCTTTGCGCTCTTCTGCACGAGATATGAAAGAGCGGCGGCCGTGTACGCCATGGTATCGGTGCCGTGCGTGACGACAAAACCGTCGAATGCGCTGTAATTTTCTTCTATTATGCGGGCTATCGCAAGCCAGTGCGGAGCATAAACGTTTGTACTGTCGAGATTGAAGGGTTGGACGGCATGCACATTGCACACTTTTGCCACCTCCGGCACGCAGGACAAGAGCTCTGAAGGCGAAATCGCGGGCGCAAGGCCCTCCGCCGTCTCTTTAGATGCTATCGTGCCGCCCGTGGCTATCATTAATATATTTTTCATAGACTACCTTTGCGCGAAATTTGCTCAGCTTCGGCACCTGAACTTTACGGCGACATTATAGCTTGTTTTATTATTGCAGTCAACCTTAAGCGCTTTAAAATTTCAGGGTATTGAAAAAGTCGCTTTTCTATGATATAATGGACAAAAAAGCAGACGACAAAACTATGGAAAAGATAATTTATGCTAAAATTAAAGAACTTCTGGACGGCATGGTGAGCGTGGATGTTACTGCGGCCGACGGCAAAAGGCATGAACTGAACGGAAATTACGTTCTGCACTTCGGTGAGGGACGGCTCGACACGACTTTCAGCGAGATAACCGTAGAGGGCTACACCTCCACCTGCGACAGACAGACGAAAAAGTTCGCCACCTTTGAAGAAATGTGTGCGTTTTTAAAAGGAATCGGCGCCGCTGACGGCAAATTTATGTTTCTTACGAAGTGCGGAGGTTTTGCAAGCACGTCGGAGTATGAAACAAAGGGCCGGTTCGATTCACTCGATATGGAGGGTATTTTAAACTACTACCGCGACGCGGACGAGTTCGAACTTGTTGACCGTTCACCCGTATACGAAAAACTTTCCGACGGGGAAGTGGAGGCAATCAGGAACGAATGCAACGAATGGGCAAAACTCTCGGCCAAAAATTTATACGGCGAGCTTGCGCCGGAAGAACGGCAAAAGCTCCCTGAATTTGAACAGCTTTGGCAGGAGATTTGCGAGGAAGTTGCGGCGTTTTTGAAGAAGGTAAAATACGGCAAACTTAAAAAGGGGGCGAGCCGGTTTATTTGCGACCATGTGGGCGAGGACACAAAATACAGCGAGCCCGCACACTTTTTCTGGCATACTTATCACGGTTGCGAAATGGCGGCAATGCAGTGCGAGCAGGCTGAAAACTTTAAAAAAGCAGAGGGAAAAGAAGTAATATTTGAAAACGCGCACTTTGCGCCCCTCCTTCCGCATCTGATATCTTCGCGCATGACCTTTATATGGCACTGCACGATAAGCGGTTCGCCGGCAAGAGTTTACCGCTTTGCGCTCAACGACAAAACGAGGGCTTGGCTTAAGCAATATAAGAGCGACTACGATTTGGAAGAACTGCAAGATTTGGCGCTTTATAAGGGCGGTAAACTCGTTTTCTCTTCCTGCACGCACGAAGTATACCACAACGACTACTCCGACAAATAAATGCGTGGACAGAGTGACGCCGGAAGCTGTTATATATAGTGAAAGGAGCAAAGCCTGAAAAAGGATTGCGAGAGGAGAATTTATGCCGCCCGCGGCGCAAAGACAGCTTTTGCGCCGCGGGCGGCAATCATCATTATTGATAAAAATTATATGATTAAAATAACTATACAGAAACTGAAAGAAAGCAATTTCAATTACTGCTCGCTTGATGATTTTATGCTCAAGCAAAGTGTAAGCGAGTGTTGGAGAAAAAACGGAGATGTTTACAAACTTACCAAAGTTAACTACACAGAGGATTGGGATTTAAACAAACGCAGGTCGATTGCCCGTCAAATAGCAGAACTGATAAAAAATGACGGCGCGGCGTTCGGTGCCTTTTGCCGCAACAAAATTATAGGGTTTGCTTTGATAGACCCGTTATTTTTCGGTTCGGCAAAACAATATCTCGATTTGGCGATGCTATATGTTTCCCTTCCGTACCGAAGGCATGGCATAGGGAGACAATTATTTCGTGCAGCTTGCGATGAAGCTATTTTGCGCGGCGCAAAAAAACTATATATTTCAGCTCACTCTGCAAAAGAGAGCGCTGCCGCATACTTTAATTACGGTTGTACGTTCGCAGAAGAAATTAACAGTCTCCTTATAGAAAAAGAGCCGTTTGATTTACAGCTGGAATTTGATTTGCTAAAAAAATTGTAACACCGATGACTGATACATAAGGATGACTTCAGAGACAAACACTCTCAAAAACAAAACTTTTAAAATGACAGGCGATAAACTTTTACCTTAAACCGCGCAGATATTTATATACGGCGGCAATCGTCTTGGCGTCGCATATTTCGCCGTTCTCTATCATGCGCTCCACTTCACAAAGTTTGACAAAGCGAGCGTTGATAAATTCGTCGTCATCGAGGTGCTGCCCCGCCATTTCTCCGCCTTCGGCAAGATAGATGTGAATTATCTCGTCGGTGTAGCCGGGGGAAGGATATATATCGACGAGGTGATAAAGCTCTTCCGCCCTGTACCCGGTTTCCTCCTCAAGCTCGCGCATTGCGGCCGCTTTCGGGTCCTCGCCGCGGCCGAGCTTGCCTGCGGGTATCTCCCATATTACTTTGTTGTACGGGAAACGGAACTGCCGCTCCATGAGCACCTTGCCGCCTTTGACAAAGAGCACGGCGGCGCCGCCCGGGTGGCGTACCACTTCCCTTAAAGCGGTATGCCCGTTGGGCAGTTTTACGTCGCTGAGTTCAAGCGTTATTATTTTCCCCTCATAGAAGGTCTTTTTTGAAATCTGTTCCTCTTCGAGCTTCAATCGGAACCTCCGAGCGTTGACCTGAGCATTATAGAAAACTGAGAAAAATTATTATGGCATGCAGAATAGTATTCGTATCCTCTCAGCACAGCATACATAGTATTTGTTCTGCCCTCGCGCACGGCAGCCTCTATCTCGCCGAGCATAAGATAACCGTCCTGCTTATCGGCTTCGGGCATGAGCGAGCGGGCAATCAAATCTCTTTCGTAAGCGACCAGCATAGACACTGCCGTAAATTTTTCCGCAGCGTCGGGGTTTGGCACGGGTCTGGGCGGCACAGACGAATATTCATCTGCAGCCTGAACGGGTTGCTGCTGCAAACCGCGGGACGGAACGGGCATTTCAGCATATATCTGCTGCGGCTGCGGCATAGCTACGCCGAACGAACTTACAGAACCGTGCGGCAAAACTGCTTCCGAACTATATGTATTTGTTTTCGGGGCATTATATGCTCCCGAAGGCGGCGCGACATATGATACCTGCTGAACCTGAGCATGAGGGGCGGCCCCCTCCACCTCCACACTGAACACATCGCGGAGAATATCTTCCATACTGTCTATCACAAGATTGCAGAAACTGCGGAAACTTGCATAATAACTGCCGTCTTCAGGGAAGAACTGTTGAAGAAATTCGTTGAAGTTTATGGTATCATGGTCGAATTCAACGAGCAGACAAAAGATAAAGGCAAGCCGTTCGCCCGCAGATTCGGGGAGGACGAGACGGCGTTCGCCGAGAAAACTGCCGTTTACAGACACAAAGTATTTGCGCTTTGCCGAGACGTAGTCAAAATGCGCGGTTGCCGCCTGAAATAGCTCATAGAGAACAGGGCTGTTGACTATGCACTTCAAAAGGTCCTTTATTCTGGTCGTGGCCATAATAAATTTACTCTTTTTAAGCTGCTCGCACTTTTTTAAAAATTCAACAATCTGCTCGCCCGTGCTCTTAGCTTTCATACTCACACCCTTATACATAATAATTTTTGTTGATATATAGATTATATCACATATTTTGCAAAATAAAATAAATTTTGAGTAATTAGTTGCTTTTAATTTATAAATTATGTATAATGATATCACTTTTTTCACGACAGAAGGGGAATTTTCAAAAGTTATGCTGAATACCGGCGAGACGTCGATTAACAAATTAATAATTCTTTTTGTGTTCGACAAGATGGAGAGCGCCATTTCAGAGAGGACGATAGTCGACATGTGTTCCTCATCCAACGACTGGATGGGTTACATGGACTGCGTCAATGTTATTCACAAACTTTTGGACGACAACTTTATCTGCATAGTAAACGAGGACGAGGACACGCTCTACACGATAACGCCCGACGGACGAGAGACGCTTGCTAACTTCTACATAAAGATACCAAAGAGCGTGCGGGAAGAGATTTCGCAGTTCGTTAAAAAGAACAGCTCCCGCTACAGGAACAAACAGGAGTGCCGCTCGGACTACTATCAGAACAAGGACGGGACTTATACCGTTTATCTGAAAATTCTTGCGCCCGTTCAACCGATACTCGAACTGAAATTCGTCGTTCCAGACAGAAAAACGGCGAATAAGATTTATAAAAAATGGGAGGAAAAGGCTTCCGATTTATACGCTGTTATATACGAAAACCTTTCAGACTGACTATGTTTACTTTTACCACTTCAGGCACTTGTTCGCGCAAAATATCCTTTGACGTAGACAGCGAAAACAAAATTCACAACGTAAAGTTTGCAGGCGGCTGCACAGGCAACACGCAGGGCGTTGCAAAACTTTGCGAGGGAAGAGATATCGACGAGCTTGAAAATCTTTTGAGCGGCGTACTCTGCCGCAACGGCACGTCCTGTCCTGACCAGCTTTCCAAAGCCATAGCAGAATACAAAAAATCAGTAAAGAATGCGTAACATAATACTGCGCAAAATGAGCCCGGCTGTTACTGATTAGTCAAAACATTTAAAAACCTCCCGCCTTTTATGTAATTAGGAAACTACAAAAAGCGGGAGATTTTTGTTTTTAAAGCGCATCACGGCGCGCTTTACTGTTAACACCGGCATGTTTATATGTATAAAAAAACCATGGGCGGCAAAATTGCCTCCCATGGTTTTTTATTGATTAAAGCCCCGCCTTCTGCCTGTTATAGTTTATCAGGCACCCGGAGAGAATAATCTGTTTTTCTTCAGGCGTGAGGAAACCGAGCTCGAGTTGTATATTTTTCACTTTACCGCCGGATATATGTTTTGCCGGCACAACGTCCGCCCCCTCTTTAAGAAGTCCGACTATATTTTCGATATAAATATAGTCGCCTACGTTATAGTCGAAACTTCTGCACACAAGGGGAAGCATGCCCCAGTTTATGAGATTGGAACGATAGCGCTTGGTTGCATATTCGGTTGCGATGTTGGCAACTCCGCCGAGTACGCGCTGACAGGAAGCCGCCTGTTCGCGGGCGGAACCGTCGCCCGGCTTTCTTGCAACGACGCAGCTGCCGTACATGGTGTTTTCATCGAGCGGAATTCCTACCTCTTTGAGCACCTCTGCGGGAAGCGAGCCGCTCTCGCGCCTTGATTTTTCGTCGGCCATGACTGACTTTGCCCTGCCTACATAACCGGGGTCCTTGCGGGAGAGGGCAAACTGAGCAAGACGCATGGGGTTGGAGCGGTATGAAGAAGTCTCACCCGAAGGGATGAGCTCGTCTGTGGTGGTGACGGGGTCGGTCAAAACGGAGACAGCCTTCATGAGCACGCTGTTTGCAAGGGGAATCTGTTCGGGCCAGTCGGCAATGTTGTTGCCGTATATAAGCCCGGTTTCCGGCTGAGCGTTGCCCCAGCCGCGGTATACGCGCTTTTCGTATATAGAGCCGTCGAAAAAATACTTTTTGACTTTTTTTGTATATTCCGCCTCTGTGCCCGGGGTCAGCACGCCGCCGTTTGCAGCAGTTGCCGCAATCGAACGCGCGTCCATCAATGCCACTGCAGAGAGCTGGCCCTCGCCGAGCTTGGAGCCTTCCCTGTTTTCAAAATTGCGGGTGGTATGACGGATGGATAGTCCGTTGTCGGCTGGCGTGTCGCCGGCGCCGAAGCAGGGTCCGCAGAACGCCGTTTTTACTATTGCGCCCGCACCCATGAGCGTTGAAATGTAGCCGTTATCCACTAGGCACTTGAACACAGGCTGGCTCTGCGGATATACGTTCAAAGAGAATTCGCCGTTGCCGCAGCTGCCGCCCTTTAAAATTTCGGCGGCCTCGGCTATATTTTCATACATGCCGCCCGCACAGCCGGCGATTACGCCTTGGTCGACATAAATTCTGCCGTCCCTGATTTTGTCGGTGAGATGGAACGTATCGGCGCCCTTTAACTTGTTGCCGAGCGCCTCAACCCCGCCTAAGATATCCCTTGCATTTTCAATCACTTCTCTTATCGTATAAGCATTCGAGGGATGGAAAGGAAGGGCTATCATCGGCTCTATGCGCGAAAGGTCGATTACAACAGCGCCGTCATAATAGGCGGGCTGTTCGGGATGAAGCTCTTTAAAGTCACCCTCTCTGCCGTGAATCCTGAAGAATTCGCGCGTTACCTCGTCGGTCTCCCATATACTTGAGAGGCATGTGGTTTCGGTAGTCATCACGTCGATGCCGAGGCGGTAGTCCATTGAAAGATTTTTTATGCCGGGGCCGATAAATTCAAGCACTTTATTTTTTACGAAACCTTTTTTGAACGTGGCACCCACAAGGGCTATTGCAACGTCCTGAGGACCGACGCCCTTTTTGGGCTTACCGCGAAGGTAAACGGCGATAACTTCCGGGCGTTTTACGTCGTAAGTCTGACCGAGAAGCTGTTTTACGAGCTCGGGGCCACCTTCGCCCACCGCCATTGTGCCGAGGGCGCCGTAGCGGGTATGGGAATCGGAGCCGAGAATCATGGCGCCGCACTTTGCCTCCGCCTCCCTCATATACTGGTGAATTACGGCAAGGTGCGGAGGAACATAATTTCCGCCGTACTTCTTTGCGGCGGAGAGGCCGAACACATGGTCGTCCTCGTTTATCGTGCCGCCGACGGCGCACAGCGAATTGTGGCAGTTGGTGAGAGTATATGAAAGGGGAAACTGCTTTAACCCCGAGGCCTTGGCTGTTTGAATTATGCCGACGTAGGTTATATCGTGCGAAGCAAGCGCGTCGAATTTAATTTTAAGATTTTCGTCGTCGCCCCTGTTGTGCGAAGAGAGAATTTTATATGCCATCGTGCTCTTTTTGGCACGCAGTTTTTTCTCTTCGACCATAAACGCGGCACTCTCTTTGAAGAGCTTGTCTTCCATATAATAAACGCCGCCTTTAATGAGCTTTATCATGTGAACTACCCCTTTTATAATTATAGTACAGGTTTTATTATAACAAATGCACGGCGATTGTTCAAGGCTTTGCCGCATACAAATTCATAACAAACGCAAAAAAGTTTGACCGTTTTAAACTGCAAAATCAAAAAAACGAGCGTAAAGCGGCAATTTAAGCAAAATAACCTTGATTTTTTCATATGCAATGTTGTATAATTTTTTTATGAAAATTTTCAGATACAAATTTACTAAACTCATATATGCGCTCATAGGCGTTATTCTTGCGCTGAGCGTTGCCGGCTTTGCCATAACGCTGTGGCAGGTGTTAAGATACGGGCTGGAAAGCTCGGCAAACCCCACATTCACCGTCATCAGATATATTCTTATGTTCATCGTGACGGTTGCGCTGTTTGTAATTTTGTTGTCGTTGCTCATCTCGTCCTACTACGCCGTAGACGGCAAGACGAAAATGATAATCACCAGCTTCGGCTTTATAAAGAGCAGATATGAGATTGCTAAAATAGACGCCGTCACGCTCGACAGAACTACAAACAAGCTGACAGTTACCTTTGAAGACGGGCACTTCATCGTCATTGTGGTAAAGGACGAATGGTATGAAGATTTTGTTCAGGCTATACTCGACGTAAACCCGAGAATAGAGTACAGCATAAAATCAAAGACGAGCACAGGCGAAGACGACGAAAAAAAATCATGAAATGAACTATATTAAACGCTGGCGCCGCGGCAGGTTTTGCCGCGGCGCCATTGATTTTATTATGATTTTTTAAGTTTTTTATTTATCATGCGCTTTATCGACGTGCGGTGTTCTTCGCCGCCCAAAAGTTTGTATAAATTTTTGTGATGAGCAATCCATGTGAAAAGATTGATTGCAAGAAGGAGCATAAAACAGCCGATAACCCAGCCGTTTGAAAGCTCGGCACCGTAGCGCACGAAGAACTCTGCAGCCTGCCAGATTGAAAAGGCCGAAACGCCGAGAAGCGAGCCCATAGACCCCCACTCTGAAACGGCGATATAGAGAAACACGAGCACGCATACGCCGAGACCGATGAATACGTACCACCACTGCTCGCACGCGAGCGAGACCCAGAAGAGGCCGAGCGTAGAAGCTATGCCTTTCCCCCCTTTAAACTTCATTGTGACAGGGAAGATATGCCCTATAACCACGAACAGTCCGCAGAAATAGCGCATAAAGTCGGCAACATTCACATCAGTGCCGGCAAAAACGCTGTTTCTGAAGATGAAATATGCGCAGAGCACAGGCAGACCGCCCTTTAAAGCGTCGCAAAAGAAGTTGATTATTCCGACTTTTAAGCCGAAAGTGCGCATCATGTTCATTGTGCCGGGATTGCCGCTGCCCTGTTCGCGTATATCGCGGTTTTTAAATTGAGATATTATTACCGCAAAGTTGAAACAGCCCACGAGGTAGCACACCGCCGCGGCAATTAAAAGATAGTACCAACTTTGGGATATATAGAACTGTTCCATAAATCACACATCTTCCTTCTTGTCGCGCGTGAGAATTTTTATGGGCGTGCCCGAGAAATCAAATGCCGAGCGCAGAGTGTTTTCCAAGAACCTTTCGTATGAGAAGTGCAGAAGCCTGCCGTCGTTGACGAACAGCGCAAATGCGGGCGGCGCCTCGGATACCTGCGTGGAATAATAGATTTTCAATCTGCGGCCGTTGTATGACGGCGGCTCGTTGGCGCGCACGGCGGAGCTTATCACGTCGTTCAACACGCCCGTCTGAATGCGTTTATGCGAATTTTGATAAACTTCCTTTACGGCGGCAAGAATCTTATCCACTCTCTGCCCCGTCTTTGCAGAGATATAAATCGAGCGGAAATAGTCCATAAACTTTAAATCTTCCTTTAATTTATTCTGGAAGGTGTTTATGGTGTTGGTGTCCTTTTCAATCAAATCCCACTTATTCATGAGAATGAGCGAAGGTTTTCCCTGCTCGTGCACATAGCCTATTATCTTTGTATCCTGCTCTGTAAGACCTTCGGTGCTGTCGACAACAAGCACGCATACGTCGGCGCGGCGCACGGCATCGAAGGCGCGCATTACCGAATAATACTCGATATCGTCCTCCACCCTGCTCTTCTTTCTTATTCCCGCAGTATCGATAATTGTATATTCCTCGCCGTCGGGAGCGGTGAAAAGGGTATCTATCGCGTCGCGCGTGGTGCCTGCTATGTCGGTTACAATTGAACGGTCGAAACCTAAAAGCCTGTTGACAAGGCTTGACTTACCTGCATTCGGCTTGCCGACTACGGCTATCTTTATGCTGTTGTCCTCTTCCGCCGGAATTTTTTCGAAGTAACTAACGACCTCGTCCAAAAGGTCGCCAAGTCCCGTGCCGTGTTCCGAGGAGACGGGATAAGGCTCGCCGAGGCCGAGAGAATAGAATTCGAAAATCTTTTCTTCGGAATATTCGTCTATCTTGTTGACGACAAGAATTACCGGTTTTTTGCTGCGGCGGAGCATATCCGCCACGTCGTAATCGGAAGATGTGAGTCCCTCTTTGCCGTCGACAAAGAACAGAATGACTTGCGCCGTGTCTATCGCGACTTCGGCTTGTTTTTTAATCTCCCGCCACATGGTATCCTGAGATTTGAGCTCGATGCCGCCCGTATCCACCATAGAAAAGGCACGGCCCCGCCACTCGGCGTCGGCATACAGTCTGTCGCGCGTGACGCCCGGCCTGTCTTCGGTTATTGAAATTTTTCTGCCTGCCACCTTATTGAAAAAAGTGCTCTTGCCGACGTTAGGTCTGCCGACAATGGCGACGAGCGGTTTAGCCATATTGCTCCTCTTTAAATGTTTATTCCACATTATTATAATAAAATACTGCGTTTTTGTAAAGAAAAACGGCTTACCTTTTGAGGCAAGCCGTTCCATTTGTTATTTACAGCCTGTAAAATTTCTTCCGCATCAGTTATCGTTAAACCGAAGCGTGCATTAAAGCGTGAAACCTATACCGATTATGCCGCAGATATAGAGAATGAGCGCCACCCAATACACCGCTTTCCAGCTCTTGCCTCTGCCGCGCACATAGTCGTAGGCGGGGAAAGCGATTGCAATTAAAAGGGCAATCATTGAAACTATGTTGCATATGCCGCGCAGCGTACCCGCCCAGCCGACAGTGATATCAAAGAGGGCGAGAAGGGAAATGATAAAGCCGATGAACATTGCGACGCCGGCAAGGACTATTCCCCAAAAGGCGCAGATTTTGGTTAAATCTCTGCGCTCCCTGCGCTCTGCCGTGCGGCGGCTGTTACTCTTTTTTGCCATAATCATACTCTCCTTTATATTTTGATTGAGTATATTATAGCACCGCGGCGGAAAGAATTCAAGATTTTAAAAAAACTAATCACAGCTCTTTGAGTTTTTTGAGCACCGAGAGAAAATAATCGGGGAGAGGAGCTGAAAACGTCATGCGTTTACCTGTCGAGGGGTGAGTGAGTTCGAGCTCCATAGCATGCAGCAGCTGGCCATTTAACGCAAACTTCTGCTTTTTTATGCCGTAGACGGGGTCGCCGACAATGGGATGACCGAGGTATTTTGCGTGCACCCTTATCTGATGCGTGCGCCCCGTTTTCAGATTGAAAAGGCAGAGCGTGTAACCTTCGTAGCGCTTTAAAACAGTAAACTCCGTTACAGCGAGTTTGCCCTTATCTGCCGGAACGACGGCCATTTTAAGCCTGTCTTTAGGGTCGCGGCCGATATAAGTGGTAACCGTGCCGCCGTCCTCCTTAAGATTGCCCTCCAAAAGAGCGATATATTGCCGCCTGCACGTCTTTTCGGCTATCTGCCCGGAGAGCGAGATGTGCGCCGCGTCGTTTTTGGCGACGACGAGAAGGCCGGATGTATCCTTATCTATGCGGTGTACGATTCCGGGGCGGATAACTCCGTTTATACCGCTCAAATTATCGAGATTATATAAAAGGGCGTTTACTAAAGTGCCCTCTTTGTTGCCGTTGCCCATGTGCACTGTCATCCCCTGCGGCTTGTTTATCACAGCGATATCTTCGTCCTGATAGACGATATCGAGAGGAATTGCCTCGGGCTTTGCGGAATATTCTTCGGCGGGAGGGACATTTACCTCCAGCACGTCGCCCGCCTTTACGCTCTGCGACGGCTTTGCCGGCTTGCCGTTTATTGTAACGCCGCCTCCCTCAAAGATTTTTTTGAGCGCAGAACGCGTTACGTGCGGCATAATACTGTTCAAAAATACGTCGGCACGGGAGAACGCGCCCTCGGCGGTAAATTCAAAGCGCCCGTATTCACTCATCTTTATCGCTCTCTTTAGCTTTTCCGCTCTCTTCAGGCAGAACCAAGTCCGCCGAAGCGCTTGCACCCGCTCCTTCCGAGCCGCCCTCTGAGGCGGAAGTTTTTAAACGGTCAGGCGTTTGAAGCTTTTTTTCCTCTTCGCGGCGGCGTTGCTCGGCCTGAGCCTCGCGCGCCTTTTTAGTGAGCGGGAACACGGCCCATTCGCTGAAGAAGAGTAAATCGAAGATGGCAATAACCAGCCCGACCATCAGCCAGATATCGGCAAAATTGCAATGAAAGGAGACAAAGCCGAAATTCATGCCGATAAAGTCGCGCACTTCGCCCAGAGCAATTCTGTCGACAAGGTTACCCAAAGCGCCGGCAAGAGCCATGTAAACACAGAATTTTAAAAGCGCCGCGCGCTCGGGCAGAAGGAGAACGACAAGGATAAATACGGGGACGGCTATGCATGTGAGCGCAATGAGAAGGGACATACCCCACTCGTATTCGCTCAGCCAGCCGAGGCTGGCTCCGTCGTTGCGGTGGCCGCTGCTAACCTCGATGAAGCCGGGAATTACAGTAAAATTCCAGTTATCGGCCTCTTCAAAGTGCTTCGTTAAGAGGTCGATTGCCAGCATTGCTATGCATATTCCCAGAAACAGAGCGCTCTTCCAGCCGAAGTTGGCCTTGATTTTGCGCGCAATATTTACAAAAAAATCTTTGACTTTCATATTTCGCATATAATTATAGCATACGTGGCAAAAAAACTTAACCGTTTTAGAGTGAAAATTTTGCGACAGGCAAAATAAAATAATGGGACCGCGCTTTACATTTTTGCGCTCCTGTGATAAAATAAGCGGACATACAAAGAGATAAATTTAAGGTGAGGCATGAGTGAACTTTTGTTGCGGCTGTTTGTTCCCAAAGGGAACGCCGACGACCCGAATGTGCGCACGCGGTGCGGACTGCTTTCGGGAATAACAGGCATAATACTAAATATCCTGCTCGTTGCAGGCAAGCTGACAGTGGGAATTATTGCCGGGTCTGTTGCGATTATCGCCGATGCAGTAAATAACTTTTCCGACGCCGCCTCCTCAGTGATAACGCTTGCAGGATTCAAGCTTGCCGGGCAGAAACCCGACAAAGAACATCCCTTCGGGCACGGAAGAATTGAATATGTGGCGGGACTGATTGTTTCGGTACTGATAATTTTTATGGGATTTGAGCTGGCGTGGTCGTCTGTCGAAAAAATTATCACCCCTGAAGCGGCGGAATTTTCTTACGCGGCCATGGGCGTGTTGATTGCGGCCATACTCGTAAAATTATGGATGTTCTATTTCAACCGCAAAATCGCAAAGCGCATTAACTCCGCATCCATCGCCGCGACGGCAACTGACTCGCTCTCAGACGTAGTGGCAACCTCTGTGGTACTTGCGTCGCTGATTGCAGGGCAGTACGTCGACTGGCCGATAGACGGCATTGCGGGCGTCGTGGTGGCAGTTTTCATATTCAAAGCGGGCTGGAGCGCCGTTAAGGCCACGCAGGCACCCCTCTTGGGCAGGCCGATGAGTAAAGAGCTTGCCGACGAAATAGATAAGCTCGCCCTTGAACACGAGAACATACTGGGCATACACGACTTAATCTACCACGACTACGGCCCCGGCAGGGCAATAGTTTCCTTTCACGCCGAGGTTCCCGCAGACGGAAACCTCATGGAGACGCACGAACTTATCGACCACATAGAACGAGAGATACGCGAAAAATTCGGCATAGAGGCAGTGATACATATGGACCCCATAGTCGTCGACGGCGACACCGAGGAAGTGCGGGAACTTGTGGAGGGCGTCGTTAAGGCCATTCATCCCGACGCCACCGTGCATGACCTGAGAATTGCAAACTGGGATAAAATTAAAAACGTTTATTTCGACGCTATATTCCCGTACGGCATGGATATGACAGACGGGGAAATAGCGGGGCGAATAAAGCAGGATATAAACGAAAAGAGCGGCTTAAACGCCGTCGTGCATATTGAGCACCCCTTTATAGAAAGCTGACACCACTCACAGAATTTCCGTGCAGGTGAAGCATGGAAATTCTTCGTGATTTTTAGGGCGTTGCCCTCGCGCGCGCAATCTTAAATGCTCTCTTATTATATAATTGCACGCGCTCACCCAGTGAGCCTGCTGTCCACGCCTCACTTCATAGCACAACGAGTGTCCGTTGTGCTATGAAGCGCCTCGGTCATCCCCCCTTTTACACAAGGGGAGCTTATCCGATAATTGCTCATGCAACCTCTATTTTTTCTCATCGACAAAAGCCTATTACTAAACCCCCGGACTATCCGGGGGTTTTCGCTATACAATAACGCCTGCGGAGCGGAAGAAACTTTCTTCCGCTCCGCCGCTGTTACATTTAACAATTATTGCTCATTTGTGCAACCATGCTTCAAATTATTCAGTGACAGCGGCGCTCTCAGCCCACCCTGTTCTTAGCCCTGCGCAAATCTTCCACAGACTGACGGGCGAGCTCGCCTGCCTTATCGTACTGCTCCCCGGTTATAGCGCCGCGGGATAAAAGTTCCTCGGCATAGCCGTCCCGCCCGAGCGAAATGAACCCGCTCTTTTCACCGCGGAACAGGCGCAGCAAAGGCACGAAGAACGAGCGCAAATCAGAAAAGAGATTGCGCCTTGCCGCATAGTCGCAGTCGGCAGCAAACATCTCTTCATAAGCGGGGCGGCGCGGGAATATGTTTGCCGCAGACGAAAACAGCCCCGGGCGAACAGAGAAACGGCCTTCATACTCTTCGGGAATCAACGTTCCGTCTATAAGCGGGAGCGGCGAAGGGCCGACGAGCGAGAGTTTGCCCGTGATTACCGAAAGGAGCAGCGGCAGGTACTTAAGCCATGTGCAGCATATGTAGCCCTGTTTTTCTCCGCTCATGTAATCGGAAAATACGCGCACTTCGACGGGTTTGCCCCCCTTGCCGACTATCCAGCAGCGGGTGCAGGCCCTGCCCGCATTTGCCCTGACCACTGCGGCGCACACCGCCGTGAGCGGCGAGGTGATAATAAAAAACACAAGCCCGAACAATAAGTCCAACGCCGACTTGGCAAAGAAACGGTAATTGAGCGCGATAACGGCAATGACTATGGCCGCCGCGACTACGGAAAAAATTGCAATTCCCGCAGGCGACGACATAAACTCGAGAAACTCTTCCACTATTCGCCGCCCTCCTCTGTATTTTTCATGTCACTCTCCCCCTCCCCGCCGTGAAGGGCTATTACGCCCTCTATGCGCCCGAGGACCTGTTCAAGCCCCAGACGCGTCTGCGAGGATGTTAAAATTATGTTTCCCTCGCCGCACTTTAATTTTGCGGCGATTTTTTTTGTATTGCCCAGCCCTGCCATGCGCGAGAGCTTATCCGCCTTTGTAGCGACGACCGTGAAAGGTATCAGCCCGGCATACAGAAAGTTTATCATGTTGACGTCGTCGGCAGTCGGTTCGTGGCGGATATCGACGAGCGAAAAGGCATGCGCGCAGTTGCTCCTGTCGGCAAAGAAATCTTCCATCAGGCGCGCCCAGCGTGCCTTTTCGGCCTTGGATACCTTGGCGAAGCCGTACCCCGGAAGGTCGGCGAGAATAAACGCGCCGAAATCGAAGTAGTTTACCAGCCGCGTCCTGCCCGGGTCCTTTGAAACGCGGGCAAGCTTTTTGCGGTTTGCAAGCATATTGATAAAGCTTGATTTCCCGACGTTAGACTTGCCGCAGACGGCGATTACAGGCTTTTCGGACTTAATGAACTGTGACTTTGAAGCTGCGCTGGTCACAAACGTAACATCAGTTATCTTGAGCATACGCGCCAGCCTTTAAAGCCCTACAATAGCGCTTTTGAACACCGCGCCCACATTGTTTACTGGGATAAAATTTATCTTTTCGCGGACATCCTTGGGAATCTCTTCGAGGTCCTTTTGATTGTCTTCGGGGATAATTACATTTTTAACGCCTGTGCGGTAGGCAGCGAGCGCCTTCTCCTTGAGGCCGCCGATGGGCAGCACGTTGCCGAGAAGGGTAATTTCGCCCGTCATTGCGATATCTCCGCGCACGGGCTTGTGCGTGAACGCAGAAAGAATGGCGGTCGCCATAGTTATGCCGGCGCTCGGCCCGTCTTTGGGCGTTGCCCCCTCGGGCACGTGAATGTGAATGTCTGTTGAATCGAATGCGCTGTCGTCAAGACCGTAGCGCGTGCTGTTGGAACGGATATAGCTTATTGCTGCACGGGCGCTCTCCTTCATTACGTCGCCAAGTTTTCCGGTGAGCTGAATTTCGCCCTTGCCGTGCATGGCCGAGACCTCTATCGTAAGAGTGGTGCCGCCGACGGCCGTCCATGCAAGCCCGGTTGCGGCGCCCACCTCGTCGCGGCGGGGGGTATCGCTGTCCTGTTTGAAACGCGCGGGGCCGAGAAGCGAATGAAGGCTTTCGGCCGTCACCTTTCGCTTTGCTTTGCCTCCCTCGGCTACTTTTACCGCCACTTTGCGGCACACAGCGTCTATCCTTCGTTCCAGAGTTCTGACGCCGGCTTCGCGTGTGTAGCCCTCTATTATGGCGCGGAGAGCACCGTCGGTGAAGGTTATATCTCCCTCTTGGAGGCCGTTCGACTTTATCCGTTTAGGGATTAAATAGCGTTTGGCTATCTGGAGCTTTTCCTCCTCGGTGTAACCGCTAAGCTCGATGAGCTCCATTCTGTCGAGAAGGGGCGACGGAATTGTGTCCATGCTGTTGGCCGTGGTTATGAACAGCACCTTGGAAAGGTCGTACGGAACTTCAAGATACCTGTCGCGGAAAGTGTTGTTCTGGGCGGGGTCCAAAACTTCCAAAAGGGCGCTGGCGGGGTCGCCGCGCATATCGGAGGAGAGCTTGTCTATCTCATCGAGAAGAAACACGGGATTTATGGAACCTGCGTTTTTAATGCCGTATATTATGCGCCCCGGCATTGCGCCGACATAGGTGCGGCGGTGGCCGCGTATTTCCGCCTCGTCCTTTACGCCGCCGAGACTCATGCGCACGAACTTGCGTCCGAGAGCGCGGGCGACTGAAGTGGCAATAGACGTTTTGCCTACGCCCGGAGGACCTACAAAGCACAGAATAGGCGCGTTTAAACTGTTTGTAAGTTTGAGGACTGCGAGATATTCGGTTATGCGCTCCTTAATCTTCTCCAGGCCGTAGTGGTCGTCATTGAGAATTTTAACGGCGTCCTTAAGATTTTCGGTATCCTTTGTCTCCTCCTTCCACGGAAGGTCTATGAGCCAGTCGAGGTAGTTGCGGATAACGGTATATTCGGGAGAAGAGGATGACATCTTGTCCATTCTGGCTATCTCTTTGAGAGCCTTCTCCTCCACCTCCTGCGGCATACCCTTGGCCTTTATTTTTTCGACGAGCGCTTCGCGCTCGTCCTCGTCGTCTCCGAGTTCCGCATGAATGGCCTTGAGTTGTTCGCGAAGGTAATATTCCCGCTGGTTTTTATCGATATTCTGGCGCACGGCGGCATTTATCTTGCGCGCAAGGCGCATTACCTCAAGCTCGTCGTTGAGGCACTTTTCGAGCATTCTTAGCCGTTCGGTGACGTTTTCGCACTCGAGAATTTTCAATTTGACTTCATCGCGCAGAGGCAGACTGTTTGCGGCGACGTTTACAAACTCGTCGGGGTCGCCGCACCTGTCCATGCGGGCAATATTGTCTTTCGAGATTCTGTTCTCGGAAGAAGTTATGTCGCGCATGATATCCTTTGCGGTACGGAAATATGCCTCCTCCAAAGTGAGGTCGCCGTGCACGGCCTTTAGTTCGTCGGCTTCGGCGAGAAAGCACTCGTCGAAGGTGAACCTGCGCACGCGAACGCGGCAGACGCCCTCGGCAAGAATACGCACGCTGTCGGAAGGCAGCCGCGTTATCTGCTTGATTTTAACGACGGTGCCTACCCTGCAGATATCTTCGTCTGTTATTTCCTCCTTTTCTGAATCGGGCTGAGTACAAACAAGAAGGCGCATATCGCCCTCGGCGGCGCGCTTTATCGCAGTGAGCGAAATAATTCTGCCCGCGTCGAAGGAAACGACCGTATCCGGGAATATGACCCGGCCGCGCATGGGCACGACGGGTATTTCATCAAAGTATTTAATAGGCATAATACAGTTCTCTTTGTTAAAAAAACAGGGGAGCACAACGCTCCCCTTTAAAAGGCGGCATTGCCGCTTGATTTTTTATTATGAATTGCGCAATCACCGCCGCAACAAACCAGCCGTTACAATGACTTAATAGTTGCGTGGCGAAACCCCTCCGCCGCAGCGCGGCACCGTATTGCGACGCTTATATGAAGGCAAATGCAATAAGCAAACGCGGCAAAAAACCTTGGAGATGCGAGCGAGACGAGGCGCACCACAACCATAGAATAAGCCGCAATTCATAACTTCATAGTTGCGAGCAGTACGAGGAGCCGGCGGAAGGTGCGAAGGAGCTTACTTAGACGTAAGTGACTGAGCACACCCGTAACAGCGACAATGTAATGCGAAGTAAATATGAAGTTTAGCGGAGCAAGTTAATTAACGCGGTTAGGCGGATTTTTTGTAAACCAGCTTCGGCTCCGCATTGCTCGTAACGCAATCACGGGTGACGATTACCTCCTCCACGTCAGGTTCGGAGGGCAGCTTATACATGACGGACGTCATGAAGCTTTCGATAATCGTGCGCAGTCCGCGTGCGCCCGTTTTTAAACGGATAGCGGTATTTGCAATCTCGCGGACGGCCGCATCCTCCACTGTGAGTTTTACGCCGTCGAGCGCGATAAGCTTCTGATACTGCTTGATTATTGCGTTTTTAGGCTGAGTGAGAATGTTTACGAGCGCATCCTCGTCGAGCGGATGCAGGCTTACAACTATGGGCACCCTGCCGACGAACTCGGGGATGAGTCCGTATTTTGTCAAATCCTGCGGCTTGACATCGGCAAGCATTTCATAGGAAACTTCGTTATCGGCCAGCTTTACCTGCCCGCCGAAACCTAAAGATGTGGTGTCTTTGCGCTTTTGCACGATTTTATCCAGCCCGACGAAGGCGCCGCCGCATATAAACAATATATCGGTAGTGTCTATTCTGAGGCACTCCTGCTGGGGGTGTTTTCTGCCGCCCTGCGGAGGAACGTTGGCAACCGTGCTCTCTATTATTTTGAGAAGAGCCTGCTGCACACCCTCGCCGGAAACGTCGCGCGTGATAGACACGTTTTCGCCCTTTCTTGCAATTTTATCTATTTCGTCGATGTAGATTATGCCGCGCTGTGCGCGTTCGATGTTATAATCTGCGTTCTGAATAAGCTTTAAAAGTATATTTTCAACATCTTCCCCGACATAGCCCGCTTCGGTGAGTGTAGTTGCATCGGTAGTGGCAAAGGGCACGTTCAAAATTTTTGCAAGCGTGCGTGCAAGCAGCGTTTTGCCGCAGCCAGTGGGGCCTAAAAGAAGAATGTTGCTCTTTTCTATCTCAATGTCGTCGTCCTTCTGCTTGGATTGAGCGGCGTTGTTTATGCGCTTGTAGTGGTTGTATACCGCTACGGACAGAACCCTCTTCGCCTCGTCCTGACCGACAATATATTTATCGAGTTCGGCCTTGATTTCGGCAGGTTTTTTAAGCGGAACGGGGGTAAAAGTTTCGCCGCCCGTCTCTTTTACCATGTCGTAACCTATTTCCAGACATTCGTCGCATATGCAGGCGCCGTTCTGACCGGTTATAAGCTTTCTTACGAGGTCCTCGGGCTTGCCGCAGAAGGAACAATATCTCTTTTCTTTCATCAATACCTCCTCGCCCGCATGAACACGGGCGATATGTACGGCAATCTATTTATAGTGTTGAGAAGTTGCCGGCCGTTGTCCGGCAAAAGATTAAAATTGCGCGCGCCCGCCGCGCGGCGGGCGCGCGCAATAAAATTAAGTGCGTACCTTTATCTCTTGGTGAATACTCTGTCGATAAGGCCGTATGCAAGCGCCTCGTTTGCCGAGAGATAGTTATCCCTGTCGGTATCCCTTTCAAGCTGTTCCACGGGCTTGCCTGTGTTTGCGGCCAGAATTTCGTTGAGTTTGCGCTTGGTGCGCAGAATGTGCTCGGCGGCAATCTTTATATCGCTCGCCTGACCCTGCGCGCCGCCAAGAGGCTGGTGAATCATTATCTCGCTGTTGGGCAGGGCATAGCGCTTGCCCTTTGCACCGCTGGATAAGAGGAATGCGCCCATTGAAGCAGCCATGCCTATGCAGATAGTGGAAACGTCGCACTTTACATAGTTCATGGTATCGTAAATCGCAAGGCCCGCCGAAACGCTGCCGCCGGGGCTGTTGATATACAGAGAAATATCCTTCGAAGGGTCCTTTGCCTCGAGATAGATGAGCTGGGCGACTACCGTATTGGCGGTCGCGTCGTCGATTTCGCCGCTTAAGAATACGATTCTGTCCTCCAGAAGACGGCTGTATATATCATATGAGCGTTCCCCGCGGGAAGTCTGCTCGACTATATAGGGCACGAGCGCGCCCCTTTCGTTAAGTTCCATAACTTTTAATACTCCTGAAATTACGCCGCGCGCGGCGGCTTTAAAGTTTTAAGGAAGTTTATTCGGTATACATCTCGTTGTTTGACTTTAAGAAGCCGAAGAGCTTGGATACCACGATATCGCTCTCGATATACTCCCTCTGACGGGGGTCGAGAGTCTTTTTGTATTCTTCTGCAGTTTTACCTACCGACTCGGCCTGCTCGGCAATCTTGGCCTCGACCTCGTCGGGCTCGGCCTTGATATTCTCCGTGCGCACAATCTTGTCGATGACAAGTGTAGACATTACGCGCTCGGTTGCACTGCCGGTAAACTGGGAACGGAACTGCTCCATGGTCGTGCCCATGTATTTTAAATAGTCCTCGAGTTTGAGTCCCTGATACATGAGCCTGTAGGAGAAGTCCTGCACCATTTTATCGATTTCCTGCTCTATCATGGCGTCGGGGATTTCCGCCTTGGCTGTGGCGCAGATTGCCTTTAATATGCTGTTCTCAGTTTCGTTCAGGCTGCGGGTTGCGGCGTTGCGCTCCAACCTTTCGCGGCACTTTGCCTTGTATTCATCGACAGTTTCGCAACCTGCATTGGCCTTTACGAACTCATCGGTGAGCTCGGGGTACTGCTTTTCGGTTATACCCTTGAGCTTTATTTCAAACACGGCCTCCTTGCCTTTCAAATCGTCGGCCTGATAGTCGTCGGGGAATTTTACGTTTATATTCCTTTCCTCGCCGATGCTCATGCCCTCTACCTGTTCTTCAAAGCCGGGTATAAAGGCGCCGCTGCCAAGCTCGAGGTCGTAGTCCTCAGCCGTGCCGCCGGGGAACTTAACCCCGTCGACGCTGCCCGAGAAGTCAATTTTTACTACATCGCCGCTCTTGCAGGGGCGGTTATCAACGGAAACGTTTTCAGCCTTGCTTAAAAGTATTCTTTTTGCCTCTTTGTCAACGTCCTCGTCCGTAACATTATACTCATAACTTCTGATTTTTAAACCTTTGTACGAGCCTATCTCCACGTCGGGTTTTACGGGAACGAGCGCCGTTAAAGTTACGCCCTTTTCGTCGGAAATATCGTCTACGGAGAGCGAAGGGTCGCCCACAGCGGTGAAATTGGCCTGTTCCTTGGCGATTATCTCGGGATACGTGGCAGAGAAGAGAATGTTGAACGCCTCGTCGAAAAATACGCCCTTGCCGTAAAAGTTTTCAAGCACGGGCTTGGGCGCCTTGCCCTTTCTGAAACCGGGTACGCTGTACTTGCCCCTCGTGCGGGCATATGCCTTGTTTATCGCGTCGTCCCACTCCTCTTTGGAATAGGCGATGGTTACCTTTACCGTGCTTTTTTCTGCAGGTGCTGTTGTGTAATTCATAATCAATCTCCGTTTTTTATGTTAAATTTTACTTTTTCTTAGTTGTGCGGCGGTCTTAAGCCGCGCGCCTGATTGCATACGCGCGTTTACATTTATATAAATATAACAAATTCCCGCGTAGAAGTTATTTTAACACAATAGTTTGTTTTTGAAAAGCGTTTTAAACAGTTTGCCTGCAAATAATTAATTTACTTTTTGCCCGACTTGCTGTATACTAAGGCAAAAACGGCGGCAGAACCGCCGCGGACACCGAGGTAAAACTATGCCGCAGGACGCATTTACACTGAGATATATAATACGCGAACTCGACGAAAGGCTGAAAGGCGGAAAAGTATCGCGCATCAACCAGCCCGCCAAAGATGAGCTTACTCTTTTTATATACACACAAAAAGGCACCGTTAAACTTGAAATATGCGCACACGCGCAAAATTGCAGACTGAACATTGCCGAAGGAGGCGCGCACGGGCAACAGTCCGCCCTCTCGTTCTGCATGCTGCTGCGCAAACACCTCACGGGCGCGGTGGTTAAATCGGTGACGCAGCCGGGTTTTGAAAGAATTGCCGCCGTAACTTTAGACTGCGCGGGCGACTTCGACAGGGCCGAGCGCGTTTTGTATTGCGAGATAATGGGCAAGTACAGCAACGTCGTGCTCACCGAAAAAGGTAGAATACTCGGCGCGATGAAGACCACTTCATTGGAAAGCGGCGCAAAGCGTATTTTGTTCACGGGAGCACAGTATGAATTGCCCGAACCGCAGGACAAGGCGGACCCGACAGACCTCTCCGCACTGCGCGAGGCGTTGGCTCATGGATGTGCCGGCGCTGAATTTATCGCTGACAAGGTCACGGGAATAAGCTATGCTACCGCGCTCGACATAGAAGAAACATTCGGCGGCCGCGCCGGCGCGGATGACATTTACAAATATGTGAGCGGCGCTTATTTTGCGCCGTGCGTGACATACAAAAAGGGCGTGCCCTGCGACTTCAAAGTTTGCTGCCGCGGCGGGGAGAAGAAAAACTATCCCTCCGTTCTCGAGGCTCAGACGGCATATTACGCCTATGTATGTGCGAAGAAGGCGTTTGACGACAGAAAAAGAAAACTCGATTCTGCTTTGAAATCTGCGGAGAAAAAGTGTGAAAAGAGGCTGGCATTGATTGTGAGCCGCCTTGCAGAATGCCGTGACATAGAGGAAGTAAAATTAAAGGGCGAACTTATAACGGCGAATATTTACGCAATAGAGCGGGGCGCGGAAAGCTTCAAAGCCGTAAATTACTACGATGCAGACATGCCCGAAATAACCATTGCTCTCGACGCGCGCCTGACGCCTGCGCAGAATGCGCAGAAATATTATAGGCGGTACGCCAAACTGAAGCGCACGCTCGACGCGCTTGCTGTGCAGAAAAAGGATACCGAGGACGAAAAGCACTATTTGGAAAGCATACGGTTTTCACTGGACAGAGCCGACGATTTAACCGACTTCGACGAAGCCGAAAGCGAGCTCGTTTCGCTCGGCGTGCTGAGGGCGGAAAACGCGCCGAAAACCAAAAAGCGCGAAACTCCGCGCGCGCCGTTCAGAAGATATGAATACTGCGGGTTTACCATAGTGGCCGGCAGAAACAATGTTCAGAACGAACGGCTGACCAAGGGCCTTTCCGAGAGAGATTTGTGGCTGCATGCGCAGAAATACCACTCCTCCCACGTGGGCATACTCACCGAAGGCAGGGCAGTGCCCGACGAAGTTATAAAGGTTGCCGCTGAAATATGTGCGTGGTATTCCGAAGCGCGCGAGGGCGCCAAGGTTCCCGTAGACTACACGTTAAAAAAATATGTAAAAAAACCTTCGGGCGGGAAGACGGGTTTTGTGACGTACACCGACTACAAAACGGCGCTTGCCTCGCCCCAAAAACACGAAGAGCTGAGGTGTGACGATGAACAATAAAGAGAAAAAGCCTGCCGATTTGCCCGAACAGGAAAAAGACGGGAACCTGCCGGAAGAAAAATCTCCCGCTACCGCAAAGGAATGCATATATGCCATACTCGGCGCGGCAGCCGGCGCGCTCGGCGTAATTTTATACGGACTGGCATTCTCACCCGCAGGCATATACGGCCTGATAGGCGGAATTGTATGCGAAATTGCAGCATGCGGACTTTTCAGAACACAGAAAAAGCGCCGGCCCGCAGGCTGGGCTAAGATACCCGCGATAATCTGCTATATATTGCTGGCCCTCGGAGTTGTTTTTATGACAGGCGGCATTATATGGGCGTCGTTACAAAAAAATTAAAAAATAATTTAAATTTATTTTAAATTTAATTTTTACTTTCTATCCGCAATAAAATTAATGCATGGTTGCTTATAATGCGGACGGAAGTTACCTGTCGCTGCAGTTAACTTCCGTCCGCATTTTAATTTATACAGGAACCCGGCACAAGTATAAAAATGAGAATTATGGCGCAATTTTATATTAAATGGAAAATATAGACAGAGCTGTATTCGACAAAATAGCCGCCGTATCAAGAGACGGAAGCTATGCAATAATCGACGGCGATGAATTTGCCGACGCACTTCCCGAAGGCGTAAGGCGGGCGGCGGGCGAAATAGACGGCGCCCTTAAAAACCTGCAAAAACAGGGATATATCGATTTGAAGTACGCACGCGGCGGGACATACTGCGTGGCGGCGCTGAAATCAAAAATAGCCGAACCCGTTGAAATGCCCGCACCGACAAAAGATGAGAGCGCCACGATAGTGGAAGTAAAGGAAAAATTCAACGGCTTTGCGGCGGCAATGTATGCTGTTGCCGCATTTTTCGGAGCGGCGGCGGGCAGCGCGATAGTCTGCGCAATTTTTGCGGCGGTGTGAAATGCTTTCGCGCAAGGAAAACGTCGTTATGACGGCGGTATATGAACTGTGCGACGGCAGCGAATGCTGCCTGATTTCGCGCTCCGACATACTCGCCCTGCTGCCCAAACGCGTCTCGCTTACTGCCGACGCGCTTGACGACACGATGTACGCCCTGCACCTCGACGGTTATTTCGACATGGTGACTTCCGAACGAAAGGGCGAAAGAATGTATGTAATCACACTCAAAGAAAACGGATTTGCATTCAGGCGTACCCGTCTGCAGAAGCGGCGCGACATAACTTTTAAAATAGCGCTCGCCTTTATAGGCGCCGTGGCTACGTTCATTTTCGGCCTGATACTGCGCGGCATATTCGGGCAATAAAAAAACCGCCCTGATGCCGGGGACGCGGCACCCTGCGCCGTTTTGCACGCTCTCCCTTTAATTTAAGGTGAATTTTTAATAAAAAGTATTGCCTTTACGCACAAAATCTGCTAAACTGTTCTGGATAAACTTTTACGGAGCAAAATTTTGGAAGAAAAAGAAGTAAACGCGGCAGACGGAAAGATTTCCGACGGCGTAAAGAAATCAAAAAAGAGCAAACTTATAACGGTCTTAGCCGTAGCGGCGAGCGTGATTGCCGCACTCGGCGTATTCATAATGGTGTGGTACATGGGCGACAGCTACCCCGATTTTGAGAACAGGTTCCGCTCGGAAACTGAGATACCGGGACTCGACGAGGGCTTTGTTCCGCAGGGTCTGGGTAACTATGGCGACAGGCAATTTGTGAGCGGGTATATGAACGACGGCAGCCCTTCGAGGATATACGTCATCGAAGACGGCGAAACGGCGGGATATGTGACCGTTAAGCTGAGCGACGACAGCATCTATTCGGGGCACGCCTGCGGCGTTGCCACCAACGGAGTGCGCATATGGCTGGTTTCGGAAGGTACTGTATACGTTTTGAACTATGCCCGCACGCTTGAGGCAGCCGAAGAGAACGGCGAAGTGGAAATAACAAACAGCTGGAACGCAAACTGCGCCGCCGACTTCTGCTATTACCGCTCCGGATATCTGTATATCGGCGAGTTCTACCGCAAGGGCAATTACGAGACCGACGAGAGCCATAGATTGACCACGCCTGCCGGAGATGAAAATACGGCGCTGATACTGCGCTACTCCTCCGCGCTCACCACCCCCACCACTCCCGGCAGAGCTTTCAGCATAACGGGTGAAATTCAGGGCATGGCCTTGAACGACGACGGCACAAGGATAATCCTTTCGCAGAGCTACGGGCTTAAAAACTCGCACATACTGACTTACTCCTTCAACACATCAAGTACGGCGCACAGCGACGACGTGCTCGAGATAAACGGCTACGACGTCACGGTTTACTATCTCGACAGTGCCAATCTCCTTTCCGATTACGAGATTCCCTGCATGAGCGAGGGGCTGTGCTCAGACGGGGACAGAGTTTATGTGCTGTTTGAATCTGCAAGCGTGAAGTATCGCACTTTTGTGCGCGAAAGGCTGAAAAATATTTATTCTTTCAGAATAAGAACATAAAAAACGCTTTGCGGCGTTATGCCGTAAAAAACGGACGGAGGCTTACCTGCTCCGCCCGTTTTTTACGTCAAATAAATTAACCGCATTTAACTTATAAGCCGTTTTGCAAAACATAAGCGCAAATGAGGGTATGGGATAAAAAATTTTAAGCCTTCAATGCAAAAAATCGGGCGATAAATATTTACTAAAATGCAAAAATGTTTTATAATGTTTGCGTATGAACGGCCGCTTCCCTGCAAAAAAAATTGCTGTGCTGGCGCTCTTTTCAGCGCTGGGACTGATAGTTTTTATAATAGAAAATCAATTTCCCCCGCTGTTCGTGCCGGGGGCAAAGATGGGGCTTGCAAACATATTCTCCCTTTCGGCACTAATTCTGTACGGACCGGTTGAGGCTTTTATAGTAGTCGCTGCGCGCACGGTGCTCGGCTCCCTTTTTGCAGGCAATATTTCCATGCTGATGTACAGTTTTACGGGGGGAGTTATTTCGCTGGCGCTTTCGGCTATACTTATGTATACCGCCTACCCGAAAGTGAGCGTCATGGCGGTGAGCATTGCCGCGGCTGTTCTGCACAACATCGTTCAGAATGCGGTGTATGTGCTTATCACGGGAACGACGCTCATGTTTTCATACATGCCCTACCTTGCGCTAATCGGCATACTCTCGGGCGCGATTGTCGGGGCGATAGTCACCATAATATTCAAAAAAGTGCCGGAAAGCATTTTTATGCGACTGGCATACGACAAGCCGAAAAATTTTGACGAAAAAAAGTAAATTTTAATACGCATCAGGCACGGGTTTAAACAAACAAAACCCGTGCAAAACCAAGGAGGTAAATTTTGAAAGCTGTTAAAGGCAGAATGCTTTTCGGCGGCGCGCACGTGCCGGACAATAAGTCCCTTGCAAAGAACGCGCCGATTGAAGAGCTGCCGGAACCGCCTGAGGTTAAAATCGCCATGAGCCAGTCCCTTGGCAGACCGGCAGTGCCCTGCGTGAACGCGGGCGACACCGTTCTTAAAGGCCAGCTCATTGCACGCGCGGACGGAGCCGTATCATCGGACGTGTTCGCAAGCGTAAGCGGCGAGGTGACCGGGGTATGCGAACTTGAAAACGAGTGCGGCAACAAAGACACCTTTGTGTGCATACGCTCTGACGGCACGGGAAAAACGCAGTATCTTCCGCCGCTTGAAAACCCTTCCGCAGAGCAGATAGTCGAAAGGGTAAAAGAAGCCGGCATCGTAGGTCTTGGCGGCGCGGGCTTTCCCACCGCCGTTAAACTGCGGCCAAAGACGCCCGTTGACACGTTTATTGTGAACGGCGCCGAGTGCGAACCGTACCTTACCTGCGACTACCGCGTGATGATTGAGCGTACCGACGACGTTATGCGCGGAGCGCGCTACATTGCAAAGGCGCTCGGCGTAGAAAATATTATAATCGGTATAGAGCGGAATAAGCCCGACTGCATAGAGGCGTTTGAAAAATACAGCGACGTAAAGGTCGTTTCATTAAAAAAGATATACCCTATGGGCGGCGAAAAACAGCTGATATACAGTGCCACGGGCAGGAAGATAAAGCTCGGGCAGCTTCCCGCCGACGTCGGCGTTATCGTGAACAACGTAGCCACATGCCTTGCCGTATGCGAGGCGGTTGAGACAGGCAAACCAGCCTGCGAGGCAATTCTTACCGTTTCGGGCAAGTCGGTAAAAAAGCCTGCAAACGTAAAGGTGCCTGTAGGCACACCGATTTCTTACATCATTGAACATTGCGGCGGCGAGGCCGAGGCTCCCAAAAAAGCTGTGCTCGGCGGCCCGATGACGGGCGTTGCCATAAAGAGCTACGATAACTACGTTAAAAAGACAACGAGCGGAATTCTGCTCTTATCAGAGAAGGAGGCCGCGGCAGAGGAACCCACTCCCTGCCTGAACTGCGGCCTGTGCGCGGACCACTGCCCCATGCATCTCATGCCTATGAATACTGCGTTCTATTCCTCAGCGGGAGATATCGACAATGCAGTAAAACTCGGCGGCGTTATGTATTGCATTGAATGCGGCGTATGCGAATATGTATGCCCCGCAAAGAGACCGCTCATTCAGGCGATAAGAAACACAAAGGCCGCCGTGCGCGCAAAGAATAAAGGAGGCAAACAATGAATAGCAGCATAGTTATCTCCACCCCTCCCCACGTCAAATCCAAGCGCACGACAAAAAAGATAATGCTCGACGTTCTGATTGCGCTTGCCCCCGCGGCAATCTGCGGCATCGTTTACTTTTTGTGGGACGCGCTGATACTTGAAGTTACATGCGTGGCCTTTGCCGTACTTGCTGAGTTTGTTTACTTTTTTATAGCCAAAGGCGGATTTAACGTCCGCTTTGCAAACAAAGAGACAAAGACGCTGGCAAAGGACATAAAACAGTTGAAAAAGAGCGGGCAGCCTGCGGACGAAGCCTGCGCGCAGTTGAAAGACAAGCGCTCGCAGCTGAGAAAAGAGGCCTTTTCAAAGTCGGGTGCGGTCTGCAAAAAGTGGGCAAGGCAATTTGACTTTACATCCGTTGTTACAGGGCTCATCCTCGCGCTCATACTGCCCCCCACCGTGCACTGGTACGAGGCGGCCATAGGCGCGGTATTTGCCATAGTAGTAGTTAAAATGGTGTTCGGCGGCACGGGGAAAAACATTGCCAACCCTGCCTCTGTCGGAAGGGTGTTCATGCTCATATCCTTTGTTATCACAATGAATATCTACCCTGCCGCAAACTTCGGACCTATCGACGGCGCAACCCTCGGGACAGGCTCGACCTATCTTTCGGGCGCGCTGCTCACCGACAACCCCAACCTTGAAGCAATGTCGCTTTTAGACCTGTTTTTAGGCACCGGCGTTGCCGGATGCATAGGCGAAACGTGCAAGCTTGCGCTTATCGCAGGATATATATACCTTTGCGTGCGCAGAGTAATCAAATGGTGGCAACCCGTTTTGTTCCTTGCTGTAACAGGGCTTATGACCGTTGCATTGAACGGAGACTTTGCATTCTTCCTGCCCTCCATTCTCTCCGGCGGCGTTATGTTCGGCGCTATATTTATGATGACCGACTATGTAACCTCACCCAAGGGGCTGTATGCACAGATTGTTTATTATGCGCTTGGCGGCCTTCTCGTGGCAGTTTTAAGGCACTTCACTCACCTCGAGGTCACTTCGTTTGTCATAATCATAATGAACCTCATCGTACCCCTTTTGGACAACTTTATAAGACGCAGGCCTTTCGGATATGTTAAAGAAAAGAAAAATAAGGAGGGTGCCGGAAAATGAGCGAAACCAGCGGAAAAGAAAAGAAATCGTTTACCGTGAAGGGCTTTTTTAAGAGTACCTCCTTTAAGTGTATAGCCGTGCTGCTTGCAATCGTGCTCATATCGGGCATATTGCTTACGATATGCAACAGTCTGTTCTACGTTTCGGCAGACGAGAGATTGCAAAGAGTGCTCTCAAACATATACGGAAGAGAAGTTACGGCGACGGAAATTGTTCTGGATGAACCCAATATTGAAAGCTATGAGATAGTAACCGACGGCTCCACTTCGGGTTACGGCGATTACATGCCGGAAGGCGTTAAAGACGGTTCGCTTTTCAGACATAAGACCCAGAGCGATTTGCTTTCGCTTTTAAATCTTGACGGCGAATTTACAACGGGAAATCTCGACGGCTCGCTTTCAACAGGTGCAACATACTCGAACTTTTTGTGCACCTATGCAGCTTTATTCGCCGCTGTCAACTATCAGAACGCGCTTGACGGCAGGGAGGTTGCCGTGCTTTCGAGGACAAAATATATCGACCTTGAAAAGACGGCATACTCGGTTGACGGAAGCAATGTGACTTTCGATATCACCACCACATCCTATTCACGCGCAGGTGTATTTGAAATAGACGTCACGGTAGGCGAAAACGGAGTAATATCCTCCTACACAATCGTTACAAACGGCTCATCGCCCGAATCGTTTGGCGACAGAATGGACGAATCGGTGCTGAACGGTTCACTTTATATCGGCAAAGACGGGGCGGCAATGCTCGAACTGTTCGCCGAGACCGGCATGACGATAGACAACACCGACGAAGTACTCGTAACAGGCGCAACATATTCAAATTTTTTGTGCGCTTACGCTGCGCTGTTCGCTACTGCAAACTATGACGCCATAATAAACGACGGCGCTGAAATTTCGGAAGAGCTTGAATATACGCAGTATATCAACACCGCAGAGACAACAGCAACTGTTTCCGAAGGCGGCATAGACTTCACCGTAGTTACGACAGAATACAGCAGAGCGGACGCCTTTACCATAGATATAAGAGTGCGAGGCGGCTTTGAAACGGAGTATACAGGCGGCAATATAAACAGCGCCTACTACATCGAGGACGACGGAAATTACCTTGTAAACGCTACGGGTACGGGCGGCTTTTCAGGCGGCACGGTGACATGCTGGGTAGTTATCAACATGAACGACGGCACCGTGAGCGGCGTAGGCAAAGTCGTTATCGACAGCAACTCCGGACAGTCGTATATAAGCAGAGTAAACAAAGACAGCGTGCTTTCGCAGTTCGAAGGCGAGTTCGAAGAGGGCGAGGAAGCTTCGGCATGGACGGGCACGGGCGCAACCATGTCGCTTACGGCAATTACCGGCGCCGTAAATACCGCGCTATCCTTTGCCAGGGAAGAGCTTGCCTCAAATACAAATCCCGACCCGCTGGCAGGCTATGAATATACCGACTACATCAACGGCTATCTCACCACCGTAACGACGGACGGAAGCAATGTAAACTACAGAGTCGTTACCTCTGCGTTTGCACACGCACAGTCGTTTACAATAGACATTACTGTAGGCACAGGCGGCGTTATTTCCGATTATGAAATAATAACAAACGGCTCCACTGCTGACAGATATATTGAGGCAATGCCTGAAAACGTGAAGGACGGTTCGCTGTATATAGGCAAGGATGCAGATGCCATATTATCTATACTTTCAGATAACGGCATTTCGTCGGACGGCGTATTTGAAGACGGCGCTGACGGCAATTTGCATACAGGCGCGACATACTCCAACTCCCTGTGCACATATGCGGCGCTGTTTGCGGCGGCAAACTATGATTATGCGCTTGAAAACGCCGTGCAGTATGAATACACTCAATATATCAATCTTGCAAACACCTCATATTCTGTAAACGGCAATGAAGTAACCTACAAAATAGCCACGCAGGGCGGTATAAGGGGAAGCTTTTCTATAAGCATAAAGGTTGCAAACGGCACAGTGACACAATTCGAAATATTATCGAACGGCTCTTCGCAAATGCCCGAACAGGACTACGGCGAACTTATGGACCAATCTGTATTGAACGGCTCGCTGTTCGTCGGCAAGAACCTTGAAGAACTAAAAACGCTTTTTAACGGCGAAGGTTTTGAATGGGGCGACATCGACGGCGAGTTGCACACGGGCGCAACGATTTCCAATTTCCTGTGCGCATATTCGGCGCTGTTTGCCACCGCCAACTACAATACCGTGCTTGATAACGCAGGAGGTGTGCTATGAACAAATATGCAAAGATAAGTTTAGACGGACTCATCTTCCAGAACCCCACCTTTATGCTGGTGCTGGGCACCTGCCCCACTCTCGGACTTATTTCATCCGCCTCCAGCGCGGCGGGCATGGGCCTCACCGTAGTGGTAATTCTCACGCTGAGCAATATGCTGATTTCTGCGCTGAGAAAGTTGATTCCAAACGCCGTGCGAATTCCGTCATATATCGTTATAATCGCGACGCTTGTTACCCTTGCCAGAATGGTGCTTGAAAAGTTTGTGCCGGACCTGTACGACAGTTTGGGCGGATTCCTCGCACTTATTGTCGTTAACTGCATAATCCTCGGCAGAGCGGAGGCGTTTGCAAGCAAGCATACGGTGATTGAATCGGCGGTCGACGGCGTGGCAACCGGCCTCGGCTTTACCGCCGCACTCACAATAATGGGCATTATCTGTGAATTTTTGGGTTCAGGCTCAATATTCGGCCTGCAGATAATGGAATTTACGATAGGCGCGTTTGCAAACCCCGCTGGAGCCTTCCTTGTTTACGGCACCTGCATTGCAATATTCGTTTATATCATGGACACAATAGAGCGCGTGCGCAGGGAAAAGAAATACAGGCCTTTGACGCACGAATCTCTCGCACAGGAGGTGGCGTAAATGGGAACATTTATAGCGATAGTCCTTGCCGCCGTGCTCACAAATAACTTTATTACCGTGCGCACATACGGCATCTGCCCCTTTTTGGGCGTTTCGAAAAAGACAAACTCGGCCGTCGGCATGGGCATTGCCGTGACCATAGTCATGGCCATTGCCACGGCAGTGACATATCCTCTGTATGAGTACGTAATGAAACCGCTCAATATAGAGTTTTTAGAGATTATTTTCTTCATCTTCATCATCGCAGCGCTCGTGCAGATGATTGAAAAGGTAATACAGAAACTCTCTCCTCCCCTCTACAACGCGATGGGCATATACCTGCCGCTTATAACCACAAACTGCGCCGTTCTCGGCGTGTGCGAGCTGGTTATCGGCGACAACTTTATGGAGAACACGGTAGGGGTCGCTGCGGCGATGAACACCGGTTGGGCGGTTTTATACGCCGTGTTTGCAGGGCTGGGATTTACGCTCGTAATGATTATAATGAGCGGACTTCGCGAAAGGATAGGCAACTACGGAGAAATGCCCAAAGCTTTAAAGGGCTTCCCCATAGCCATGATAACGGCGAGCATCATCTGCATGGCATTCACCGTGTTCAGTTCCATTCAGGTTTGAGGAGGGCGATATGAATTTACTTGTTAGCTTAGGCGAATTAAACGCCGAAACCTGGAAAACTGTCGGAATTGTTGCGGGTATTCTTGCGGGAATAGCGCTTGTACTCGTTATAGCCATTCTCGTTATAGGCAAAGTGTTCAAAGTGGACGTAGACGAAAAGGTTACGGCTATACTTGAAAATCTTGCCGGTGCAAACTGCGGCGGGTGCGGCTGCTCGGGTTGCAGCGGTTTTGCACAGAAACTGGCCTGCGGGCAGGGCGACCTTGCCGACTGCCACGTCACCTCGCCCGAAAAGAAGGCGGAAATTGCCAAGCTTTTGGGCATTGAAGTGAAAGACGAAGAACCTACCGTTGCGATAGTGCATTGCAACGGCGGCGCGGAAAATGCGCCCGACGCATTTGAATACAACGGAAACCCCACATGCAAGGCATGCAATACGCTGCTCGGCGGCAACAAACTGTGCAAATCGGCCTGCCTCGGCTGCGGCGACTGCGCTTCGGTCTGCCCTGAAAAGGCAATAAAAGTCGAAGGCAGGCTTGCAAAAGTCATACCTGAAAGATGCATTTCGTGCGGGGCGTGCATAAACGCCTGCCCCAAACACATAATAGAGCGCATCCCTGCAAGCGCGCCCGTCTATGTGGCCTGCTCCTCCCATTGCCCCGGCAAAGAGGTACGAGCGCAGTGCAAAGTTGGCTGTATAAGTTGCGGAATATGTGCAAAGAGCTGCCCGCACGGCGCAATAACCATGGTCGACAATCTGCCTGCATTCGATTATTCAAAATGCACGGGGTGTTTGACCTGTGTTTCGAAGTGTCCGAGAAAGATTATTCTTGTAAGGGAATAATAATCATTAACGGCCGGCAAAAGCCCGCCGCGGAAAAATTCCGCGGCGGGCTTTTGAACGTTATAAAACTAATTTTGCATTAAATACTCCCGATTTTAAGGCAGAGCATCTCTCAGCCGACGGGCAGAATTCCGTCGATATCAGAGAACCCTGCCGGCACTATCTGAAAATTGTGCGGAGTACATACAATGACGCCTGAATTATCTGTAATGGCCGGAGTATGAACGCAGTCGCGACGGGCAGAACAATCGCTCTCTGTAACAGCGACTGAACGTGCGGATTTATCGATAAATATTATGTTATAGTCTGAAGGCAAGGTAAGGGAACCGCCGTCGATACAGAAGGTTATCATAAGGCCGTTGCCGTCTTCGCTGTAAGCATATTCCACATTGTCTTCCATATATACGGTCAGTTCGTCGGAGGAAAAGTCATAATAAAAAACCGGCTCGTTATTGTACTGCCCCTCCACCGCCGAAAGCGCGCTGTTGTCGCCCGTTAAAAATACAGCGAGGAAAACAGCGGCCACTATCAGTGCGATGGCGCCGTATATCAGGATATCCCAGATTTTAAAAAACCTGTCCTGTTTAAGCTGGTCGACCTTTTTTTGTGACATAAGCCTCCGCCTTTAAAAGCGCACCCGATTGACTGAGGCGCTTAGCTCCGCCGATTGGCAACGCACTATCTGGTGCCGGTAAATACTACATTCCCGTTCGCATCGATTGTGCAGGCAACGGTATAATTCCCGCGCATAATATTGTATTCGCCTTCTGGAATATTTGTAATGAGCAAGTATTCGCCGAGAGAATTCTGATAAATAAACGTTATTTTAAGCCCCGACGCTTTTACGACGTCGGAATTTATATACTCAATCGCCCTGTCAAGCCCCATTGCCATAATTGCCGTTGTGCGCGCGTCGGCCTCTGCGGCGGTGCCGCCTATGCAGTTTGCCATTACCATGCCGGTCTGTATGGGCGAGCCCGTAAACGGGTCGATTATATGACAGTAGCGCGTATCTTCGATTATATAATAATTTTCATAATCGCCGCTGGTGGAAAGATTAATGTCGGACGCATAGAGCGACATAAAGTAATCGTCGTCGGTGTTATCGTCTTCAATACTGGTACGAGGGTCGCGAATCTCAATGAGCCAGTCGCCGTTATCGCTTGCATAGGTCTTGTTTGCAGCCATGCTCGACGAACCGTAAGAAAAACTGGAGCGGTCGTAACTTTCGCTCCGGATATAATCATCTATGATATCTACAGCGTAACCCTTTGCTATGCCGCTCAAATCGATTGCCAGAGAGTAAGTTACGCCCTCCACCTCTACCGTTGTCTGCGGCTTAACAGCATAGTATCTTCCGTTATTAACTGAAAGCCCGATATCGGCAAAACTCTGCGACAGAGTCTGAAATGCCTTTACATACTCGTCATCGGGCAACTGAGCCTTAGTATTTTCCCTGTCATAGGGACGGGTTACTCCCTCCGGACGAGCAGCAAAACCATAGAGGTCGACGCTGTAATAAACGCCGGCATTGTAATAGCCCTCCGTTTCCTCATACATATCGAGGGCAAGAGATAAAACCGTGTAGGCTTGCCCGCTTATTTCAACGGTGTCGCCGGGGGCAGCTTCGTTGAACCGGCAAACGTCTGAATCTTCCACCGTAGTGCTGAAGATATTTTCAAATGATTTGAGCATATCTTCCACTTCAGCACCGATATCGATGGCAACCTGTTTTTGCTCGTCGGTAAAAAATTCGCCCTCGAGGACGAGAGTTGCATATGTGCCGAAAGAGGTATATGTGCGTCTGTAACGCGAGAAGTTGTTTGAATTGGATGAAGTACAGCCGCTGAATATGGCCGCGCATGCCGCAAGTGACGCGGCGGAAACTGCAAGTAATTTTTTTATCATAAGCTGCTAATTATTATACATTATCGGGCGGCAAAAAGGCAAACCAAAATGCACGCCTGATATATTTAAAAAAGTGTTTTAACAAAATATGCCGCGGCGCGCCATTCCTTTGCGCCGCGGCACCTGAGTTTTTACAGACTATTCGGTCCTGAGTGCGATTACAGGGTCTTTATTCGCTGCGGACGAGGCAGGAATCAAACCTGAAATCAGCGTAAGGACTATGCTTACGCACAGCATTATTGCCGCCTGCCATATAGGCAGCGCCGCAAGTCCCGATATACCCGTAAGCGGAGTTAATATCAGGTTTATCAAAAGCTGCAACAGATAGGCTACAATCACGCCTATAAGTCCTGCGAACAGGCCGATGATAAATGTTTCCGCGTTGAACACATGGCGTATATCCCGCTTGCGTGCGCCTATCGAGCGGAGAATACCAATCTCTTTTGTTCGCTCGACGACGGATACATACGTTATTACGCCTATCATAACCGTCGACACGACGAGCGATATGGCTGTGAATGCTATAAGCACATATGTTATGGCGTCGAGAATGGTATTAACCATTCCCATGAGCGTACCTACGGTATCGGAATAGTTTATTTCGGTAGGGCCCGCATACTCTCCGTTTTCATCGGCATATACAGAATTTGCGCCGTTCAATTCATAATCTTGTCTTGCCGCACTCACTGCGTCGTTCCAGCCGTCGAGATAGGCAAGCAAATCTTCCTTTGTGTCGAAATCGCGCGCATAAAGCGAAACAGTCGACGGACGGTTATTCCCTCCGAGTTCGCGCACAATTTCCTCTAAATCAGAAGAGGTGAACCCCGGCTGAGAGCTGTATTTTGCTGTTACCCGCTGCGGCACAAGCTCGCCTGAAAGTAAATTTTCCACCCAGTTGGCAATAGTTTGTTCGCCTGCCATTGCCGACATTTCATTGGCATTGCCGAGCGAATTTATCGAATTGACTATATCCGACTGCATGTTTTTTTCGATATATTCGAGAACGAGCTGTTCTGTAAAATTTAAGCCGGAGGTAAGACAACCGTAAGTCAAACCTTCCTGAAGGCGCAAGATGCCGCTGATTTTAAGCGTTATATAGTCGCCGTCCTGCGCGCCTTCGACCAGACCCGCATTCTCACCGGGTTCGGCAATGTTATACCCAGTGTATTGGTATTCGTACTCTCCGTCGGACTGCTTATAGAGTGCATCATTATAGTACAGAGTATATTCCCTGCCTATAATTTCATCGAATGGTATACTGTCGGGTTCGGAATCATCCACGCCGTCTTCAGCGGAAATAAATAAATCAAGAAAGCGCGTTTCATCGAGAAAACCGAGCTGAACGAGCGTCAAATCAATGACATCGTTCTGTTCCCCGACTACAAGCACGATTTCGTCTGAACTTTGCGGGAAATCACCCGCAATTATTTCATATTGCGATTTTACATAAGAACCGAAATCTTCATCGGAAAAATTCCCGGAAGTTCCCGGCATTACGTTTACAACTTCAGTAAAAAACTGCACGAACTGGGTCAGGTTTGAGTATTCATCGGCCGCTGTAGTGAGTATATATGTGTAATATTCTCTCAGGGCGTCGAGCGAAAGATGCGCATCGCGCGGTTCTATGCCCGTCGTTTCCGAACCTATCTCGACATCTGTGAACAGGTTGCCTGACATAGATACTCCGTATGAATACATTATAGCGTTATACAGCTCTTCAGGCATGGCCTCAAGGTACTCGAGATAATTCATCTCCTGCCCGTCGATATTTGCCACATTGTCCTCGGTAAGGTCATTCTGCGTAGTCATACCCTGAGCAAGCTGAGACAGGAAGGAATTGACATACACCTTATTATCAATCTCGTCGAGGTCAATATTACTCGTTGACCCGCTCATGAAAGAAGACATAGCCGAAGTCAAATCAACGGAAGTTTCGCTCACCTCCACGGGATAATATGAGAGCATATCCTCCTCTGTCTGTCGGATATAACTGTTGAAGCCCGAAGAGAGCGCAAGAACGAGGCATACGGAAATTATGCCTATGCTGCCCGCAATCGAAGTTATGAGCGTACGCGTCTTTTTGGTCAAAAGGTTTTTGCCGCTCAAAGCAAATGCCGTCAAAAGCGACATGGAAGAATGCTTCTTTTTGTATACTGCCGCGCGTGAGACTGCTTTATCGTCCTTTTTGCCGGGTTCAACTGCAGTCTGCTCATCGACGGCGGCTTTGTGCCGCGCAACTTCCTCTTCCTCTTCTTCGCGAGAATAAGGGGCGCTGTCAGAAACTACCAAACCGTCTTTAAGCTCTACTATTCTTGAGGAATACTTATAAGCGAGTTCGGGGTTGTGTGTAACCATTATGACGAGGCGCTCGCCAGCAATCTCCTTTATGAGGTCCATTATCTGCACCGAGGTATTGGTGTCGAGCGCGCCTGTGGGCTCGTCGGCAAGCAGAATCTCGGGGTTGTTCACAAGGGCGCGGGCAATGGCTACACGCTGCATCTGCCCGCCCGAGAGCTGGTTGGGCTTTTTGTTCAGCTCGCTTTCAAGACCAACGCGGCGCAGAGCTTCGGTTGCGCGCGCCTTGCGCTCTTTGGGACTTACGCCGGAGAGAGTTAAGGCAAGTTCAACGTTAGATAGCACAGTCTGATGGGGAATCAGGTTATATGTCTGGAATACAAAGCCTATGCGGTGGTTGCGGTATGTGTCCCAGTCGCCGTCTTTATAGTCCTTTGTTGATATTCCCTCGATAATAAGGTCGCCCGACGTATAGTGGTCGAGGCCGCCGATAATGTTTAAAAGGGTGGTTTTGCCGCAGCCCGACGCACCGAGAATGGAAACGAACTCGTTGCGGCGGAAAGAGAGACTTACGCCCTTTAAGGCGGCAACGGTCGAATCGCCTACCTTATAGTCCTTTTTGATGTTGCGTAGTTGGAGCATAATATATCCTCTATAAATAAAAAAACTTTTGCCTGAATTTGAAAGCGTAAATTCTGCCGCATGCTTGCAGCAGGCCTTTAAAAACAAAATACCGCAGAACGGCTATATAAAAAAAGCAAAAGCCGCGCCGGGCGGGCGCGACTTAAATCTGCGGGTTATGCCCGTTCTCTGGTTAATAATTTTATACCAAAGATATAAATTTATTATAAAATAATTGTGAAAGTTTGTGTAAAATCACAAATCTTATGTAAAATTACTGCCAAACCCTTGGCGGCCTTAAACATGAAATTAAGCGCTGTGTGAAAAAGCGGAAGTTATTTTTCTGAATTGCCGGCGTCGTTTCCGCCTTCGCTACCGCCGTTTCCGTCCTTATCGTGTGCCTCTTCGTCGGCTTTGGCGCGCTGCTTTTTTAACTTGTCGAAGTAGTCTGAGAGCATCTCCTGCATACTTTTGCCCGATTTAAAGGCAAACAAAAAGCTGGCTTTTCCCGCCCTTGCTCTCTCTTTTGCACGCTTTGCGCTTTCAGCCGCGCGTTGCCTGCCCCTCTCTATACTCTCAGCCGCACGCTCTTTGCCGCGCTCGATATTTTCTTTGACGCTCTCCTTGAGCTTCTCATACGCGACGACTATTCCCCGCTCCTTGGCGAATTTGCGAATCTTCACCGAAAGGTTCATAGAGTGCGCAAGGTCGACGATAAACACGCCGAAAAACAGCCCGACAAAGAAGGCAAAGCCGAGGTGGTTTACAAACCATGCCACCCAGCTTATTACATACCCGTGAATGAACAAAATATATACTGCCGCCGCAGCCGTCCATATGAGGGAAAAAAGCGGACAGATTATGCCCTGAATGTTGCCGGGGCGCTTTGAATAGTCCCACAGTTTTATCTTCATGCCCTTTATAAAAATAAGGCCGGCAATATACTCGAGCGCCGTCAAAAGCACGCCCGCAATTAGTATCAGAATAAGTTTATCAGCCCAAACATATCCCGTATCAACGGGTATGAAACTGACGGCATACATAAAAGTAAGCCCGAAACCGTATAGCGGAAGATACGGGCCCGTCAAAAAACCAGGGTTTATCCACTTTTTTGCACTGAAAAATCTGCGGAACAGCACTTCGGCGCACCACCCGAGACAGCTGCCCACGAAGAACAGAAAACAGAGTTCGAGTAAGACTTGCGCTACCATATCGTAATTCCTTTGTGTATTGTCTTATTACGCGCTAAATCACCTTTTTGCAGCGGCTATGCGCGCAAGCGAGCGCTGTTCCCCGAGAATTGACATTACCGTGCACAAATCGGGCGAGTTTGGACTGCCGGTTATGGCTATGCGCACAATCTCGGCCGCATCCGACACATTGCCCTTAAATGCTTCGGGATTGAGCTTGTATTCAGAATTTTCAGAAGCAAAACCTGCCGCGGCCGCCGCGGTCTTCAGCTTTGCAAACCATGCGGAGTTGTCGTCGCTTTCGTCATAGGTCCGGGCAAAGGCAGACAGCATTTTATTCACCGTTTCGTCGTCTGTGCGGAAAGAATATTCGGGGGTGAAAGTATCGTCGAAGAAATAATCGATAAGGCGCACGCCCTGTTCGGCGCGCTCGATATCCTTGCGGCGCTTTTTTTGCCCGGCGCCCATAATGAGGGCGAGTATTTTGATTACATATTCCCTGTTTTCAAAGTGAGCCCTGTCGGCCTCTGTCCCGAATTCCTTCACCCAGCCGTTCAAAAATTCATACATGCCCTCGGGAGAGAGCTTTGAAAGCTCGTCGCGCGAGACGTCGTTGAGTTTATCCAAATCGAACAACGCTCCGCTCTTGCCCATCTTTGAGACGGAGAAAGGAAACGCGGTGTAGTCCTTTTCGGGGTTCTTTGCCGCCCATTCCTCAAAATTGGAATTTAAGATGGTCATGAGATATTTTATCACCGCCTGCGGATAGTAGCCTGCGGCACGGTAGAAATCGAGGGAAAGCTCGGGGTCTTTACGTTTGGAGAGCTTGCGCTTGGTGCCGCCGTCCACCTTCATTAAAGAACATGTATGGCCGTAGCGCGGAAGGGGAAAGCCGAGCACCTTGAACAGCTCTATGTGAATTGGCAGACTTGAAAGCCACTCCTCACCCCTTATCACCAGCGTGGTGCGCATGAAGTGGTCGTCGACGGCATGCGCGAAGTGATAAGTAGGTATACCGTCCGACTTTAGAATTACAACGTCCTGATTGTTTTCCGTCACCGTGATGCTGCCCTTTATGGCGTCGCGGAAGGTATGCTTTATGTTTACGTCGCCCTGAGATTTAAGCCTTATCACAAAGGGCAGTCCCTTTTCGAGCGCGGCATAAACCTCTTCCTCCGTCTTATCGCGCCATACTGCATATTTGCCGTAGTAACCTGTTATCTCTTTATTCTCGGTCTGCACCCTTCTTATCTCGTCGAGTTCTTCTTCCGTACAGAAACAGGGATAGGCAAGGCCGCGCTCCAACAAATCTTTTGCGAAGGCGCGGTAAATGGGCGCACGGCGGCGCTGATAGTAGGGGCCGTAGGCATTCTCGCCGTCAATTTCCGCTCCCTCGTCGAAATTTATGCCAAAGTAGTCGAGCGAACGTATGACCGACTCGACAGCACCCTCCACTTTGCGCTTTTCGTCGGTATCTTCAATGCGCAGATAGAATATGCCGCCTGTGGTGTGCGCAGTGCGTTCGTCGGCAAGGGCGCTGTAGAGATTGCCCAAATGTATAAAACCGGTAGGCGAAGGCGCAAGGCGGGTAACCTCAGCCCCTTCGTTCAATTTGCGGGGAGGATAAGCCCTTTCGCACTCTTCAAGCGAAGGGAGATTTTCATCGGGAATAAGCCTTGCGGCAAGTTTTTTCAAATCCATAGTTCACCTTTAAAATTTTTCCTGAAATTACAGATACATTATAACACGAGCAGGCTGAATAAGTAACCTTTTTTAGCCGTCAATTTAAATTTTTTGCGGCTGAAAAACATGCGCACGGCGCCGGGCAGAAATATTCCGGCAAGGCGCAGAACGGCTGCGGCCGCAGCAACGCCCACGGCAATCGAGCCGAAAAACAGGACGGCGTCGGCGCCGTATTCAAGTGCGACGGCAAAATTGCCGCATGCAAGCTCCTCTGCCGCATAATAAAGCGGAGCGCCGGGAAGCAGGGGCAATATTGCAGACGTAAGGAACATGCCATTAGGCAAGCGGAAAGCATATGAAAGTGCCGCGGCGACGAAATAAGCAAAAAACGAGGCTATAGCCGTAGCCCAAAAAACACCGAGGGGAATGCAGAGACAGTAAACGCAATAAGTTGACGCCGCCGCAAGCACACCCGAAGCCGCACGGGAGGGGCGCGCCCTGAACATAATGCAGAAGCCTGAAGCGCCTGCGGCACACGACGCGAGCGACAGCAAAAAAGACGGCTGGCCGCGCGCGATATGCGGCAGACTGAGAAAGGACAGCGCCGCGCCCGAAAGGGAATATCCCGCCGCCATGGCAAGCGCGGATGATAAACCGCCTGTTATCCGCTCTGCGGCAGACTGATAGTCTCCCGAAAGCAAGTCGCGCAGGGCGCCGAAAATATTGAGTCCCGGAACGGTCGCCATAATACTGCCCAGAACCACATAGGCCGCACTGCACTCAATTTTGCAGGCGATTGCGAGCGCGCTTAAAATTAATGAAAGCGCACCGCCGAGCACAGATATGGCAAGGACTCTTGCCGCTCCGCCCGCGCCGCGGCGCGACAGTGCGGCAGATAAAAGGCAGGTGACGATGCCGACGAGCAAACATATGGCAGATTCGCACAGCCCGCCGCCGAAAAAGGCACAGAATGAGGCGCACGCAATTCCGCCGCCGAGAGACTGCAAATAAATTTTATCCTCTCTCTGCACACGCGATAGCTCAAACTCACACTCATCTATCGTGGCGCCCGATTCGGCGAGCCTTAGTATGCGCGTACAGCGCTCCATCACCGAAAGGTCGGTCGACAACGCATATACGCGCCTGAACACCGTAACGTTAGTTCCGCAACTGTAAATGCACACTGTTGCCTGCGAGGGCGAAGCATACACCTCTGCATCGCCAAATCCGAAGGCGGCGAGAGCGCGCAGCGCACATGACGAAGCATACCCCGACGAGGCACCGCATGCAATAAACGCCGCACAAAGATTTACCGAAAATTTCGCGGCTGATGAAGCGCTCGGCGCACCGCGGTCAAAATTTACACAATTTCCCATACGCTATACTGTAAGGGATTAATACGAACCCGATTTAAAGCGGGGATATCGCAGATATCTGCCCGCTTAAATTGTCCTGCACCTTTAAATAGCGCATTTTGCGTTGGATTGGCGCGAAGAGGAGGCGGCAATACTCATGCAGTATTGCAACGACGATGAACGCCGAGGCATGCAAAAGACGCATTTAAAGGCGGGTTCGTTTTATTCTCTTACAGTATACTATACGGCGGACGGGAAAATATGCAGATGTAAAATAAATAAAAAATAAAAATTAAATTAATTAAATTAATTAAATTAAATATTGCCGTAAATTATTTTATCGGCCGCGGTATGCGGCCGATAAAATAAATAAATCACAAAATTATTTTACTTTGCGGAAAACAAACCATAAAATTATGAGCACCTCGAACGGGCAGGCCGCCACAAACAACAGCCACAGGCTTGTGAGGGGCGTAAACAGATAAAGTATGGTAAACAACAGGGCGGCAAGCGACCACAGAATGAGCGAACATGTTATTGCATTTGTAATTCTGTTGCCCCACACCCCGGAAAACACCGTAAGCACTATTGACGAAACCAGAGCCGCGGCCACAAAACTGAGCCACTCGTATTCAAGCTGAGGCACATAGCAAAGGATAACGAAAATGCCGGTGGCGATGAACCACACAAGCGCGAATGAAAGCAACGTTATCAAAAGCCGCTTTTTGCGCTTGTGAAGCACAGGCTTTACTTCCTTCTCCTTGGGTCGACTGACAAGGTCGTCGAGAGTAATATTGTAGATGCCGGCAATCTGAATTAGCACGCGGATATCGGGGACGGACTCTCCCCTCTCCCACTTGGATACGGCTTTATCAGAATAATTGAGCAATTCCGCAAGCTGCGCCTGCGTTAAATTGGCCTGAGTGCGGAAGCGCAGAAGGTTTTCCGCAATTATCTCTTTTATGTCTTGCGTTTCATTCATAGCACGATTTTAACACAATTCAAGCGCAAAATCAAGAATATTTACACAACTCTACTGTGAGTAGAATGTGAAATTTTTGCAGTAGAGTTACATTTATGCGCAGTATAGCGCGATTTTTTATTTGTAGAGCAGCGGCGCAAACAATAGGGTGTATTTGCCGGCAAAAGCGTATATAATTAAATTGTAACAAAAAGGTAAACAAGTTTTGCCGCGAACGGCGGAAAGTTCCGGCTTGGGCCTGCCTCAGACTTAAATTAAGCTGAATCGAGAGGCATGCGGTTAAACCGCCTTTTTTCGGCGACATTGACAGATTGAACATACACGGCTGAATTTTGCCCGTTTTTATTTTAAAAATCAAGGAGAAATATTTTAATGAAATTTGAAATTTTCGTCGATTCTTCGGCAAATCTTACTGAAAAGATGATTGAAGAGTGCGGGATAAAAGTTATTTCGTACGTATGCACATGCGACGGCAAAGAAGTAATCTGCTACAAAGACGGAGCGACGTTTGCTCAGTCGGCAAAGGAATTTTACGCCGCCATGAGCCGCGGAGCAGACGTTTCCACCTCGCTTATAACCAAGGAGAGATTTGAAGCCGAACTCGAACCCACTTTAAAAGAGGGGCGCGACGCGCTTGTATTTACCATATCTTCACAGGTCAGCGGCACCAACCATCAGGCCAATCTCGCCGCAGAGGCGCTCATGAAAAAATATCCCGGCCGCAAGATTTATATTGCCGACGCCGTAAACTCTTCCCTCGGCGAGGGACTGCTTGCCGTAAAAGCGGCAAATCTACGCGACATGGGCGAAAATCTCGAAACCTGCGCAAAGTGGGTCGAGGCCAACAAGTGGAAGATGAATTCATACTTCACCGTATCTGACCTTAAGTATCTGAGAAAAGGCGGCAGGATTTCGGGCGTGACCGCGCTTGCAGGAACTCTGCTCAATATCAAACCCATTCTGAAAGCCGACGGAAACGGCAGAATTGTTATGTGCGGCAGAGTGAAGGGCAGAAGGAAATCTGTGGCCGAGCTTGCAGAATACTATAAAAATTATGCAGTTTTCCCCGAAGGCGCAACGGCCGCGATATGCCACTGCGACTGCGAGGAAGAAGCCGATAATCTTGCCGCAATGATAAGGGAGCTTGGCGCTACTGACGTGACGGTTGAGTATTACGATATCGTCAGCGGAGCGCACGTAGGTCCGGGAACTATAGCGCTGTTCTTTATGGGCAAAGACAGGCGCGGCGAACTTAAGCCTTCGGAAAAACGCGCCGACGGAAAGCCCGTGCATGCAGAGAACAACATCTGAGCATAAAAGTCACGGCCGCCGCCTTTTAAAGGGCATGCAAAGCACGGCGCAATGTACATTCGGCGGCAGGAAAAAGCAGACGCCGCATATTATCGGTATAATTTAAGATTACACTAACTCCTAAATAAAAAAACTTGGACCGCCGCCGCGCAGATTTGCGCGGCGGCGGTTCAGTTTACGCAAAAAATTTATTTTTCGGCAGCGGCCAGAATTGCCTGTGCGAGCGGGATTGCCGACTCGCTGCCGATAATCTGCGCTCCTAACTCGAGCAAAGTGGCCATGCGCCCCGGCTCGGCGGCACCCTCCGCCTTTATCAGCGCCTTATCTTTTACGGCCGCCCTGATAAGCTTCAGGTCCTCTTCATCGGCTCCGCTGCCGAACTGTCCGCAAGCCGTGCGCACGCAGGTTACAGAGAGGTCGCACAAGAGGGACAAAAGTTTTGTGAGTTCCTCCGAAGTCAGAAGGGGAGCTTCAACGTTTATGCGCAGCGTTTTTTTGCGTGACGCGCGCTTAAGCTTCCTGAGTTCGCGCTTTACATACCCCCAACTGCCCTCCTTTATTGCCGGCACGCACACAGCCGCCTCCACGATGTCGGCTCCGTCGCTTACGGCGCGCTTTATCTGACGCACTTTAATATCGGTGGTGTCAGTTCCGCCGAAAGGAGAAATCAGGGTTGAAATTTTTACCGCGGACTGCGTGCCTAAAAAACTACGCGCAGGTTTCACCATGCAAGGAAGCGTGCATACTCCGCCTATGCCGAGCTTTTCACACTCTTTAAGGGCACGGCGCAGGGCGGCGCGCTCGAACGTCACCGAACATGCTGAAAATTCTATCTTATTTATGAGGTTGCGGGCCTCCGCCACGCGTTTCTGGCGCTTGAACTCGTCGAATTCCTGCCGCTCCTGCGCGGAAATTATATGCGCCTGCGGCGCGGAGCCGCTTGCGCTTGCCGTAGTTTTTTGCATATTTGCATTTGAAGCATTGCCGTTCATATCCATAATTTACCTTTTACTGCATTATGCCCCAACAAAAGGCAAAATATACGGCTCAATCTGCGTTACAATGCAGGCATGAAAGCCATAGGACTGCTATATCTCGTACTTTTATATATTGCTTGCTTTGTATTCATAAACATAGTAAAATTTGCATTGATAGGCATAAAGAGTCTTAGAGAGAGGCCGCAGGAAAAACCGCCCGAACCTGAAAAAAAGAGCGAGCCGCAACCCGTGTATTATATCGTTGAAAAAAAGAAGGCCCGAAGCAAGGCAACTTACTCCAAACCGAGGGAAATTAAATTTTCCGATGAAAAATAGTCAAACCGCATTTTCCATACTATCAGCCGGGGCGCGCGAAAACTTTGCGCGCCTTTTATTGAATTTTTGAGAATAAATTATTTAGAAACCGCCGTTTCAGCTTGATTTTAAGACGCAGACATGATATTATTCCAGCTATGGAAATCAGGTTCGGAAGTATTGACGATTTGAACATACTTACTGCGGCGGAGGCCGAGTGCTTCCCCCCTTCGGAGCGGGCAGGCGAAGATGCGATAAAGGCACGTTTATGCGCTTTCCCCGAACATTTTTTGCTGCTGTTTGAAGACGGGGAATTTGCAGCATACATAGACGGAGCCGTGACCGCGCAGAGCGACCTCACCGACGAGATGTTCAAAGACACGACGCTTCATACCGAAGGCGGCTCATGGCAGATGATTTTCGGGCTGGGCGTAAAGAGCAGGTTCCGCGGGAAGGGTTACGCGGCCGAACTTTTAAAAAAATTTGAGGAACTTGCAAGAATACAGAACAGACTGGGACTTGTGCTCACCTGTAAGCCGCAGCTTGTGAATTTTTATGCCGGATTCGGATATGACGACGAAGGAATTTGTTCCTCCACGCACGGCAATGCTGTATGGCACCAGATGAGGCTGAAATTTTAAACGTTTTACCGTTTTGATAAACACAGGCGCCTGCGCGGTTAAACCGCGCAGGCGCCTGTTGCAATATATAAATTATTGTCTGTCTTTTTACTTTCGACGGATTTTTTATGCAATCTGACCGTTTTCAATCTTATGATAAAGTTCGTTCACCTTATTTAAAAATATTGCGGCAACCTCGTCCTTTTTTGCGGCGGGAAAATCAGACAGGCGGCATACTTCGCCGACGGCGATTATTCTGCGCTTTTTATAATAGTAAACGGGACGGATGGGTATATCCGCGCCGTGGGTCTTGTTGTACCACCATGCCGCAAGGTAAAAACCGGGGAAGAAAGAAGTCAGCTCGTCCTTATATCCTTCGTCTGAATTTTCGGGAAAAATCATGAGCGATATGCCCATATTGAGCAGGTCGGCACTCTTTTTTACAGTGCGGATAAGACGGCCGTCTGTATAGGTGGGCAAAAGTTTTATGCCGCGGTAAACAAACGGAGAGAAAAACGCCTCGAAAAAGGCGCGGAAAGAGGCAATTTTTTTGCCCGTGCCGTTCTTTTGAATATACAGCACATCCCTTAAATATTTGTAACGCTGAGAATAGTTGCCGAGCATCTGGCTTGCGCCCCACTTTACATGATAGACCGGAAAGAACATGCTGTATATCATGGGACCCATTTTATTTGCATGGTTGGAAAGATATATGCACGGCTCTTTCAGCTCTTCGCCGAGCACAACAACGCGCACTTTGCGCACAAATATGCGCACAAGTCCCTTGAACAGCGCAAAGACGGGCTGGCGCTTTTTCGGCGGCTGATATTCTATCCTCATAGCCTGCACCTGATGCGCGCGCCGCAAAGACGGCCTTTGGGGGACGCTGAGTTTTTCATTTCTGCCCTCGCTTTAGCGTTTTTATGCCGTACTGCCGCAAACAATGTCCGACATTTATGTTATTTTATCATATTAATTGCATAATTTCAACAAAATAACCTAAAAAAAGCAGGAGGTAATTTTCTCCTGCCTTTTTAATCTGTACTTTATAATTTGCTGCCGACTGCGTAAATTTCTGAAAACGGACCTTTAAGCGCGGGATACAGGCGGGCAAAATTTTTATACTTCAGCTGATATCGTTCCGTAAGAGCGGGGTCGGGAAGAACGGCCGCCGTGCGTCTTACTATGCCCGCGGCAGCCTCCTCCACCGTTTTATATGCGCCGGCCGCGACCATGGCAAGCATAGCCGCGCCGTATGAAGGGCCTTGTTCGGTTTCGACCGTGCTTATTTTTACCCCGAGAACATTTGCAAGAATTTTGCGCCATAGTGCGCTCTTTGCCCCTCCTCCGCACACAGTTGCGCCGCCTATGCTCACGCCGCGGCTCTCGGCGGCGACTGCGCAATCTTTAAGCGCAAACGCCACGCCCTCGTATACGGCGAGAGTGAGCTGTTCACGACCGGCCGCGTGCGTCAGGCCTATAAATGCGCCCCGCGCGTTCACGTCGTTGTGCGGACTGCGCTCGCCGGAGAGATAGGGAAGGAAATATATATCGTTTTTGCCGAGCAACGGCGAAAGTTTTTCGGCCGCGGAATAGTCGGAGCGCAGAATATCCTCCGTCCACCATCTGTTTGCGCTCGCGGCGGAGAGAATACATCCCATAAGATGAAATTTGCCGTTTGCATGCGCGAAGGAATGAAGCTTTTCGCCGAAGGAAGAAAATGTATTGCGGCACAAAAACAGAGTACCCGAAGTACCGAGAGAGATGTTGCAGTCCCCGTCGTTAACACAGCCTGTGCCCACAGCCGCGGCTGCATTGTCGCCCGCGCCCGCCGCAACGACTGTGCGGGGAAGGCCGTATTCCTTCCTAACCATGCCGACGGGGGCAAAACTTTCGCAAAGTTTCGGCAGCTGTTCCTCCGTTATGCCGCAGATTTTTAGCATTTCATGCGACCATGCTTTATTTTTCACGTCCAAGAGCAGTGTCCCCGAGGCGTCGGAATAGTCGGTGACAAAGGCGCCGCATAGATTATAAATCAAATAATCTTTAGGCAGCATTATTTTTTTTATGCGCGCAAAAGAGTGCGGCTCATGCTCTTTTAGCCAGAGCAATTTGGGTGCTGTGAAGCCTGCAAACGCTATGTTGCCTGTCGCCGATATCAGCTTTTCCGTGCCGACGGCCGAATTGAGATACTCCGTTTGCGCGGCCGTGCGGCCGTCGTTCCAGAGTATGCACGGACGGATTACTCTGTCGCACCCGTCGAGAATGACGAGGCCGTGCATCTGACCGCCGACGGAAATGCCGGCTACCGAACTTTCAAGCCCGGCTGACAGGGCGGATATTACCTTTTTTGCCGCGGAAAGCCAATCTTCCGGGTTCTGCTCCGACCAGCCCGTGTATGGCGAATACAGGGCGTACTCCTCCCGGGCTTCTTTCAGTATTTTTCCTTTTTCGTCGACGAGCAGTCCCTTAAGGGCGCTCGTCCCGAGGTCCAAACCTATAAAATTCATCTTTTACTTTTAATCAGTCTTTAAAGGGATTTTCCGTTTCATACAAAAAGGTTGCGGGGCGGGGCGTGCCGATAAACTCGGCGCCGAGGTATCTGAATACATCAAAGAGCGCCCTGCCGAAGCGGCCGAATGCGACGGCGCCGTGGTGAGGGAAGCCGCGCTCGATTAAAACATGGCGGTAAAACCTACCCATTTCCTCAATGGCAAACACGCCTACAGAACCGAAAGAGCGCGTTGAAACGGGGAGGACTTCTCCCTCGGCGACATATGAATACAGTCGGTTATCTGCCGTGGACTGAAGGCGGAAAAAGGTTATTTCGCCGGGCTTTATGTCGCCCTCGAGCGTGCCGAAAGTCACCTCTTCGGGAAGAGAACGCGCCATTATCTTCTGGTTACGCATTTCCGGATTGCATAAAAGCTTCGAGCAGGTGTTGCCGCAGTGGAACCCCATAAAAGTATCGGTGTGCTTGTATGGATATTTGCCGCAGATGTCGGCCTTGAAAATATCCCCGGGCACAGTATTGTTTATATCGAGCAGTGTGACGGCTTCGCCCGACACGCACGCCCCTATATATTCCGAGAGAGCACCGTAAATATCCACCTCGCAGGAGACGGGTATGCCGCGGCCGGTGAGGCGGGAATTTACGTAACAGGGCACAAAACCGAACATCGTCTGGAAAGCCGGCCAGCATTTGCCCGCTATCGCCACATATTTTTTCGCGCCGAGGTGCTCGGTTGCCCAGTCGGTGAGAGTGAGTTCATACTGGGCAAGCGATGCGAGAATTTCGGGCTTTTTATTTCCCTCGCCAAGTTCGCGCTCCATATCGGCGACCACTTCGGGTATGCGGCCGTCGTCGGCGTGCTTTAAAAAGCTCTCGTACAGGTCGAGCTCGGAGTTCTCCTCTATCTCCACGCCGAGATTAAAAAGCTGTTTAATCGGTGCATTGCATGCCATAAAGTTCTGGGGGCGCGGACCGAAAGAAATTATTTTAAGATTTTTCAAACCGACTAATGCGCGCGCTACGGGAATAAAATCATGGACCATATCGGCGCACTCGCCTGCGTCGCCCACGGGATATTCGGGTATGTAAGCCCTGACGCCGCGCAACTTCAGATTATAGCTTGCATTGAGCATGCCGCAGAAAGCGTCGCCCCTGTCGGACGAGAGAACGGGAATATTCTCCTCTGCCGCGGCGACGAACATCACCGGGTATCCGGTACGCTCAGTCCACTTTTGCGCGAGCATAGTTTCAGAAATTTCAGGTCCGAAGTTGCCAAGATATACCACAAGCGCGTTACAACCGGCGCCCGTCACATCTTCGAGCGCCTCCATCGCCTGCGTTTCACTCTCCACTACGCACACGGGGCATTCATATATTTCGTCGCCGCCGTATCTCTGGGCATATTCGGCACACAGTGCCGCCCTTCTGTTTACCGAAAGACTTTCGGGAAAGCAGTCGCGGGAAACGGCGACTATACCAACCTTTATCTCGGGTATGTTGTTCACTTGTTCTTACCTCCGAATAGCTTTGCCTTATGCGGCGTGCCTTTTGAATTATTTTACAACAAAATTGCGCGCTTGTGAAGAGCCTTGCCCATTTTTATTGAAAGTATTTTTATTTTTATAAAAAATGCGCACCTCTTTATACCGGATGCGCATAGACTTGAGCGGAATATTCAGTTGAGGTTTATTATTTTTTCACCGCGAGGCATTGCATACCTTGAAATACCGCCGCCCGCGACCGCCCCTTCGGAAAAGCGGACGGAGCATAGAGCCCGGCACGACGAGGTTGTAAAGTAATACGCCCCTTCATCCGCGGCACAGCAACAGGCATACTGCGTGTAAAAATCGCCGCTTTGCGTCCTGCACGCGCCTTTCGGCACGCTCACCCCGGCAAGAAGTGAAAAAAACTGGCTTAAGGCTCCCTCTCCCTCCATGCCCTCCGGCGCGTTGCCGCAAAGGAACGCCGCCCGCACAAAACGCGAAGCTGACGACATATCGCCCGGCAGGCCGACTGCGCCTTGCCCGGCACCGAAAGGCGCGAGCGAAACTTCAGGCAAAAGATTATTCTGCGGCGGCATGGCCGTGAGATGCATGTAGTTCGACAGGTTTGAAATGTGGTACGAAAACGGCGGGTTGTTTGTGAGCACACCGATTTGGTTTTTGAAAATATTAATACCGTTTACGGTACACTCGACTGTGACAGCCCCCGTTCTGTCCGCAACAAGCCAATGGAGCTGCGCGGGAGGCATATCCGGCGAGAAAGGCTGTGCGGTGATGTTTATCCGCCCGAGTTCGTATTCGGCATCGCCAAGAGTTGCGCAGTTGCCGAGGATATACGGAATAAGTTCGAACTGAGCGAGGTTGAGTTTATCCCCGCAGGCGGGAAAATACTTTGCGTTGCCGATAAAATTGAGCCCTGCCATGCACAGACCGCGCTCGTTCATGCCGTCGAAATAGAGGGGATACCCGTCTGAAACCACGGCTGCGCCTGCTATTGCGTAGCGGGCCGAGAATGCCGATTTGTGACGTTTGAAGATATAGCCGCGCGGGGATATGACGACCTCGGCAGGGTAACTTTCCGCAGCGTCGAGAGTGCGTCCGAAGTAAAAATTTTTAGGTTTATAAGTTATTGCAGTGCACATATGTTTATATATTCAGTATGTGACGGGAGAAAAAATCAATGCGGCGGCGCGGCGGAAAAATTCCGCCGCGCCGCCGTTTTTGGAGGTGAAACAACTTATGCGATAATGACAAACCATGCTATAAGCCGTTACAGTATATGTATTTATTTACTACGGAAACTGCCAGAAAAACAGCTGCGGCAATTTCAAATTTCGATTATTACATAACGGCATACTGATATTCGCCGAGGTCGGAGGGAAGCTGCCCTGCTTCCTCGTCGGTGCTTACAAACCAGCTGTCGATATCCATATCGTATGTAACAGAAACAGAGGCGCCGCTGACAGTTGCACTGTAGCCAAACTCGGCGTCGACGGAAGAGCCGTAGCCAAGCAGAACTCCCGTATCCTTATTAAAATCAAGATAGATGTCACAGTGACCGAAGTCTGTATTGTTTGCTATAACATTCAAATCAATATACGAACCGACCATTCCGGCAAAGTCTTCTATTGCTTCGGCGTACATTTCAGCCCAACCCTGTGAACTAAGACTTATTTTAACCTTGAATGATGAGCTCTCGTCAACATATACAGCGGCACCCGCCGCCTCAAGAGCATCAAGCGCGGGAGATATATCGACTATCATGCCGGAGGACGTTGACCCTGTCTGGAAGATGTTGCCGAACAACATATCCAGGTCAAATTTTACTTTGGTGCTCTGAATCTGACCGCTGCCGTTATCGTTTAAATTGACCGAACCGTTGAGATAGAAGTAATCTTCATCATTGTAGCTGCTACCGTCTAATTCAGCGCTTATGCGATAATCTTCTTCTCCGGGCGACGACATCGACAAATTAAATCCGTAGCTCATATTTCCCGAACCGCGCACAGAAACACCGGAGTCGACGTTTGCCATACTTATCGTATGGTCATAATTTACATCGGTATCCAGGTCCATACCTGCAGTCTGTCCTTCCATGCTCACGTTCATGCTTGCCGATATACTGCCCGAGGCATTATAGCGCGCATTGTAGCTCCAGCCGCTCGCTTCGGTATCGCCGAGAAGGTCGTCGGAGTTGAAATCAGACACATATCCGCGCAGCGTAGTAAGTTGAGCTTCGGTGGCCTGAGTTGAAAAGTCGCCGTCAATGAGCATCTCTTTGCTGCTGCCGCACGCAGAAAGCGCAGCCGCAGAGAGCGCAATGCCCGCGCCGAGTGTTAAAGTTAAAAGTGCTTTTGCAAGTTTTTTCATACCAACTCTCCTGTGCCGCCGGTTTGGCGGCGCGTTATTACGGGCGACGCCCGCTTTGCACATTAATTATATAATATATTTTATTAATTGTCAATATGCCAAAAATAAAGGTCTGCCGCGGCGGTGCGAAGTTCGCGCCGCCGCGGCAGGAATCTTGGAAATATTTAATCAATAAGCTCTTGCAAAAATTACCATATGCTGCGCCTTTTTGCCGCATACCGCGCACGTCTCGGCGCTTTCGCCCTCGGCGTACACCCTTGCCGTTGCGGCGGTTTCCGCCTTTATCTTATCTTCGCACTCGCGGCAGCCGCACCAGCCGGCCTTTACGAAGTTACCGCCCTCAACACCCGCGAGTATGCCCGCCATATCGTTGGCATACACGATGCGCCTGTCGCGCCTCTTCCTCGCCGCCTCCAGCATATCTTTCTGAACGACGGCAAGAAGCTCTTTTACGGCACTTACTATATCGCCAAGAGAATATTCGGCCTTTTCGAGCCTATCCCTGCGGAATATGAGCGCCTTGCCGCCCTCGATATCGCGCGGGCCCAACTCTATTCTTAAAGGCACGCCCTTCATCTCCCACTCGTTGAACTTCCAGCCGGGGGAATTGTCGGTGTCGTCGAGCTTCACTCTTATTCCCGCCGCCTCCAACTGAGATTTCACCTCGGCGCACTTCTCCATGACGCCCGCCTTTTTGGCAGCGATGGGCACTATAACGACCTGAACGGGTGCAACTACAGGCGGAAGCGCAAGGCCGCGCTGGTCGCCGTGCGCCATAATCAGAGCGCCGATGAGCCTTGTGGAGACGCCCCAGCTCGAAGTATAAGCATATTTCAGAGCGCCGTCTTTATCCAAAAATTTTATGTCGAAGGCCTTTGCAAAATTTTGGCCGAGGTAATGCGACGTGCCTGCCTGAAGAGACTTTCCGTCGTGCATCATAGCCTCCATGCCGAAGGTTGCCACTGCGCCGGCAAATTTCTCTTTTTCAGTCTTTTTGCCGGTGATTACAGGGATAGCCAGGCAGTTTTCTGCAAATTCCTTGTAAACATTAAGCATCTTTATCGTCTCTTCGAGCGCCTCTTCCTCGGTGGCGTGGGCTGTGTGCCCCTCCTGCCACAAAAATTCGGAGGTACGCAGAAAAGGTCTCGTCGTCTTTTCCCAGCGCATAACATTTGCCCACTGGTTCATCAGAACGGGAAGGTCGCGGTATGACTGTATCCACTTGGAATACATATTCCCGAAGATTGTTTCGGAAGTGGGGCGGACTACAAGGGGCTCCGCAAGCTCTTCGCCGCCCGCGTGGGTGACTACCGCAACTTCGGGGGCAAAGCCCTCCACATGCTCCTTCTCCTTAGATAAAAAGCTCATGGGAATGAGCAGGGGGAAATAGGCGTTTTCGTGCCCGGTCTCCTTAAAGCGCCTGTCAAGCTCGCGCTGGATATTCTCCCAGATGGCGTAGCCGTAAGGGCGTATTACCATGGTGCCCTTAACCGGGCCGTAGTCCACAAGTTTGGTCTTTAAAACCACGTCGGTATACCATTGGGGAAAATCTTTTTCTATATCCGCAATCTGGTTTACAAAATTATTGTCGTTGGCCATAAAAATCTCCTCGCGAAATTTTGCGGCGGCACCGCCGCCATACTGTATTGTTTATTAAGAAATTTACTGCATAAGTATATCACATTGAGTTGCGGGCGGCAAACGTTTTAATGCAGACAAAAATTAAAATGACCGTCGGCAAAAGATTTTTTGTTAATATACTTGTGTTTGGGCGGGCGAAACTGTATAATATAAAGGAATATGACAAACACGGATATCAGAAAACTTAAGAGCGGGACAGACGTGCGCGGAGTGGCGTCGGCGCATCTCGGCAGGGCGGTCACCCTGACCGGCGAGGCGGTTGAGGCGATTGCGCGGGCGTTTTGTACCTGGCTGGCTTACAAGACGGGCAAAGATACCCTGAAGATAGCGGTAGGCAACGACAGCCGCATTACGGCTGCCGGGCTTGTGGACGCATTTGAACGCGGCGCGGTAAAATGCGGGGCAGATGTTTTTTACACAGGTCTTTCCTCCACTCCATCCATGTTCATGATACTCAAGGACGGTAAAAGGGGATACGACGGCTCTGTTATGATAACGGCCTCGCACCTGCCCTCAGACAGAAACGGTCTCAAATTTTTTACGCCCGAAGGCGGGTTAGAGGGCTATGACGTTGACGAGATTTTGAATATCGCCGCAGAAAAAAAGTTTATATCGGGCGAAGGACGCGTGCATGAGGACTATTTCATGGACGAATACAGCGCTCTGCTCGTGGCGCGCGTGCGCGCCGCCTGCGGAAGCGACAGGCCGCTCGAGGGCAAAAAAATAATTGTTGACGCCGGCAACGGCGCGGGCGGATTTTTTACTTCGAAGGTACTTGAACCTCTCGGCGCTGACACCGCGGGGAGCTTTTATCTTGAACCCGACGGAATGTTCCCGCACCATGCCCCCAACCCCGAGGATAAGGCTGCAATCGAAACGCTGAAAGAGGCCGTGCTCGATAACAGAGCCGACCTCGGAATCATTTTCGATACAGACGTCGACCGCGCGGGCGCAGTCGACGTCAAGGGCGAGGAAATTAACCGCAACAGGCTTATAGCTTTGATTTCGGCACGGTTGCTTGCCGAGCGCCCCGGCACCATTGTGACCGATTCCGTTACGAGCGACGGACTGACGAAATTCATAGAAGAGCGCGGAGGAAGGCACCACCGCTATATGCGCGGCTACAGAAACGTCATAGACGAATGCAGGCGTCTGAACGAAGCGGGAGAGTATTCCCCCCTCGCCGTGGAAACTTCCGGCCACTGCGCGTTCAAAGACAATTACTTTCTCGACGACGGAGCATATCTCGTAACGGAAATTTTAATTATCCTTGCCGAACAGCTCAAAAAAGGCGAGAGAATCGCCGACCTTATAAAGGGGCTTAAAGAACCGAAAGAGGCCGCCGAAATAAGACTGCCGATAAACTGCGACGACTTCCGCGAATACGGAAAGAAAGTGCTTGAGGAAGTTGAACTTAAAGCAGGTGCAATCGAGGGGGCATGCATTGCGCCCGAAAATTACGAAGGAATAAGGATTAACTTTGAAAAAGCGCACGGCGACGGGTGGCTGCTGATAAGGATGAGCCTGCACGAGGCCATTCTGCCCGTAAACTGCGAAAGCGAGAGTGAAGGCGGCTGCAAAATCATGGCAAAGGCGCTTTTGAAAATAATTGAAAGATTTTCCTGCGTCGACTGTTCGCCGCTTGTTCGGTACATAGAGAATTGACCTGAAAACTTAATTTTACAGAGCTTTAAAATATAAACCGAGGCAGTTTGCCAAACTTATATTAATACACGCATTAAAAAGGAGATTTTATTATGTCTGTTCAGCAGAAAAGCGTAGACACGATAAGAATTATTTCGACCGAGGCAATCCAGAAGGCAAATTCGGGTCACCCCGGCATATGCATCGGCGCGGCGCCGATAGGCTATGAACTGTTCAGCGATTTTTTAAGATTCAGCTACAAAAACCCCCGGTGGGACAACCGCGACAGATTCGTGCTCTCTGCGGGGCACGGCTCCATGCTGCTCTACAGCCTTCTGCACCTCTTCGGCTACGACGTTACGATGGACGATATAAAAAATTTCCGTCAGCTCGGCTCAAGAACGCCCGGTCACCCCGAATACGGCAAGACAGACGGAGTTGAAACTTCGACAGGCCCCTTAGGTCAGGGACTTGCCAACGCCGTGGGCATGGCTGTTGCGGAAGCGCACCTTGCGGCGCGGTTCAACAAGCCCGGCTATCCCGTGGTAGACCACTTTACCTACTGTCTGTGCGGCGACGGCTGCCTCGAAGAGGGCATAGGCTACGAAGCGTGCTCGTTCGCGGGGGCGCAAAAGCTCGGCAAACTCATACTTTTATACGACAGAAACAACATGACGATTGAAGGTAAAATAGACTGCACCTTCAACGAAGATATACCCACAAGATTTGCGGCGCAGGGATGGCAGGTCATCCGCGTGAGCGACGCTAATAACCTCTATGCGCTGAGAAGCGCCATAAAGCGCGCACAAAGCGACCTTTCGAGACCCTCCGTCATAATCTGCAACACCATAATCGGCTACGGTTCGCCCCTTGCAGACTCTCCCGACGTACACGGCGCACCCATGGGCGAGGAGAACGTCAGAAAGACGAAGGAGTTCTTCGGCTGGAACGAAGAACCCTTTACCGTGCCGGCAGACGTAAAGGAGCACTGCAAAAAGATTGCAGATTACAAACTTAAGTACGAGCGCGAATGGAACGAAATGTTTGAGCGCTACGAAAAGGCATACCCCGTGTTTGCCGCGCTCTATAAGCAGTTTATGAGCGGCTCCGCTCAGGATTTAAGAAATATCGAAGGGCTGTTCGAGTTCGAAAAGCCCGAGGCCACGCGCGCAAGCGGAGGCACCGTGCTTGCAAGGATTTCGCCTGTACTGCCCAACATTATGTCGGGCTCGGCCGACCTTGCCCCCTCCACCAAGACGGAAATAAAGGGCGCCGGATACTTCTCGCCCGACAACAGACTAGGACGCAACATTCATTACGGAATACGCGAACATGCCATGGCAGCCATCTGCAACGGAATTCAGCTGCACGGCGGACTGCATGCGCTCTGCTCCACCTTCTTTTCGTTTGCCGACTACATGAAAGCGGGCATAAGAATGAGCGCGCTCATGAACATTCCTGTAATCTATGTAATGACTCACGACTCTATAGGCGTCGGCGAGGACGGCCCCACTCACCAGCCCATGGAACAGCTGATTTCCCTGCGTTCGATACCCGGCATTAAGGTATTCCGCCCGTGCGACGGCAGAGAGACTGCGGCGGCGTATGTTTCGGCGTTCTCAGGTTCCGCCCCCACCGCCATTATACTCACCAGGCAGAATCTGCCGCAGTATCCGGGCACGGGTCTCGGCGCGCTGAAGGGCGGATATGTATTGAGCGACTGCGAAGGCAAACCCGACGTTATACTCATAGGCACAGGCTCGGAAATCGAGCTGTGCATGGGCGCAAAAGACATACTTGCTTCAAAGGGCAGAAAAGTGAGAGTGGTATCCATGCCCTGCATGGAGGAATTCGAGAGGCAGAGCGCCGAATACAAAGAGAGCGTGCTGCCCCGCAGCGTGAGGGCACGCGTGTGCGTCGAAGCGGCCTCGCATTTTGCATGGTATCAGTACAGCGGCGACTGCGGCGAGGTGGTTTGCATGAAGACATTCGGCACCTCCGGACCCGCAAAGCAGCTGTTTGAATACTTCGGCTTTACTAAGGAAAACGTTGCGGAGAGCGCCGAGCGCTCTATGGCAAGGGTCGAGGCGCTTATAAAAGAGATTAAAAACAGCTGAATAATATAATTATGACTGCCGCGGGCGGGCGCATGCGCCCGCCCGCGGCAAATTTGACTGAAATATTCGCCGAGGTGGAAAATGGAACTTGAACAACTTTATCTTAAGAGACAATCGACGAGGAAATACTCCGGCGAAGAGGTGACGGACGGGCAGCTTGAAGAGATTTGCAAGTTGGGCGCGCTTGCCCCTTCTGCCAAAAATTCGCAGCCGTGGAAGATGTTTGCAATAAACGGCGCTAAGGCCAAAGAATTTTCTGCCTGTGTGCAGATGTTCGGAGCAAACAAGTGGGCAAGCAATTGCCCTGCTTTTATCGCCGTTGAATTGAACCGCAGCAAGCTTGAAGAAAAGATAGCCGAAAGATTTACTTTTGCCGACTTTGCCGGCAACGACATCGGCTTGCTTACGGCATACATAACGCTTGCCGCCGAAAATATGGGATTGCAGACGTGCATACTAGGCATAAGGAACGAAAAAGAGATTGCAGATTTTTTGGGCGAACCCGAGGGAACAAAGTTCCCGCTGGTGATTGCGGTCGGGCACGCTGAAGAGGGCTATCCCGTACGCGAAAAGGACAGAAAACCGTTTGAAGAAGTATTTAAACTGATAAAGTGAAGCGTTAAACCGCGCCGCCTGCCGCAGAGTTTGCGGCAGGCGGCGCGGTTCGAATTTTATAAAACCATAATCTGGTATACATGCCAAAAGGGCGGCGCAGAAATTTATGCGCCGCCCTTTTTGGCATTTTCTTTTAGAAGATTACGTCCGATAAAATTTACATGAAATCAATCGGCTCACGCTTCGGCGGAGATGTGTTCACGGGCCGTTGCAAGCATCAGTTTGATTCTGTTTTCCTGATTGACGCGCGTTGCCGAAGGGTCGTAGTCGACAGCCACGATATTTTCGTTTTTATACAGATTTTTGAGAGTACGAATCGCTCCCTTGCCGGCTATGTGGTTGGGCAGGCAGCCGAACGGTTGCGCGCACACTATATTCTCCGTACCGGTTTCGGCAAGCGCCGCCATCTCTGCCGGAATAAGCCAGCCTTCGCCCATCTTTACACCCTGATTGAGAACCTTATCGGCGCATGCCCTTAAGTGCTCGAAATCGTGTATAGGCTCGAACGGGCTCTTTTTAAATATTTTAATAATATTTTTCTGCATGCGGTGAAGTATTTTATACAGCAGTTTGTTTACAGAATAAAATATGCCTTTTTTGCCGTAGAGGTCGCCGTCGTTTATGTTGTTTACCACGCAGTACAAAACGTAGTCCATAAGCACGGGCACTACCGGCTCGCAGTCTTCAGAGAGCAGAAATTCCTCCAGATGGTTGTTGCCGAGAGCAGAGTATTTTACATATATCTCCCCAACTATCCCGACTTTTATCTTTTTTGCGTCGGTGCGGGGAACGGCGGCAAAGCAATCTACTATGTGCCTTATGACCTTTTTATACCGCGCATATCCCCCCTTCTCGTACTTTGTCATAACGTAATCCATGAGTTCGCCGCGCACTTTATCGGCTGTGCCGCGCCCGGCCTCGTATGGCTTGACCTGATTGTAGCACCACATTATGGCGTCGCCGTAGAAAACGGCAAAAGCAAGCTTTAAAAGAAGCTTTGCGCCTATCGGAAAGGAGGAATCTTTCTCAAGGCCCGAAAAATTGAGCGAAAGCACGGGCACCTGCGGAAATTCCGCTTTGAGCGCCTTTCTTATCAGCGGGATATAGTTGGAGGCGCGGCAGCCGCCGCCCGACTGGCTCATCATCACGGCGGTACGGTTGACGTCGTATTTGCCGCTTTTGAGTGCGTCGATATATTGCCCGACCGTGCACAGGCAGGGGTAGCATGTATCGTTGTGCACATGCTTCAGTCCCTCGTCTATCACTGCGCGCGAATCGTTTTTCAAAACCTCGATGTCGTATCCCTCGAGCTTTAAAAGCCGCTCGATTATGGCAAAGTGCCATGGAAGCATATCGGGGATGAGTATTTTATAGCTGTCCTTCATCCAGCTCTGCCAGCGGGGATAGTCGTCGCGGTAATTGTGCGTGTATTTCTGTTCTGTTGTTTTTTTCATGGTTTTATTTGCAGTATTTTTTATATATCAACAGTTATATTTGCAAAAAATGCTATTTATGCTAAGTTATATTTTTGCTACGCTTTCAATCTTGCGGCTCTCTTCTATTGCTGCAAGCATGCTTCTCAATCTGATTTTAACGACGCCGAGATTGTTTATTTCATCTATCTTTATCTGTGTGTAGAGCTTGCCGTTCTTCTCTAAGATAGAACGGACTTCGTCGGTCGTTATGGCGTCGAGCCCGCATCCGAAAGATACAAGCTGGACCAGATTGACATCACGTTGTTTTGAAGCGTAGTCTGCGGCGCGGTACAGCCTTGCATGATAGGTCCACTGATTGAGGACGTTCACGTTTACAAGGTCGGCCTCGTCGAACACGGCGTCTTCGGAAAGGACCGCGAGATTTAAAGAGGTGAGCAGTTTGTTTATGCCGTGGTTTATCTCGCCGTCGACATGATAGGGGCGGCCGGCAAGAATAATTATCTGCCTGCCCTCTGCACGCGCCTTGCTTATAATTTCAGCGCCCTTTGCGCGTATGTCGGCATGATACCTGTTGAAGCGGGCAAACCCCTCTTCAAGCGCCCTTGCCGCGTCCTTTTTCTTAATTTTATACTTTGAAAGGGCGGCGCACAGTTTTTTTACCGTGTTTTCGCGCTCGTTGAGGTCGATATACGGCATGATGAAGTTGCCATCGTCAAGGCGCTCGTTATTGGCTTTTAAAAGTTCGGAATAGTAAGCGACGACGGGGCAGTTATAATGATTTACCGAATCGCGCTCGTCGAGATTATAGCTCTCGCAGGGGAGAAATATGAAGTCCACCCCCTTATCCAGAAGGCTTTCGATGTGGCCGTGCATGAGCTTTGCGGGATAGCAAGCGGTATCGGAAGCGACTGTGTGCTGGCCGAGGAAATACAGCTCGCGCGAGGACTTTTCTGAGAGCACTACTTCAAAGCCCAGACTCTCGAAGAACCCCGCCCATATGGGAAGCTGTTCATACATGCCGAGTTGAAGAGGAAGCCCTACCCTGCCCTTTGTGCCCTTTGTTCCGACAATGCACTGCGGCAGACGGGCCTGTTTGTATGCGTAGATATCGAGGTCCTCGGAGGCAGGTTTTTTACCTGCGCCCCTCTCGCACTTGTTGCCCGAGATATACCTTGAGCCGTCGGCAAAGGTAAGAATATTTACGTTGCACTTTGAAGTACAGCCGCGGCAGACGGTGGATACCGATTTGTATGAAAAATTTTCAAGCCCGCTTTCGCCGACGGTCGTCGACGAGCCTGTACTCATCTCTTTTGCATACAGCGCGGCGCCGAAGGCGCCCATGAGGCCGGCTATGCCGGGACGAATGACGTTTTTACCCGTCTCCCTCTCAAATGCGCGCAAGACGGCGTCGTTTAAGAATGTTCCGCCCTGTACGACTATGTTATCGCCGAGCTCGTCTGCGCTCGCGGCGCGGATTACCTTATATATGGCGTTTTTGACGATGGAAATCGAGAGCCCAGCCGAGATATCCTCGACAGAGGAGCCCTCCTTCTGGGCCTGCTTTACTGCGCTGTTCATGAACACGGTGCAACGCGAGCCGAGCTCTACCGGGCGCTTTGCAAACAGGCCGAGCTGTGAAAATTTGTCTATCTCCATGCCCATGGCGCGGGCGAACGTCTGAATGAACGAACCGCATCCGGAGGAGCATGCCTCGTTGAGCATTATCGAATCGATTGCGCGGTTCTTTATTTTAAAACACTTGATATCCTGCCCGCCTATATCTATGATGAAGTCGACATCGGGGTTGAAGTGCAGCGCCGCCTTGAAGTGCGCGACAGTTTCCACTATGCCGAAGTCGGCCTTTATGGCGGCCTTTATAAGGTCCTCGCCGTAGCCTGTTACGGCACTGCCCTTTATTGATATCCTGCCTTCGGAGAGCCTGTATATCTCGGAGAGCTTTTCAACAATAATATCGACGGGCTGGCCGTTGTTCGACTGGTAGTGCGAATAGAGTATGCGGCAGTCGGGCGTGATTAAGATGAGCTTTGTGGTAGTTGAGCCGCTGTCTATGCCGAGGTAAGCGTCGCCCGTGTATGTGGCGATATCGGCAAACTTCAAATCGGTGGCACGGTGGCGCTTTACAAAGGCGGCATACTCCGCTTTGTCTTTAAACAGCGGTTCTCCCGTTACAACCTCGTCGGTTCCCTCGGCCCTTTCTATCGCCGAGATAATGTCCTCTATCGCCATGGGCTTTACGCCCGCAGAATGGAGCGCCGCGCCTATCGACATAAAAGTGGGCGCGTCGTCGGGAAAAACAGCATTCTCTTCAGAGAGTTTCAGCGTACGGACAAACGCCTGCCTGAGCCCCTTTAAAAAGTAGAGCGGTCCGCCCAAAAAGAGTACTTTGCCCTTAATTCTTCTGCCCTGTGCAAGACCGGAGACCGTTTGGTCGACGACGGCCTGAAAGATTGAAGCGGAGATATCCTCCTTTCTGGCGCCCTGATTTATAAGAGGCTGAATATCCGACTTGGCAAACACGCCGCAGCGCGAAGCGATAGGATATATTTTTTCGGCGCGCAGCGCATACTCGTCCATCTCCTGTACTGTAATATTTAAAAGGGTTGCCATCTGGTCGATGAACGCACCCGTGCCGCCTGCGCAGCTTCCGTTCATGCGCTGTTCCGTGCCGCCGGTTATGAATATTATTTTTGCGTCCTCGCCGCCGAGCTCTATAGCCGCGTCGGCGTCGGGATAGAACCTGCGTATGGCTACAAACGCCGCCTGAACCTCCTGCACGAAATTTATGCCGCTGCGCTGTGAAAGGCCGAGACCGGCACTGCCGGTAATCGACGCGCAGAACTCGCCGCCGAACTGTTCCTTTATTTTGCCAAGTTCTCTTATAACCGTTTCGCGCACCTGAGCAAAATGGCGCTCGTAGGAACGGTATAAAATTTTGCCGTCCTCCACTACAGTGACTTTGACCGTTGTGGAGCCGACGTCGATACCCATAAGTTTAGCCATAGTACCTGCCAATGCGTGCCGCAGAATAGCCGCGGCACATATGCACACACGTTGAAGTGTGAAACAGAAGTATTAATTCATTGTGCATTATATCATAAAGAAACGGCAATTTCAAATTTATGCGCGGGTAATTATTGTTAAAATTGTGTGTTAAAGCCATGACCGGCACATATTGCATACGCTCTGCGCCGCGCGGCAGACAATGCCGCGCGGCGCAGAACCTGAATAATTATCTTTAACTTTTTTCGGTCGGATGCGTACATGCACAGCCGTGCAGCGATGTGCATGCAGAGCACATTCCCCCCTTTTCGCACCTGCCGCCGCAGCCTTCATTGCCGTTTTGGCGCGTTGAATTGCGCAGATACTTATCACGCGTGGCCATGCCGCCGCGGATGTGGCGCTCCGACAGATTTTTATCGAGCACCCGTCTGACGGCGGCATACATTCCGGCATCCACGTCCTTCAAACGCTCGCTCACATCCTTATGGACGGTGGACTTGCTTATGCCGAAATAATTTGCACATGCGCGCACCGTGGCGCCCGTGAAAATTATATGCTCCGCCTCGCGTTTTGCCCGCTCGGCTATGTAATCCCATGTGTTGTTTTCAGACATATCATCTCCCCCGACGGCTTAAACGGAAATATTTGCCGCGTTCGCCGTGACAGTATACATAATATGCCGAAAATTGTAAGTTTATGCCGTTTGTACGGCCGTTAAAAGACAAATAACGGCAAGACGCGCGGCGCGCAAAACTTCAGTTTTGCGCGCCGCGCGTCTTGCCGTATCGGAACGTATGCAGGCGAACAGATTACTGGGCGATTGCCTCCACACGCACCGTTATTTTCGCCGAAACGCCCTCAAAGAGCTTGAGTTCAATATCGTAACTGCCTGCCTCACGCAAGGGTGAAGAGAGCACAATCTTCTTTTTATCAACCGAATATCCCGCCTCGCCGAGCGCCGCAGACACATCAGCTCCCGTTACCGAGCCGAACAGCCTGCCGCCCGAACCGGCCTTGACCTTTATTGAAAAAGTTTTGCCTTTAAGCTCCGCGGCGAGCGCTTTTGCCGCCTTGAGTTCCTCTGCCTTGTGGAAATCGGCCGCAGCCTTCTTCTGCGCTATGTCGTTTATCTTCACGGCGGTAGCCTGCTCGGCATAGCCGCCCTTTATGAGATAGTTGCGGGCATAGCTGTCGGAAACGTCGATAACGTCGCCCTTCTTGCCCTGTCCCTTTACGTCCTTTAAAAGTATAACGCGCATATGTATGCTCCTTTCAAGAGTTTTATTCTTTTTATAATATTATATCATTTCGGCCGGTTTTGTCAATACCCGCCGCATAATAGGGAGGGTTTTGCGCAAAATAAAACACAGGAGGTGTTCATATATGAACGAAATGGTAAATATGGGCGTCGCTTGCGACGTAAAAAACTGCAAGTATAATTCCGAGGGCGTGAACTGCACGCTCAACAAGATTCAGGTAGGCTGCGGCAACGAGCAGTGCACCTGCTGCGAAAGCTTTGTTGAAAAGCACTATTGATTTTAAATTGAATTAAGCGGAAAAAGGCGCCGCGCGGAAATTTTCCGCGCGGCGCCGTCTTTTACGCCGTTTATTTATTGAAACTATCCTTTAAAGAGACTATCTCGGAGAGGACGAGTTTGCCGCCGTCGGTACACTTTTTGTAGTAGCCCGCGCGCAAAAGCTGGAAGGGCTTGTCTTCCTCCGCCTCCGCAAGATATGGCTCGGCATAGCCTCGGAAAATATGCTCGCTTTCGTAATTCAAACGTTCGTCATAGTCCTGGTCGGGGTACTGCTCGTCCTTTAGGAGCTGCTCGTACTGTCTGAACTCGGCAGCAGCTCCGTATTTGCAGTCCGTCCACTGAATTACGCCCTTGGCCTTTACAGCGCACGGCCTATCGGAGCCGCTCCTGCTTTCGGGGAAGTAGGTGCATTTGAGCTCGGTCACCTCGCCGTTTTCGTTCTGTACGGCCTCGTCGCAACGAACGATATAGGCGCCCTTTAAACGCACCGTGCCGCCGACTGTGAGGCGCTTGTATTTGGGCGGAGGGACGAGAGCGAAGTCGTCGCGCTCGATATATACGGAGCCCGTGAACTTTATACTGCGCGTACCCGTTTCCGGATGGAGAGGATTTACGTCGAACGTAAGCTCCTCCTCGCCTTCGTAGTTGGTTATAGTAAGTTTTAAGGGATTGACGACGGCCATGGCGCGCTCTGCATTTTCGTTGAGCTCGTCGCGTATGCAGCTGTCGAGCTGGGCGGAATTGACCACGGCATAAGCCTTTGCAACGCCCACACCTTCGACAAATTTTTTAAGAGCCACGGGCGGCACGCCTCTGTTTTTAAGTCCTGCCAGCGTGGGCATGCGCGGGTCGTCCCAGCCGCGCACCACGCCTTCGTCGACAAGCTTTTTCAGATAGCGCTTGGACATGAGCGTGTTGGTAATATTCAGCCTTGCAAACTCAATCTGGCGGGGGACGGGAGCGGGAAAGCCGGCCTTTTCAATCACCCATTCGTACAAGGGGCGGTGATTTTCGAATTCGAGAGAGCATAGTGAATGGGTTATGCCCTCTATCGCGTCGGAAATCGGATGGGCAAAGTCGTACATGGGGTATATGCACCACTTATCGCCCTGGCGGTAGTGGGGAACATGGGCTATGCGGTAGATAACGGGGTCGCGCATGTTTATGTTGGGCGACGACATATCTATTTTTGCGCGCAGCACCTTTGCGCCGTCGGGGTAGACGCCCGCCCGCATCTCGCGGAAGAGCTTTAAATTCTCCTCAACGCTCCTTTCCCTGTACGGCGAAGGAGTGCCCGGCTCTGTCAGCGTGCCGCGCGTGGCCGTTATTTCTTCTGCCGAGAGGTCGCACACGTAGGCGTTGCCTTCCCTGATATATTTTTCGGCAATCTCGTAGAGTTTTTCGTAATAGTCGGAGGCAAAAAGCAACCTGTCGTATTTAAGGCCGAGCCACTCGAGCGATTTTTTTATCGCCTCGACGTATTCATAGTCCTCTTTAGCGGGGTTAGTGTCGTCCATTCTGAGGTTGATTTCGCCGTGGTACTTGTCTTTTACGCCGAAATTTATCGAGAGCGCCTTTAAATGGCCGATATGCAGATAGCCGTTGGGTTCGGGCGGGAAACGTACCTTTATTTTATTGCCTACAGGTTCGAACTTGCCCGTGGCAAGCTCTTCGTTGATTATCTGTTCGATGAAGTTGGATGCTTCCGGAAGTGAAATTTCTTTTTCTGCCATAAATTTAAGTTAGACCTTTTTTAATAATATTGGTATTTTTTCACCGCGCTCTCTGGTTTTTTGATTTGAATTTATAGGGTGTTGACGCTTAAAATTGATACATGGTTGTGGGAAACTGATTTTTCACCGCAGCAAAATTTTCACCGCAACAAAAATAATAAGCAATTAACGGATTCATAGATGCAAGCAAGATATCCCGCAGCAAAGTTCAGCGAGCAAATGCAAGCGTTAAAAACTTTGCAAGAAATAACTTTACGCAACAGCAATTTCAAAATATTTACGCCGAAAAACGGTAAGGCGAAATTTACTTTCGCCGTTAAACCGTTTTACGACAAAAATAACCTCACGGAAAAAGATTTTTGCTTCAGCAAAAAGATTTTTCGTGAATCTTTACGAAAGTCCGGTAATATTGCCGGAGGCATCAATATCTATATGCTCCGCAGCGGGCACCTTGCCCAGCCCGGGCATCAGGTTTATATCGCCTGCAACAGCCACGATGAACCCGGCTCCGCCCTTATATATGACATCGCGCACATAAATTTTAAAGCCGACGGGACGTGCAAGTTTTTTTGCGTCATCAGATAAAGAATACTGCGTTTTCGCAATTATTACGGGCAGCCCCCGTATTCCCTTGCCCTCTATATCGGCAATCTTTGCCTCGGCCTCGGGAGAAAAGAGTGCACCGTCGCCGCCGTATACTTTGGTTACAATATCGTTGACCTTTGTTTTTATGTCGTCGTTCAAATCGTATGCAAAGGTAAGGCTGGAAGGCTTGTCGCACATCCATATCACCTTTTCGGCAAGCGCCCTGCCGCCCTCGCCGCCCTTTAGGAATACATCGGTGAATACCGCGGGCGCGCCGGCCTCTTCACACGCGGAGATTACTGCCTTTATCTCGGCAGGGGTGTCGCTGGCAAATCTGTTCATGGCGACGATTACAGGCTTGGAATAGACCTTCTTCATATTCTCGATATGTTTTAAAAGATTGGGCAGGCCTCCCTCAAGCGCCTGTAAATTTTCTTCCGAAAGGCTGTTTTTATCGGCGCCGCCATGAAGCTTGAGCGCCTTTATTGTGGCGACGACAACAATACAGTCGGGCTGAATGCCGGCAACGCGGCACTTGGTATCGAGAAATTTTTCCGCGCCGAGGTCGGCGCCGAAACCCGCCTCGGTTACGGTGTAGTCGGCGAGCGTCATCGCCGTATACGTTGCTCGTATCGAATTGCAGCCGTGGGCAATATTTGCAAACGGACCGCCGTGAACTATTGCCGGGGTGCCCTCCAACGTCTGCACAAGGTTGGGCTTTATCGCGTCCTTTAACAGAGTTGCCATGGCTCCCGCGACGTGCAAATCGCGCGCGTAGACGAAATTGCCGTCCTCGTCCTCGCCTACGACGATATTTTCAAGCCTGCGCTTTAAGTCGGCAAGGTCGGTGGCAAGGCAAAGTATCGCCATTATTTCGGAGGCCGCCGTGATATCGAAATGCTCTTTGCGGGTGTAACTTTCGCACCCCTTCATTCTTCCCGCCTCGCAGGATATCGTAAGGTCGCGGAGCGCCCTGTCGTTCATGTCCATGCAGCGGTGGAAATATACTTCCTTTATCCTGAGGGGGTTGCCGCGGAAGATGTGGTTATCTGTCACGGCGCACAGAAGATTGTTCGCCGAGGTTATCGCGTGCAAATCGCCCGTGAAGTGCAGATTTATATCCGCCATGGGCACGACCTGCGCATATCCGCCGCCTGCCGCCCCTCCCTTTATGCCGAACACGGGCCCTAAAGAGGGTTCGCGCAGGGCGAGGCACACCCTTTTGCCGAGCTTTGCAATGCCGTCTGCAAGGCCGATTGACACGGTGGTTTTACCCTCGCCGCTGGCCGTGGGGTTTATCGAAGTTACCAAAATGAGCTTTGATTTGGGATTTACGCTTTTTAAGTTTATCTTGGCCTTGTACCTGCCGTAGAGCTCAAGCTCTTCCTCATCAAGTCCGAGCTTTGCGGCAATGCGGGTTATGGGCTGCAATTTGCAGTTTTCAGCAATTTCGATATCTGATAACATTGTGCACCTTGACGTTTGTATGATTTACTTTAAGATTATAGCACAATGAGTGCGGCAAAGTACATAGTTTATCGTAAAATTTTTAACAAAAATCATAAATTTTTTGGACTGCAAAAGGGCACGGAAGGCAAAAAGGCATGCAAAAACGTGCCAAGGCGCGCAAATGCTTGACTTGAAAATACTTTTTTACTAAAATTTATCTGTAACTTAAAAACGACGGCCGCGCGCCGCAACAGATTACAGGAGAACTTAAATTTATGGCTGACAAAAAGAGAGCCGTTACGCAGGAAAAGCTTGTTGCCCTCTGCAAGAACAGAGGTTTCATCTTCCCCGGCAGCGAAATTTACGGCGGACTTGCCAACACGTGGGACTACGGCCCCCTCGGCGTGGAACTCAAGAACAATATAAAGAGAGCATGGTGGAAAAAGTTTGTTCAGGAGAACGTTTACAACACGGGGCTCGACAGCGCAATACTCATGAACCCGCGCACATGGAAGGCCTCGGGCCATATAGGCGGCTTTTCCGACCCCCTTATGGACTGCAGGAACTGCAAGACGAGGCACAGAGCGGACAACCTGATTGAGGACTACTGCAAAAAACACGGCATGGACGTAAAAGTTGAGGCCATGGACAATGACGCCATGGAGGCCTTTATTGCAGAACACAAAATAGTTTGCCCCGCCTGCGGCAAGAGCGACTTTACCCCTATAAGAAAGTTCAACCTCATGTTCAAGACCTTTCAGGGCGTTACAGAAGATTCGGTGAACACCGTGTACCTGCGCCCCGAGACGGCGCAGGGCATATTCGTAGACTTTAAAAACGTGCAACGCTCCACGCGCATGCGCGTGCCCTTCGGCATAGGCCAGATAGGCAAGAGCTTCCGCAACGAGATTACGCCGGGAAACTTTATTTTCCGCGTGCGCGAATTCGAGCAGATGGAACTTGAGTTCTTCTGCAAACCGGGCACCGACCTCGAGTGGTTCGGCTACTGGAAGGACTACTGCAAAAACTGGCTGCTTTCGCTTGGACTTAAGGAAGAAAATTTAAGGATGCGCGACCACTCGCCCGAGGAACTGGTGTTCTATTCCAAGGCGACGACCGACTTTGAATATAACTACGCCTTCGGCTGGGGCGAACTCTGGGGCGTTGCCGACAGGACGGACTATGACCTTACGCAGCACCAGAACGAGAGCGGCGAGAGCATGGAATATACCGACCCCGCCACCGGCGAAAAATATATCCCCTATGTCGTTGAGCCCTCTTTAGGCGTGGAGAGAACGGTGCTTGCCGTGCTCACCGACGCTTACGACGAGCAGGTTTTAGACGCCGAGAAGAACGACGTGCGCACAGTTTTGCACCTGCACCCCTTCCTTGCGCCCTATAAGGCGGCAATACTGCCGTTGCAGAAGAACCTTGCCGACAAAGCCCAGGAGCTTTATGCCGAACTTGCAAAGAGCTTTTCTGTGACGTACGACGTGACCGGCTCAATTGGAAAGCGTTACCGCCGCCAGGACGAGATAGGCACGCCCTGCTGCATAACGGTAGACTTCCAGACGCTGGAAGATGGCACCGTCACCGTGCGCGACAGAGACAGCATGGAACAGATAAGGATAAATATCGATGAGCTTGAAACATACCTGTTTAAGCTTACGAAGTTTTAATTTCTGATAATCAAATTAAGCTCCCGTGCAGATGCGCGGGAGCTTTTTTATTATGCACGGCGGCATTTATATAAATTTATATAATATGGACCATAAAAAATGCCGCCGGAGGAACTTAGCCCCTAAGGTCTCACGAAAAATGCCGGGCACGGTCTGCCCGGCATTTTTGTGAACTCTAATTTTCCTCGCCGTCGAGGTACGACTTGACTATACTCTTGCCGAGCTTTTTGCCTATGCGCATCAGGCGCGACTTCATGGTGCGGCGGGGAGACTTTTCGGGCTCCTCGAGGTTACCGCCGAGTTCCATTGCACGGGTGGGATTGTGATTGACATATCCGCATTCTTCGGCATATTCAAACACACGCTTGAAGATGCCTTCGGCTATTTCCTTCAGTTCTTCCGGCACGCACTCCGCAGTGGAATATATATCGTTTACCCCTATCGACGTTATATATTTTTTGCCGAGCGCGGGTATGAGATAGCCGTCGATACACCTGTTTATATCGTCGACATACCTTGGCGAAATTCTGCTTGTGGAACGAAGAGTAGTCGCACCCTTGCGTACAAGTTCGTACCACTCTAAAAGCACTGCGGAAAAACGTACCTTGCCCTTTGCCGGGGCAACCGCCCAGCGGGCTATGTTGGTAAAGCCGCCGAAAACAAGCGGTATTGCCTGCACCACTATTATTATGACCGAGAAAATTATGAGCACGGTCTCCAGTGCGACATGCAAAGCGCCCTGCTCCTCGCCCGAACCTATCGCAAGCGCGACAATCGCCATGGCAATAGATACGATGCGTATGCATATGCGGAAAATTTTAAGCGCTTTGTTATATTTTTTTACCGTCTGCGTGTTGGCGTCGCCGGCAAATACAGACACGAGCACGAGCAACAACACGAACACTACGTAAATACCGAGCATGCAGTATATGGCAATCTCCAGCCCGACAGAAATGATTTTGTCGGTGAGAATGGAATACACGGCATAACCCGTGTATATCATGGTAAACACAAGACTGCATATGAGAGAAAAAAAGTTCAGCCTGCGGGCAATGACCGCGCGGTTTGAATATATATTTTTCAAAAAACAGCGCAAATCAAACACGTCTTTGGCAAGCGTGAACGTTTCCTCGGCGGAGATGGTATGCCGCACCGTGCGCTCCTTTTCCTGTTCGGCAGAGACTTCTTCTGTTGTTTTTTCCTTTTTATCCATAAATCCCCCGCGGGCGGCAACCGCCGTTCTATATGAGAGTTTCGTATTCTTTATAGAGCTCTTCCTGCTCTTTCTTAATTATTTCGAGCCGTGCGCACAGCTCTTCCACCCTGCGGTAATCGGCGGTGACTGAAGGGTCGGCAAGCAAGTTTGAAATTTCCGCCTCCTCACCCTCTTTTTCCGCGATATCCGCCTCTATCTTTTTTATGCGCGCCTTTAAGCCCGCCTCTGCGGCGCGCTCTTTTTTAGAGCGGTAGCTCTCGCTCCTTCTCTTTAAATACTCCTCCTGTCTTGCCGCCGCAAGCGCACGTTCCTCCTCGGCCGACTTCTCTTTTTTGAGTTCGCGGAAGGCCTCGTAGCCGCACTCGGCAAAAGTAAGCTTTCCTCCCTCTATCTCGGCGACGCAATCGGCAAGGGCGGTTATAAAGTAACGGTCGTGGCTGACAAAAATCAGAGTGCCGTCGAACTCCCTTAAGGCGCGCTCCAGACTTTCGCGCGCGGGAAGGTCGAGGTGGTTTGTAGGCTCGTCCAGAAGGAGGACGTTGCCCTCCTCCGCCTCAAGCACGCAGAGCGCGAGTTTTGCCCGCTCGCCGCCCGAAAGTTCGCTCACTTTTTTATACATATCCTCGGCAGAAAGGCCGCAACGGGCCAGCCGCGCGCGCACGTCGGTCTGGGATGAGGTAACATGCCGCTCCCAAAGCTCGGCGAGCACGGTATTATCCGCATTAAGATTTGCGTTTTCCTGGTCGTAGCAGGCAAGGCGGACAAACCTGCCGAGCGTACAATTCAAATTGCCCCCGCCCGCAATCAGCTTCAACAGAGTTGACTTGCCCGTGCCGTTTTCGCCGATGACGGCAAGCTTTCTGCCGCGGCGGAGAGAAAGACTTGCGCCCTTGAACAGAGTTTTGCCGCCGGCTTCAAGGTCGAGATTATTTATATCGAGCACGAGTTCGGCCGTGTTTACCGGAAATGTAAACCTGAAGCGGGGAGGCGCGGGCGGGGCGTACGGCTTTTCGAGTATCTCCATGCGCTCAAGCCTGTTCACGCGGGAGAGGGCAGATTTCGCCGTCGTTGCGCGCACTATGTTCCTGTCTACATAATCCTGAAGGCGCGCCCTCTCCTCCTGCTGCTTTTCATACTCCTTTAACTCGAGAGCAATCTTTTCCGCCTTTAAAATCTTGTATTTTGAGTAATTGCCGGGAAACGACGTCAGTTTATTATTCTCTATCTCGAATATGCGAGAGGTAACCCTGTCCAAAAAATATCTGTCGTGCGAAACGACGAGCACGGCGCCGCGGAAAGCGGCAAGGTATTCCTCAAGCCAGAACAGCGTTTTAATGTCGAGATGGTTTGTCGGCTCGTCCAAAATCAAGAGGTCGGGCTCCTCCAAGAGAAGGCGGGCAAGCTTGAGCCTCGTCTTTTCCCCTCCCGACATAGTGGATACCTTCTGCTCATACAGGCCGTTAAAACCCATGCCGCCGAGCACGGTTTTTACTCGCACTTCGGCATTGTAGCAGTCGTGCGCGGCGATGTACTTTTCGAGCGACTCGTACCTTGAAGAGAGCTGTTTATATTCCGCGCTGCCGTAATCTGCCGATGAGAGTTCTTCGGAGAGCTTTGCAAGACGGGATACAGCGCTCATCTGGGGCTGTACGGCAAGCAGCATTTCAGAATAAACCGTACCGTCCGCCTCAAGTCCTCCCGTCTGTTCCAGAAAGCCGACAGTTGCGCCGTTTTTTTTTTGAACGGCGCCGCTTTCGGGGAACAGTCCTCCCGTTATCAGCTTTAACAGCGTGGTTTTGCCCGCGCCGTTCTCGCCAATGAGGCCTATGCGCTCGCCCTCGTTTATTGTGAAGTTTATATCTTCGAGAATCGGGTCGCCTATGTATGAAAAATTTACCGAATTGAATGTGATAAGCATAGTAAAAAATTTACGCCGAGGGGCGGCAGCACGAATTTAGTTCGGGCGTTAAACCGCACCACGACCATACACATCACGGAAAAAGATTTGCTTAAGCAAAGTTTTTTCGTGAACTTTATTAGTAGTCCCACTCGGGGATAAAAGCCGTTCCGGCGCTCTCCCTGTCCTGCAAAAACACGTTCTTGAGCCCCGCCGCCTCCACAGCCGAAAGCACCTTTTTGTATTCGCGCGCGGTGATTGCACGCTGAAGTTCGGGAATACCGTCAATCTCGCCGCACGGCGTATACTGGCTCATAAGGCTGAAATAAACACCTTTTGGCAGGGTTGAAACAAAATTCACCACATTTACAGAATCTTCCACGCCCATGGGCATTATGAGGTGGCGGACAATGCAGCCCGTGAGCATTTTGCCGTCTTCATCGAACGACGGCTTTTTATGGGCCATAAACTCAACCGCCGGCAGGGCGAACTTTGCATAGTCTGCACGGACGGTATAACGCGCCGCCATATCCGCGCTTATAAACTTTAAGTCGGGCAGCCAGATATCTACAAACTGTGCCGCAAGAGTTAAACTTTCAAGCTTTTCATATCCGTGGGTGTTGTACACGACGGGAATTTTTGGCCTGTATATTGAGATTGCTTCTGCGATATGCGACAGACAGTGCGACGGATTGACGAGGTTTATGTTGTCCGCGCCCATATCCTCAAGCTCCTTGAAGATATCTGCAAGCTGTGCGGGCGTTATGTCTTTGCCGCGCGCGGCGCGCGAAACTTCGAAGTTCTGGCAGAATTTGCACTTTAACGGACAGCCGCAGAAAAATATGCAGCCGCTTCCGTTTTTGAAGGATATTGGCGGTTCTTCGAACGGATGGAGATAATATTTTGCTATTTTCAGGCCCTGCACAGAGCAGGCGCCTTTGTTTTTTGAACGGTCGGCGCCGCATGATACGGGGCATTGGTAACAATTCATGGCACTATTATATAATATTTGAAAGGATATTGCAATAAAAGTTGCGTTTTTATTTGACAGCGCGGGTATACGGTGATATACTTTTTCCACAACCTATAAAGAGTGTGCGAGGGAACGGCCCTGCGACCACACAGCAACCTGCAAGAGAAAAGCTTTGCAAGGTGCTAATGCCGAACCGATGGGGTATATATTTGTGTAAAATGAGCTCCGCGGTGCGCGGGGCTTTTTTTAAGTTTGTATATACTTTGCAATACAAACTTTTAAACTGATATAAATCAAGCAAATTTTACGTCAAAAAATTTAAATTATATAAAGGACAACTATGAGAAAATTATTTACAAGCGAAAGCGTCACCGAAGGACATCCCGATAAACTATGCGACCAGATATCCGACGGAATACTGGATGCCATACTCTTGGAAGACAGGATGGCGCGCTGCGCGATTGAGTGCTGTGCGGCGTACAATCAGATTCTCATAATGGGAGAAGTCACCACAGACGCCAAAGTAAAATTTAAAAAAGTAGCGCGCGACGTTATGGCTAAAGTCGGCTATACTTTCGGAAATTTCCGTGCCGACAACTGCAAAATAACGCTCGCCGTACACAGACAGAGCCCTGACATTGCCATGGGCGTGGACAGCTCTCTCGAAAACCGTGCAGGAGGCGAGATGGCCGACCTCATCGGCGCGGGCGACCAGGGCATGATGTTCGGCTACGCATGCAACGAGACGGCGGAATATATGCCGCTCACCGCACACCTCGCAAACAGAATGGCTAAGCGGCTTGCGGACGTGAGAAAGTGCGGACTTTTGCCCTATCTGCGCCCCGACGGAAAAACGCAGGTGACCGTGGAATATGAAGGGCGAAAGCCTGTGCGCGTAGATACCGTCGTGGTTTCGGCCCAGCACAACGAAAACGTCAATCAGGACATGCTGAAAAAGGACATTAAAAAATACGTTATCGACAGCGTTATCCCGAAGGAACTTCTGGACGAGAACACCAAATATTTCATAAACCCCACGGGCAGATTCGAAATAGGCGGCCCGGAAGGCGACAGCGGGCTTACGGGCAGAAAGATAATCGTAGATACCTACGGCGGCAGGTGTGCGCACGGCGGCGGAGCCTTTTCCGGCAAAGACCCGACGAAGGTCGACCGTTCTTCGGCATATATGGCAAGATACGTATGCAAAAACATTGTTGCAGCCGGGCTTGCCGATGAAATTGAACTTCAGGTGGCGTACGCAATAGGCGTATCCAAACCAGTTTCAATATTCGTAGACACCTATGGCACGGGCAAACTTTCCGACAGCGCGATTGCAGATATCGTCGTAAAAGAATTTGACCTGCGCCCCTACTCCGTGATTGAAACGCTCGGACTGAGAGCACCAATATATCTTCAGACTGCGGCTTACGGGCACTTCGGAAAACCCAATCTCCCCTGGGAGAGGCTCGACAGGGTGGACGACCTTAAAAAATACATCAGCTAGTTCACGAATTTTTCGCCTTGGCCGAATGCGAAAAATTTATAATATTATGAATTTCAAGAAATTTGCCGAAAATTTGCGGGACACGCTGTTCCCGAAAGATATCACCTGCGACATATGCGGCGCCGAAATTTTTGACGGCGGGCACTTTTGCAAAAACTGCGCACCGACCGTGATACTGAACGACGGCAGCACATGTCCCGTTTGCGGCAGAAAGACGGCGCGGCCTGAGATATGTATGGAATGCAAAGCCGACGCGCCGAAATTCAGGCGCGGCATTTCAGTATTTGTCTACAGCGGAGGCGCGGCAAAACTCATACTCAAATTTAAAAACGGAGGCAGTTACTTAAAGGACTACCTGGGTGCGCTGGTGGCAGACAAGGCAAAAACATTGCCGCACTGCGACTGCGTGACCTTTGTGCCCGTTACAAAGAAGCGCAGACGCGAAAGGGGATACAACCAGGGCGAACTGCTGGCCGAAGTTATATCAAAAAAGCTTGGTATTCCTGTAGTGCGGCCGCTCATTAAAAAGCGCGATACGCCCGAACAGAAGGCGCTGGGTAAAAAGGAGAGGCTGGATAACCTGAGGGCCTGCTTTGAAATTTGCGACAGACAGTCCGTCAAGGGAAAGACCGTGCTCCTTGCAGACGACGTTCTTACCACGGGCGCGACTGCAGATGAGGTATGCCGCGAACTGTTGATTGCCGGCGCCAAAGAAATTTATTTTGCAACCGTAGCGTCCGTAGAATACTCCCCTTTCCCTCAAAAAACAGAAAATTAAAAATAAATTTTAAGCTTAAATCGGCGCGGGTGCTCGCAAAAATTTGCGAGCACCCGCGCCGATTTATTGAATCTTAAAAATGAGTTCGGTCATTGCAAGCCCAGCATAGTTTTGAACTCATCTTCGCCGATAATTTTTATTCCGAGTTTTTTGGCCTTTTCGAGCTTGCTTCCGGCCTCTTCGCCGGCGAGGACGAGCGTAGTTTTTGAAGTTACAGACGACTGGCACACGCCGCCGTTATCCTCAATGATTTTTTGCGCGGCGCTGCGTTTGTATGTCGGCAGAGTACCTGTCAGCACTACAAACTGCCCCGCTAATACTCCGCCCGTGACTACCTTTTTTGTCTGCGGGGTGATATATGAAAGCAGCCTGTTTAGTTCGGCGAGGTTTTCATTATCTTCAAACCAACCAACGATTGCGTCGGCAGTGACCTCGCCGATATTGTCGAGCGCGACGAGGCTCTGGCTATCCGCGGCGCGCAGGCTCTGCATATCTTTGAACGACTTTGCCAAATCTGCCGCCGCCACTTTGCCTACCCCCTCTATGCCGAGTGCGTAGATAAACCTGTCGAGCGGGACAGTCCTGCTCTTTTCAATAGCCGAGAGCAGATTGCCCGCCTTTTTATCCTTGAAACCTTCAAGCGAAAGCAACTGCTCTTTTGTGAGTTTATATAGCTGAGAGGCGTTTATAAGTCCTGTTTCGTCATAGAGCTGTTCGGCTGTCTTTTCGGAAAAGCCCTCTATATCCATGGCGTCTTTTGAGGCGAAGTGGGCAAGCTTTGCCACTACTCTCGGGCGGCACAGGCGGTTGGGGCAGAATATATTTGCGCCCACTTCGGCAATTTCAGCGCCGCAGAAAGGGCATACCTCAGGTTTTTTTATATCTATGCTGCCCTCTGTGTGCTCAACAGTACCCAGAATTTCGGGTATGACTTCGTTAGAGCGGCGAATAAGCACTTTGCTGCCTGTTTTTACGCCCTTCCGCAATATGTCGCCGTAGTTATTTAGTGTCGCCCTGCGCACAGTTACGCCTGCCAAATCTACAGGCTCCAGCTCGGCAAGAGGCGTAAGTTTGCCCGTTCTGCCTACCTGCCAGCGCACCTGCCTTACCGTTGTAACGCTCTCCTCGGCCTCGAACTTATAAGCTATCGCCCAGCGCGGGAACTTATCTGTGGAGCCGAGAATTTCGCGCACGGCTACGTCGTTGAGTTTTATCACCGCACCGTCGGTGAGAACGTCGATATTGCGGCGCCCGACTTCTATCTCGTCGATAGCCGCCTCCACCTCTTCCTCGCTTTTGCACAGTCTGACATAGGGAAAAACTTTAAAGCCCTCTTTTTTGAGCCACTTAAAGCACTCCGCCTGCGTTGCGGGCGCTCCGTCTTCCATGTAGTTAATGTCGTAAAAATAAATTTCCGGCCTCCGCTTTGCCGTGACGGCGGGGTCGAGATTGCGTATTGCGCCCGCCGCGGCGTTGCGCGCGTTTTTTAAAGGCTCGGCCGCAGTTTTATTATATTCTTCCAAAACGCTGAGGCGGATGACCGCCTCGCCCTTTACCTCCAACGTACCTTTATAGGATACCGTGAGGGGGAAAGACTTTATTGTGAGGCACTGGGCTGTAACGTCCTCGCCGACGGTTCCGTTTCCGCGCGTGGTTGCGCGCACGAAGTTGCCGCCCTCGTAAGTTAAGCACATGGTGAGGCCGTCAAACTTGTACTCGACAGTGAACTCGTGTGAGGGAACGACCTTTTTTACGCGCGTAAAGAAGGCGGAGAGCTCGTCTTTGGTCACCGCCTTGTCGAGGGAATACAGCCTTGCTATATGTTCGTGGCGGGAAAAGGCCTTCAGCGGTTCGCCGCCCACGCGGCGGGTAGGACTGTCGGGCAACACCTCGCCGCTCTCCTCCTCGAGTTTTTTAAGCTCGTCGTAGTATTTATCATACTCGCTGTCCGGCACGGAGGGGTTGTCGAGCACATAGTACTCATGCGCCCATTTATTAAGTTTATCGACCAATTCACGCATTCTGTTCATAAATTTTTACCGCATTATAAATTCAATTATTGACCTCGGAGATGCGAGCCCGATGCCCATAACGGGTTCATAGGTGCAAGCAAGACAAGGAGCGTGCGGAAGGTTTGAGGGAGCTTACTTAGGCGTAAGTGACCGAAAACACCCGTAAGCACGACGCGGTATTGCGCCGCAGATATGAAACCGCACGGACCTGTATGTTATCCGATGATAGTTAAAGGGGCGAGAGAAGCCGACAGCTCCTTTATCCCCTGCCCGTCGAAGGCCACGTTTATAACCGCGCCGCCGTTTTTTACGGCGACTACTGTGCCGTTTCCGAACTTTGCGTGGCGGACCTTGGTGCCCACCTTGTACTTGCCGCCTGCAGATATATTTTCGCTCTGCATTCCGAACCCTGAGAATGAGCGGGCAGGGCTTGCATATGACGCAGGGCGGGAAGAAAACTCTTCGTCGGCCGAATAGAGCGAGCGGGAATATCCCCTGTCCTCCTCGTCGCGGCGGGAATTGCCGTAGCCGCTCCGGCCGCCTCCGTAGAAGTCGCCCGAATAACCTCCGCCGTATTCGCGGCCATAGCCGGAATAGCGGTTGCCTGCATACACGGGCGTATCTTTTATGCCGAGCTGGGAAGAAAGTTCCTTTAAAAAGCGTGAAGGCATTGTGCGCTCGCGTCTGCCGTATAAATTGCGCTCCTTTGCGCGCGTGAGGAACAGGCGCTCCTTTGCACGCGTTATGGCGACATACATGAGCCTGCGCTCCTCTTCAAGCTCCCGTCCTTCGCTCTCCGCCCTCGACGAGGGCATAATTCCGTCCTCAAGGCCGGCTATGAATACGGCGCGGAATTCAAGCCCTTTAACCGAGTGAATGGTTGCGAGCGTTACATACTCGCTCTCGTCCATCTCGTCGGTATCGGAGTAGAGGGTTACCTGACTCAGGTATTCGCTGAGAGCCGCCTCTGGATTGAGGCGGGAAAAGTCGTCGACAGAGGCGATAAACTCGTCGACATTTGCCAAATCGTTCTCGTCCTCATAGGCATCTTTGAGCCCTGCGGCGGAAATAACATCGCGCACAAAGACGTTTACGGGGGTATCGAGCGAAGATATCACAAGCCCCTTTATGAGCGTTCCGAAGTCCTTCAGCTTATTTTTAGCGCCGGAGTTCAGGGGCAGGCTGTCGCAATCCAAGACGGCGTCGTACAGCGAGAGGCCGTTTGCACGGGCGTACGCTTCCATAGTCTCCAGCGTTTTGGCGCCGATACCGCGGCGGGGCACGTTTATTATTCGGGTGAGCGCCTCGTTATCGTAAGGGTTGGCAACAAGCCGCAGGTAGGCAAGGACGTCCTTTATCTCCTTCCTTTCAAAGAACTTGAGGCCGCCGAACACCTTATAAGGGATGTTATATTTATTGAATTCCTGCTCGAAAGAGCGCGTGAGCGCGTTTATGCGCATGAGTATTGCAAAGTCAGAATATTTATATCCTCCGGTGAGCACAAGGTCGGAAATCGTACGGGCGGCAAACAGCGCCTCGGAGAGTTCGTCCTCAGCAGGGAAATACTGCGGTTTTGCGCCCTCTTCCTCGTCCGTCCACAGCGTTTTTCCGCGGCGGCCGGAGTTGTTCTTTATTATTGCGTTGGCAAGGCCGAGTATGCTGCCGGTCGAGCGGTAATTGCGTTCGAGCTTATATACCTTGGCTTCGGGAAAATCATCGTCAAAGCGCAGAATATTTTCTATCTCCGCGCCGCGCCAGCCGTAGATAGACTGGTCGTCGTCTCCCACGCAGAAGAGGTTGCCGTGCACCTTGGTAAGCAGTTTGATTATGTCGTACTGAACGGCGTTTGTGTCCTGAAATTCGTCAACGAGCACATATTTGAACCTGTCCGACAGATATTCCCTGACTTCGGCGTTCGAGCGGAGCAGTCTGCGCGCATACAGTAAAAGGTCGTCGAAGTCGAGTGCGTTATTCTCCTTTAAATGCGCCTCGTAACTGCGGTATACCCGCATATAGTCGTCGATGTTGCGCTCGTATTCGTGCTTCCTTGCGTACTGGTCGGGCGCCAAGCCGAGCATTTTTGCGTTGCCTATGTGATACTTGCAGTTTTTGAGCATCTTATCGTCGTCGAAGTCGAGCTCTTTCAAGCACTTCTTTATTATGTTTTTACGCTCGGTTTCGCTGTAGATAGAAAAGTCGGGCTTTATGCCCGCCTCGTCGGTAAATCTGCGGAGTATGCGCACGCACATCGAGTGAATGGTGCATATCCACATATCAGAGACGTCGCCGCACACAAGGCGCACCCTCTCCTTCATTTCGGCGGCGGCCTTATTGGTAAAAGTTATGGCAAGTATGCCCTGAGGAGAGGCAAGGCCGCAATTCAATATGTAAGCTATGCGCGAGGTTAAAACGCGCGTTTTGCCGCTGCCTGCGCCCGCAAGCACGAGCACGGCTCCCTCGGTATCGCACACCGGTTTTATCTGTTCTTCATTCAAACTTTTAAGTATTTCGTCCATTTGAATTAATTATAACACAGGGAGGCAAAAAACACAATTTATTGCGGCAGACTTTGGGACGGGGCGCGCAAATTTTTTGCGCGCCCCGCCCCTGCCCCTAGTTTCAATTATTTTTCCTCATAATGACCTCGAAGATACGAGCCAAGAACCCCTCCGCCGCTATGCGGCACCTCCCCTCAAAGGGGCGGTGCCGCATTAAAAAAGCAATTAGTGACTGCATAGATGCGAGCAAGACAAGGCGCGCGAGCATTTACGAGGGGGAGTGTACACTGACGTACATGACCCGAGGAAAACGGAGCGCAACAAAGTATTGCGAAGTATATATGCAGGCAAGCGGACTAAAGATTTTTACAGCGGCACTTCCTTCTCCTTGCGGTAGCGCTCGAGCGCCTCTAGATACTTTGCCGAAAGCTCCAGATTATAGCGCTGTTTTTCCTCATAAGTGAGAGTGTTGTAATACTCCCTGTCGGTGAGTCTCCCGATTGCGTCGGATACCTCTCCGAATTCGTCGAGCATGGCCTTCACCCTCAGATAAAATTCGTCGGGAGCCTGTCCCTTGATTTCGCGCTGCACCTTGCTGCCGATGTAACTTTTAACCTTGTTTTCGTTAAGTCCTAAGTTTTTTGCCTGCAATTCCCCCTCCTTTAAGTTGGTTTTGCAGTTTTCCCAGAAGTTATTTTTCAGCCGTTGTTTTGCCTGACGTGCCATTGCTTTTATGGTTTCCATAATAACTCCTTTTGCGCCAAAATGCGACAACAATTTAAAATGAAAAAGCCCAGCCGACATCGCGTCAGCCAGACCTTTTAAACTTAGTTCTTATTGCGTTTTCTTGCCGCTTCAGCCTTCTTGCGGCGCTTTACCGAAGGAGATTCGTAGAATTCCTTTCTGCGAAGGTCGCCTATAATGCCGTCGCGCGAGCACTTTCTTTTGAACCTTTTGATTGCGCTCTCTACCGATTCGTTCTCGCCTACTCTTATGGTGGACACAGCTTTTCAACCCTCCTTCGCCTACGCACTTATTTGCCGGATTTTCACCGAGCTTTTGTATTATAGCAGAGAAAATTTACCATTGTCAAATATTTAACACAAAAAAATGACGAATTTTGCGCCATTTTTTAACTTTTTTTGAAGTTTTATGCGCTATGCAACGAGCAGCGCTATCGCGTTGATGATTACGCCCACGGCAACGCTTATTAAATAGGTAGCCACAATAAGCAAAATGTTGCGCTTTATGCGCTTGCCGTTTCTGAACAGGACGACAAACCCGAGCCCGGCGTTTGCGCACAGCCCCGCCACACAGCTGCCGAACGTCATAAACCCGTCGATATAAGTCTGGGTTATTATCACGCTTGACGCGCAGTTCGGTATGAGGCCTATCGCCGAAGTTATGAACGGCTGGAAGGAGCCGCCTATTATCAGCGAGGAAATGGAATCTTCGCCCACTTCATAGATTATACAGCCGAGCACCATGTTGACTATCAGAAGATATAGTGCAATCTTCAACGAGTGAATGAGCGGGTCAATAAGATAAACCTTCAAATCGCTCTTGCCCTCGTGCTCGCGCCCGCAGGAAAAGGCATGCACGTCCTCCTCGGACAGAGGCATTACAGAGAGCTTTTCGCCCGACAGCATAAAATTTGCTGCATATCCGACAATGACCGCAACAATAAGCTTGATAACGACAAGCGGCACTATCATATCGGCACGGGAGCCCTCGGACAGAAGAATGATGAGTGCTTCGTCGGAGGTAGCAAGAAACACTGCAAGCAGCGTGCCCGTGCGGATAAGGCCTTTATCGTACAGCTTTGCCGCCATTACCGAAAAGCCGCACTGCGGTATGATTCCCGTGGCCGCGCCGATTAGCGGCGCAAGATTGCCCTGTAACCTTTCGTGGTCCTTGGAAAAGGAAGTTTTGTGCTCTAAAAGCTCTATCAGCACGTAGATTACAAAAATGAACGGGAATATTTTAAGCGTATCTAAAAACGCGTCTAAAATTGCGTCCCACATAATTTTTGATTTATATTACCTTAATATTATTACCCTGAAAACCGCCTGTTAAACGGCAAATTAAAAAGCAATGCCGCGGATGCCGCGGCATTGATTACTGACCTTATTTTATATACTCGATAAGGGGTTGCAGATGAAAGCCGGAAATCCCGCAGCACTCACCGATAAAAAACTTTATAGAAACGAACAGAGCGCGGCGCGCGAGAAAAACTTGAAGGAGCGTACTAAAGCGTAAATGACCCAACAGGGTTCCCAAAACAGGTTTTCAAAGCAAAAATTTTTCGGGAAGAGGAGAAACCGCTAAACGGATACGGCAGAAAAGTTTACTTTGCTGCCTATCTGTTACTGCGTGTTTCGACGAGCCGCAGCGCAACAATGCTATGCGAAGTTTATATGAAGTTTATCGGCGCTTTTTGTTTTTGGCAGACTTTTCAGGGGGAGAAAACTGCTTAATTCTCTCCTCTGTCTCCGCCTTAGTGAGGGGCATGAAATCTGCATCTGTATTCCTCTCGTCGGCGATATAGCCCCCGTCACGCGTGAGCACGGTGAGCTGGGTCTCTCCGTCGAACACATAGAGATGAGTCAAATCAATCGTAAGCGTATGAGATTCACCCTTAACGGCCTTCTCTAAAAACACAGTGAGGCTGACGTTTTTGGAGATATCTATCTCGCCGAGTCCCCTGCCGTCGACAGTATCGGCGCCGCACACCGTTCCCTCGACCTGAGGCGAGGCGGCATCAACTGCAATATCTTCGGGACGAATGCCCAAAGTAACCTGCCTGCCGGTTCCCGCATATTCGCCGACTGTCGGCCAGCGGTCGACAATGTTCTGAGGCACCGCGAGCTTTTTATCGTCGAAAAGACAATACACCGTTCCGTCGGAATCGCGCTCGATTGTTACATGCTGAACGAGATTCATTGTGGGGCTGCCCACAAAGAAGCCCACATAGGCGTTTGCAGGGTAGTCGTACAGGTTGCGGGGCGAATCTATCTGCTGAACAAAGCCCTCTTTCAGAATGACCAGCTTAGTTGCCATGCTCATGGCGTCGGAGATATTTTTTGTGGCAAGTATAAAAGTTCCCTTAACCCGCGCCTGAAGGTTTATCAGTACGCTGCGCATCTGGTCGCGCAGCTTTTCGTCCAGACCGGAAAGAGGGTCGTCAAGGAGATAGATTTTCGGCTCCCTTACCATGGCCCTGCCGTAAGTAGCCAGAAGGCGCTGCGAGGATGTGAGCGCTTTGGGCTTGCGGTACAATACGTCTGTAAGTCCGAGTATTTCCGCCGCAACCTTCACTCGCTGGTTTACCACCGCCGTGGGCACGTTGCGCATCTTGAGGCCGAAAGCCATATTGTCGGCAACGGTCAAGGACGGATAGAGTGTGTTGGAACCGAAAACCATTGCAACGTCGCGCTCTTTTGGGTCGACGTCGTTGACCATTTTATCGCCGATATAAATATCGCCCGTAGTGGCCTCCTCCAGCCCCGCTATTATGCGCAGAAGGGTAGATTTGCCGCAGGAAGCGCCGCCCGCAACGACGATAAATTCACCGTCGGGCGAAGTTAAATTGACGTTGAAAAGAGCCATTTTGCCGGATGGATATATCTTGCTCACGCCGGCGAGTTTGAGATTTGCCATTAAAGCACCCCGTATCAAAGGGACAATCTGCCCCGTTTTTTTGATTTTATTTTTTATATAATAGCACAAAACACACACCTTTTCAATTAAAACACGCCCCTTTTTTTGCACGCGCGCAAAAAAAGGGGCGCTATGCAAATCAATGCATTGCTTTTTGCTTTATTTGGCGCTATAATTGAGGCATGAACAAGGTCGACTACGACAAATTAATGCAGAGAGAGATTGAAGCGCTGGACGGAAGAAAGCCGAAACTTTTGCTGCACAGCTGTTGCGCGCCGTGCTCCTCCGCCTGCCTCGAGCGGCTGAAAGATTACTTTGAAATAACGGTATTTTACTACAACCCGAATATCGAAGATACAGAATATTTTCTGCGCAAGAGTGAACAGACGCGTTTTATTGAAGAGACGGGCTGGGCAAAAATTTTGGACTGCGACCACGAGGCCGAAAAGTTTTATGCGGCCGCCGCGGGACTTGAGGACGCGCCCGAGGGCGGCGCAAGGTGCCTTAAATGCTATGAGCTGAGGCTTGCGCGCACGGCTGAAGAAGCTGAAAAAGGCGGCTTCGAATACTTTGCCACCACTCTCACGATAAGCCCGCAGAAAAGTTCGCGGGTGCTGAACACCATAGGTGAAAAACTTGCGGAAGGCAAAAATGTAAAGTGGCTCTACTCCGACTTCAAAAAGAGGGGCGGCTATCTGCGCAGCTGCGAACTGGCGCGCGAACACTCGCTTTACCGCCAGAATTACTGCGGCTGCAAATTTTCGCGCCGCGCCGCTGAAAGCCGCACGGCCGAAAAGCAGAACCTGCATACAGATTAGGCGAGGCAAAAGCATCCGCATAAACAAAAATTTACAGTTGAAATTTATTGCGGCGTGTGTTATACTCTAACTATACAGGCGCCGAATGCGCTTAAATTCAAGGAAGAAATTTATGGATATAAACCGCTATTCACCCTCGTACATACTCGAAAAAAAGCATCTTATCGGCCTTTCGGACTATACCACTGAGGAAATTTTTGAATATCTGTACGCTACAAAGGCGTTAAAGAGGAAATTTGAAGCGCACGAAGAAACCAATATTCTGCGCGGCACCACCGTTGCCATGCTGTTTGCCGACACATCGCTGCGCACGCGCTCGGCAATAGAGATAGGCGCACACCAGCTGGGCGGCAGCTGCGTAGATTTGCCGTACAGCGACAGGGATATGCGCGCAGGCGAAAATATCAAGGATATAGTTAACGTCATTTCGCGCTACGGCGTAGGCGCGCTGGTTACGCGCGGGATAAACAAAAAACTTTTAAACGACTTTACCGCAATATCTTCAATGCCCATAATCAATTCGCACAACGAAGACTGCGCGCCCATTCAGGCTATCTCGGACCTGTTCACTATATGGGAGAAAAAGGGTGAACTTGCCGGCGTAAAGCTGTCGGTTATAGGCAAGGCGACGGCTGTGACGTCTTCCTTCGTCATAGGCGCGGTAAAATGCGGTATGGATGTTTCGGTTGCCAGCCCCGCCCGCTACGGCATGAAACGCGAAAATGTGGAGGCCGCCGAGCAGATGGGCAAGATATATTTTACAGACAACCCCATTGAGGCCGCACGCGACGCAGACGTCGTATATACCAACGCCTACCGCTACCACACGGCAATCACCGAGGAGGAGAAAGAGGCGCTGGCGCCCTACCGAGTGGACGCCGGGCTGATGTCTTACTCCATGCACAACTCGGTATTCATGCATCCCCTCCCCGCGACGCGCGGGCTGGAGGTAACCACCGACGTTATCGACGGCAAGCACAGCATCGTTTACGACCAGGGCGAAAACAGACTGCATGCCGTGAAGGCGATATTCACGCTGCTTGCAAAATAATTTTTATGGATTTTACAAATAAAGCAGTGCGCCGCCGCACAGGTTTTGTGCGGCGGCGCACTGCTTTATTTGACTGCAAACGCGTTCGCTGGGGCATATATGCGGGGCAATCAGCATTTAAAGCTTTATTCGAGCGGAGGACAAACGACCGCGCGGAATATTTTTTTGCCCTCGTCCATAAATTTTTGCTCGTGCTCGGTGACGACGTTGCCCTCAAATGGGAAGGCGGCCAGGTCGCGGCATACTTCCTTTATTAACCAGCCGCACTCTTTGAAACTTTCGAGGGAATAGTTAAAAAAGTCCTCGTTGTCTGTCTTTTGCCAAAGCTCGCTCCCGGCCTTCAGCAACGCGCTGTACAGAGCGAGAAATCGCGGATTAGTCAGGCGCTGGGCGGCATAGCCGAGCTTTGGAAGAGGGTCGGAAAAATTCAGATAGATGCGGGATACTATGCCGTCTTTTATGTAGCGGGGCAGGACTTCGGCGGGACAGTTGATGAAGTGCACGTTTTTAAGCTCCTGAGCTTTTGCAGCCTCGCAGGCGGTAATAATTACGTTTGAAACCTTCTCCACCGCAACAAAATTAATGTCGGGATGCAGCCTTGCCATGCCGCATACAAAACCGCCTTTGCCGCAGCCTATTTCAAGGTGAACGGGGTTATTGTTGTTAAAAAGCGCCGCAAAATCGAGGTAAGCCTTCATCCCGGCAGCCTTCTTCATGTTCTTTTCCGTTAAATCAGCCCCCGTCATAATATCGCCGCAGGCGGCGAGACGGGCGTCTAAATTGTCTTTTCTGTGCATTCTCATGCCATTAATTTTAACACAGGCGGCTTGCATTTTGCAAACAAAACGCAGGCCGCCTTAAACTTTAAAAAAGCTGTCAACCCTTTTGTGTGAAAAAATGTAAAATTTAGTTGGACTTTATTTTGTCCTCTCATGTTTTTTCGGGTACATTTGTGATTATAATAAGCCGTCGGGTGAAAAAATACAGAAAAAAGGGGGAGACACGATAACTGAATACGCAATACGCCGTATACTGCGTCGGCGCGCTATAATGCGCGGGGCTATGCGCGAGGCAGAAAATATGTTCCCCCGTTAAAGGAGGCAGGAACGTATTATGACTCTCAGCGAAGTCATTGCCCTGTACGGGCTGGACGTAATTCTTCTCACCGTGGCAAACGCGGCGCTTGCCGAACTTTTAAAGCGCACTCTGCTTAAAAACAAACCGAAGATAGTCACCGCAATAATTTATGCCGCAGGCACGGTCATGTATATCGTATACGAAAGTATACGCATGAAAAACGCGCTGTTCTTTATCGATAACGCCTCTTCGGCAATCGAACACGGACTTTCGGTAGGAACGCTGACCGTGCTCCTGTGCGCGGCCGTCGACAGGTTTTTCGACGGCGGTTCGGGCACGAGCGCGGAAGATACGATAGCCCTGATATTGAAAGGCTGGGTAAAAAGCGGAAAGGCGAACGACTGCGCGAAAAAAATCATCGAACTGAAAGCAAGCCAAAGCGGGGATGAATTTATCGACGGGGCGGCTGAACTCGTTGCAGAATATGCCGCCGACGGAGTAACCGCGGCGCAGGCCAGGCTTATTGCCGAACTTGCCTGCCGTGCAGCAAACGGGCTTTTAGGCGAAGAAACGACCGTACAGGACGGCGAAACCGCCGCGGAGAAACAAGAAAAAACTTAATATGCGGAATTTTTGTGCAACAATGCACAGAAAGCATGGCTGGCGGCGCATCAATGCGCCGCCAGCCTGATTTTTATGATATGCACAGTTATATTTATAAATTTGACATAATTTGAATTGTTTTCTTTTCATATTTTGCATTCAACGTACACTTTCTACTTTTATATCGTATTCAACTTTTAAAGACTGAAGCACGCGCCCCTTAAAGCTCTGGTATTCATCATAGAACCTTTGATAAAGAAGTTTTTCGGCGCTGACAAGGTCGCATCCGCTTTCAACACAAAAATCTATGAGCGAGTTCATTCGTCCTTCTACAGTATCGGCGACGGCCTTCAGCACTCCGCCTGAAACGAGGTGCGAATTTGCGCTGCCTTCGGCCGCGGGACGGCTTTCTGACGACTGAACATTTGCAAGCGCGCGGTATTTTATTCTGAGCACCGGCACTCCGCCCTCCACCGCTATCCGAAGGGCACAAGAATTGTTTTTGAGCCCTACCGTATAATTTTTACCGTCAAACTCGGCGTTGACCACAGCGAGGCGTATATTGCTCCGCACTAAATTGAGCGCAAATGCCTGGTCCTCTGTAAGCACGCCTATAAATTTACCGCCCGTAAAAGCCGCCGTGGTGAGACATGTGAACTCGACAGACTTTTCACTGCTCTTGCCCGAACCGCCTGAGGAGCCGCCCGAACTTTTTGAACCTCCTGAGGAGGCTGTTGTCGAACCGCCGCTGCCGCTCTGAGTGAATTCAATAAAGGGCATATAGGCGCTTGCCGAGGGTGAACCTGCGTCCTGGGCGAGCAACTTGAGATTGACGGTAGAGGCGTTGGCCGAATTTTTAAGTTCCTCGCTCATGGCGCGCTGAATTGCCGAAGACGACATGCCGCCGTCGGCCGGCTGCATGCCGAGAAGTTCCTTCGCCGTGCCGCGGCACATGCCCACGAGTGCGGTGAGGGGGACGTAATCGTTGCGATAGAAATAGTCGAGTACGGTAAACAAATCTCTCTCCGCACAGGCTTCGCCGAGCACTACCAGATTGCAGAACGCAAGTTTGGGGTAGAAGCCGGTCTTCGCGTTTATATCGTCCACAGCGTCGGCAACGGTGGCGCCGTTGCCCGTTACCTGAGTATAAGCGGCGCTTCCCTCGCCCTGCGCCGGGGTGGGAATGGCGGCCTGCGCAGTTACGGCATAGCCGTCGTCGGAAACGTCTACCCCCACCGCCACTACGATTGAAGCCTTATGGATATCGACCAGGCCGAAGTCGTTTGAAAAAAACAGGAACAACATTGCCGCTATTATTATCAGGAATATTATGCGCGCAACAACCTGCATGCGCGAGGCCTTTTGCATGGTACACCCCCGTTATATGTATTTCCCGCCGCAAAAGCGGGAATAAGTTTGCTGAGCAGCATAAAAGCGCAGATTATACAAGCGGCAAGTCAGCCGCGATTTTTCTTTTTCAGTACCCATACGAGAGGCGGCAGAAGGAAGGCAAAAACAAGAAATACCGCCCACAGATAACCGCCGAAGAACTGCTGAACGACCAGATAACTGTTATTCAGAAGAATGACGCAGAGAAGAAGTATTGCGTTTACCGCAAGCGAGGCGATTGCGGCGGCCGGACGGACGTTCCTGCCCTCGGTCTGTTCTTTATCCAGGGCGCCGCAAATGCACGTGACAGAAAGCTGGATATAAAGCACAAGCGCAAACAGCATGCATACTTCCACCGCATATACGGCGACAAGGTCTACCCTGCCCACAAGCGAAAGTGCGGAGAAGAAAACGGCTATTTTACTGATTGCGAAATACTGGTCTGGTGAAAGCACCGAAAATATGCTGTAGAACAGCACTAAAAACAGCACGACGACGAGCGCAGAGACGGCATACGACAGAGTGATTTTTAAGCTGTCGCCCTTTCTATATCTGAACCTGCCCATGAGCATGAGCATAACGGCGCCGTCGGTGAAATTGTAGAGCGAAAACCGAACGCCTGAGACCATACCCGAAAACGGCGTTGTCCTGAGCACCGGCAACAGCCAGCCGAGATTGCTCTCGCCCGCCGACATGATAAGCAGCGCAATGAGCGCAACAGCCAGAACGGGGAGAACAATATCCGCCACTCTGCCCGCATTCTTTATGCCCTTTGCCCCGACATAGACGGAAAATATAAAAAAGGGCAGAAACGTTATGAGCGAAGGAATGGTATCGTAAAAAATCGACTGTACGAACAACTTTTGCTCGAGCATGGGCAAAAGTGCCGAAAGGGCGAAAAAAGCGGCGAACAGCCAGCAGAATATTTTTGAAACAACTTGTCCGAAGGTATCCTCAATCAGCGCAAACACCGTTTTGTCTGTCTTTGACGAAGCATAGGAAACCGCCCATACCGCGGCCGTCTGCAATGCAAAGGCAATGAGTGCGGGCAACCACAGATTGCCGTCGCAGTAATAAGAGAGCACTGCCGGCATCATTAACAGTTTGCCTGCCGCAGTATATGCAGACATTATAAAGCATACCTGACGCGTTTTGAGCTGCTCTTTCATTCTTTGTCCCCCTTTACGTTGCTTTTAAGGCGCACCTTGTTTGCGCTCTTAAGCGACTCGGGGCGGGTTGAGAGCGAGAACATGTCGCGCTTCAAAAATCCGTCGCCCATATCGTGCAGTATATTTGGTGAAAACGGCGCCATGAACGGCACTCCGTACGCCTGTTCGGTGACAAGATAGCACAGAAGAAAAGCTATGAACAGCACAAGCCCGAAGGTTCCCACACTGCCGCCGATTATAAGAAATATCCAGCGCAATGTGGCGGTCGTCTCCATAAGGTCGGGCACAACATACAGGCATATAGCCGAAAACGCAACTATTATTATCGCGGGAGTCGAAACTATGCCGGCGGTGACTGCGGTTTCGCCAAGGACGAGCGCGCCGACGATGGATATTGCAAGGCCGACATATTTGGGCATGCGTATCGAAGCCTCATTTAAAACTTCCAGCACAAAGAGCGTTAAAAACATCTCCACGCTCGGCGACAGCGGCAGCCCCGACACCGAGCTTGAAATATTCAAAAGCAGTTTAAACGGTATGAGCTGGAGTTTGAACAGCTGCGCCGCCACATAGGTTGCGGGCAGAAGTATGCCCACCGCAACGGCTACCGCACGCAGCGCACGCAGTATCGTGGCACGGTAAGAGGACACGAAGTAGTCCTCCGAGGACTGAAAATCTTCGATTAGCATATACGGCACAGTGAGAGCAATCGGCGAGCCGTCGATAAGTATGCCCACCCTGCCTTCGGAAATTTTTGCGCAGAATATATCAGGCTTTTCACAGGTGGCGCTGCGCTTGAACAGCGAGCGCGGGCGCGACGAAATAAAACGGCCTATATATGACGAATCGGCTATGACATCTATTTCGTGAGATTCTATCTGCGACTTTATTTTTTCAGGAAGTTCAGGATTGCACACATCTGCAAGATAGCATATTGTGACGGCAGTATCCGACCGTTTGCCTGTACGGATGGTATCCAGCCGCAAATCGGGCGACTTCAAACGCTTGCGCACGAGAGCGCAGTTGACCTTAATATCCTCGGTGAACCCCTCGCGGGGGCCCTTTACGGCAATCTGCGTTGGCGGTTCGGCAACAGCTCTGCCCGGGGGTTTTGTAAGACCTATTATAAAAAAAGTGCTCTCCCCGTCGATTAAAAGCGCGGCGCTGCCGTATGATATCTCCTCTACGGCCATGGAAAAGTCCTCCCCCTCCTTTACCTCGGGCGAGGCGAGAACGGCGCGGACGTCGGCGGCGGTAGCGCCGGCCTTTGCGCCTGAAAGGGGCTTGACCACAAGTTCGCCGAGCTGCGGCTTTTCCACAAGTCCGTCAACATATATAAGGGCAAATTTTTTGCCCGCGGCTGAAGAAAATTCATACGTTATTACGTCGGCTGAGACGAGCACATCCTTTATCTTTTTTATGCTCTGACTTAATTGCATACCATTATTATCTGCGTTAAAAAATATTTTATTTATGTAAGCCAAGGCTAAGCAATTCAAAGTTACCTGAAAATATCCGTTTATAAAAATTTTTATAAATAGCGCATTCTTTCTTGCGATTTTATTCGGACTGCGACATACTTAAAATACAGTATCTGCAAAAATAATTTGGAGGAAATTATAATGAAGAAAAAACTGCTTGCTCTGCTGCTTGCGATGGCAATGGCAATTTGCCTTGTGTTTGCCCTTCCTGCCTGCAACGATGCAGAAGATGAAGAAAACCGGAACGAACAAAATGAAAACAATAACAGCGGCTCCGATGACGGCGAAGATATTGCCGCCCTCGTTTCGCAGTACATTGAAAATTCATTGGCACAGGAATACATTACCATAAATTTCAACGGCACAGCCGACGTGGAATCCTCAGACAGTTATTACGGCGAGGAATATACAGACAGTTATAACAGTACAATTAATGCCGCTTTGATGATAGCAGAAAACGACGAATACGGCGTCGATATGAGCATATCAACAGTTACAGACGGAACATATTCGAGCGACATATTCAAAGACGGAGTATATTACTCTTCACAAAACAGAGAAAGCATATTAGAAACGCCGCTGTATACACGCCGCAACGATTATTATTTAGGTTATCAGACTAGAGCGGAAATCGCGGCTTATGCCGACATGGCCGTACTTGCCGCCGAGCTGGCAGATAATTCCGACAGGTTAGGCATTTCGGGCATAACCGTCTCTGCGGAGAACTCGGACGGAGGAAAGCTTCTTACGCTGGAAGTAAACATGGGCGAATGTTTAGACAGCGTAAAAGCACTTATCGACAAGCTCGACACCATAATGACGCACGAACATGCCGAAACGATAAATGAACTTTTCGACGATTACATAACGCTTACCGACTTTACCGCCAAACTTGAAGAGACAGTTAAAAACTATGATTTAAGCACTGAAACGGTTTTCAGCGACGGGATAATGTTGTTGCTGGCAATATCAAATATATCTTCGCGGCTGATGTATACAAACCGTGAATTCAGTGAATACTTTAACTCCACATTTGTTATGGAATGGGCAGAGCACCCGGCAAACGCCGTATTCAATCTGCTGAACAGGTTTGGCGACGATACAATCAAGTCGCTGCTTGCGCCGCCAAAGCCGGACGACAGCGTATATTCATATATCGTGCGCACGCTCGGCTCGTTCAGGGTTACGGGACTGTTAGATATGATTTACGACGAAACGGGCTACGGCGAGGAAATGTTTGCTTCGTTCAGACAGTTCGCCTTGCAGGAAAACTCAGTTTCGCTGCTCGAAGCTCTGGAGATGGTCACGGACACAGAGCCCGGCGAAATACAGCGTTCCCTTTCAGCAATATCCATAGCCGACGGCAGCACTGCAAAACTTGAGCTTCAATCAGACAGTGAAGGCAGAATAATCTCGGTAAGCACAGCTACTAATTACGATATAACAACGGTGGATACACGGTATGACGGCACTACCTACACCGACAATGAAAAAGCAAATGTAAGCATGCAGTTCAACCTATCGTACGAACAGTTTACGATAACCGCGCCTTCAGATGAACAGATTATAGGCAGGTAAAATACCCCCCGCTGAATGCAGGTAAAATGAGTGCAGACGGGCGGATTGAAATTATATACTGCATATAAGTTTAAAGCGGCACCCTGCCGCGCGTTGACAAACGCGCGGCAGGGTGTTAAAATTTTCATAGCTTGAGCGGAGCGCTGTGCTTTTGCTTAAAGCAAAGCGCCCGTGTTAAACACACAGGAGAAATACGCAATGACTATCGATTACGACGCACACTATTTTTCCCCGCGCGATACCTTGGAGTGCGGACAGATTTTCCGCTTTACGCCTTACGGCGAGGGATACAGAGTGTATTCCGCCGACAAGGCGTGCTACGTTTACACGCGCGGAAACACAACATACATAGAGTGCGACGACGGCGAATATTTTTACAATTTTTTTGATTTGGGACGGGACTATGCCGAAATTAACGATAAGGCAAAGAGCTATAACGTGCCGCTTTTGACACGCGGAGCGGAACTGGGTGCAGGATTGAGGCTTTTAAACCAAAGCGCCGAGGAGATGATTTACTCCTTTATAATTTCACAGAACAACAATATCCCGAGAATTAAGGGAATTATAGAGCGGATATGCCGTGCGCTTGGCGATGAGAGCGAATTCGGAGGAGAAAAATACAGCGCCTTCCCCTCCTCCGCCGCTCTTGCGGCGGCAGGAGCCCCCTTCTATAAGAATATAGGAGCAGGCTACCGTGACGAATACCTTGCAAAAACTTCGGCGCGCATTGCCGCCGAGGGCATAGAAAAACTGTTCGCTCTGCCAACGGCGGAACTAAAAAAGGAACTTCTGACATATACCGGAATAGGGCCGAAAGTTGCCGACTGCATAAGCCTGTTCGGCTTTGCCAGAAGAGAATGTTTCCCCGTTGACACATGGATAGAAAAGCTGTACCGCGAGGACTTCGGCGGAACGCTTAAAGACAGGAACAAGATAAACTTTTACTTCTGCAATCTGTTCGGCAAAGATGCGGGATACATGCAGCAGTATCTGTTCTACGCCAAAAGAGAAAATTTATAGGGCATTATTCCTGCCCGATATGGGCATAATATTTCGGGAGATTTTGCATGCCTGATTACTTTACGCACTGCATTGCCGCGGAGCTGATATATGAGCGGCTTGACGAAGAACACAAAAGGATACTCGCCGGCAACAAAACGCTTTACATGCTTGGCGCACAGGGCGGCGAAGTGTTCTTTTTTTACGGTTTGAGTTACAGGCACAATGCGGGCAGAATGCTGCACCGGATGGCGCCCTGCGAACTGTTTGAAAAGCTTGCAGACGGAAACGCCGCCTACTGCGCCGGATGGGCAACGCACTACGCGCTCGACTGCACCGTACACCCCTTTGTATATGCCTATGAAGAGACGCACAAGGGCGCCTTTCTGCACCAGAGATACGAGCGCGATTTAGGGCTGTATGTAAGCCGCAGGTGCGGCATAAGACGCATGGTCCTGCCGAAAGACAAGGTGCTCGACTGCACTTTTGCAGTATGCGACAGCGTAAAAAAACTGTTGCCTTACATCACGGCGGCAGGCACAGCAAACTGCCTGAAGCGGCACTTTTCATATTCACTGAGGCAGTTCAAAACGAAAAAACAGCAATTCGAGCTTGACTGCGACTATTCGCAAGTCTTTAAAGCCTTTGAACGCGGCGTGGAACTCGGGGTGAAGGCCGCCGCGTGTGCGCTTGATAAAAATATCGACGGAGATATTTTCAATAAGAGCTTTTTACAGAGATAAAGGCGGCAACTTTGCCGCTTTTTTTTAATACATGGTCTGCGCATCCTCATCTGCGGCGGGCAAACCGCCCGGCATATCGCCGTAATCGGCTTCGCCGCCGCAACAGTCCCCGCCGTCACCCGAAAAAACTTTATCATAAATGTCCCTCTTTCCAAAGTCTGAAATAAGTTCGTCCTGAGTGACCTCCTCTCCTTCGCAAGTCCTGAAAATGACATACTTTCTGTCGTCTAAAAAGCGCACTGCACGGCGGTATGTAAGGGAAGTATCGGCAAGAATATATTTCACCTCCAAACCGCGCTTAAGCTTTTTATTTTCGGCAAAATTTATTTTGCATGCGACAGGCGGTTTGGAAAAGGCGGAGCACAGCAGGAATGCGCCGAACGTTATGCAGTTTACGCCCATATCCGTAAAGAAAAACAGACTTGCTATACCGAGAGCAAGTATAACCGTCACGCCTCTGAGCGCTATGTTTGCCGCTTTGGGCGGCACTATTTTTTCCAGAAGGCAGCGCGCCACCCTGCCTCCGTCCAAAGGATAGGCAGGCAGGACGTTTATTATAAATGTGACTGCGTTTGCCGCCATGACCGTATCGGTAAAGGCATAGGTTATCGGGAAAAACCACCACAGCCCCGCAAGGAAGATGCATATTGCGGCGTTAACTAACGGGCCTGAAATCGACAGCTTTATTTCGTCGGCGGGGGTTATTCCATCTATTTCACACTCGGCTGCGGCGCCATACGGCATGAGTTTTACCCTTTCACACGAAAAGCCCATATTTCTCGCGCAAAAAATATGACCGCACTCATGTGCAAGCGCGGTCAGGGTGTATATTATGAATACGGGCAATCCGCCGAAAATCGCCGTAGCTAAGCCGGTTGCAAAAAACAGCGGATGTATGCTTATTTTCACGACTGAACGCCCGTTGACGTATTCCATACGGGAAGCGCGCCCGTGAGGGTATAGCAGTTTAAAAGCTCGCCGTCGTTATACATAGATACAGAAACCTGGGCCGAGCCGTCTGAATAGCCAACGGGGATATTGCCGGCGACTTCCGTTCCCGCCGAATAATACACATTTGTAAGGCCGCCTATTATGCTGCGGAATACAGACGTATGCGCAATTTCAACCGAATATGTACCGTCGGAGCCCTGCGTCACCGAAGCTACAGAGCCGTCGGCCACCGGATAAACGGCGCCCTCGCCCGTAAAAGTTATAACACCGCTATCCGATACCGTAACTTCTGCGTCGGAGAGGTCGGAAATGACGGGATAGAGTTCAAATTCGGTATATGCCGCCTCGGCAACTTCCTCAGAAGTTAACCCGACGATAAAGGAATTTATGGCGCTGTTCGGCATAAATACGTTTGTGAGGAATATTCCTATTGCCAGAAGGCAGGCCGCCACCACCTCAATAACTAAAATTTTGCCCGATTTATCGGAAAGAGTGGCGGCAAACGCGCTCTTTTTAGGCTTGGGAGGAACGGATAAATCCTCGGCATATACATAGTCGCCCATGCGCTCGTTAACGCTGTCGACAACCTGCTCCTTTAAAGCTTCGTCGTCCTTATTCTCTTTCTTTTTGAATATCGGCTTCTTTTTTACGACGCTCACCGTGCTCACGGGAACTTCGAGCATCTGCGCGTATTCAAGTTCCTGATTCATTATTCTGCCTCCGATTTGGTTTGTATACCCTAATTTATGCGTTCGGACTGCGGCATAGAACAATGCGGGCGGCAAAAAATTTGTATTATTTTAGCGGGCGGCAAAGCAAACGGCTGCGGCGCAGAAAATTTTTCCGCGCCGCAGCCGTTTATTTATTCTATACCGTTTTCACAAAAATAATCGGCGAGGGCGGCGAACTCGGAAGGCGTAAGCTCTTCGCCGCGCACGAGCCGTTCATGCCCGCAGGCGGCGAGAGCGGCTCCCGCCGCTTCCCGGTCTATTTTAAATGTCTGCATGAGATTGTTCTCCAGCGTCTTTCTGCGCGAGGCAAAGGCGGCGCGCACCACTTTTTTGTACATGGCCGCATCCTTCACGGGGACGTTGTCCTCCTTTATGTCGATTTTTACGACGGCGCTGTCAACATTTGGCCTGGGGTGGAACATGGTGCGGGGCACGCGCTTTATTATTTTGCAAACTCCGCGGAGAGCTATCCCTGCCGTGACGGCGCCGTATTCAGGCGAACCCGCCCGCGCGCAAAAACGCTCCGCCACCTCCTCCTGCACCATTACTGTGAGAGAGCGGCACTTTTTTGAATGTTCGATAAACTGCATGACGAGCGGCGTTGTTATATAATAGGGAAGGTTAGCGATGACGATATAGGGCGGCATATCCCTCTCGAATGCGCGCATGTCCACGCGCATAAAGTCGCGGAATATGACCTCGGCATTTTCAACTCCGGCAAGCGTGACCGAGAGCACGGGCGCAAGTTCCTTGTCAATTTCAAATGCGACCACGCGCTTTGCCTTTTTGGCGATAGCCTTTGTCAATGTACCGGCTCCGCAGCCTATCTCCACCACGGTACTCCCGCTATCGGCACCTGCGCCGTCAACTATCGAGGAAAGGAGATTCGAGTCCGTTATAAAGTTCTGTCCAAACTGTTTTTTGAACCTGAAGCCCTGCGAGATAAGAACCTCGCCCACTTTGTTCTCTTCCATAAATTACCTTTGGGTGCGCCGCATAACGACCTGCGGCGTGCACATATTAATTGCGTAAGGCAGGTTTGCCCTGATTTGCCTTACCTCACAAATGAAAACGCCGCGAAAGCCTTCAAAGTTTTTGCGGCGTTAATTTTTAATTGCAAAGTTACAAAGCCGCAAGCGCGGCGCTGTGAGGGAGCTTACTTTGAGGTAAGTGACCGAGCAGAACCTTTAAGCGCGACAATGAGATGCGAAGTTTATATCGCCTGAGAAAGCTTTGGAAATAGCGCGTGCGCATTATACCACACCATGTATTCCAGTTCTTCGATTGGCATACCCTTGAGCTCCGCCATATTTGCGGCGATTTCAGGTATGCTTGCGGGGGTATTGGGGAAGGAACCGTAGAGGCTTGCAGGCGGCAGATAGGGGCTGTCGGTTTCGGTTAAAAGCCTCTCCGCAGGGAGAGCTGCAATGCTCTTTTTTGCGCGCTTGCTGCCCTTCCACGTGGAAGTGCCGCCGAATGAAAAGCTTATACCCAGTTTGCTGAATTCCCTCGCCAGCTCCGGCGAGTGCGAATAGCAATGAAGGAGCGCGCCGTGAGCAAGAATGCGCGCGTTGTCGCTTAAAAAATTGTACATATCCTCCGCACAGTCGCGGCTGTGTATCTGCACGGGCATGCAGAATTTATCTGCAAGTGCAAGCTGGCGCGCGAAGAGCTCGTGCTGAAGGGGCTTGTCTGTATTCTCATAATGATAGTCCAGTCCTATTTCGCCGAGAGCCACGCACTTTGGGTGCGAGAGCAGAGCTGCAATTTTATCGAGGTCTCCTTCCCTGTATTTATGCAACTCCGTGGGGTGAAAACCTGCGGTGAAATACACGCAGTCAAACTGTTCCGAAAGGGCGGCGCCCGCCTCGGAAGAGGTAATATCGAACCCCGCGGTGATAACCTTTTTTACTCCTGCGGCCTGTATTTTTGATACAAGGTCGCATAAATCGCCGTATTCGCCGCCCGTTAAGTGGCAATGCACGTCGATGAAACCTACGTCGACGGGAGTTAAAACCATGCTCACGAGAGCACGCTCCCTGCGGGAACATCCTTTTCGGGGGATACTACAGAGAGTGTGCCGTCGGGTGACTCTGCGCACACTATCATGCCCTCGGAGAGCAGGCCCTTCATCTCGCGCGGGGGAAGATTGGTGACGACAATAACCTTTTTGCCCACCATCTCTTCGGCGGTGTAGTGCTTGGCTATGCCGCTCAAAACGGATATGGTCTTCCCGCCGATATCGACAGTTTCATGCAACAGCTTACTCTTTTTTACAGGCTCGCACGCAACCACCTTGCCAACCACCATTCTCACCTTAGCAAAGTCGTCGATGGTTATCTGTGGCACTTCCTCCTGCTGTACAGGGGCGGTCTCCGCGCGCTGCGCCGCCATTATGTTTTCTATCTGAGGTTTGATATCCTCGAACTTTATGCGCGCAAACAGCGTTTTAGGCTCGCCTGTTACGGTATACTGCGCGGGCAGGGAGAGTTCGAAAAGGTTGCGCGATATGCCGCCGATTTCGGCGAGTATAGTTTCCGCCGTTTCGGGCATGAAAGCCCTTAAGATATTTGCGCCGACGTCGAGCGAGCAGACGAGGTTGTACAGGACCTGAGAAAGCCTGTCCTTCTTATCCTCCTGCTTTGCGAGAAGCCAGGGGGTGGTTTCGTCGATGTATTTGTTCGCGCGGCGGAATAGCGTCCAAAGCTCATCGAGAGCGTCGGCTATTCTGAATTCATCCATCTTTGCCGCAACATTTGCATAAGTTGACGCTATTACACTTCTGAAATCGGCGTCGGGGTCTTCTTCCGCACCCGTATTTTTGGCAACGCCGCCGAAATACTGGTTGGTCATGGATACCGTTCGCTTTACGAGGTTGCCCAATACGTTTGCGAGGTCGGAATTCACCCTCTCGCACACCAGCTCCCATGTTATTGTGCCGTCCTGGTCGAAGGGCATTTCATGCAGGACGAAGTAGCGCACGGCGTCTTTGCCGAAAATGCTTGCAAGGTCGTCGGCATAGAGCACATTGCCCTTTGACTTCGACATTTTATCGCCTCCCTGCAACAGCCAGGGGTGGCCGAAAATCTGCTTGGGAAGGGGAAGGCCGAGCGCCATTAAAAAGATGGGCCAATATATTGTGTGGAACCTTACGATATCTTTGCCGACTACGTGAACGTCGGCAGGCCAGAGTTTTTTGAACTGTGCGGAAGAGTTATCGACATCGTACCCTATGCCCGTGATATAGTTTGCAAGGGCGTCCAGCCAGACATAGACTACATGTCGGCTGTCAAAATCTACGGGGATGCCCCACTTGAACGACGTACGCGAAACGCACAAATCCTGGAGTTTTGTCTTTAAAGTCCCGTCGTCTGCCGCGGCGGCAAGTTCCTCGTCCGACTTGCCTATAAATTCGTCGGCGAGCAGGAAGTTGTTGAGCATCTCATGCTTGCGCGAAACGGGGGTGATAAATTCGGGGTGGGTGCATATATGCTTTACAAGCCTTTGGGCATACTTGCCCATTTTAAAGAAGTAGGCCTCTTCCCTCGCGGGCTTTACCTCTCTGCCGCAGTCGGGGCAACGGCCGTTTACAAGCTGGCTCTCCGTCCAGAAGCTCTCGCAGGGGGTGCAGTACAGCCCCTCGTACTCGCTCTTGTAAATATCGCCCTGCTCTACAAATTTTTTGAATATATGCTGAACTGTGCGCTCGTGATAATCGTCGGTAGTGCGGATAAATTTATCGTATTGCACTCCCATGAGCGACCATATATCCTTTATCTGCGCGGCAACCCCGTCGACGAAGGCCTTGGGGCTCACACCCTTTTCGGCGGCCTTCAGCTCTATCTTCTGGCCGTGCTCGTCGGTGCCCGTCATAAAGAAAACGTCGCGCCCCTGCATGCGCTTGAAACGCGCGATGGCGTCGGTTAAAATTATTTCGTAGGTATTGCCGATGTGCGGCTTGCCGGAAGTATAGGTTATTGCCGTTGTAATGTAGTACTTTTCTGCCATATTATCACCGTTTTCCGCCGTGCCGCGCGGGCGCGCCCGCGCGGCACTATATAATATTATTTTCGCAAAAAGTATAACACAATAACGCGCGATTGTAAACTCAGTTTGAGCATATAACGGTGCGGGCGCGAATAAAATTATTTTATGAACGCCGTATTCACCGCAATATTTATTTTATCGGCAATACTCCTGATGATAACCGCGCCGCATGAGTTTCTTTCGTCGCTGATGGGCGGCGCTCGCACTGCGGCTGAAACGGCGCTCACATTGTTCTGCGTTTATGCCGTATGGATGGGGCTTGCCGCCGTGGCGGAGAGCTGCGGCATAACAAAAAAGACGGCAAAATTGTTTAAACCGCTGTGCAGAAAAATATTCAGAACAAAGAGCGACGAGGCTTGCGAGGCGGCGGCAATGAATTTGACATGCGACCTTCTGGGTGCGGGCGCCTCTACGCCGTTTGCCGTGAAGGCCATCGGAGAATGGCAGAAAGAAAACAACGGATATGCACAGAAACTGCTATTTATAATAAACGCAGCCGGCTTCCAGCTGATACCCTCCACCGTTATTTCGCTGCGTGCAGGGTTGGGAAGCGCGGCCGCAGCCGACATCTTTTTGCCTTCGCTCGTCTGCTCGGCGGCCACGCTCATATTGTCTGTTTCACTATTTTTAATAAGCGAAAAATTCGGGCTAACGCGTCGGGGCGGAGCAGCCAAAAGGGTAAAAAGAATGAGCGTGAAAACATACGGTTCGGGGCGGAGCAGCTGAATGGCCCTGATAATACCCTTAATTTTTATTGTCGTACTGGCATGCGGAATATTCAAAAAGGTCAACGTATATTCCTGCTTTACAAGCGGGATAGAGGGCGCGCTGAAGTTTGTGCTGTCGCTCTTGCCCTGTCTTGCCGCAATGTTCATGATGTGCGCGCTGTTCGAGGCAAGCGGACTTTCAGCCGCGCTGATAAAACTCACGTCGCCGGTATTCTCCTTTTTAGGCATACCGGAGGAGCTGACAAAACTTATACTCATAAAGCCGCTCTCGGGGAGCGGCTCGCTTGCGTATCTGACGGAAATTATTAAAAGCTACGGTGCCGACAGCTACATAGCCCGTTGCGCATGCGTGTGCTACGGCTCTTCTGAGACGGTGTTCTATATCTCCGCCGTATATTTTGCCGGCATAAAGACCAAGGGACTTTTGCGTCCCATCTTGATTTCGCTTTTTTCCGCGTTTGTTGCGACGGTGCTTGCCTGCGCACTGTGCAGAGTATTATAATGAGTTCACGAAAATTTAGTGCGGGCCGCGCACTAAATTTTCCGTGATTTGAGAAACCAAGTTTCTCTGTCGGCGATTTTAAGTGCTCACATATTATATAATCGCCGACATTCACTTCCGGTGAGCCCGCTCACGCGGCAAATTGTGTCGCGCGGGCGCAGGGAAACCCTGCTTGCGCACATATTTTAATTAAAATTTAGCCGTTACGACGGTGCTTGCCTGCGCACTGTGCAGAGTATTATAATGAGTTCACGAAAATTTAGTGCGGGCCGCGCACTAAATT
>CALVWW010000004.1 GCA_944368155.1 uncultured Clostridia bacterium
GTGACCTCTATTGGTGAACAGGCATTCGCTTATTGTACTTCGCTTACAAGCGTGACTATTGGTAATGGCGTGACCTCCATTGGCGATAGTGCATTACATTATTGCACTGCGCTTACCCAAATTACTGTTGCCGAAAGCAATTCAAATTATTGCAGTAAAGACGGCGTACTTTTCAGTAAAGATGAGCAAATACTTATACGCTATCCAGCCGGAAAGACGGCATCTGCTTACATCATACCTAACAGCGTGATCGCTATTGGCGATGGAGCATTCACTTTGTGCGCTACACTTACAAGCGTGACAATACCAAACAGCGTAACCTTGATTGACGACGGTGCATTCAATGGCTGCGCTCTCACAAATGTGACAATACCAAACAGCGTAACCTCTATTGGTTATGCTGCGTTCTGTGGTTGCAGCTCGCTTAAAAGTGTCACTATAGGCAATGGTGTAACCTCTATTAGCGAAATTGCATTCTATGGTTGCACTGCACTTACAAGCGTGACTATTGGAAATAGCGTAAACTCTATTGGGCGGTCTGCATTCAGCGGTTGTTACTCGCTCACAAATATGATTTTACCAAATAGCGTGACCTCTATTAGTGAAGAGGCGTTCGCTAATTGTGCTTCGCTCACAAGCGTGACAATACCAAATAGCGTGACCTTGATTGACGATGGAACATTCTATGGTTGCAAATCGCTTGAAAATGTATATTATACAGGGAGTGAGGCGCAGTGGAACAGCATTAGGATAGACCAAAACAACGACCACCTAAAAAATGCAACTATGAATTATAACTATGGTGGCTAAATTTTAAATTAGAACCAAACAAAGCGCACCCAATTTTAATTGGGTGCGCTTTGTTTTTATGCCGCAAAATAGCCTCCGCTTGCATAGGGGAGGTGGTATAACCGAGCGCAACGAGGTTAAGTCAGAAGGGTAGATTATAATGCGGTGGAAAAGCGTAAACCCTTCAGTCACAGTCTCGCAAGCTCGCCTGCGCCAGCTTCCCTTAAAAAGTGGAGCCTACATATGGTACTTCACCGCAGCTATGCCAATAATAACTTTGGAGAAGCAAGCAAGACAAGGCGCGCGCGGAAGGCGCGAAGGAGTTTACAGAGACGTAAATGACTGAGTGCACCCGTAAGCGCAACACAGTATTGCGCCGCTTATACAAAGTTTGGCGGAGTAAATAAGGCGTTGAACTAGTCAACGCCCATTATTTCCTGTATAAACTGCTCATAGTCCTCGCGGTGAGCCTTTATAAAATCTATCGCCGCATAGGGATGAACGTTGTATATGCCCGTGAGAAGATACGCCGTATCGTACCCCCACTTTACTTCCTTGGAAAGGGGGTTCATGTACTCGCGTATGAACTTTAAAACCGGCTCCATTTTATACTTGGGATTCTTTAAAAAGCCCAAGAGCGCCTCGGTGTAGGCGTTGCCCGCGCCGCGTCCCATGCCGCACACCGTGCCGTCGAGGTAGTTTACGCCCTTGGCGCACGCCTCAATCGTATTCGCAAACGCTAACTGCTGGTTATTATGCGCGTGTATGCCCACCTGCTTGCCGTATTTTGCGGCAATCTCTAAATATGTATCGCAGATGGGGCGAATCTGCTCGGGATAGAGCGCGCCGTAGCTATCCACTATCACCATTATTTCAGCGGGCGACTGCGCGATTATCTCAAGCGCCTGCCTTAAGCTGCTCTCCTGCACCTTTGATATTGCCATAACGTTGCAGCTCGTTCTGTAGCCCATTTTGGCGCAGTACTCTATCATTTCAATGGCCGTGGGCACCTGGTGAACGTAGGTCGCCACGCGGTACATATCTATAACCGATTCCTTTTTGGGGATGACCTCTTCCTTTAAATCGACCCTGCCGACGTCGGACATTACGCTTATAAGCATATCGGTCTTATTTTCGCCGACTATCGCGCGGATATCCTTTTCGTCGCAGAACTTCCACTTGCCGAACTTGGAGGTATCGAACATCTTTTTCGACACCTTGTAGCCGAATTCCATTATATCCACGCCCGCGGCGGCGTTGGCTTCATACAGCGCCTTTACAAAATCGTCTTTGAAGTAGAAAGAATTGACTATGCCGCCGTCGCGCAGAGTTGCGTCGAGTATTTTTACTCCCTTGCGGAATGATTGAAGATTGCCTACGTTTTCCATGGTATGTACTCTCCTCACGAAATTGTCGCGCGGACCGCGCAACAATGAAATTCTGAAAAAATTATTGCTTATTATAGCATGGGCTGCATGAGCTTGTCAATTACTCTATTGCAATAAAGCAAGGCGGCGGGCGCAAAATTGCGCCCGCCGCCTATGATTATATTTTCGTGAATATGTCAGTTCAAGACGACGTTTTCGAGCGATTTATATTTTTCAAACGCGGCCCGACGCAGAGCGGAAATTTCGAAGCCGCCCGAAAAGGCCTCGTCGGAAATAGCTTTGGCGGTGAATATTGCGCTTGCAGGAAATTTTAAATTTTTTATTTCCGAAAGCACGCGGCCGCTCTGGCGCGTGCCCATAAAGTCGCCGCCGCCGCGCAGTTCCAAGTCGGCTTCGGCAATTTTAAAGCCGTCGGAATTATTTTTTATTACCGAAAGCCGCTCGCGCGCCTGGGGAGTATCCGAACCCATGAGCAAAAAGCAATAGCTCTTTTCGGCGCCCCTGCCAACCCTGCCGCGCAGCTGGTGCAGCTGCGACAGACCGAAGCGGTCGGCATTGTATATCACCATTACGGTGGCGTTCGGCACGTCCACTCCCACTTCAATAACCGTGGTGGAAACAAGGCAGTCGTATTTATGGTCTTTAAAGGCCTGCATTACGGCGTTTTTGTCCTTTTCTTTCATCTTGCCGTGCAAAAGCGCTATGCGCACGCCGCGCATTTTGCTTTTAAGCTCCTCAAAAAGTTCGGTGACCGACATAACGGTGCCTTCGTCGTCGCCATCTATTTTCGGACACACAAAATACGCCTGCCTGCCGAGCTTTGCCTGCCGTGCGATATATTTAAGCATATCCTCGTACTTGCCGGCGGGAATTATCGAGGTGGAAATTTCCTGCCGTGCGGCAGGTTTATCCTTTATGGTGGTTATGTCCAAATCGCCGTAAAATATTAGCGAAAGCGTGCGCGGTATGGGTGTTGCCGACATAATTAAAACGTCGCACCCCGCGCCCTTGTCGGCAAGCGACGCGCGCTGGGCCACGCCGAAGCGCTGCTGTTCGTCGCACACCACAAAGGCAAGATTTTTAAACTCAACGTCCCCCTGAATGAGGGCGTGCGTGCCGCAGATAATATCCGTTTCGCCGTTTTTTAATGATAATTTGACCGCGCGCTTTTCTGCGGCGGCGGTAGAGCCGACCAAGAGAGCGCACCGCCTTTCGGGAAAGTACTTTTGAATGAGCGCAAAGTTCTGGCTGGCAAGCACTTCGGTGGGGGCGAGCATTGCAGCCTGATAGCCCGACTGCACGGCCATGTACATACCCGCAAGGGCAACCGCCGTTTTGCCGCTGCCCACGTCGCCCTGAAGCAGCCTGTTCATCTGCGAAGGTGAATGAACGTTTTCAAAGATATCGCGCACAGCGGCGCGCTGGCCGGCTGTGAATGAAAAGGGAAAGCGAGACATAAACTCTGCCACGTCGCTCTCAGTCACAGAATAGTTATTGAGGCGAACGCCGTTGCCGTAGCCCTTTATCACGCGGAATGCGGAAATGAGCAGAAAATATTCTTCGAGCGCTATGCGCGCCGAGGCCTTTTTTATGTCCTCCTGCGAGGCGGGCGCGTGTATGCGCCTGTAACTTTCGGTGAGGGGTATGACCTCGTACTTTTTGCGCAGGGGCGCGGGAATCAAAGTTGAGGGCAATACCTTTGTAAGCGCCTGCCTTACCGCGTCGCGCACCACCTTTTGCGTGAGCGAGCCGGCGAGCGGGTAGACGGGAATAATCCCCTTTAAGTTTTTGTTACTTTCCTCCGGTTCGAACGAAGGGTTGACCATTGAAACGCTCATGCCGAATCTGTTCTGAACACGCCCGTAAAAGAGATATCTGCCCGGTTTGAGCTTTTGCAGTACGTAAGGCTGATTGAACCATACAGCGGTAAAAATGCAACCCTCCTGCTGGCAGAGCGCCCTAACGTACTGTTTGCGCGAATAGCGGTTGATTTCGGCATTTAGCACCTCGCACGAAATCAAAATCTGCGAATTGTGCTCCGCCCCGGTGATGAGCGAGACGTGAGTCAAATCGAGATAGTCGCGCGGGTACAGCCGCACGAGGTCCTCGCAGGAGAACACGCCCAGCTTGTTAAAATCTTTTTCACGCTTTTCAGAGATATATTTAAGCTCGGTAAGTTTCATCGCCCCCCCTTGACAGAGTACCTTATGCACCCCGCCGGCATATAACAACGGGGAAAGACAACGCCTTTCCCCTGTGTAAAAGTATTCACAAAAATTTAGCTCTGGCCGAGAGCTAAATTTTTCGTGATTTATGGGGAGCCAGCTCCCCCTTGCCCCGATTTTTAACAGCCCACAATTATATAATCGGGGCAATTCCCCCTTTGGTGAGCCTGCTGCCGCAGCAAATTGGGTCTTTCTGCGCAGGGAAACCCTGCTTAAAACATAAGTAATTTTAAAAGTAAGAAATGTCAAAGAGGCCGTGATTGATTGCCCTATCGCCTGCACAGATAACCATCGGAGATACGAGCAAGACGCGAAGCCGGCGGAAGTCGTGAAGGAGCTTACTTTGAGGTAAGTGACTAAACGAAGCCGTAACGGCGACAAAGTATTGCGAAGTATTTGCGAGGGAAAGCGGTTAAATTACTATCGTCTTGTCATTCAAGCGATACCATGTAGTAGTACACCGGCTGGCCTCCGTAATGGAAGTCTACGTCGCAGTCGGGGAACTCCTCGGCAACCTTGGCGGCGAGCGCTTCGGCATCCTCTTCCTTTACGCCTTCGCCGTAGTAGAGCGTAATCATCTCATGGTCGTTCGTCTTAAGGGCCTCTATAAGTTTAATCGTAGTTTCCTCGATAGTAGTGCCCTGGGCAAGTATCTTTTTGTTGTCTAGGCCGATGATATCGCCCTCCTTGAGCCTGAAGCCGTTCATCGTGGTGTTGCGCACCGCATAGGTGACAAGCCCCGAGGTGACGTTATCGATTGCGTGCGTCATGTTCGTCTTGTTGACGGGTACGGTGGCTTCGGGGTTGAACGCGAGCGCGGCTGCAAAGCCCTGCGGTACGTTCTTTGTGGGTATTACGTGTATAGTGCGGTTTGTGACAAGGTCCTTTGCCTGTTCAGCCGCAAGAATAATATTTGAGTTGTTGGGGAAGACGAACACGTTGGAGGCGTTTATCTTCTGCACCGCGCTGGCGATGTCCTGCGCGGAGGGATTCATTGTCTGGCCGCCCTCTATTACTCTGTCGCACATGAGGTCTTTGAATATCTCGGCAAGGCCCTCGCCCGAACATATTGCGAGCATGCCCATCTCCTTCTTCTCCGCCTCGAGTTTGGCCTTTAACTGCCTGTTTTCCTCAAGCATGTTCTCTATCTTGATTCTGTCGAGCTCGCCGAGTTCGAGCGCGTATGAGAGCGCAATGCCGGGAATGTTTGTGTGCACGTGCACCTTGACAAGCTCTAAATCGCCTATGCAGATTACGCTGTCGCCTATCTGCATGAGTTTTTCCTTGAGCCTGTCGATATCGGCAAGGGTGGTCATGGGTTTTAAGTGAATGATGAAATACTCCGTGCAGTAGCCGAACTCTATCTCGCCGAGGTCAAGGTTGATGATATCGGAATTGTCGCCGAACTCAGCCTCTTTCTTGGGCTGTTGCGCGTCGGTGGGGATATCGTCCGTGCCGATATCTTCACCGGAAACTGCGGCCAGAAAGCCGCGCATAATGGTCATAAGACCTACGCCGCCGCTGTCGACAACGCCCGCCTTTTTTAACACGGGCAGAAGTTCGGGGGTGTGGGCGAGAGCCTCGTCGCCGACGGCGATGAGAGCTGTGAAGAAATCGACGAAATCTTTATTCTTGCCTGCGAGCTTGGGCGCCGCTTCGCTCATCAGCCTTACGACGGTGAGTATGGTGCCCTCCTTGGGCTTGGATACAGCGTTATAGGCCACTTTGGTGCCCGCCTCAAGCGCCTTTGCAAACGTCTTTGTATCAAAGCCCTGCTGGCACTCGCGCACGACCGAACAGATGCCGCGGAATATCTGGCTGGTTATAACGCCCGAATTGCCGCGCGCGCCGCGAAGAGCGCCCTTGGATACGGCGTCGCATATCTCCTGAAAATGATTGGAGGTGCAGGCGTTCATCTCCGCGATGGCCGACTGCATTGTAAGCGACATGTTGGTACCCGTGTCGCCATCGGGCACGGGGAAAACGTTCAGGGCGTCGACTTTTGCCCTGTTTATTTCAAGCATTCTGGCACCGCTCGTTACCATTTTGCGGAAATCGGTGCAGTTAATGATTTTTTGCATATAGCTCCTCAGACTTTAAAAAGACGCGCCCGTGCATACTGCGGGCGCGCGAAAGGGGAGGTCAGAGTTTGACCCCCATGATATTTACGTTCACCGTATCGACTATCATGCCCGAAAAGCGCTCTACTTTGTACTTTACTCCCTCTTTGAGCGACTCTGCCACGGCGTTTATCGAAACGCCGTACTTTACGATGACGTACACGTCTATATAAATTCTGTCTCCGTTTGTTACGACCCTGATACCTTTGCCGCTGTTGGTCTGCTTTTTGAACAGTTCCAAAATAGAGTCCTGAATGCGGCGCGACACAAGCTCCACAATGCCGTAGCACTCGAGTGCGGCGAATGCCGCAACCTTGGCGAGAACCTGGTCCGATATCGAAATTTTGCCGTAAACGTTACTTGTGTTGACTGACATAACTTCTCCTGTCCCTGTTATTTTATACTATTTGCACGCGTTTTGCAAGTCTTTCCCTCAAAATTATTGCACATTTTAAGCCGTGAACTGACTAAATTTTTAAAATCGGTCAAAAAAAATTGCAAAAGCAGGTGATTTTGGTTGATTTTTTTTTAAACGGGTGCTATATTAATATAGCCGTTTTTGAAAAGCGGCTTTTATTTACACGCAATTTTTAAAATTTCCACCACGGAGGTGTTTAGATTATGTCGAGAGTTTGCAGCGTATGCGGTAAGGGACAGACGTCCGGCAACAACGTGAGCCACTCCAAGAGAAGGACGAGGAGAACTTTTAAGGCAAACGTTCAGAAAGTCAGCTATATCGACGCAAAGGGCAACGCCGTAACAGGTTACGTGTGCACCAGGTGCATGAAGACCGTTGAAAGAGCGTAAGGGCTTTGCAACTTTAAATTATGCAGCTTGTTGAGTCGGGCGGCGTCTGCCGCCCGACTTTTTGCGCTACGCGCCTGTTTTTGAAAAACTGCACGGCGGCAAACTTTTTTCGGCCATATAAAGGCGGTACCGTATATGTTTTAAGCAAACGCATGCCGTTAATTCAGCCGTACGGCTGTTTAAATTTGCAAATATAACTTTTCTGTATTTTTAATTAATTATTTGTTCCCAACAAAAAATAAAGGCGTTTTTATTCAGATATACAGGCACAAATACAGCAAAATACAGTCAATTTTTGATAAATCCGCAATAAAATACAGCGGCGCGGGCTGCACTTTAAGTGCAACCCGCGCCGCTTATAATTTGAAAATATATATTTACAAAATTTTACACTGCAACAAAATACCAGTATGCCGTGAGAAGTTCGCCCTTCACCCATTCAGCCGCCTGCCCGGAATCGGCAAGAGCATACGAAGGAATTCTGCCCTTTGCATCGGGGTCGCCTTCCGACTCATCATTGAGATAAAAATTAAAGAGATAATCTTCGGCCTCTTCAGAACCGGGGGCGACGCTCTCATCCTCTTCGGTTTCGGGGTCGTCTTCGGCGAGGCTCTCGGTATAGAGCCATGCACCCTTGCCCGCAGGCATAACAACCGAAGTCACCGCCGCGCCTTCAAACACATTTGAACCCATATATTCAAGCGAGGAAGGGAGAGCAATCTCCGTAAGCGAGGTGCAATAGGAAAAAGCTCCTTCCTCTATGAAAGTTACTGTTGAAGGAATTTCAATGCTCCCGAGCGCCGTGCACCCGGTGAATGCCGCATAGTCGATATAAGTTATGTCACCCTCGAAAACAACCTGCGTAATGCCGCTGCACGCGGAAAAAATCATAAACTCGACAGTCGTTACACCCTCGGGTATTACCACGACGCCCTCAAGCGATTCACAATCGTAGAACGCCTGATTCTCTATGGCGGTGAGAGTGGACGGAAGATTTACATTCGACTCTCCGTCGGCGTTGATTTCGGAAAGTGCGCTGCATCCGTAAAAATCGCGGCTGCTTATTTTGGTCACTCCTTCCGGGATGGTTATGCTGGTCAGCGATTCGCAGAGCGAGAACGTGCTGTAAGTAGTCTGGATAGTAGAGGGCAGCTCAACAGTCGTAAGCGCACGGTTAAATGCAAAAGCGGCGCCGCCGATTGTGCTTACCCCTTCCTCTATAACGAGCGAATGCAGATAGCGCGACTGAATAAATGCCTGTTCGCCTACTCCGCGCACTTCCACGCCGTTTACCTCGGCGGGAATGACGACGTCTACAGGCCTGCCGCTGTAACCTGTAACCATGTAATACGAACCGGCAGGCGCCTCTTCAAGCTCATCTTCAGAGGGCTGGCCCTCCACCTCTTCGTTGGGATTTTCAGAGAGTTTGTCCGTGCCGATGACTTCATCCGTTGAGGAATAGAGCGTATATTCTATATAGGTCTCCTGGGAACAGCCGGCAAGAGCGGGCACGCAGGAGAACATTGCGGCGGCAGCTACGACCGCTAAAAATTTTATCTTCATAAGTTACCGTTCAGGGTGATACCCGAAATTTTTTTACAACATATATATTCTACCATAAGCATGCGCCGCACGCAAGAAAAAGTTGCTGAATATATTGTGAAATAAGCCCGCACAACGATTTCGCCGCAAATTTTGTGCAGGTTTGCTTCAGCCGCACACTTCTTTGAACACGCGCATAAAATTGCGCGCCGCAATCTTCTCGGCAACGCGCGCGCCCAGCCTTTTTTCAAGCATGTTTAGAAGGGCGGGAACACACCCACAACTCTCCATTCCGCGTTGCGGAGGCATGCCGTCGAAGTCAGACCCCAAAGCCGCGCAGTCTTCTCCGCCCGCGTTAACTATATGTACTATATGTTCAAGCGCGGAAGCCAGAGCATCGTCCCCGCCGAGAAAATCAAGGCAGAAGTTAATGCCGATAATGCCTCCGCATCCGGCTATCGCCCTTATCTGCGCGTCGGTAAGATTGCGGCTGACGGGGTGAAGGGCGAAAGCGTTCGAATGACTTGCGACCAGCGGCCTCTTCCTGCCGCGCAGAAGGTCTGAAAGTCCGCCGTCTGAAAGGTGCGAAACGTCAATTATTATTCCCGCTTTATCGAGCGCCTCTGCAACCTCCATGCCGGACCCGGTAAGTCCGCGCTCCTCACGGGAAGAAAAATCAGGCACGCCGCCGACATATTTCAGATTGGGACGGGCGAGAGCGTTTTCATCGTTCCACACGAGCGAAGCCATTCTGACACCGGCAGAACTAAGGGCCGCAACCCCGCGCGAAGAACGGATAAAACCGATATTTTCCGCCGTAAGAATACAGCCGAGCCTGTCTCCGTTCAGAGCGGCCGTAAGGTCGGCATAGCTTAAAACGGGCGCACATATAGCGAAATTTTCGGCGACCTGCTCATTGAACCAGCGCGCATATTCAGAAAAATCTCCGGCTGTTCCGTTTCGCAAAAACACAGCGAAGCACTGAAAAGCGCAGCCGGCCTGCTTCAGACGTGCGAAATCGGTCTGCAACCGATTATCAGACATACGCTCACCCAGCCTTTTTGCATGGGTGAGCGTATCGCAATGTAAATCTGCATAAAACATTAAAATATCCCCGGTGAAATCGATTTTTGCCTATCTGCCGCAGAACACTCTTAAAACCTTTCTTACGGGCTTGGGCGGCTTTACGCACACGACGATAATTTTGTTCACATCACACGCTCCCCAAATTTATTACTACAAGGGCAGTGTCCTCACCGCCGAAAGTCACAAAGGCGCCGTCGCTTTGCACTATGTTTGAAACGCCGCGGCACTCGCCGTAGGAAATGACTTCGGGATAGGAATATTTCAGCCCCCTGCTATCCAGTATATGCAGAGGCGCGGAGAATGGGAACACGGAAATGGTTCTGCCTGCAAGGCCGTTGAATTCCGCCCCACCGCGGGCAGCGTAAATTACCGTGTTTTCACTTACCAGACGGGCGGATATGCCGCGTTGAATGCAGTAATACAGAAGTTGCACGTTGCCTAAAAAGTGGTCTTCCCTGCCGCCGAAAGCTCCGTAAATATCTATATCCGTTATACCGTCCGCTATCATCTTGCGCACGGCAATCTCGCCGTCTGTAAAGTTCTTTTCGGAGGGGTAAATCTCCTCCGGCGGGGGACAGGGAGTCTCATCGAGGCTGTCGAAATCGCCGATATTTTTATAAATTTTTACCTTATCTTTGGCCCAGCGATAGGCACCGTCGCAACAGTATACGGGCACGCCGTCCGCATCAATATTACCCGGATAGGGCGTACCGTTTAAAAGCAGTATCCCTCTCATTGCCCGCGCAGCCCCTTAACCGCCGAAGCAAAATCGGGAGCAGAAAAGAGAGCCGAGCCGGCCACAAGCACATTTGCGCCCGCGGCGACGCACTGCCCTGCCGTCTGCGCGTTTATGCCGCCGTCGACCTCGATATCCAGTTCGGGTTTGCCTGTATTTACGGCATATTCCCGCGCCAATCTGATTTTTTCAATCGCAGAGGGAATAAACTTCTGACCGCCGTAACCGGGGAACACGCTCATGATAAGAACCATATCGCATAGACCGAAAACGGGAAAGATATTTTCCACCGGCACATCGGGGTTTACCACAGCACCGCACTTCACGCCGTATGATTTTATAAGTTCCAGCGTATCCTTAAGATAGCTTTGCGAAATTTTAGAGCACGCCTCGTAGTGCACGGTAATGATATCTGCACCCGCCTCGGCAAAGAACTTTATCTGCGTTTGGGGGTGCTCTATCATGAGGTGGACGTCTAACGGAAGTTTTGTGCGGGGACGGATATTTTTTACCATCTGCCCGCCGAAAGTTATGGGTCCGACGAACGAGCCGTCCATCACGTCGCAGTGGATTAGGTCGGCGCCGCTTTTTTCGCACAGTTCGACAGCCTCTCCCATGCGCGAAAAATCGGCAGAAAGTATCGAAGGCGCTATTTTAATCTGCATAATTTATTCTCCGAAATTTTTGATTTTGTCGAGTATATTATAAAAATCGCCGCCTTGCCCCGTAAAGTGATAGCTGCGCTCAATTTTATCGGACATGCCGCGATTTTTTATTGCACGTGTAATTCTCCCTATGATTGCGATTGACATTGGAAATTCCTCCTTGCTCCACTCCGTTTCGCTATGCATCTCCCCTTAATGGGAGGCTCTATTGCGGAATATATTCTTCTGAATAAATAACGTGCGCAAGCAAGGTTTCCTTGCGCCATCGCGACACAATTTAACCTCATTAAAGTAATTTATAACTTCATAGAAGCGAGCAAGACAAGGAGCGTGCGGAAGTTGTGAAGGAGCTTACTTAGAGGTAAGTGACTGAACAAAGCCGTAAGCGCGACACCGTATTGCAAAGCTTATATGAAGTTTGGCGGAGTTCAGTTATTTTTAATATAGCCCGCTCTTAGTTGGCCGCACGCCCCGCCTATATCCGCACCCATTCTTCGCCTCAGCGTGGCCGATATGCCGCACTCTGTGAGCGTTTTTAAAAAGATTTGGGCACCCTTTTCACTCGCGGCGAGAAGCTTGCGTTCCTTTACGTCGTTCAGGCGAATGAGGTTTACATGGCACGGCCGCCCTTTAAGCAGGACTGCAAGTGCCCTCGCGTGCGCCTCGTCGGCGTTTTCGCCCTCGATAAGCGAATATTCGAATATATACCGCCTGCCCGTCTTTTCGAAATAGTTCGAGCAAGCGGCAAGAATCTCGTCGATTTTATAGCGTTTTGCTATCGGCATGGTACGGGCGCGTTCACCGTCGGTGACGTTGTGCAGCGAAACAGTTAAATTTACAGGCAACCCCTCCTCTGCGAGGTCATACATCTGCGGCACAAGCCCGCAGGTGGAAAGGCTCACATTGCGCGGAGAGATGTTTATACCGCCTTCAGCGGCCATGTCGCGTATGAATTTAATGACGTTGGCGTAATTATCGAGCGGCTCGCCGCTGCCCATTAAAACGACGTTTGTGACGGCGCGCCTGCTTTCAGTGCCGCCGTGCAGAGCATTTACCTTTAAAACCTGCGAGAGAATTTCCCCCGAAGAGAGGTTGCGCACGAGGCCGCCCAAAGTGCTTGCGCAGAATTTACAGCCCATACGGCAGCCGACCTGCGTGGAAACGCACAGCGTGTTGCCGTATTTATATTTCATTAAAACGCCCTCAATTATATTGCCGTCGGCAAGCTTATACAGATATTTCTCAGTCCCGTCGGCAGAGCGGAGAGTTTTTATTATTTCAAGCGCACAGTTTTCAAACTCTGTTAAAAGCCGCTCCTTCAAGGCCGCCGGCAGCGCCGGAATGTCGGATATATTGTGCCCGCGCATAACTCCGCTGTAAATCTGTTTTGCCCGGAATTGTTTTTCACCGAGAGAGAGCACAAAATTTTCAAGCTCTTTTAAGTTGTAATCTGCTATGATTTTTTTCATGATTGGGGCATATTATTAGGTCAATTCACTTTTTACGCACAAGTTTTGTTACAAAAAAGCCTGCGCCGAGAGAAATATGCGGCAAAAACTGCAATCCGAATTTTGTCTTTTTATGGGCAAGCGGACTTTCGGGAATACACAGCTCGAAGCCGCTGTCCTGCTGCAAAAAATTAAAAATTGCGCTGTCGTTCTCCTCCGGCAGGATTGAGCATGTGGAATAATACAGACTGCCGCCCGCCTTAACATAGCGCGCGCAGTTGGAAAGTATCTTTTGCTGCAGCGCAGTGAGCGAGGCGATATCCTCCTCCCTGCGGAACAGTTTAATATCGGGGTTTTCGTTTATTACACCGCTGCCCGAACAGGGGACGTCGCACAGAACTCCGTCGAACGCGCCCTCCCACTCCTGGTTAAAGACAGAGGCATCGCCGGTGACGACGGATATATTGTCCGCGCCCATGCGTTTTGCATATGCTTTTATGAGTTCGGCGCGGTGCGGGTGCAGTTCCTGCGAGGTGAGATGCCCGCACTCCTTTGCAAGCAGAACGCTCTTGCCGCCGGGAGCGGCGCAGGCGTCGAGCAAGTTTGCGCACGGGGATATGACCGAACAGACGGCAACAGAGCCGACTGACTGAAAGGTATATTCGCCGGCGTCGTAGCCGCAGTCGCGCACAAAATTTTTGAAAATATAGACATGTTCGAAGGGCGTTTTTACATACCCGCCCTTTAAATACTCCTCCTCTCCCCGTTCAAACCGCACGCATACGCCCTGCGACGGAGCGGAGAGTATTGCCTCGGCCTCGCCCTTATAACTGCGGCGCACGCGCTTTGCCAGCCAAAGCGGAGAAGAGGTCGAAACGGAAAGCCGCTCGTCGCCGCCCGCGGGAAGAGACGGGATTTTATAGGAGCGCAGAAAGGCATTAACAAAGCCCGCGGCGCCGTCCTTGCCCAGCTTTTTTGCAAGTTCCACCGCGCAATCTGCCACCATGTAACCGTGTTTACCCATAAATTCGAGCATATACAGCGCGATTTTGAGTATCAGCCGCACGGCGGACTTGGGCGCTTTCCGGCAGTTTGCCGCAATTACGTAACCGAGATAAATATCTTTTTCAAGCACGCCGTAGCAAATTTTTGAGGTGCGGGGACGATTGAGAGGCTCTATCGGCGAACTTGCAAGCGCCTGCTTTAAATATGCGCCCCCGGAATACACCTTGGTGAGGACGATATAGGGGTCGACGAGAGGGTTATTCAAGGATATCACCCGCCGAAATATTGCGGCCGTTGAATATATCTGCGGCGGAAAGGCGCTTTCCGCCTGCAAACTGCGCCTCAGTTATGAGGGCCGAACGCGAACCGCAGAACACCTTAATTCCGCGCTTTGTTACCTCGGCCACCGTGCCGCTCGGCCCCTCGCCGTCGCACTCAAAGGCGCGGTAAAAATTTATCTGTCCGCCGTTTAAATGCGCATATGCCGCAGGCGACGGACTCATGGCGTTGATGAGGGCGCACACTTTTTCCGAAGGCAGAGTAAAATCTACCCTTGCGTCCTCTTTTTTTATTTTTTTGCAGAATGTAGCGGCAGATTCGTCCTGAAGCAGGAGGTTTACATCACCCGCCTCTATGATTTCATATGCTTCGCACAGCGCCTCTGCCGCAAGATGAGAGAGTCTTTCCGAAAGTTCTCCGCACGTTTCGCCCTCGGCAATTTCGGCGCGCTTTACCAGCAGCATATCGCCCGCGTCGAGCGCAAGCTCGGTCTTCATTATCGTGACGCCGGTTATGCGTTCGCCCGCAAGTATGGCCGACTGAACGGGAGAAGCGCCCCTGTGTTTGGGCAAAAGCGAGGCATGGGCATTCCAAACTCCGCGCGGAAAAGCCGCGAGCACTTCGCGCGTTAAGAGCTGGCCGTAGGCGCAGGTGAACATGGCTTCGGCGCCGAGGGAGAGTATCTCCCCGACGTGCTCGCGAATTTTTTTGAATTGGTAGACGGGTATGCCGTGAGCTGCGGCCGCCTGTTTAACGGGCGGGGGCGTTAAAATGCCCTTGCGCCCTACAGGTTTATCTTCCTGTGTGATGACGGCGACGATATCACAGCCCGCCTTTACGAGCGCTTCGAGCGGCGCCACGGCAAACTGCGGAGTGCCTGCATATATTATTTTCATTAAATACCTCTTCCGCGCAAAATTTCAGCGCGCTTAAGCCCCGGTGCTCTCTTTGGACGCAATGCGGTTACCGTCGGCGTCGATGTCATAGACCTCTACGGCCTTATCCGTATAGATAATTCCGTCGAGATGGTCACACTCATGGCAGATTGCGCGTGCAAAAAAACCTTCGGCGGTGAGCTTGTGTTTTTTGCCGCGCCTGTCGCGGTATTCCAGCTTTACCTTATACGGCCTTATCACGGTTCCCTGCTTGCCCTTGACCGAGAGACAGCCCTCGGGCCCCTTCTGTTCGCCCTTCTGATAGACGATGACGGGGTTAATCAGTTCGTAAAAGCCCTCGTCCACGTCGACGACGACAACGCGCGCGTCCACTCCTATCTGGGGCGCGGCAAGGCCGGCGCCGTTCTCTGCGCGGACGGTAGTCTTCATATCATCCAGAAGCGAGCAAAGCTCGCCGTTGAAATTTTTGACTTCTGAGCATACCTTGCGCAGAATGGGGTCACCCACCTGCACAACAAATCTCTGTGCCATATTAATACCTCTGATGTGTTTTTTTATGATTAAGCTTTAACCGCAAAAAAATGCAACTAATAACTTTGGAGATGCGAGCTGTTAACCCCTCCGCCGCTGTGCGGCACCTCCTCTCGAAAGGGAGGCAGGCGCGCGAGGAAAACTTGAGGGAGTTTACTAAAGCGTAAATGACCGAAAGTTGCCGCAGCGCAACAAAGTAATGCGACATTTATCTGGACTCAGGAAAGATTTACAGGGTTTTCTTCCACATACACCAGCGCCTTCGGCGTGGTAAACTTTACCGCCAAATCGTATATATCCGGAAGCAGTTTTTTGCCCTCGAGGCGCATGAGCACCTGATAGCGCACCCTGCCCTGAATTTTTTTTATGGGAGAATGCATCTTGTTCAGAAAAATAAATTCCTGCGGATATCTCTGCCTGAGCTCCTCGCAGCCGAAGTATACCCCCTTGAGCGCTTCCAGCGCGCAATCGTCGTCCGCGGCGGTGACCATCACCCTGCATATGAGTGAAAACGGAGGAAATTTCGTGGCCCTGCGGAGCGAGATTTCATTCTCGAAAAAGCCCTTGTAGTCGTAATTTACTGCATAGCGCAGAATATAATTTTCGGGAGAATAGGTCTGCAAAACGACCTTACCTGCCTCCCCCGCCCTGCCGCTGCGGCCGGAAACCTGCGTTATCAGCTGAAATGTGCGTTCGCCCGCACGATAGTCGGAAAAATGCAGGCTCATATCGGCGTCGAGAATGCCTACGAGCGTCACTGAAGGGAAGTCATGCCCCTTGGCTATCATCTGCGTGCCGACGAGGATATCGGCCTGTTTATCGGCGAATTGCTTTAAAATTTTATAGTGCCCCTCTTTGCCGGAGGTCGTATCTACGTCCATGCGCAGAATCCTTGCACCGGGAAAGGCCGCCTTCAGGTCGGAAACCACTCTCTGCGTGCCCGTACCGCCGTAGCGCAGGTGAATCCCCCCGCACTCGGGGCAGGCGCGCGGCATACGGTATTTTGCGCCGCAATAGTGGCACTTCAGGCAATTTTCTTCGGAGTGATAGGCTAGCGAAACGTCGCAGTGTTCGCACTTCAGCACGTTGCCGCAGTCCTGACAGATGACGGTGTGCGAATAGCCGCGCCTGTTTAAAAATATTATGGCCTGTCTGCCGTTTTCCAGCACGTCGGCAAGTTCTTCGCGCAGAGCCTGTGAAAACGCGGAATTGTTGCCGCGCTTTACCTCTCTGCGCATATCGGCTATGGTGATATGAGGCAACGGCCGTCCGTTTATGCGCTCTGTTAAAGTTATAAGGTTATATTCACCCGATACCGCGCTTGAATACGCCTCTATCGATGGTGTTGCACTGCCCAGAATGAGCTTGCAGCCGTTGTATTTTGCGCGCATTTCCGCCACTTCGACTGTGGAGTAGCGCGGAGCCGATTCGGAAAAGTAAGAGCCGTCGTGCTCCTCGTCGATTATTATGGCGCCTATATTTTCAAGTGGGGAAAATATGGCGCTGCGCGCGCCTATGGCAATTTTGGCATCGCCCGTCTTCAAGCGCCACCATTCGTCGAACCGTTCGCCGGCCGTAAGCCCGCTGTGCAGGATTGCTGCTTTGTCGCCGAAGCGGCGCTTAAGCTGCGAGAACATCTGCGGAGTCAGCGAAATTTCAGGCACTAAAAATATGGCCGTCTTGCCCCGTTCGAGCGCGCGGCTTATCACATTTAAATAAATTTCCGTCTTGCCGCTCCCCGTTACGCCGTGAATGAGATGTACTGTCTGCGGGCTGTTTTCTATGCTCTCCAGCGCCGCTTCCTGCGCGGGAGTGAGCACCTTTTTATCCTCTTCCCCAACATTATAACCCGAAGGAGCGCGGTTTATTTTGATTTTAACAACTTCCGCGCCGCCCTTTTCAATGACGGCGTTTACTGCTCCGCGGCCGAACCTCTGGCAGCAGGCTGTGAACTCGTCCCCGCCGCAGTCCTTGAGATATTGTAAAAATTCAAACTGCTTTTTAGCCGTTTTGGCAAGTTTAATCTCATCGGAAACAAATCGCACGAGCTTTTTATACACCTCGTGCACACGGCCTGCGCGCATTTCCGACGGAATGAACAGCCTGAGGCACACAGCCTTGGGCACGCGGTAGCGCGAAGAGAGCTCGTTCATGAGCGAAAAACACTCTTCGCCGAGGGCGGGGGGCTCGTCGTAGACATACGCCACGGGCTTTATGCGTTCGGGAGGGAATGCGCTTGTCCCGCTCACCCCGACGACAAAGCCGTCGATAACCCTGCCGCCGAAGGGCACCTTCACCCTGCTGCCCGCTTTAAGCTCGTCCCCGCAGGAATATTCAAAAATTTTATCCACCTGTGAGTGGGCTATATCTACGATAACCTGTGCATACATAAATTTTCATAAAACCCAGCCCCGCGCAGAGCGCGGGGCCGCAGAGATAACTCAGACCGGAGCAATCAGTCTTTTGCAGAGATTACCTTGCCGCTGTCTATCTCGTAGCAGGCGGCAGTTATCTCCTTCATCTTGTTGGGCAGTTCCCTGCCGTTGTTCTGCTCTATAATCTGGCGGGCGCGCTTTGCCGCAACCACGCACAGCTCATAGCGCGAGGCCTCGTGCCCGTCGGCCGAAAGTTTTTCTAAAAGTTCGTCTACCGCAGGTTTATTTATCATGTTACAAAACCTCCTTGTGCTTGCGGATTATATCCAATATTCGCTCTGCCGCGCGGTCAACTTCGTCGTTCACCACGCAGTAGTCGTATTTATCGCGTTTTGAAAGTTCAAACTGCGCGCGCGCCGTGCGCACGGCAATCTTTTCCTCGCTCTCCGTCCCGCGCGACCTGAGCCTGCGCGAAAGCTCTTCAAGGCTGGGCGGGACTATCATTATAAGCACGGCCGAGGGGTGAGATTTTTTTACGCTTAAAGCGCCGTTTACGTCTATCTCCAGAATGACGTCGCCCGTTTTAAGTTTCTCTTCGACAAAGGCTCGCGGCGTGCCGTAATAATTTTCGAAGTGGGCGGAATATTCTAAAAGCTCGCCGCCCTGTATCATCTCTTCAAAGCGCTGTTTGCTCACGAAAAAGTATTCGCGGCCGTCCTTCTCCCCTTCCCGAGGGGAACGAGTGGTGCAGGATATGCTCTCGCACAACGTCGGCTCAAGCTCGAACATGCGCTTAATTACCGTGCCCTTGCCTACGCCCGAGGGCCCCGAGATGACTGCGAGCACATTTTTTGAGCTACTCAACGTTCTGCACCTGCTCGCGTATCTTTTCTATTTCGTTTTTAAGCTCCAGCCCGCACTTCGTTATGGTTATATCGTTGCTCTTGGAACAGATGGTATTTGTTTCCCTGTTGAACTCCTGTACCAGAAAGTCCAGCTTGCGGCCGACGATTTCCGACCTGCATATTTCCCTGAACTGTTCGATATGCGATTTGAGGCGGGTGAGCTCCTCGTCGATATTTGATTTATCTGAAAAGAGCGCCACTTCGGTTAAAAGCTTGCCCTCGTCGTAGTTTACGCCGTCGAGATATTTTTCCATCTTCTCTTTAAGCCTTGCGCGGTAAGCTTCGGCGACCAGCGGCGCACGCTCCGACACGGCTCCGACCAGCTCTTCTATCCTGTTCATGCGCGAAAGCATATCCTGCCCGAGCTTTTTGCCCTCGCGTGCGCGCATTTCATTCAGATTCCCGAGCGCTGCCTCAAGAGCGGAGTTGAGCGCGGAGATGAGCTCGTCGTCGGCGGCCTGCCCCTCGTCGCGGACAATTACGTCGGGCAATCTTAAAAGGGACGTCGCGGTGAGGTCGAAAGGAATATCGGGCGCAAGTTCCGAAAGGCGCCTTGCCGCAGAAATGTATGATGCCGCCGCCCCCTCGTCAAGGCTTAAAGCCTTTTTCTTTTCACGCTTGTCGGCAAGGGTTACATATACGTCGGCATGGCCGCGCGTGAGCTTCGAGCGGATAGTTGCACGCACCACCTCCTCATATGCCGCAAAAATGCGGGGCGCCTTTATTATGGCGTCGAGATAGCGGTTGTTCACCGTTTTTATTTCAACCGAGAGCTCTATTCCGCCCTCGCGGTATTCTCCTCTGCCGTAACCGGTCATGCTGAGCATATTATACACCGCCTTTAAAACTGTTGCACAAAATAAAACGCGCAACTTTTTGCAGATTATATTATAGCAAAAGGCACAGAAAAATTCAAGCGGTTTGCAATGATATGCCGCACCATTATATTATTTTGGCGTCATAATTTTTAATATTGCGCAAAAAAACCGCGCGGGCATACGCACGCACGGCAAAATTTATTATCAGACCGTCAGTAGTCGGCACGCCCCTCGTCCTCGAGGCCGCGCAGACGGGCGGATACAAGGCGGTAATTATTCTGCACGTCGCTCTCAAAGAGCGTTATCTGTTGATTGGACGAGGCTACCTCGCCCGAAGTTTCTGCAAAAAAAGCTATATTGCCCGCGCTCATTATGACGGGCACTCCGTAGAGATAGGCATAGGCGCGCGCCAGCAGCGGCGGCACGCCGCCCTGCGCACTCTCCATGACAGCAAGAATTATATTGCACCCGCACGAGGCAAGGGCGCGGAAACCCTCGGGAAAATAGAGGTCGTTCTCTATTATCAGCCCTAATTTATAACCGCCCGCAGAATACAGGCCGAGGTATGCGCCGCTCTTGTAGTCCTCCCCGCCGAATACGTGGTTCATATCGGTAATGCCGAGGAGCTTACCCCTGTCGGCAACGGCGGCAGATTTTCTCAGCGCCCCGCGCGAGAGCGTTTTACAGCCGCATACGACGGTGCAGCCGTTGGCGCGCGAGAGGCGCGCCGCCTCTTCAAACTTATCCGTTTTGCCGGTAAGTTCGCTCTCGTAGTCGACTTCGCCGAGATAGTTAAAGCCGAAGAGAGCAATATCGCAGGCGGGCAATTTCTGCGCGCCGCCGGAAACAACGCATACTTTCATACCATATATATTACTGCGGCAAAAATTTTTTTGTGAAAGAAACCCGGCGCCGCAATTTGCAAAACAGGGAAAAATCAGAGACCTGCCCGCATATAATATGTTGCTATGAAAAAAATTGTTACGCTGATTGCGGCAGCCGGCTTGTGCGCGGCGGCCATACCCTTTTCCGCCTGCGCGAATGAAAACGAGCGGACGGAATACAATATCACCTGCCGTTACGATGAGGAGAGCGGCACGTTGCAGGCGGAGTGCGCCGTCAATTACAAGAACGACGGGGCAGCGACCGACGTTTTAAAATTCAACCTGTACGGCAACGCCTACCGCGAAGGCGCGCTCTACCGCCCCGTCTCCGACGAACTGAATTCGCGCGCATACTATAACGGTGAAAGCTACGGACAGATGGAGATAACCTCCGTCGAAGGCGGGCAATGGAACATATGCGGCGAGGACGAAAATATTCTCGAAATTCTTCTGCCGCAGACGCTCGGCGAGGGCGACAGCTGCGAAGTGACAATTGCCTACACACTTACGCTCGCCGAAGTAAACCACCGCACCGGCATAACCGAACACACGGTAAACCTCGGCAACTTTTACCCCGTGGCCTGCGCGCGCGGGAACGACGGGGAGTTCATCGAATGCGTGTACTACAGCGACGGCGACCCTTTTTTATCCGACTGTGCCGACTATACCGTTGAGCTGACCATGCCCGCAGGATATACCGCCGCGACGAGCGGCAGCATGACGGCAAGTTCAGGCAACAGCTGCACCTATTCGCTGGAAAACGCGCGCGATTTCTGCATTGTGCTCTCAGACGAGTTCAAAACAATCTCGCGCGAGGTAGACAGCACGCAGGTGACCTACTACTATTACGACGACGAAAACGCGCAGAGCGTGCTTGCCGCCGCGGGCGACAGCCTGATATACTTTGAAAATACTTTCGGAGGATACATTTACCCTTCATATTCGGTGGTGCAGACGGGCTTTGCCGCGGGAGGAATGGAGTATCCGGGGCTGTCTATGATAAACGGAGGTCTTGACGAAGACGACTTCATCTATGCGACGGTGCACGAAACTGCGCACCAGTGGTGGTACGCCATGGTGGGCAGCGACCAGATTAACTGTGCATGGCAGGACGAAGGCCTTGCCGAGTATTCCGCACTCCTGTTCTTTGAAAACAGTCCCGAATACGGAATAACGCGGACGGGGCTTGTGAATGCCGCGGTATCGGCATACCGCGCCTATTTTACGGTATACAACCAGATTTTCGGCGACGCCGATACCACGATGACGAGGCACCTGGAAGACTTTGTAAGCGACTATGAATACGTAAACATCGCCTACAACAAGGGACTGATACTCTTTGACACGCTGCGCACATCAATAGGCGATGAAAGATTTATTGCCGGACTTAAGAATTACTATTCGGCCTGCCTCGGGAAGATTGCCTCCGAACAGGACCTCACCGGCTGTTTTACCGCCACGGGCGTAGATATACAGGGATTTTTTGAAAGTTTCCTCGAAGGAAAAATTATTATATAAAAATTTTAACAAAACCTCTGTTAAAACGGCAACGCCGCGGCGCGATACCTTCGCGCCGCGGCGTTTTCAGAAAAACAATAAGGAGGAAAACTACTGTGTTCAGTTTTAACAAGCGCTGCCGTCGGAACCGTCGTGCTTTGCATGCCTGGCTTTATCCCTGCGGACGAGCACGATAGTGGTAATCAGCCCCGCCGCGACGAGCATCACGGGCACGAACGCCAGCAATATTATGACAAATATCAACCACGCAATACCTGCGCCGACCGGATTGTCGGACTCCGGCTGTGCGGACGTACACAGTTCGAAGTACAGCTCGCCTGCGGGAAGTCCCCCGTATAGGGCGGTATAGCCGCCGTCGTCCTTTATAAACTCCAGCCCGGACGTGTTCGACAGAAGATAATCTGCCGTATTTATGCGCACGGTGAGCGTGCCGAAATCCGCCCAGTAGCTTGCGGGCGAGAGATAGTATAAATAATCGTAGGAATAGGGCGAAGTATCTATATTTATATCGGGATATACGGGAACGGTAACAGAATTTATTATTTTGCCGCCTGCGGGCACGGTCAGCTCATACTCCAGCCAGCGCATGGCGTACATCGCTCTGCTGCCGATACCCCACAGACTGCTGTAGCTTATGCCGCTCGCGCACATGTAATTGACTATATAGTTGAACCAGTCAGCGTCGCTCACGCCCTCCATGCTCTGCGGTTTTATGCCGCGGATAAATTCTATAAAGGTGGTATCCGAGGGCTCCGGAGCGGCAACCGGCATATCCTCCGACTCTGCGGCAAGTCCGCCGCTGCCGCCCGAGTAAGCATATGTACGGCTGAAGAACTGCAAATCTCCGGGCAGTCCGCCGGCAAAATACAAACTTTCGCCGTAGTTTATCACCACTTCGACGACGCCTTGCTCTCCCGTGACCGAATAAAATCCGTCAGAGAAGGTATAAAAGGCATAGGTCGGAGTAAACCGCGCGACGAGCGAGGCTTCCGCGTCTGTACATGTGTAAACAGTGACGGGACAGTCGTACGACAATACGCCGTGTTCTATCGGCGCGGCGGAAAGGCCGGCCCGCGCGCTTTCGAAATCGAAATAGGCGTCTATGTAGCCGTAGTTATAGTCGTAGGAGATGCGGTAGTTATATCCGAGGGGCACGCCTCCCTCCCCTTCTGTCACGGAAAAGAGATGACTGTCGCTGAAACTTTCATCGGTCCACATCGCATAGTCGGGCAACAAGCCGAACGGAAATAGCATTCCCACGGTAACATCTTCGGAAGTCGGGTTATAAAAAGTGTAGCGCGCGGTTACGGTCGAACCGTAGCCGCTCATATCGTCCGGGTCGGGATAGCCGCTTATATTAAAAGTCAAAAGCTCGCTCTCCACCTCCAGAGGGCAGCTGTCCGCGGGATAGACGCCCGTGCCGCCCGTGCCTGGAATGAAGCCGGGGCCGGAATTGGCGCCTGCGGGCAGTGCGGCAAAAGGCAGCGCAATGCAGAGCACTGACGCGGCGAGCGCACAACATATTGCAATTTTGCCGTATTTTTGCCTTGATATCATTTAAGCTACCCCCCCCCGCTACGCTTATATTATACCATATATGCGCGCTCCGTTCAATACCCGCGGCAAAAATTTTTTACACCGTTCGCTTGCCAAAAGGAATATAATGCATTATAATTAAAGCGTACCGCGGAAAAACGTGCGGCTTTCGGCCGCAAATGCAGTTCCCGCGGACGGAGATTATTATGGACCCATATTACAGTTGTTGCTGTAAAACAGTTCTCAATTCCACAAAACATTGATATAAGACAGAACACCGTACCGCTTGATTTTTAAGGCACGGGTTTTGTCCCGTGCATTTTTTTACTAATTTTTAGGCGGTATAGCAAATGGTACAGTTCTTTTGCACATCTGAAAGGCGCCCTTTGAACCAGCTGGAAAACTTTGAAAAGCTCTGCTGGGTGGATATGATAAACCCCACCGACGACGAAGTTGAAGACATTGCGGCGCTCACGGGAATTTCCGAAGATATGCTGGCTTCCGCACTCGACGACGAGGAGCGCGCCCGTGCCGAAATAGACGACGGCAACTACATGTTCATACTCGACTGCCCCGTAATCGAGGAAGGCGACAGCGGCGACGTTTACTCCACTTTGCCCCTTGCGGTAATTTATAACTCAAAGTGTGTCGTGACGGTATCCTTGAAGGGAAACCCCGTTTTGAAGGACTTCATCACCGGCAGGCAGCGCGTCGTGACCGAAAAACCCGTGCTGTTTACACTCAACTTTATGCTGGGCAACGCCAAGCGGTTTTTAAATGTGCTCACGCAGATTGACAGAAAGTCGCGCCGCGTTCAGTCAGAGCTCGGCAGGACGATGAAAAACGAGGAGATAGCACAGCTTTTAGAGCTTGAAAACTCGCTCGTTTACATTTCCACCTCCTTAAATTCCAACTACGGCGTGCAGGAGAAGCTCTCCAAGGCCGAGGCCGTCACAACGCGTGAGGACTATCAGGACCTCTACGACGATGTGGCGATAGAGAGCAAACAGGCGATGGAAATGTGCAACATATACAAGGATATACTCACAGTCACCATGGACGCCTACGGCTCCATGATTTCCAACAACGCAAACGACAGCATGAAAAAGCTGACTGTAATTACCGTGCTGCTCGCAATTCCCACAATGATAGCCGGTTTCTGGGGCATGAACGTAGTCGTGCCGGGACAGATAGGCGAAGACGGCTCGTCGGCTGTCTGGTTCTGGATAATTCTCGCGGCGACGCTGCTGTTAACAGTGGCCGTGGGTATTTTCCTCGGCAAATTTATGCGTTCGGGCGGAGCAATCAAGAGAATTAAGCGCACGAAACGGCGCAGAGATAAGGATAAAAAATAGCGTATGCCCATATTGCAATATAAATGCTCTTCCTGCGGAAAAGAATTTGAAGAGCTGGTAAAAAAATTCGACGAAAAAGTAGTCTGCCCGGCATGCGGCGGCACTGCCGAACGCAGTTACCGCGGCGAAATGTTTTCGGCTACGGGAGCGCGCATAAAAAAATGCAGCGGCAACTGCAAAACCTGCGGAGGATGCCACTAAAATTCACAAAAATTTAGCGCGGGCCGCGCACTAAATTTTTTGTGAGTTTGAGGAACTAAGTTCCTCTGGCGGCATTTTTTAAGAGCCCACAATTATATGAATGCCGCCATTCACTTAAGTAGAGCCTGCTGACCGCAGCAAATTGAGTCTTTCTGCGCAGGGAAACCCTGCTTGAAACATATTTTATATTTTAAACTTACGGCAGAAAAACCGCCTTGCGCAAAATATTGAAATAGCACTTCGCCTCGTTTATAAAATTAAAATTACGTCAATAATTCCCTGCGAAAAATAAGCGGGGAATTTTTTTATGAAATTTTTAAAACTATTTTTTATATTGCTCTGTGCGGCAGTGTGCGCGGCGGCTTACGCGGCTTTCAATACATACACCTGTTTCGACGAAGGGGAAAACTATACGTTTTTCTGCGGCGACACCTCGCGCGAGTGCGACATAATAACGGTTAAAGGCGGCGCGGCGCTGAAGAGGCTCACCCTGCGCGACATAAACGGCGAGAGCACAACTTACGGCGCGCTCGACCTCGAAAATTTTTTAGGCAAAGTGAACGGCAAAATTGAATTTACGGAAAAGCTTTCCGACAGCACAAACTACTATTGTTCGGCCAATCTGCCCTATTCCGTAGAATTATACGGCAAGCAAATTAATCTGCACATATGCGTGAAAGAAGATTCCGTCACCGTAGCTTCGCCGATAATATTCGGAGGGTATTAAACTTGTTCGCAGCCAAATCTTTTGCAAAACGCAAAACCTTACGCCGCTAAAAAATTGGTTTACAAAAACTTTTTTACAAGGCGTGTATAAAATACAATGCACGGGGCAATAAACACAGGGCAAGGCAAAATGCGGGCAAAGGCCTGCATAAAAGGAGAATTTAACATGAAAGACCAGGAACAGAAACCGAAGAACAAAAAGCTTTTGACCTACTACCTGATTTTGGGCGCATGCATACTGATTATTGCCGCCGTAGCGGTAGCTGTGACGCTTTCGCTTACGCTTGGCGGGAACGACATGACGCTTGACGGAGACGACACCGACCAGACAATCGACGGTGACGATGACGACACCGACGACGGCAACGACGACACCGACGACGATGACGACGTTGAAGATACAGGCAGCGCGACTGCTTTTGTTATGCCCGTGACAGACGTCGACGCGGTAAACAGCTACGGTTTTTATCACAATACGACGCTCGATAAATATTATCTGCACACCGGCATTGACTTTGCAGGAGAAGCGGGCGACGAAGTGTATGCCGCACTCGGCGGAACTGTGGAGAGTATAACCACCGACCCCGTTTTAATGGGCACAACGGTGACGATTGCGCACAGCGACGGACTTACCACCACATACACCTTTGTGGACGCCGTCGAAGGGCTTGAAGTAGGCGACGCCGTAGAACGCGGAGACGTTATAGCAACCATTGCCGAAGCAATGGGCCAGGAGTATAAAGACGGCGCACATCTGCACTTTGAAGTGTTTTTGAACGGCGAATCTGTAGACCCCGAAACCTACCTCGATATTTCCGAAAAATAAGACATAATTTCTCATCCCCCTACGAAGGCGCGCGGCGACAAAGTTACCGCGCGCCTTCAGCTTTTGCGCCGCGCAAAAATCATTACATTCCGAAGACTCTAATAGTTTTGAGCGCCGCCGCATTCATCATTTTTCCGCTCTTTCCGTCACGCCAAAGCATGCCGCCTCCCCTTGCCTGGGGAGGCATTAGCGTGTCACTTGCAATTATTTTAATTTTGCGCTATAATATATCTGTAAAAAATTAAGGGAGGAATAATTTATGAACGTAACCGAAGCCATACGCGCAAGGCGGAGCATACGCAAATTTACGGGCGCGGAGATACCGCAGGAGCACCTTGACATAATTTTGGAGGCGGCCATGATGTGCCCGAGCGCGAGAAACATGCGGCCGTACGAATTTGCCGTGATAAAGAGCAACGAAATTAAAGACGCAATTGCAAATATAAGCCCCAATTTTAAAATGATTTTAAACGCCTCCTGCGCAATAGCCGTATGCGGCAGACCTGACCTTGAGGAGGGCATGGGGCATGAATTCTGGCAACAGGACTGCTCGGCTGCCACAGAGAATATTTTATTGCAGGCGCTGGAACTCGGCTACGGAACCTGTTGGTGCGGAACTTATCCCGTGCCCGAACGCGTGGCAGGAGTGAGAGCGGCGCTGGGGATTACTGACGAAAACTGCATTCCGTTTGCCCTGATAGCTCTCGGCGTGCCTGCAGAAAACCCCGCTCCGCGCGGTTTTTATGATAAAACGCGGGTTAAATACTATTGATATAAAAATCAATAAAATCAATTAATTTAATTTGAATTTATTTTTAAACATGCGGCCGCCCGCGGACAGTTTGTCCGCGGGCGGCCTTGTTTAATTTGCCTTGGTTTAAGTTTAATTTGTTTTGTTTTAATTGCAAATTAATTCAATTAAATATTAAACAAATTTTTATTGCTTTTTAACAGGAGATTTTCGCGAGCGCACAGCCTTAGCTATTTTGACGCCCTCCTTTTTGGCGGCGGGAGATTCTTCTGCAGAAGCACCAACCTCGCCGGGAGCGGGAATCTTGGGCACATGCTTATTATCGCTTATGGCGTCTTCATGCTCTTTCTTTATGCGGCGGCGAGTTTTGCGCTCTTCCTCTTTCTCTTCCTCGGTGCTCTCATGATAGGGCACGGCAAATATGAGCGATTCGTACGGGCGGAGCTTTACGACAAGACGATAGGGCCTGCCGTCGCACTCTTCCTTTACTGCGGTGAGAGAATATTCTTCCTCGTCGGAATAGGTGGAGAAAATCTTTACATAATCGCCCGAAACGGGAACGCCTATTTCTATCGGGTCGCGGAATACCGGCGCGAAATTTATTACGAACACGAGCGCGTCGTTATAGTTCCACGGGTTGCGCCTTATGAATGAGAACAGGTTGCGCATATAGTCGCCGCTGTTTATCCACTCGAACACATTCTTCTTGCCTGCGTCGTTATAGAGTACGGGACGGGAAGTGTAGAGATGCAGTAGCTTTCTGTAGCACTCCATTATATCCCTGTGCCCGGGGTCGTCGCAGAGATACCATTGCAGGGAATCTTTGTAGTCCCACTCAGCCTCCTGACCGAAGTCCTGGCCCATAAACAGCAGTTTTTTGCCGGGATGACCCATCATCATTGTATATGTCGTTTTGAGCGCGCCGAACTTGTCTTGATGGCTGCCCGCCATTTTGTTGAACATAGAACCTTTGCCGTGCACAACTTCGTCATGGGACAAAACGAGAATATAGTTCTCGTCGAACACATAGTCGAACGTGCCCGTCATGAGGTGATGCTTATAGCGGCGGAAAACGGGGTCCTCGTTATAGTAGCGGATAGTGTCGTTCATCCAGCCCATATCCCACTTGAGGCCGAAGCCGAGGCCGTCGTTTTTTGCAGGCGCGGTTATGCCCGAAACTATAGAGCTGTCCTCCGCGATTATGAACGCCGAAGTGCGCTGGCGCAGCACAGTGTTCAGATGACGGAAAAACTCAAAGCTCTCCATGTTGAAATCGGTGCCGTACTTATTGGGTCTCCACTCGCTTCTGCCGAAGCTGTTATACAGCATTGCGGCAACTGCGTCGGCGCGAAGGGCGTCGATGTGGTATACGTTCACCCAGAAGAATGCAGACGCTATGAGGAAGTTGGAAACTTCGGGTTTACCCAAATCGAAGGCCTTGGTACCCCACTGGGGATATTCGGCGCGCAGAGGGTCGGCGTACTCATAGAGCGGAGTGCCGTCGAACCAGTCGAGGCCGAACTCGTCCTTGGGGAAGTGTGCGGGAACCCAGTCAAGTATTACGCCGATGCCGTTCTTATGCATATAGTCAACGAAAAACATGAAGTCTTCCGGCTTCCCGTAGCGCGCGGTGGGCGAAAAGTAACCCGTCACCTGATATCCCCACGAACCGTCGAAGGGATATTCGCATATGCCCATTACCTCGATATGCGTATAACCCATCCACTTTACATATTCGCAAAGTTCATGGGCAAGGCGGCGGTAATCGAGAAATTTATCCTCCTCCCACCACTTGTCCCAGTCCTTTTTCCATGAGCCGAGATGCACTTCGTATACGGCCATGGGCTTTTCGAGGAAGTTTTCCTTGGCCTTTTCGTCAAGCCACTGCTTGTCGCCCCACTCGTATTTTTTGAGGTCTGCCACGACAGAGGCATTTGCAGGGCGCAGTTCAGACGCATATGCATAGGGGTCGGCCTTCATAACTTCCGAACCGTCGGCACGCACAATGAGATATTTATACTTTACCCCCTCGCACATGCCGGGGACAAATAATTCCCATATACAGTCGTCGACTTTTTCCATGATATCGCGCCACGGCGTCCAGCCGTTGCCGTCGGAAACGATGCATACCGCACGCGCGGAGGGCGCCCAAAGCACGAAGTGCACGCCGCGGACTCCGTCCTCCTCCACGACATGCGCGCCCATTTTGTCATAGAGCTCATAATGCACGCCGTGATGGAAATAGTACCTGTCAAGGTCAGTAAAAAATCTTTTAACCATATTGTTCCCCTTATCGATTTTATTTATATTAAAGGCTCATGCCTTTATTTGCCCGTTTTTTTATTGCTAAAGCAAAAAACTTACGGCGGCACCGGCCGCAAAAACTATGAGTATTCTTTATTTAAACATGCTCATTTGCTGGCCGGGCGACTGCTTATGGCTGAATCTGCAACTGAAAACGCACGCCGACTTTGCCGGCAATGTTACGTGCAGACGCCCGTATTTGACCTTGAATTCGTCGCCGTTATAGTAATCGGGGGCGGTAGTCACCTCAAGGGCGAATTTTGCTCCCGTCATAACTCCCGCCTCCCAGACGGGGACGGAGAGCTTAATTTCTTCGTCGCGCACATTCACCATGGTAACTACACAGTCAACGGAATCGAAACGGGCGTACGAAATATAGCCGTGGCCGGCGTCGAGCCGCTTTAACGAACCCATTTTGAGGCAGTGCACGCGGCGCCTGAGCGCAATTAGCTGTTTATGGAAATTAATGAGGTTCTTGTCCTCAGAGCCCCACGGATAGGTACGGCGGCTGTCGGGGTCGGTCCAGCCGACCTGCCCCGCCTCGTCGGCGTAATATATGCCCGGAGAGCCCGGCCATGTCATCTGAATGGTCACGGCAAGCTGCATTACCCGCTTATCTATTCCCCGTGCCGCGGCCTCGGGCCCGAGAGAGTCGGTGCGCCCCACCGTGCGGTTGGTGCGGGTTAAGAAACGGGAATGGTCGTGATTGGAGAGCTGATTGAGCGCCGAATCGAGCGAGGGCCGGGGGAAACGGCTCATGTTGCGCAACATGCTGTCGAAAAAGTATATGCCGTCCCCGAGCAACCTGTCGTCGCGGTTGTCGCTGTGCTTCTCCATGCCCGTAAGAAACCATGTTACAGGCTCCATGAACGCGTCGTAGTTCATAACGGTATCCCATTGGTTGCCGTCGAACCATGGAGAGGGGTCGCCGTAGTGCTCGGCAAATATAAACGCCTCGGGATTGGCCTTGCGCACCCGCTTTCTGAATTTCGCCCAGAAACGGTGGTTGAACTCGGGTGAATGCCCCAAATCTGCGGCGACGTCCAACCGCCAGCCGTCGACGTTATACGGCTCCGAAACCCACTTTTCGCCTATCTTCATTATATTTTCCACAAGCTCGGGCGACTCTTCGTAGTTGAGTTTGGGAAGCGTATCAAAGCCCCACCAGCCCTCGTAGTCGGAATAGTTTTCATTAGGTCTGTTGAATTTGAAATAATTGCGGTAGGGACTTATTACCGACTGATATGCGCCGTCTTCAAATCCCTCCTTATCGAGGTATATGCCCTCCCTGTCCATCCACTTGTTGAAGGAACCGCAGTGGTTGAACACGCCGTCGATGATTATTTTCATGCCGCGGCGGTGCACCTCTTTTACAAGGTCGGCAAAAAAGGCGTTGCTCTTGTCGAGATTGACCTGCGAAGTTACGCGTTTTATATACCTGCGCGCATAGCCGTTATGCTTCTCCCACGCCTCCATGGCGGAGTTTTCGTCCTCCTCTATCACGGCGAGGTGGGGGTCGATATGGTCGTAATCCTGCGTATCGTACTTATGGTTGGAGGGCGAAACGAATATGGGGTTGAAATATATTGCGTCAACGCCCAAATCCTGAAGGTAGTCGAGTTTCTGTTTTACGCCCTGCAAATCGCCGCCGTAAAAATTGCTTACGTCGAGATTATCGGGATATTTTCCCCAATAGGTTATCTTGCGGCTGTGCGAACCCGTGTAATAATATTCGTTGTTCTCCACGTCGTTGGAAGGTTCGCCGTTGAAAAATCTGTCTACAAAAATCTGATAGACGACGGCGCCCTTTGCCCAGCCGGGCACCTTGAAACCGGGAATGAATGTAAAATTGTACTCCGACTGGTTGTTCTCTGCCCAGCCGAGCTTGTTATAGCACACCTTGTCGTCATCGTCGTAAAGCACAAAGTAGTAATTGACCGGGTCGTGCGTGCATACGAGGCTTATCGAATAGTAATCGAACGTTCCGTCGGTGCGCGTTTTTGCCATTTCGCGTTTAATTCCGTTTATAACGGCATACGCGCGGTTGACGTCGTCCGCCGACGTGCGCAGCGAGATTGTCACGGTATCGCCCTTGACAGGCTCGTACGGGGTGCGGTAGCACTCTGTTTCGTCGCTGAAAAGCGCCATTCTGTTTATCATAAAAAGCTGTCCTTTAAGTTAGCAGAAAACCTTATGCCTGAAAGCAGCGCAAAGGTATGCGGCAGAAAATCTGCGCGGGCGGCAGCGGAACGAGCGCGCCGCCAAGTTAATGCACCGAAAAATAAGCACACTTGTATATGCTAAATTTTAGCATACGGCGGCAATAAAGTCAATATGCAATTTTTTTCGCAGAACGCATATTTGCCCGGCTTTACGCGATTTATGAAAAAAACCGCGCGGCGCGCTTACCTTTCGGGAATGCGCGCCGCGCGGTTGAAATAATTTATATACAATCAGAATTCCGCACGCGCCGTATCGGTATGATTGTCCTTGACACCGGCGTTCTTTGCGTAAAAGTCGGCAAGAACGCGGCCGTACTCCTCCTCCGCCGCAGCGACGGCGTCGGCCCATGTATAGACAATTGACGGGCAGGCTCTGCGCACAGCGGCATAATTTGCGCCGCCTGCAAATATGCTCTCTATTTTATCCGCCCATGCGCCCACGTCGAGTTTTTCCGTATACCCCGTCTTGCCGTCCTCTATTATCTCTTCAGAGCTGGAACCTGAAGGCACGAGCGAAGGGGTGCCGAGAGAGGCCGCCTCCTGCATGACGAGAGGAGCGTTATCGAACACCGACGGAAGCATAAACAGGTCGGCGCGCGCATAATAGCTGCGCAGAACTTCCCTGTCGCCCACAAAGCCGGTGAAAATCACACAGTCGTCCAGCCCCATCCTGCGGGCGCTTTTTTTATGCTCTTCAAGTTCGGCTCCGCCGCCGACAACAAAGAAACGGCACTTAAACCCGCGTTTTTTCAGCTCGGCGACGACTTCGAATGAAAATTTCAGATTCTTTACCGAAACGACCCTGCCGGCATACATGAATACCCGTTCGCCGGGGGATATCCCGTACTCTTTTTCCACAACGGCGGCAAGGGAAGCGCGCTCGTCCTGCGAAGCTATGCGCATATCTGTGCCGTTGCGCATGACCTTTATTTCGCCGTTGTAGCCGTATTCGCGCAGCGTTTGAGCGGAACTTGCGCTCACCGCCCATACATACTCGAGCTTTTTTATGTTGCGCATGATTACGCTCATCATAACGGCCGTGCAGAAACGCGAGTGGGTGACGCGCAAAAATTCTTCTTTGAACTTGGTGTGAAATGTAAACACAACAGGAATATTGTGCTTTTTGCCGTACCTTAAAAAATAGCCGCAGATTGCAAACGGAGAGTGTGCATGCAGCAGCACGGGCTTTTTTTCATCGAGAAATTTTTTAAGCTTTCTGTCGGAGCCGGGAACAGAATTCCGGAAGCCGATAAACGGCACCCAAAGCGAGCGGTTGTGGAACACTCCCGCGCAGTACTTTTCTTCGCTCTCCTCATCGAGCTTTTTGCCGTATGAAGGGGCAACTATTTTGCAGTCAAAGTTTTTTGCAAGGTTGCTTCGATAGCTGACCACCACGTTGGTGACGCCGTCGACCTGGGGATACCATGCATCAATCCCGAGGATGACCGATTTTATCATTTTGTACCAGCTTTTTCGACCTGATATTTTTGAGTATCAAATCGACGATAGTTATGACGACGCCTATGAGTATATAGATATAGTACACCGAGAAGCGCCAGAAGAGCACCGACCATGCGAGCGCGGCGCCTGCCGCAACGTTGAACGCCAGCACGCCCATGCCCTCTACCACGCCCGAATTGCCGGGGGTAGGGATAAAAGATACGCCGAAAGTTGCAAATACGTTGAGCGATATTATCATGAAGAACATGCCGTCGACATCGCATGAAAGAGCGTTCATTACAAAGAAAGGCACGGTAAAAATCAAGAAATCGCTCGCAAAACAGCATATGAGGAACAGCACGAGGTGCAGGGGGCGCTTTACTATTATCTTAAAAGATTTAACAAAGTTATCGACAATCCTGAGCGCCTTTGCCATGACTCTGTATTTGTGCTTGACGATGCGCAGCTTTACGCCTGCGCCGATAAACCAGCCCGTGAGCTTGTGCGCAAGCCTGGGGAAAAACACAAAAAAGGCGATGAAAACCGGCAGAATGAGGTTGACGGCAAGGCCGACCCAGCCGCAAACCATGAGCAGCGTTTTGCCCACGCCGACATTATCGATATAGCCCAAAGACACGCCGAGTATCATAAACACGGCGCCGATTACAGTAAATGCGAATATGCTCCCGAAATAGCGTATGAGCACTATTGCGGAGGAGTCCGACACATTCACGCCCTTAGTCGTCATATAGTAAATCTGCATCGGCTGTCCGCCCGTGGAAAAGGGAGTAACGCCGTCGTAGAACTTGCCCAGAAAGCTGGTTTTGATTGCTACGACGGGGCGCACCCTGCCTATCACGGCGCTGTTCACCACACAGAATTTGAGGCAGTCAACTATCATTATGCCCACTATAACGGCAAGCAGAATGAGCGCGCCCGAAAGGCTCACGCTGTTCATGGCTTCGGCAAAACTCATGCCTTCGCCGTCGGTTATCTCACCTGAAATTCCGAACAGGCTGTAAAGTCCGAGCGCAATAACGGCAATCAACAGTATGTTGAGCACCCAGCGGTGCTTCTTTTTAGGCGGCTGGGCATTATTCATCTGCCCGCCTGCCGACGCACCGTCTTCTGCTCCCTCCGCCGCGGATAAAACCTCTGTTTCAGGCCGGACATCAGCCGTTGCAGGCATATTCTCCGCCCCGCAAACAGGTTCCGAGGGTGCGGCAAAGCCGCCCGAAGACAGTTCTTCGGCTGCGGACTGCTCCCGGTCGGTTATTTTGTTTTGCTGCTCTTTTGAATTCACAAACTTACTCCGACAGTGTCTGCCGCGCTAAAATTTTTGTAATCGTGGCCATATCCGCCCGAAAATGCCGTAAAAAATGCGCGGCAGTATTTTTTAGATTATATATTATATTTGCCTTCCTGTCAAATTTAACGCAAGTTAAACAAAATAATGTGCCGGTCGGGGCGTTAAAAATCAAATTTTAAATTGCGCAGTCCGCGCCGCGGCATGTGCCGCGGCGCGGAAAATAGAGAAATGCGATACAGCCGCTATTATTTTTACAGATTTTCAGAGCGTACGCTCATCCCCCGCAAAGAAGAAGAGCGCAACTGTGCCGGGGCCCGTGTGCGAACCGATTACGGTCCCGATAGGATTTATTTCCACCTCGCCGTTGAGCTTGGGGAAGGCGGCCTCCACCATCTCTTTGAGCTGGTTTGCCTCCGCGTCCATCATGGAGTGGCATATATAGCACTTACCGGAATAGTTCATGCCGTTTTCCGCCTGCGAGCACATGCAGGAGAACAGGTCTTTGAGCGCCTTTTTCCTGCCGACGGCCTTGCGGCGGACTATAAGTTTGCCTTCGCTGTTGACATCCATAACGGGACAGATATTTAAAAGGGTACCGATAGCCGCCGCGGGACCCGATACTCTGCCGCCGCGCTTGAAATGCGCAAGATTCGTGGCGAAGAACCAATGCTTTAAGCGCAGTCTGTTATCCTCTATCCACTTCTTCAATTCGTCGATGTCCATGCCGCCCGCCTTGAGCTCGGCGGCTTTATCCACGAGAAGACCGTAGCCCGAAGACGCGGCAAGGGAATCTACGACATAAACTTTGCGCCCGGGGTATTTTTTCTGCATCGCGGCCTGAGCGGCGAGAGCCGACTGCCAGCCGCCCGAAAGGCCCGAAGAGAATTCGATGTGAAGAAGGTCGTAGCCCGCCGAGAGAATGGGGTCGAACACTTCGCACAGCTCTTCGGGAGTAACCTGCGAAGTCGTGGGCATCGCGCCGGCATCGATTTTTGCATAAAATTCGGCGGGCGTTATCGTTGAATAGAGGTCGTCGGAATAGTCCTTTCCGTCAATGATGTAGTGATATTTGCCGTAAGCGCAGCCGAGGTTCTTTAAATGCCCGGCCGAGATATCGGCGGTGGAACAACAGGTAATTTTATAATCAGCCATAAATATTTCTCCTTTATCTGCCTCGCCGCGAAGCCGTAAGAGAGCGCAAAAAAACGTCTGCGGACATTGCAATGCCGCAATGCGCGCGCGTTGAGTGCGGCATATAGCGCTACCTGTGCACGGCGAAAACAATTTTAAACTTTTTACAGATTTATTTTATTATAACCGAAGTTAAAAATCAACGGGTTTGAATTAAAAAATCGCGTATACGCTTTCTACGGTTTAAAAGTCGCACTCTACAGCACAAGAGGCCCACTCTACTGTGAGTAGAATGAGCCTTTTTGCCTGTCACGCGGCAGAAAAATAACCGATAAATAAATTTTCTGTCTGCATTTTTTAATTATTTTTTATTTTTACATCATGGGTGCAAATATCTGCAAAAGCGCCGTCAGCAGAGAGCGCAGAACACCCGAGCGGGCGCGCATATACTGCCGCTGGATGCACTCGGGAAAAGTCGCTTCAAAATCGAGCGCAAGGCCCTCCATGGCAGATTTATCGTCGGTATACAGAGCGTTTTCATACTGTTGGAAAAAGGAACGCAAATCGAAGTTTGCCGAACCTATTACGGCGCAGTTTTCGGTCAGCACAGACTTTGTATGCACGAATGCGTCGGACATGGTGTATACCTTGACGCCGCTCTTTGTGAGCTTGTCGGCGTTGTCGAGCGAGATGAGATACACATATTTTTTATCGGGAACGCCCGGGAGCACTATGCGCACGTCCACGCCCGAGCGCGCCTTTGAAGCGAGCAAATCTGTTATCGTTTCGTCGGGGACGAAGTATGGCGTCATTATATATAATTTTTCGTTGGCATGCGAAATGACGTTTGCATACATGTCGCGCACAACCGGGTCGCGGTATTCAAGCCCCGCGGCAAAGGGAAGAAAGACGCCCTGCCCGCTCTCCTCCCGCTCCGGGCATTTTTTTACCGAATCATGATAATTCAAGAACGGAGCATAGTCGAAGGGACGCTTGGTGACAAATTCCCACTGCCGCAGGAACATGAGCACAAAACCCTGTGCGGCGTCGCCGTCCACGCGCACGGCATTGTCCTTCCAATAGCCGTACATGCGCTTTTCGTTCACGTATTCATCGGCGATATTTATCCCGCCCGTATAGGCGGTGACGCCGTCGACCACGGTAATTTTGCGGTGGTCGCGGTAGTTCATGCCTATTTTATAAAGAGGCACCAGCCTGTTGAAGGCATAAATTTTTATGCCTGCGGCACGCGCCTGCTTTTTCAATTCGTGCGAAATCCTGCCGCTCGAGCCCATATCGTCGTATATTATGCGCACGTCGACGCCTGCCGCCGCACGGTCTTTGAGCACCTCGAGCATGCGCTCGAACAACACCCCCTCGGCGACGGTGAAATACTCTATAAAAATGAATTTCTCCGCTTCGGCACAGCGGGCAATCATATCGTCAAACGCCTGAGCACCCGAAGGGAAATATTTTGAACGCGTATTTTTATACGGCACATATCCCGTTACATTTTTCAGATACGAGCATGCCTGTGCGGTTACCGGCGGCAAAGCGCCGCATTCACAGCCGCTGACAAGCCCCTGCGAGGAACGAAGCACTGCGGCGTAGCGCCTGCGCGAACCGCGGAAAAATATATTTTCGTCGGAGAGAAAGTATATTAAAAAGCCCACGGGAAACAGCAGAAGCACAAGCATTATCCACACTGCCTTGGAACGGCCGTTTTTCGATGAACCGAGGATGTACAGACAGGTAAAAACGTCGAGCACGACTGAAATTATGAGATAGCTCTGAAACGCCACGGCTACCAGCGTGTGCAGCGTCGCAAGCACGCACAACTGGAGAAGGGCGACAAACAGTATGAGCATGCCCTTTAATTTTCCCATGCCTTTGCGCTCGGTTTTGATGCGCACTATGTCGTCATAGGGAGATTTCGGCAGGTATGAATTGCGCTGGCGCTTTAAAGTTCTGTTTTCAATATTCATTGCGCCGCCCCCGAAGATTCATCCGCCGATACCTGTACGCCCGTTATATGCGCCGCCTCCGATAAAATCGCGGAGATATTCTCGCTTAGTATCGCCGTTATGGAGGCGCAGCGCGCCCTGTCTCTTGCCAGAAGAGTGCGGCCGGCATATGCGGCTATGGCAAAAAACGCAGCCCCTGCAACGGCGAGTGCTATGCCGCCTCCCACAAATACCGGCGAAGGAGCCGAGACAATGCAATAGGCGCCGAACCCCGCAAGAGAGAGCCCGACTATTATAAGCAGCGCCGCGACAGCCGCGGCGCAGGCGCCCACCCTGCGGTGCGCGCGCGCAATAAAATTGAGCGCCACCTCGTAGCGCACCTGAAGAAGCTGAAGCCTGTCCTTGCCGCGGATAAAGTGCGGACGGACAAAGTCCATATGAATTATGTCGCCGTAACTGTCGTCGCCGTACTCGTCCTCGAGCCGCCAGCCGAGCGTGCAATATGCCGTTTTTATTTCGTCGGCCGCGTCGGCCTTTACGGCAACGGCGAGATTGTCATAAGTAAAAAGCTCTTCCCTCATACGCTCTCCGCGCCGTCCTCCTCCCCGAGGAGCGAGGACGTAAGTTTTAAAATTGTCGCTCCGTATTTTTCCTTCAGGCGCTTTTTCAAGATGTTGTAAACCGGCTTTGCAAGCGCCGTTACGGCGATGCCGGCCGCAGCTATCGCAATGCCCGCCGCAAGAGCGGCAGTGCCCTCCCCCTCAAGACATAGCGCCAGCCCGCCGCCGAAAATGAGGACTCCGGCCGTGCACAGCACGGCCGCGGCAATTCTGGGCACTTTTCTCACGCGCCCGTCGAGCTTTTTTACATAGCCGAGTTTGACTTCCGCCGCTGTGCGCGCGGAATACTGGCTGCGTATTGATTCTATCTCGCGGCGCTCCTCTTCGGTGGGGGCGGCATAACTGTAAAAAAAGCCGCTCTGCATCCCGCCGTCTACGCCTTTTGTATCTTCATTAACGCCCGAAACGGTATCTTTATCGTCCATCATTTTCCTCCGCAGGCGACTTTCCGCCGCTTTGCGGCATATTTTGCCGCACGCCTTGAACACCGCCCGCATACTTTAACTTATATAAACCGCGCGCCGAACGGGCAATCATATATATTCCCATTCCAAGCGTAATTAAAAACACCGCAGCGCCCGTAATAATATTCAGCGTGCCCATATTTTCACCGCCGCCGAAGGTTGCAACCATGGCTATCTGAAGCGCAAATACGGAGAGAAGTGCGTCGGCAAAGGAGATGTTGCGCAGAGACTGAAGCGCAAAACTGCCGTACTTTCTGTTTTTAACCGCATTCACGGCCGCGGCGATTATTTTATAAAAGGCATACGCCGCCATGCTGATTGCGCCTATAACGCTGTTGTGCGAATCATTCCCCGAAAAAATGAGGAAGGTTACGAGAACGGCGAGTGCGACGGAGAGCACTATGAACATGACGCCGCAGATTAGATAAATTTTTAAATCGCCTGCCTCGCCCTCCGACTTGCGGGTGCGGAAAATAATGACGGCGCGCAGAACGCTGAGCACGAGGTAGTAACCGGAAAACAGCCCGTACCATGCCGAAAGAAATATCAGGCCGAGCACGCCCTGATAAACGGCATATGCCGTGCTGATTGCAAGCGATACGACGGAAAAAGCAACTGTGCGGTAGCCGTAGTCGGCCGCCATATGCGAGAGCAGGCGGTTGGAATTTATACAGCGCGTAATAAGGGCGCGGACGGGACGCACGCTTGCGGATATGCAGTACACGGACAGCGCAAGGCAAACGGCATAAAAAACGCAAGCTGCGGGATGCAACACGCCAAGAATAAGAGCGCATATCGCCGCTGCAGCCGCAAACAGGGCGAGCGCCGCCCAGAATGCCCACAGCCATACTCCGGGATTTTTTATGAAATTTTTAAAATTTTTACGCCCGGGCAAAATGCTTCCGCTCCCTTAACAGCCTTTATATCATGCACACGCGCCGCCTGTTGCGCACGGCGCGCATTCACAACTTTTTTATGCGCACGGTAAAGGAAGTTCCCTCCCCTTCGCGGCTCTCGACGGAGATTTCGCCGCCGAGTATATCAATGACCCGCTTTACGAGTGCAAGGCCGAGGCCGTTGCCCTCCTGCGAGTGAGAAGTATCGCCCTGATAGAACTTATCGAAAATGTGTGCGCCCGTCTCCGCCGACATGCCGCATCCGCTGTCGCGCACGCAGGCGCGGAAATAATCGCCGTCGTTTCTGAGGGAGACAAAAACCGTGCCGCGTTCGGTAAACTTTACGGCGTTTGAGATGAGGTTGTTGAATATAATCTCCAGAAAGCCCTCGTCGCAAATTACGGCGACATCGTCGATATCGCACACTAATTGAAGTCCCTTGGCCTCTATCTTCTCCTCGAAGGCAAGCACGCTTTCACGCATGACCTCCCCGGCGTTTAACTTCGTTTTTTCGGGAAAAATCTGCTGGTTTTCCAATTTGTTCAGCCGCAGTATATCCGTTACGAGCGAGGTGAGGCGCGCCGATGCGGATACAAGTACGGCGGCATATGCCTCCCTCTCTTCCTCCGGCAGGTTTTTGAGGCGTATCATCTGCGCGTAATTTGAAATTACCGAAAGGGGCGTTTTAATTTCATGCGATACGTTGGCTATGAAGTCTGTGCGCAGAATCTCGCTCTTGGAAAGCTCCGCCGCCATAGAATTTATGTTCTCGCAAATAACATCGTATTCGTCGTATTTACCCCATATATGGCGGGGTTTTAAATTTACATTGAAATCGCCGCGCGCCATTTTATCTGTAGCGCGGAGTATCTCCTTCACAGGCTTCTCGGCGCAGGCACGCCTGAAAGCCGCGCCTGCCGCGCAGAGAGCGGCGGAGAGCACTATAAGCACGGCTCCGGTAACAAGCGCCGTTACGGCGGTATTGCCGTCCGTTGCATCGTCTACCGCACCGCTCACAAATATAGACACGGTTGCCACTGCCGCAACCGCGATAAACAGAATTATATATTCGACAAGAGAAAACGACGAGCGCTGGGCGCCGTATCTGTTCTTTCCCGCCTTTTTTTTGCCGCCTGCAACGTCTTTCACTTCAATACCGCCTTATAGCCGAGGCCGTGCACGGTTACAATTTCAAACCCGTCGCACGCGGCGGTTTTTTCGCGCAGTTTTGCCATATAGACGTCCACCGTGCGGGAAGTGGCGGACGAATCGTAGTCCCACAAATCTTCCATGAGTTTTGCGCGGGTGAAGGTTTTTTTGGGATATGAGAGCAATCTGAAAAGAATATCGAATTCGCGAACGGTGAGCGGGAGTTCCTCCCCGTCGACATATGCCGTGTGCTCGTCCTCGTCCATGACGAGGTTGCCGAGTTCAAGCTTTTTATTCCTGCCTATATCGGCCCGGCGCAATATGGCCTGAACGCGCAGAATAAGTTCGCCTATATCGAAAGGTTTGACTATGTAGTCGTCGATGCCTATTCTGAATCCCCGTGATTTCGAGGGCATATCGTCGCGCGCGGTCATAAAGAGTATGGGCGTGGTTTTATCGGTCGCCCTCACGGCGGAGGCAAGCGTAAAGCCGTCGACGTTTGGCATCATTATGTCGCTTATTATCATGTCGAACCTGCGCTCCCCGAGTGCTGAAAGGGCCTCGGCCCCGTCGCGACAGCCGCATACCGAGTACCCCTCGCCCGAAAGACAGGCACACACAAGCTTATTAAGATTTTCATCGTCTTCGGCAACGAGTATGTTTACCATTGCACTACCTCCGCATGCGCGCCATGCGCGGCTTGTTTATTTTACGGCAGATTATAGCCGCCGAATTTTAATATTTTGTTAAAACAGCGGAGTTTTATTCAAATCTTTTTAAAAATTTATGAAATCTGAACATATTTATCCCCACAACGACCGCAAAAGCTACGGCCGCGCCGCCCAGGACGCCCGTAACAGACCAGAACACAGCGGGATAATCAGAATATATGCCTGCCGAGCGGCCGATTATTATAAAGAGCATTGCGGCCGCAAAGCAGAAGGTGAACGCCATAATAAAACCTTTGGTAATTTTATTTTTGTGAATTATATATTTCTTTATCAGTTCGGCATACTCCGCCTCTTTCCCCGCGGGTATGCTGCTTCTGTCAAGCTTGCTTATCTCTTTATAAGTCATAATTTCTCCCTTTTGCCGCCATTGCGGGCACAATTAACAGAACTATTTTAAAAACATGCGCAAGAGCTTTTCCTTGGACTTGCTGTACGGCTGATAGCGAACAGGCAGGTCGACGAAAGTGCCCTTATCCACTATAGACTTTTTATGCGTAAAACAATCGAACCCCTCTTTGCCGTGGTACGAACCCATGCCGCTGTAACCAAAGCCGCCGAACCCCATCTGCGAAGTGGCAAGGTGGATTATAGTATCGTTCACGCAGCCGCCGCCGAAAGCACAGCGCGAGAGCACGCTCTCTGTAAACTTTGAGTCGGAAGAGAAAACATACAGCGCCAGCGGATGCGGCTGAGAGTTTATATCTTCTATCAGCTCTTCACGCTTGTCGAAAGTGAGTACGGGCAGCACGGGACCGAATATCTCCTCGCCCATCACGGCGTCGGAGCGGGTAACGCCCGTCATAACGGTGGGCTCTATGCGAAGTCCGCTCTCGTCTGTCCCGCCGCCGAAGACAACCTTTTTTTCGTCTATGAGCGAACGTATTCTGTCGAAGTGCTTGCGCGAGATTATTTTGCCGTAGGCGGGATTTTCCAGCGGGTATTCGCCGTACTGCTCCTTAATTTCGGCTATTACGGCCTCGGTAAACTTCTGCGCCACCGAGGAGTGCACGAACACATGGTCGGGCGCGACGCAAGTCTGTCCGCAGTTTAAAAACTTACCGAACACTATGCGCCTTGCGGCGAGCCTGATATTTGCAGATTTATCGACTATGCACGGACTCTTGCCGCCAAGCTCAAGCGTTACGGGGGTCAGCCTCTCCGCGGCACGGCGCATGACCTCTTTACCGACGGCTATGCTGCCCGTAAAGAAGATTTTATCGAAGGGCATATCTAAAAGCGCCGAATTTTCCGCCCTGCCGCCGAGCACGCACGTCACATGCTCCGGAGGGAAGGCCTCCCTTATAATTTCGGCCACGACGGCGCTTGTCGCGGGGGAATATGCCGACGGCTTTACGATTACGGTATTGCCTGCGGCAACGGCGTCGACAAGCGGCTCCATGGCGAGCATGAAGGGATAGTTCCACGGGCTCATGACAAGCACGCAGCCGTAGGGTGATTTCTTCACATAGCTCCTTGCCGGATACTGCGCGAGCGGTGTGGGCACTTCCGTGCTGCGGGCATAGCGCTTTACGCGCCTTATCATATACGTAAGTTCGGAGAGAGTCATGCCGACTTCACACATGTAACTTTCAAATCCGCTCTTGCCGAGGTCGGTCTTCAGAGCGGCGTTGATTTCCTCCTCGCGTGAGGTTATCACTTCTTTCAGCTTTCTGAGCGCGGCTATCCTCGCCTTCGGCGCAAGCGTGGCGCCCGTGGCAAAATATTCGCGCTGTTTTTGCAGTAATTCATTCATAAAAAAACACTCCTTCGGCTATTCCGCAGACATTATTATGTATTATGTTCTCTGATTTCGCAATAAATTCTTTCGAGCGCGCGCGCGTTCATGAGCCTGGGCACAGGATAGAGAGGATTGGCCTCCTTTGCCGCATGACGGGCAAGTTCGGGAATATCGCCCTCATCGACCCTGAGCTTTAACGGAATATTCATCGCTTTATTCAGATTTTCAACAAATTTTATAAAGCATTCCGCCGCCTGCTCATCGTTTAAAGTAACGTCGGAAACGCCGCTCTCGCGCGCAAGGCGTGCGAGCCGCTTTCTGCAGGCGGGACCGTATTCCTTAAGCACATAGGGGAGTATGACGGCATTGGCAAGGCCGTGGGGTGTGTTATATTTGCCGCCGAGCGAATGGGCGACGGCATGCACATAGCCCACATACGAGATAGTGAACGCAAGCCCCGCACAGTATGCCGCATACTGCATGCGCCGCCGCGCCTGACTGTTTTTGCCGTCGGTGTATGCGGTATACAGATTGGCGCGGATAATTTTTACCGCCTCGACGGCGAGCCTGCGGGTGAGGCGCGTTGTCGAGCGGCCTATGTACGCCTCCACCGCGTGCGTGAGAGCGTCCATGCCCGTAGTTGCCGTTACCGAAGGCGGAAGGCCCGTCGTCATAACAGGGTCGAGTATGGCATAGCGGGGTGCAAGGCAGAAGGATATTATCGTAAATTTATCGCGCGTTTTGTCGTCGACTATAACGGCGGCTATCGTCGTTTCGCTGCCGGTGCCTGCCGTTGTGGGCACGGCGATAAACAGCGGAAGCCTGCCGAACACCTTCAGAACACCGCGCATTTTTAAAAGCGTCTTCCCCGGCTTGATTATGAGCGCGCCCGCACCCTTGGCGCAGTCCATGGCCGAGCCGCCGCCCACCGCTATTATGCAGTCGCAGCCGTCATCTTTAAACAGCTTCGCCGCAGCCTCGCAGTTTGCCGTCGTAGGATTGGCGACCGTTTCGGCAAATACCGAATAAGCTATGCCGCTCTCCTTCAAAGCTTCCTCTATATGCGAGCACAGGCCGAGCTTATATATGTTCGCATCAGTGACAATGAGCGCACGGCGCTTGCCCTCCTTTTTCAGCAGGGCGGCAGCCTCGGCGCTGCCTGCAAGCGGCTTGGGCTGGCGGTACGGAAGAAGGGGGATGACCAGCCTGAACACAGACTGAAAGGCGCGGCAGTATAGCCTGCCGAACACATTCATCTCCTCCCTGCGGCGAACTTTGCCGCATTCCGATGCGGGAAGAACGGCAAGCGTTAAAAGATACTGCGCGGGATAATATGTTGCGAGGCAGAGTATGCGGAAAATATCGCCGCCGTCCGCAAAATTCCTTAAAGTAAGGAAAAAATCTGAAACGAAGAACAACAATGCACCCGAAAGCACACATGCGCGCATCTTTTTGTCCAATGTACCGTCAAAAGCCACACCCGCGGCCCTGCCGAGCATTATACAGATTATTGCGGCGTATGCAACGACGGCGGGCAACAGCGAGCCGAAGTCGTACCCGGGATATAAAAGCAGCCAGCACAGTGCGAACGCGAGCAGCGCTGCCGCCGGAATTACGGTGCGCCAACCCACAGAATTGACCGACTGGAAAGCGGCAATATACGCTATGTGACCGGCGCCGAAGAGCGCCATGCCCGCCACAAAATTATACTCTATGGCAACGTCGCCTGCAAAGCAGAGCGCCGCCGCTGCGAGCACAAGATATTTGAAGGGCGCATAGCCGCCCTTGCCGCGTACGCGCGCGGCAACGGTAAAATACAGAGCGCCGGCGAAAAATACTGCGCTCGCCGCAACTTTGAGCGCAAACATATCGAGCGCGATGTACACGGCGGAGACCGCCGCAAGCAATATAAAATAAATTACAGCGTCTGTTTTGCCAAACGATTTATTTTTCTCCACTATTCCCTCCGCCGGGCAGGCGCATTAAATTCAGAGCGCCTGTCCAAAAACTCATTCTGTACGGATACGGCAGAATGATTATATGTTAAACTCTTTTTATAAATTTTATATAAAATGCGCGGCAATGTCAACACCGTGCGCGCATTAAAATTGACCGGGCGGCCGCGCAAAATATTTGCGCGGCCGCCCGGTCAATTATTATAGACATAAAATTTAAGCAGAAATTTATGTATGCTAAGGTGACGCATGTAATGACGCGGCGAAAATTACTCTTCCTCCCCTCCGTCATCCTTCATATCGCGCACCGCAGAAATTGCCAGTATCGCAAAACTTAAAACCGAGTCCACAAGCATGGATATCCCCACAAAAATCATTAGCATGCGCATGGCGGCAAAGGGGTTGAACACGGCAATCAGGCCGAGTACGGCACACACGCCGCCGGCAATGGCAGTCGCCAGCCAGCCGCGCGCTTTTAACCTGTAGAGCGAAAAGCTGTCTTGAATCTTTAAGATACTGTCGGCAATGAGCAGCACGCCGAGAAGTATGGTGATTATATCGGAAATAAAATCGGGCGCGAGCAGCAAAAGCACGCCCGTTATTATTATAACCGCGTTAAGAATAATATTGTAGGCCTTGCGCCCTTCGCCCCGCTTTATGCCGAGCGCTATGCCGGCAAGCCCCCAGACAATCGTCACTCCGCCCGCGACATAACAGGCAATGCCGAGCATGCTTTCGGGCAGAGCGGTGAAGAGCACGCCGAACACAAACATCGAAAGTGCTATTGCGGCGCCCTGCAAATCTATTGCTGACAGAAATTTACAAAATTTTTTCACTCTTTCTCCAATAACCGGATGCAAACAGCCTGTGCAGCCTGTTTATGCAAGGCCGGCGCACGATATTGCGCAAAACCCATGTTTACACCGCATGTTATATATATTTATCACCCCGCGGAGCTTTCTCAAAACATTACAATTCTTTTATGGAACGAAACGGCTCAGCTCTTCAGCCGGTACGCCCCGCCGTCCGCCACCACTACGCCGAGAGAGAGCAATGCGCGCAGGCACTTTTTAATATCCGAAAGGCTGTTTCCCAACTGCGAGGAGAGAGTGGTCACGTCGGCCGAAATATTGTCGGTAAGATATACTATTATCTTTGAAGCGAGCGCCTTATCATGCACATATGCGCGCGGCTTATCCCGGCGGCCGCCGCGGCGGGGAGTGAAAGTAAGCGTAAACATAGTGCGCTCGGGGGCAAAACTCTCTTTAAGCGCCGGCCGTACCCAGCCGCGCCTGTCCCAAAGCGAAAATATCTCCCTTATTCCTCCGCCGCTTCCCCTTCCTATACCTGCAAGGGCAAACATGCGGCTCAACCCCTTGTTGCGCGGGTCGGAAAGTCCGCCCGCCTCTGGCGCCGAGATATCAGCGCGGAAGAGTCCCGGATTGGAAAACACGTAGCCCCCTGCATTTTTAAGAATTATCACACCCTTGCGGCCGTGATAATCGGCATTGCAAAGGCAGTTTACAAGTGCTTCGGTCAGCGCGGCCGAAAGCTCGGAATCGGCATCCGCCCCCAATTTACCACGCACTGACATAAAAAACTCGAACACATTGCCGTATTCAAGTCCGCTGTCGGAAGATATGCAGAAATTTGACGACGGCCTTGTTCCTTCCCCCGGACAATTGTCGCGGTATTCGAGGAAGTAATGTGGAAACTGCGCGCATATATCGCTATTTCTGCCGAACATAAGAAGGCCTGCCGCAGTCGGTTTAAGCTCTCCGCCAAACTCTGCCGCGGCCCCCGCCGCGCGCAGAAACAGGGGATAGGACAAATCTTTCATCTGTTCGTCGGCAACCAGCAGACGGTAATCTTCCACACAGCGCATGCTCAGCGAAGAGAGCGGGACTGCGGCCGCCGCACGGTCGGGCGATATGCCCTGCGCGTCGCGCAGCATGGCCGCCACCTCTTCCTTTGTACAGCGGTAGTCGCCCTCGCCGCTCCTTCTGTAAGTACCTGTAAACGGGTCGCCGCCGATGTACACGGGCCGCAGCTCGCGCCTTGCGCGCGGCACGGTTATGACCACTATCCGCTTGCCCTCGGCAAGCTCTGTCCGCGCGCCGCCGTCGCCCAAAATATCTGCGCTCACAAAACTCCTGTCCGAAAGCATTGCACGGAACTTTTCGACAAGGGCCTCCGGGTCGGGCAAATCGACGGGGTGGAGAGTTCTGTCACGGTGCTCTTCCACGCCAAGAAGAATGATTCCGCCCAGAGTATTGGCAAACGAAGAATAGGTCTCCCATATGCTTTTGGGGAGTCCTCCAAGCGCCTTTTTCGCCTCTATTCGGTTATTCTCGCGATAGTCCTCTATCCTCGAAAGGTCAATCATACCGGCCGCCTGAACCAAAAAAATTCTCAGCTATATTTTAACGCAAACGCACTGACCTGTCAAGGGCGCCGTTTTTACTGACGGGAAAAGCGGCACAGACATAACAATGTCTGCGCCGCGGCATTATTCACTGCATAAAATTTCAATACATTCAAAAGTCATGGTTTTACCGCAACTTTCATTACTCTGTCGCTTCCGCTTTCGAACAACTCGTAAGCAGTGGCGATATCCCTGAGAGCAAAAGTATGCGTTATCAGCGGGGAGGCATCAATTTTGTTTTCCTCTATCAGCTTTAAAATTTCAGCGCAATCGCATCCGTCGACGCCGCCCGTTTTGAAGGTGAGATTTTTGCCGTACATATCGGGCAGAGGCAGAACCTGCGCACCGTCGTAAAGCGCGGCAATCACAACGACTGCATTCGGACGGGCATATTGCCAAGCCATTTCAAAAGTCGCGGCGTTTCCGCCGCACTCAAGCACCCTGTCCGCACCGCCGCGGGCAAATGTATGCATTAATTCGGGCATATCATCGGGGCAAACACATTCTGCCCACGGCATAAGCCGTTTTGCAAAAGCGCGGCGCGACCCGTTCTTTTCGCATAATATTATGCGGGAAGGATTTTTCAGCCGCGCACACATGGCGGCGCACAGCCCGACGGGACCGGCACCTATTATAAGTACGGCGTCCCCTTCCTCCGCCTCGGAAATTTTCGCCGCCCAATAACCCGTGGCAAGTATATCCCCGACAAACAATGCGCACTCGTCACTCACGCCGTCGGGAATTTTTGTGAGCGCGGTATCGGCAAACGGTACGCGCACATACTCGGCCTGTCCGCCGTCTATCCTGCACCCGAGTGCCCATCCGCCGTTTTTATCGGTACAGTTATTTACGTAGCCGCGTTTGCAGAACCAGCATTCGCCGCAGTAAGTTTCGACATTAACGCACACCCTGTCGCCGCGGCGCACGTTCTTTACTGCCGGGCCGACTTCCTCAACCACTCCAACCATTTCGTGTCCGACGGTTATACCCTTGACGGCGCGCGGAACAGAGCCGTGTTTTATATGCAAATCGCTCGTGCAGATGCTCGCCAGCGTCACCTTCACCACAGCGTCGCGCGGAGCCGAAATTTTCGGCACAGGCTTTTCTTTAAGTTCAAATTTACCATCGTCAATATATGTATAAGCCAGCATAAATTCCTCCGTCTATGAAATTACCCCACATTCGCCTATATTTATATATAATTTTATTTGCCGTGCCGTGCGTTGTCAATACTTTTCCAAAAAACAATTGCGTCCTGCTATTTACTTATACGCATCGGTATGTTATAATACGGCTTTAAATGCGGCGACATTGAAGCATACAAAAAACGGCGCGGAGAGACGGGTAAGATATGAATCTTTCGCCGCGAGCGCTAAAAAACTGACAGGAGAAATCAGGCTTTTTAATCGGTAGACGAAAGCAAATCAAGTACAACGCTCTGCGTGCCTAAAAAAGCAGCCACAGGGAGCTGCCCTTAAAAATATAGATAACACATACAATCAAAGCAATACTGCAATAAACTTGTAAAAGTCGCCGAAATATTTTTATAAGCAAAATATTTTTATAAAAACTTACAATATGCAGGCAAAATTGCTTGTTTTTTTGCACTTTGTTATATATAATAATTAAGCGTTGAGCGGTGAAGTTTTGCCGATACATACACCTCTCGCAACTAAAAGAGGTCAAATAGCGCAATCTAATACTCAACTCAATATTGGGGCGTCGCCAAGCGGTAAGGCAACGGACTCTGACTCCGTCATTCGGGTGTTCAAATCACTTCGCCCCAGCCACTTTGGAATAATTCGAACTTCTTTACAATTCGTAAGACGTTCGGATTATTTTTATATCTGGAAGATTTCAATACATAAAATTAGGGCGGAGCCTTCAAAAGGCTCCGCCCGTTGCCGTTTTCTGCTACTTTACGGCTCAACCTCTACAGGTCGTAATATATTTACCTAATATAACGTAACGCTTATTTTGCGTAGTTCCTTTCTCTGCCCGGTATGGCAGCATCCGTATGGTCTCAATCGGATATTTTATTAAGTTTTGTATTCAGTTGTCTGTTTTTCCATTCGGCATAGTCCTTCTGTCCCTGTTCCGAAAGGAGATAATCCCGTATAATCGGGAATAAGGTTCGTGCCAGCGACTTCATATCCATATCCGATATGCCGTTGCCAGAATTTGTAATATCATTTCTCCCCGCCATTTATGTATTTTGTCCGATAACTTTCCTCCTTTTAAGCGTTTATTCAGTTTTACTTGCTCCAATGGTTGCCCGACGACTTGAAGGGCTTGGGGCGGTACTTGTCCAGCTTGCGCTGCCTGACCGTTTCCATAACTTCTTGAAGTTTGTCGGGCGCGTGTTCTCTTATCTCGCGCAGAACGTCGGCATCACCTTGAAGTGCTTGCTTCTCGCGCTCCGTCTTTTGATAGAGATTGAACACGTCGCTTTGGTCGCGTGCGCTGATTTGTAATCGCTCTTCCAGTTGCCCGTTTTCGGCTTTGAGCTTTGCGGCTTCTGCCGCTATGATAGGCAAGTCCCTTTTATTGAGCTTGCGTCTGCCGTCCGAGTATTCCATGCCTGAAAGCGGAAGAGTCGATCCGAAGCAATCCGCCCGAAAGGGAAATTGTTTCTAAACTTTCACATTCGTAAAACGCCCGCTCCGCTATCCGCAGTACGCCGGCCGGAATATCAATATTTTTCAAGCTCACGCAGCCGTGAAAACAATCCGAACCGATTTGGGAAATATTTTCCGGAAGCTCCACGCTTACAAGATTGCTGCACGAACGAAAGGCGGATGCACCGATATTTGTTATACTGTCGGGCAATACAACGCCGCTTATATCTTTGCAGTTATAAAATGCGCGCTCGGCTATCCGTATCACAGGCTTATCGTTATACATATCCGGCACAACCACTTCACCGCTGATCGAAGTATCGGCGGAGATTATACAATATCCGTCTGCCGTTTCGTCCAATGTAAATTCAAATAAATCAGCCGGATTTTCGTTTACGGAACCGTTAACGCCGCCATTTGCTCCCGGATAACTTTGACCAACACACCCCGCCAGCGCGAACAAGAGTATTACAACAGTTAAAATCACATAAAATAACTTTCTCATTTCAAAAACTTCCTTTTATTGATACTGTTTTTAGTCAGGCATGTTCTTCCTTTGAAATAAAGAAGAAAGCCAAAGCACATGGCAATGACTTCCGTAACGGGAAAAGTCAGCCATACATAATTTAATCCTGCAAAGTGAAACAACCACGCAAGCGGCACCAGAAGAATTATCTGCCGCAATACCGTAACGCTTACGCTGCTTTTCCACCTGTTTATACCCTGGTAATAGACAGTAAACATCATCGTAACGCTTGCGGGGATAAAACTGCAGGAAATGATTCGGAACGCCGTCTCGCCTATACTTAAAATCGGTTGCGAATCTGAGAAGATGGATAGCAATTCGCGCGGCAGTATCATAAAAACAATCGTTGCAAGCGCCATAACTACGCAGGATATAATGACAGAATATTTGAGCGTATCTTTTACCCGCTTTTCGTTTTGCGCGCCGTAATTATAGCTGATTATGGGAACGATGACCTGTTGCAGTCCCATAAGCGGAATAAAGAAAAAGGTTTGCAGTTTATAGTAAATTCCCAGAACGGTAACGGCGTCTTCCGTGAACTGTTTGAGTATCAGATTGAGCCCGATTATGTAGAGCGTATACAGCGACTGCATGATGATTGAGGAAAAGCCGCTCTTATAAATCTGCGCGCAATCTCTGATATGAAATTTACCGTGAACGTCATAAATTCGGAATACGGCAAACAGGGTAATGAACATAGCAACCCATTGCCCTGCGACGGTCGCTATTGCGGCGCCTGCCACGCCCAATTCGGGAACGCCCAACATTCCGAATATCAGAATGGGGTCGAAAACGATGTTGATGACGGCGCCGGCAACCTGTGCCAGCATCGGCAGGAGCATCTTTCCCTTGGCCTGCAACAACTTGGTGCAGTTTGACTCCACAAATAACCCCAATGAGCCAAGAAAGATTATTTGCGCATATTGTTCGCCATCCGCACGGACAACTGCCTGGTCGGTTGATATATTGTAATAGCTGCCTACTAGCAACATACCTATGCAGGCAAATACCGCAAAATTGAATATGCCGAGGAACAGTCCGCTCTTTACAAAATCTTTTTGCCTGATATTTTCCCTGTTTCCGTCCATGCGGGAAATTAAAATGCCCAGGCCTGTCCCCGTTCCCGTCCCCAATGCCGTCATAAGAAGCTGAATGGGATAAATAATGGAAAGCGCCGTCAGTCCGCTCTGTGAATATTGCGAAACAAAATAACTGTCCACAACATTGTATACAGACTGTATCAGCAACGCCAACATAACGGGCGGAGAAAGCCTGAGCAATAATTTGCCGATTGGTTTATCTCCCATGCGTTATCTCCTTGCTTTTCTATGATAAAGCATGGAGTAACTACACGGTCAAGCGAATTTATATGATTTTTTAATTTAATTTTTCAGGTGTGCTTTGATCTCGCAATAATAATCATCGAGATAGGGAAAGAGCTGGAGGCCGAGTTCTTCTGCATAGACAGCATCAATCTCACAGTCGTGTTTGTCTGTCCAATCATAAAGGGGCTTAAAATCTGCCTGTTCATTCTTGATTTGCAAAGTAAATACGATATATTTTCCGGCGGGCAACTTATAAAGATTTTCAGGGGGAATATGAGCATACGACGAATCGCTCATCTTGAGGTACTCTCTTCGCTTTATAAACCTGCCCTCTCTGATTGCGTCCATATCAAGAATGTATCCGTATTTTCTTTTGATAGAGGGCGCATGGCGCAGCTCGTCTTTCACTGCATTTTGCAGGTTTGCATGGTAGCAGCGGGCGTCTTTGCCAAAACTCCCGGCAATGACGATTTCTTCGTCCAGCCATTTTTCGCAGATATCCGTTGCTCCCTTTTTACTCTCTATTCTCTCATTTTCCCCGTCATACCACAAAATATCTTCCGCAACCCGGCGGTAGTACTCGCTGAGGCGTATCGCCTCCCGCCTGTACTCCATTAGAAGTTTTGTAATTTGCCTGTTGTCTTTCAGGGACAGAATTTTTCGTATCGTTTCAAGCGGAATATCCAGCTTTCTGCAAGTCGTGATAATGTCCAGCTGCCACAGATTTTTGAGAGAATAGTAACGGTATTGATTATCGGGGTCGGTATAGTCCGGCACAAGCAAGCCGATTTTGTTGTAAAAATGAAGCGTATCCTTTGAAACTCCGGTAAATTGGCTTACTTCGCCTATTCTGAAATATGCGTGTTCCATTAACACCCTCCGCCCAATGACAAAGATTTGATGTGTGATACTGAGTTATTATAACATCAACGTCTATAAAAAGCAATGAGTTCGTATTCTTTCGATTTTTTGGGGATTATGATTTTTTCTATTGCAAAAAAATAAACTGCCAATAAAAAAATATGACAGTACAGACGTAAAACCATATGGAGAATTAAAGAAAGAGATGGGCAAGATATTGCGAGCACTATGTGGGAGAAATAATAAAAACGCACGCAATATCAAAAATATACATATGTTAGTAAGCATTCCTCCTTATGTGAAAGTGTGTGACTTTGAAGGATACCTTAAAGATAAGAGTACAATGTTATATTTGAAAGGAAATTCCAACTTAAAATATAAATCTGGAAACAGACGTTTTTGTGTAAGTGGTATTACATTAGCACTTTGACGCAAACACTATATGGTATTGATATTTCCCTGTTTTATGTGCTAAACTATACTCGTTAACTGATTTGATTTTCAAATCTTTTGTCCTCCGTTTTGTTGTTTTTAATTGCAACTGACAGGTCACATTACCATTTTAACAAAACGGAGTTTTTATTTCAATACCACATCGGCAAAAGCCTATCACTCTGGAATAACAGCGGGCTTTATATGCAATTAAAACGACGTACGCCCGCGCATATAACACGCGGGGCGCATCGCCGGGCTGATTATTGCAATCGGATATGCTCAGTTATAAAAAACGTATTTTAATGAATTTTTAAAACTCAAGCCGCGCGCCGTTTCGGCGCGCGGCTTGTTCCGCATTTATGATATGCTTTTTTCCTTTGAGTTGCTTTCAGGTAAGTTTATTTACTCCTGCGCTTTAAAAGCGTGAGCACAAGCACCGCTATTACAAGCACGGCGAGGACGCAGACTATCACATACAGGCCTATCATCTCGCCAGACATTCCCGTATCGGCAGTCACTTCGTCGGTGAGGGAATCTACAGCGCCCTGAAGTGCACCCACCTCTTCGGCTATTCCCGCAAGGCCCTCAAAGTTGCCGTCGTATGCAGACACCGCCTCGGCTATAGCATCTGCCGCGCTTTGAAGCTTTTCTATCTCTTCGCTCGTACCAAGCCCTGAAAGAGTGTTCTTTATGCTTGCGAGCGCGCTCTCGACGGTATCGATAAACGTACTCTGCGTGTTGCTTACGATTATTTGCAGTTTTTGAATAGATTCAACCATTGCAGATATATCTTCTATATCCGAGCTTGCATTCCCGAGGCTTGCCACAGCATCTGCAAGGGCCGCCTTGATTTCGTCCACCACGCCGCTGAGTCCGGCGATGTCGCCGAGACTTTCCTCGATTCTGCCCACCGCGGTCGACAGCGCGTCTATCTTACCGCTCAAAGCCGCGATATCTTCCTCAGCCTGCGCAAGTTGCGCAGCCGCATCAGCTATCTCTGCAAGGCCGAGCGTTTCATATGTTTCAATCTCGGCAGCCGAGGCAGCGCCGTTTATAGCCGAAATTATATAAGTGGGGACGGCTATGTTCGCATCTTCGGCGGCGGCGTTGACACTTGATACGGCTTCCGCCCTCAGGCCGCTTATATAGCTGTAGTAACTGTCTGCCGCATCGAACGCTGCAAGTCTTCCTATTGCCACTTCCGCCAAGCTTGTTGCTGCCGAAAGCGCCTCATACGCCTCAGTAACCGCCGCGGCATTGCTGTCGGACCCGGCAAGGGCGGTTATATCGCTCCACGCAAAGCCGAGCGACGAGAGATAAACGCGCACGTCGGCCTGAGCTTCGAGGCCGGCGATTACAACGTCCCCGGAAGTTTCCGTCGATTCAAACACCACATAATATCCGTCATACTCAACAGTTTCAAACGAATCTGCAAGAAGCGTTTCGTCGGGCAGTTCGCTGAATGAGCCGCCGGCGATAAACGAAGCGACATTCTGACTTTCAACGCCGCCGTTGAATGTTCCGCCCGTTACAGATATTTCAATATTGTCGACAGTATCGCCCTGAAGGTCAACTTCGTAAACAGCTTTGCCGTTTGCGCCCTCGGCAACAAAAGTTCCTCCGCTTACTATGACATCAATAGGTAAATCTGTTGTATGTTGCGATACAGCTAACGCCGCTCCGTATACGGTAGTTCCGTTTCCGTTGGGACTAGTTTCAAAATCCCCCGTGCTGATGAAGGTGCCTCCTTCTATGGTAGCTTTGCCTGCCCTCAATTCAATCGCCGTACCGCCGGTTATAACGGTATTGTTGCCGCTGATATTGAGGATACCATACTGAGGATGATAGATTGCCCAGCTGTCGGGCACTGTTATTACAGTGTTCTCTATATATATTACAGTGCCATGATTTGCGCCGTTACCTACAACGCCATAAACGACGGCCTCAATAGTACTGTCGATAACAGTAAACGACGTATATTCCGATGAATCTGCCTCTATCGCGTCCGAAGCACTTGCGTTACCGTAATCGCCTACAACCATCACGCCGCTGTCATCGCTTTTTACTATAGAATTTTTCATAACAAGCGACGAATCATAGCCTTGTATAAGATATGCGCCATATGCCGCATGGTCATAATCCTGATACTCTGCAGGCCTCGTCACCTCTATTGTAGAGTTGACTATTTCGACATCGGGAGAAGCAACGAGCACGCCCAATGTAATTGAACCTATGGCATTTACGGTTATATTTACATTATCGATAACTACGGGACTGAGAGTTTGAACGGCCGATAACTGACCTGTTGTATGCCCGTTCATATTTACGGTGATATTGCTGAGCACTATGTCGGTGAGCCCTGAAGATATTGACACACCCATTGTACCATAATAGTCGTTGCCGACTACGCTCTCATCATCCGAACTGTTTGTAATCGTTACGCCGCTTGCAGAGATACTCGCTATGCTGGTGATTGCCGAAGATGTTGTACCGCCTGTAATATCGCAGCCGTTCAAATCAAGGACAACGGCTCTATTTATCCTGATTGCAGTTTCGGTTTTTATATCTGCCAATAACGTTATAGTATCGCCGTCGGCTGCATTATTTATTGCTTCCTGCAAAGTAGCGTAATATGCATTGCCGACCTGCGCTACGCCTGTATTTTCTTCGGCTGCAAAATCTTCTTCGGCAACAACTTTATATGTCCCGTCTGCAGCAGGATAAAGGACCGAATCGCCTGCGACATATGAAGCAGACACAGCCTCGCTGAATGTGCCGTTTAAAATAAAACCGGTTAGATTTTCACTTTCAACAGGCTGCGAATATGTACCACCCGTAATAGATATATCAATTTCGTCTGTAGCTACATCATTCAGTAAATCGGCCTCGTAAACTGACAAGCCATCCGTTGAAACTGAACTATATGTACCGCCTGAAAGAGTTACTTTTATAGGTAAGTTTGTTGAATGCTGCGATACAACTATTGCCGCACCGTCGACACTGGAACCGCCGCCCGCATTATCAGAGATGGCGAATTCAGGCCAGTCGGCTTTTATTGTCCCTGCATTAACATTGAGTATGCCTGCACGCACCTCTATGCCCGAACTTCCCTCTATGACGGTATCTTCACCGTTGATATTGAGTATGCCGTACTGAGGCTGATATATACCCGGTCCCTGCTGAGCTGTCAACGTTGAATTATTAACATTAATTACAGTGCCGCTGTACTTATCGGCGGAACTTCCGATTCCACTGATTGCCAAGGCATAAGCGCTTACACTTGCATTATTTAAATTAAGCGTATTGTAAGTCGAGCTATCAGTTTCAACCGCCTCGGCAGGTGTAGCATTTCCTAAAAACACAATTCCGTTGCCGTTCGATTCAATAGTTATATTTTCTATTGTTAAATTTGCGCCTTCCGAATGAATGACGCTGTATTCGTTGCCGCCTTCGCCGTATTTATTTATCAATTTGCTCTCTTCTTCTGAGCTGTTGGTAATAACGACGTTTTCGCCCGTTACGCTAATTAGATTATTATTCAATGTCCCCGCATACGTGATGTCGTGGCCGTTGAGGTCGAGAGTAACAGATTCATCTAATGTAATAAAGTTCGTTTGTTCAACATCTGCGATTAAAGTAACTGTTCCGCCTGCCGCATTTGTAGCCGCGTTGGATATAGTTGCAAATACATATCTTACTCCGTCAAGCGTAATTTCAGCAACAGGCGCGCCGCCGACATTATATCCTCTATTTCCAAAAGATATATACGTGCCTATGGAACAATTCTCTGCAAGATAAGAGGCTGGAATAAGTGTGGCAAACCTGCCGCCGCTTATCGAAATTGAACCTGTATTCGAAAGGTCATTTTTAAAATAACCACCCTCTATTGTGAGTGTGCCGGCGTTATTTACGGCATAACCCGACTCATCCTCTGTAGAAACCACAGCATTGATTGTACCCTGAATTATGAGGTTGCCGTTGTTTGTTATCGCCGAGCCGCCGGCAACGGTTATATCATTGGAGTCAAGGTTTAAAGTAATATTCTGACCTTCGGCTATCGTGATGTTTTCGGTAAAATTGCTTTCTAAAGTAATTGTCGTAGCCGCCGTGCCTGCCGCATCGATTGCGTCTTGTAAAGAAGTGTTATTAGTGTCATCTGCTGTTACGGTAACCTCTTCAGCGGCTGCCGGCGCCCAGCTTATTGCGCAAGCAATAAGCACCGCTGCAAAAATCGAGGCCAGTAACACCCAAAAGCACTTCCTTCTGGTTGTTAACATTTTTTACCTCCGTTTCAATTTTCTGCTCTTATGCGCGCCTTTTTCCGCATCTGCCGCCTTTGCCTGCGGCGCAAAAATTTTTTACGCACATTAATAAGTAAACATATTTTACCACCTCACGCCTTACAAGTCAACGGCACGGGGACAAAAAGAAACAACCTTTGCAAATTTTTTACAAGCTGCCCAAAGCATACGGGAAAAGCAAACTGCAAACGCGCGGCAGTAATACAACGGGCGTTGTGAATGCATGAACATAATTTTATGAGGCAAATTTAAATTGAGTGTTGCAATCGTACAAAATATGTGATAAAATATTTCTGAAGTCGGGGTGCATGATTGCATGCGCCCGCGTGATTGAGCAATTTTTTGAAAAATCGGAGGATATTTTTAACATGACAGAACAGCAGATGATTGAAAAAATCAAGGAAGTCAAAGTTGTACCCGTTGTAGTTTTCAACTCTATCGACGAGGTAATGCCCAAGATGACGGCGCTTGTTAAGGGCGGACTGCCCTGCGCGGAAATAACCTTCCGCACGGCGTGCGCAGCCGAAGCCATCAAGCTCACGGTGGATAACTTCCCCGAGATGCTCGTTGGCGCCGGGACCGTTATAAACAGGAATCAGTGCGAGCAGGCAATTGTTGCAGGCGCGAAATTCATAGTTTCGCCCGGCTTCTCGCCCGAAGTTGCCGATTGCTGCGCCGAGCACAACATGCTCTATCTGCCCGGCATAGTTACTCCCACCGAGGCCATGGCTGCCATTGCAAAGGGTTTGACTACATTGAAGTTCTTCCCCGCTTCGAACTACGGCGGGCTCAAGACCATAAAGGCCATCTGCGCGGCTTTCCCTTACCTTCAGATAATGCCCACCGGCGGCGTTTCGGCAGACAATATCCTTGAGTATCTTGCATACGACAAGATAATAGCCTGCGGCGGCAGCTGGATGATGAGCGGCACTCCCGACGAAATCGAGGCAAAGACAAGAGCCGTTGTCGAGCTTGTAAAAAACGCATAAAAAATAATTAAAATATTTTAAATAAAAAATTCCGTGTTTTATACACGGAATTTTTTATTATTTTTTATTATAAAAAGAGCCGGGGCGCTTTGGCGCCCCGGCTGCTCATTTTTAAGGAGAGATTCACTTATGCGCCGCCATACCGGCCGGCGCGGGTAAATTGAATTTTGTTATTTTTTGCGCTGAAGCAAATCATTTACCGACCGCTCCGGCCCCTGACTAAACGGGCGGATTTTCCTCCGATGAGTTCGTCTTTTTGGCAATTCTGAAAATTTTCATAATTTTTCCTCCTTGCTTGATTTTACCGCCTTCATATGGGGAAAATGAATGACTGTGTTGCTGAAAATTTACTCGATTTCAATGTTGTGCGAAGGGAGTTTTTTAGGCTCTTTCTTGGGAACGAAGATATTGAGCATACCGTTTTCGTACTTTGCCTTTATGCTGCCCTGCTCCACATCTTCTCCGACATAGTAGCTGCGCTGGCAACTTACCGAGCATTCCTTGCGGATATACTTCTCGTTCTTGCCGTTTTCTTCATCCTTGCTGCTCTTTGAAGCGCTTACCGTAAGGTAACCGTTTTCCAAAGATACCTTTATGTCCTTCTTATCAAACCCGGGCATTTCCACCTCGAGCTGATAGCCTCCGTCTGTCTCCTTTATATCGGTGCGCATACTGTCGTAACTCTCGTCATAGAACACCGGTTTAAAGAAATCGTCGAATGCGTCGAAGAAGGGGTCACGGGGATAGGAATTTCTTTTCTGTAAATAATTTTTCATAATATTTAAATCTCCTTTAAAATTTATTTAAAGGATCGGGTCGTTGGCCTTGATTCTTTTTTCATTTTATTTATAATCAATTTTAGTTCTTTTAAAACACGCCGCAAAAATTTTTTTTACGAATAGTTTTTGCCTTTGAAAATGCAGCGGGGCGGCAAATTGCCGCCCCGCTGCATTAAATCTGTTCCGTATGATTAAACTCTGTTTTTTGCGCAATCATTTACGCTTTAATGCATTGTCGCGCTCGATTACGTCGTCGAGAACGGCTATTGCTTCGGACACCTTTTCCGCGGCGAGATTTATACCGTCGGGTTCGGCCGCCTCCTTTTTGCCCAGCTTATAGGGAGCAAGCTCGGCGCGCGCCTCGCTTATCAGGGCAGCTATTTTGCCGAGGTCGGCATACCTCTCCTTTTCGGCAAGCATCGTGGCGACGTATGCAAGATTATCGGCCGTATAAATCACGCGCGAAACTTTTTTAATAAAATCCATGCGCTTCTTTTCCGCCGACGAAATCTCGTTTATCTCGTCGAGCAGCGAAGAGAGTTTCTTTTTCAACTCGCCGTGACGGGGCAGACGGGACTGCTTGTGCAACACGACAAGCAAAATTATGCTTATTACAATTATTGCGGCAAACACTGCATATTGAATTACAAGGTCCCATATTTCCGTGTTGCCGTCATTCGCCTCTCCCGCGGCGAGCAGGACTGATAACAGGTTATTCATCTTCACCCTCCTTTGCGCCGAGGTCTACCTGCACCCTGCGGGCGGAAGGTTCGGCACCCAGTTCGCGTATTGTGGAGTAAATTATCTCCTTTACGTCCGTTTTGGCCGCGCCGAACGACTCCACTGCCGACCATGCGTAGGCGGTGCATTTTACCGTAGATTCGCCGAAGCTGTCGAAACTTACGGAGGGCGCGGGCGAATTGATTATATTTTCACTGCCCTCCATCTTCTGCAAAATTATTTCGCGTACTTTGACGGCGTCGGCAGAATAAGAGATGTAAAAGGGCAGTTCAACGCGCCTTAATGGCATATTGCTCTCGTTGACAAGCGTTTCGGAGAGGACGTCGCTGTTCGGGATTATAACTTCTTCGTTATTGAAGGTGAGGATTTTTGTGTTGAACAGGCGTATATCCTGCACCGTGCCCTCCTTTCCGTTAATCATAATCGTGTCGCCCTTTTTGAAGGGTTTGGTGAAGATTATGATTACGCCGTTTGCCAAAGAAGCGAGGCTGTCCTTCAAGGCGAGGGCGACGGCGAGAGCTATTGCCGAGAATGCGGCGATTATGCCTGCCGTTGAGATGCCGAGAGAACTTACGACGACTATCACAAGCGCAATGTACAAAACTACCGTGATAATTGAAATCACAAATGTTGCGGCGGCATTATCCAGCCTGCTCTTGAGCGCCGTTCTGCGCACAATCATGCGGACTATCTTTAAGATAACCAGCCCGAGCAGGGCGAAGGCTATCGTGCGGACTATCGTAAGGCCGCCGTCGTACAGAAAATCATTGAAAAAATTCTGCACACCTTTCCAGAAATCTTCCACTTACCTGTCTCCTTAAAATTTATTTCGCCGCACCGCGCGGCGGACGGGCGCAGATATATTATTTGCCGTCTGCACCCGTAATTTACATTTTAGCACAACAAAAATCAGTAGTAAATTATTTTTTTGCAAAACAGGCGCATTGCACCGCGCCGTTTTTGCGCACGATGACGAAGCCGAGACTAACGCCGCGCCGCAACAAAAAATTTTGCCGCAAATGCAATAAAATTAAAATTTTACTATTGACTTAAAGTTAACTTTATATTATATAATTGATATAAACTTAATATAAATTAAAGGAGTTTTGAAATGATAAGTGCAATTTTAAAACAAAAGAGCACCGTCGTTAAAATTACGGTGAAGAGCATAATAAGCTTTGTGCTCGTGGTGCTGGCTGTGGGTCTGCCGCAGATAGCGCACCTTGCAGGCGGCGCGGCCGCGGGAAGCGTGTGGCTGCCGATGTATGCGCCCGCACTGCTCGCAGGCTGCCTTTTAGGCTGGCAGTGGGGCCTGGGCGTAGGCATCCTCTCCCCCTTGGCAAGCTTCGCCTTCACCTCGCTTGCGCTCGGCTCGGCAATGCCCGCGCTTTCCCGCCTTCCCTATATGGTGGCGGAACTTGCGGTATTCGGACTTGTATCCGGACTGTTTGCAAAGAAGATTGAAAGAAGCGCGGTATGGGCATTCCCCGCAGTCATTGCCGCACAGATTGCCGGAAGGCTTGTATACTTTATAGCGGCCGTGGCGTTCGGGCAGCAGGCTTCCGCAGTATGGGGCGTGATAGAGAGCGGCCTTACGGGGCTGTACCTCCAGGCGGCGGTCGTACCCGTGATAGTTTTATTGCTCTCGCTGGCCATAAAACATGACCGCGATTGAAAGGGCAAAGGCGCTGCTTGAGCAAGGCGCGGCGCTCGCCATAGTAAGCAATGAAGGCGAACGCACATTTTTTGAACGCGGAGTAAAGTCGCTCACCTCGCTTGGCGAGGACGACAGGCGCATTTTGCGCGACGCGGCGGTGGCAGACAAGATTGTGGGCAAGGCTGCGGCGTACCTGATGATTGCAGGCGGCGTGAGGCAAGTTTACGCCGAAATTTTAAGCCGGAGCGGCGCCGACGCGTTCGAAAAATTCAACGTTGAATACAGTTGCGGCACACTTGTGCCGCAGATTATAAACCGCGCGGGCACGGGCCCCTGCCCCATGGAGCAGACGGTTAAATACATAACCGACCCCGCCGCGGCGGAACAGGCAATACGGCGCACGCAAAATGTGCTGCGCGTGCGCGCTGAAGGAGGAAATTGCATGAAAAAACTTGGCTTCGGCATGATGCGTCTCCCGCTTTTGAGCGGCAGCCAGAAGGATATAGATTTTGAACAGGTAAACAGGATGGTCGACGAATTCCTCGCCCGCGGATTTGAATACTTCGACACGGCGTGGATGTATCACGAGCACACAAGCGAAATCGTGGCGCGCGAGTGCCTTGTAAAGCGCTACCCGCGCGAGGTGTTCAAGCTCGCCACAAAACTGCCTGCCTTCTCTTTGAGCAGGGCTGAGGAAATGCAGACCACGTTCGACAGGCAGTGCGAAAAGTGCGGAGTGGACTACTTCGACTATTACCTTATCCACAACATAAACGCCGAAAATTACCGCAACAATGTGCAGAAGTTCGACGTGTTCGGGTTCGTGAAAAAGCTGAAGGAGCAGGGCAGGATAAGGCACTACGGCTTTTCCTTCCACGACACCGCCGACGTTTTGGACAGGGTGCTGACCGACCACCCCGACGCAGAATTTGTGCAATTACAGATAAATTACCTCGACTGGGACAGCGAAAAGGTTCAGTCGGGCAAGTGCTGGGAAGTTGCCCGGAAGCACGGCAAGCCCGTAATCGTAATGGAACCCGTGAAGGGCGGTACTCTTGCCAATGTGCCGCCGCAGGCCGAGGGACTGTTCAAGGCAATGGAGCCAGAAATGAGCGTGCCCAGCTGGGCGATACGCTTTGCCGCAGGACTGGACGGGGTGTTCATGGTACTCTCGGGCATGTCGAGCATAGAGCAGCTCGAGGACAATACCTCATTTATGGCAGACTTCAGACCGCTGAACGAACAGGAGCAGCTCACCGTTGCCAAGGCGGCCGGCGTTATAAAGGGCACCGGTACCATTGCGTGCACGGCGTGCAGATACTGCACGGAAAATTGCCCGATGAATATACCCATACCCGATTATTTCTCCGCGTACAACGGCGACATACTCGACGGCGGGAAAGATTTTGCTAAGCACGGCGCGCAGTACTCGGCGTTTGCCGAGGGGCACGGAAAGGCTTCGGAATGCGTGAAATGCGGCGCATGCGAAGGACACTGCCCCCAGCACCTCGACATAAGAGGGTTGCTTGAAAAAGTTGCCGCAAAGTTCGAATAAAACTCCGCACCCATCGTTTTCCTGCATACGGAATTGTTTTTTAATAATATCTGCGGCATATACCGGCTCATTTAAGGCAATAATATCGGCGGCGGGGCGCAACAAATTGCGCCCCGCCGCTTAAAATTGAACAACACGCAAAAAAGCGGACAGGCAAAACCTGTCCGCTTTTTTGCTTTCTTAGCTTTTTAATTCTTAAATTATTCCATAGCAGCGGTAGCGCCTGCAGCCTTGAGGTCGGCAACAATCTTCTCTGCCTCTTCCTTGGCTACGTTCTCCTTGAGCACGCCACCCTTTTCAACTGCTGCCTTAGCCTCTACAAGGCCGAGACCGGTGAAGCCGCGTACAACCTTGATAACGTCAATCTTCTTGGCGCCAACGTCCTTGAGAACTACGTTGAACTCGGTCTTCTCTTCAGCTGCGGGAGCGGCTGCTGCTGCGCCTGCTGCGGGAGCGGCTGCAACTGCTACGGGTGCGGCTGCGGATACGCCGAACTTCTCCTCAAGGGCCTTTACGAGCTCGTTGAGCTCAAGCACGGTCATGTTGCTTATTTCATCGATAAACTTATTGATATCTGCCATTTTTAAATTCCTCCGATTATTTTTTATGGATATCTGCCCGCGATTTAAGGCTTGGGCGCGCCTTTTGCCCGGTTATGCGGCGGGGCGGAGCCGTGTTTCCCGCTTTAAGCGGAAAGGTTTACGCTTTTCCCTCCGCAACTCTTGCAAGCACGCGAACGATACCCGAAACAAGGTTATTAAGCACACCTGCGAAGTTTGAAAGGGGCGCCTGCATGGAGCCGAGCATCTTGGCAACGAGCTCCTCTTTGGAAGGCATGGTAGCAAGAGCTTCCACACCCTTCTTGTCAACGTAAGCATTGTCCACGAAAGCGCACTTCAACACTATCTTTGTGTCGTAGTCTTTGGCGGCCTTGGTCATGAGCTTGGCGGCGGTTACTTCGTCCGCGCTGAAAGCTATAGCCGTGGGACCGTTCAAAGCTTCGTCGAACTGGGTGTAACCCATGTCGTTGAAAGCCTTTCTTACCAGCGTGTTCTTGTAGACCTTGTACTCGCAACCCGCTTCCCTGCACTTGTTCCTGAGTTCAGAAACTTCGGCAACGGTGAGCTTGTTGTAGTCTACGAAAACTACCGATTTGGACGCCTTGATTTTAGAGGTTATCTCTTCGACAACCAGCTTCTTGGCTTCGAAATTAGCTGACAATCTTCGTACCTCCTTTAAGAAATTAAAAAGCCCTTACGCCGCACGGCATAAGGACATCAAAAAAGAATAATTCTTTTTGGGGAAATCTTTTTTAAACCTTAACACCTCGGCAGGGTATTTAAGCGAATTTATCGCGCCTGCTGTCTGCGGCATCTTTGTTTTGCGTTGATATTATATTGAATAATTAAAGGTTTGTCAATTAATTTTTCGTGCTATCACGAAAAAAATTTCTATTTTTTAGGGTGCGCGCGGTTTTCCCCGCGCGCACCCTGCGCTTTAAATTTGAAAATAATTAAATTTTACTGCTTTTTATAGCCGCACTTGGGGCACACGCCCTTTTCGTTTAAGGCTATGCCGCAGAGCGGGCAGCGCTCGATATTGTTGTGCGTTTGGAACTCGGCCGAGCCGGCGTTTACGCCGCTGGTGAAAGTAATTTTTGCAATATTAAGCTTGTCTTTTAATAGGTCATACACTATCTTTATCATGCCCTCCACCGTCATCGTCTCCTTGGTCACCACAAGGCGGCAGTCGGGATAGGCCGTGGCGAGCTCTGTTTTAAAGGCCGTGCCCTTCATCTTGTTCTGCGGCGCGCCGTTTTTTATGCCCTGCTCTTCATACACCTTTAATATGGCGGGAAGAAGAGGGTCGTCCTCGCGCAGGATGAGCGCGTGGTCGAAGTTCTTTAACACGTCCCACGCCGTCTTTTTTATCTCGTTGCAGGGAAATACCATGTTTACGCCCGGCTCTATGCTGTCCTCCACCTCTATGGTGAGCACGCCCGTGTGGCCGTGCAGATACTGCGCCTCCCCCTTGAAGCCGTAAAATCTGTGCGCATACTGTAAGTCGAGTGTTGTGATGCTTCTCATAAATACTCCCAAAAATACGTTTTGATTTAGCAGGCTGCCCCGCACGCATTTTCAATCTCTTATTGAGATTTATTCTTGATATAATATTAACACACAAATTATCTTTTGTCAATATTTATTCTCAATAATATTAAATTTTTATGCAGTCCGCATAAAAAAGAGCTGCGTACAGCTGCAGCTCTTAAACGGGGTTATCTGTAATTTTCAAGTTCGACGAGCAGGGCCTGCATGCCGTAAATTTTGTCGAACTCCTTCCAATTGTCGTCGTCGAGGTAGTCGACGAGCTCCTGCACGTATGTGCTGTTTGGGAAAAAGCATAACAGCAGCCATTCAAACCAAATTACATCGCGCTCCGAACGGGCTCGCTCCACCGCGCGAATTACCGCCGGTTTGAACTCGTTGAAGTGTGCCTTCACAAACTGTATAATGGCGTAGCTGCCCGGCCAGTTGATATCCTGCAACCAAATGAGCATATCGTCTGCCACGTCGGCAACGCGCGGCAAGCCGCGGGCACACAGCACCTCGGCAAAGCTCTGCCAGTAGCGCTTGCCGAAGCCGCCCTCATTCCCAAAAAACTGTTGCAGAAAAAAGCTGTTGGGAAGGCCGCCCTTTGCAAAATAATTAACGGCGCACACCCTCCTCTTCTGCCCGTATAAAGTTAAATCTTCAATTTTTAAATTTCCGCGATAACTCATAACTCAAATTATACCCTTGCGGGGGGCGGTTACCTCGTTGCACAACCCCTCGTGCGAGCTGCAGGAGAGTTTGATATACCCGCCCTTATACAGCGCCAAATCTTCCAAAAGGCCCGTAAAGCAGTCGGTATCGGGGTATTCGGCAAGCCACGCCCACGTCTTTTCGTTCAGCTCAAACACGAAGTGACAGCGCAAGACGCCGCTGCTCGTGCAATGGTGGAAAAACGAGGGCAAGACCTTTATTAAATACGGTTTGATTGCGGCATATTCGCCCGTCAATGTCTCCTCGGGCGGGGTCGTGCCCACGGCCTTGGCCAGCTCAACTTTCGCCACACACATGCCCAGCTCGAGCGCGAACGCCCAGAACGTACAGAGATATTCGGGCACGCCGTCGGGCCTGGGGACTTTTTTATATTTTTCGGGGCCGTTCGGCATGAGCTCCCACTTCCTGCCGACGGGGATATACTTCCCTTTAAAACTTTCCCAAAGGGCGTTGAAATCGGGATATTCCCGCCTCTTTTCGTCGGAGAAACCGTCGTACACCCGTTTACACCGCTCAGCGGATATTCCTTCATATACGTCGAGCGCGTGCGCCGCCTGTTCTTCCGAGAGCCGCCAGTCCTCCTTCCATATTGCGGTGAGCGAAAAGCTGTCGCAATCGGCAAATTTTTTGAGAACGTATTCCATATCTCTGCAACAAAATTCTGTGTCGGGCGGGGTGGCGGTGAACTCGTACAGCGTGCCGCATTCAAATATAATGTCGTTGCCGCCCGTAATCAGCCACTCGTCCGCTTTAATCTCCTGCCGCTTCACCTCTTTGGGCGGCATTTCCCTGCCCTGCCACAGCTTTATGATATACACCTTGCCGCCGTTTAACACAATGGAAGTAATACTGTCCTTGAGCCACCGCAGAATCTCCAAGAGCGTGCGGGCGGTCTTGGAGCCGTAAATCTTTTCGTACCGCGTTTCGTAGTCCAGCCCCAAAGTGGTTTTGATTGAGTATATGTGGCACCCTTTTAAGATTTTTTGCACGCCCGTGGCGAGTTCGTCTGGCGAGAGATTTTCCTCGAAAAATATGCTGTCGTTATACAGCATGTCGTCCTCTTCCATGCGCGGAAGGTGATATTTCAGTTTTACTTCGGTATGGACGAACGGCTTTGTCGTGCCGAGAAAGTAAACTTCACTCATAATTCATATCCTCCTTATTGCTCATATTCTCCGTTTTTAAGTTTACGCCATATATGCACGTTTGTCAAGGGTGAAAAACAGCCGCGGAATTTGCGCCTGCAAATTCCGCGGCTGTAAAAAAGGCAAGCCGAGCGGCTTGCCTTTAAAAATTCTACTTTATTATATTAAGCTGGTTAAAACTTCAGAGAAGCGAGCAATATATCCCCACCATACACCGCACATAGTAACCCCGTAGTTGCGAGCAGTACGAGGAGCGTGCGGAAGTCGTGAGGGAGCTTACTTAGAGGTAAGTGACTGAACGAAGCCGTAAGCGCGACAAAGTAATGCGAAGTAAATACGGAGTTTGGCGGAGTAAAAAAGGCAAGCCAAACGGCTTGCCTTTTTTATATTATAATCTTGAAATCAACCCTTGTTATAGTTAACCCTCACACCGGGGCCCATCGTAGAGGTAAGCGTTACGCTCTTGATGTACTGACCCTTTGCAGCCGAGGGCTTAGCCTTAACTATTGCATCCATGAGGGCATTGAAGTTTTCGGTAATCTTTTCTGCGCCGAAAGACTTTTTGCCGATGGGGCAATGGATGATAGCCGTTTTATCAAGACGGTATTCAACTTTACCTGCCTTAACTTCCTGAACGGCCTTGGCCACGTCCATGGTAACGGTGCCCGACTTGGGGTTGGGCATCAGGCCCTTGGGACCGAGGATACGACCGATACGGCCGACAACGCCCATCATGTCGGGGGTGGTAATCATAACGTCGAAATCAAACCAGTTTTCCTGCTGTATGCGCTGGATGATTTCCTCTGCGCCGACGATATCTGCGCCTGCCGCTGCAGCTGCGTCTGCTCTTTCACCCTTGGCAACAACAAGAACCTTCTTGGTTTTACCTGTGCCGTTGGGAAGAACGAGCACGCCGCGCACCTGCTGGTCGGCCTGACGGGGGTCAACGCCGAGGCGGATGTGAAGTTCTATAGTTTCGTCAAACTTTGCCTTTGCGGTGGAAAGGGTAAGGTTTACCGCTTCGGCCACGTCGTATGCCTTGGAATGCTCGTAAGATTTAACGCTCTCTGCGTATTTCTTGCCAACTTTCATTATTAAAATCCTCCGTGTGGTACTTGCGAGGGGTTCGACTTTTTTTGGTTTTTGGTCCCCTCTCCCACAAATTCAAGTTGCGCTTATTCTTCTACGGTAACGCCCATAGAGCGCGCGGTGCCCTTTACCATGCTGATAGCCGCCTCTAAGGTGGAGCAGTTCAAATCGGGCAACTTGGTCTTTGCAATCTCTTCAACCTGAGCCTTGGTAAGCTGGCCTACTTTGTCCCTGTTGGGGCGGGCGCTTGCCGTGTCTATGCCGAGCGCCTTTTTAACGAGCACGGGCGTAGGGGGCGTTTTGAGGATGAATGTAAAGCTTCTGTCCTGATAGATGGTAACTACGCAGGGAATTATAAGGCCGGCCTTATCGGCAGTTTTGGCGTTGAATTCCTTGGTGAAACCGGGAATGTTGATGCCGTGGGGGCCGAGGGTGGAACCTACGGGGGGCGCAGGAGTGGCCTTGCCGGCAGGAAGCTGCAATTTTACTACAGCGGTGATTTTCTTTGCCATAAATGAAAAATCCTCCTATGTGGTGATAGCGAACCGTGCCATAAAAAAGTGTATTTAGCGCGTTCTCCCACAAAAATAAATTCACAAATTTTTTCGGCTTGCGCGCCATAAAAATTTTGTGAGTTTAAGAAACCAAGTTTCTCTGGCGGCATTGCTGTTGCCCTCACTTATAGAAATGCCGCCATTCACTTCCGGTGAGCTCGCTTACGCGACTAATTGGGTCTTGCTGACGGCGGGAAACCCGCCTTGCAAACGAACATTATTTGATGTGTTCACGAAAAATCTTTTGCTTCGCAAAATCTTTTTCCGTGAGTTTTATAATAAGGTCGCAAAAACGCTTAACGGCCGAACTAAATTCGTCCTTGCATTTTTCGACATTATTTATTTGGAAAATATTTATAAACCCGTTAAAACTTTATAGAAGCAGGCCGAAACCAGCGGTTAAAACGCTTTTCAGATGCGAGCAAGACGCACAGTCTGATAAAACTTTATAGAAGCGAGTAGAACGAGGAGCGCGTGCGGAAGTCGTGAAGGAGCTTACTTAGAGGTAAGTAACTGAACGAAGCCGTAAGCGCGACAAAGTTATACGACGCTTATATGAAGTTTTAACCTTCAGGGGTTTCAATCTTCTTAATCTGTATATACTCCACTTCCACGTCGGTATTGCGGCCGAAAAGCTCTACGTTTACAAGCGCCTTCTGGGCGGTATCGTTCAGCTCCTTAACAGTGCCCTCGAAACCCTCAAGGGGGCCTGCGTCGATGCTCACCCTGTCGCCTACGGCGAAGTCGGCATTTACAGCCACTTCTTCAAGGCGCATCTTGCGTATCTCCGCCTCCTTCATGGGGATGGGTCTGCCCTGCGGGCCGACAAAACCGGTCACGCCGCGGGTATTGGTGACCCAATACCACAGCTGGTTGGAATATATCATCTTTATAAAGACATAACAAGGCAACAGCTTGCGCTCAACAAGTTTGCGCTTGCCGTTTTTCTCCTCGATAGTCGTCTCCATGGGAATCTTCACGTCGAATATCTGCGACTGAAGATTGTTGTTTTCGATAAGCCTTTCAAGGCTGTCCTTCACCATGGCCTCGTAGCCCGAATAGGTATGAAGGATATACCAGCAAGGCTGCTGAGCGGTATTCTCCATAGATTTTTATGCTCCGATGCCGGTGATGAGCCTTAAAAGAGCCTCAAGGCCGAAATTGATGCCCGTTACCACCACAAGGAATGCAAGAACTACCACCAGAACTACGCCTGTGGACTTTAATACCTTGGGGAATGTGGGCCAAGTAACTCTTTTGAGCTCAGAGAAAGTCTCCTTGAGTTTTCTGCCCATGCGGACGAAAATATTGGGCTTTTTAACGTCGCCTTTATTTGATGCTGCCATAAAATTAACCTCTTGAATCAGACGCCGGAGCCGGCGCCTTAAGTGCGCAGAAGCCGCGCCGTTAAATGACGGGCCTTACTTGGTCTCTTTGTGGTCGGTGTGCTTTTTGCAGAAGGGGCAGTACTTCGAAATGGTAAGCCTGTCGGGGTCGTTACGCTTATTCTTATAACTGTCGTAATTCCTGTGCTTGCACTCGGTGCACTCCAAGGTTATTTTGGCTCTCACTGATGCCTTCTTCATTGTAGAAAAACTCCGTACAAAAAAATTACACCCCTTCAAGGAATGTGCGAAAATTTTAGCACATAAAAGGGGCGCTGTCAATCAAAAAAGGCGGTTTTAAAAAAATTTTGCCCGTTTATTTGACATTTTATATATAATAGTAAAGCATTTGCGGCGCAGACACAATATATTGTGGAGCTGTGCAGGCAATTTACTTTTCGTATACCTTTCGCGAGAGGATACCTATGTAGGGCAGGTTGCGGTATTTACTTGCATAGTCGAGGCCGTAGCCGACTACAAACTCGTCGGGGATATCGAATCCGACATAGTCGGCGGTAATATTTGCCTGCCTGCGCGAAGGTTTATTGAGTATGCAACACGTCTTTACCGAAAGGGCACCCTCTTTTAAAAGGCGCTCTTTAACAGCCTTTAAAGTGTGGCCGGTATCTATTATATCCTCGGCTATGAGAATATGCTTGCCCGCGGCCGTAAAATCCTTGGAATATGAAACCCAGACATCTCCCTGAGGGGTAGTTGCATCCTTATAGGACGACGCCTCTATGAAGGAAAGCTCGAGAGGAATATCTATCGCCCTTATCAAATCGGCGCAGAACACGGCGCCGCCGCGCAATACTCCCATCACAACAAAATCTTTGCCTTCATACTCCCGCGAAAGCTGCCTGCCCAATTCTGCCACCCTGCTTTTTATCTGCTCTTCGGTGAAAAGTACTCTCTCTATAACTTTATCCATGGTAACTCCCGGCCCGCACGGGGCAAAATTATTTTAAAATACGGCAGGCGGCATAGCGCGCCGCCCGCCGCAGACCGTTCATCCGGCGGTAATCAGTTGAGTTTGTTCTCTCCGCCGACAGAAAAAGCGTAAACATCCCTGTCTTCGGGGAAGATGGGGCCGTTGATTACGGGCAGATTAAGCGGCGCAACATAAGCCGAAGCCGTGAGGTTGGTTACCGCCGCACGCAGATAGGGGAAGAGCATATTGGTGGCCTCGATGACGAAATCTCTCTCCTGCTCGCCGCCGGAAGCCAAATCTTCCACCTCGAAAGTGCCTACGAGAGTAACGTTGATATTGAAGGGCTTGGGCTCCGCCTCGGTGCTCTCCACTTTTAAAGAAAGGGCGATGAACATCAGCTTATCGTTATCCTTCACCTTTCTGACCTGACGGGAAAACTGCGGTTTGATGTCTAAACGGGCGTTGGGCTCGAGCCTTACCCTGTTCATTTTGAAGGAAAGTTCTTCGGCTCCCACGCCTCTGAAATTGATTTTCATTGTAAATATCTCCTCAAATCATTTTTTATAGGTGTCAACCATTTATATTTTAAACCAAAAAGGCCCGGCGGCAAACAGATTTGAGGCATATTTTTTAAAATTTGGAAATTTTTTATCATCTGCACGCGCGGCAGAGCATTCACAGCCGGCCCCGCCACAAAAAAGCCGACGCATTTTGCGGCAAAGACTTGAAAAACGGCGGCATTTATAATATAATAGGCGCGTGAGACCTGTAGATATGGGCAGTTTGCGTAAACTGCTTTTAAAATGTGAAAAACCTTCGCGCTATACCGGCGGAGAATACGGCGCCCCGAACCCCGAATGGGGCGCGGGCGGATTCAACTTCTGCATGTGCTTCCCCGACCTGTATGAAGTGGGCATGAGCAATCTGGGCATAAAGATTGTTGCGCAGTCGTTTGAAGAGCGCGGCATGTGCGCCGACTTCTGCTTTGCGCCCGCGCACGACTTCGGCAACGGGCTGAAAGAGCTCGGCGTGCCCCTCTATTCGCTCGCCCTAAAGGCGCCGCTTGCCGACTTCGATATGCTCGGCTTTTCCCTTCAGTATGAACTGAGTTACACAAATGTGCTGTATATGCTTGAACTTGCGGGCATACCGCTCACGCGCGAAGAGAGAAAGGGCGGAAAGTATCCCCTGATTGCCGCCGGCGGGCCCTGCGCGGTAAACCCCGAGCCGCTTGCCGACTTCTTCGACATATTTTTTATAGGCGACGGCGAGAGCGTCGACGCCGACGTCGCGGAAATTTTTGTGCAATGCGGCGGAGCAACGGAACAGTTTTATAGTAAAATAAGCAAACTCGACGGCGTATATGTACCGGCGCTCACCGCGCCCGAATACGACGCTCAGGGCAGGCTGTGCGCATTCGCCGGCGTAAGCAGGGTAAAAAGATCGCTTATAGAAGAGCTTGATTCGGCCATATTCCCCACCCGAATAGCCGTTGCCAACTGTGAGAGCGTACACGACAGGGCTGTTCTGGAGGTTATGCGGGGTTGTTACCGCGGGTGCAGGTTCTGCCAGGCCGGCTTTATCTACCGCCCCGTGCGCAAGCGCTCTGTAAGCACGCTCACGGAGCAGGCCTGCGCGCTGATTGCAAATACCGGCTTCGGCGAAGTCAGCCTGAATTCCCTCTCCACGGGCGACTACGGAAGGCTTCCCGAGCTTTTAAAGAGCCTTAAAGGCGCGCTTCCGCCCGAGATAACCCTCGCCCTGCCTTCGCTGAGAGTGGACAGCTTCGAAGGGGAATTTGCCCGCGACTCGCGCAAGACATCGCTGACGTTTGCGCCCGAGGCCGGCACGCAGCGGCTGCGCGACGTAATAAACAAGGATATAACCGAGGAAGAGATATTGCGCGCGGCCGAAAACGCATTCAACGCGGGATATTCGGCGGTGAAACTGTATTTTATGATAGGCCTGCCGACGGAAACCGATGAAGATTTGCAGGGAATCTGCGATATATGCGATAAAATACGCGCAATTTACGGACGGCAAAAGAGGGCGAAGGCGCTGAGAATTTCCGTCTCCGCAGCAACATTCGTTCCAAAGCCGTTCACCCCCTTCCAATGGGAGAGGCAGATAGGCGAGGAAGAAGTGAAATATAAGCAGAACTACCTCATAAAGCACCTGCCGCGCGGCGTAAAGTTCAGCTGGAGCGCATACTATCCGTCCCTGCTGGAGGCAGTACTGGCGCGCGGCGACAGAAGCCTTGGGGAAGTGGTGCTCGCCGCCTATAAAAACGGCTGCACGTTCGACGGCTGGGACAACCTGTTCAACGAGCAAGGATGGAAAAAAGCCTTCAATGATTGCGGCATACATGCAGAGCAATTTGTTCAGGAAAGAGCTGAAGACGAGCTTTTGCCCTGGGACTTTATAGACATGATGATAGACAAAAAGTTTTTGCTCTCCGAACGGGAAAAGGCGCTTGCGGGAAAAGTTACCGGGAGCTGTCTTTCCGGCTGCAAGGCGTGCGGCATACAGAAACACTGCCCTGCCGCAAGGGGTGAATATGATTGCGTTTAAATACACCAAGACCGACGGCGCGGAATACATTTCGCACCTCGACCTTTTAAGGCACATAGACCGCACTTTAAGGCGCGCCGGCATAGAGGTGGAATACAGCCAGGGCTTCCACAGGCACCCGAGAATTTTTATGGGCAACCCGCTTGCCCTCGGCGTGCGCTCCATAAGCGAATTCTGCGCCGTAGATACAAAATTCGACGGCGACTTTATGTGTGAATTCAACTCCCGCTCGCCGGACGGGGTTAAGTGCCTTGCGGCAAAGATTACGGATATAAACCCCAACTTCGCCGAGAGCATTACTGCCTGCAGTTATGAAACTGAGGGCATAAACGCCTTCGACCCCGGGCTTGTCCTTGAGCGGGAAAAGATAATCATAACCGACCTGCGCGGACGCACGGTAGATATCCGTCCGAGGATATGCGCCGTTGAATGGCAGAATAAAAAACTTAATTTTACTCTGCACTGCGGAGAAAACAACCTGCGCCCCGACCTGTTCTGCAACTTTTTATCTGATGCGTTCGGCGGCGAGGCGGCATACATACTCAAGACCGGGAGTTTCGGCGACGGGGTATTTTAAAATAAAAATTAAAATTCTATAATATCTGATATGCGGGCGGAAAAACCCGCATCCCGATGAACAATGGCTAAAAAGACTATATATTTCAACAAAATGTGCGGAATATGGGTGACGGCGGTCACCGAAGACGGAAAACTTATCGACTGCCACTTCTCCGCAGACGACGGAGCGCCCGCTGTCGGAGATATCTACAAGGGCAGGATAGTTAATATACTCGAGGGCATGCAGGCGGCTTTTGTTGACTGCGGACTGGAACGCAACTGCTACCTCTCTGCCGAGGACCTTGCATACGGCAACAGCAAGGGACTTTCCGCCCTTAAGGAGGGCGACGAAGTGATGGTGCAGATTGTGAAAACGCCCTGCGGCAAGAAGGGTGCAAAGGTGAGCCAGAAGCTCTCTTTTGTCGGCAAGGCGCTGATATATCTGCCCGACACCGATTTTGTGGGGATTTCGCACCGCATAGAGGACGACGAACTGCGCGAAAGCCTTATATTTGCGGCAAAACGCGCAAAAAGAAAGAATGAGGGGCTTGTAATACGCAACTCCGCCCCGTTCTGCAGGTATGAACAGATTTCGGCCGAGCTTGCATTCTTGCGCAAGATATACGAGCGGACGGCCGCAGCTTACAGGCGGGCGAAGACGGGAACGCAGATTTTTGCCGACTTCTCCATGCCCGTACGCGTTATGCGCGACTTTAATGAATATGACGTCGAAAAGATAGTTATAGGCAATACCGGCCAGTTTGACCAAATCGAAGAGTTGCTTAAAATTATGCCGGGCGGCAAAAAGATTAAACTTGAACTTTATTCCGGCGGACGCGATATGTTTGAGCAAGCCGGTATTCTTTCGCAGATAGAGGAGGCGAGTTCGCCGCGCGTGGAGCTTGAGGGCGGCGCATACCTTGTGATAGAGCGCACCGAGGCGCTCACGTCTATCGACGTAAACACAGGAAGATTCACAGGCGGCGACAGTCTTGAATACACAGTATATCAGACCAACCTTGCCGCCGCACGCGAGATAGCAAGGCAGGTTGCATTGAGAAACATCGGCGGGCTGTTCGTGTGCGACTTTATCGACATGGCCGAGCACCCGCACAGGAGGGCCATCTGCGACGAGCTCGAAAAGGCGCTGAAAGCTGACAGGGCGCCCTATAAGGTATTGCCTATGTCTGACTTCGGTCTGGTTGAATTCACGCGCAAGCGCACTGGGGCCGAGCTCAATTCTTTTGTGCTCAAATCTTGCCCGGTATGCGGCTACGGCGAAGACTATTCAGATAATTTTTATGCCATGCTTGTCGCCGCGGGTGCAATGAAGGTCTTAGACGGGGGCGCGGCCGCCTGCGTGGTCGAACTCAGACCCGAAGCCGCAGAGGCGCTTAAAAAAATGCGCGCTCCGTTTGAGGATATACAGAGCAAATTCCCCTCCGCGCGCGTATATCTCAAATCCGACGGCGCCAAGAAGGGGCGCGAGATTTTTTGCCGCGGGGAAAAGGCAGATTTTGCCATATCAAATGACCTGATTGAGCTGTTATAATTATCAAATACAGAGCGCGGAAGGCGCGGCGGAATTTTACCGCCGCGCCTTCCGCGCCTTTTGAATGAGATTATATGCGGCATATCACCGCGTCAATTAAAAATCAGAGATATTTTTTAAGCTTGCGTTCGAACCCCTCTTCGAGAGCAATCAGGTTTTCAAGCAGCTCCCTTATCTCCCCGTCCATTTCGCCCGCGTCGGTGAGCGTGGTTTTGAGGCTGGTAATTCCCGTCACCGTGCCCTTTATCATCATCTGGGCTATATGCTGGGAAGAGTTATCGGCCGCAGTGTTCATCTTTATTGCCGACCACATCATAGCCTTCTTTATGGGGTTCGGCTCCTTTATCTCCATATTGAATTTTTGCGCAAGCCCCGCCGCCCTGCCGGCAATCTGTTCGTACTCCTCATGCTCGCGCATGACCTCCTCTTTTATGCCCACGTCGTCTATCTCGGGCAGAATATCGGAAATAGACTGCAATGCAAGCTGGGCGTTGCGGTAAATTTCGGCGAGCACCTCGCTGTCGCTCTTACTCTTTTCCATACGTCCTCCTTTTTATCAGTATGAGCAGGACGCGGAAAAAATAATCAACAAAAGTAATCTGAAAACTATAATCTGCCGCCGCGCCTTTAAAAAGTGCGGCGGCAGATTATAAATATCCGGAATAATTATTCCCACTCAAAATTTTCCCTTCCTGCACCGACTTCGAAGTGGTATTTTGCTATGCCGAGGTCTGTTTTCGTATAGAACCCCCCTCCCGATTTGGCGCGCACGCCGCGGCCGTTTAAAATAAACTTGAATTTCTGCTGATTCATTGCAGTGGGAGCAAGCAACGCCGCCTCTACTCCCCTTAAAAACCACTCGGGAGCGTTCTGCGCTTCGCTGACCTGCGCGGCCGGCTTGCTCTTATGCGCGGCTCCGTCCGTAGCTCCGTAGCCTATGGCCAGCACACAGACGAGTTTTTCGCCCTTGCCGACGGAAAACGCCGATTTTACTTTTTTATAGGTGAGCGCCACCCAGCAGGTATTCAGCCCGAGGGTCTGGGCAAACAGCGCCAGCCTTTCGCCGAAATAGCCTGTGCGCTCCTGTAAATCGTCCGTTTTTTTACCGACGAGCGCGACATAATTCTTCACTCCCGAGAACTTGCCGTAATGCGCCATCATTCCGCCGAATGCTCTCTCTTCGTCCGTGACGAGCTGAAAATTCAAATTGCCCTCCGCGTTGCAGGCAGCTATCTCACTCCGCAGTTTTTCGCACAAATCTGCGGCTATAGGTTTATCGAGATAACTGCGCACCGAGTGCCTTTTTTGCATTGCTTCGATGATATCCATGGATGAATTCTCCTCACATATTGATTTTAAGCTTTAAAAATAATTAACGGCATTGTATATTTTATTTAAATACCGACTGCCCGCCTTTTCAACCGAACAATTTTTTGGCTGTCGCTATAAAGCGGGCAGCCTCTTCAGGTTCAAGCTTTCTGAGCGCAGTTTCCGCAAAGGAATATACCTTATATTCACGTTCTTCGAGCACCTTCAGCCCCTGCTGAGTGAGGCTGAGCGCTACTTTTCGCCCGTCGCCCTGCACCTTAGCATACTGCAAATATTTTTTCCCCGCGAGCGCTTTGATGAGAGCGGCCACCCGCGCCGTCGAGACGTTCATCTTTACTGCAAGTTCGCCGGCAAGCATCGGCGAAATATTGTCGCGCAGTATTCTGAGCGCTACAAACTCGCCCCTGTACCCGGATTCTATCAGCTCTATCGCCTGCTGCCCGCCCTTGCCGGCAAGCGACATACAAAGCTCTTTAGCCATCAGGTAATAATCATGCATGCCGGCCCCCTCAAATATCTAATAGTGTTAGTTATATTATACCTGATAATTTTTATCCGGTCAAACGATGTATGTGAAATTGCAATGAAAACACAGCTTCGAATCTGCGTGTACATAATTATAAAAAATTGCCTGATAATCCGGCAATTTGCTTGACTAAAAGAGCGCCGTATGGTAAAGTAATCTACGAGCCGCTCGGGACGGGCTCTTTTTTAAGTGCCAAAATTTTTTAATGGCCGCCCGCGACGCTTCTGTTTTGCGCGCAAATTCCCGGCGAGACTGGTTTGAGGAGGCATTTTTAAATGTACGCTATTTTTGAAAACGGCAGCAAGCAGTACAGAGTTAGCGAAGGCGACACCGTTAAGCTTGAAAAGCTGAACGCAAACGTAGGCGATACCGTAGAATTCCCCGTGGTTTTAGTTGCAGACGAAAAGGGTATTCAGGTTGGCGCCGAAGTTGAAAACACCAAAGTGACCGCAACAGTGGTTGCTCAGGGCAAGGCCAAGAAAATTATCGTATTCAAGTACAAGGCCAAGAAGAACGAACGCAAAAAGCAGGGCCACAGGCAACCCTTCACCGAAGTGAAGGTAACCGGCATCGGCGCAGCCAAGAAGGCGGCCAAGGCAAAGAAGTCAAAGGCTGAAGAAGCTCCCGCAGAGGAAGCTAAAGCCGAGTAAGTTTAAGAGGAGGCAAAAGAGATGTTACTTTTCAATTTATTTGCGCATAAAAAAGGTACCGGCTCCTCGCACAACGGTCGCGACAGCGAGGCAAAGCGCCTTGGCGTTAAGCGCTCCGACGGGCAGTTCGTGCTTGCGGGCAACATTCTGGTGAGACAGCGCGGAACCAAGTTCCACCCCGGCAATAACGTGGGCATAGGCAAGGACGACACGCTGTTCGCACTCATCGACGGCAACGTTAAATTTGAGCGCGTAGGCAAGGATGGCAAGCAGGTTTCCGTTTACGCGGCCGAGTAAGTCAATTCAATAAGATTTTTAAAGGCGTGCTCCGCATCTTTCGGGCGCGCCTTTATTCATGCCTTCCACCTCGCAATAAACGTCCTTGCTTTTTGCGAAGAAATGGGATATAATATACTTAAGAATATCCAAGGAGATTTTATGATACGCGTTTTTCCGCTGAACGATAAGTATGCCGAAAGTTTTGCAAAGATGTTCTGCGACTACTACGACGAGCTGGGTTGCGACGAGGACGGCGAACATCTTGTGCGCGAATATATTCTTCCCGACCTTTTGGCGGGACTTTTAAAAGTCGACCTCATAGAAGACGACGGCTCTCTGTGCGGTTTCTGTATATACCAGATAGACGAGCCGGGGAACGAGTGGAATTTTAAGGACGGCTGGGGCGACATCCGTGAGATTTATATCACCATGCAGAAGCGCGGAAAAGGCCTTGGCAAGTTTCTTTTATATACCGCCGAAATGCGGCTGAAAGAGGCGGGGGCAATGGATATTTACGCCCTCCCCGATGAAGATTCCGCCGGCTTTTTCGCGGCGTGCGGATATGAACTTTCGGACGAGGTCTGCGCGGAACTGGGCTGCAACGTCTTTATAAAACAAGCTGCGAACGGTTGCGGACACTGCTCAAAGTGACAATTGCCTGCACATATACCCTTTTTACAGGCTTTGCTTTTAATCGCAGGCTTATACGACGATTGCCCCCGATATATGCTTGAAATAACAAGATTTTACAGAGGCCTGCCGCGCGCAGAATTGCGCGCGGCAGGCCTTTGTTTCCGCCATATTGAGGGGGCAATTCAAATTGCCCCCTCAATATGGCATAATTATTTAAATTTTAAAATTGGCATGCATATATGCCGCAACTAACGCACTTTTATTGCCTTCACCCTTATGCGGACGTAATCAATATACCACTCGCCGTCCTTATACAATACGGGGCGTAAGGTCTGCTCTGCCTCCGCGATAATATCCTCACGTTCCTCTTCGGGCACGCACGAGAAAGGCGCTTTGAGAAATGTTAAAATCCAGTTCTTAAGCCCTTCCTCCCCATCCTGACGCGTGGGACGGGGGAAAAGCGTGCAATACACCGGCATGAGCCCGTGGCGCTCCAGAACGGGCGAAAATTCGCCCACTGACTGGAAGTTGAATGTGCGCGCATATTTTTTGCCGTGCGCACGGAAAATATTTTCAAGCGCGCCATGCACGGCTTCGGCACATCCCTTGCCCCCGAATTCACACACCAGTTCGCCGCCCGCCCGCAGGTTGCGCGCAAGATTTGCAGCCAGCGCTTCGGTATCGTCAATCCAGTGAAAAACAGCATTTGAAAATATGCCGTCGGCAGGCTCGGCGAGCCTGAACTGTGTTGCATCGGCGCATATAAACGATATTTCGGGCGCATTGCATTTTGCAAGTTCTATCATCTGAGGCGAGGCGTCTATGCCGCAGACATTATATCCCGCGCTTTTCAGCTCCTTTGTCAGAACTGCGCTGCCGCACCCGACGTCGGCCACGAGCGCGCCCTTCGGCAGCGTGAACAAATTTAAAAGCTCCTCGCCGTACTTATACACAAAAGAAAAATTTTTGTGGTAATCCCCCGCATTCCATTCTATATTCATAGAACTTTACCTCCTATGTTTTCGGTATTGCATGCATTTTCTTCAATAATTATAGCATTTCTATCGGCCTTAAGCAACTTTCTGCATGCATGATATAGACAAAACGGATATTTTATGGTATTATACAGATATGAACGACATTGTTTTTGCGGGGCGGGATGAGCGAAAGGTACGCGAACTGCAATCGAAAAGAAGATACTGGCACATAATCAGATGCAGCGGCCGCGGTGAAATAAAAAGCGCCAAAGGCGATACTGGTTTTACCCGCGGCGACATCGTGATAATACCCCCGCTTACCTTATTTGAGCGCACGGGCGCGGGGCCGAACGATATGCACATATTCATGGAGGGCACGGCGTTGCCCTTCAAGTCCCCCGTTTCACTGAATGAAGAGAGCGGCGGAGGATTTGCACATGTTTTTGCGCAGGCGGAGAACTATTTCGGGCGCATGGGCAAAGACGGAGGAGAAAGGTATGCGGCGGTTGTAAATGCGCTCGGCGAACTATTGGTCAGCTATATTGTGGCTCTGGCAGAAAGACCCGCACATCCGCCCGTAGTTGAGAGCGTGAGAGCGGATATTGAAGCAAACATCAGCAACTCAACCTATGCACTCGACGCGTCTATCAAAGCGCTTCCGCTCAATTACGACTATGTGCGCAAACTATTCAAGAGCGAGATGGGCACGACCCCGCACGAATACCTGATATCGGCGAGAATGGAATTGGCCGCGCAATTGCTTTTAAGCGGCATGAGCAACCAGTACAGCCGTTACAGCATAGCGCAAGTTGCTGAGATGTGCGGATTTGCAGAGCCGCTTTATTTTTCACGCGTGTTTAAAAAGCACTTCGGCGTGCCGCCCTCTGAATATGGCAAATGAGCCGCACATATGGCCGATTTAACCGAGTACAAATAAAGCATACAGCCAACAAATCCGGTGTGTGTCCGATTTTGGCGGGCGCCGCGCAAAAGTTTTTGCGCGGCGCCCGCCCTTTACACTGCTTATACACAGACGGGAACCGCCGCGCGCAAAACATTGCGCGCGGCGGCCCTATAAGGATTACGAAAAAGAGAAAAATACAAGCAAGTTGTATAATCTTATTTAATTTGCATCAGCTCGGTATAAGCCATTACGAAGGGGCCTGTGCCCTTTGCGTCGTTTTCGACAACGGGTTCCGAGATATAGTACTCAAAAGTACCGTCGCGCCGGCGGTTATTCTCAGGACCGAGGCCAGCAACGAGACAAATACCGCCGAGATTGAGCTTGCCTTCGGTTTCGGTGAGATATTTGTTGCATATGCCGTTGAAAACTCCCTCTCCCACCTTTGCAAAGCGCTTGTCGATTATGCCGAGACGGGCGCCCTTCATCATAGCATACGAAATCATTGCGCTGCCCGAAGTCTCAAGATAGTTGCCCTCGCGGCCAATTTGGTCGACCACCTGATAGAACATGTGGCCTTCCTTGTCTATGTACTGCTCCAACCCTTCGATAGTCTCTTTGAAGATTGCAACGAGTTTCGCCTTTAAGTCCTCATGGCCTACGAAGTAGCCGATTGCGTCGACAAGACCCACAGTATACCAGCCGACGGAGCGCAGCCAGAAACTCTTTGAAAGCCCGGTCGTCTTATCGGCCCAGAAGGCCTCTTTAGACCAGTCCCAGCCGTGATAGTAGAGGCGCTTTTGCTTGTCGTACATATTGTCGTACACGCTCTGGAACTGCCCTACTATGTCGGAATAGTTTTTACAATTGTTGAATTCACTCTCATAGCGGGTATAGAACACCTGCGCCATATAGAGGCCGTCCAGCCACACCTGGTTGGGATAAATCTTCTTGTGCCAGAAGTTGCCCGTGCCCGTGCGCGGCTGACCTTTTATCTGTTCATACAGCAGGTCTGCAGCCTTTCTGTATTTTTCCTTACCGGTCTCGCGGTATAAATCAAAGAGTATACGCCCCTCGTTTATATTGTCGAGATTGTAAGTCTCAAGCTCATAACCGCGGATAGAACCGTCATCGAACACATAGTAGTCGACAAATTTATCTATAAAATCGATATACTTTTTATTGCCCGTCTGCTGATAAATTGAATAGAGCGAATTCATCATGCAACCGTCGATATAGTTCCATGCAGGCGCCTTTCCGTGCCTTATATTCTCGATATTCCATATGGGCGCTTCCGGCGTTGTGTCCTCTATGAGACGGTCGATATACCTGTCAATAACAGAATAGTCCATGTCTTTCCCCCGTTAAAATTATTCGATTATGAGCTCGCCGCAGTTCTTTTCAATAATATGGTCGCCCTCGACGCCCTCGAAAGTTACGTTTTTGAGCACAACTTTCTTCACATTGTCGATATAAAGGCCCTCTTTGCAGTAATCGCGGCAGAATTCAAGCATGGCAGGCTTAAAGGGCTTGGCGTCCTTCTTGAAGCCGAAGTGTACGTTTTCGAGCGTTATCTCGCCGATAGGCTGTTCAACAAGCCCGTCGAAGTATCCGCACATGCACTCGCAGTCCTCGCAATCGATGTCCTTGAACAGGAATTTACCGATATAGGGAGTACCGTCGTCTACGGGGCGCATCTTGCGCGACCAAACAAATTCTGTATGCCCGTCGGGGTCACAGAAATAATACATATTTACTACAAGCGGAGTGATAACATTCTCCATCTTGATGTTTTCGAATACTACGCCGTCAATTACGGCATCCTTGCCCCTGCCGCGGCGCGTCTTGATTCTCAGGCCCCTGTCCGTATGCCTGAACAGGCACTGGCTGACAGTAAGGTTGGTTACGCCGCCCGACATTTCGCTGCCAAGCACAATCGCGCCGTGGCCGTCCTGGAAGAGGTTGTTGCGAAGCGTGTGGCGGTTTGCAGGCGTTTTATACGTCTTGCCCATGTATACCTTGCCCGACTTTACAGCGACGCAGTCGTCGCCCACGGAGAACGTACAGCCGACTATGTCGACCATGTCGCAGCTCTCGGGGTCGAGGCCGTCGGTATTGGGTCCGGTATATGGATTCTGAACCTTTACATCGTAGAACGCCAGATTCTTGGAGAAGAAGGGATGCAGGTTCCATGCAGCGGAATTTTTGCAGGTAACGCCGTGGAATACTACATTTTCGCACTTATTCAAAAATACGAGGCGCGGACGGGCAACTTTTCTGCCCTTGGGCGTCGCCCACCATGTGGACTTATCCGCATTGCCGTTTATGGCGCCCTCTCCCACTATCTTTATGTTTTTCTGCCTGTATGCAGAGACAAACGACTGGTGGCAATCAAAGGGGTCACCCTCCCAGCTCGCAAGAATCTCCTCAGAACCGTCGGGATTAAATGTGCGTGCGGGGATGTAGGGATAGTCTTCCTCCACCGTGCTGCCCAAAAGCTGAGCTCCCTTCTTGATTTCTAATGTTATGTCGCTCTTTAAGACTATGGGACGGACATAATAGCTGCCCTCTGTGAGCACTACGCGGCCGCCTGCGGGACAGCTGTCTATCGCCATTTGTACAAAATAGGTATCGTCGGTCTTGCCGTCACCCTTTGCACCCAGGGCGCGGACATCTACGAGAGCCGTCTCAGCATCCGTTTTGAAACGGACGGAGCACTCATCGCAGGATACAGTCACTGTATACTCTGTCGCAGACTCAAGGTTAAAGACCGAAAACACATTTGTGTCGGCCTCGCCATATTTGACGCCGTTGACAAAAATTGTGTATTTGCCGTCGGGATGACGGAAGGGATTTGTGTTGTCGAATTCAAAGCATGCACTCGTCGATGACGAGAATAACTTTTTGAACATAGACGCTCCTCTTATTTTATTACGGCACTGCGTGCCGTTTATTTTCAGTTAAAAACAAATTTATATCACCCGTATATATAAAATCTCAGGCGACACTGCTTTACAATCCGGTTATAACACCGTATAGGCAAAAGAAACGGGAACACACGCAATTACCCATCACAAATATGTTGTCTCCTTTAACAAAATGAGGCAAGGCAACCGGTAACTGTTATACCCCCTCAATCTTTTGAGCTTTTTTCTCGCGTCTTTTGCGCACGGCCCGCTTTACCAAATAAACTATCAGATCCTTTACTCCTATAAATGCCATATCTACGACGAGACAGAACACACCGAATAATAGCGGTTCTACGCCGGAAAACTCAGCAATATACAGGTCAATGAACATATATATATATCCAACTCCAAGGGTAACAACCAAATAGTACAGCGCGTTGGCGAAGAATGTCCAGAACTGCTTGAACGGGAACGGGAACATCATAAAATTGTTGAATTCCTTTTCATCCGATTCCATCATGCGGAAAATCGGATTTACAAAGCAGTCAACAAATATGCCCATCACAACGCCGCACACAATATAAAGCTGAACATCCTGTACCCAGTTATATGTGCCGTCGGAATTTGCAAAAGCGGTGCCCAGCCCCATAAGAACAAAATAACATACTGCGCCGAAAAACCAGAACTTAATGAATAATGCTCTTATCCAGTAAGGTATGCGCGAAAGTTTATCGCGTTTATAGGGATTAAATTCCTTCTTTTTATTTTTATTGTCGGGAGTAACTTCGCCGGTGACTTCGGCAATATTCATCGACGGAAGTTCGGCAGTTGACGTATCATTCTGCCCGTCTCCCCTCAATGCAGCAACGAGCTCGTCCATTTCTTTAGATTTCAAATCATAGAAATCTTCTATGGTCGTCTCTTTTTCCGGCTGCTTATACTTCTTATTCTTTTTAGACATTTACTTATCAGACGGGAAACCATATCCCGTGCCGCTTTTTGCGGCTGCGGCATAATGTGCTATGCCGCTTTTCCTCCATATTTTCTTTATATATAATTCTGCTGCGAAAAATATTTAACAGAAATTTATACCGATAGTTTATTCAGCCGCCCCGCCGCAGGGCGGGGCGGCTGACTGTCTGTTTTGAAAAATAACCGACAAACAAAATTTGCCGGTTATTTTATTTTATTAAATTGCAATAAAAGCTTTAATTATTCCGTCTCCTCGAGGTCGATAGCAACTTTCATCTCGCTCACGGTAGATTCTACTTCTTTTCTGGTGTTTATCTTCATAAGCAAAATCTTGAATACGGGAGTGAGCGCAAGAAGAACTGCAGATATACCAAGCATAACTATATGCGCCAAAAGAATATTTTCGGAACTATAATATTCAGCGGTAAGTGCCTCAGTAGCCTGAGTTATAACGTCCTGCAGTTCCATGTAGCAAATAACATCAGTCAGAATCATTACGGCGAGGAAAACTGCCACAAGTACCAACATCACTACGCTGGGTTTTTTGCGCTTGGGGAATGCCTGCATAAACAATACCAAAATAAGTATTGAAAACAGGAAAGTAACAAAGGAACAAAGCGCGCTCCACTCAAACAAGGAGTTAGTCTGGCCGGAATAGAGCATGCGGGCAATCGATGTATAAGCAATCATATACATAAGCGATGTTACTACGAACATGAAAAACGCTATATTGCTCGGACGGCGCTTTAAGTTAACTATCTTTTTACGGAACCACTCTTTAAGGCCTGCAACAAAGCTTGCCCATGTTACCTTCTTTTTACCTTCTTCAGGCGGGGTTACTTCATTTATAACCATATTTTCATTATCAGTCATACTGCACCTCACCTTATAGCCTGCGTAGTCTCAACGTCGAAGAAATGCATTCTGTCGGGTTCAAAACCTATAGAAATTTCATCGCCGTACTTGTAGCTGCACCACTCTGCAAACTTGCAAACAACAATCTTCTTGCCGCCGACCTTGCCGTGCACAAGCGTGTTCATTCCGAGATTCTCATTATTTTCAACATCGAAAGTAACCGAACCGCCGCGCACAATATTTTCAGGACGAACGCCGAGAATTATATCTTTGCCGTCGTAATCTTTAAGAAGCTTGGTCTGCTCATCCGTCAGAGGATACTCAAAATGCTCGCATACAAACTTGTTGCCGTCAATTTTACCTTCGAACATATTCATGGGGGGAAGACCTATGAATGTGGCAACGAAGGTGTTTGCAGGGTACTCATAGAGCTCGATAGGCTTACCTATCTGCTGAACGTGACCCATAGACATGCACACGATTCTGTCGGCAAGAGTAAGAGCCTCGGTCTGGTCATGCGTTACGTAAATTATCGTAGCGTTGAGCTTTTTATGAAGGAGCATGAGCTCCCTTCTCATCGAACCGCGGAGCTGAGCGTCGAGGTTGGACAGAGGTTCGTCAAACAGGAAAACCTTGGGATTACGAACTATTGCTCGGCCCATGGCAACACGCTGGCGCTGACCGCCGGAGAGCTGCCTCGGCTTTTTGTTGAGCTGAGTTTTAAGGTCGAGAATTTCGGCAGCCGCCATAACCTTGCGGTGTATAATCTCCTTCTTCTCCTTTCTCAAGGTGAGGGAGAACGCCATGTTCTCGTAAATAGTCATGTGGCCGTACAGAGCATAGTTCTGGAACACCATCGCAATATCTCTGTCTTTAGGAGGAATACGGGTGCAGTCTTTGCCGTCGATGACAAGCTGACCTTTGGTTATATCCTCAAGACCCGCTACCATGCGGAGCGTTGTCGATTTACCGCAACCAGAGGGGCCTACCAGCACTATGAATTCACCGTCGTGTATGTCCATATCAAAGTCATACACGGCCTGAACTCCGCCGTCATAAATTTTATCGATATGTCTTAAATTAACTTCAGGCATTTTATACCTCCTGCACCTTGGTTTCGGAGGCTGCTGCCTCGTCCTTCGCATTAAGCTCAGCCAAAGCCTTGTCAACGGAAATCTCGCCGCTTTCAAGGTCTTTATTGAACTTCTCAAGCTGAACAGCTCTTACGTAACCTATTATTGCAGACGCAACAAGGCAGGCCACTGAAAGGGCAAGGTATATAATAAGAATTACAGAAAGCTCTACATTCCCGAGCGTCGCACCGAAGTAACGTACGCTTATCGTTGCCTGAGTTTCGAACAACATTTCACCGTTGAGCATGATATCGAGCGGGTATATGAATATACGCGCCAACTGAATAACAGCTACAACAAGAAGCAAAATGCAGTACTTCTTATTATAAACTTTTACACCTTCAGATGCAAGGAATGTAGCCAGAAGAACAAACAGGTTAACCAATACGGAAAGACCTATGAGAACGTTTGCATAAGGCTGATAGTTAAGCCCGTAGAAGAGCATGAAGTATAAACAGTTTATAAATAAGCCAAGAAGAGCTAACCCTGAAGCAAGCTTATTGCGCTTGTAGCGATAAATATCTGTCTGAATAATATTTTCGCTGGTGTAGTCACGAATAAGTCCAAGGCGCTTACGTAAATTATCTAACATTACGCTACCTCCTTAACCATTCCTGCTTGCAGAAGAGCTTTTTCACCCTTCATAAGCTTTACTTTCCAAATTAAGTTATAAATCAATGCAGCGGCATTGGCAAAAACGATGACGCCAATAACATAGCCTATGAACCAAACAGTAGCATCGTCGCTATACTTTATAATCGGGCTATCCTGAGCCATCTGCCAATATGTACTCCACCAAACGTCGTTGATAAAGCTCATATGGCAAATAAGAGTAAGCACTATGATAAGCACGCCGAGAACCGCCGCAAAAGCTGCAGTTGCAATTATTGAAACATAATTGCTTATATAATAATTGCGCCTCTTGTTGCAGGCAGTTAAGTAAAGCACTGCAACGAGAACGATAAACACAATGCCGAGAATGAGAAGCACCCAGTTGATACTCTGGCAAAGGTCATATGTATAGTTGCCGTTTATCGGCGAAGCTATACCCTTATAAGCGTTCACAGCATGTGTCAGCTGTGACATATCCACTATAGGAGTACAGAAAATAAGAGCATACACAATGCTGAGAGCGCTGACAACAAGCGTAACGAGCATGAGTATTTTTTGAAACCGCATTTGAGTTTTCATATCATTTCCCCAAATTTTTTTGCTGTGCGCCCGCCCTGAGACGGGCGCACCAACAAAAATGTGAATTTTTATGCTTGAATACGGGTGTTGACTGTTGCGGCGGCAGTGCGCCGCAACAATCTATTTAAGTTAACAGACTAAAACTTATTCAGCAGTAGTAGTTTCCGCATAGATACGGGTAAGCTCTATCCACTCATAGTAGAAGTCCTGCATATCTTCCCAAGCTGCCTTCATAAGGCTTTCGTATGTGCTCATACCGAAGTTCGAATCGAGCGCAGCAACTGCAGCAGCTGCGTCTGCAGGCACCTGCATCGTTGTAGAACCGTATGTCAGCGTAGCGTTGCCGCCGAGGCCATACCAAACGATGTCGTTTGAGAAGTTGGTTGTAGCACCGGAGTCACCAGAGAATACAGTGTCGGTAAGAAGTGCGTATGTGGTGGAAATGTGGTTTGCGGTGTTGCTGTCGTAAGGCAACGTGGTGGGAACGATGGTGTACCATGTGTTGCCCTTATCGTTGTCGAGCTGCAGGTAAACGTGGCTGATAGTGCCGTTTACAAGGCTTGCAGCAACCTTATTTGCGCCCTCGATACCGATTTCAGGAGTGCCCTGATATTCGAAGGACTGAAGCTTGTTGCCCATGGGCTGAGCCGAACCGATAACGCCGCGGGCGTAGTTGGTGTAGCTACGCGCATAACCCCATGCCTCTAACGCGCCGGAAGCAAGAGTAGCGCCGTTTACGGTGTAACCGTAGTAGAAGTAGAGGTTACCGGTGGTCATGATGGGAACCTGCTCGCCCTTATAGAGGGTACCGGTATAGAGCTCATTATCAAAGAAGAAGTACTTATCAGCCCATTCATCCTTGATGTAGTACTCGCCGTCAACTATATCTGCATATCTCCAGTAGTCTGTAGGGTCAACTTCAGTTTCGGGAACTGCGTTGCCGTACCACCAGCCGTTATCGTTGGCGGTTACGGAATTGTTATCTTCGTCAACCACGCCGGTGTTGGTCGTTGACATCTGGCCGTAAGTCATAACTATCTGTCCGTCGTTGGAGAACATATAGTCGATTATGGAGAGAGCTGCCGAAAGCCTGTCGGGGTCATTAGCAACATTTTCATAAGGAATACCAAAGCCTGTATTCTTAACGGAACGCCAGGATTCAGTAAAGCGCATGTACTTGTAGTCACCGTCGTAATCATAAGAGATACCGTCGGCATTGGCTGCAGTAGATGTATTACCGTCATTCCACTTGGAAACGGGGGTGCTTATGGGCGCGAAGTTGTAACCTTCGGGAAGAACAGCAGCAACGCTGTCGTTGAGGCCCTGAAGAGCGAAACCGCCGTTTGCAGTCTGGGTCTGAACGTAGTCATAAATCATGAACACTACAGGGTCGCCTTCTTTATAGTAGCTGGTCGAACCGGAAGCATTCTGAGTACCGGTGTAGAGGAGACCCTCTTCAACCATGTCATGAAGGTTATCGAGAGCTTCCCACATTTCCGTACCGGTACGTGCATCATGAAGCTCACCTTCAGAATCGATGTAGGTGTTCAGATAACGGGAAGTAAGGCCGCGCACACCGTAAAGTTCGCCTGCAAGTGAGGTAAGGTCGTTCTGGCGCTGCGAGTTACCTTGACGGGCGGAAATAGCATACAGCCAGCCGTCGGTTATCTTATCGTTATCGTTGAGAGATACTCTGTTGGTAACTATGCAACGGGAAAGAGCAACGAGAAGGTCAACGTCCCATGCTGCATTATAGCCGTTGAATACATCGGAGCGGGTCTCATAGAAAGAGTCGCCGTTTTCATCCTGATATGCTACGTCGATATATGCGCGGAGAATATCAAGGAGCTGAGCGCCGGTAACTGCGCCGGAAGTAGCGTTGATTGCCGCATTCTGCAGGTCAACGATGTTGCCGCTGGTAAGGCTTGAAGTGGTAACGCCTGCAGCCGTAAGCGCTGTATTGAGTGCGGAACCGCTCTGCTGAGCAGCTGCAAGAGCGTCGTCGTAGCTTACAGTCACTCTTACGATTTCAGAAGTATCTTCTTCGCTGGCAGTGGTCTCTACCCACCATTCACCTGTTGTGCCCATGAAAGACTCAACGGAAGCTTTGGTACCGTCGATAGCATTGAAACGCTTGGTATCATCGGTAGAAGCCTTTGCCTGAGCCTGAGCTGCGAAAGTGGTATCGTCGCCTGCGTCGTCGTTATCGAGCAGCGCTACTACCCAGTGCTGGTTAGCAAGCTCGTACTTCTCGATATCGTCGTTACCGTCGAAGTAAGGAGCATAGTAGATGGCGCCTGTCTCCGTTGCGGAAGTGAGCGACATGTAAACTACGGGGTTATCTTCGAGGAACTTCTTGAAGTGAGGCATGTAGTCGAGATAGAGCGAGAGGTCAAGGAACGAGTTGTTGCCTGAACCTTCGTTAACTATCGAGGTCGAGTTGCCTGAAATCATGGTGTAGGTTCCGAGGAGTTTGTCGGTAACCGCCTGCGTGATTTGCTGCGAACTGGAGAGAGCGGTGAAAGAGTCGGTAATTTTGATGTTGAGCTCATCTTCCATCGTTGCCCATGCGGGCTTCATGTCGCCCTGTCTGTAGGTCTTGCCGTCGGGTAAGGTTACAGAAGCACCGGTTGCAATCTTATTCTCACGGAATGAGATTGTATAGTTCGAGTTCTGACCCATGTTTAGGCTTACTGCAGTACCTTCAGCATAGGTAAGGTTACCGTCTTTGTCGGTGCTGGGAGTAAGCAAATCCTGGCTTCTTCTCAGGGTGTGCGAGCTGCCGGTAGTACCACCACCACCGTCACTAGGGTCTTTGGTGTTGTCAACACAACCCGCCAGAGAAGTAACCATTGTAGCGGCGAGCACGAGGCTTACGACCGCTGTTGCAATTTTTTTGGTTTTACTCATACTTTTCTCCTTATAATTTTTAAAATATATAAACCCGAGAAACCATTTGAGGTTTATATTTATTTAAGTGATGTACAGGCAACCGGAAAAACTTTTATACGGTTGCAAGAGGCAGCAGAAAATTATTCCTTTACGCCGCCCATATTTACGCCCTTCGCGAAGTACTTCTGAATGAAGGGATATATAACAAGAATAGGGATAACCGAGCAAACAACTATCGCATAAGCGCACGCAGTTGCTGAAAGGTCACCGTACTGTCCCTGCCACAAAGCCTGGGTATACTCCCAATCCTGAGGAGCAGGGCTGATTATCTGGGTATATGTTTCGAGGAAGTTACGCAGATACACCTGAACGGGCCACGAATAAGCCTGACCGGATGCCTCTGTACCCAAAACACGCATTGCCCAGAAGTAGCCGTTCCAACGGGAGATACCGAAGAAGAGCGCCACTGTTGCGATTGTTGCCTTGCTCATGGGAATATATACCTTGGTAAGGACCTGAATTTCGGTTGCACCGTCTATCCTTGCCGCCTCTTCGATTTCGGCGGGTACGCCTTCGAAAGAGTTACGAAGAAGGATTATATTGGTCGCATTCATACCCATGGCGATAACTATAAGCCACTTGCCGTCGATCGAGGTCTGCCACGAACCGGGGTCCATACCGGCTATGCTTGCGAAAACTTCACCGGTCGTAACATAGTTGGAATATGTAGCAACAACGCCGGCCGTGAACCACATGGTGAAAACTAAGAAGAAGTTCCAGCCGCGGCGGCCCATTATACGCTTCTTGGAAAGGGCATATGCGCCGAGAATTGAATAGAACAGCGACCATATGGTGCCGAAGAAGGTCATGAACAACGTGTTTGCGTAGGCAATCCAGAATTCAGTTTCTGTAAACGCCCACATGAACGCTTCGCCGGTAAAGCCGAAGTGAACGTTGCCGCTCTCGCCTATAAGGGGCCAGAGCACGATGCCTTGTTCTATGCCTGCGGCCGAGCTGAAAGATGAACCGAGTGCATACAGGAAGGGATATACGCAGATTACCGCGAAGAATATCAGGAGAACATATGCTACGATTTTGAATATGAGCTCCGATACTTCCATTTTACGTTTCATACAGCCTGTCCCTCCTTAATACAGCGATACATCGGTCGCCTTGCGGCTTACCATGTTCGAGCCTATAACGAGGCACATGCCGATGAGGTTGTTGAGCATTTCGCCCGACATAGCCACGCCTTCTGCCGCCTGCCTGCTGCTCCAGTAGTTCGCCCATACGGAAACGGTTGAGCCGACCGCATAGTTGGGTTTTGTGGCCGTAGCCGAACCCTGGGTAACGAACAGGAATACCTTTTCATAAGATACGTTGAGCAGCGAGCCTATCTTCATTATAAGCATGATTACTACAGTCGATAAGATACTCGGGATAACTACGTATCTCATCTGCTGCATCTTGCCCGCGCCGTCAATCTGCGCCGCCTCGTATGATGTAGGCGAAACAGCGATAATTGCCGCGAAGAATACTATACTGTCGTAGCCGGCGTGTTCCCACAGGTCAGAGACGATGTATATCGCCCTGAAGTACTGCGTACTGTTAACAAGACCGCTCTGCGCTTCAGTATAGATGTTACTGCCTTCGCCGCCGCTTATCGCAATCAACAGCTGAGCCAGCGGACCGTTTGCCGTATTACCGCCGCACAGAGTTATTGCCAGCGAGGAAATAACAACTATCGACATGAATTTGGGCAGATATACGCACACCTGAACGACGCTGCGCACGATATTCGAGCGAATCTCATTGAAGAAGAGCGCCAGAATAATAGGCAGCGGGAAGCCGAACAGCAGGCCGTAGAACGCCAGGATGAACGTATTGCGGAACGACTGCCAGAAGTCAATGAAGTATGTACTATCTGCATTGAACAACTGCGCAAAGTTTCCTAACCCATACCAGCCGCGTTCAGCAGGGTCGGTCGCCGTAGTGGCGTCTTTGAATACCGAGAGAAGCTCATACATGGGAGCGTATCTCCAAAGGAGATAAACTATCAGCATGGGGATGAGCATCAGGTAAAGGCGCCAGTCGGTCAAAAGTTTGAAACCGATTTCCTTCCACCGCGTCTTTTCGACTTCATCCCTTACCTGTTGATCGGGCGACACCGAATAAGTCCCCGTCTCCTCGTCGTAGGTAAGGAAATCATCGCACTTGAGTTTGAACATAAATCCCTCCATACCACTTAAAAAAGATTTTTAAGTAAATATTTTATATCCACAGTTCTTCCGACTCCGCCTCGTGTCAAGCGGTTTTAACGGTTTTCCCCCATTGCCCTCCGCGCGTTGAACGCACGGAAAGGCGCTTTCACCGATGATTTACTTAAAATTTATGCCGTTTGCCCGACAATTTAAGCTTCACCGGCTTCTACGCCACGGTGTGCAGAATGAGCTGCGTTTAACATATTTATTTGTACCGGATATTTCAGCCGCGCCTTCATGACGTGAATGCGCCGGACGCAAGCCGCATAATCAATTTTATTTTCCGCCGAACATGTCGTCACCCTTTTTATTAAGGGCGCGCAATGCGTCTTCGTCTATTTCCACGGGATTCTCGCCGAACGTGTCGGCCTTCATCCTCTCCTGACGCTCCTTGTCCAGCCTTATCAGATAAGCGCGCTGATTTTCGAGCATCCCTTCAAGCTTGCGCATGACGAGCAAAATAACAATACCCATTGCCAGCGACAGCAGTTCCGACGGGCCTGCTATAAAACTCAGGAGAGCCGAACCGACATCGACGCCGAAGCAGATACTTACGACGGCCCTGCCGATTTCAAGTGCCAGCCAGCCGCATAACACATAGAGAATGGTGAACCCCCAGTGCCCGGCAATGCGCTTATACCCCATAAAATGTACCATGAGATAGGCAAGTCCGATGCAGGCGCTGCCGAGACAATATGTGAGGAAGTATTGAAGAGCCACCCCGTCGTAGGCGCCGCCGGCGCTTAAAACAGCCAGCAGACAATAAACCAGTCCGTCCAAAACGGCATAGAACATTCCGTACCAGTTCCATCTTATCATTACGAGAAGAGAAACGGGAACTGCCAATGAGAAAAAGAAATTGCTTAAGTCGTCTGCAAACCATTCGGTGAAGGCAAAGAAGCTTATCAGGTCGAACGCAACCAGTATCGCGGCAAAAATCAGAAGGTCTGTGGCACGGTATCTGCCGAATGAAATTATCCTTGAACCATTTTTACGCATGTTTTAATGTTGCAAACAAAATATTACCGCATAATATGTTATGATTTCACATTTAGCTTACTCATTATAACATAGCAATTTTTAAAATGCAATACCTTTTTTAATTGTTTCACAAAAAAAATTGTGATAAAATCATATCAGCAGGCCCCATGAGGCCGCAAGGAGGTTTTTATGACGGAAATACGCGTGACTCCGTCCGACAATTTGCAGCAGATATTGGACAATCTTGCCTCCCCCGCCACCATATATTTAGGCGAGGGCGTCTACAGGCAGAAAATAAAGATTTCCCGCCCCGACGTGAAGATTGTGGGGGAGAAATGTGAAACAACTATAGTCACATGGGACGATTATGCGCGCAAAACGCATGCCGACGGCATGCAGTACACCACTTTCCGCACATATACCGTGTGTGTGACGGGTGAAAATGTGAGGCTTGAAAACTTCACTATCGTAAATTCCAACAAGGACCCTAAACAGGCCGGGCAGTGCGTCGCCCTGTCTGTAAACGCCAAGACCTTTTCGGCGACGGGAATGAAGCTTGTTTCCATGCAGGACACGCTCTTTCTGGCGCCGTTCCCCGACGACCTTGTAGTGCGCTATGCAGGGATAACGGACGAGGGCTACTATGACGGATTTGTCCCGCGCGACGAACTGTTTATGGAAGGGAGCGCGCTGCATTATTTCAAAAACTGTGAAATATGCGGCACAGTAGACTTTATATTCGGCTGTTCGGAGGCATACTTTGAAAAATGCCGCCTCGTATCGCTATACGACGGCAGGGACGCGGCATATATAGCTGCGCCGGCGCACTCTTTGAAGCAGGAGCGGGGTTTCTGCTTTTACGACTGCGACCTGATAAGCCGCGGCGCGGCCGAAAACAGCGTCTGCCTTGCGCGGCCCTGGCGCGACTTCGGCATGAGCGTATTTATTAATTGCCGCGCCGGAAACCACATAGCTCCCGCGCTTTTCGACCGCTGGAATGATACCTACCGCTACAAAACCGCACGCTTTGCCTACGGAGGAATGACTTTTGCACAGACCCCCGCGCCTGTAAGCTGGTGCCGGGAACTGACTGCAGACCAAGTAAGGGAGTATTCTATATTGTGCGCGCACGCGCGCGAGAAATTCGGGCTGTAGCCCCTCGCGATACCAAGCACATTATATACTACGACCAATACTACGACTAAAAGCCGCGCGAAACAGCGCGGCTTTTGTATTATCATATATATTTATGGAAACTTGCACCCGCGCGACGGACAACCGGCATATACTCCTTTACCGTTTCGGCGCACGCATTGATTTAACTCTGCGTTTCAGCGGCTGAAAAACTTCAATTGCCCCGCATATATGCCGCATTTAACGGCAAAAAAAGCGGCCCGCAGGTTGTTGCCTGCGGGCCGCTTACATGCAATCATACAGCCTCAGAGCTCATCCGAATCGGGAGAGATATAGCCCTCTCCGTAAATTTCCTTTGCCGAGGAGACAATCATGAACGCTTCCCTGTCCTCCTCACGGACAATATCCCTCAGACGGGGATAGACGACGGGCTTAACCACGCATAAAAGCACCTTTTTGAGGTTGCCCGAATATGCGCCTTCAGCGTCGATAAACGTTGCGCCGGCGTCGAGTTCCTTCAGCACCCTCGTGCTTATGCGCCGTGCAGGCTCTTCGGCGGAGATGACAAAGACCATCTTTGCAGAATTGCCGCCGTAGAGCACCCAGTCGAACACAACAGTAAATACGACAATGGATATCACGGTATAGAAAAGCACTTCGAGAGTATTTTCACGATAGGCAAACACCGAGCATGCAACTATAATCAAATCGGTGACCATGGTTATTATGCCGGTGCTGACATGACGAAACTTTTTGCGCAGCACCTTGATGGGGATATCCGTGCCGCCCGAAGAGGATCCGCATCTGAAAATCAATCCCATGCCGAGGCCGTATATGGCTCCGCCGGTGACGGCATTTATGAGAAAATTGCCTGTAAACGGCAACAATTCTTTGCCGTATGCCTCGGGTATCCAGTCGAAAAAGGCGCGCTCCAGCAGCCACATAAATAGCGACGACAGAGCGATAACATACAGCGTAGACAGGAAAAAATCACGCCCGAACACCTTCCAGCCCCATAAAAGCAGGGGAACATTGAGAATAAACGCCGTGATACCCGTGCTGAAATCTGACACTTCGTTTACTATGAGCGCTATACCGGTAACGCCTCCGCCGGCAAGGCCTCCCGCCTGAAGAAAGAGTATTACGCCGACGGCGTACATTACGCATCCAATTGTTATTAAAGAATAACGTTTTGCATAGTTTTTTAATAAAAGCTTTTTTTCTCTGTTCATACACCTATATTTTATATTTCATGCGGCATTTAGTCAACCCCGTTTCGGCACATCGGCAAAATTTTTAGATTGCTCCGCGCATATCTCACGGCGCGGCGCCCGCAAGGCGGCGGCATGTAATTACCCCGCATATATGCCGTAATTAACACAAAAATGTGCCCGCAGATTTTCTGCGGGCATACTGATTTTTTACCTTATTGTATCCCTCCATAACGACCTCGGAGATGCGAGCAGAGCGAGGCGCGCGCGGAAATTTAAAAAATTGACGTGCACAAGGCGATTTTAGTTCGCCGCTTACGCGCGTTCGCCTCGTGCCTCGTCGGTCGGCTCCGCGACGCCTCACGCTGATGCTCGTCGGTCGGCTCCGCGACGCCTCACGCTGATGCTCGGCATGTCGCGGTCTCTACGCGGCACACGAACAGCGGGTATCCGCTGTTCTATGAAAAGTGCCGCTCGTCCCAATTTGTCACGAAGCGCCGGAGGCGAATTGCCGCGCTTATATATCCGCGGCCCTTAAAAATCGCGGCAAGAGGAACTTAGTTCCTCAAACTCACGAAAAATGCCGCACAGCGACCTGTGCGGCATTTTTGTGAACACGATCAATTATTCATCGAAGCCGAAGTAAGAAGCGGCGTTATTGTAGCACACATCCTCAACTATCTTGCCCAGAACGTCGAGCTGGGAAGCAGGATACTGTCCGTTTTCCACAAGATTGCCGAGCATGTTGCACAGCAACCTTCTGTAGAGCTCGTGACGGGGATACGAGAGGAACGAGCGGCTGTCGGTGAGCATTCCGACAGACTGCGCTACAAGGCCCACCTGCATGAGCGTTTCAAGATTCTGCTTCATCCCGTCAATCTGGTCAAGGAACCACCATGCGGTGCCGACCTGCACGCGGCCCTTTACGCCTTCCTTCTGGAAGCAGCCGGCAAGTACGGTTAAAGCATAGTTGTCGCGGGGGTTGAGGCAGTAGAGAATGGTCTTGGGCAGAGCATCCTGAATATCGAGCGCGCCGAGGAGTGCGGAAAGCTTTTCCATATATACGGCATCCTCTATGGCGTCGAAACCTGTGTCGGGGCCAATCTTTTCAAGCATGCTCTTGGAGTTATTTCTAAGCGCGCCTATGTGGTACTGCTGTACCCAGCCGTGCTTGGCATACTGTTTGCCGAGGAAGAGAAGGATATAGCCTTTGTATTTGTCCTGCTCCTCTTCAGAGACGGGTTCATTCTTCATACCCTTTAAGAATACGGCATTGGCCTCTTCATAAGTTGCGGGCGCATAGTGAACTACGTCGAGAGCATGGTCGGATACGCGCGAACCCATTTCATGGAAGAAATCAATTCTGTCTGCAAGCGCGTTGCACAAATCTTCGAGGGTAGCTATGGGCTTGCCCCAGACGCCCGCCAGCTGATTTACCCATGATGCGAACCACGAAAGCTCTACATTTATGGCCTTGTCGGGACGGAACGCAGGGCGGACCTTAACTTTTAAGGTCTTGTCCTCCGCCATCTTCTTGTGCCACTCGAGGCTGTCGACAGGGTCGTCGGTCGTGCACACCGTTTTAACGTTGAACTTATACATCATCTCGCGCGCGGTGAGCGTTTCAAGCTTTTCGTTGGCCTCTTTCCATATCTTTTCGGCGTTCTCGGGACAGATGACGTCCTTTATGCCGAAATAGCGCTGCATCTCGAGGTGGGACCAGAGATAAAGAGGATTGCCAACAAAATAAGGCATGGACTCGACAAACTGCATATATTTCTTGTAATCGTCGTCGGGGCCGGAGATAGAATCTTCTTCATATCCCCTTGCACGGAGGGCGCGCCACTTGTAGTGGTCGCCGAATCTGTCGCCTGCGCCCAGCCATACTTCTGTGAGATTGCGGAACTTTTTATCCTCGTAAATCTCCTTCGGAGGGAGATGGCAATGATAGTCGATTATGGGCATGTCTTCCGCATGCTCGTGATACAGCTTTCTGGCCGTTTCTGTTTCCAGCAGAAAATCTTTATCCATAAAATCTTTCATTATAAAGTAACTCCTGTTTTGAAAATAGCAAGTTCGCGAGTGTTGTTGATTTCATTTTTAGCGGGCTTGCCGTTTACCGTATCGACAACTAGGTCGATGAGCTTTTCAAGCTGTGTATCGAAGTCGGTATCGAGCACAGCGCCTGCATTGAAGTCAATCCAGTTGGACTTTTTGGCCGCAAGCTCGTTGTTGGTCGCAATTTTTAATGTGGGAACAAAGCCGCCGAAGGGCGTGCCGCGGCCCGTCGTGAAGAGCACGAGATGGCAGCCCGCCGCGCCGAGATTTGTTACGGCAACCATGTCGTTGCCGGGACCGTTGAGAAGGTTGAGACCTTTTGCCGTAACATAGCCGTCGTCGAATACGACATCCTGCACGGCGGAAGAGCCGGACTTCTGTGTGCAGCCCAAAGATTTATCCTCAAGCGTGGTTATTCCTCCCGCTTTGTTGCCCGGCGAAGGATTTTCGTAAACCACCTGACCGTTGCGCCTGAAGTAATCTTTGAAGTCGTTGATAAGCTTTACAACCTTTTCGAACGTCTCTTCGTCCTTGGCTCTGTTCATGAGCTTCTGCTCTGCACCGAACATTTCGGGAACTTCGGTGAGTACCGTAGTGCCGCCGCAGGCCACTATATAGTCGGAGAAGAGTCCGACAAGCGGATTGGCGGTGATGCCGGAAAGGCCGTCGGAGCCGCCGCACTTTAAGCCGACTTTGAGGCAGGACATATCCTTTTCCACCCTCTTATCGTTCTTTATGACGTCGGCAATGCTCTTTACCAGAGCGACGCCCGCGGCAATCTCATCCTCCTCATCCTGGCAGATAAGGAATTTTATGCGGTCTTCGTCCACGGGACCGAGCCCCTCTTTGAAGGGACCCATCTGGTTGTTTTCACAGCCGAGACCTATCACCAGCACGCCGCCAGCATTGGGATGACGCACCATCTTCTGCAGTATGAGCTTGGTCCTCTCGTGGTCGTCGCCGAGCTGCGAGCAACCGTAGGGGTGCGTGAACACATAGATTCCGTCGAACCCCTCAACTCCGTACTGCTCTTTGAAGGTATCGGCAATGAGCTTTGCCTGGCCGTTTACGCAGCCTACGGTGGGAATTATCCACAGTTCATTGCGTATGCCGACATTTCCGTCTGCCCTCTCGTAGACGTTTATCTTGCGGGGTGTCACCTTTTTTACGGGGCATTCCGTTTTGTTATACGTATATTCGAGGTTCTCCGAAAGGTTGGTATGGACATTGTGCGTGTGCACATGGCAACCTGCGGGGATATCGGCGGTGGCATAGGCTATGCTCGAGCCGTATTTGATTATTTCTTCGCCCTTTTTTATGTCGCGCAAGGCAAACTTGTGCCCCTTCGTTATGTCTTCTGCGAGGGTAACACCTTCGTGCACTTCACCCTTCTTCAAATCGCGGAGCGCAACGGCGACATTATCGAGCTTGTTGATTATAATAGTAGATTTAGCCATTTACAAACCTTTCTACGGCGTCTCTCATGCCGTTCTTATCCATGTCTTCAAGGCGGCTTGCAACCTTTGCGGCGATGTCGGGATGAATGGTGTTCATATCCATATCCCACGCCTCGTCCCATGCAAGCACTTTCTTTGCCATTGCGAGGTAGTCGCCGTCGAATTCAGCCCAGAGCCTGTGCCAGAATGCAAGATAGTTGGGGTCGTCTTTGAGAGCAATCTCCTGCTCGCCCCTCTTGCCCTTGTGGAACTCAATTATAGCCGCGAACGAGAATATGAGGTGCTCGGGAAGTTTTCCGAAGATGCGAACATAGTCCAAAAGGGTGGGAAGAAGCCTCGTCTTGAACTTAGTTGTGGAGTTGAGCGCGATAGACATGAGCTCATGCCTGATGAAGGGGTTCTGATAGCGCTCGATAACGCTGTTGGCAAACGCCGTCATCTGGTCCTGAGGCAAATCTATCGTGGGATTAACTTCCTCGAAGATAAAGTCGCGCACATATTTCCCTATCGTAGGGTCGGCCATGGATTCGCCCACGGTGTCTATTCCGCAGAGGTAGGAAACAGGAACGAGAGCGGTATGCGAACCGTTCAGAATCTTTACCTTGCGCTGCTTATAAGGCTTTATATCGTCGGCAAAAATAACATTGAGGCCCGTGGAATCGGCGGGAAGCACCTTCTGAACGAAAGGTTCCTTTTTTAATACCCAGAGATGGAATATTTCGCCCTTTACCACATTGTTGTCGATATAGCCCGTCTCCTCCTGAATGGCGGAAATTTCCGCCTTGGGATAACCGGGAACGATTCGGTCGACAAGCGTTGAAGTAAAGTGGTTTGCCGTCTGCATCCACTCTATGAACTTTTCGTCCATATTGTTTACTTTGGCAAGCTCGGTAAGCACTCTGTAAAGTTCGTCGCCGTTGTTATCGATAAGCTCGCAGGGAACGATGGCAAGGCCCTTGCTGCTGTCGCCGCCGAATTTATCGTACCTGCGCTTTAAGAGGGCAAGAAGCTTGCCGGGGAAGGACTTGGGGCACACGGTGAAATCGGTATCGGTCGTGTCGAGCGCGATGCCGGCCTCGGTCGTGTTGGATATTATTATCTGAAGGTCCTCACTCTCAGCATAGCGAAGGAATTTTTCATAATCGGTGAAGGGATTGACGCAGTCGCCGATTACATCGATTATCTCGCTCTTTTTTACTCTCTCGCCCTTATCGATACCCTCAAGGCGCACGGTGTAGAGTCCGTCCTGAACTGCGAGCTCTTTTACCCTGCCCAAAGGCATGGGCTGCACGACAACCACATTGGCGTCGATTGCGCCCTTATCGTTGAGGTCCTGCAGTATCCATTCGACAAATGCGCGCAGGAAATTGCCTTCGCCGAACTGCATAATCTTAATCTTTCTTTCGGGCTTGCTGTGAATTTTTTTGCTAAGCTGTTCCATATATTTAAAGCACCTCAAAAAATGTTTTATATCTAAAGTAGTATTTGCGCTTATTGTTGTTTTTTGCGGCATGAACAGAGGAAGTCAGCGCGGTGGCCCGCGCGTTAAGGCTTACTCTGCGGCTCATAAAAATCTACGCATTGAAAATTTCAGAAATACTCATGCCGAAAAAGCGCAAGGCGGAATTTACTTTCGCCGTTAAGCGCTTTTACGACCTTTTATCTCCCTCACGGAAAAAGATTTTGCCGCAGGCAAAAGATTTTTCGTGAACTCAATGGCGTACTATATCGCTTTCAACCGCAAGTTCGGTCTCCTTATCGTACAGATAAGCAGCCTTGAAGGGCACTACGAAATCGCACTCTGCGCCCCTTGCAGGAGTATCGTGAGGGTTGACCTTGAGAATGGTGTTTTTACCGTCTACCGTAGCATATACGTTGGTAACGTCGCCGAGAAGTTCGGTGAGCTCTACGGTTGAGGTGAAGGTATACCCTTCGGGCGCCTTTTCACCCTCCTTCACAAGTTCAATGCCCTCGGGTCTGAACGCAAACACAACTTCCTTACCCTCGAGAGATTCAACGTCTTTGACTATGGGAGCTATGTCGAGAGCATTCTCATCATCTCCTTCGATAACAAGCTTGCCGTTTTCAACCTTGCCGTTGAGGAAGTTCATGGGAGGCTCGCCTATGAAACCTGCAACAAAGAGGTTGCGGGGATAGAAATAAAGTTCGAAAGGCGTGCCCACCTGCTGAACCACGCCGAGCTTCATAACGACTATCCTGTCGGACATGGTCATAGCTTCGGTCTGGTCATGGGTAACGTAAATAGTGGTCGCTCCGATGCCGCGGTGAATCTGCTTGATTTCCGAACGCATGGTAACGCGCTGCTTTGCGTCGAGGTTGGAGAGAGGCTCGTCCATAAGGAAGATATTAACCTTTCTTATAAGCGCACGGCCTACCGCAACACGCTGCTGCTGACCGCCGGAGAGCTGACGGGGGAACCTTTCGAGATAGTCGGTAAGACCGAGAATCTTTGCGGTTGCCTGAACCTTTTCCTCGATTATGTCGGCGTCGATACCCTCGAGCATGAGGCCGAAAGCAAGGTTTTCATACACAGTAAGATGAGGATAGAGCGCGTACGACTGGAATACCATCGCTATGCCTCTCTCCTTGGAGGTCATCTGATTGGCAAGCTTGCCGTCTATGTAGAACTCACCGGAGGAGATTTCCTCAAGGCCGGCAATCATACGAAGAGTTGTCGACTTACCGCAACCGGATGAACCTACGAGGCAGATGAATTCGCCGTCGTTGATTTCAAGGTTGAAGTCGTGTACGGCGTGGAAGCCGTTCGGATAAACTTTGTTTACGTCTTTTAAGATAAGATGTGACATTTTTTTATTTTCCCCTATATATTAAAGTTCACGCAAATCTTTTTGCTTCGCAAAAATCTTTGCCGTGAGGTTTTATTTTGTCGAGGAAGTACTTAACGGCTGAACTAAATTCAGCCTTGTACTTCCTCGGCATTACTGATTTAGAAATGAGCGACCTATATAAATGCCGCCATTCACTTCCGGTGAGCTCGCTTTCGCGACAAATTGGGTCGCGCTTATCGGCGAACTAAATTCGCCTTGCGCACGATTTATTTAGAATAAATTCTGACCTTGTTAAAAGTTCATCAACCCTTGGAGATACGAGCAGTACGATGCGTGCAGAAGTCGTGAACCCGCCCCATAATGGTCTCGGAGATGCGAGCAAGACAAGGAAGGCGAGCATTTGCGACGGGGAGCGTACACTGACGTACGTGACCCGAGAAAAGCGGAGCCTGACACAGTATTGCGAAGCATATACGAGGCCAAGCGGACTAAATTACTTAGCGCAGGTCCTTTGTGGCGATATTGTCCATATCGTCATATGTCTGGTTCTCACCGCACATACCCCAGATAAAGGTGTAGTTCATGGTGCCCACGCCCGTGTGGATTGACCAGCTGGGAGAGATGACCGCCTGCTCGTTGTGCATTACTATGTGCCTTGTCTCCTGAGGGGTGCCCATGAGGTGGAACACGGCTTCGGTTTCGGGAAGCTCGAAGTACATATATACTTCCATGCGCCTTTCATGCGTGTGGCTGGGAAGCGTATTCCACGAACTGCCTACGTCGAGTTCGGTCATGCCCATTGAAAGCTGGCAACTCTTGCATACGTCGCCGATTATGAACTGGTTGATAGTGCGCTTATTCATGCCCTCTACAGTGCCGAGATGACGCTGAACACAGTATGCCGTGCCTTCGGGTGCGGGAACGCCCTCCACAGGCTTGGTTATCTTTACCGTGGGATACGTCTTGTGCGCGGGGCTTGAATTGAGATAAAATTTAGCAGGATTTGAAGGGTCGTTTGAAGCAAAGGTAACTTCCTTCGTGCCCATACCGATATAGATACCCTCTTTAAAGCCGATGTTATACACCTTGCCGTCGAGAGTTATAGTGCCGGCGCCGCCGATATTGATAACGCCCATTTCGCGCCTTTCAAGAAAAAAGTTTGTAGCAAGTTCCTTGAAAGTGCCGAGAGAGAGTTTCTCGTTTACGGGCATTGCGCCGCCTGCGATTATTCTGTCCTGATGGGAATAAGTCAGAAGAATATCATCTTCGGCAAAGAGTTTTTCTATTAAATATTTTTCCCTGAGTTCCTTGGTATCGTAATGCTTGGAATCGTCGGGATGATTTGCATATCTTACATCAAATTTCATAAGACCTCCGTCTCGTCGAAAATCTTTTGCCTTGCAAAATCTTTTCGACGAATTTTGATTTTGGTCGTAATACGGCTTAACGGCCGAACTAAATTCTTCTCATGCGTCGATTTGCGGGTTGCCGCCGCATTCGGTCACCGCTCGGGCAGAAACATATGCCCTCGCTCATCTCGCAGCGCATAAACAGTGGATATCCACTGTTTATAGAATTGCTCAGCTCGTCCTTGCCGCATTTCGGCATTATTTATCTTTAATACGTTTCACGAAATTCTCGCGCAGGCTGCGCGAGAGCTTTGCCCGCTGCTCTGCCGAGGTTCCCGAAGGGAAACGGCAGATGCGCAGGTATGCGCAAATCGGGTCCTGCTGCGGCGTCATAATTCATTTTGAATTTATTGCGGTAAAAAGTTGCACCTTGCAAAATTCTTTACGCGCGGGCTAACGCGCTTAATTTTGCTGCGGGAAAACCTGCTTGCGCACATTATTTATTTTGAAATAAATCTTCACTTTATTATTCGCTTGGATAACCCTCGAAGATGCGAGCAGTACGAGGCGTGTGCGGAAGCCGTGAGGGAGTTTACAAAGACGTAAATGACCGAACGGAACCGTAAACACAACAAAGTAATGCGAAGCATATGCGAGGGAAAGCGGAGCCACTAAATTTAGCGGACAGCCTCCCACTTGTTGCGGATAAACTCCACGCAGGGGACGATATTCTCGCCGGTGGTGCCTTCAAGCACCAGATAGGCGTCTTTATCATAAGCCTTTATGCGGGATAAAATAGCGTCGAAATCAAAGACGCCCTGCCCGGGAGGAACCTGCTTTACCTTACCGTCTTCAAACACATAGTCCTTTATGTGGAACACGCGTATCTTGCCCGCAAACGCCTCTAACCCCTCGTCTAAAATCTCGAGGTAACGCTCGTGATTGGAGGCGTCGAGGTAGTTGTATATGTCGAAGATGATCTGCACGTTGGGCATATTTATGATGTCGACGGCGCGCTTTAACGTTTTCACATCGTAGCAGCAGTGCCCCGCGGCTCCCTCCATTCCGATATTTACACCCAACTTTTCGGCGTATTCCGCGAGGCCGCGGAAAGTCATAACCACCCTGCCGAAAGCCTCGGGCGTGCGGTTTTTGGGGTTATACGTCCACTTGTCGTCGTTGAACGAGCCCGTCTCCGAGCCGACGATATCGCAGCCGAGGTTTTTGCAGTACGTTAAATACTCCTTGAATACGGCTATGCCGTTTTCAACCTTTTCGGGATTGGAGTGGACGGGGTTGAAGTATGCGCCGATGAGCGCCACGTCTATGCCCGCCTCTTTAAGGGCCGCCCCTATGGCAGCCGAATTTTCTTCATTCAGCTGCCCGGGTGCATATTTCAGCTCGTCCATAAACTTATATGCAACGAGTTGAACGGCGGATATGCCGCAGTCATTGCATTTTTTTATGGCGGGCTCAAGCCCCTTTACGCCGAGGTCGTGCGTGCGGAAAGCTATCTTCATTATCTCTGAACGCGGCCGCTGCCGTCGCCGCCGGCAAGAGCTTCAACTTCCTTGCGGGAAACAAGGTTGAAGTCGCCGGGGATGGTGTGCTTGAGCGCAGACGCGGCAACGCCGAACTCGAGCGCAGCCTTGAAATCTTTATCGTCAAGGAAGCCGGTGATAACGCCGCCGGCAAAGCTGTCGCCGCCGCCTACGCGGTCAACGATGGGAGAAATTCTGTACTCTCTGGAGTGATAGAATTCACCAGTGGTGCCGTTATATATGCATGCCGACCAGCCGTTGTCGGAAGCCGAATGGCTTACGCGGAGGGAAGATATGGCATACTTGAAGTTGAACTTTGCAACCATCTGCTCGAATATCGACTTGTAGCCGTCGAGGTTGAGCTTGCCGGAAGTTACGTCGGTGGAAGCGGGCTTGAAGCCGAGAACAAGTTCTGCGTCCTCTTCGTTGCCGATGCAAACGTCGACATACTTCATGAGGCCGGTCATAACCTTCTGGGCCTTTTCGCTCGACCAGAGCTTTTTGCGGAAGTTGAGGTCGACAGATACGGTAACGCCGTGCTTTTTGGCAGCCTTTAACGCCTCTTCGGTAAGAACTGCGGCGCTGTCGGATACGGCGGGAGTGATGCCGGTGAAGTGGAACCAGTCAGCGCCCTCGAAGATTGCGTCGAAGTCGAAATCGGCGGCCGTGGCCGTAGTTATGGAGGAATGAGCCCTGTCGTAAACTACCTTGGAGGGTCTCATAGCCGAGCCTGTTTCAAGGTAATAGATACCGAGCCTTTCGCCGCAACGCGCGATGTGGTCGGTCTCAACGCCGTACTTTCTGAGTGCGGCAATTGCGCAGTCGCCCAGCTCATTTGCGGGAAGAGCTGTTACAAACTCTGCCTTATGGCCGTAGTTGGCGCAAGATACAGCAACGTTAGCTTCGCCGCCGCCGTAGTTGATGTCGAACTCGTCGGCCTGGATGAACTTCTCGTTGTTGGGAGTTGAGAGGCGAAGCATGATTTCGCCCATGGTTACAATCTTCTTCATAAAAAATTTTCTCCTTGAATATATCATATTCACGAATTTTTCGCGCGGGCCGCGCACGAAAAATTCCGTGAGTTTAAGAAACCAAGTTTCTTTGGCGGTATTTTTAAGCGCCCACCATTATAGAAATGCCGCCATTCACTTCCGGTGAGCCCGCTTGCGCGGCAAATTGTGTCGCGCTATCGGCGGGAAACCCGCCTTGCGCAAAATAATTATTTTAGAATAAATTTTTATCTTATTTATAAAAGCCCATAAATGGTTCATAGAAGCAAGTAAGACAAGGAGCGCGCGGAAGTCGTGAAGGAGCTTACTTAGAGGTAAGTGACTGAACGAAGCCGTAAGCGCGACAACGTATTACGCCGCTTATATGAAGCCGTAGCGGACTTACTTGCGTTTTACTAAATGCACGGCGAAGCCGCCGAACTGGTCCTTGAGATACGCCACATTCATTTCGCCGGTGGCCTTGTCGTACTTGAAAGAGCTTTCGTCAGGCTCGAAACCGCGCATCTTCAGCTGATATACCGCGCGCTTTACAGAGTTTGTGGCGATTGCTATGTGGCCGTTGTCGCCCTTGAAGGGAGATTTCATCATCTCCATGTAAGTGGAGGCGAATACCGAGCTGTTGCCCACCTTTTTCTTGAAGCCGAAAGCTGCCTCGAACTTATCGGCAACGGCTTCGGCCTCCTCGGGATTTGCACAGTTGAGCCCGACGTGAACCATCTCGAAACCGAGCATTTTGTCGATAGCCTCCTTGCAAAGGCGGGTTATTTCGTCCCAGTTCTCCTCTGCAAGCGCCTTGGCGGGTACTATCCAGCTGCCGCCGCAGCATACGATTTTATTGTAGGAAAGATAGTTGTTGAGGTTGTCCGCCGAAACTCCCCCTGTGGGCATGAAGCGCATGTTCTGATAGGGGCCGCACACACTCTTTATGTACGCAAGGCCTCCGGCCTGCTCTGCAGGGAAGAACTTTACAAAATCCAGCCCGAGTTCCAGAGCCTGCTCAATCTCGCTCGCGGAAGACAAACCGGGGGCGAAGGGTATGCCGTTTTCAAGGCAGTGCTTCACCACCTTGGGATTGAGGCCGGGAGCCACGCAGAATTTTGCGCCCGCAGCATACGCCGCGTCGGCCTGTTCGCACGTTAAAACGGTGCCTGCGCCGACCATCATGTCGGGATACGCCTTTACCATGCGTGCGATGACTTCATCCGCACCCTTGGCACGGAAAGTAACTTCCGCACAGTTTATGCCGCCGTCGCGCAGCGCCTTTGCAAGCTTTTCGGCGTTTTCAACCTTGTCGAGCTTGATGACGGGCACGATGCCGATGTTTGAAAATTCTTCGACCACGGCGTCAATTTTTGCTTTTACGTTTTCAGCCATAATTAACTCTCCCTTTTTGTTCCGCGGCAACAGCTTGCAGGCTGTTTATGTGCCGCAGTCACATTATTATAATCGTACATAACAATTATAGTTTCACCGCGCGCGCATGTAAATATACAAAACGGATATAAAGATACATTATTCGGTTATCAAATGTAAGAATTTTGTAAAACGCGCGCGGGTGCGCGTATTGCGCGCCCGCGCGCGGTAAAAGACGGATAAATTTCAGCGTGGCATGTTTAAAATTATGCCGAAAAAAACACAGCCCGAGGTGAATCCGGGTCTGTGTTTTTAGACGATATTGAAACCTCGGCGAAAAGAGAGCCTTTCGCCGGCATAATCTTATCTGCCCAGCCAGCCGCCGTCTACCGCGAGCGTGAAGCCGTTTACATAGTCCGACGCCGCCGAAGCGAGGAACACGGCCGCGCCCTCGAGGTCGGCGGGCGTACCCCAGCGGCCCGCTGGAATGCGCGCAAGGATATCCGCCGAACGCTCTTCGTCCTGACGGAGCTGCTGCGTGTTGTTGGTAGCCATATATCCGGGTGCAATGCCGTTTACATTGATACCGTACTTGGCCCATTCGTTGGCGAGCGTCATGGTTATGCCGCGTATGGCCGATTTGGACGCCGTGTACGAAGGAACCCTTATGCCGCCCTGATAGGAGAGCATGGAGGCGATATTTATTATCTTGCCGCCGCTGCCCTGCTTTAAAAATTGCTTTGCGACAGCCTGGGTGAGGAAGAATACCGTCTTTAAATTGACGGCGAGTACGGTGTCCCAATTCTCTTCTGAGAACTCAATGGAATCCTGCCTTTTGATTATGCCTGCATTGTTGACGAGTATATCTATTCTGCCGAACTGTTCAACGGTGCCTTCCACCACCTGCGGAATGACGTCGCAAGAGCTTAAATCGGCAATAATGTTGTGGAAATCGTCGCCGAGCATTTCTTTGGTTTCGGTGCTGGGGCGGCGGGACACACCCACCACCTTTGCGCCCGCCTCTACAAAGGCGCGGCTTATGCCCTGTCCGAGACCGGTATTACTGCCCGTTACGATGGCAACTTTGCCCTTTAAGCTGAACTGGTCCAAAATCATTTGTCATATCCCCCTTTTGCTAAAATTTTTACTGCCATTATATGGTAACACCTTTTTTTTAAATTTTCAAGGTCTTTTTCAAAATTGTAACAAAAAATGCCCTGCCGCAATGTTTTTGCTCCGCAGGGCATTTCCGCAAATTGCACAATTCAGTTTTCGGGCACTTCGAAGAGCACTGTTTCTCCGCTTCCTATCCTGTAAATTCTGCCGCGAATCTCCAGCCATACCGGGCGGTGCGAAGGGTTATACACCCTCTCGCCGTCCAGCGAATAAACGAGGCTTTCAAAGCACTTCACATAGTCGTATATGTCGCCGTTTGTAGCCGCCCATATGCCGCCCTCTTCCGACACCCGGCGGCATACGTTCTCAATGACGTCCCAGTTATCATTGTCGTCGAATTCGTAGGCGTGGCCCCATATATAGAACAGCCACGGCTCGCGGTTCTTGAACTCTTCGGAGGGAGCGCCTGCAAGGAACTTATCTGTAAGCTCTCCAAGGCAGGGCTCGGTGTGATGCACTGTAGGGTTCAGATGAAGCCAGTCCGAGGGGAGCGCAAAGCAATGGGTAGACACCGTCGTTCGGGCATACAGCACCCCCAGCGCCTTTAAAGCGGCGGCCGTTTCGTCGTTTACGCCGCTGTAGGCATAGGCCATGCCGTTTACTATGCAGCCGAATTTTTCTTCGAGATACGCCCGGTTATCGGCGACTTCCTTTATTGCGAGAGGTACGGGGACTTTGCCCAAAAAAATGTGGCGCGCGCCGTGAAGCGCGACCTCATGTCCGCTGTTTCTGAACGCGGCTATCGTCTCCTCCTCATTCATGCGGTTATGCCACTGTTGCGCGTCGAAGAGCTTGCTGTTGAGATTGAAAGTGCCCTTAAGGCCGTATTTATCCAATATGGACATCAGCTTTTTGTCGGCCGCGACGCCGTCGTCATAGCTGAAAGTTATTGCCTTCTCCCTTCCTTCGGGAAAGCGCATATAGCGCTCGTGATACATTTGAATAAACATAAAACGCTCCTTGATTCACAAAAATTTCGCGCGGGCCGCGCACTAAATTTTTCGTGAGTTTGAGGGGCTCTGCCCCTCTTGCCACGATTCTCAGGGCCCTCAATTATGTAATCGTGGCAATTCACCCCGCTCAGGCGCAGGTATGCGCAAATCGAAGCCTGCTGCGGCGGGAAACCCGCCTTGCGCACAAATTACTTTGTTTCGCCGCAATCTTTTTGCAGAGCAAAAATCTTTCGGCGAGATTTATTCTTTTGTCGTAAAAACACTTAACGGCCGAACTAAATTCGGCCTTGTGTTTTTTCGGCGCAATTTTTTATATTTTCGCATAATTTTTTATATATGCAAAATTTGGGCAACCTGCTTGCGCTGCAAACTGGGTCGCGCTAACGCGTGGAAACCCTGCTTGCGCACAAATTACTTTGTTTCGCCGCAATCTTTTTGCAGAGCAAAAATCTTTCGGCGGGATTTATTTATCGCAGACTATTATAACACTAAAGCGCGCCGCATGTAAAGGGCGCGCTTTAAATTTTATTTTACCGCATACTTTTTTGCATGACTGTTTACGTATGGGGTATACTCAATCTTTTTGCCGCGCGAAGTGCGCTGCCTGAGCGCATGGCGGCTCATTCTGTCGGCCGCGTCCTCGGCGAGCAGTCCCGAAGCTTTCTTCCAGCGGCCCGTGAGCAGACGGGAAACAAAGAGTATTGAGCGCACCACCCAGTCGGAACACATGCCTATCCAATAACCCATGGCGCCAAATTCGAATTTGAAACCGAAAGTATCAGTCAGCCATGCGCTGAGCGCGTCGTCGGTAAATAAAAAGCAAAGACCTACGCGCACGATTATCATGGAGGATATTGCCGCCCACATGACGTACCTTACATCTGAAGTGGCCTTGAGTATTCCGGGCGTTGTAAACGACAGCGGATATGTTACAAACTGGAAAGCAAGGCAGAAATACAGACAACGCAGTGCTACAGGATAGGCTGCATCAGGATATTCCCAAAGATATATGAGCCAGTGGCTTGTGCCCATGATTATCGCAACGGCAACGGCGTTGGCTATAAATGAAATGATGAACATTCTCTTTATGTAGAATTTTACGCAGTTTTCGTCGCCCGTGCCGACTGCCTGCCCTATTACGGTAAGCGCAGAAGTACCTATACCGCCTCCGACCATAGAGGCTATATTATTCAGGCTGTTGGCAATCGTGTTTGCATTGGCCTGGATATTTACATATTTGCCGGAAACTTCGTCGAACACCTGATAGCAGCCCGCATTTACAAATGTGTTCGTCATGAGCTTTCCGAGCTGGAAGAGGCAGCTCTCTATGCCGCTGGGAATGGCGATGAAGAGAATGCGCCTGACCATTCTGGCTTCGAACTTGAATTTTGTGAACAGCTTTACCGTTAGCACGTTTTTATCCGACATGAGAAGGACGCGCATATATATAGCAGGTATGGCCCTTGCAATGAGCGTTGCGAGAGCGGCACCCTCCACTCCCATATCAAGGCCCCATATAAACGCGGCGTTGAGTCCAATATTTACTACACAGCTTATGCCTGCGCTTGTCATGGTTACAATGCTCTTGCGCTGAGCCCTTAAAAGGGCGGCGCTGCCGTTAAAAATACCTATGAGCGGGAAGGATGCCGCGGTTATGTAGAAATAAGTGCGTTGCAACTCCATTACGTCCGATTCAACATCGGGGTAGAAGAGCTGAAGGATATAGGGATTGAGTGCAAGGCACAGACCCGCTATCAGGGTAGAAAAGCATAGAACTATGACGAGCATATGCTTTGCACTCTTTTTTGCGTCCTCTATATTGCGCGCGCCGAGATACTGCGACGTTATAATAGTACCGCCCGTGGCAAAGGCCGAAAACAACTGTATTACAAGGTTGTTTATGTAATCGACGTTGCCCACGGCATTGCTGGCATGACCGAGCGAATCTATAGACGAAACCATTATGCCGTCGAACATGCCGAGCGAGGTAGAAAAAATATTTTCGATTACGATGGGCGCAATCAGCCACAAAAGCTGTTTGCCAGTAAAAAGCGTATATTTCTTCTTTGTTTTTACCGTCTGCACTGGTATTCCCTCCGCGCGCTCTATGCGCTCTCTCCGATTTGCTTAAATATTCTACAACAGATTTTTGCGATTTTCTACCGCTTTACGCGCTGAAATTGGATAAAAGTACTGATTTTTCAACACAAAAAAGCGCCCGCCGTAAATCTGGCGGGCGCAACATTTTTAAAAGCGGCAAAAATTATAAGATTAATTTATTTTCTGTATCTTGAAGGCGTTACCCCGTACTTCTTTTTAAAAGCGTCTTTAAAATAGTTTCCGTCGGAAAAACCGCAGCGGAGCGCGATATCTGTCACCGAATCGGACGTGGAGAGAAGCTCGAGCGCGGCATGCTGCAGGCGTATGAACACGAGATATTCGTGCACCCCTATGCCCGCCGCTTCCCTGAATTTACGGCTGAGATAGTTGGGGCTGTAACCTGCCGCCGCGGCAATATCGGCGGTGGTTATTTCCTCCATATAGTTGAAGTCGATGAACTGGGCCGCCTTAACTATGGGGGCGTCGGTGGTGTGTATGGCCTCCGGCAGGTCATGCAAAAAGGTGCATTCGCGCGCGCACAGCAGCAGAAATTCCTGCAAAAGCAGTTCGAGCATCATCTCCGAACGCTCGTCGTCTATCTTGTTCTCGCGCGCCATGCGCTCTATATGCGCCACAATCTGGCCGCGGTAGGCTTCCGGCACCTGAAATACGCGAACGCGGCCGAAAAAATTTTCCTTTTCGGGCAGGAGCGGCAACACGCTGTCGTATACGTCCCCCGTACGGAAGAATACATTATGCCTTTTGCATGCGCCGAAGGGATAGCGCGTATAGTGAAACACCTGCGGCGGAATGAGGAGAAAGTCGCCGGCATGCAAATCATACACATTGTTGCCCACAAAAAAGCTGCATGCACCGCTCTCGATGAAAAAGAGCTCGCAATACGGGTGGCAATGGGGCGCCGCCATTACAAAGCCCTTTTGCCTGACGCTGCTTTCGGCATAAATTCTTTCAATCTTTTCGTTGGATATGCGGATAAATCTCGCCTTTGCCATAGTAAGTCCTCACGCAGGGCGCACGATATCAGGCCCTGCTCCGCCGTAAAACGACGGCAAAATTTTGTATTTCCACGCCGCGGCGAACTACTGTCTGCGGCGTTATCACACTATATCCGCGCGCGGCGAAAAAAGGCAGTGCAGTTTTGGATACATCGGCATATATGTCGCCTTTAACCGCCAGCTCAAGACAGTCGCATATCTTTGCGGCAGCTCCGCGGCGCATAAAACCGGGCGCGGTGTAGAGCATATCGAGGTAGCCGTCGCCAGCGCGCAGCTGCCTTTTACCGCAGCTCAGCCCGCTGTTTTCCGCACACTGAAGTATATTCCCGAACGCAAGCACAGCGCCGCCCTCTTCGGCAACCAAAGTCAGACTGTTTTCAAAGCGCGCATGCCAGCCCGAAAAATCTGCGCTCTTCCAGGCGGAGAGCTGCTCGGGCGAATAGTCGCCGCACGCCGCGCTCACCGAACATTCAAAAATTTCTATTATGCGCGGCAAATCCTGCGCGCGGTACTGTCTTACGACCATGGGTCAACGCTCCTGAAAGACAAACTCTCACAAATCGGAGATTATTTTTGCCACTTCCGCGGGCTTAAGCCCGTCTGTTTCCACTTTGGCGGTTGCGAGACCGGCATAGAGCGGCAGATAGGAAAGGGCGCGTTGCTTGACACCCCTTTCCATCGCGCCGCGGCGCACGTCGCGCCCGATGCGCCTTGCAAGCGTGCGCGGGCGGCATATCAGCGATACGTTTATCAACCTGACATCCGAAAGGTCGAGCGCGGAGAGTACAGCATCTATTATGTACTGCTCGTGCATCACCCAGCAGAAGATTATGTTTTTGAACTGCGGGCAGGCAAGAAAATTTGAAAGACAGGCAACTATATTGGAAATAACGCACTTTTTTGTATCGTCAGTAACGGCAAAGGGCTGCATGTCCCACAAGTTATCGCCGTCTAAAAGCACACTGTCGGGCAGAATAAATTTCAGCCTTTTCGCGACGGTCGTCTTGCCCACTCCCATCGCGCCGCCGATTAAATAGAGATTTTTCATCATTTGCTCCGGATATATTATAGCGCAATACGTCGTCTTTTGCAACCATGAAAATAAAATAGTGCGGCGGGCGGCCGCAGAGACGGCCGCCCGCCGCATAATCACCAGGTTAAAATAAATTTCTTAAGGACGGGGCACATTTCATTCTCTTATGCTTTCCCCGGCGGCGTTCGCACGCTTTTCGCGGCGAAGTTTTTTAAGGCAGGGGATATTTAAATAAAATGCAAGCGCCACGCCCGCGCCCAGCGTCCAGCCGATGGCCCATGCCCAGCCCACGCCGGCAAAACCGAGGGGCCCCGTCAGAATAAATACCAGCGCCACACGCAGTATAAGGTCGGTAAATGTGCTTATAGTGAAACCGAGGTTGCCGCCGGAGCCGCGCACAGCGTCGTCCGCCACAACCTTTACGTTGACGACGAGGAAGAATGGCGCGACAATAGTCACATACTGCGCGCCGCTCTCTATTGCGAGCGCGGTGTCGCCCTCGGCCGACATGAACAGCCCGACGAGCGGTTCGGCAAATATCACGCACACTGCAACGAACACCGCCGTCATTATCGTGGAGATAACCAGCGCCGCGCGGAAACCTTCGCGTATGCGCGCATACTTACCCGCGCCGTAGCATTGAGAGACGAAGTTGGTCAGCCCGTTTGCACACGTGCAGAAGCAGGTGGTACAGAACACTATCAGCTTTACGCCGGCGGTGAAGCCGTCGGTAATTCCCAGCCCCTGGACGTTTGCAAGCTCGTTTATACGTATCTGAATGACGAGGTTGCCTACCGACACAAAGCTGTTCTGAAGCATGACGGGCAACGCAAGTATGAGCAGAGTCTTTAAGACAGCGGGGACGAAAATATGCGGTTTTTCTTCACATTCAAGGCGCAGTATACGCCTGAGCACAAAAACAAGGGTGAGTATGCAGGCCGCACTCTGCGCGATAAAGGTGGCCCACGCCACGCCCGCAACTCCCCACGGCCCCACCATGACGATGTCGAGCACAATATTGCTGACCGAAGAGATTACGAGAAATATAAACGGCGTGCGGCTGTCGCCCAAGGCAGAAAATATACCTGTGCCGAGGTTGTAAATAATGAGAAAGGGCAGGCCGAAATAGTAGATATTGAGGTAGGTCACGCTTTCGTCGAGCGCCTCGGCGGGCGTTTTGAGCGCGGCGAGAAGAGGCTCGCAGCTTAAAACACCCACAATCAGAAGAATGACCGAAAGCGCCGCGAAGGAAATAAGCGCCGTAAATACGGCCGTTTTTACACCCGAATTGTTTTTCGCGCCGAAAAGACGGGAGACGAGCACCGCACAGCCCGCATTTGCGCCGAGAGCAACAGCCATGAGGATATTGACTATTGAATTGGACGCACCGATTGCCGTGAGCGCCGTTTCACCCGCAAATTTGCCGGCGATAACCGTGTCGGCAAGAGTGTAAAGCTGTTGAAATACAGCACTGCCGAAGAGGGGCAATATGTAAATAAGCAGCACCTTAAAGGGCTTGCCTACAGTTAAATCGGTGTTTTTCATAATAACTCCGCATTCACGGAAAATCTTTTGCCTGCGGCAAAATCTTTTCCCGTGAGATATTCTGTCGTAAAAGCGCTTATCGGGCAAACTGAATTTGCCCTTGCGCTTTTTCGGCGATATTATTTTTTAAATGTGTTGCGGCAAAAATTTTTTGCTTGCAAAACTCTTACGCTCGCGCCGGCTCGCTGAGTTTTACTGCGGAAAACTTTGACGGTAACGAATTATATCACCGCCCCCTGCAGTTGTAAAGCAACTGCAATAAATTTTTTACCGATATTTTTATACTTAATTTCCCTCTCCTTTATAAAACGCTGCGGGTGCGCAAAATTTTGCGCACCCGCCTTTTTACGTAAAGAAATAAATCATAATTCGGTTGCGGAAAGAATAAATTTTTGCCCGTTGAAAAATTCAATTTGCAGACCGCCGCCGCACATATTTGTCTTTCCGAGAAAATAATCTTCTATCAGCGGCCGCAGTTCCTCCGCAATAGCCGAAGCCGTAATTTTGTCTTCGTGAGCGGCGGCATAAACCGCCTGGAAGTTTTCTTCGCAAATGTTCTTCATAATAAAAATCTCCTTGATATTTTTTCTTAAGAGCGCTCATTGAATGTATTTATATTTTAACAGCTAAACAAGAATAATTCAAGAAAATTATGTTTATTTAGCTGATAATTTTTTGTAATAAAAGGTCTTTGTTTGGAGAATTATGTCGAATTTTTCAGAACGGCTTTCAGAGCTTATGTTTGACGAAGGGTTAAACATGACACAGCTTGGAGAAAAACTTGGTTGCGGCGAAGCGGCAGTCAGCAGATACTGCGCGGGCGAAGCGTTGCCGACCTATGAATTTTTAATAAAAATAGCCGATTATTTTAACGTAACCTGCGATTTTGTATTGGGACTTGAGGACGAAAGCAAGGCAACAGTTTTTGCCTCGCCTCCTCCATTTGCAGAACAGTTTAAAAAGGTCTGCGAAGAAAACAAAATATCGCGCTATAAACTTCATAGAAAGACGGGAATAGCCGAATCTGTAATGCGGTATTGGGCGCAGGGAAAAACAAAGCCGTCTGTTCCCAATCTGATACTTCTCGCCGGAAAGGGATTTGGCTGTACAGTCGATTTCCTCGTGGGCAGGGAGCTTTGAACTTGCTTAAAAACAGCCGCGGAGCGCGCAAAAAATTTTGCGCGCTCCGCTATTTTATCAGCGGCAATTTTTTTATTTAAAACCCAAAAACGCCGCTCAATTAAATGTTCTGTTTAAAAATTATTCCCTCCGCAGAGCTGCGCGGCGGGAAATTTTTATTTTTGAAAATTACACCCCCTCTTTGTTGTTTAAATTGCCGCGGAATGAGTTATAAACAATATGTAAAAAAGATTTTACGCATAGTTTTGCCGCCGCGCCGCATTAAACGGCTTTGCGGACGCGGGCGGCGCATCTGTGCGGCAACGCCCCTTGAAGGAGGTCAAATTTATGAACAGCAACCGATTCACTCAGAACAGTATTCAGGCAATAAACAATTGCGAAAAGATTGCAAACGAATACGGCAATACCGAGATAATGCCGGTACACATACTCTTTGCCCTTCTGGACAAAGACGGACTCATTCCGCGCATACTCTCCCGCCGCGGCGCCGACGTGGGCGGACTGACTTCGGCCGCAAAAGACGAGATTGAAAAACTGCCGAGAAGTTCCTCCCGCGGCAACGTTTTCCTCTCACCCGCGGCAAACCGCATTTTCAATAATTCAGAAAAACTTGCCGGGCGCATGAAGGACGATTATATTTCAGTCGAACACCTCTTTTTATCGCTGCTGGACGAAAACGATGAGGCATGCGAAAAGCTTTTCAAACGCTTCGGCATTACCAAAGACAGCTTTTTGATAGGACTTAAAGAGGTGCGCGGCAACACCAACGTGACTACGGATAACCCCGAAGACACCTACGAAGCGCTGGAAAAATACGGCACCGACCTCACCGCCGCCGCAAAAAAGCACAAACTGGAGCCCGTTATAGGCCGCGACGAAGAGATACGAAATGTTATACGCATACTCTCGCGAAAGACCAAGAACAACCCCGTTTTAATAGGCGAACCGGGCGTGGGCAAGACGGCGATTGCCGAAGGGCTTGCACAGCGAATAGTAAAGGGCGACGTGCCCGAGGGGCTGAAGGATAAAACGCTGTTTTCGCTCGATATGGGCGCGCTCATTGCGGGCGCGAAGTACCGCGGCGAATTTGAAGAGAGATTGAAGGCCGTTTTGCAGGAAGTAACAAAGAGCGAAGGCCGCATACTTTTATTCATAGACGAACTGCACACGGTAGTCGGCGCGGGCAAGACAGACGGCGCCATGGACGCGGGCAATCTTTTAAAGCCGCTGCTTGCGCGCGGCGAACTGCACTGCATAGGAGCGACCACTTTAGACGAATACAGAAAATATATCGAAAAAGACGCCGCGCTCGCCCGCCGCTTCCAGCCGGTTATGGTGGATGAGCCGACGGTCGAAGATACAATTTCCATTCTGCGAGGACTTAAAGAGCGCTTTGAAATTTTTCACGGCGTGCGCATACACGACGACGCATTAGTTGCCGCCGCTACCCTTTCGAACCGCTATATTACCGACCGTTTCCTTCCCGACAAGGCCATAGACCTCGTCGACGAGGCGGCGGCAATGATACGAACGGAGATAGATTCCATGCCCTCGGACATGGATGATTTGAACCGCAAAATACTTCAGCTTGAAGTTGAGGAAAAGGCTCTTTCGAAAGAGAAAGACAATATTTCCGAAGCGAGGCTGGAGGCGCTCAAAAAAGAGCTTGCCGAATACAAGGAGCGCTTTGCCGAAATGAAGGCAAAGTGGCAGGACGAAAAGCAGGCCATACAGAGCGAAAAGGAGCTTAAAGAGAAGGCCGACAGTTTAAAAGCTGAAATAGATTCTGCCACCAACAGCGGCGACTTCGAGCGCGCGGCGCGCCTCAGATACGGTGAACTGCCCGCCATTGAAAAGCAATTGGAAAAAGCCAAGGCGCAGAACGCCGGCAGAAAGGGCGACATATTGCAGGACGAAGTGACGGAAGAGCAGATTAACCAGATAATATCGCGCTGGACGGGTATACCAGTGGCAAGGTTAAAAGAGGGTGAGCGCGAAAAAATTCTGCACCTGCCCGAAGATTTGCACAAACGCGTAGTCGGCCAGAACGAGGCCGTTGAAAAGGTTTGCGATGCAATACTGCGTTCGCGCGCGGGAATATCCGACCCCAACAGGCCGATAGGCTCCTTCCTCTTCCTCGGCCCCACCGGCGTGGGCAAGACCGAACTTGCAAAGGCGCTCGCCGAAAACCTGTTCGACGACGAAAAAAACATCGTGCGCATAGATATGAGCGAATACATGGAAAAATTCTCAGTCTCCCGTCTTGTGGGCGCGCCTCCGGGATATGTGGGCTATGAAGAGGGCGGCACTTTGACCGAGGCCGTACGCAGAAAGCCCTATTCCATAGTGCTCTTCGACGAGATTGAAAAGGCTCACCCCGACGTGTTCAATATCCTGTTGCAGATACTCGACGACGGAAGGATAACCGACTCGCAGGGGCGCACGGTGGACTTTAAAAACACCATAATAATTCTCACCTCCAACCTCGGCGCGACGGATATTACCGAGGGAATTGAGGGCGGTGAAATTTCGAAGGCTGCGCAGGACAGGGTTTACGCCATATTAAAGCAGGCTTTCCGCCCCGAATTTTTGAACAGGCTGGACGAAATAATATTGTTCAGGCCGCTCACCCGCGAGAATATCGGCGGCATTGTGAATATTCAGCTTAACCGCCTTGCTGCAAGGCTGAAGGATGAAAATCTTGAGCTTGAAATAACTGCGGCGGCAAAGGACTACGTAGCCGAAAACGGGTACGACAACGTTTACGGCGCCCGCCCTTTGAAGAGATTTATACAGAAGAATATCGAAACACCCATTGCGCGGTATATCATTAGAAACAATCCCGAAGCGGGCACAAAGATAACTGTCGACGCGGGCAATGACGGCATAGTTTTAAAGTAATTGGGCGGTATATATGCCCCGATTAAAGGGTATTTACAGGCAATTTAAAACGGCCCCGGTGCGAAAAAATCGCATCGGGGCCTTAATTTTATTTCGCCTTAAATATATAGTTCACAAAACTGCCGCGCAAGAATTTGTGCGGCAGTTTTGTGAACTATTATAATTATTAATGCCGAAAAAAGATAAGGCGGGATTTACTCCCGCCGTTAAATCTTTTTACGACTTACCCTAAAACCTCACGGAAAAAGATTTTGGCATAGCCAAAAGATTTTTCGTGAACCCTTTACTGCGGCTGTTTGCCGATATAGGCAAGTATGCCGCCGTCTACATAGAGTATATGGCCGTTGACTGCGTTGGACGCGTCGGAGGCAAGGAATACTGCGGGGCCTGCAAGCTCGTCCGCTTCTAACCAACGGCCTGCGGGAGTTTTTGCGCAGATAAAGCTGTCGAACGGGTGACGGGAGCCGTCGGGCTGACGCTCGCGAAGGGGCGCAGTCTGGGGAGTGGCGATATAGCCGGGGCCTATGGCGTTGCACTGAATGTTGTAACCGCCGTATTCCGAGCAGATATTGCGGGTGAGCATCTTGAGGCCGCCCTTGGCTGCGGCATAGGCCGAAACGGTTTCACGGCCAAGCTCGCTCATCATAGAGCAGATGTTAATAATCTTGCCGTGGCCCTTTTTAATCATTGAAGGAAGGCATGCCTTTGCAACGATGAAAGGCGCGTTGAGGTCAACGTCGATTACCTGCCTGAAGTCAGCAGCGGACATCTCTATCATGGGTATGCGCTTGATTATGCCGGCGTTATTGACAAGGATATCTATCACGCCGACCTCTTCCTCTATCTTTTTAACGAGTTCCTGAACGGCAGGCTCGTCGCACACGTTGCACACGTAGCCATATGCCTTTATGCCGTCGGCCTCGTAGGCGGCAAGACCCTTATCAACGAGTTCCTGCTTCAAATCGCAGAAAGTGATTGTTGCGCCTGCCGCAGCAAGACCCTTTGCGATAGCATAGCCTATGCCGTAGGTGCCGCCGGTGACGAGGGCAACTTTGCCGTCGAGCCTGAAATCTTCCATTTTCATAAGAATAGTTTTCTCCTTTTTTATTTTTATTGTTTACAACTATGATTATAGCACATTATCACGCCAAATACAACAACTGCGACGCTTAAAAATTTTTGTATTTTTTGTGAAAAAGGTTTATATGCCGAATACCTTAAGTCTGTGCGCCGTCCTGCTCCCCCTTTCCGTCTATCCCGGGGGCATAAAAAGCGCGCCGCGCACATTTACATGCGCGGCGCGCTTTTAAAAATAAAACCAACTTTAAACGGAGCTTATGAGGAAGGTTACAAGGAAAATAACGCCTATAATCCATGTCGCCACAGAAATCTGCTTTATCTTGCCGGTACATATTTTTACGAGCATAAAAGTGATTATGCCCATGCCTATGCCCTTGGAAATGGAGTAGCCGAGAAGCATTACCATGAACGTCATGAACGCAACGATTGCATCGGCCGCGTCGCTCCAGTCAACCTTGGTGACAGAGCTCATCATGAGCACGCCCACCCAGATGAGAGCCGTTGCCGTTGCGCAACGGGGGATGAGCTGAGCTATGGGGCTTAAGAACATTGCCACGATAAAGCACAGGCCGGTGACAAGCGCCGTAAAGCCCGTCCTTCCCCCGGCGGCTACGCCTGATGAAGACTCAACGAAGGTGGTAACCGTCGAAGTGCCCGCAATTGCGCCGGTGCAGGTTGCAATCGCGTCGGCAAGCATCATCTTTTCCATGCGTATGGGGGTACCGTTTTCATCTAACAGATTGCCCTTTGAGCATGCGCCGTAAAGCGTGCCTATCGTGTCGAACATATCTATCATGCAAAGCGAAATGGCAGATGTGATTAAAACAACCACCAAAGTTCCGGCGTTATTGCTGCCGGTGTTCAGATAGTTATCGAAATTGAAACCTTCATAGAATACCGCGCCGACGGAATCTTTGCCACATGCGACGAACGCGCTGAAGGGGTTTTCGATACTCTCAAATTCATTGAACATGGCAGCGGCGGCGGCCACATTTGCGCCGTAAGCTATCGCAGCGAGAACATAATAGAGCACGGCCGAACCCAAAAGACCCCATAATATGGCGCCTTTAACGTTCTTTTTGGAGAGAATGGCAATGGCGATAACACCGAGTATGGCGACTATTGCGGGGAGCATGCCGCCGACCGTGCCGCCTTCATACGTCATAAATTCGCCCGAGCCGAGCACGTTGAAGGAGATGAAGCCCGTCAGTGTTCCGGGGTTCAGCGAGCCATCGGGGTTTACTGACGCAGTACTCACGATAATACCCGCCTGCTGCATGCCTATGAAGGCGATGAACAGACCTATGCCGACGGGAACGGCGTGGCGCACTGCCGCGGGAATAGCTTCGAAAATTTTCTTGCGCAGGCCGGTCACCGTGAGGAGCAGGAATACTACGCCGTCAAGCAAAACGAATACCATTGTGTTGGCATAGGTGAGACCTGTGGCAGAATCGAGCAACGTATATACGATGAACGCGTTTATACCCATGCCTGAAGCCTGGGCGAGCGGCATTTTCGCAAGAAATGCCATGAGCATTGTGCCCACGATTGCGCCTATTGCAGTTGCTATATATGCGGCGCCGTAAGGGTATTCACTGCCGGCTGCACCCAAAGGCCCTTGGAACATTTCGGCGTTGACCATCAGTATATAGACCATCGCCATGAATGTAGTTACGCCCGCAACGATTTCCGTGCGGTAGTTGGAGCCGCTCTTTGTTATGCCGAACCAGTTATCCACCTTGCCCCAGAAGCCCTTGCGGGGCTGAGGAGAAAGTTGCGACGAAGGCTGAGGTTCAGGCGCCGGCTGCACGGCGGACTCTTCGGTTGATTGCTCTGATATTGCCTGCTGCTCGGGCAAGCTCACATCTTCTGACATAGTGACCTCCTGAAAAATACTTTCAAATGATGCAAACGGCACGAAAAAGTGCGGGTTATGCATATTGCACATATATTTTATCACGTTTTCACGAAAAGTTCAAGATATATTTACGTCTACATAATTTTCAGTAAAATTATTCGGTTTTACCTTTATTATTAGAAGCGGCTCTGGGCGGCATACCGTATTTTTCTCTTAACCGAGTAAAAACCTCTTCGCCGGAAATGCCTTTACCCGCATCCACTTCTGCAAGTTCTTCATATATCTTAAAATACAAATCACAACGAGTCATCATTTCATCTGTAGGCAGCTTAACAGGAAACGGAATACTCTGAGTGTAAAAGACCTGATACAAGAAAATGTTCACGGCCTCATCTATCCTTAAACCCAAACCTTCAAGAACAGTTTCTGCTGCCTCAACTATACGCTTATCAACTTTAACAGTTAATTTCTTTTTTTCCATAATCACGACTTTACTTAGGTAGCTCACCACAGACACATTCAAGCGCCAGATTAAAACCTATCTTAAAACCACGAGTAAACTCCTTTGAATAACACGACTTCCAACTTGAAATAAAGTCATCATAAGAACTGTACTCGCCATCTTCATGTAATAACTCATAATCACCGAAGTCAGAAATATCTCCTTTCGGAACTTTTATCCAATTTATATATTCACGGTTTTAAATATTCAAATTTTGAGTGATCTGCGTAAAGAAATCTCTGCTCCAGAAGTCTAACGAAGACTTATTTTTGATATAGGGTAAAACGTTCTCTTTGGCTGCATTGAAATCTATGGTAGCAAACCTATCATCAAGAAGCCCTATAAGGCTATCCCTTGTAAGTTCAAAATCCTCGCCTATCGCGCCCGAATCCACAAGGCGGGCCTTGAGGTGCGGCAGATTTACGCCGGCATTGCGGGCGATGTAAAAAACATAGTCGTACAAGTCCCTGCCCTTCACCCTGTTCTTCCACGCACGGCACAAAACGGCGTGTATTTTACCCGCAAAAAGCGAAGGTAAATCATATAGCCTTACATTATACGGCGAGGGCATTAAACCATATTTATTTTCATAAGTAGCATAAGGCGGCGGATTGGTATCTACCTCGAATTTAATCTTGATGACTTCCATTGGATGAAGCATAGTTGTGGGGGTATCGCCGTAAACGCTTAAAATATGCTCCTTTGTATTGCCCTTTAAAAAAGCCGATTTTATATGAGAATCTGCCGTTTTGACCTTTTCTTCGACAGTAAAATTAAGTCCGACTGAATTGAGCTCATTTTGTAATACCGAAAAATACTTACTCAAATCAAAGTTATTATCGGGTGCCGCAAGTGAAAAATCGAGGTCTTCGGAAAAACGGTCGAGGCCGTAAAAAATACGCAGCGCCGTTCCGCCATAGAAAGCCGCCGCCTTAAAGAACCCGGCACGCGAAAGCCCGCATAGAGCCACCTCCTGAACGACCTCCTTTAATGCGTTGCGCTCTTCCTCTAAGGTCTTTGCGTTGTACCTTGCCATCATCTGTCCTAAAATCGAATTCATTGCAAGTCTTCCTCTCTACTCAAATACTTTGCCAAAATTTTTAAATTATTGCATCCGTACAGCGGAGCAATGCAGCAAATGCTCTCAATATCCAGCGACATCAAGCCATTTTCGTCTATTCGCAAGTCATCAAACAGCAATTCCTTTAACGCCTTCATAGAACCTACAGGCGGCAATGAATACAGCTTATCGCACAACGCCTTTTCAGGTGTGGCGATCTGATATGAATAACCGTTCTCCATACAGATGTTTACGCCCAGACTAAATACCGCCTTGGGCACATCACGATAAGTGTATAAGCCAAACGCATTTTGATAACGCTTTTTTCTGTTCTTACCAAACGTTGCACTTGTGTATGTTTTATAGACGGCTTCGGGAATCAACGAATAAACAGCAAGCGCATAGTCGAAAGACAGATAGGACGGGCCGTAAATATAGCCGGCTAAATACTTGCCATCCGCATTTTTATCCGTTTCATACAGGCCGCGGGATACTTGAGTCAGATTTCCCGCCTGTACTTCACGCCTTATTTTGCCAATAATGTCGGTATAGTCGCTATACTTTAAAGCCAGATCGTCAACCGTCAAAACCATAAATTCCTCCAAGTACTTTTATTATATCAAATTATTTGGAGGAAATCAAGAATAATATAGAGTTATCTCACAGAAATATTTCGACTGAATTAGCTGCCAAAATCTGGAAAAATTCTATGATAAAAATAGCAAATGGCTGTAGTGTGTGCGCTTGGTAATAACAAGTCGCCCCCTCACGAAAAATTTTTCGTGAGGGGGCGATATGTTTTATTATTTTACTTCTTTAAATACCAGTTTGCACTTGGTGCCGTTTGCGTCGAGAGGCAGCAAAAACCACGCCTCGTCGCCGTTGAGTTTGCATTCGCCGTAGTCCTTTACGTCCTTAATTACCACCGTTTCGCCCTGCACGCTGTAGGTGCCTTCGGCAGGCTTGCGCGAGCCCTTGCCGTAAGTTACCGTAACTTTGTCGCCGGCGCCGAATTCCACCGTCGAGCCCTTGCCGAACTCATCTGCCATTGCCAAAAAGAATATTGCCGTCGCCTTTTCCTTTTCGCTCATTTCGGGCGCATATTCATATATATCCGCCGAAACATAGGCATATTTTTTGCCTGCTAAATTAATTGGTGTGCTCATTGTTTTCCTCCTTGCGCGGGCGCACCGCAATTTATGTGACAGCATGGCTGCCTTTTGTACATTATAGCATATTCGGCACGGCAGGTCAAGTGTCGGCGATAAATGCGTAAAAGAAAGTCAAAAAAGCGGCAGCGGCGGGATATATCCCGCCGCTGCCGCTTTTTGCATATGCCGGCACAAAATTTCACACCCTTTGCGCGTATGCCTGTATGTTCAGCACCTCTTCGGCGTTGGAGGCAAACAGCGCGCATACCTTTTCCGTCCAGCCGAGCTCGACGGCGGCGGTGTATGTGAACAGCCCGCCTTCGGGCAGCTCGGGCTCGGCAACAAATGTCAGCCTGCAGCCAAATCCTTCGCCGACGCACTCTGCGGCTGCCGCGGCGCCGTCAATTGCGCACTCCGCCTCTCTCAGCGCATATGCCGCGGCGTCGGCATCGCCCGCGGCGGAAGGCATGTAGCTTATTGTAGTCAATATCTTTGCATCCGCGCCCGCCTGCTTTTTGAGCGCCGCGCAGTCTATCGTGTAGCTTATTTCAAGCGGAGAACAGCCGTACTCGTCGCCCGCAGGTTCCTTTACGTCAACCGAAAGGTATGTTTCGGCTATGTTTGTGCCTGCGGACAGCACCGGTATATCCGTGCCGGCGGCAAGCACCGCGGTGTATGCGGCAAAGCATACGGCGGTCAGCGCCAGGCATACCGCCAGCGCACAGGCTACGGGTTTTATCTTATTCATGTGGAGCATCGTGCCTCCGTCGTCTTTAAGTTTTCTCCGCGGTCGGGCGTCTACGGGACCGCATCGTCGGTATCTGCATTGTGATTTGGCTCCGATGCTGTAATTATAACATTTCGCCCGCGTGCGGTGCAATAGTTTGCGCCGCCGTTTGTATACATTTTTATGTAATTTTTGCGGATAACTGTACAGTTATCCGCAAAAAAGCAAGATAACTTGTTTAAAACAACGTATTCCTTCCACTTCCCAAATGTTAGCAAAACCAATAAAAAACTTATTAATACTTTTATGTATACCGCTATATCCACGGTAAATTAAAAATCAATGTGCAAAAGGTTATAAAAGGACGGAAACTTTCTGCTAACTATAAGCAAAGAAATTTTGCGGCGATTTTAATATTGTTTCCCTTATTTTTTTATGCAATATAAAGAGTGCGGGTGCAACCCCGAAATTGTTATGAAGTGGGTGGGGCACGAGTACGACCAGGACGTAAAGACCAGCCGCGTGGACAGAGGCTACACGGACTATTCCGAGGAATACGCCCTGCAAGAAATTAACAAAATCGACTACGAATTGTGAAGCACAAACAAAATCAATAAAAAACGCCGATTTTTAGGCAAAAACGGCAAAAATTCGCTACCCAATCTCTTCCCAAACATAACAAAACGGGAGAAATTGCTGTGAATTTCTCCCGTTTCTCAATTAGTGATATGCCGAAACCCCTGAAGGGGTCCCCTCGGCATAGCTTCGGGCATTCGCCCTCGCGCGGACTTATTCAAGTCCGTTTTTGCCGCTAAAATGACGAAAAAGCACTCAAAATGAGCGCTTTTTCGATGGTGCTTGTGATCGGACTTGAACCGATACGGTTTGTTCAACCGAGGGATTTTAAGGCAAGAGCGCCAAAAACTTGTTAAAATTTAACATAGCAAAAATTATTAAAAACGGGCGGTTTTGAGCCAAAACCTGCTCAAAACCGCCCGAAATTGCAACATTTCAGTCTGCGCCGACTTTGTTTAAAATCAACATCTTCCTTCAACTTCCCAAATGTTAACAAATCAACACACCCGTCCCCCAGAATCCCTGGCGGACGGGTTTTGTTTTAATTACCTTTTTATAAGTTTCAAGTCCTCCTCGCGAACAGGCACAGCCGCAAAATCAGCACCCGTTTCATCGGCAAAATAAACCTGCCAGCATCCGCGTATTTTTTCAGGATTAAGAATTGTGCCACGCATGCCCTTATGCACGCCTTCGTCGGCATACTCTTTCCGATCAACGGTGAGCTCTACAAAGTCATATTCCTGCAACTCCGTCTTAGAGAACGATAGCTTTTTCGCAGGATCATGTGTCTTAATGAATTTAATAAAGTCGTTTAACAGCCATTCCGGATATTTACCTGAATAGTCCAAATCCTCATCTGCTACCCAGGCGAAGACATAGTCGCCAAAATCCGCATGATTATAAAATAACACCAGATTTTTCTTATCGCCAATTTCAGCAATCGTCCCGCGGCAACCCTTATTAATGCCGCGCCTGCTTAATTCATCGATTTGTTTATTGAGCGTAATCTCGTCATATAGCTCAAACTTTTTCATACTACCCCCGAAAATATCGTTGTGCAGGTTATCTTGCCGAGCGGATGCACCATCCATCCCGTTTTAAATACTCTAGCATTGTTTTCATTATCTTGTAACCTGATATTTATTGTAATTCGCTGACCATATCTATCGCTTTTCTGCAATATAAAATCTCCGGACAGATATTTCTCTTTTGCTTGCATCTCAAAAATCTCTTTAAGTGTTTGCGAATCACCGACATTAAATCCCCAACTTTCAAAGAGATAGGCTTTTCCGTTATTTTTGTCATAATTAAATAGATATTCCGTAAACTTTCGTATATCACAAATCGCAGATATATCATTAAAGGAAACATCAATGTCAAATAATAAGCAATCGCAATTAGGATGTACAGGGGATACAGGAAAATTCACGACAGGAAAATAGCATCCGGATAATGCAGTACAGTTTAAATAGTGATAAAAAAGAGATAACTTTTCACGAATATTGTCTCGTTCCGCCCCTTCTTCATCAGGTACTCCAAGATGATCCCACTTCAACCAGCTCAATAGAAATCCCCTTCGAATTTATTTACTACTTATATAAACACCTTAAACAATATATAAACATTTGTTTGTATATTTTATTTGAGAATTTCAATCCGCTTGCTTTTAGATATTTATTATTGTTATTTTAACTATTCAACGTCTCCTTGACATTCATAATAATCTTTTTGCACTTCTCAATATCCAAAGCCGTCTGGCGGGCGACCTCCAACAAATCTTTCTCCGTAGGATTGCCGTTACCTGCCGCAGTCATCTCATGCTCGGCTTTATCGAGCGTGCGAGTTATATCGTAAAATGGAGACAGCTTGTAGTCATCCAGCTTCTTGTCGAAAAGGAAGGCAAAGTTCTTGCCGTGGTCGTCCTTGTTGCCGTAGAATACATTGAAACACATTCTGCCGAAAGCCTCGTAAGAATCGCGTTCATCGGCACATATTCGCTGGGTAACCTTGATTAAATGGATATAATCGAGGTTGGGAATTCTGTGTGAAGTCTCTAGGAGCGAGGATAGCGAAATCATGTGTACCCTCCCCTCAGGCGTTCTGTCAAATCGCTTTGCGCCGAAATAACCCGAACAGTTTTCCGACGGAAACAATCGGCACTCATTTACGTTCAGCCCACATCTTTTGGCGGCAAGATTTACTTTATACTCCTCCTCGCCAATATCGGGAGGGTCAAGGCGGCAGGGAAACTTCACTATCCATTCATCGCCGTCAATTTTGATGTGCGCCTTGGGGCGGGCACCGCCGCTCGAACCACCGAGACTGTAAATTTCGTCAAGCGTTGCACTGTCGGCGTCGTCATTTAAAATATCGTTTACTTCCCTGCAAATCCTGTCGAGCTCGACCGTCTGCGCATAGCCCAGCTCGCTTTGATTGGGTTCAAAAGTAAGCCCGCCCAGCCCCTGACCGCTTATCAGCGTGAGTTTGGTGAGCGGAGACAGGCGGTTGTAATTTATGCCGCGCTTTGCCAGCATACGAACGACGAGAAGTTCGCCCCAGCCGTCGGGCAGACAGTCGGCAAAAACTCCGTACAGACCCCTGAATATGTCCTTTCTATTGATAAAAACTCTATCCTCAAGCGGCAGCGAAAAGGGGGATATGTTGAAGCCGTTTTTCAGCCACTGCTCGTCATACTGAAAGGCGATGCCTTTGTCGAGCTGAGCGAGATAGCCTACGGTTTTGCCGTTGTATTTTACGGTAAGTTTTTTGATATCGGTAATCATAATTTCAAGTCCCTAATGTTGGTGACGGGCGGCTTTTTGAAGAGTTCGTTGAAGTCTTCAAGGCAATCGAGCGCATTGGCGATTTTCACGAGCGAAAGAAGAGATATTTCGCCCGTCTGTTCAAACCTTCGGATAGAGCCATAGCTAACGCCCGTGCGCTCGGCAAGCTGCTTTTGGGTGAGCTTTTTAGCTTTCCTCGCCGCCTTTTCGCGCTTGACAAGCTCATATACTGTGCCCGTCAGCGACTGCGCTGGCACAAAATCGGATATATCAAATGTATTCTTGATCATAGTACTAATATTTTAGCAATAATTCCTCATCTTGTCAATATATTGCCAAAATTTTGGTAGTCTTAAACTGATATTTTAGTAAAAAACTGCGGCGCCGAGACAAAACCGGCGCCGCAGAACTCGCTTAAAAAGCTTTTTAAATTTCATTAACACAAAGCTATATACTTTCCCCGCAAATTGTAACTGAAATCTATATTTAACTTTGATTTATAAATTCCTCACTATCGACTAGCTTATTCAACTAAAAACTTAAAGATAATTATATAAAATATCAAAACAATTTATTAATATATGATACAGGTGAGTATATTCTCAAAATACTTAAAAAGAGTATTTAAGCAATGACACCAATAACATCTCTACATAAATTGCCGATACTCATAATAAGCTTGAAATTTTCCTATGTAAATTAACTCGCTAATTTGTATGAGTTTATATGTGATTACATACTAAACTATACGAGCTGCTCCAAAAGACTCAATTTTTGGCGATTCAGTTAAATTTTGCAAATTCCTTCTATATCTTACTAATCCCACCTCGTTTGAGATATAATCTATCTTTGCCTCTTTTAAAATTTTCCTAGCATGATGCTCTAAGCTCTTATCTTTTCTAGCATTGTTACCGACAATATATAAATCCTTCGATAAACTTTTAATCCGCTGAACATCACTCTCTTTAGGCAATTTACTTCCTCGATTATATACTGTCAAAACAGAAGTTGGATTTTCGCAAAGTAAATTTTCCCAAACCCCATCATTATGCCCTGTAACGCTACCATGATGTGGAATCTTAAAAACAGAGGACTTCGTTCCAAGCTCATAGTTGTTTACTATTGCATCCCATCCCTTAAGTTTATTAGGTGATGTTTCCAAATCACCGCCAATTAAAATGCCGTCGCCATCGTATTTTAACAATAAGACCACACTTAAAAAATTATCATCAAGATATTCATAGCTTGTTCTCTGCCCCAACTTGTCTAAAACTAAAGATGACATATAATCAAAAATTTCAGAGCTTTGAGGTGATAGAGAAAACAGTTCAATATTAGCGAGATTGGTATTACCAAATATTCTGTTGTTAGCTGCTGTGCATACTACACATTGTGAACCATGCTTTTTTATATATCGTAGCACCTTTGCAAATTCGCTAGTGCTATATTGCCCCTCTGTAATCCCTAAACTTATATATTGATTAAACTTATCTTCATAAATAATAGGGGTGAGTACAACTTTAGTATTTGATGTGGCCTCCAATATTGTTGCTATGCCAGCAATGTGGTCTGCATGCCAATGTGTTATAACAACATCCCTAATCTTATCGTATTTAACATCTATCGCATCAAGGTAATCTAAAGCGATGGGCCTCTTGGTAAGCGGATTTTTAAAAGAATCTATAATTATATACTCACCACCAATACTGAGAACAATGCATTCTCCAAAACCTCTACCAAACACACAAAAATCCAATTCGGACTCTTTTGGCTTAATCCTCAGGTTTGCATCTTCTAAAAAATTCTGTCCAATATTTGGCATTTTCTTCCGCTTCTTTAATTTGTTTTTTCGTTAAAGTTTTCGTTCTTCTTATTGTTAATCTAGAAATATTGGTCCTAGGCCCAGGCTTATACATATCTTCACACTTAATTAGTTTTGTCTCATGGCCGAAAATCCAAACAATATTTGCTCCAATTTTTAAAAGTGTTTTATCTGAAGCAAATTGCATATCATCAATATCAAATTCAACTATGAATTTTGCATCCCCGTTCCCGTCTGAAAAAAGCACCTTAAATCTATCTGTCTTATAATCAATAGATTCAACAACACCATGCCATTCTTCAATATCGTTATAAAATGAATCTATTTGTATAGAATTATTTACATTAAAAATATATTTTAGTGCATTTTTTATATTCTCTGATTTAAATTTATTATCTTGAACAACATATGTAATATTTTCATCAAAACTTTCCTTTAAAAAATTACCTTGTGACTCATTTAATATACTATTCGAAAGTATATTATTTGATTTGCTATCCAACTCGGCATTTTCTTGTAAAGTTTCAACCTTGTGAACAAAGCCCTCACTTGAAATAAATTCTTGTAACCGCTCTGTTTCTTTAAAGTCTTCATACTCCATAAGCATAGTTGACTTAGCCATTTATTTTATCACCTCTGCAATTAGATCTGTTTGAATTTTTTCCATAAATTCTAATGATTTTTCGTATGTCTGTATAATATTATCAATGACATTCTCGGCTAAATTATTCTCTGCACTTAACCCAACTTAATTGTATCATTTTTACGTTCTATCGTCAATACAAGAGTTAATTATTCAAATTAGAATATCTTCTATTAAAAAATGAAGCTGTGCGCGGCGGAGGAACTCCGCCGCGCTGGTTTTGTTGCACATCAAAATATCGTGAAGCGAAGCGGAACGATATTGAGGTTATTCAATCTCCGCGACTAAAATGCGAAACTTCTGACCGTTGGCAGCGGTGTAGGTGATATAGTCGCCAGAACACTCACAATCGCCATCAAAGTATTCGGTTATAAGTGGCTGAATGCTACACAATATATCATCGTGTGAGATATGTAAATTTTCAAACTCCATTTGCGACAAAACTTTATCATTTGTAGAATTTTTCGACACGTTTTCCATAAGCGTCCTCCGTTAAAATTTTTCTGCAACAGTGCGCACTCATTGCGTACTTATATTATACCCCTGTGTTTGACCAAACCACAAATTAATTTGGTCAGACTGTGGGATAATATTTTGACGAAGGAACACTATTTTATGGATATTTTGTCGAAACTCTCTGAACGGCTCAAAGAACTGATGGACGAAGCAGAAATTAACACCCAATCTCTTTCGAAAGAAATTGCCGTTGACCAATCTGCAATAGCCCGCGTATTGAGAGCCGAGCGCATGCCTTCATTAAAAACCTTAGTGGCATTTGCAGATTTTTTTCACTGTTCGACCGACTATTTATTAGGCTTGTCTGATAACCTTGAAGAAAAAGTATTTAAGAACCGTCCACCGTTCGGTGAACAACTCACGCTGTTGCTTGACCACTTTAAAATCTCGAAATACAAATTAGAAAAAGAGACAAAACTTACGGAAGAAACGGTAAACCGTTGGCATAAGGGCAAGTATGAGCCCACGGTGGAGAGCATTGTCCGCCTTGCAAAATATTTTGAGTGCAGTACTGATTTTATCATTGGCAGAGAAAGCTGAAAGAAGCCTGACCGCAAGTTCTGCGGTCAGGCTTCTTATCA
>CALVWW010000005.1 GCA_944368155.1 uncultured Clostridia bacterium
TTGCAGAGCAAAATCTTTTCTCCGAGTGCTGTTGTCGAAAATATTATTGCAAACTACGCTCTAAGCAAGCCGTGCACAGCGCGACTTGCAACTGCGCTCCGTTGCCTCTCCTCTTCGGAGAAAATCTTTTGCAGAGCAAAATCTTTTCTCCGAGTGCTGTTGTCGAAAATATTATTGCAAACTACGCTCTAAGCAAGCCGTGCACGGCGCACGTCACGTTTGCCGCAGGCAAAACTAATCGTTCAATTTGCCTCAAACGCCGAAATTATATGGTTTATGTTCTTGCCCTCCACTTCGATTATGTCAAAGCGGACGGTGCTGTCCATATCCCTGCCCGCAAAAAAGTAGCGCGCGGCGTTTATGTAACGCGCCATGCGCCGCCTGTCTACCGCCTCGCACGGCGTACCGAAGCTGTGCGTCGAACGCGCCTTCACCTCCACAAACGCTACAATATCGCCCTTCCGCGCTATTATATCCACTTCGCCTAAGGGACACTTGAAATTGCGCGAAATTATTTTATAACCGCCGCGCTTTAAAAATTTTGCGGCAAGCTTTTCGCCCTGCATGCCCTTTCTTCGGTTGAGGCGCTTTATACTACCGTTTTCTCCGCCGTGCGGTTTTATATCCATTTCTTTGTAAAACTCCTGCGGTGAATGGGGCACAGTCCCCTCTCCTCTATGGCGGCAATATGAGCGGCCGTGCCGTAACCCTTATTTCTTTCAAAGCCATAGCCGGGGTATTCTGCGGCGTATCCGTTCATGAGCTCATCCCTGTACACCTTTGCAAGTACCGAGGCGGCGCCTATAGAATAACAAACCGCGTCGCCGCCGATTATGTGCCGCTGGGGAAGGGATATATCAAGCGTCATATTGCCGTCGGTGAGCACAAATGAGGGCGTTGTTTTAAGGCTTTCCACGGCGTTTTTCATACACAGTTTTGTCGCTTCAAGTATATTTATTTTGTCGATAATTTGCGGTTCGACGCGGCATATTGCAATATCAATTGCCTTTTCCCTTATGAGAACGGAGAGCTTTTCGCGGCGTTTTGCCGTCAGTTTTTTGCTGTCGTCGACTCCTTCTATAACGGCGTCGAGCGGCATTATTACCGCCGCGCACACTACAGGTCCGGCAAGAGGGCCGCGCCCCACCTCGTCGACGCCGCAGATATAATTATAACCCTCGCTTAAAAGCTGTTTTTCGTAAAACAATTTATCCATGGTAAAAAAAAGCCGTTTGCGGCATATTGAGCGGCAAAAAAATAAATTAAATTTGTTTAGCGTGAAAAATAAATTATTTTTTATTTGAATTATTTTAAAACTTTATGTTGCGCATATCATCCATGCTGTCCAAAAGCACGGCGCCAAGGCGCCCCTTGCGCAAATCATCGACAACGGCACGGCAGGCGCGGTCGTAATCGAACTCCCCTCCGCGAAGCATGAAACCGCGGCGCAGGCATACCTGCTCAAGCATAGAAAGCGGCGCAAGATCCCCTTCTATGCCGTACCTTTCGGCAAGTCTTTCAGGATACTGCGCCGCCATATCCGAAAGGAGCGCAAGAGCGATATCGTCGAAATCGAGAATGTCATCGTTTATGCTGCCTACATAGGCAAGCCTGCGGGCAAACGTCTGATTCTCGAATGCGGGAGGCATTGTGCCGGGGGTATCCAGAAGTTCAAATCCCTCAAGTCTTATCCACTGCTTGCCGCGCGTAACACCCGCCTTGTCGCCCGTAACGGTACGTCTGGAGCCGGAAAGAAGATTTATTACCGTACTCTTGCCCGTATTCGGCACGCCGAGCACCATAAAACGGAAAGTGCGCGCGTACCCCTTTCCCATGGCGCGTTCGCGCTTATCCCTGACTACCGCCTCGCAGGCCGATAAAAGCTGCCTGCGGCACCCGCTCACGGTTGCATTCAATGCTATGGCCGCGGCACCCGAAGATTTAATTATTTTTAAACACTCATCGCTTTTTTCAGCAAGGTCCGATTTGTTGAGCACGTATAAAACCGGCTTGCCCTGAAACACCTTTTTAAGTTTTGAATTGAACGAAGATGCGGGGCAACGCGCGTCGAGCACTATTATAGCGCCGTCGCAGAGGGAGGCGTTCTCCTCCATCATTCGCATAGCCTTGGTCATGTGACCGGGAAACCATTGAATAATACGCATACAAATACTCCTTCACGAAAATTCCCGCCTTGAGGCGTCGGGAATTTTCCGTGAGTTCTATGGGCCAGCCCCTCTTTGCGCAATTTTAAGCGCCCTCATTTTATATAATTGCGCAAATTCACCCTGCTCAGGCGCAAGTATGCGCAAATTGAGTCCTGCTGCGGCGGGAAACCCGCCTTGCGACGTAATTTGTTTTAGAATATAATGGCGGAAAACTATGCTTGCGCATAGTATTTATCTTTAAATTTAATCACTTCAGCAAATCCGGGCGGTTTTTACGCGTGATTTCAAGCGACTTTTCGCGCCGCCACTTTTCTACTTCACCATGGTTGCCCGAAAGTAACACTTCGGGCACGGCCGCGCCGCGGTAAACGGCGGGGCGCGTGTATTGCGGGTATTCCAGAAGTCCGTCGGCAAAACTTTCGTCTTTCAAACTTTCGCCGGAGATTACCCCGTCGACGTAGCGCGCTACGCAGTCGCACACGACCATGGCGGGCAGTTCTCCGCCCGTTAAAACATAGTCGCCTATTGAGAGCTCCTCGTCGATAAACATATCTATTACGCGCTGGTCTACCCCCTCGTAGTGTCCGCATAGAATGAGCAGACTTTCCTTACCGGCAAGTTCAACCGCCCTCTTCTGGGTGAAAACGCCGCCGCGGGGAGACATGAAAATGCGGTACGCCCTGTGACCAGGGTCGACAGCGTCTATCGCAGAGCCTATCGGCTGGGGCATCATCACCATTCCCGCGCCGCCGCCGAACGGATAATCGTCGCACTTGAAGTGTTTATTTTCGGCATAATCACGTATGTTAACAATTTTTATATTGAGTTTTCCGCCGTCTACCGCCCTGCCAATCACGCTCTCTTTCAAGGGTGCGAACATCTCGGGAAACAGCGTTAAAACAGTTATATCCATAATTTTCACTCACAAAATTTTCCTTGTTTTACATACATGGTGGAGCAAACACTGTGATTAAGGCGCAGGTGCGCTTACAGCAGGGCTACCTCTTCGAACCGCTTTTTGTTCACTGTAACTTTACCGCCTTCGGCATCGATATTAGAAATCACCCCGTCCGCGGCGGGAAACATGACCTCTTTCCCCGCGATGAGAGCGGTGTATATATCGGTGCGCGCAGGCGTTATCGCCGTGATTTCGCCCAGCTCCCCGCCCTCCTCCGTGACGAGTTTGCACCCGATAACGTCGGCAATATACACCCTGTCTTCAGGCAACTCGGGGGCTTCGTCGCGGTCGACGAGCACCTCTTTGCCGCGGAGAAGTTCGGCGGCGTTCCTGTCTGCAATGCCGCGCAGGGTAAGATACGCAAATCCGCCCCCCGCCCTGCATGCGAGAATTTTATATTCTGTGCCTTCTATTACCACCGAAGAAAAATTTTTTAAATCTTCGGCGCTGTCGGTCTGGGGCATAACTTTAATTTCGCCGCGTATGCCCTGCGGCTTTAAAACGGTTGCAACCGTAAGATATTTCTGCATTATAATTTCCCCGGACAACAAATGTTGCGGCGCGCATACACTCCGCCCTTTTGCATTTTATCGACAGAGAGCCGTGCACAAGGCACGGCCCACTGTAAAATTTTATTCTTTGCTCTTTATTTCAACTACGTACTTCTTGGCGCCCTTTGGAGTGGCGGCCTTGACGAGCGTACGGAGGGCCTTTGCTATCTTGCCCTGCTTGCCTATCACCTTGCCCATATCGGAGTCTTCGAGAAAGACTGTTATCTCTATGCTGCTGTCCTTCTCCTCTTCCTTATATTCAATGGCGTCCTTGTGCTCGGCAAATTGCTCAACGACGTATTTAACAAGTTCCAACATAATTTTATGCTCCTTCTGTATTGAGGGCGTGCAGTCATGCAGACAGACCGCCCCGCATTCGGGCAGAGCCCTTTAATCAGTCCTTCTTCTTTTTCTTATCGTTGGTCTTTGGTGCGGAGAGTTTTTCGCTCTTTTCGATTACGCCAGCGCCTACGAGATAGCTCTTGACCGTCTCGGTGGGCTGAACACCCTTGGAGAGCCAGTCCTTGGCCTTTTCAATGTCGATATTAACTTCAGCGGGAGTCTTTAAAGGGTTTACATAGCCGATTTTATCGATATATTCGCCCGAACGCGCCTTTCTGCTGTCGATAACGACGATGCGGTAGAAGGGAGACTTTTTGTCGCCCATTCTGGTAAGTCTCATTTTAACTGCCATTGTGATATTCTCCTTAATAATATATAAAAAATTTATTTTTTAATTTAACCTTATTTTTTGCCAATCAAAACTTTTAAGAAGCGAGCGGAAGATATGATGTAATACCCCTCTCCCACAATCGAAACCTCGGAGATACGAGCCCTCGCCAATTTAAACTTCAGAGAAGCGAGCAGTACAAGGAGCGTGCGGAAGATGTGAGGGAGTGTACAAAGACGTACATGACCGAACATACCCGCAAGCGCGACACAGTAATGCGACGCTTACATGAAGTTTTTGTTTGTTTAGAACGGGAGTCTCCTCTTACCGCTCTTAAGCTGCCTCATGAGCGTTTTAACCTGCTCAAACTGTTTTAAAAGCTGGTTTATCTCCTGGACGGACGTGCCCGAACCGGCCGCGATTCTGCGCTTACGCGAGGCGTTTATTATGACCGGGTCCTCACGCTCTTTTTTTGTCATCGATAAGATTATGGCCTTGGTGCGCTCCATCTTCTTTTCGTCGATTTCAGCGCCCTTGAGTTTGCTGCCCATGCCGGGAATCATTGACATAACCGACTGAATTCCGCCCATCTTCTTCATGCTCTCGAACTGCTCCAAATAGTCCTCCAGCGTGAAGGAATTTTCGCGCAGTTTTTGCTGCATTTTTTTTGCGTCCTCTTCGGTTACCGCCTGCTGAGCCTTTTCGATGAGAGTTAAAACGTCGCCCATGCCGAGTATGCGCGAAGCCATTCTGTCCGGATAGAAGGGCTCAAGGTCGGTGAGCTTTTCGCCCGTGACGATAAACTTTATCGGTTTGCCGGTTACGGCCTTAATGGAAAGGCAGGCACCGCCGCGCGTGTCGCCGTCGAGCTTGGTGAGTATTACGCCGGTAATCTCCAGACGCTCATTGAATGTCTTCGCCACGTTTACCGCGACCTGACCCATCATGGAATCGACTGTGAGCAGAATTTCAGACACTTCTACAGCGGCGCATATATCCTCAAGCTCCTGCATGAGCTTTTCATCTATTTCAAGCCTGCCGGCAGTATCGATTATAACTGTGTCGTAGCCCTGCGAACGGGCATATTCAACCGCCTCTTTTGCCGTTTTTACGGGATTTTGCGTACCCTTTTCAAACACCTCGACAGCGGCGTTTTTTCCTACTACCTTAAGCTGATTTATCGCCGCGGGGCGGTAGATATCGCACGCAACAAGCAAGGGGCGCTTTCCGTTCTTTTTGAGATGGACGCCGAGTTTCCCGCACAGCGTCGTTTTGCCCGCGCCCTGAAGGCCGCACATCATAATCACCGTGGGCGGCTTGCTTGCCACAATCAGCTTGGAGTTAGACGAACCCATAAGCGCTATAAGTTCATCATTGACAATCTTTATAACCTGCTGCGCGGGATTGAGGCTCTTTAATATCTCCTGTCCGAGCGCCTTTTCCGAGACGTCGGCACAGAATTTTTTCGCAACCTGTATATTTACGTCGGCCTCTAAAAGAGCTACGCGCACCTCGCGCATGGCGGTTTTTATCTCAAGCTCGGTCAGCCTGCCGCGCTTGGTGAGTTTGGAAAATATATGGTTTAATCTCTCCGAGAGAGAGGAAAATGCTCCCATGCTACTCCTTATCAGTTTTATTAATAAGTTCCTCGGCCTCCGCGGAATAATCGGCCGAAAGGATGTTCTCAAGCGCCTTCGCCTCGGCATGAAGTTCGGGATGCGCCTTTGAAAAGTTTTCAAGCCACTTTTCCGCTCCCTCCCGTAAAAGCGAAAGAGAAAGTGTGAGGTTCTGCGTTATATGCGAAAGTTTTAATTTGCTTTCATACTCAGTAAGCTGCCTCTTTGCCGAAGCGAGGCATTCAGATACGCCCTGCCGCGAAATTCCCTTCTGCTCGGCTATCTCCGAGACTGTCAAATCGAGGTTGAAGAACATATCGGTTATCTCGCGCTGGGTGGGCGTGAGCAAAGGGGAATATATATCCCAAAGCCGCAAGAATCTGATATCGGCCACACGGAGCCTCCTGTGCTTTTCTTTAATAATTATACCTTGGATTTACACGTGTGTCAAGCATTTTTACTTGACAATACAAATTCAGCACTATGACAGTTTCGGCACCGGTAAATCAGGAACCGGCGGAGGAAATTGTGTTAAATTCTTTCAGGTTAGAATATTTTTTAACAATAAGCAGGCAATACAACTAACAATCGGACTACAATTGACATAAAAAGAACGATATGATAGAATAATAATCGCATGCGGCAAAATATGCGGACGCCGCGCACTAAATAAAAAAATAATAAGGTAGTGAATAATTATGCGTAAAGTAATCGACGGAGTCATATACGACACCTTGATTTCTACTGTCGATAAGAAATTCACCTACGGTGCACCCGGCGATCCAAATGGCTACGAAGAAACTCTTTACATAACCGGAGAAGGAAAGTATTTCGTGTACACGTACGGCGGCAAAAATTCAAAATATCCGAACGAGGATATAAGACCAATCGAGCGTGAAGAGGTCAAAAACTGGATGCTCTCTCGCTGAAACAAGAAATATCACGGCACAGAATATGCCGGGCGCGGAAATTGGCTTCCGCGCCCGGCTTTTATCTATGGAGGAATTGCAACTGCCGGATAGCAGTTATGCGTTAAATTCGCAGGCGTACACTCGCCCGCGAACGGGCGGCCCGCTGAAGTTGCGCCCCTTTGCACAACAATCAAAAGCGCCCTCCGCGTGCCGCCTCGCCCCTGAAAGCAAATATATTTTAATACCGTGAATACCATATTGTCAAATAAATTAACTTAGGTTAATAAATTATTTTTTAATTTGCAGGAGCGCCGCGGAAATTATATCGTACTTTCCGCGGCGCTCCGGTTTTTCCCAACGCAAAAATATATTTAACGGTTTGATGAATATATACTACTTAAAAAGAAAAATTATTTATCTTCTTTGCCCCCGGCCTGCCCGTCTTTCTTGCCCTCTCCGCAATCCTTGCCGGGCTTTGAAGAAAGCAGTTCCGCCATCTTCTTCAATCTATCTTCAGAAAATTTTTCGGAAAGATTGTCGAGCTTGCCGTAGGCCATTTTGTCGTGATGAATGGTCATAAATTCCCCGTGATACACAATATCCGACGGTAAACTGCCGCCTTAAGGTTTGTTTTGTAAAACTTTCAGATTTCGATGAGATATCCGGCGCCGCGCAGAGCGACCTCGATTTTATCCAGCGTCTCCTCGTCGGGCGCGGTCACCGTGTGGTAATGATAGCCGTCGGTCACGGCCATGAGCGGTTTTGAAGCCCCGCTCACGAGCGAGCGGTAGAGTTCCTCTACGTGGGTATTGTTATAAAGTTCAAGCCTTGCCGTTATTCTGCCGTATACGCGGTGGTTTACAAACACATCCTCCACTCTGCCGCCCATACCTATTATAAGATATCCCTCGTCGACTATCTGCTCGAAAGAGTGCCTGCACTTGAACACGCGCGATGAGGCGCTCTTGGGAGCGGTCAGTATATAGCCGCGGTTGGTGGAAATAATGTCGTACCCGTTGGCGCGGAGCATTGCAATGTCCTGCACAATTACCTGGCGGGAAACGCCGAGCTTTTCGGCGAGCAGAGCAGCGGGAAGAGCGTTATCGCTGTTGCCGACTATCGCCAGTATTTCCTTTCTTCTCTCTTCAGCTTTCATCTTTTACCTTATCATAATCTTAATAAAACATTTCTGTGCAACGTATGTGCTATAAAATGCAACTAAATTTCAATAAACAACTCTGCGCAAGCAGGGTGTCACGGCGGCAATACGCGCCGCCTTCCGGATAATAGTTGCAAACCAAAACACATTGCGATTAAGCGTTAGTTGCAAGCAAGACAAGGCGCGGGCGCAAACGACAAGGGAGCTTACTGAGACGTAAGTGACCGCAGGAGTGCGTAACCGCAACACAGTATTGCGCCGCAAATAACGTTTAATCTACAGGGTGGAGATTTTTTAACGACAAATCAAGTATCGGCGCCGAATGGGTGAGCGCTCCGCTGGAGACGTAGTCCACCCCCGTGCGCTTTATATCGGGAATGCTTTCCTCTGTTACATTGCCGCTGCACTCGGTAACGGCGCGGCCGTCTATTAGTTTTACGGCGGCAATCATATCGTCCACGCTCATATTGTCGAGCATGATGATGTCTGCGCCCGCCTCGACCGCCTCGCGGCACATATCGAGGTTTTCCACCTCCACCTCAATCTTGCGGACAAAGGGAGCATATTCGCGGGCGGCTTTTACCGCGGCGGCGACGCTGCCCGCCGCGCCTATGTGGTTGTCCTTTAGGAGTATTCCGTCGGAAAGGTTATAGCGGTGATTTACCCCGCCGCCCACCTTTACGGCATACTTTTCGAATACGCGCATATTTGGCGTAGTTTTGCGCGTATCAAGAAGCTTTGTTTTGCAGCCCTCCAAAAGTTTTACCACCCTGCGCGTGTAAGTGGCTATACCGCTCATGCGCTGAAGGTAATTGAGCGCCGTGCGTTCGCCGGATAAAAGCACGCGTATGTCGCCGGTAACTTTTGCTATATGCTCGCCCTTTTTCACCTCGTCGCCGTCGACCTTATAGAGCTCTACAACGGTATTTTCGTCGAGCAGGGTGAATGTGCGGGCAAATACATGCAGGCCGCATATAATGCCGTCCTGCTTGGCAAGCAGGTCTACCGTACCCTTTCTGCAGGCGGGCATTACGGCGTTCGTGCTTATATCCTCGTTGGAAATATCCTCTTTAAGCGCAAGCTTAATCAGCTCGTCGGCATGAAGTTTTTCAGTTATGGGGTTGTTCACGTTCGGCCTCCTCTATCGCATTTAAAACTATGCCCTTATAACTTTTCAGAAGGGCGGGGACATTGTCATATTTTGATAAATCAAGCGCATTTTCGGCGCGTTCAGCGCGCTCGAGGCTGATTCCGGCGTAGCCGCTTTCGATGTCCTTTGCGGCACGCTTTGCAAAAATCAGACTCTCTAAAAGAGAGTTAGAGGCCAGCCTGTTTGCGCCATGCACGCCGTTGCAACACGTTTCACCCACGGCGTACAGTCTGTTCATGGTGGTTTTCCCCTCTAAATCTGAGCGGATGCCGCCCATGAAGTAGTGCTGGGAGGGAACGACGGGTATACATTCGCGGAATACATCGTAGCCCTCCTCGAGGCACCGCTGAACTATAGTAGGGAAGTGGCTTATCACCTCCTCCCTCGGTATGGGGCGCATATCCAGCCATACGTGCTTTGTGCCGTCCTTCTTCATTTGAGCGAGAATGTTTTTTGTCACCACGTCGCGGGGCTGAAGCTCGTCGCAGAAGCGGTTGAAATTTTTATCGAGAAGCACGGCGCCCTCGCCGCGCACGCTTTCGGAGATTAAAAATCTCCTGCCCTTTGTTTTGCAATACAGCGTGGTGGGGTGAATCTGAATGTAGTTTATATGGTCGACGGCGACATTGTGGTTGAGGCAGATTGCCAGCGCGTCGCCGGTTAAAATGCGGAAATTGGTTGAGTTTTCAAATACCCCGCCGAGGCCGCCCGAGGCGAGCACGGTGTAATCGGCATACAGCCTGTACAGTTTTCCGTTTTTGCTGTCCTTTGCGACTATGCCGTAGCACTCGTTGTTATCCTCGATTATGTCGACCATGGTAACATAGGGAGCTATGAATATGTTCTGGCATGCGCGCACCTTCTTCATCAGGTGAGTGGTTATCTCCCTGCCCGTGCAGTCCTCGTGGAAGCAAATGCGCGGACGGGAATGACCGCCCTCGCGCGTGTACGCGAGCGAACCGTCGGCATTCCGCGCAAAGCGCACGCCGCAGTTAATCAAATCGTCGATAAGCTCCTGCGAGTTGCGTATCATGCACTCAACGGTTGCAGGATTGTTTTCGTAGTGCCCCGCGCGCATTGTGTCTTCAAAGTAGCCCTCATAGTCGGCGTCGTCAACAAGGCGGCATATTCCGCCCTGCGCAAGATAGCTGTCCGATTTGTCGGGCGTGTCCTTGCAGATAATTAAAATTTTTCTTTCGCGCGGAAGGTTGAGGGCGCAGTTTAACCCCGCTACTCCCGCGCCTACGATTATAACATCGTAATATTTATCAAGCGCTATCAATTTTAACCTCTGTGTTCTCCCTCCGAAGCAAAGCGGAAGAATTTTATAATTGGCGTTAAAAGCAAGCCGCGGCGGGAGATACCGCCGCGGCATACATTTGCTGTCAGGCGGGTAATGCGCCCAAACTTGCGGAAATGCCGCAAGGTCTGAGCTGAGCGGTCGGAAATACACCGTCCCCGCGAGCCTGCCCATAGTGAACAAAGACTTACGCGGCGGAAATACACCGACTCCGCATAGCGTCTTGCTCTTTGGCCGAGGAAGGCAGAACGTTTGCCCTGCCTCGCGCAACGCACCGGCAATACACCGTCGTGTGAACGCGTCCTTCGAACCTCTCTTTAAAGGTTATGTGCAAACCTGCACTCCCCTTCCTTGAGATTGCACATAGTTTACACTAAAAGTTTACACCTGTCAAGTTATGTGTAAACTTTTTTGACGACACATAAAAATGAAATTTTTTAACAATTTTGTTGCTTTTGACACAAACGCGGCCCGACCTGAAAATAAAAAGAGCAAACAGCCGCATATTCGGCATTATTCGTCAAAAATTGCCGTTGTGCCCGCATACACTTTTAAATATTATATTCTTACAGGTGTAAAAGTGCGCCGATTGGCGCAAAATTGCTGCCAAGGGGGAGGAAATTATGAAACTTTCGGAAATTTACGGGAAGGAAGCTGTAAGCCGCGACGGGAAACACAGGGGCTGGGTACGAGGAGTGCTGGGAAACGGAAGCACTCCGCAGTTTTTGCAATGTTTCGACGGCGATGAAAAGGAATTTGACATCGACATTAAAGACGTGACATATGTAGGGGAAAAGATTGTGTTTGACGACAGAACGGAGATTAAGCGGGGTTGCAGAAACATGCGGCTCGGCCTGCCCGCTTACGATGAGGCGGGCAAATTTTTAGGGCACCTGAGCGATTTGGAGAGCGGCAAAGACGGGCTGTTTTATTACCTGATAGGCAAAAAGAAATACCGTCCCGAATTTGTAGCCGTCGGCGACGCCGTCATAGTGCGCGCGCCGCGCACCCTCAAAGAGAATGTGACTTCGGGCGGGGCGGTGATACTGAAGAAGGGAACTCCGCTCACGCCGGAGGCTTTAAAAAAGGCCGAAGAGGCGGGCGAATATTTTCAGGCGCAGTTCAAATCGATATGAAATAATTTATGGCTTTGCGAAGAAAAAAAATTGAACTTAAGTCAGGCGGCGGACATACCTGCACGTATGTCCGCCGCTGTTTACATCTTATATTTAGCCATAAGTTTTAAAAGAGTGTTGAAGTTGTCGTTCAACCTTTCGTTGTCCTCGGGCGTGAGGCTGCCCTTCGCCTGCATGAACGATAAAAATGACTTTATGCGCTCCGCCTCCTGCCTGTCTCCCCTGCCAAGCTCCTTTGAAAGCAGTTTTTCAGTAACTGAGAGAGCGTGTTCGGTGCGCACATTTGCGTTTGCGGGGGCGGCTGAACTTTTAAAATGAAGCGCGGGCGGAGGAAATTCGGGCATCGCAACGTTTTGCGCCGCCCTTGTTTTACGCCGTGAGAGCAGCACGATGAGGCCGTAAGTAAGATACCCCGCGCACCAGAATACAGCCGCAACCAGAACGGAAAAATCAAGCTCCCTTTCGGTAAGCGCGAGAGCAAATGTAACGGCTGTAAATATGTTTACAAACGCGAGGTAGGGGCGCTTATTCGCCGCGCGCACGCCGCTGTTGAATATGGTAAGCAACGTTGCACAAACAAACACGAGCGCGAACGCGCCCCAGCAGATATACAGAGCTGTTTCGAACGTGAGCGAAGCGACCACCGAGTAAATACCGTTAAAAAAATCTGTCAGCATAAAAAATTTTCCTTTTTTTAATTATACAAAGATTATAGCCGGGCAAACAAAAAATACGGCGCATTTATTGCCGAACGGGCGCGAAAATTGGCACCGGCGGCTGCGTGCACAAAACTGACGCAAACAATTGCAGTTTTTCGCCCGTTCTGATATAATATATGCGAGGTAATCGCTATGAAATATGAAAGGCTTGAAAAGGGCGAAAAGCCTGTGCTTGCCATATGCTATGATTTCGACAGAACGCTGTCTCCTGGCGACATGCAGGCGCAGGGCTTCATACAGTCGGTGGGCGAGGACGTGAACGAATTCTGGCGGCAATCGAACGAGCTCGCCGAGAAAAACGACATGGATATGAACCTTGCCTATATGCTCACCATGGTGAAGAAGGCAAGGGGAAAATTTTACGTTACTAAAAAGGCTCTCTCGGAATACGGTGCAAAAATCAAGCTCTACGACGGCGTGGAGGACTGGTTCGGGCGCATAAACAGCTACGGCGGGGAGCGCGGCATCGCCGTTGAACACTACATAATTTCCTCCGGCCTGAAGGAGATGATTGAGGGTACCGCAATTGCGAGGCATTTTAAAAAGATATACGCGAGTTCCTTCCTCTTCGACGAATACGGAACACCGGAATGGCCGGCTCAGACAATAAACTACACGAACAAAACACAGTTTTTATTCAGAATAGAGAAAGGCTGCCTCAATATAAACGACCATGCGGGCGTGAACGAATATATTCCGCCAGAAAAGATAAGGGTGCCGCTGAGAAATATTGTATATCTCGGCGACAGCGACACAGACATACCGTGCATGAAACTTGTAAACTCGTACGGCGGACACTCGATAGGCGTATACGACGGAAAGAGCGGCGACAGACAGAAGGTTTACCGTCTGTTAAAGCACAACCGCATACGCTACTTTGCCGCCGCAGACTACACCGAGGGCGGAGAGATAGATTTGCTTGTTAAGGAAATTATAGACAAGACCGCCGCCTTTGAAAAGCTTGAGGCCAGGCACGTTGAAAACCTTATTGAAACGAGGAAGAATATTTAAAAATAATTAAATAATATTAATTCAATATTAATTCAATTTGATTTTTCAACATATGTATAGCAGCGCATAATTGCCGTATAAAACATACATGCACCTGAAAACATTTCGGTTTGAGCGCATAAACAGGCACGGGAGCCGCAGATAATCTGCGGCTCCCGTGCCGTTTAAATTTAATTTAATTTAATTTCTTTAAGAGTACGAATATTTACTATATACGCGCCTATCTCCTCCTTCGGCACGCCGAGAATTTTTTCGACGGCGAGGCGGTACAGCCCGAGCTGGCGCGCATACCTTGCAACTATCGCCTGCTCTGTGAGAGTTGAAAATTTGTAGTCTATAATGGTGTATACACCGTCCTTTTCGCACAACAGGTCGATTGCGCCCTGCACCAGAACGTCGTCCGCGGAGGATGTGTCCATAAAGCTGTTTGCAGGCAGAGCGCACAAAAATTCGCGCTCGCGGAAGGTATTTGCCCCCTGAACTCTTTCAAAGCAGGGCATTGATAAAATTTTTGCAAGCGAAGCGCAGCTTAAGAGGGCGGCCTCCTCCCCCGTCATATCCCCGCAGGCGACAAAGCCGTTCAGCTCATGCGCGATGCCATCTTCGTCCTTTATCGAAAAGTCGCACAGCTGCAAAAAGCGGTGATATGCCGTGCCTCGCGCCGCTGCGTCGGCCCCGTCGTCCTCCTCCGGGAAGAGTACGTGTTCGGCATAGTACTCGCCCTGCGGGTCGGCCTTCAAAAGGGCGGAAGCCGAGCTCTTTACAGGCAGGCCTACGCTCGCCTCATATGCATACGGACGCATAAAACGGGCGGCTATAGCCTCTTCGGCTTTGCTGTCGGGTTTCGATATGAGGGCGGGCGAAGGCTCTTCAAAGAAGAATTCAGCGTCCTCCGAATTTTCCCGTTTAAAGCAGGAAAAATCGAGCATCTGGGCGTAATTTGCGGCATTTGACACGCGGAATTTATTGAACTGCCCGCTCTCCGCCGACATTATGTGCAGCCTGTATTTTGCGCGCGTGCAGGCGACGTACAAAAGGTTCATCTCGCCGCGCACTTCCTCGCGCGCTGTTTTTAGCTTTATATATTTGCCGAGCACCGTGGGCGCAGACACGCGCCGCTCCACATCGAACGCCCTGTGGGCGAAACCGTACTCTTCGTCAAACGGCAGCGCACGCTCGCCCTGTCCGCGATATGGTTTGCACACATCGGCAAGAATGACTACAGGGAATTCCAGCCCCTTGGAGGAGTGCATGGTCATCATTGTTATGCTGTCGCCTCCTCCGCTTTCGGCGACAGGCAGATTATAGCCCCCCGCCTTCAGTTTGGCCAGAAATTCGCCGAGGGAGAGCTCACCCGAGGGCGTATATGCCGCCTCAGACAGCCGCCGGAGATTTTTAAGCTTTTTGCCGCCGTCCTGATAATACTTTGCCTCCAGCGCGGTGTCCTTTAAAATATTATCTATGACCGTGCCGGCGCCGAAAAGACGGGAAAGCGTGCGGTATTCTTCTATTTTTTTATCGAAATTTTTAAGCTTTGACGCAATCTTGTCGCCGGCTTCCCGTCCGTATTTTTCGCAGCAGGCGCGGAATGTAAGTTCCTTCTGTTCACGGTACCTTATCTTTACGGCGGCCAGTTCATCCTCGGAGAGCCCTCCCACCGGCGAGAGAAGGGCAGAGGCAAGCGGAATATCCTGTTCGCCGTTATCGATAAAGGAAAGAATATCTGTAAGCTGCTTTACCTCGGAATAGTCGCAGGCGTTGCCGCCCTGCCCGCCCGACACGGTAAACCCGGCGGCCGTAAGCGCGCGCATTATACCTGCAGACGAAGAATTGTCGCGCTTTCTTGTGAGTATGCATATGTCCCCCGGCTCCACCGCGCGCACGCTTCCTGTCTCTATATCGTAAAAGGTGCTCGAAAGTTCGCGGCGCACAACGTCGAGCACGGCCAGCCCCTCGCGCGGGAGCGGCTGCTTTTTGAGTTCCTCGCGCTCGACGGAATACACGCCGTCGGCAACCGATTTACTCTTTTCTTCCCTGCCGAATATGTGCACGTACGCGCCTCCGCAGGAAGGCGGATAGGCGCCGCCGGCAAGCATAACAGAGTCTGATTTATAGTCTATCCCGCAGGTATCCGCGCGCATGAGCCGCGAAAAATTGGCGTTTACCGCGTCGATTACCCCGGGCGCGCTGCGGAAATTGTGCGAGAGCACAAGCCCTCCGCCGTGCGAGGCAAACTCGCGCTCCTTTTTTGTAAAGTATTCCGAACGCGAACCGCGGAAGCCGTATATAGCCTGCTTTACATCGCCGACGAGAAAGAGATTTTCGCCGCTCACCAGCGAAATTATGCGCTCCTGAACGGGATTTACGTCCTGATACTCGTCGACGAAAACCTGCTTGAAGCGCGAACGCACCTCTTTAACCATTCCGTCGAGGCTTAAAAGCTTTAACGTCAGATGCTCGAGGTCGCCGTAGTCGAGCTTGCCCTCCTCTCGTTTGAGCCGTGAATACTCGCCGTCGAACTCAGAGAGCAGCCATGCAAAGGCGCGGGCCGTGCGGTCGGTGGAGAGATAGGAGGCGAGCTCCTCCTCCCTTGTGCCAAGCCCCTCATACAGCTTATCATACCTGCCCTTTACATAGTCGCGCAATTCGAAGAATGCCCTGCTTACCTCATCCTCGCCGCTCTTCGGCGGCTTGCGCGAGGTGGAAAACTTTGGCAGCAGCTGAAAAATATCGCGCTGTTCCATGGCCGAGCGCAGGATGGCAGTCATCTCGCCCGCAATCTTTTTGCAGGCGTCATTCAGATTATTTTCGGCGCAGAAGGACTCTATTTCAGCTATAAGCTCGCCGCACTTTGTGCGGCCGTCGTCATATATCCTCCGGCAAATACTGTTGAACACCTCCTCGTCCGCACGGACCGGGCAATTTAAGAACTGCCCGTAATCGGGAGTGTTGCGCACGGCGTCGTACGCCGAGAGAATTACGGCCCTGAGACTGTTGTCGCCGCGTTTTCTGCCATATCGGGCGAGAAGGTATATAAAGTCGTCGTTCTCCTCTTCATACAGTCTTGCAAACAGACTGTCGAGCGCGCGACCCCTCATTTGCGCCTCGGCGCCGCCGTCCTCCGAAATTATTTCGAACGAACCGTCGATATCGAGAAGATAAAAATACACGCGCAGAAGATATGCACAGAACGAATGTATGGTGCTGATATTTGCAAGCGATATTTTTGAAAGCTGCTGTTTGAGACGGGCGCGTTCATTTTCGCCCGCGGAGGCCACGCTCTTTATGAGTGCGGAGCGCAGTTTATCCTTCATCTGCGCGGCAGCTTTTTTTGTAAAAGTTACGGCAAGAACGTCTTCAATATCGCCGCCGCCGGTCACATATGCAACCAACCGCTCTATCATTACGAAAGTCTTGCCGCTGCCTGCCGAGGCCGACACGATTATCCGCCCCTTCTTTTCTATTGCGGCGGTCTGCTGAGGAGTAGGCGTTGCCATTATACATCCCCCCTTATTTTTTTGACTATGTTCGCCACATCGGCGCAGGTTATGCCTTCTACCGAGCGCGGAACGCTCTCCCCGTCGGGAGAAAAGCCGCACATGCCGCCCATTTTGCAGTAATCGCACGCGCCGATATAGGGCGAAGGCACAATATTGCCGCCGAACATCTCGCTTGCCCCGCGGCGGGCGATGAGCGAAGAATATGCTATGAATGCAGAGAAGTCCTCTTCGTCAAGATTGCCCGAAAGCTTTCTGCCGTTTAAGTACGCGTCGAAAAAGGCACTGCGCTCCTTATCCTTTACGGTGGTATCAGAGTTTTTAACTACATCCTCTCCGCAGTCCATAAAGCCCTTTAAAGTAAAGTCGCCTACCGGCTTATCCGAATATTCGATATTGGCGGGGAAGTAGTACGCCCCCGCGGGACGCTTGCCCCTGGAGGCCGCGAGGAGATAGAGCGGCAACTGAAGTTTTATGCCGGCGTAATATTCCTCCGCCGTATAGCTTATATTTCCCGTTTTATAGTCGATTACGCGCACCATTCCGTCGCATTCGTCCACCCTGTCGACCTTGCCGCCGGCAGACGTGTTGTCGCCTATGGGGAGATAATACCACTTCTCGACGTCGCGAATTCTGAATCTGGACGCCGAAAGCTGGCGGTAGACGCCCGCGGAGACCGCTGCAGCCTCCCGGCACAGCCCTGCCGCGGCAAATTTACCCGAAATCCCCTCTGCCAGCGAAGAAAACGGGGCGTTTTCAAGAAGCTGCGCCGCGGTATTCAGGCCCCAGGAGCGCGCCTCGTCCTCGCTGTGAATTTTAGAGATATCGGCGGCGAGCGCCTTTAACACCTCGTGAATGAAGTTACCCGTCTCGCGCGGCTGAACGCTGCCCTCGGGGCGCTCCGAAAGTTTAAGGCCCTGCACGGCAAAATTCTGGTAGGGGCAGGCAAAATAACGCTCTAAAAGCGTTGCCGAAACGCTGCCCGTGCGCGAAGCAAAAAGTGCCCTGCCGTCCTTTATTCTGGCCTTTTTGACCGGGCGGAGCAGCACGCCTTCGGCAAGGTCTCCAAATCCGCGCCCGCTTAAAACAGAAAAGAGTGCGGAATTAATTGCAGGCGGAAGCGTGCCGCCTGCAAGCGCCTTTAAAGCGGGCGTAAGCTCGCTGCAGAAGTACGCAAGTCCCCTGCCCGAAAGCTCCAGAGCGCGCTGGGTGACTACACTCAGCCGCTTGTTTTCAGACTGCATGAACATGGCGGTAATATACGATATTATCTCGCTGCGCACCGTTTCGCTTCCGCCCGACTGTACGGGATAACTTAAATACAGATGCTCTTTAAACGCGCAGAGATTGAGGGCTACAGTCTCCCTCCGCCGCCTGTTGACCTGCGAAATCTTGGGGGATACCTTTACGTTGAGCCGCTCGAGCGAAGTCAGCTCGCGGTCGGTTAAAAGGGCGGTATCCGAACCGGAGGGAGGCACGTCGCCGACAAGCCCCGCGGCAAACACCACGTCGGAACCGCTGTTGGCAGTCTCCGAAATATTGCCGACGAACACGGCGTCGGCCTTTGGCGGAATGAGCGATATTTCAGCCGCGGCAAAGCCGCTTGCAAGCAATTTTTTATACTCCCTTGCAGTATACGGCGCCCCGAGCCCGAGTTCGCCTGCTTCGTCTATGACGGAAAGCGCGAGCGTATACGCCCTTGCATTGAACTGTGCGCGTGCGGGGAACTCTTCCGCCCTGCCTTTGGAGAGTTCTTCAAGCTGTTTTTCACAGCCGAAATATTCGAGCAGTTTTTTTATACCCTCTCCCCACTTTTCGGCGGACGCCCTGCCCGAAGGCAACATGGACAGTCCTTTTAAAAATCTTTCGCGCACGCGCCTGACTACATCGTAATCAAAGCCGAGCGCTTCGCAGATATCGGCGCGCGGCTCGCGCTTTACACCGCCGCGGAAGCAGGCGCAGCGCAGCACGAAATTGCGGTAAATGCTCCTCTCCCTGTCAGAAAGGCCGAAGAGGTAATCTGAAAGAACGCTGTCGACGTCGTCGGGAGCGCAGCCGCCCGCGGCGCACTCCAGATAGGCGCAGATGAAGGATGCGAGGGAGTGTTCTGCAAGCGAACGGCGTTCGTCGATGTAAAAAGGTATGTTATACTGCGAAAACACGCGCGAAATTATAGGGCGGTATGCCTCTGCGTCGGCCAGCATCACCGAAATCCGGTAATACCTCTCCCCCCCGTCTATAATGAATTTTTTTATGGAAGCCGCTATAAACTCCATTTCGCGCTCCGGGTCTGCCGCCTCGAATACATGAACGCGGTCGGAAATAATGCCGTTTTTGTGGAAACACGAAGGGTCGAAAAGATTGCGCCTTATATGCTCGGCAGCGGGCGCGAGGTCGGATTTGACCGTGACCGTACGGCAGCCGCCGAGGCCTGAAGAAAAACTTTCAAACCGGGCAGGCGCCTCGTTGGCATAGATATCGGGCGCTCCGCCGACAAATATACCGCAGGAATTTTCCGCGGCGCGCATACATGCCTTAACGCACTCCGAAACGGTGCCCGTAAACGCCTGAAAACCCAGAAAGACGACGTCGGCGCCGGCAAGCCTGCGGCTTTTTGCGGCAACTTCCGGCAGCAGGCGCAGATACATGTTTCTGTCCAGCCTGCCGCTCTCCTTTAAAAACGCCGTATACTCGCCGTAGATGAGCGCAATATCCTTGAGCTTATCTGAGAGCATGCCCTGCGCCGGCGCGGAAAGAATATCTTCGGGCGAAACTCCCGAGGAATACAAAAGGGCTATCGTATCGTAAACGGAGCGGGCGGCGGCAGCGGCCGAAAGGCGGCGGAACAGGCGCAGGTTTTGCCTGTTGCGCTCTATTATTCCGCGTATGACGATTGCCGAACCCTGACTGGAGATTATCTTCTGTTCCACGCCGCGCTCTAAAGAGAGGAACCGGGCGAAGGTAAACACCGACGTATTGAAGGTGCCGCCCACCGCGGCGCACACTGCGCGCTCGGCCACGAGAGTGAGCCTGTCCTCGCAGAATATGACCGTTCTGCGGCCGAGAGCCTCGTTATTTTTAACATATTTTCCCAGCTCGCCGAGCGCCATATTCAGCGTGGGAGCTATTATTGAAAGATTCATGGCACCATTATAGCACACGGCGCAGGGAATTTTAATTATTTTAATGCTAACAAGCTGCAAAAGTTTTTACAATCGCGAAAATATATGTTATAATTGATTGCGTTTAAACAGCAAAAAACTTTTTCCGGTAACAATTATGAAGAAATCTGTAAAGATAATAGCAGTTGCCGCCGCCTGCGCCTGCCTTCTCGGCGCCTCGGGCTGCGCCTCGGCAAACAACACGCTCACCGTCGACTCCTACTGGTATATCGACAGTTTCGAGGGCATTCAGCGCACTTCAGTGCTCGACAATGAAGAAAATGCAAACCGCACTCCTGAAGTGCTTTTATATGAACTTCTGTTCGACGAAACTTCGGGCGGAAACTCGGCATTCCACATCAACTACTTCACCGACGGCGAAGATTATGTGAACGGCGAAAATCCGCACTACTTCAAAACCACCTTCTATGCCGCACATTTCGACTGGAACGGCGACCTCGTGCACGACAACTACCGGCTGACCACCGGAGACGTTTCACGCCTGCCGGAGGAGGACCAGAACAGAATCGTAGGCACGAGCGAAGTAGTTTACGTGCTCGAAACGGAGATGTATGTGAACGGGCAGTATGTGCTCGGCAACTCCGATACCGAGGCTACAGACGAAAACAGCGTTGAATTCGACGACTACATGATAACCACCACCTACTTCCGCTCGGCGCGCAACACGCTTGAACCCGTCTACAGCAAACAGGAGGTCCATACCACTACCCCCGCCTCCATGGCGCCCGCCAACGTTGAGGATATGTGCCTCGAGATAGAATATGTATATGAGGTATTCTACAATTTTGACTGCACCGAGGCGACATATACCTACACCGAAATCAGCCGCAACGGTGACGAGGGCGAACCTGCCGAGGAATATGTGGTCAGCGGCCTGAAATCTTCCGGCTATACACTGTTCGACAATAACACACTGTACACAGCTGTGCGCGGCATGAGCCTTTCAGAGAATTTTTCGGCGACAATCAGCCTGTTTGTCCCCGCTAACTTCGGCATATTCAACGTTAATATAACGGGCGGCGCACAGGGAGAGCTTGACAGCGAGAATGACGCCGACATAGTTTCCGCACTAACTTCAGCCTACGGCCTGCCCGCCGATTCGACGGAATCTGAAGGCGAGGAAGAGGACACCGGAAGCGGCATCTATTATAATCCTGTGAGCATGACCTCATCCGCCACCCTGCACGGGACTACGCAGACAGCATGGTTTGCCGCAGTAAACGACGAGGACAACAATACCTACCGTGCCACGATGCTGCGCCTCCTTGTGCCCTTAAGCTACGGCCTCGGCACCATAGAATACAGGCTGAAGGAAGTTGAAAGCGTTTTGGGTGCCGTTGAACAGACGGCCGAATAAAAAACGCGGCATTAACGACATAAAAACCAAAGGCGCCCCGCGGGAAATTCGCGGGGCGCTTCGTTATGCAAATAGTTTAAGCTATTCTGTTCTGCGGGGTACCATTCAAAAAGGCTTTTATATTTTCGGCGACCATCTCCACAAGGCGTTCGCGCGTCTCCTTCGGGCCCCACGCTATGTGCGGCGTTATCACACAGTTTTTTGCGCCGTAAAGCGGGCAGTCGGCACGCATCGGCTCGGCCGATAAAACGTCGAGACAGGCGCCGGCAATCTTGCCCGAATTGAGTGCCGACGCAAGCGCCTCCTCATCGGCGAGGGCACCGCGCGCCGTATTTATTATCACCGCCGAAGGCTTCATGAGCGCAACGGTGCGCGCGTTGATAATTCCGCGCGTATGCTCGTTTAGCGGACAATGGAACGACAGAAAATCGCTGCGCGCGAATACGTCGTCGGCGCTTACAAGCTCGTAAGGGCAGTTTACGGGAACTGTGCGTGTATGAACTATCACATTCATGCCGAATGCTTTTGCAACGTCCGCCACGGCGCGGCCGATGTTTCCGTAACCGTATATGCCCATTGTTTTGCCGTATATTTCACTCATGGCCCACGGAAAGTAGCAGAAAGTGCCGCTCTTTATCCAATCGCCCGAAGAGACCGAAGCTGAATATTTATCGGTTTTACCGGCAAACATGAGCATGAGCGCGAACACATGCTGGCACACGGCGCTTGTGGAGTAGCCGGGCACATTGCTTGCAACTATGCCCCTCTCCTTAAGCGCGGTCACATCCACATTATTGAATCCGGTGGAATAGGTGCCTACATATTTTAAATGAAGGCATTTTTCAACCAGCGCCCGCGTTACCTCCGCTTTGTTTACAAGCAGAATATCGGCGTCCTTTGCCGCTTCCTCCAGCTCTTCCGGGGTCAATACGTCGTAAAACGTCACGTCGCCGAGCGCCTCTACAGGGGCGAAGCCTATATCGCCGTAAGACACGGTGTTAGTATCGACGGAAACTATCTTCGTTCTGTTCATTTCGGCCAAGCCTCCTTGCGTGCGCGTCTGCCGCCTGCACGCGGCGCGGTGATATCGTAGCTGAGCGTTATCAGCTGCTCTGTCTGCCCGTCGGGCACGTCTGCGCATAACACCACCGATATCCAATGCCGTTTATTCATATGGTAGGCGGGAATAATGCCGGCATAATTTTGTTGAAGAACGGTTGACAATTCGGGGTCGCACTTCAGGCAAACTACAAATGCGCGCTTCCTGTCGCCCAGAAAGTGCATGAGGGCGGCGCGCTTACTATCGCAGCAATCGCGCAAAAGGCTCGCCGAGGGCGCCGAAATATACACGCCGAACCATTTTTTATTCACGCCGTGGCGCATTACGAACGTTTCGAAGTCGTCCTCAAACGGATAATCGCACACTGCGCCGTCGAGCGAGCGCACAAATTTTTTAATATCTTCATCATCCATAAGCGCGCACCAACGCTAAATCAGCGTAAACCTGAAATAATCTGTCTCCACAGGCGTTTCGCGCTCGAAAGTTGCACTGTCGCCCCCGCCCTCGAGAACAAAATAGTGAGCGTCAGCCCCTTCCATCAGGCGGAAACACAGCGCGTCGCCTATTATATCGTCGATTATTATGCGGAAAAAATTCAGTTTGAATATTTCGTCAAGGATAAATTCGCCGCGCACGGCCTCCATTACCTGTGTGCCGCCGAACTCCTTACCGTCTGCCTCAGAGGTTACTTCTATCTTGAGTTTCATAAAAATATTCTATCATGGCGCGCGGCATTTTGCAATTATTTTGCAATTGCAGAAAAAAAATTACAAATTGGGTATGTACAAATCGGAAATCGGGTGGTATAATAGGTGTAGCGACTAAATTATAAGGGGAATGTTTTATGGCTGATAAATCAAATGTGCGTTTTATAACCTTGGGCGAACTGCTTTTAAGGCTTGCGCCTCCCAACTACGAAAAAATAAGGATGGCAAACCAGTTCAACGTTACATACGGCGGCGCCGAAGCAAACGTTGCCGTTTCGCTGTCCAACCTCGGCATAGACTCTTCGTATTTTACCGTCGTGCCCGACAGCTCGATAGGCAAGGCGGCAATACGCTATCTGCGCGCGAACGACGTGCACTGCTCGCCCTGCATACGTGCAAAGGGCGGCAGAATGGGTCTGTATTATCTTGAAGAAGGCTTCGGCGTGCGCGCGTCGAAAGTTACATACGACAGGGCCAATTCCGCATTTGCCACATACGACTTCAACACAATAGATTTCAAGGAGAAATTCAAAGGATTCACATGGCTGCATACCAGCGGCATCACCCCCGCCCTTTCGCAGAACTGCCGCGACCTTACCATGATGGCGCTTAAAACTGCGAAAGAAATGGGCATGACCGTGAGCTTCGACTGCAACTTCCGCTCTGCGCTGTGGGGTTTCCAGGAGGCGCGCGACTGCCTGACCGATTACATGCCCTATATCGACGTGCTCATAGGCATCGAACCCATAAACCTCATAGGTCCCGACGGCAAAGACCTTAAGGAAGGCCTCTCCATGACGCCCACCTTTGAGGAACAGGACAGAATATTTAAGGCATTGCACGAGAAGTGGAACTTCAAGGCAATCGGCCGCACGGTGCGCTATGTGCACTCCGGCAGCGAAAATTCACTAAAGGCCTTCCTGTGGTACGACGGCAAGACCTACGAGAGCAAGACTTTCCGCTTTACCATCCTCGACCGCGTCGGCGGCGGAGACGCATTTGCAAGCGGACTGTTCTACGCAATGATGGACGGCATGGAGCCTCAGGACATAGTAAACTTTGCCGTTGCAAGCTCAGTGATGAAGCACACCATGCACGGCGACTTCAATATAACCGACGACGTCGACTCCATAAAGAACCTCATGAACCAGAGCTTTGAAATAAGAAGATAAAAATTGCTAAAAAGTGCGCCGCGGGCTTTGCGCGGCGCACTTTATATATGTCATACAAACGCAGGCGTCCGCGCAAAATTTTGCGCGGACGCATTTTTATGAGTGTTATGAAAACACTATGCGATTTTTTATCGTTAAATACGGTCTTTATCCGATACCTATTGCACTGAACAGATTGTATTCAGAGAATATTGCAACCGCGACGAGGGAAATCGTCGACATTATTTTTATGAGAATATCGAGCGACGGACCCACGGTATCCTTAAGAGGGTCGCCAACGGTGTCGCCGACTACGGCGGCATCGTGCGCGGGAGAATTTTTGCCGCAGCCCTCTACCCCGCCGGATTCTATATACTTTTTGCCGTTATCCCATGCACCGCCCGCGTTGCCCGTATAGAGCGCGAGCATTATCGCGCTTATTGTCGCGCCGATGAGCAGTCCGCCTACAAACTCCGCACCGAAGATAAAGCCCGTAACCAAGGGGAACAGAATGGAGATTATGCAGGGAAGGCGCATCTCCTTGAGCGCTCCGCGCGAGGATATCTCTATGCACTTTTTATAGTCGGGTTTTGCCTCGCCGGTGAGTATGCCCTGTATTTCACGGAACTGTCTGCGCACTTCATCGACCATCTTCCTGGCCGCCTTGGCAACCGCCTCAATGAGCATGCCTGAGAACATGAATGGCAGCGCCGCGCCGACGAGCGCACCGCACAGCGTGAGCGGGTTTACAAAATTCAGAATAAGCTCCTCTCCCTCCGGAAGATATCCGTATAAATAGGATATCATAAGCGAAGTTGCGGCGAGCGCCGCCGAACCAATGCAGAACCCCTTGCCTATGGCGGCCGTGGTGTTGCCGACGCTGTCGAGCTTATCGGTTATTTCTCTCACGCCTGAATCGAGCCCGCTCATTTCTGCAATGCCGCCTGCATTATCCGATATGGGGCCGTATGTATCGACTGAAACAGTCGCAGCGACGAATGAGAGCATGCCCATGGCGACGCAGGATATGCCGTAAAAACCTGCAAGGGCGTATGAACCAAAGAGCGCTATGGCAAGAATTACTACTGGTATCATACAGCTTATCATGCCGTTCGCCATGCCCTGCGTCACCGTGAGCGCCGGCCCCTCCTTAGAGGCCTCTGCAATCTTTTTCGTAGGTTTATAATCGTAGCTTGTGTAATACTCGGTTATCATGCCGATAGCTATGCCCGCGGCAATGCCGAGCACTGCGGCAAGCCATGGTGAAAACGCGCCGGCCACAAAATTGAGGCTTTCAAAATTTTCGGCGCAGTCTTTAAACAGGAAATAGCTTAGGATACAGCCGAACGCAACTGCAAGGCCGGCCGATATCCATGTCGCCGCGTTCAATTCGCGGTGAGGCTCTGACGAAAGCTTGGGTTTTAAGAGTATGAATAACAGTCCGCCGACGCAGCCGATAAGGCCGCAGGCAGAGAAAACTATCGGGAAGAGCATTAGCCGCGTAAGCATCTCAGTCGAAGCGTAAACATTGTGCAAAAACTGCTCGCAGGCGAGAATTACGCCGGAGAGCATGGCGCCGACATAGCTTTCGAGAAGGTCGCTGCCGAGGCCCGCAACGTCGCCGACATTGTCGCCCACGTTATCTGCTATGGTTGCCGGATTACGGGGGTCGTCCTCCGGAATGTGTTCCTCGGTCTTGCCGACAAGGTCAGCGCCCATATCTGCGGCTTTTGTATATATGCCGCCTCCCACGCGGTTGAATAACGCTATTACAGAGCAGCCGAGCGCATAGCCCGAGAGCGTCATGGTGAAGCCGGAAGAAAGCCCCATCCAGTTTGCGACCTCTTCATGCGCAACCACTTCATCTATCTGCCCGAGCGCCATGCCGAACACGAGGTAAACTATAAGCGCACCTACAAGCGCAAAACCCGCCACGCACAGCCCCATGACCGAGCCGCCCTTTAAGGCAACTTTCAGCGTTTTGCGTAGGTCTTTGGTAGTTCTGGCGCGGTTTGCCACGCGCACATTGGCATATGTAGCTATTTTAAGCCCCACATAACCCGCCGAAGCGCTCATAACGTTGCCCAAAATGAAGGCAAGCATGGTCTGCCAGCTGATTACAACGCCGAGAACGACGGCGATAACCGCACAGATTATCGCAACTATTTTGAGCTCATACCTTATGAACGCATTGGCGCCGGTACGGATTGAGCCGGCGATATCCTGCATCTCTTCCGTCCCCTCCTCCAGCTTTTTGACGCTGAAGTAGTTGAAGAATGCATACCCGCACGCAAGGACGCCGGCGGCCGCCACGACAATAAGCAAAAGTTCCGACACAATCAATCCCTCCCAATATAAATAAGTGTTTATATATTTCAAAAAGTGAAAAATATTTACAGTATCATAATACCATGAATGCTTGCAAATTGCAATAGGTGAAGTTAAATTTCAAATAAGTAGTTTTTTATCTAAAAAATCGCAGCAAATAATTTTGATTTGCTATTGAATATTGAAAAACGGTATGGTATAATATTAAAGGTAAATTTTTATAAAGGGGGAAAGTTTATATGGAACACATCAAGGACCCCGGCTGCGGCTATTGCATGCGCGGGGAACTTTTGGAAAAGTTCGGAATTTATATATGCGACCTCGACGTGAGCACGCTCATACTCTTCAAAGAGCAGAGCCACCCGGGGCGCTGCATAGTGGCCTATAAAGACCACGTCAGTGAAATGGTAGATATTTCCGACGACGAGAGGAACAGGTTTTTTGCCGACGTGAACAGAGCGGCAAAGGCCATACACAAGGCGTTCAAACCCGACAAGGTCAACTACGGCGCCTACGGCGATACGGGATGCCACCTGCACGTTCACCTCTGCCCGAAATATAAAGACGGTTTCGAATGGGGCGGCGTGTTTGAAATGAATCCGCAGAAGACATTCCTTTCGGACGAGAAGTACGCCGAAATGATTGAAAAAATAAAAGCTGCACTTTAAAATGGAGGTAATTTTAAGTGGCTCATAACGTAATAGCTGAAGCAAAAAGATGTTTGAACTGCAAAAAGCCGTTGTGCAGAACGGGTTGCCCTATAAACACGCCCATTCCGCAGATGATACAGGCATTTCTGAACGGCGACATTAACGGCGCAGGCAAGATGCTCTTCGATAACAACCCCCTTTCCGTAATTTGCTCAATCGTATGCGACCACGGCAGGCAGTGCCAGGGCCACTGCGTGCGCGGAATAAAGGGCGAACCCGTGGAAGTGGGCACTATTGAAAACTTTATTTCAGAGCGCTATCTGGACGTGCTGGAAATTGACTGTGCTCCCGCAAACGGCATAAAGGTTGCCGTGATAGGCTCCGGCCCCGCGGGAATCACCACCGCAATCAAAATGGCACAGCTGGGGTATGACGTAACGGTGTTCGAGTCAAAAGCCAAAATAGGCGGCGTGCTCCGCTTCGGCATACCCGAGTTCAGACTTCCCAAGAGCTTTGTCGACCGCTATGACCAGCTCATGAGAAAGCTGGGAATTAAGATAAAGCCCAACATAACCATCGGCACGAAGTCCTTCGGCATTGAAGAGCTGTTCCGCGACGGATTCAAGGCGATATCCATAGGCACGGGCGTTACCTGGCCCAATAAGCTCAACATAAAGGGCGAAACTTTGGGACACGTTCATTACGGCGTGCACTACCTCGAATCGCCCGAAGTATATGATTTGGGAAAGAGCCTTATTGTAATCGGCGCAGGCAACGTGGCAATGGACGTTGCCCGCACGGCAATGAGGCAGGGCGTGCGCAGCGTTAAGATAGTTGTACGTTCCGACCGCTACACCGCGAACAAGGAAGAGGTTGAATACGCGCTCATCGAAGGCGCCGAAATGATTTACAACAAGGCGCCCGTGGAAATAACCGACGAGGGCGTATACTTCAAAACCACCGTGTGCGACGAGAACCACAAGGTTATATCCATGTCGGAGGAAACGGAATTTATGCAGGCGGACTCGGTGATAATAGCCGTTTCGCAGAAGCCCTCCAACGTCATCCTTACAGAAACCGAGGGACTGGAACTCACCGAACGCGGCCTTGCCAAGATAGACGAAAACGGAATGACCACCCGCCCCGGACTGTTTGCCTCGGGCGACGTCGTTAAGGGCGCCAAAACAGTTGTTGAAGCAGTTGAACAGGCAAAGAGAGTGGCACTTTCAATGGACGCTTACCTGAAGAGCCTGCCCAAGGAAGAGACTTAAGCTGCGCCGCATATGAGCCGGTGCACAATAGTTTACCGGCCTAAACATGTCTTCACGTGTCTTCATATGCATAAAATCACATTTTTAAAATCCAAATAAAAACTGCGCGCCGCAGAATTTTTCTGCGGCGCGCAGTTTTTTGCGGCGGCAATCTGCCACAGAAAACAGCATTGAAAAATTTTTGCTCCCCACTCCCTCTATTGCATTGACTTTATTTTATGGTAGTGATAAGATATCCTGCGGTGTCATTATTGTGTTTTGAGAGAGTGCTATGAAGGCGATAAATTTAGGCAGCAGGCGCGTGCTTTCCACCGTTTTAAAACTCATCATTCCGGCAATGATAGCGCAGTTTATAAACGTGCTGTATTCCATTGTAGACAGAATGTATGTCGGCAATATAGAGGGCATAGGCGATACGGCGCTGGCCGCTGTCGGCGTCTGCGCGCCCATAACCACGCTTATCTCCTCATTCGCCTTTCTCATAGGCACCGGCGGCGCGCCGCTGTTTGCCATGTCGCTCGGGGAAGGGCGCGAGGACAATGCAAAAAAGATACTTTCCAACGCGGCTTATGCGCTGTTTGTGCTGGCAGTGTTTGTTGCGGCAATATTTCTCGTTTTCGAAAGACCGGTGCTTTTCACATTCGGCGCCAGCGAAGCCACCTACGGTTTTGCGCGGCAGTACCTGATGATTTACGCCGCAGGCTCGATATTTTCTATAACCGCGACGGGTTTGAACCAGTACATAACCGCGCAGGGTTATTCGGGCATCGGCATGCTGACTACAGTAATAGGCGCCGTTGCAAATATTGCGCTCGACCCTCTTTTTATATTCACTTTTAAAATGAACGTTGCGGGCGCGGCGATAGCCACGGTAATTTCGCAATTTCTGTCATTTCTGTTCGTTATAATTTTTCTGCGGCTGAAGGGCACAAAGATAAGGCTTGCCTTTTCAAAACCCGACATGCGCATAATATGGAACATAGTAAAACTGGGTATTTCGCCGTTCATAATCATGGCGTCCGACAGTCTTATAATCATAGTGCAGAACGCAATCCTGCAATCGCGCGGAGGCGCCGACGGCGACATGTGGATAACCGTTTCCACGGTCGTCCAGGCATTTTTCTCGCTGACGTCAATGCCCATGCTCGGTATTTCGACCGGCTCGCAGCCCGTGCTGAGCTATGCCTACGGAGCGAAAAACGGGCCGCTGATGAAGCGGGCGGAGATTTGCATAGCCTCGGCCTGCGTTGTGTTTACCGTGACAATGACAATTGTTTCTATATTTGCAGCCGCACCGTTCGTAAGCCTGTTCACTTCTAACGCAGAGATTGCCGAACATTCCGTATGGGGAATACGGGTATTTATGATAGGCGTTATTCCGCTCTCGTTCCAGTATGCATTCATCGACAGTTTCACCGCGCTGGGTCAGCCGAAATACGCCATAACCTTTTCACTGATAAGAAAGGTCGTCTTCTTCCTCGGCGCAATAATCGCATTCCCTTATATCTGGGACGTGAGCGCGGTCTTCTATGCAGAGCCGTTTGCCGACATTGCCGCCTCCGTTCTCTCAAGTATAGCATTCCTGATTCTCTTCCCCAAGATTATACGCAGAAGGCTGAACGGCGAGGACAACTTAAAACACCGCAAATTCCACCACCGCAGGCAGAGCGCGGCGGAAAACAACTGAATATATCATTTTTATATGAAAATATCCCGGCGGTGCAGACATTTGTCTGCACCGCCGGGATATTTTCATTTTGTAAAACTTTACACTCGCAAAATATTTTGCCGCAGTTAAAGATTCTTTTAAATATTTTTTAATACTTGGGTCTTTCCACATATGTGGTATGAAGAAGTTCGTGCGCCCTGTGGCTGTTGGGCTCTCCGAGGAACTCCTCGTACAGCTTTTTAATGGCGGGAGGTTCGCTGGAGATGCGGTATTTATTGTACCTGTCGGAGTCATACAGAGCGGTGGCACGCAATGTTTTTAAATCCATATTGTTGCGTACCTCGTCATGAATATAGGGCTGGCCGCCGCCGTTAATACAGCCGCCGGGGCAGGCCATTATCTCGACAAACGTATAATTCTTTTTGCCGCTCTTTATGTCATCCATTACCTTGCGGGCATTGCCGAGGCCGCTTGCCACGGCAACATTTACAGTTACTCCGCCCAAAGTATAGGTGGCCTCCTTTATGCCCTTCGTGCCGCGCACTTCGTCGAATACTATGGGTTCATCCTCGTCGCCCAAGGTACGGGCGGCAAGGCGGAGAGCCGCCTCCATAACTCCGCCGGTGGCGCCGAATATCGCACCGCCGCCCGAAGCCTGGCCGAAGGGGTCGTCAAACTCGCTCTCGGGCAGGTTTGCAAAGTCGAGCCCTGCCTCCTTTATCATCTTGGCCAGCTCACGCGTGGTAAGCGCTGCGTCGGTATAGTGTCCGAGTTCGTCGCGTGAAACTTCGAACTTCTTTGCCGTGCAGGGAATTACCGAAACGACATACAAATCTTCGGGCTTTATTCCCTCCTTCATGCAGTAATATGTCTTTAAAACTGCGCTGAACATCTCTTGCGGAGATTTGCACGAAGAAAGATTGGGGATGAATTCGGGATAGTAATGTTCTACAAACTTTACCCATGCAGGGCAGCAGCTGGTAAACATGGGAATGGTACCGCCGCTCTTCACGCGGTCAATGAGCTCGGTTGCCTCCTCCATTATCGTGAGGTCGGCCGTAATATCCATATTGAAGCACTTTACGTCGCCGAGCTGTTTGATTGCGGTGACCATCTTGCCCTCTACATTGGTACCTACGGGAAGGCCGAAGGCCTCGCCGAGCGTTGCGCGCACCGAGGGTGCGGTGAAGAATACCACTTTCTTTTTATCGTCAACTATGGCGCCCCATACGTCGGCCACGGCAGACTTTTCATAGAGCGCGCCTACGGGGCAGGCAACAATGCACTGGCCGCAGTTTACACAGGGAGTGAAGGCGAGCGACACATCATACGGCGAGCCTATAACCTTTGCATATCCCCTGTTTTTGGGGCCTATCGCGCCTATTGTCTGATGTTCGCACGCGGCCACGCAGCGCGTGCAGAGTATGCACTTGGAATTGTCCCTCACCACCGAGGGAGAGAGGTCGTCTATCGGCTGAATATCGTGGTCGGTGCCGTATTCGTCCTCTTCCGCGTTGTATTCGAGCGCCAGCTTCTGCAGCTCGCAGTTCATCGAGCGCACGCATGAAAGGCACTTCTTTTTGTGTGTGGAGAGAATGAGCTCCACCGTCATTTTTCTCGATTTTCTCACCTTGGGCGTGTTGGTGCGCACCTCCATACCCTCGGATACGGGATATACGCACGCGGCAACCAGACCGCGGGCGCCGGTGGCTTCAACGAGGCACATGCGGCAGGAACCAACGCACTGCACGTCTTTTAAGTAGCACAGCGTGGGTATGCGTATGTTGGCGAGCTTTGCCGCCTGCATTATGGTGGAGCCTTCGGGAACAGATACGGGAATGCCGTTAATTTTAAGATTTACCATTTTTAGCTCCTCCTTACTTACTTTTTGATAATAGCGCCGAACTTACAATGCGCTATGCACTGGCCGCACTTTATGCACTTTGTCGTATCGATGATGTGAGGCGACTTTACAGAGCCGCTTATCGCCTGCACGGGGCAATTGCGCGCGCACAGCGTGCAACCGCGGCACTTATCTGTAAGTATGTAGTAGTTGAGGAGCGATTTGCACACGCCCGCAGGGCAGCGCTTTTCGTTTATGTGCGCTTCGTACTCGTCGAGGAAGTGATTCATCGTCGAAAGTATAGGGTTGGGCGCCGACTGGCCGAGCGCGCACAGAGAGGATGACTGCATATACTCCGCAAGGTCGCGTATGCGCCGGATATCCTCAGGCCTGCCCTTGCCCTCGGTGATTCTTGTAAGAATTTCCAGAAGGCGCTTGGTGCCGATTCTGCAGGGATTGCACTTGCCGCAGCTTTCGTCGGCGGTAAATTCGAGGTAGAATTTTGCAATGTCCACCATACAGGTGTCCTCATCCATTACGATAAGTCCGCCCGAGCCCATCATGGAGCCTATTGCCTTGAGGCTGTCGAAATCCATGGGGGTATCTATATATTTTGCGGGAATGCAGCCGCCCGAGGGACCGCCCGTCTGCGCCGCCTTGAAGGCCTTATTTCCCGGAATACCTCCGCCGATATCGTATATTATCGTGCGCAAAGTTGTGCCCATAGGCACTTCCACGAGGCCGACGTTGTGAATTTTGCCGCCTACGGCAAATACCTTGGTGCCCTTGCTCTTTTCGGTGCCGATTGAGGCAAACCACTTGGAGCCGTACAGAAGAATGGGCGCAACGTTCGCCCACGTTTCAACATTGTTTAAAACGGTGGGCTTACCGAACACGCCGCTCGTTGCAGAGAACGGGGGACGGGGACGGGGCTCGCCGCGGAAACCTTCGATGGACTTCATGAGCGCAGTTTCCTCGCCGCAGACGAACGCGCCCGCGCCGAGACGGATCTCTATATCGAAATCAAAGCCGCTGCCCAGAATATTTTTGCCTAAAAGGCCATATTCGCGGGCCTGCCTGATGGCTATTTCCAACCTTTCAACGGCTATGGGGTATTCTGCGCGCACATAGATGAAGCCCGTATGCGCTCCGACGCAGTAACCGGCTATCGTCATGGCCTCCAGCACGCAGTGAGGGTCGCCCTCGAGAACGGAGCGGTCCATGAACGCGCCGGGGTCGCCCTCGTCGGCATTGCACACGACGTACTTCTCATCGCCGGGAGCCGCCTTGGATGTAGCCCACTTGATGCCTGTGGGGAAGCCCGCGCCTCCGCGGCCGCGCAGGCCGGAAGCTTTGAGTTCCTCTATAACGTCGTCGCCCGACATCGATGAGAGCACCTTGGCAAGCGCCATATAATCGCCTGCGGCGATAGCCTCGTCGATGCTTTCGGCGGCGATAACGCCGCAGTTTCTGAGCGCAATTCGCATCTGATGCTTATAGAAGGGGATTTCGGCGAAGGGAATTATCGAACCGTCCTCATGCACGGTGCCCTCGTAAAGAAGTTCCTTTACTATGTCGCCGCCCTTTACAAGGTGCCGCTCCGCCACGGTTTTTGCGTGTTCGGGCGTCATGTGGGGATAGAAAGCACCTTCGGGATAAACTATCATTATAGGGCCGAGAGCGCAGAGGCCGAAACAGCCCGTTTTGACTATAAGGACATCGCTTATCCCCAGCTCTTCAAAGCTCTTTTCAAGCTGTTCAATTACCTTTAAGGAGTGGCTGGACGTACAGCCGGTGCCGCCGCAGACGAGCACCTGCTTTCTGTAACCCGTTACGGGCGCAAGCTTTTCGGCCTGTTCACGCACAAGCCTTCTGACTTTAATAAGGTCGGCAAGCACTTCCGACTTTTTCTTCAATTCTTCGATAGTCATCTCACGCTCACTCCTTTATGTATTTATCGAGCACAGCCTTTACCTCTTTTTCGGTAAGCCTGCCATACACCTCGTCGTCGACAATCATGACGGGCGCAAGTCCGCACGCGCCGACGCAGCGGCAGCTGTCTAAAGAAAACTTCCTGTCGGGCGTGAGCTCGCCGCAGCTTATTCTTAGCTCCTTTTCGACGGCGTCGAGAACCTTATCGGCGCCCTTAACGTAGCACGCTGTGCCAAGGCATACGCTTATGCGGTGTTTGCCCTTGGGCTTCAATGAAAACTGCGAATAGAAGGTCGCCACGCCGTACACTTCGGCGAGCGGAATATCCAGCTCGTCGGCAATCATCGTCTGAACCTCTGCGGGCAGGTAGCCGTAAATCTGGTTCGCCTTGTGCATTATGGGCATAAGGCAACCTTTTTCGCCCTTTTCTTCGGCGATAAATTCTTTCAGCTGTCTTTCCTGCTCTTCGGTTCCCTCAAAAGTGAACTGTGCCATATAATACTCCTGATTAATTTACGTTTAGCTCGCGCGCGGCACGCGCGCATTTCGATAAAAAAATACTTTTATATTATATCATTTATTTTTATAATTTACAAACAATATACCGCCTTTAAATTGTTAAAGTTGCACAAAATATGTGCGGCGGCGCAAGTAAATTGCGCCGCCGCTTACAACTGCTGTAAATTATGCCGGATTTTGCCATTGATTTTCTATTCTGCCGTATCGAACTGCGAATAGTAAAGTCGGGAATAATAACCGTTTTTTGCCATAAGCTCGTCGTGCGTACCCTGCTCCACTACGTCGCCGTGGTCCATCACGATTATCGTCTTTGCGTGTTTTATAGTGGAAAGTCTGTGAGCTATCACAAAGCACGTTCTGCCGCGCATCAGCTCCTCCATTGCCTGCTGTATGTACTGTTCCGTGCGCGTATCGACGTTGGAAGTCGCCTCGTCCAGAATGAGCATGGGCGAAGAGAGCAACATTGCACGCGCAATGGTCAGAAGCTGTTTCTGCCCCTTTGAAATATTAACGGCGTTATCGGTGAGCACGGTATCGTACCCTTCGGGTAGTTTTGTTATGAAGGAATGAATTTTGGCCGCACGGCACACCCGCTCAACGTCCTCGCGCGAAACGTTTTCGCTGCCGTAGGCTACGTTTTCGTAGATAGTGCCAGAAAACAGCCACGTATCCTGCAGCACCATGGTGAACGAGCGGCGGAGCGACGCGCGCGTTACCTTGGTTATATCCCTGCCGTCAATCTTTATCGTGCCGGAATCGGCGTCGTAAAAACGCATCAGAAGATTGATTATCGTCGTCTTGCCCGCGCCTGTGTGGCCGACTATCGCCACCACGTCCCCCTTTTCCGCTTTGAGAGAAAAATCTTTGATTACCACTTTATCGGGAGTGTAGCCGAAACGAAGGTGCTCAATCTCAACATTGCCCTCAACGTCCTTCAGTTCCTCGGCGCCGTCCGCGTCGGGCGGTTCGGGCTGCTCCTCAAGCACGCGGAACGCGCGCTCGGCCGCTGCGAGAGCGGACTGAAATTCGCTTAAAACATTGGCAATTTCGTTTATCGGGCCTGAGAACTTGCGTGAATAGAGCACAAAGGAAGCAATTTTGCCGACAGTGGGAATTACGCCCGTCATATACATTATCGCACCGAAAACGCTGATGAGCGCAAGCGAGAGGTTGTTCATGAAGTTGACGGCGGGACCGGAAATTGTGCCGTAGCTCTCTGCAACGGTATAGGCCTCTATCGCGTCCTTATTTTTATCCTCAAAGCGCGAAATGACCGACTCTTCGCAATTATACGCTTTCGTGGTCTTCTGCCCCGTTATTATCTCCTCGATGAAGCCGTTGAGTTCGCCGAGTTTTCTCGACCTCTTTCTGAACAGCGGCTGTACTTTTTTTGTCAGCCACCATGTAAACAGCGCGGAGAGCGGAATGGTGACCGCGAAAACGGCGACGAGCACGGGCGCGGTGACGAGCATCATCACGAGCGAACCGACTATCGTAACCGCGCTGGTGAGCACCATCATAACGTCGTTGGCGAGCGATTCGCCGAGGGTGTCCAAATCGTATGAAAGAACGGAGATGATGTCGCCCGCCTGGCGCGTATCGAAGTAAGATACCGGCAGCGACATGAGCCGTGAAAAAATATCGGCGCGTATGCGCTTAACTACACAGCGCGAAAGGTATGAAAGACCTATGGACGAGAGGTATGTGAGCACGCCCGAGGCTATGTACACCGCTACGAGCACGGCGGCATACATCCATATAGCGCCGAAATCGGTCGAGCCGTCGAGCTTTATTTCGTCGATTGCCATGCCGCACAGCTGCGGCCCGAGAAGAGAGAGCGCCGTGCCGGCAAGCGAGGCAAAAAAGATGAGCGCAAACAGCGCGGCGTACGGCCGCAAATATCTGCCGAGGTTGGCTGCTATATACCTTAAATTGACTTTGCGTCGCTCGAATGAGCGCGTATCCCTTACATTGCCTTCGCGTCTCATACCGCCACCCCCATCTGCGTGCGCGCTATGGCGCGGTATTCTTCACAGCTTTCAAGCAGCTCCTCATGCGTGCCCATACCAGACACCCTTCCGTCGTCGAGCACTATGATAAGGTCGCAGTTTTTAACCGAACTGACGCGCTGTGCCACAATTACCTTTGTTGCCGAGGAATAATCGCGCGCAAGCGCCCGCCTGAGGGATGAATCGGTTGCGTAGTCGAGCGCCGAAGAACTGTCGTCAAGCACGATATATTCCGGGTCGCCGGCGAGGGCTCGAGCAATAAGCAGGCGCTGTTTCTGTCCGCCCGAAAGGTTACCGGCCTTCTGCGCGAGGTCGTAATCGAGTCCGCCCTTCAGTCCGTCGATAAATTCCTTTGCCTGCGCGCACTCCACGGCGCGCTCAATCCGGCTTTCGGAAAGATTTCTGCCGTAATCGATGTTTTCGCGGACGGAGGCCGCCATAAGAAAGTCGTTCTGAAACACGACGCCGAACTTTTTGCGCAGTTCAGCCGGGGGCAGAGAGCGCACGTCTTTGCCCCCTACATACACGGCGCCGCCGTCCGCGTCGTAGAAGCGCATTAAAAGATTGATTATCGTCGACTTGCCGCAACCCGTCGCACCGATTATTCCGAGCGACTGCCCGCTCTTTAAGGCAAAAGAGATATCGTACAGATTATCCTCTTTGCCGTTATAAGAAAAGCTTACGTTTTTGAATTGCAGGGCGTAATCTGCGTCGCCGTCCGGCCGCTCTTCAATCTCCTCCCTTTCATCAAGGGAAAGCACGCGCTCGATTCTCTCCGACGAGGCCGCACCGCGCGAGATTATTACGAATATCTTGGATATGCCGAGCATGGCGTTTAAAACAATGGTAAAGTAAGTCAAAAAACCCGTGATATCGCCGGGTTCGCTTGAGAGAAATGCGCCCGCAACTATTACGCCCACAAGCCCGAGATTTAAGATGAGCGAAGTGAGCGGATTTGTGAGCGACATTATACGCTGGGCCTTGAATTCGGTAGAGGCGAGGTCGTTCGCGACAGATTCAAATTTTTTATCCTCATACTCTGTTTTGGAGAGCGCCTTTATCACCCTTATGCCCGTAATATCTTCCTGCACGGAGCGCACCATGTTGTCGCCCCGCCGCTGCACGGCGATGTACATGGGCACGCTCTTCCGGGTGATAAAAAAGAGGGGAACCGCCACTACCGGCACTACGGCAAGCAGGACGAGAGCCAGCTGAACGTTTAAAAGAAAGCAGAACACCAGCCCGCCGAGAAGAAGTATGGGCGCGCGCACACCCATGCGCATGGTGCGCGCTACCATCTGATTTACATAATATGTATCCGAAGTGAGCCTTGATATGAGCGAGGGCACCGTCACTTCGTCGACCTGTCTGCACTTTAAGTAACTCGTCTTTTTGAACAGGTCGTAGCGGATGTCGTGCGTCATGGCACCCGCTACCTTTGCGGAAAGTCTGTTGGCCCATATGTTTCCGCCGAGCGCAACGAGCGCAAAAAGAAGCATGACCCCGCCCATTATATATATTCTGCCCCAATCTTTCAGAGGAGTGAGGTCGTCAATTATGTATGAAAGTATATACGGCAGCACAAGTTCTGCGGCGCTGCCGACTGTTTTTGTCGTAAGGGCGAGAGCAAGTCCGCCCGAATACGGCTTTATGTATGAAAGAGTCTTTTTCATACCCGCGGCACCTCAGTCCTGCCCCGCCATAAAGCGGCCGGCGTTTTCAACCATCTTTTCGCTGAGGCGCTGCAGCTCGGCTTTCTCCTCCTCGGTAAACCCCTCTGTGACCAGCGTGCGCCACTCGGCAAGTACCTCTCTTACACGGGGAAGGATATCCATAAGCTTTTGCGTGGGATATAAAAGGACGGCGCGCCTGTCCTTATCGTTTTCAACCTTTTTCACAAACCCTTTTTGCTCGAGATTGCTTATCTGCCGCGCTACATTGCTCTTGTTAACAAACAGACTGCGCGAAATATCTTCCTGCGAAACGCCCGGGGTGTTTGCTATCATGAGTACGTATTTAGACTGGCACCCGCGTATTCCGCAGTCTTTAAGCTTCTCCTCCCTGAATACCTCTGCGCTGCGCGAAACAAGATTTATATTTTTCATGAACTTTGCCATATTTCTCCCTCCTCCTGCGCATGTTACTTGTTTAAGTAAATTAGTTGCCGCCGCAACAGTTGCGCACGCAACAAATATAGTATAATACAATATATGCAGTTTGTCAACAACAGGCCGCCAAAGGGCGGGACGAAAAACAAGGCAAAGCGCGAAAAACAGATGCGCAGAGCCGCAAACTGCGGCTCTGCGCATAATATTTCAAGTGAATTTTTACGCATATGCGGATTAACACAGTTCAACCGGGCAGACGGACAACAAAAGTTGAACCGACGTTTTCCCTGCTCTCGACAAAGACATCCCCGCCCGAGAGCGTTACAATGCGCTTGACAATGGCAAGCCCCAGCCCGTTGCCGCGCGTGGAATGAGACGAGTCGCCCTGATAATACTTTTCGAAAACATGAGAGGCGACCTCTTTGCTCATGCCGATGCCCGTATCGGCAACTCGCACTTCGAAAAAGCCGTCGAACCGTGCAAAGGTAAGATTTATTTCGCCGCCCTTGGGCGTAAATTTTATGGCGTTTGACAGAAGGTTGAGCCACACCTGCTGCATAAGGGAAGAGTTTCCCTCGAACGTTATTGCCGGCAGCTCAGCCGATATAGACAGGTTTTTTGCCGACCAGTCGCGCTCTAAAAGTATGACGCATTCCTTTATCTGCAAATCGAGGCGGTACGGTTTTACCTCGCCGACAAACTGCTGGTTTTCCAGCCTGTTCAGCATCAGGGTCCGCTCGGAAAGATGTGAAAGACGGGATGATTCGTCGGCAATTATCTTTAAATACTGCCTCTGCTCCTCCTCTGTAAGCCCGCCCTCCAAAAGCAGGTTTGCAAAGCCGTTAATGGAGGCTATCGGTGTTTTGAACTCATGTGAAAAGTCGTGGATAAACTCGTCCTTTAAAGTCTGGATACTCTTTAATTCCTTGCTCATCTTATTGAAGTTCTCAAACAGAGATTTAAACTGCCCCTTCTGCGGCACATCGAGCTGGTATCCGAATTCGCCGTGCGAAAGCCTTTCGAATGCGTCGGCAAACTTGTTTGCAAGTTTATTGTTTTCGTTATTTATCCATATGATTATGCCTGTAAGCGCAATTGCTATCACGGGCATTACCGCTATGGGCACGACAAACGACCCCACGCTCTGCGAATCCCAGAAAAAGAAATTTATTATTGCGAGCGTAGTTTCCGAAACCATGACGAGCGCGATAAAGACGAGAAGAAACATGAGCAAAAAATGCCCCGTTTTGCGCTTTTTACGCGGACTGAGCGGCCTCAGGGCTGGCGTAACTGTTTTTTCCTTCTCCTGCCCGCCTGTAAAAATGCCCTTTATATTGCTCCAAAGGCTCATTTTTTTATCACCGCCTTATATCCTATGCCGCGCATGGTGACTATTTCGAATTCGGGGTAATTTTCGAATTTATTGCGAAGACGGTTTATGTGCGTGCGCACGGTGTTTTCGTCGCTCTCTGAAGAATAACCCCAAACAGTATCTAAAATGTTTTCCTTGGTGAGTATTTTGTTGGGATAAGACAAGAGCAGGAACAACAGCTGGAATTCTTTTAAAGGAAGTTCTGTTACCTCTTCGCCGCGCGTGACGGAATAGGTCTCCCTGTCCACCACAACGTCGCCTATGGTTATTTTGCCTTCGTTGGCGATTTTACTGCGCCGAAGGAGCGCGTCTATGCGCCATGTGAGCTCTTCGAAGTTTATGGGCTTTGTCATGTAGTCGTCCGTGCCGACCGAAAAGCCGCGGCACTTGTCAGACATGCCGTCCTTTGCCGTGAGCATGATTACAGGCACGGTCTCCCCCCTGCCCCGCAAAATCTCAACCAGAGTGTAGCCGTCGATTGAAGGCATCATTATATCTGTTATGATGAGGTTGATATTTCCGCCTTCAAAGACTTCGAGCGCCTCCTTCCCGTCCTTTGCGAGCACAACATTGTATTTGCTCTTCAAGCGCGCGTTTAAAAGGATACGCATGTTTTCATCGTCTTCAACTACGAGTATGTTTGCCATTTTATGCTCCTGAATGTGTTAAACGCGGAGCGCCGCGCCTGCGGCGCTCCGCGTTTAACAATATTGTAGCAAAGAGGCGGATAAATTGCAATATGCGGACCGAAAAAACAGCAAAATATGGAAAAGTTGACATTGAGTTTATGTTGCAGTTATGAAAGATTTATATTGCATGCATAAAATTAAGGCGTAAAGTAAATAGTGAGAAGGAGCACTCTCTTTACCCGCACGGCACAGCGCGCCCGCAAAAAGCTATGCCGTGCGTGCAGCTCCGCAAACGGTGCACCGCCCGGCCGTAACATAATATTTACATAATTTTGCAAATATATTAACTATATGCTTACAAAAGACAAATGTTACGGCGCTATACTAAAGCCTGTTCAGGACAGAAGAACCTGAACACGGCTTGAAAATTGCCCCGGGAGGGCGCCTTCAAAGGAGAAATTTTATGACAATAGCGATAGTTATCGACCTTATCGACTGCCTTACCAACGGTTCGGTTATGACGGCCCGCCGTTTCGCAGACGGATTGCGCGCAAAGGGACACGAGGTGCGCCTTGTGGCCGTGGGCGCCGACGGCGAAAACGACTGTGCCGTAAAAGAGAGGTACGTGCCGGTGCTTACCGAAGTTTCGGCAAAAAATCAGATAAAATTCGGAAAGTTTGAAGAGGAAAAGATACGCAAGGCGTTTGACGGAGCAGACATTGTCCACTTTATTTTCCCCTTCAAACTGGAAAAGAAATGCAAAAAGCTCGCCGACGAGATGGGCATACCCACCACCGCCGCGTTCCACGTTCAGCCCGAAAACGTTTCATTTAACGCACATCTGGGCTGGTGCAAACCGTTCAACAATCTGATTTACGCTTACTTTAAAAACACATTCTACGGGCAGTTTGACAGAATACACTGCCCCACGGCGTTCATCGCGCAGCAGCTTGCCGACCACGGCTACAAAGGCGAACTGTATGTTATTTCCAACGGTTACGACCCGGCCTTCGTTCCCCCGGAAAAAAGGGTGAATAACCAAAAGTTTGAGATAGTAATGACGGGCAGACTTTCCCCCGAAAAGAACCAGCAGGTAATTATACGCGCCATAGCGCAGTCGCGGTATAAGGACAGAATACACCTCACACTGCTCGGCAACGGACCTTTGAAAGACAAGCTGAGAGAGCTTGCAAAAAAGCTGGACGTAGACGTAAGTTTCGACTTTTTGCCAAAGGAAAAGCTAATAGCCAAACTACAGCGCAGCGACCTCTATGTGCACTCCGCGACGGTGGAGATAGAGGCTATTGCCGCAATAGAAGCGATAGCCTGCGGTCTGGTGCCCGTGATTGCAGAGAGCGACCTTTCGGCAACCAAGCAGTTTGCGCTGGGTGAAAAGTCGCTGTTCAAAGACGGAGACTTTAAGGAGCTGGCGGGAAAGATAGACTATTGGTACGAGCACCCGCAGGAGAGGGCGAACATGGGCGGAAGGTATGCAACCTTCGCAAAGAAGTTCAGTCTGGAAAATTCTTTATCGCTCGCCGAGCAGATGTTTGCAGACGAGATATGCGCCCATTCCGCAAAGAAAATCAAGAGAAGCGAAGCGCTTTTGCCCCGCTTTTCACTCTTTTCAAAGTTTTAAAACAGCACACACTACACACACATAAACCTCATAAGAGAACGGCGGCGCGCAAATTTTGCGCGCCGCCGTTCCGCATATGCAGTCTGCCGCAAATAAATTTTACGGCGGAACCATATTTATGTTTTATTTGCGGCCGTTCTCATTTGCGGCACAGCTCATTCAGAACGCGTGCAGAACGTTCGTCGCCCTTGCCCGCCGCCTGCCCGAGCCAGTAAAGGGCCCTCTCCCTTTCGGCGGGGACGAAAATTCCGTTTGAATAGTAGAGGCCGAGCACCTGCTGCGCCTCGGTATCTCCCGCCGCGGCATATGCCTCTATGCGCGGCAGATAGCCGTCTATGAGCTGTTTTGCACTCGACTTATCCACGAACATCCCGTTGCCGAAATACATGCACAGAGCAAGTCCGTAGGCGCAGCGTTCGTTGCCGAGTTCAAGCGCATTGCGGAAGGAAGAGAGGGCGTGCACATAGTCCCCTTGTTCATATAGCCGCATGGCAGTGCTGTAGACTGTAGACATAATAACCTCCTCAAAAGCAAAATACAATTTTCCGCTCTTTTTTATCTTACTATATGCGGAAGCGGACTGTCAACAGCGGCAGACAATTTTTTTAAATAAAGAAAACGAGTTCGGGCGCGCCGCATAAACTTATTGCGGCGCGCCCTGTTTTGCGCAACGGCCGCCGGGCAACGGCGGCGTATATAAAATAAATAAAGCGTCGGAAATCAGATGTATTTTGAAATATCCACCTCAGCGGTATTGACCTGCATGAGCTTTTCGCGCACCTTTAAGACATAGGGTGCGGAAACGGAAACTTCGTCCAGCCCGATGGCCGCGAAAAAACCGGTCAGTTCGGTATTCTTGCCAAGTTCTCCGCACAGTCCCACCCATTTACCCTTTTTGTGCGCGTTTTCAACTACGGTTTTAATCAGGCGGAGCACGGCCTTATGTTTTGCGTCGAACATATTTTCAAGGCGGCTGTTCTGCCTGTCGATTGCGAGGGTATATTGCGTAAGGTCGTTTGAACCTATGGAGAAAAAGTCGGCGATATCGGCAAGGTCGTCGGAAATGACGGCAGCCGCGGGAGTCTCTATCATAATACCTATCTCCACCTTGTCGTCGAAGGGCACACCTTCGGCCTTGAGCTCATTGCGCACATCGAACGCCATCTTTTTTACCCACTTTACTTCATCGACGGAGATTATCATGGGTACCATGATTTTAAGCTTGCCGTAGACAGACGCGCGGTAGAGCGCGCGGAGCTGGGTCTTCATTATTTCGGGCCGTTCCAGACATATTCTGAGCGACCTTAAGCCCATGGCCGGGTTCTCCTCTTCAGGCAGATTGAAGTAGCTCACTTTTTTATCCGCGCCGATATCCATGGTGCGTATTATCACCGTTCTGCCGCCCATGGCCTCCAGAGTCTGGCGGTATTCGTTGAACTGGTAGTCCTCGGCGGGGTAGTCGGAAGAATCGAGATACAGAAATTCACTGCGCATCAGGCCTATGCCGTGCGCGTCGTTTTCGAGCGCGGCGGCGACGTCCTTCGACTTGCCTATATTGCAGTATATTTCCATTGTTCTGCCGTCGGCCGTGGTATTGGGGCGGCCGATAAGGCTCCTTCGGAACGCCTCCTCCTCAATGAGTTTGTTGAGCCGGGCGGTATACTCTTGCAACTGCGCGGGGGTAGGGTCGATAATTATTTTGCCGCTGAAGCCGTCGATAATGCCCGTCTTACCCTCGTAGCTCTTGTCCATTTTAACGCCTGTTGCCACTACGCAGGGCAGCGACATGGAACGCGCGATAATGGCCATGTGCGAGGAAACCGAACCTTTTGAAGTTACAAGGCCCAGAAGCTTGCTCTTTTCAAAGCCTACAATCTCGGAAGGATTGACGTCGTCCGCAACGACAATGGCGCTGTCTTCGAGACGGATTGTGCGCGCCGAACCGCAGATGTGGTCGGTTATGCGCCCCGAGATGTCCTTTACGTCGTTTGCGCGCCCCTGCATATACTCGTCGTCCATGGCGGCAAACATTGCCGCAAGCTCCTCCGCGGCGCTCTGAACGGCATAGGCGGCGTTATAGCCTTCGTTTATCTTGGCCATCACGAGGTCCTCAAAGTCGAGGTCGTCCACCATCATCATGTGAATGGAAAAAATCTCCGCCTGAGAGACGCCCGCGCGTGCGAGGGTCCTCTCGTACAGCTGCTGTAAGTCTGCCTTGGCGCTCTCCCTCGCTGAATTGAACTTGGCTGTTTCGGCAGAAATATCCCCGCTCTTTTCGTCGGTTATGTGTTTTGCGTGCCTTTCCATGAGGTGCACCGGGCCGATTGCGATGCTTTCATACACCGCCTTGCCATAATATTCTATCATTTTGCCCCGCCTGTAAAAATTAAAGATTTTCTTTAAACGTCTCTTCGAGCTTTAAAATCGCCGCGTCCTCATCGGCGCCGTCGCAACGCACGGTCACCTCTTCGCCGCTCTTTATGCCGAGACCCATAAGACCGAATATACGCTTGGCGTCCGCAGGCGCCTTGCCTGCCTTTTCGACCATAACTTTGCAGGCAAACGTTTTGGCAACGTTTACGATTACTCCTGCAGGACGGGCATGCACGCCCACGGGGTCAGTTATGACATACTTGAACTCTTTCATTTTTAATCTCCTTGATAATTAATTTTTTATATTCATTTCTTCTGCGGTGGGATAAGAAGCGATTGCGCCCTCCCTCTCCACCGATTTTGCGCAGTACAGATTTGAAAAGTTCAGATACTTTAAAAGCTTGCGCGAATCGATTTCTTCAAGTTCGTCGGCACGGACGTGGTCGGAATACAGCGAATGGAGAAACGAGCCGATAAAGGCGTCGCCCGCGCCCGTCGTGTCCACCACCTTTGCCTCGACGGCAAGCGAGGAGGCTGAACCGCGCCTGTTGAACGCCATGGCGCCGCTGTTGCCCTTTGTGTATACCAAAAGCTTCACATTGCCTTTCAAAAGCCCGTCGGCAGCGTCGTAGATGTCCGTTTTGCCCGTTATGAACTCAAGCTCCTCGTCGGATATCTTGAGTATGTCGCACCGGGGGATAAATTCGTCGACGGCACGCTTTAATCGTGCGGGACTGTCCCAGAGGTTGAGGCGGAGATTTGGGTCGAAGGAAATTATGGCGCCTGCGCGCTTTGCATGCTCTATCGCCCTTTTATGCGCGCACTTCATGGGGAAGTCGCCGAGTGACACCGAGCAGAAGTGCAGCGCGTAGCAGTCGTCGAACCAGCTCTCCTCTATATCGTTCTCGCAAAGGAGCATATCGGCACCCGGGTTGCGGTAGAAGGAGAACGAGCGGTTGCCCGACTTATCGCGCGAGACGAAGGCGAGCGATGTATTTGCCTGCGGAGTGCGCATGACATGTGAACAGTCTATGCCGTTTGACGACAGGTATTCATAAATCTTATCGCCGAAGGCGTCCTGTCCGAGCATAGTAATAAGGCTTGCCGCGCCGCCGAGACGGACAAACGCGCCGCATACATTTGCCGGCGCGCCGCCCACCTTGGGAATAAAGCTTGCGGCGTCCTTTACCTCGCAGCCCTGCTCGGAGGCTATCATATCGATGAGCGCCTCACCTATCGCAATAAGCTTCTTCATACGAAAACTCCCCGACCGCGCTCACTTCGCAGTCCTCAACCCCCTCGGCTTCTATGCCGCTGCCGCCGAACACCCGGGCGGTGAACACCTCTTCGCCGCCGTTGATAAATATTTCGGCTATCGTATCGTCAAAGAATATGAACAGCTCGCGCGGCTGTATGCTCAGGGTGCGCTCCGCGCGCCCGCAACCCCCGCTGATAAAGTAAAATTTTAAGTTTCTCTCCGCCGCCTCGATAACAAAACAGCCGCCTAGGGTTATCTTTGTGCCGGGCAGAGGTTTAACCTTTGCAAAAAATGTTTTAAGCGCGCTCTTTGCCGTGCGTTCGTACCCCTTTGCGAGCGAAAGTATTTCAGCTATGGGGAAACTGTATATCCTGCCGCCGCACTCCTTCAGTTCGCGGAAGGTCGTCAGGCAGTGTATCCATCCGTCGGGCAGAGTTTTATCGTAGGTATAGGGCAACGCGGCGTCGGCTATGCCCGCCCAGCCGACGAGTATTCTTCTGTTGCCGTCGGCATATGTCTGGGGAGCGTAAAAATCGTAACCCTTGTCCCATTCATGGTAAGTCTGTCTGCCGATTTTTTGTACGCAGTAGCCCGAGGAGAAGAGATTGCGGAAGTTTTCGCCCTCAGCCTCTACGCCCTGCGGACAGAAGGAATATACCTTTTTGCCGCCGAGGGTAAATATATCGGGGCACTCGAGCATATAGCCGAAATCAACGAATATACAGTCCTTATAAAAACTCCAGCTTTCAAGGTCGGGCGAACTGTAGATTAGCAAGGCGCCGCGGCTGTCCCTTGTTCTGCCGCCGAGCACCATGAAGTATCTGCCGTCCTCTTCCCACACTTTGGGGTCGCGCACGTGGCAGGAATAGTATTCGGGGTAGTCGGCATTCGTGAGAATAATTCTCTTCTCCGAAAAGTGCACTCCGTCGTCAGTCGTGACAGAGAATACGGTGGCAAGCCTGCCCGAATTTATATAGTCGAAGTCGCCCGCCTGCTTTACGTTGCCCGTATAGAACAGGTAGAGCGTACCCCCGCGCTCTATGGCGCTGCCCGAATATACGCCGTCCCTGTCGAGCGGGTTATCGGGCGCAAGCGCCATTCCACGGAAGATATAATTTTTAAAATCTGTCGTCGTATAGTGTCCCCAGCCCTTCGGCCCTGCCGCAGGATATTCGGGCGCCGACTGAAAGAATATGTGGCGCTCGCCTTTATAAAGGCACAGGCCGTTGGGGTCGTTAAGCCAGCCGCGGCGGGGCATAAGATGTGCAGAGCACTTATAATTTATTTTACGCATATCAAACACTTTGTTTCAAGATGAGTATAGGGTTTTTGCTGCATGTTTACTTCCGTATAATCGTCGGAATTGGTGACGATTACGGGAGTGGTTATATCATAGCCTGCCTTTTTGATTTTACGGGCGTTGAATCTGATGAGCGGCTGTCCGCGCACCACCTTGTCGCCCTCCTTTACGAGAGGAGTAAAGTGTTTCCCGTCGAGCTCGACTGTGTTAATGCCGATGTGAATGAGCACCTCGGCGCCGTTGCCCGTGAGGCCTATGGCGTGATGCGTTTCAAACAGCGTGGAAACCTCTCCGTCGAAGGGAGCATAGACCACCGCATTGCCCGTAAATATGTTCATGCGGGGAATTACCGCCATGCCGCGGCCGAGAACGCCCTGCGAGAATGTGGCGTCATTCACCTTGGAGAGGGGAATGGCCCTGCCCTTTACAGGGGCGGCTATCTCGTTTTCGGCGAGCGCCTCGAGGTCGTGGTGCAAAAAGAATGATACCACAAAGGCCACTGCAGACGCAACAACTATGCCGAGAAGGTATAACAGAAGATTCCTCAGATTGAACATGGTGATGAGTATGCCGAATATGCCCGTAACGCCGTATGCGTTGGCCTCTACGCCGAGGAGGGCAACCAGCCAGCCGCCTACCGCTCCGCCTATACATCCGGCGATGAGCGGCCTTTTAAAGCGCAGGTTTACGCCGAAGATTGCGGGCTCGGTTATGCCGAGATAGGCCGAGAGCGCGGCGGGATAGGCAACCGAACGGAGCTTTTTGTCTTTGGTTTTAACGGCAACCGCAAGGCAGGCGGCGCCCTGCGCGGTGTTTACGCAGGTAGCTATAGGCATCCACGGGTTGAAACCTGTAGCCGAAATGAGGCCCGCTTCGATTGCGTTATACATGTGGTGCAGGCCGCATACGACAGTGAGAGCATACACTGCGCCGATGATGAGGCCGCCGAAACCGTAAGGAATGTGGATAAACCATTCGCAGGCGTCGAGCACGCAGTTTTCAACCGTGCTGAAGACGGGGCCGATGACAAGCATAGTTGCCGTTGCCGTTACGAGAAGAGTTACGAGCGGAGTTACGAACAGGTCGATTACCGCGGGAACTACTTTGTGCAGGCGCCTTTCAAGAAGGGACATTATCCAGATAGAGAGGACGACAGGTATTACGTGTCCCTGCAGGCCCATTAATTTCACCTCGAAATCGCCTATCGCAAACAAAATATATTCCGAGGCGTTTTCAGCGCCTGCGTTCCATGCATTGAGAAAGTCGGGATGAACCATAATTATGCCCATCACCGCGGCAAGAAGGGTATTGCATTTGAACACCTTGCTGGCCGATACCGCAATTAGCACGGGCAGGAAGGCAAACGCCGCATTGGAGATTGCGTGGAAGAGCACATAGAAGTTGTTCTCCGTCATGCCCGAAAGAGCGGGTATCTGCGTGAGTCCCTCCAAAAGTCCCATCAGAATGCCGCACGCAACGATTGCGGGGATTATGGGTACAAACACGTCGCCCAGCGTTTTTATCAGTCTTATAAATATGTTCTGCTTGTTAGCGGCGGCCTGCTTTACTTCCTCTTTGGTGGCCGCCTCTATGCCTCCCTCCTTTAAAAACTCGTCGTAAACTTTGTTTACCGTGCCCGTCCCTATGATGACCTGAAGCTGACCGCTGGCCTCGAACACGCCCTTTACGCCGTCGATATTCTCAAGCTTTGATTTGTTGACAAGCTTGTTATCTGCGATGACAAGGCGCAGCCTTGTGGCGCAGTGTGCCGCCGAGACAACGTTCTTCCCGCCGCCGATATTTTCCAGAATATCTATGGCAACCTTGTTGTAGTCCATCTTTCCCTCCTGACGCTCATTTTTCGCTGTATATGGTATCGTTCCCATTTAAATTTATGGTATCGTTCCCATATCCGCAAACATTGTAACACTATCACATTTGCTTGTCAATAGTTTTGATAAAAAAAATCAAAAAATTTTATATAGTAACATTTTTGTGCTTTCAGGCAAAAATAATGCGCCTTGGGGCAAAATATTTCAAATGTTACGCATTTTTCAGCGCAAAAGAAAAGAGCCGCTTTTGCACGGCTCTTAAAGACGGGGGCCCCATGCTTTGCGCATTAAACGCTTCAAAAAATTCACGTCGTCTGTTTGCGCTGGATGATAAAGTCCGTCTGAATATGCTTTATTTCGGTCGCCCCCTTGATTTTTTCGAGCAGAAGCGACGCGGCTATCTTTCCTCCGCCGAAGTAATCGAGATTGGCGCACGATATCTTGGGAGAACATACGTCGATTATCTCTGTTCCCCCCACGCAGCCGAGTGTAACATCCTCCGGTACGCGGCGGCCGGCCGACTTCAGATACTCAAGCGCGCCCGCGGCAATATGGTCGGTGGCGCAGAATATCGCGTCCGTTTCCGGATGAGCTTCAATAAGGCGCATGCATGCCTCATGCCCGCCCGACATATTGTAGCTGCTTATCTCCTCACAGTATCCGTCTATGCCGACGGCGCCAAGCGCTTTTAAAAAACCCTGCTTCCTGTCGCGTCCCGTCGAAAGGTCGTCCGGCCTTGTACCTATGACCGCCGGATGACGGCGCCCCTCCGCCACTATTTTTGCAATGCTCTCGGCTGCGGCGACATTGTTGTGATAGACGCACGAATATTTCTCGTGGTACTGGGCGAGTATCACAAACGGAAGTTTTATGTTCTCCATAACGCGCTCATGCTTAGGCGTAAACACCGAACCTATTAAAATTATGCCGTCTACAATACCCGCGTTGTTGAACAGCTCGAGATAATTTATCTCTCTGTTTTCATCGTTATCTACGTTGGCAAGGAGAAGATAGTAGCCCTCGCCGTTGAGCACCGACGATATGCCGGAAACCATCTGGGAGATGGAATCTGAGTTTATTTTGGGAATGATTACGCCTATCTGCCTTGTCACTTTGCTTCGCAGCGACTTGGCCTGCTGTGACGGCACATAGCCCGTCTCTTCTATCACTTTTCTTATCTTTTCGCGCTTTTCTTCGCTGACGTAGCCGCCGTTAAGATATCTCGAAACGGTGCTGTGCCCGACGCCTGCGAGCGCGGCGATGTCCTTTATCTGCATAACAATATGGTATCCTTACCATATTATTTTAGCACCGCTTTATCCATCTGTCAATAATAGTTTACAAAACTGTTATATGTAAAAATGCCCGAAATTTTATTGAAACGGGAAAAGTAACCGCCTCTGATAAAACTGGTGGTCAAAAATAGGCTGCGCCGTTAAACAAAGAAAAACTCCGTGCTATAATTTGAGTGTCAGATGCAAATTAAAAACACGGAGAAACTCATAGAAGATTTTGAAAACAACTTATCACATTGCAGATGGAATTTCAAGTATCACATAGTTTTTGCGCTGAAATACAAACGCAAAACATAAAAGGTTACACATTGCACTTGTTTTTAATATTAAAAAATATACAAAAAAATATTAACTTTTTTATATCGGCACTTGAATTATACTTTTAATTAATGTTATAATTGATATGCTGTGCACATGCTTTTGCGGCCGGGGCGTGGGTATGCGTAAGCATGTGCGGATATTTTTTACAAAGGAGAAACCCACATGCGAATTAAACTGATTTTAATTTTGTTGCTGTCCGTCGTGATTTGCGGGCTGGTTGCCTTTCTGGCTTCATGTGAAGAGGGTGATTCGGCTGACACAGGTGCGACGGATATTGTTTTGCCGGGAACGGGAGAGCGTCCGTCAGAGCCTGTATCAGGCAACGATGACGACGATGAAGTTCTTGATGACGGCGAAGTCCCGGACAACGGCGATGACCCCGAGCCGCCTGAAGACGACAACCCGTCCGACGATGAACCCTCGGAAGATATTCCTCCCGAAGACGGTTCGTCTGAAGACAAACACGAACATACTCTTGTATATGTGCCGGAAACTGCCGCCGCTTGCGAAAACGGCGGCAATATTGCGTATTGGCAATGCACAGACTGCAGAAAATTGTTTTCAGACAATTCTGCCTTAGAAGAACTTACCGCACAAGAAGTATTAACTGAGGCTGCCGGACACGAATATGTGAGCAGCACCGTGTCCGCTGACTGCACACGCCCGGGGTACACGCTCTTTACCTGCGCGGTGTGCGGGAATTCGTATATCGACGAGAGTTCATACACTCCGTCATACGGCCATGATATGGGCGATTGGACGGTAGTGACCGAAGCCACATGTGAGCGCGAAGGCGAACTTATACGCCGCTGCCTTGTCTGCGACTACATGGAAAGCATTGTTATACCCGCTGGCGACCATAACTTTATGCCGGCTGTTTCCGAAGCTACCTGTGAGGAGGACGGATATATTCAATATACCTGCGCAGATTGCGGTTACAGTTACATAGACGGTCAGATTGTTCCTGCATTTGGACATAATTACGGCGATTGGGAGACTACAACCGAACCTTCCTGTGATGCCGAAGGCGAGCAGTCCCGCAGCTGTGAGCGCTGCGGCAAAATTGAATATGAAAAAATTTCCCCGCTGGGACATTCATATATAGCAACCATAAAGCCGCCTTCATGTACTGAGGGCGGCTTTACCTTATACAAATGCGAAAATTGCAAAGACAGTTATATCAGCGACTATACTGCGCAATCGGAGCATGAATATGCCGCGACTATCGTGCCGGCGACATGTACTTCCGAAGGGTATACGCTGCTCGTTTGCGCAGGTTGCGGTCATCAGCAAGTGGAGGACGGTTCATATACTCCGAAAGCCGGACACTCGTTCGGCGACTGGCAGACGGCAACGCCCGCCGGCTGTACGTCCGGCGGACTGAAGGTGCGTGAGTGTTCGGTATGCGGCGCAAATGAACAACAGGAAGTGCCTGCTTCGGGACATAGTTATGAATGCGTTGTGCAAGCGCCTTCATGTACGGAGGGAGGATACAACGAATATATCTGTTCAGTATGCAAAGATTCCTATAAGACCGACTTTACAGAACAATTGGGGCATGACTATGTTCAAACTATCGTGCCTGCCACCTGTCAGACGGAGGGGTATGCGCTCAATGTGTGCACCCGTTGCAAAGATGAATATATTGTAGAAAATTCATTAATACCTCCCTCCGGGCACAGTTACGGGGAATGGGAAACGACGCTTGAACCTTCCTGTACCGACAGCGGACTTCAGACGGCAAGGTGCGATACGTGCGGCGATGAACAATACAGGGAGCTGGCTCCGCTCGGACACAGTTACGGCGGGTGGTATATTGTGGCAGAAGTTTCCTGCACTCAGGACGGACTGCGCGAGCGCGTCTGTTCGCATTGCGGCGGTTATGAGCGGGAAACTGTAGTAAGTACAGGGCACAGCTATACGGAAACTGTAGTTGCGCCCGACTGTGAAAACGGCGGATATACCCTGCACGAGTGTTCGGCCTGCGGGGATGCATATTCCGATAATCCTGTCGAAAGTCTGGGCCACGATTTCGGAGAATGGAAAGTTTTAACTCCGTCTGCATGTGAGAAAGGCGGAGAGGAAATAAGCTATTGCGGGCGTTGCAATGAGAATACCACGCGAGAAACTTCGCCTGCCGGGCACAGGTATGAATCGTATGTGCATGAGCCGACGTGCACGGAGGGCGGCTACACCGAACACCGCTGTCAGGATTGCGGCGCTTGCTTTACCGACGGCGAAACTTCTTCGCTCGGCCACAATTATGAAGTGAGCGGAACTGTAGAACCTACGGAGTCGGAAAGCGGATATACTGAATATACCTGTACCCGTTGCGGCGACAGTTACAGAGTCGAACTCGAACCGGTGGAACCTACTCCGACAGAAGGGATAAAGTATGAGTTAAATGACGACGGTTATTATTCCGTAACGGGTATTGAAGCGGGAATATGCGTGAATGAACTGATAATTCCAGCTGAGTACGAAGGTATTGCAGTTACAGAGATTTCCGACGGCGCTTTTGCGGGCAACACAGATATAACTGAAGCGCGGCTCGGCCAGAATATAGTGCGGATAGGCAGCCGCGCTTTTGAAAGCTGCGTTGTTTTAAAAAGCGTCAATATCCCCGCTTCGGTAAAAGAAATCGGCGAAGAAGCCTTCCGAGCATGCTCATCGCTTGAAAATATTGACTATGAAGCTGTATCTGCAGAAGATTGTGTGGTCGGGATATTTGCAGGCGCGGGAAGCGGGGGCGAAGGTATAAAAGTAACGTTCGGCGCAGATGTCGAACGCATACCGTCAGGCTTATTCTATTGTCTGATTGCCTCACAGAGCCCGAAAATTACAGCTGTCGGGTTTGAAGAGGGCGCAGTTCTGCGCGAAATAGGCGACAGTGCGTTTGCGAACTGCGCTGACCTTACCTCGGTGAGCCTGCCTGCCACTGTCGAAGAAATCGGTACGGAAGCTTTCTATTGTTGCACATCGCTTGCTTATGTTGCAGTTCCGTCAGCCGCGCATGTCGGCAGCGGAGCTTTCGAAGGGACAGCAATAAATTTCGAAATTGACTATTTTATGCTTTAAATCATGTCAATATATATTAATGTATTGCGCGCGCAAGTAAAAATCAACTGTAAGTTGTGAACAAATTGTAAAAAAATATTCATACAACTTAATAGAATTCATAGGGGCGAATTGTGCCCCGCCTGTCAGCGTTAAATAGCCGTTTATATCACGCCCTCCCGCCGCGCATTTTGCAAAAATGCGCGGCGGGTTATTAAAAAACCGGAGATTTTTTAATCTAAAGCACAAAGAATCTCCCGGGTTGCGCATTGTATGCGCCGCCCGGGAGATTTATGCATAGATATCTTATTTTTACCTGTTATGAAACAAATGCACCTTATTCCCGCACCCCTTTGATGCATAGTCATATAAGAGTCGATTAAAAATTCAATGCAGCTTCCATCACACTGTGAAAAATAAAATATAGAAATCTCTTTTTATTTTAATCGGAACCCCTATATTTTATTATTAACTTGCTCTTAATTTTTTAACATTTAAATTTATTAACCAAATACTCAAACGTAGTACCCGGCACAAGTTGTTTTATTGAAGTAAAATCGTTAACTTTAAGAAGTTCTCTAACACGACTAGCGCTGATAACTTTGTTGTCAAATTCTTTACGAGGCACAACGATAACTTTTATGCCGTACTTCGGCAGAACGATTTTCATCTGCTCATTGTATTGTCTTGTAACATTATCCAGCGGCTCTTCGCGCAAAAAGCGTATATTAATGTCCAAGGCGGGCGCAATATTTCTACCAAAAATTTCAAGGTCAAGCGTGGCATCTATCGTTTTGTCCTGCAGTTCGGCCTTACCAAAATAATCAGTGAAAGTCAAGGATGAAATAATAAATTTGCCGCTTGGTAAAACAGTAACATTTGGAATATCGGCAGTACCACTTCGTACAAGTTCAATTCTGTCCTCAAAAGTAAAGAACGACTTATCCTCTTCAACCACAAAAATAAATAGATGCTCTACTCTTGATGCGGCATATTCAACAAGGTATCTATGCCCGAGAGTAAACGGGTTGCAGTTCATTACAATCGCGCCTATATTCCTCTTATAAACCAATATTTTATCAAGATATTTTTTTAACCCTTCGGTATCTTCTTCACGATTTAAACTATAGGCATTATTACCAGACGCTGCATCTGCAAAGGGCGGAACACCAAAAATTTTAGGCCTGCACAGCTTAATTTCCGAAGTTTGTGGTATATCGTTTAAATAATTATTTTCTTTAAAAAAATTAAATAAATTTTCCGCATAAATTTTAAGACCCGGTTCACTTGGATGCCACATATCGTTAAATATTTCCACATTATCACGTGCCGTAACATCTGCATACCTTATGGCGGGAATATTTTTATAATATCGTTGAGCCCACTTCTGATTGTATGGGATAACAACAATATCGCCGACATTATAAGCGACTGCGTTTATCATATACCACATGGCATCATGTTGTCCCCAAATAAAACTTCCGTGATTTACAACCTTGACTGCCTGTTGCGGAGCATTTATGTTGAACAAATCTTGCAGCCTTGAGGCAAAAGTTGAACTATCCGGAACACCCACTCCGAAAAAACCGCAGCCGCCAAATATATGAATTGTTCTCTTAAATACAGAAGGCTGTCCGCAAGTGACACGTACGCCTCCCGAAGTATTAACATATTCTGATGAATAATCTTTAATTGCAAAAACACCACGGGAATCTATAACTCTATCAGGCACAACATGCATTGAGAGTAATTCCTGTGTACTGTATCTCTGAGAATACATTCCCTCCGGATATGGGTCCTCGCCGTTTTTTAATTTTTCTGTCATATTCTCCCGCATAAGTTTGTTGTCAAATAAATATTTTTCCCAAGCTGTTAAATTTTCATAGTCTGGAGTAAAATTATCTATAAGCACAACATTAACGCCAGGATTAAGTGCAACAAAATTTTTAAGCGGCCTTATTTTGAACACATAGTACACTAATGACCCTATAAAAGCCTTCCTAAAAACTTCCACGGTTAATTTTTTAATGTTTTGATTCATTACCCAATCAATAACAGATTTGCGGCAATTTAAATCAAAGGCAAAAAACATATCGCCAGGCAAGAAATTAATATTTTTCAATTCATAAAATTTTTCAGTCCACTCATATTCTCCACCGGAAAAAACAAAATTCTCATCAGAACAAAAAATGATACTTTCTTTATAATAGAAAAGAAATGCGTTAATCAAATGTATAAAACGACGGCATAACGGTTCGGACGAATAGAAAACAATTCTGCGCGCTCCATAAAGCTCTTTGAAAATTAACGGTAAAGGAGTGCAATTATTATCTAATTTTGACAGTATCGCTCCAGCTTCTTGTTCGCTATATCTGTCATTTTTATCAATATATTCCTCGCACTTATCGCTCATTATTTTCACCCCTAAACTTGCTCAAGCATTATATTTTTAAATGAAATAATATCTTTACAGTCGACGCCGCATACATTCAAAAGGTAATTTTCAATTGCTTGCGCAAGTGTTCCGTCACCTTCAGCATAATATTCCATAAACAGTGAATACATCTCTCCCCATGAGACAAAATTATCTCTGTCTGCCTGCATAATGCCATCTGGTGTAAATTTACCGTCAACTATATTGCTGCGCCAGCGCTTACCATAGTAGGTAAATGACGTTGTCTCGAAATCCCGTGTAATATCATCATATGAAACGCCCAATAGTCCCAATATTAAAAAAGTCAAAGTGCCAGTTCTGTCAGCGCCAGAATTACAATGAAAATATATGGGATAATTACTTTCATCGCTTAGAAAATTAAATATTTTTTTAATTGCCGAAGGCGATTCCTTTACAAAGCCGGCATTTATACCATCATACCCATCATATTCCGGAATAATACATGAATACTGCGAAAAAGCTATTTTTTCATAGTTGCATTGTTCATTCCACCAGCAGGAAGTTTGTCCTGCGTCGTCGCGGCCGGATGTGCGCAAGTCGAGCTCCGACTTTATATCAAGCACATCGTTAAATATATATTTACCATTTTCAGTCATAGCAGACATTCCCGCATATCCGTTGAGCTGCCCTCCGCGATACAACATTCCATATTTTACCTTTTCACCGGCCGCAGTCTGCCATCCACCTACATCTCTTATATTATGCGACCCTTCAGCCTCGATAAATCGCAGCGGCTCATCGAGCGTGGTAAAATTATCGGTTAAAGAAAGGCCACTATCACCTTCGACCCTCCAGTAATATGTCTTCCCTGGAATAAAAAAGCCGGCATCTTCCAGTACCTCATCTTGCGAAACTATCGCAACGGCGTCTTCAAATTGTACATTATCGGCAAAATACACCGTATAACTCTGACTGCCATCGTCGCTCCAGCAAAAAACAGGGGCCTGACCGTCCTGTCCCACATATAAATTGTCATAGAGAAATGCCGCTTGCTCGTTCTCGTCTTCCAGTTCAAGATATTCTCTCAGCGTGCCCATGCACAAATCAACTGTCGCTCCACTGTATGTTTGCAGTACAATACCACTCTCATCCCCAGAAGAATTTGAAGAACCTGTATCATTACCCGGGATTGTCTCATCGGCCATGCAACCTGAATAGGCAAATATAAGTATAGGCACGCATAAGCATAGCGCCACTCGTTTGCAAATTTTCATACACATTTAGTTTAAAATTTATAATTATTTAATTTGTTCATTAATTCCTCAAGGCGGGCTATGCTCGCCGGCGACATTCTATCGGTATGCCTGTGCGACACTATATCGTTCGGCAGCGTATACGGCGCAGTATAATTTTTTACTAACACTTCATCGCTATTCTTAAATGCAGGATGTTCTTCGCCATTAAATTTAATATTTTCAAATGGCTGTACTTCTTTCAAATCAAATACTTGCAACCAATCAGATAAAAATACACTGTCGTAGCCATACACGATTTTTTCAGTCTTACACTCAACAATGCCTAAAAGTTTTTTAGATTTTTGGCCAAAATCTTCAAACAGGGCATCTACCTCCTTCATTTGCTGTTGCGGGATATAAAATGTTTTACGGAACCTGTTACCGGTACGTTCTTCGTATTCACGGAATGTACGCACCATTTCTCCCTTGATTTTTTTTAAATTGTGCCAAATCTCCGCTGAATCGCCGCGGCAATAATCAAAAGGAAACAAATCGACATATACAGGCAGATAATCTCCCTTAAAGCGGAATTTATAAACCCTATCAGCCCATTCAGTATTATACAGCACATCTACAGAAAAATAATTATCATCCTTAAGATAGCTGGCCAGCCTGTAAATATCCGCACGCATAAGCCCAACATCTATGTCGTCATCCCACGGAATAAAGGCGCCGTGCCTTTTTGCTCCAAGCAATGTGCCGTAATACAGCCAATACTTTATCCCAAGTTTTACGCATATTTCCTTTAACTTTGAAAGCAAAAAATTGCTGCCGCACTGCGTATACGAGAGAGCTCCTGAAGAGGCAGACATTTCGCGAAAAAAAAGTTTCCTTTCACTTAAAGTGAGCGGGTCATCACCGTTATACATTTGATTAAACAATTCAACGGAACGTTTATCGAGAATTTTAAGTCCTTCCGTGGGGGTAATATATTCGGCTAACGTGCACACAAAATCTCCAAGCATCCGCTTATTTTTAAAGAACGTTGCTGCGTAATTGCCGCTCGTAAATAAGAAATATTCATACGGACTTACAACTTTGTAGGAAAGAATGCAGTCGCAATCACCGAACTTTACACACCCCTGTAAAGCAGAGGCTGATATAAGCGCATGTTTATTCTTGGTATAAAACATGCTAAAGGCAATTTTTTCCGTACCGTTTATATTATATACAAACTCATAAATTACAGTGTTTAATAGTAATGCCTCGCCGACGAGATAAACAGCATACATGATATCTGCATCACATATATAAAAATACTGCTCTTCAGAACTATCTAAAAGGCGCACAGTTACCGTACCGTTAGGGTCGCCGTCTGCAACAGGCATATCACCTATCAGAAGTACTCCGGAATCATTAAAACTACTTGGCGAACACCATAAACTTTCACTCACACCAGCACCAGAACTAAGCACATATTTACGCACGAAGTCGTTGTTAACTTTATAATGCCGATGTCTTATATCTTTTGCCAAACAATTTTTATATAGATTGAAATATAAGTAGTACGGAATAATATCCGCTTCCGACATTTTATATTTTTTCACATCAATGTCATTAAAGAGAAAGTCTTGGTTCTCCATACGCAACTTTTATTTCCTTTTATTGATATGTAATTTATTTTTAAGTTTTTTAATAAATGTTTTCCTGTCGTATAGTAAGTAAAAAACAGCTCGGCCAATCATTGACTTTGCAATTAGCTGAGAAGTTTTACTTGCAACCGCTTTATTATTGCTTGGAGTCTCCCTCGAATACCACAGTAAAGTCTGATATAAACTCCGTTTATCATATCCGCCGAATAATTTATCTTCAATCCAAGTATTGCTGAAAGCAGCAAAATCAAAATCTGTAGCGTTAATAAAAAAGTTTTCAAAGGCCACCGAAACTTCCGTGTGGCGGCAACTAAATTTTTGCATACTACGGCCGAAAAATTTTGTCATATCTGCACAGAAGTCTAATGTCCCGCGCTGCAATTCATTTATTGCATATCTTTCGCCATAGCTTACCGGATGATTTTTATCATAAATATATGATAGCTCTCCGTCTTTCACACAATATCCCACACACGACGGCGTCTGTTCAGAGAGGAATATCTCACGCACTACGCCGGAAACATATGGTGAAAAATTATAAAAACAATGTTTATTGTAATGATGTGCCGTAGCAATTTTATCCGTACGGTAACCGTTATCATGAATAAAGAACACATCTACCGGTCTGCCTGCGAGATTAGAGATTATTGCCTGTAATCTGCCGCTGTAACCGATATCGAAAGTTGCGCACCTACCCGAAAATTTTTTGGCAAACGCCGCGGCAACCTCAGCTCTGTGTGCTTCATTTTTTTTAAGGTTAAGCGATAGATGCGCCATCTTTTCAAGAAATCTTACAAAGTCGGCAAGAGATGAAAATTTCTGTTCAAGTTCTATGCCGCTGTTTAAATATTCTTCCGCAATCTCCGGCGTAATATCATCGCAACAATCAGCAAACCAATCGAGTATCTCTGCAGGCGTCTGATTGCGGTAATCTGTCATTTCCACCAAATTTAAAAGATCTTCGGGTTTATTAATTGCAAACGGGAAGAGCGCCCGCCGTGTGGCGCAAAAGTATTCACTGGCGATAAACTGCCCGCCAGTTGCCGCCGCCGTTGCGGAAATAGTATCGAATGCATGCTTTATGATATACCCATCGCGGGCGAGGAAGATTATCGTACTGTAGCCGTTTTGGACGGCGCTATCATAAATCCACTTAGCCACTCCCCAAACATGCATTCCCAGCGCCATATATCCAACATAATAAGGGTCGGCATTATACATAGATTTATGATTAAATGAGCGGAAAGGATTATCAAACATTTTTGTCGCAACCACTGCAGCAGCACAGCGCAGAGGCAACTGTTTTATAAATTCACGGCTGTCAAACAAAAAGTTATTTCCGCAATATATATCCTTAAAAGCATCTCCCGTATAAATACTGCTTATCCTGTTGCAAAATACATCTGTTGCTTTAGGCAGATAAGCGGTATCAAAGCCGGCCGCACGCGCCATTTCTACATCATTTTGCAAACTATCGCCGATATGCAGTATATGTGAAGAAGATGTATTAAGGGCATCTGTAACTGCGTTATAAAGCGATTTTGTTGCCTTAAGTTTCTTATAATCAGAGGAAACAAACAACTTTTCATATTTAAGATAGCCACACCTGCTTAATATTGCCGCAATCACATCGCTGCCGAGATACATATCTGATATCAGAATAATTTTTTTCCCTGCGGCAATAGCAAGCTGATATAGTTCCTGCCCGGCATTTCTCGAATAACATAAATTCAATTCAAAATCGAGTTCTTTTGCCATCAGCATTTCGGCAGTCTGTTCTGATATATTAAACTCTTTTACCATATAAGCGTATATATCAGAAAGAGTTATATCTTCTACCTTTCTATCAGCAATATGCTTAAGCTTCCTACAATTGTGTTCACTCAATTTTCTCACTTCAGAAAACCACGCCGGTATTTCCAAACACTCATTTTCCATTAATAAGAAAATATCTGAAGGCTCCCAAATGGGGCGCTGAATCAAAGTATCAAATACATCAAAACTTATATACTCCGCATATTCTGAAAGTATCGAATTCTTAATTTTTTCAAGTCCGTCGTCCCATGCGGTAGAGGCTTCATAAAAATAAAACTCCTCCTCTGAAGGTACAGCAAGAGTTGCTTTGCCGAATCCTTCAAAAAACAGCCGTTTTACATCGCCATCATTAGCACAACCGGCAGCCTGAATATTCCCTGACCATATAATATAGTACTTATTTTTAAACTTTTCATAATCTGCCTGTAAATCGGCAAATTTATTGATATCAACAAGAAATTTTTTTATAAAATTAAAAACCCGAACTATATCGGAAAGGTTTTTAACTATTTTATTTTTAGGTAAAGTTACGCTCGTAGATGCTTCACTATGGCGAAAATAAAAATAGCAGTCATTATCACAGAAAGCGAGGGAGTTTGCAAGAGAATAAAATACCGAGGAAAAAGCTATATCCTCTCCCATTACAAGAGGTTCCGGCATTGCTTCAAAGTATGGCAGTGCACGCTCGATAAGTTCTGCAGAATAAACTTTATTCCATACTGTATGCCATATAAAACATTCCCCTGCCTGTGCGAAAAAATCTGAAGCGAGTTCCGGACTATACAAAGTTTTTCTGTTGCGATTGAAACTACGGTAATAGTTATAATAAGTTTTTTCGCCTTTTTCGTTCACATTTACAGTATTGCCGAGGCACATGTCGGCCCCCTGTTCTTCAAGCTTTAAAATAAGTGGCCTGAACCAATCGCATGAAAGATAATCGTCGCTGTCGACAAAGGCAATATACCTTCCGCTGGCAGCAAGCATACCGGTCACTCTTGCCCGAAAAAGCCCTCTGTTGTGTTCATGTTTTAATACAGTAATACGGCTGTCTTTCTTTTTATACTCCTGCAATATCAGAGCGCAACCATCCAGACTGCCATCATCAACACATATAATTTCCATGTCTTTATAGCTTTGACAAAGTATGCTGTCAAGGCATCGGCGAAGCCATTTTTCTGTATTATAAACCGGAATGATAACCGACAACACTTTTTCGGACATAATTTTGCCTTCTCCTTTATAATTGTTTTTTCAACAAAAAATCTATAAAAGGGAGCGGTGCCCGAATTTCGGGCACCGCTCCCGATTTTAGTACTTAATAGCTGTATATGTAAGCTATGGTAACAATATTGCCGTCAGGCGTGCTGTATTCCATGATAAGCGACATGAAATTGTCGCCGCTTACCTCTATTGTGCAGGCGATATCTCCCGTCACATCTTCGGAACCGAGGTCAAGCACCGACGCCGGCACCGTAGCCGTCATTGTGAGGCCGCCGTCCGACTCGGTATACGTGATATCTGAAAAGGATGATTCTGAAGGCAGTTCGCCGAAAGACACATCCGATTCAGAAACGGTCTGCGGCTCGCTCTCGGTGACGGTGAACATGCCGTCGCCCGAGCCTATTTCATTGCGCACCGTGGTGGTAACGACGAGTGAATAACCGCTTTCTGTCTTTTCGTAGCTCTCCTCTCTGCTGTTGAGCAGCGAATCGCCCCTTTCGACAGTTATAGTGCTTACAACTTTTGTCGCTTCTGCAACACTCTCGTAAGCTTCGGTAATGGTATCGAAGTTACTGCTTCCGCATGCAGGGAGTGCAAAAGCCATCGCCGCGCAGGCAAGTGTGCCAATAACTAACGCTATTATTTTTTTCATTTCAGCTTACCTCCCTAAGCGGAATTTAACCACAGCCGCCAAAGCCGCTACTGCCGTCATTGCCGCAAAGAAGTTTGCAGCGGCATTTTCAGCTTTCTGCATATCTTCTTTACCGCTTTCAACGGCGCCGTTGTAATCTGCAAGCATATTCTCGTACAAACCGAATGTAAGGCCCTCGGCCTCGGCGTCGGCTATCTCGCGTTCGCTGCATTCCGCCAACAGATTGTATACAGCGGTAAGTGCTTCGTACTGTTCGTCGAGCGAACCGTTTTCCGCCGTTTCTACTGCTTCTAACGCCTCGGCGAGCCGTTCGTATCTTTCAGTATATACGGTCTCAAACGCCGCCTCGAAAGTGGTATCTCCGGTAATCTCCAAATCAGGAGTATATTCTGTGCCGCCGCTGAACCAGCCTGCGAAAACATAGCTCTTTATAGTGTTGCCGGCGGGTGCATCAGGGTCTGCGGGTGCATTGACAGTTTCGCCCGAAAGTGCCGTTGTAGTGAACACAACCTCGCCGTCCGCTACGAACGAAACTGTGTAAACCTGTTCTACAAGCTCAAGGTAGAGCCCGAAGTCGAGGCCTTCCGCTACACAGTCTGCTATCTCCTGCTCGCTCATAGCCTCATATACCGGCTGAATACGGGCGATTGCCGCGCGCTGAGCCGCAGGTGTACGCGCCGCATCAAGAGCGTTGAGCGCTCGCATAATGGTGTTATATTCGGAAGTATAGACGGTAGTGAACCTTGCAGAGTATGTGCCGTCGGCCGTCACTTCGCCGGGAACAAACTGGGTAGTGCCGCTGAACCAGCCCGCAAACACGTAACTCTTGATGCTGTTGCCTGCAGGTGCCGCGGGAGTTGCGGGAGCCGAAACTGTTTCTCCCTCGTAAACTGTATACGAAGCAACGACTGTCCCGCCGTTTGTAAACGTTACAGTGTAGAGCTTGCCGAGCATCTCTTCATAAAGTTCGAACGACATTCCTTCGGCCTCGGCGTCGGAAATATTTTCCGCTGTGAGTGTTGCATACAGTTCAGTCATCCGGTCAACAGCCTGGTGCTTTTCTGAAGGAGTCTGCGCCGACTGTAGCGCACCAAGAAGTCCAGCTATATCGTCATACAACTCGCTGTATACTTTCTGATAGCTTGCTGTATATGTGACGTCCCCGCTTACAGTTGTTTGTTCTGTTAACTGCTCTTCACCGTTAAACCAGCCAAGGAAGGCATACGACTCTACCATAGTACTGTCCGCCGCCTTTACAGGTGCTTCCGGTGCCGCTATTGTATTACCTTCGAGCACTTCCTGTTCAGCTACAGTATCGCCTTCACTTACAAAAGCCACATCGTAATATCTGCCAAGCAATGCACCCGTGCCATCAGTGAGAGGATCCGACCCTTCGGGGTTAAACTTATATTTAACGCCGTCAAGTTCGTAATCACCAAGTATCATGTTATCCCAACGGATATAATATGTGTTCCCCTCGGCTTCGCCTGCATATTCGCTTGCCGTTATCCAGCCCATTCTATAAAGATTAGCGGTGACATTAGTGCCCGTGCCCTCTACAAGCAAATATGAATAGAGAGGCTGACCATCTGCAACACGATTATAAAATTTGCCGGGAATCATGTTTCCGTCTTCATCATAGGCCTGCCCAAGCATATGCCCATCTGTTTCGTCAAACCAGAAATATGTATCCCAAGTCCATCCGGCTTCCATATGGAAAGCTATCTGCCTATAGCCGCGAGCCCTTTGGCCGTATTCATAACCCGTCCAATTGTTATCTTCACCAGTCCACAAATAGTAATAGTAGCCATCGACTTCAATAAAACCAGTCTGGAATACGCCGTCGATATAATACTTTTCTCCGTACCAGCCTGTATGTCCGCCGACTTTTATGCCATTGTCAAAAACAAAAGTTATATCACCGGATTCGTTGCCGTCGTAACTTACCTGAAGAGTCTGCTCACCGTCTACACCAAAACCGTCTTCACCGAAGTAGTAATAATTTTCGCCTATAGATACCCACTGATTTTCAACGGGAAGCCCGTCGGTAAAGAACACATTCCTGCCGTCTTCGTCCTGCACCAATCCACTGAAACCTATATCTGAAGGAAGAGTGCTGAAATTGCAGTTACCGCAGACCAGTCTGCCATCCACATATGTATAGCTATGTCCTGCGGTAGCGCAGCCGTTTCTTATGGTGTAGCTATCGAAAATTTCGAACGAGCCGTCGTCAAGGAGATTGTATACGGTTATCTCCATTTCGGTATCGGTCGCATGCACGGAGAGATATAGTGCATTGTAATCTCCGCTTGTCATTGCAAAATTGAACTCGGGGTCATCGTATATGCCGTATCTGCCGGATTCCGCAGCGCCGACAATAAAATATACCGCGCCGTTTTCAGTATCTACCTCGCCGCCTGTCATGGGCTGGGTGCGCGCATATGAATGGTCGTGACCCGAGAATACCGCATCAAAACCAACTTCATCGACAAGCGAAGGAATGAGCTCATGCGCCGTTTCACTGCCGCCGGAAATGTTGGTATAGTAAGGCGGCCTGTGAAGGGTGAGCACCTTCCAAACGGCATCGCTTTCAGCCGCGTCTTGCTTTATCCATTCTATTGCCTCGTTGAGCCCTTCTTCCGTATAAATGTTTATTACAGCCACATACACATTGCCGTATGTTACCGAATAATAATCTCTGTCGGGAACAAAGTTCATGGCTTCAGGATAGCTGCCGTCGCTGCCTTCATACTCATGGTTGCCGAACACCTGAACGAAATCGGTGTCGTCAAAATATTGCGTGAACAGCGAAAGTATTCCGCTCCACAGCTCATAGTTGCTGCCGTTGTCCACAAAGTCGCCCGTCTGAATGGCGAAGTCGTAATCTATGCCGCTGTTCGTTATTGCATTGCCGTATGCGTGAATGGCGTCGGGGTTATCTTCCTGAGTGTCGCCTATAATGAAGAAGTCAGTTGTATCGCTCACAGTCGATGTCGAGAAGGTATATACCTCCTGTGACCAGATAGACCCGTCGCCTACCTGATATACATACTCTGTACCCTGCTCAAGTCCGGTAATAAGCGCCTGATTTACATATACGGCATAAGTGTTAGAAAACTCAATAAACAGACTGCTGCCGTCCAAGGTTACAAACGCCGCCTCACCGTTTGCCTGATAATCTGCAAGCGTGGCATACCTCACCACAGCTGCATTTTCAGCGGCAAGCGGGTTGGAGAGCCAAACTATCCTCTGTTCGCTGTTGCCGTTCGTGGTTGCAACTGCGCGCACATAGAGCGGCTCGGCCGAAGGCTGATTGCTTTCGTCTACCGCACCGCCCGCAAGCACGCCGTAAACGCGCTGACCGTAGGAGTAACCTTCGTCGGAATGCGCGGCAACTGTTTTATATCCTGCCGCACCGACAAGTTTATCGGTGAATATTCTGCCGTCGTCGTCCGTCTGTCCTATCTCTTCACCATCGATAGTAACAGTTACTCCGGCTGCGGGCGTTACACCGTCAGGGCCGTATACATAGATATAACCGCCCTCGGAGCCGACTATCATTGTATCGGCGTCTATGGTGTAATAGGAGAGCACTTCGAGCGAGTCTTCGGCATGGAAGCTGTTTATAACATTCTCCTGCACGCCCTCGGAATATGTTACAAGGGACGACTCAACCGAATAGCTGAGCACCGAGCCCTCTATAAGCGAGGTGCTGCACGGTATGGCAAAGCTTGCTATAACACCGTCGCCGCTATATGTACCTGTACCGTCGCGCGTGACGGTTACCGTGTAAATATTGTTGTTTACATGGGTGAGTTCACACCGCGATACGGTGAAGCCGGCGACGCTTTCACCGGCAACAATTTCAAAGCCGGTGGCCAGCCTTATTTCAAAGGTAACTTCCTGCACCGATTCGGGAATATCCGCCACTAAATCGAGCAGGTAGTTTGCGCCGAGGTAAGGAGAGTTTCCGCTGCCCTGCAACGAAACTCCGGAATAATTGCTGTCGTTGCCGACATTGACAATATACGACTTTGTTGCAAGGTTCTGGAAGTTATCGTACACCTCTACAGTAATTTCGTGCTCGCCGTTGGGCAGGCTGATTGCCGAAGTTAAAAGATATGTTTCGTTTACACTTCCCAGCTCAACCTCATTACCGTCCACATAGACGTGTATATTGCCGGTATTTACTCCGGTGGCATACATTGAGGCCTTTTCATACCTCTCTTTCACTTCCTCGTTTTCTATTTCTGCGAGCTCTTCATCTGAAAGGCCCATGAATTCCTCATAGGAAGCGTAGATATAGAAGGGGTCGTCGGAGATATCAATAACCTCGTCTTCGGAGAGGGCAACGCCGCTCTCGCTGTTTATATTTACCGAGTTGATTTCAGGGGCATACAGGTCGTCGGTGTTGGGGCCGTATTCGAACTGGAAGTTATCGAGATAGATATAGCCCTGAGTATAAGTTCCGGACGGTCCGACGAGCATCATCCTGAACATTTGATTGCCGAAGCGGTAATATGAAACGCCGTAACTGTTTGCTTCCGAGAAGTCAACATATATATAGTTCCAGCCCTGTTCCAGCGCAACCCCGTCATTTTCATTAAAGTTGCCGCCGAAACCGCTGCCGAAGGAGTTGCCGGGAATCTGCGTTCCGTCTTCATTATGGCCTGTAAACCAGGTACGCAGCCAGAAGTTGAAGCCTTCGGTGGGGACATAAATCCACACGCCGAATGCCGTCGGCATACCGAAATCGTTGGGCATGTCGAAATATTCAGAAGTACCGAAGTATATACCTAATGTAGCGTTGTGCTGTGCCTGAGTCAAATCGTAGTTAATTTGAAGGGCATGTTCGCCTACGCGCACCTCGCCGTTGCTGGTATCCACTATCTTAGCCGAAGCTATTTCACCTCGTCCGGCTGTCGATATTGAAAAGTTTCCACCTTCGCCGAAAGAATAGTACTCTTCCGCAGTCTGAATAACATTGCCTTCTTCATCCGTTATATCTTCAAAGTCCCACAGCACATAGGGGAGCTGTCCCACCGAAACTTCCGCAGAGACTGTTACGCCTGCATTATTTGCAAGGCTTGCCGTAACCGTTGCCGTAACATTTGTCGCTTCGGCGTCCGCGACGAAGATATCGCCTTCCATTTTACCTATCGAAGGGAACTCTTCATTGCCCGTGGAGCCGATATCCCATACAAGGTCTCCCGTCTTCAAGTGCACGACGCGCGTCTGCCAATAGGCGGTTAAACCGAAGTCGGTCTCCTCGCTGAAGTCGAGCGAAAACTGGCTGTTCTCCATAGTCAGAGTATCGGGCCACTGCAACTCAATCTGCGCGCTGCCCACTACTTCTCCCTCGTATACAAGTTCAACTACGGCCGTGCCGGTTACGCCCTCTTCAGCCACAAACTGCGCAGCCATTTCCCCCTCGGTCTCTGAAGGCATATCGGTTATTTCACCGCTTACGGCGCTTGCAGACGAAACCTGCCAATAGGCGCCATCGGGAATATCCATGCCGAAACCTGCAGTATCGGCGCCTATTGCAGAAAATTCAACCGATGAACCCGGAGTATACACCTCGTTCTGAGGGGATACGATTGCAGAACCGAATACGCCCGTGGGCTCGGAATTGGACACCACTAAGAGAGACGACGATACAGAGCGCTCCTGCCCGTCCGAAGGGTTGTTGGCAAGCGTCAGCTCGTCCGTGCCGGAATATTGTGCAAGATATGTAGTCGAACCGCCGCCGTCGAGATTTATCGCGTCTACGCAGCCGAGCTCGAGCATTTTTTCAGCCAGTTCAACATAAGTATAGCCGCTTGAATAGGGCGACTGACGGCCGTCTGCCACGACTATCACCACCTGCCCGTCGGCAGTAATACCTACTGCGGTACGGGGCTGCTTCGTGGTATAGTAAGAGTCGTTTCCGACAACCGCAATCTCCCCGTCACTGATAAGCATAAGGGCGCCACCGATGGCTTCGGCTTCATCACCCTGAAGGGAGCCTGTACGGATAACGGCAGTACCGTCTTTTAGAATTGCAAAATAGTTTCTGCCGGCCGCGTTATTAACGACTTGGCCGTTCATTACAAGCACGCCGGTGGGCTGGCCCGTACCCATATTGTAGAAGTCGCCGTTTACCGCTGCTACTACATTTACGCCGCGCGCAGACTCGGCTGCAGCGGCCTGTTCGCGCACCGTCTGCATGCCCCAGCTGCCGCTCGTATCGTAATCTTTGTAGCCGGCGATAATAGTACTCTGCGAAAGGTCGACCGTTATCGCATAGCTTACAACCTGGTCGTCATTTGCAGAATTGTTTGTGTAGTATTCAGTTTCTGTTACACCGGGCGAAATTTGGCTCACTGTGGAATAAACATTGTGCCTGTCGCCCTCGGCAGAAGCCGTAAGGTTTACAAGCGACGAAGCTATTCCCAGTGTGAAAATACAGATAGCCGCAAGTATCGCAATAAAGATACTTCTTTTCTTTATTTTCATTTGCTATCCCCTCCTGTTTTAATCAGTCGCCATGATATTTTTATTTGAATCTATATAAATCGTATAACCGACCCGCATGTAACGAAAGAGCCTGATTATACGCCGTTTTCATTTTTAAGCCGCAGAAATAATTTTGATTTTAACTTTTTTAAAATATGCAATTTTTATTGTAATTATATCCATGCCGCAAAAAACAGACATTTTTTTGCATATTTGCGTATTATTATTCTTTTATCAACATTATATCCTCTTTAAAGGGCAGTGTCAATTATAAAGCATTAAAAAAGTGTACTTTTTTTGTAAGAATGAATTGTCGCTTAAAGTGCAACAGGAAAAATAGAAAAGCGCTTAATATGACTTGACTGCGTAAAAATATCGTAAAACAATGTAATTGCAGAAACTTTACCCAATCTCACAAATGGACGGTTAAAATGTAACAATTGACAACGATAAAAAATTTATCAGGTGGGAAGAAATAAAAAATGCTTGGCTACCAATTTACTTAGCAAATCCGTATTTAGCATGGCAAAAGAGTACTAATGAAAAACCGCACTGTATGCCACACAAATTCAATCTCAAAAGCAGAAATTTTTCACACATAATAAGCAAAAATTAAAAAAATCTGACGTTTTTAAACGCCAGATTGAAAAGCTTTTAAATTTTAGAAAACCTATCAAGTTACCCTCCGTTTTCTTAAATCACGATTGCCTTTAGTTTGGTAATTCTGTTTATTTAGGACATCATCATCTCAACATGGTAAATAATATCTCACGAAACAAAATTATCCTTGTTTCAATTACACTAAATCGTAACCGCTCCCAACACCGGGCGTAGGAACGCCGACGAAAGCGTATAGTTCTTTATTGAACGTGGTTACATCAGCCGCAATATGTATAACGGGGTTTACATCTGTTTCAGTAGGTGTAAAGTTAGTTACACGGACATAGAGGTTGCCGTCCTCTGTAAGGCTTACTGAGAGCGTTCCGTTCGTATCGGGCAGCTCGATATGCTCTGTATTTACATTCTCTGTAACAAACGAGCCATACGGCAACGTATATATGGAAGAAAAGTTATGCAAATCTCCTATATTTGAAGATGAAACGCTCGTGACCATCATCTGGGGCGTATATATTGTGACATAAGCAGTTCCCACCGCATTGTCTGATATGCCGCCGTCTACTATGATAGAGCCAAGAAGTCCGTCATTTTCCACCGTACCCGTAACAGTGCCTGAAATGGTTACATTTACTGTACTGTCATTGACATATTCAACTGCCGTGACCTCTTTGCCTTCAAGCCCTTCGCCGACTGTCACGTCGGAGACAGATATATCGTCCTCAAAGACATAGCCGCCTGCCGTAGGAGAAAAAGAAAGTTCAACCGTCTGTTCGCCGTGCGAATACATGGTATTTGACGCCGTAAGCGAGATGCTCTCTCCCTCTCCGCCGCACGCGGCAAAAGCTACACAGAGCGCAGCAACCAGAACGGGCAGCACTATAAAATAAATTTTTTTCATATGTTTCCTCCGGTTATTTTAATCAGCCTTGCTGTTTCCAATCGGAAATAGCGTTAATGATTGTCTGATTATCATAGAAATACTGGCTGTCGAGCACAATATCTGGCGTAATTCCGCTTTCAATCAGGGCGCCGCCGACGGCGACTTCTTGCTCATAATTAAGTCTTTGGAATACAGCCGAAGAACCGCTTATATTTGTTGTAGTACCGTCGGGGAGTACGAGGGTGAACACCGAACAGGTGCCGCCGCCCGATTGTTCGCCTATCACCGTTGCTATGTCCATATCCTGAACTATAGCCGCAAATAAGTTTGCCGCGCTGAACGTGAGCGGTGAAGTGAGCACAAACCAATCGTACATATCATACGCATCCGCATCGGCATAATCGCTGTCGTCATCGGTGTCGATATTATAATACTCTATGCTTGTCTGTCCTGAAAGCAAATTGCCCGTCACGTATTGAACGGGGTCATTTGTCAGAAAACCAAGTGTATTTATCATGGCAGCCAATGAGCCGCCTCCGTTTAAAGTAAAATCGAGCACGACATTATCTATAATAATGTCATTCTCCTGTGCATATTGCTCTATCCGCTGCATTGCATATTGCATAAAGTAATATGTATCATACTGACGGGCGTCATCTGATACCGTTCCGTCCTCATTGTAAATCTGGTCATTAGTCCCTACTGTAAAAGAGTTCAATATTACAAAAGCAGTATTATCCTCAAAACGCACGAGAGGCACAGAAAGTATGGTACTGCCGTCCGACGACTCTATCGGTATGCCGAGCGAATTGCTCATGTCACCGGAAAGCTCATAATAGAGCGAATAATAATCGGACATTGCCGTGCCCATATTGTCTCCGCTTAAATCAAAGTTAGCATCGGCCCCGGCAAAGAACGAGGGTTTTATGAGAGAGGTATGCATTTCGTTCAACGTCTTCTGAAACAGGTCGATATATGCCTGATTGTGCGTCGCCGCATCGGCCGAGAGTAAATTAGCACGCAGCTCGCCTGTTATCACGTCCCCTCCGAACGAGTCTATATTTTTGTAATCTTTCAAGCCGTAGAAATAATCGAGGTCAAAGTTCAAAAAGTTTACGGTTATCCGGCGCATTTCTGCAAGGTGATTGCACTGTCCTCAGTACTCCACAGGGCTACGGTCTGTATGTGCGCCTCATAGTCGGTCGCAACCGTATCCTGATTGAAGGAATAAAAGAAATTATAGCTGCTTACCGTTATAGTATCTTCCTGCCAATCGGCGACAAGGATATATATTTCGTCGCCCGTACTCTGTAATATATATTGATTGTCCTCTTCAAAGACTGTACTTCTTAAAGCGGAACTGTCAAAAACGCCCTCCATTGCAGAGATGAATGCCTCAACGCCGACATACGGCATCATGCTGTCGCCATTATAATATGTAGTCAGCTGTGTATCTTCCACTATATACTCAGACGAAAGATTTTGCAGCGGGTAGGCAGTCTGCGTCAGCCCGTTCGAAGGTTCGGGAGGCTGCGTGCAGACAGCGGAAAACGCCGTGACACCACACATAACCATTGCCGTGCACAAGCAAATTATTCTCTTTTTCATAATAAATATCCTTCGTTTTCTATATCCCCCGCATTAAATCAGCCTGCGCTGATTTCAATACCCGTAACCGCGGCGCCGTCAAATTTAACAAAAGCAGTATAGGCAAGATATTCCCGTCCGAAAACATCGGTTATTTTAGGAACCACCTGATATGTGCCGGCCGGGAGATAACCGATTGAAAGTTCGTCCCGACCCCATAAAGCTACCCCCTCCGTGATATATTCACCCGAAACAGGTTCATAGTAAACAATTTCTATTTCAAGCCCGTCTGCAAGAGGCAAAATCCGGGAACCGCTGTCGCTAAGTTCAATATATCCTTCGGCGGAGAGTGCAGACGTGTTGCCGTTATAGGAAAACAGTAAAAGGCAGTCTTTACCGCTTATGCGCACGCGCGCTGAAAAGAGCGTTATTCCGCCCCTCTCCTCATATACGCTGCAATGCAGCAGTCTTTCTCCAAGCCACACCCAGCGGCCTTCAAAATCGACTGTAAACATTGCGGACGCGCGAAAAATATCGTTATCTGTACCGATAGAATACAAGAAAATTTGCGATGACTCCTCACTGAAAATATGCAGCTCATAGGATACCGAACGCACATAATTAAGCGATTCCTCTGTAACGGTGAAGGACATTTTATTGTCGAATACAAAGCCGCGCAAATTGAATTGTACGGCATCTCCCTCCGGCTCTCTTGCAAAGTAGCTGTTAAGCACACTCATGTAATCATCGTCGGAACAAATCTTGCCATAAGAGGCAAGAGCCTCCGCATCCTGCGGAAAATACATGCTCAAGCCAAAGGCGTCCTGTCTTGCGCTGCCATTTACCGCAGAGATACTATCGGAGAAGTCGATTTGGTTCATGCCGAGGTTATAGGCAAAAATTCTCATATCGTACAGCCCGGAATTCGCCCTTCCGCGCTCACCTGCGCCGAACTGCATGCTGTACTCCATAGCAACGGCAACCTGTATTGGCGAAGAACTGATGAACTCGCAGATGTCGTCCATCAGGGCACAGAGCTTGTCTGTCTGCGTTAAATCTACAACTGAGAGGGTATAATATGAAGTGCTCGACTGCTTCCCGGCATATTTTTCAAGCAACACGTCATAAAAATCGGTGTTACCAAGCTCAGATAGCGCAGAATAGTCCCATCCGGAACCCGGTTCAAGCTCCTGCGAGGCGACAAGGAAATGTGCATAATCGTGCAGGGCAAGAACGGTATCGTAAGTCGCCATCAGGCAGGCATCGAAGCCGACAAATTCAAAATACAGCCCGCTGTCTGAAATCGCCCCGGAAATCTCCGGCAGTGTGAGATAGCTGTCCTCATATAGTTCGTCGTAGCACACACCCCCATCTGACCCGGTACCGTGATCCCACAATATAAGGCCATATTGCTCCGCAGAATAGTTATTCTTACAAAAATTTAAAAAGTCGGAAAGGGTGCCGCCGTCCCCCATGTCGGCGTCAAACGCTCCGCCTACAGCGGAGAGTTCGCCGTCATCCAACTCAAAGCGCGCGCTCCTGCCGTCTGGAATACGCTCATCATTCCACTCTTTCGAACCGCCGGTCTGAATGACGACATTTGCACCTTCGGGAATATCAGCCTCCAGCATATCGGCAATGTTTCTGCTGGCATAGCCGCGCACGCTCTCCAAATCGCTCCCGCAAATATAAACCATCAGCGTATGCGAAACCGAAGGAGGCTCAGCCGTGCCGTCACATGCAGAAAAAAGCATTGCGGCGACCAATACAACAGCCATAAAGATTGCACTCAATTTACGTTTGAACATGTTCGCTATTTCGTTTGTTTTTTATTCTTCGTATGATGAACACAGTTATTCCCACAACGCAAGCCATAAAAGCCCATATATGAGAAATTGAAAGTCCTGCAAATAAAACTGTTCGTATACGCGTAAATTCCAGAATAAACCTGAGCGCCCCGTAACCCGCCATATACAGGAGATATTGCTCACCACGTTGCAACTTGCCTTTGAGTTTTAATACCAACAGAACTGCGCCGAGAGCCAAGTCTGCCGCCGCCTCTATCGGCTGCACAGGAAAGTGCAGAAGTCCGTCATCTCCAGGAATACCCCACGAACTCACAAATCCTCCGCAACAGCCGACAAAGGTACAGCCTATGCGGTAGAATACAAGTTCCACAAGTATGCCCGTCGCCGCAAAATCGAGAAACTGTCCGTAAGGCACGCGCGCCAGTTTTGCATACAGCAGGGCAAAGAGCGGCACGGAAAACATTATCCCGAAGAATGAAAAGCCGCTGAATGTTAGCCCCGTTTCAAGCACATGGGAAAAGTTTTCGGCAATGTACAACAGCTTTGCGCCGACTACTTCGGCAAGCAGCAGACCAAGCCCCCAAAGAATGGCGGCGTACCATTTTAAGCCGTACCGCCCGCTGATTACGGCATAAACAACAAGCATCACTGCTATACCGAACCCCCAGAAAAACAGCGAAGAATCTATGTAACTACCGCCGATTTCAATAAATGGCAACATATATTACCACGATGTATTGAGATTGCCGCGGCCTACCGTTCCCGAAAGACTGTCTTTAGAGAGACCGGGAATGGAAACAAAATAAGGATAAGAAGGATAGCCGCCCTTTGACGCCCATTTTGTAATATCGCAACTGTACTGGGCCCTTACGGTAAGGCTG
>CALVWW010000006.1 GCA_944368155.1 uncultured Clostridia bacterium
AACGTGCTCATAGATTCGATACAGGCATTGCTCGAAAGCAAGACTATAGGCGTAGACCTTACGCTCACGGGCGAAGCACTTGCAGACCTTCTTGCGGCCAACAATCTCATAGACCTCGGGGAAAGCATAGACGGCCTGACGCTTGAGCTTGCAGGCAAGGTAAACATAGGCGAGCTGTTGGCGAAGCTTGAAGTAAAGCTCTACAGCACGGAAAAGGTATATCTGAATGCAGAAGTAGTTTACGACTACAATAAGCCAGCAGCCGAAGGCGAAGTAAGCTACGGCGAGGCATACATTGCGATAACCACCTTGCTCAACAAGACGTGCGACATTAAACTCTACGGCGATATTGCAACCGCGGCTGAGTCTGTACAGGCGCTGCTTTCATCTGCTGAAAATCTTTCCGTTCTCACGGGAGAAGACATGTCGGATATTGCGCTGCTTTCATACGGAGATAATAACGGAGGCGAAGGCGGCAGCAATGCTGTTGCGGACATAATAGCTAAAGTTCTTCAAATTAATCTTGTTGAATTTGCGAGCGAAATCACGTCAAATATAAGCGGCTTGGGCGCAACTGTAAACGTTGACAATATTCTAAAGCATGTTCTGGGTGAAGATTACGGCTACAATGTAGGCAATGTTAAGCTCAGCTACGAAATCGCAAGGGGCGAAAACGGCGATATAATCGGCGGAACGCTCACGGGCAGCGCGCTCGAAGGCGGCCTTGAGCTCAAAGTTTCCGCGCCCGCGGCTGCAATTGAAATGCCTGATAAAGGTGATTACTTCAATGTGAATACCCTGCTCACGCTCATAAACAATGCAAAAACAGCGGTTGAAAGCATTATAAACAGCCGCTCGGTATACTTCGATATATCGAATGCCGAAATGACGGTTGACGGAGTTACCGTCGGCATAAAGGGCGCAGGCGAAGCAAGTTGGAGTGAAGAAGGCGGACTTGAGTCGCTCGCACTCGACCTCGAGATGCGGGTTGCAAGCAGCTTTGACAGTGAGAAAAAATCTTCAACTTCCGTTGAATTTATCTACAATGCTGCGGCGGGGTATAACGAACCTCTTGTTCAGCTTGCGGTAAACGGCACGGGAATAATTATCACGCAGGCCGATATCGACGGAATGGAGAGCGACATAACCGGGCTTATCAATATCATAAACAGTTTGCTGGGCAACAGTGAAGAAGTGCCTGACCCTGATTTGACGCGCAACTCTTCAAACCTAATTGCAACTCTTTCCGAAAATGAAGGGGAGCCTTCAGATGAAGGACAGCCGGACAATGACGATTATCTATCAATAATAAAGTTTGTGCTTTCAATATTCGATACGGAGTATGAAGAGGGCACTGTTGGCAATCTGCTCACGGACCTTATAGACGGCCTGTATTCCGACCTTCTGCCCGTAATTCTTGAAGGCGATATAAACGTCAGCGAAAATCAACTTGAAGTTATTATCGGCGATTTGACGGTAACTTTCGGTGCGGGCAAGAATCTTACCCTGAAAGGCAGCATGGAAAATATAGCAGCGCTCGATATAAGCGTATCTGTTCCGGAGGGAGAAGGCCTTGCAACAGAACTTGGCGCTCAGTTCGACGATGAAAGCAAGTATACTTTCTATGACGGCAACGGCGAAGGCGGCTTCTCGCGCGCAATATACGAATTTATTTTCGGCGCGTTTGAAAGCGTGGATATCGGTTCCTTCCTTGGCGGCGATACCTATTCGGTCGAAGTCACTCTCAATGGCGGCGAAAGCGGAATCGAGGCGCTTGCAGGCATATATGTCAATGCAAAACTCTTCTTTGCCGACGGGCTTGAAAGCGGTAACTTTACCGAAGGTAAGCTTGTAGAGGCCGACCTCGAAGTGGAGGCGGACGGCTTCTCGTTCAAAGCGGCCGTGTTCTTCCATGACCGTACGCTGTATATCGACCTTCTGGAGATAAACGGTACTGAGTTCAGCGACCTCAAGCTTAAAGCCTCAACCGATAACATCTACCGCGCTGTTGAAAACCTGATATCGATTGTGCGCAACGACAAGATTATGTCTCTCGTTTCAGGCCTCATCGGCGGCGGACAGACGGCGGAAACAAACTCTCTCAGCCTTGAACAAATCGCAACCTACAGCGGCGGAGATGAGGGCGGAGAAGGAGATAGCGTTACCGACATTATTTCAGCCGTTCTCTCCTTCAATTATGCTGAGATAGTAAACGTCAGCCGTAACGAAAACAGTATTGTTGCCACCTTGAATATCGATAAGCTGCTCGAAGAGCTGAATATCGAACAGCAGGTCGGCACGGCTAAGCTTGAAATAATCGGCGGAGAGTATAAGAGCATTAAACTTACCGTCGTGCAGGGCGAAAGCTCATGGCTTACGATAGGTGCCGAGCGTGCCCAATCTTTCGGCGGCATTTCAAATTCCGGGAACCTTGAAGGTTATATCGATATAGGCTTTGTCGCCGACATGGTTGAGGATGTGAACAAATTCTTGAGTTCCAACAGGGACGAAGAGGGCAACATCTCTACTCTCTATACCTTCTACGACGCGAGCCTTACGATTAACTTGAATCTGGCTGATATAATAGATATTGATATTGTAATCAATGAAATTTATATAACTGTCGGATTCGACGATGCGGGAGAATTGTATTTCTCTATGAGCGGAGATTTACAGTCTACCGGTTTCCCTGATAATTTGGCGGCGACAGTAGACCCCGGAACGATTGCGGTTACTTATTCCAACGGTTATATAACCCTTGGCCGCAACATAGGCGACAGCGACGAACTTTATTGGGTAATGACCCTTGATTACTTTATCGACCATCTGTTTGCCGAAGATTCCGGCGGCTCCGACTCTCCGATACGCTGGCTTACAGGATTGAATGTGCTTAGCGGCATTATCAGCTGGAACACAATTGCTAATGCGCTTGCCGATGCAACAGGCCTTGTCCCTGAAGAAGTAACCTATGAAAGTGTAAATGTGTACGAAGATGTCGCTCAAAGCACGGCTTCAAATATTTCTGCGCTTTCGGGTATTTCGTTATTGTCAGACCCCGTGGAAGAGAACAAAGTTTCTGCATTGGAATACTTCTATAAATACATCAGTTACTTTGTCGCAAATGCCGACGGCGCAGACTATGAGCTTGGTATCAAAGAAGATTCGTTGCTTTCAAATCTCGGCATGGCTTCCATCACAGATGCTTATGCTATGGCTATGAACGATACTATCATAGAAGAATTGACAGGCGGCGCGCTCACCACTCTCGATATCGGCATTGTCCGCAATGCTGTTAACGGTATAGGTTCGCTCAATGCATTTACCAATGTCGGAGATGTATTAAATGTTGGCCTCGACCTTGTATATCAGCCTTCGGTTGCTCCTGTTACCGATTACTTTGATAATGCAATATCTGCGGCAAAGAGTATAATGGGTGAAAACTATGACTTCGATGAGGTCGTCCATACGCAGACCGATAAAGGTTACAGTATTGTAACTGTAGGCGGCGTTAAGGTTGAAGATTCGAACGGAGACGGCGAACTTGACTATGACTACGTCGAAACGCTGAAAGAGGGCTATTACAATATCGTCATTCTCGATTCAAACGACAACGAGCTTGCAACCTATGCGCTCAAATATGGTGACACCATCAACTTCTACGATGTCAATAACGCTTTGTGCTACGAAGGCGGCTCCACGAGCGGCAAGCTGATAATCTATCAGTATCAGGGAGGAAACGGAGAGGCTTATTCAAGCTTCACGCTCAACAGCGGAATCGCAATACCTTCCGATACGGAGGCCGAAAACCTTACGCTCACTTTCAAACAGGTACTCATAGATTATATCTATACCGACGAAAACGGCGTTGAATATACCTTCGTAGGCTCAAACGACCGCGATTCAAGGGCGCATTATGCGGTGACCGGCTTATCGGATGATAGCAAGTACAGCTCAATAATTCAGTCGTATTACGATGGCAGCGTGCTTGTACTTGCCAACGAAATAGTCGCAGAGGACGTAAATGGTAACAATACGTCCTTCCCCGTAAGTGAAATTGCGGCCGGCGCATTTGCAAACACTTCAAATAATTCCGCTTATTCACTTAAAAATGTTGTAGTACCCGAAAATATCACATGGGTAGGCGGCAGAGCTTTCCTCGACAATAAGGATATTCAGTCGATAGTGTTCCTTGCCGAAAGCGTGGAATTCAGCAATAACAGAGATTATAATCCTAACGGCATCAGTTTTGATGGCGATTACGAAAGCAAGAATTTCCCGTTCTACGGCTGCGGCACTGACAACAGTGATAAAAATACCGAGTTGCGTATTTATTACAACAGCACAACCAGTACCGACGAGAATATCTTCTGCTTTAACAGAGAAACCTACTGGGATTGGGGCACTCACACCCGTTATCACCTCGTAGGTTCAAGCGGCGGCGCTCTTTATGGCGCAGGCACATGGACTTATATCGACGGATATACAGTTGTTATAAGTGATGACGACAGCAAAGCGCTTGCAATGGATAATGAAGCCATTCTTGCCGGATTGAGTAATACTGTGTTTACAAGTGATGTATCTGCAGATATTGCAGATACCGTGCTTGAAAACATCAATAACTATACTGCTGAGCATTACGACTATATCAACGGCTTTAAAGTGTCTGTAAGTGAATTAACGCTAAGCGGAAGGCAGACGGTGACAGTCACTATTACTAATGATATGACTAATGCATGGTATCTTTCGGTTGGCGACAGTACTACAACACAGTATAACGGTGAGATTATCACGCTTGACATTACTTATGAGGAAGGCGCAACGGCAGTTGTTGCAGGCAAAACTTTTGTTGCCCCCGAAAGCGAAGTGATTGTTTCGCTGAATGGTGATAATGCTAACAAGTATGACCTTGTTTCAATAAACGGTGAGGACGCAACGGAAAATCGCGTTACTCTTGTATTTGGTAGCGAATTTAAAATTGAACCCGTGATTCAGGAACATGTGCCCACTTATGTAGCTGTTTCCAGCGAAAAGGCGTTTAATTATACCGTTGGAGAAACTACCTTTAGTGCTGTTCCTGCGGGCGGCAACGTTTACCTTGTCGACGAACGATATGTGGCATCTGGCGCGCTTCCGACTGCTATTACCTCTGCCGAAGATTATTACTACTTCCTCGGTTGGGCGCAATATGCAGGCAACAGCTATCAGTTTGTCACTTCCGCAACGGTAGCCGAAGACTATGAGTACAAATACGCTTCAGAGTTTAGCGAAACTTCGCCTGTAACTTACTATGCTATTTGGGCTTATAACGAATCACAGAAGCTCACCTCAACATATACGGTTTCAAATGCTACTTCTGAATTACCAAAAGCGGAAAGCGGTTCGGTAACTGCCGGCGAGGGCTCCTTATATGCATGGTATTCAAATAAAGAGTTTAGCGGAGAAACGATAGACTCACTTTCCACAAGTACTATTGTATATGCAAGGTTGCAGTTTGAGTTTAAGTTTACGGTGAATTATGATGGCGGCACAACTATGACATATAATGGAAACGGTGCTTATTCGCCTGTAAATAATTCATTGACTTATACGGTGAAAGTATATGAAGGCAATAAGGTTGCAGTTTCGTATTCGACTGAACACACTAATGACACTATCTTTGGAGTGGCTTACAATCATAGATATACGGGAGTAGTATATATCAATGTATACGAAAGTAATAGCAGCAATACGGCATTCGACGAGCACACGCTTAGAGTACAATCATCAGATGGAAACTCAGGTAAATGGGACAGGAGATTAAAGACTGCGGCTCAGGGTAGTGTATGGACTCACGCTGTCGAAGCTGATGGAGAGCGTATTACTGGTGGTAGTGATACGATATCTTATGTTGTTGGCAATATAGGCCTTACATATAGTGTTTAAGTGCTGAACTAGTGCTGTAATTGAAACCTTTCAAAAAAGCGCTGCGGCGAAATTTTTCGCCGCAGCGCTTTTAACTTTTGCCGCATTATATCTACGATTTTCGCATATCTTTTTATATGAACCTTATCAAAAAAATTATCTCCGAACTCGGAGGAGACGAGGCGCACGCCATAACTATCTGTCCAAAAAAACTTGCCTATTTTCGCGGCGTAAAATCGGTGGCCGAGCTTTCGTCCGATAAAATCGTGCTTATATCGGGCAAAAATATCATAACAATAGAGGGGGAAAGACTCTCTGCGGATGAGTATTTTCAGGGTGATTTTGCCGTAAAAGGGTCAATCGAGAGGGTGAGCATTGAATAATCTTACAAAAATAAAAATAGTCTGTTCGCCCCGTCAGGCCATTTCAAAACTTTCGCGCGGGGGTGTGCCTGTTTACGGTTGCGAAAAGCAGGGCGCATATTTTACCTTTTCCGTGCCCGATAATTTGGTAAAAAAAGTTTTTGCAATTTTCGAAAGCCCGTGTTATAATATCACCATAGAGAGAAAAAGCCCTTTTTTAAGGTTTAAAAAATTCTGTATGCGCAGGGCGTTTCTTATTGTGGGAATTGCATTTTTTGCGGCATGCGCATGCCTTTCTAACGCCTTTATATTGCGCGTGGAAATAACGGGCAACGGCGCTTATCTCGCTCCTGCCGTGCGCGCGGAACTGTATTCGCTCGGCGTGCATGAAAATATGCTCTGGCGCGGCATAAATAAACCCGCCCTCATCGCGCGCGTGCTCTCTCTTCCGAATGTTGTTTTTTGCTCTGTGCAAAAGCGGGGCAGCGTGCTGTATGTCGACGTTCAGACCGAAGAGGAGAGCGCCCAGACAGCCGATTATTCTCCGCTTATAAGCGACAGAGGCGGCGTAGTGGAAAATATCGTCGCCATATGCGGCACACCTGTTGTAAAATCGGGCGATACGGTGCATTCAGGCGATACTTTAATTGCAGCTTACTCCGTGACCGCAGACGGCCAAAATGCGCCCTGCCTTGCGGTGGGATATGCAACGCTCTCCTGTACTGCGTCTTTAAGTTATGCGGCGGACAGCGAGAGCGAGCAAAATTTGCAGTCGGCATATGCCGCAGCCGCCCTGTATGCCGGCGACGGCGCAATAACCGAGCGGAGCTTTACGGTTAAAACTAATGCCGAGGGCGTTGTTTATACGGTAGATTTTACATATCTGCACACAATAAGTATAAATTTTGACTGAGTAAAATTGATATGGCGGAAATTACTAAAACAGTGTCCGCGGGTTCCGTGGACAGGCTTCAAAAAATTTTAGGCAATTTTGATGAGAATGCCAACCTGATAATGCGTGAACTGAACGTCACGTTGCGCGTAGACGGCCTCAACGTTGAAGTGACCGGCGGAGAAGATAAGGTGTCTGCCGCGGAGGACGTTTTGGAATGCCTCGTCGAGCTCGCCTCCGACGGCGAAGCTATCGACAGCGGCCGCATAACTTACTGCATAGAGCTTGCAAAAGAGGGCAGAGCTAAAGATATACTAAAACTTTCGGGCAGCACGGTGGGGGTAACTTACCGGGGCAAGCCTATAAGATGCAAAACTGTCGGTCAAAAGCGCTATGCCGACTGTATCCGGCGCGACACTGTCGTATTCGGCGTCGGCCCTGCAGGCACGGGCAAGACCTATCTTGCCGTGTGTCTTGCCGTTCAGGCTTACAAATCTAAGCAGGTTGAAAAAATAATTTTAACCCGCCCCGCCGTGGAAGCGGGCGAGAAGTTGGGGTTTTTGCCCGGCGATTTGCAGACCAAAGTCGACCCGTATCTGCGCCCCTTATACGATGCGCTGCAGGAGATGCTCGGGCTTGAGACATATACAAAGCTCATGGAGCGCGGCTCTATCGAGATTGCGCCGCTCGCATACATGCGCGGGCGCACGCTCTCCAATGCGTTTGTTATTTTGGACGAGGCACAGAATACCACGCGCGAGCAGATGAAAATGTTTTTAACGCGCATGGGCGACGGAAGCAAGATGGTTATAACGGGCGACGTCACGCAGATAGACTTGCCGGAAGGTAAGAAGAGCGGTCTTGTGCATGCCACTCGCGTTCTTAAGGATATCGAGGGCATAGCCATATGTCATCTGACTGATAAAGACGTGGTGCGCCATCCGCTCGTAATGAAAATTGTGCGCGCCTATGAAATCGATAGTCAAAGGAGCGAAAGCGAAAAAGGTGAAAAACAGTAAAAAGACATATGTTCTGGGCGCTTTCGTTTATCTTGCGGGAACAGCGGTGCTTTTTGCCATGTTCCTCATAATGATAGCGGTCAATTGGGGCAGCGGAACTGCCGAACACATAAGGGAAAATACCGAACGCATAATTTTAATATGCGTATCCTTCTGTATTGTCTCGGGTATAATGTACTGTTATTTTTACTTTGAAAATAAAAAGTACATTCTTTCCGTGCGCAAGATAACAGAAATTTTTCTGTTGCTTGCAATCTCGCTTCTTTTCGTGTTTTTAATAGGAAAATTTGTCGATGTTTCGGCGCGCCCCGTGGCTTTTCTTGCGCTGACGGCAGTCACTCTGCTCGGCAGGCGTGAGGCGATATTTTTAAATATAATATTTGCCCTGCAGATGTTTATTCTGGATAATTTTTCCGACGTCACCGCTCTCACTGCGGCAGAGGGATATAATTTCCTCATTTTAACATTCTGCACCGGCATGATAGGCATATTCATAACTCCGAGAATAAAGACGAGAATAGGCAGCGTGCTGATGGCGTTTATACTGCTCATCCCCATAGAGGTGATTATCGCTCTCCTTGAGGCGACTACCACCGAGGGGTTTGCCGAGACCATGATGCTCTTTTTATACGGTGCGCTGTCGTCCTTCTTCTCGGTGCTGGCATATATGTTCCTGCTTCCCATATTCGAAGTGATGTTCTCCGAGCTTACGGTGTTCAGATTGCGCGAACTTACTTCCGAGCAGGCAAAACTTATAAAGAGGTTAAAGAAGAACGCCCCCGGCACCTATCACCATTCCATGACTGTGGCGCAGATAGCCGAGGCATGCGCTCAGGCAATAGGCGAGGATTCGGAACTTGCGAGGGCTGCGGCATACTATCACGACGTGGGCAAACTCAAAAATCCCGAGATGTTCACCGAAAACCAGACCGACTACAACGTGCATAACGAACTTACCCCCGAGCTTTCGGTCGACATTATACGTTCGCACACCCGCGACGGCGCAATGCTCATCAAAAAGGCGCACCTGCCGGAGTTCTTTGCCGATATTGCCGTGCAGCATCATGGTACCCTGCCCATAAAGTATTTCTATGCCAAGGCTTTAAAGATGAGCGACGGGGAACTCAACATCGAAAACTATTCCTATGCCGGGCCTACGCCCACCTCGAAAATTGCGGCAATAATAATGATTGCCGACGCGTCCGAGGCGGCTGCGCGTTCGCTCACAAACCGCTCGCCCGAGAAGGTGGAGGAGCTTGTGCGCAATATTATAGAGGAAAGACTCGATTTAGAGCAGTTCGACCATTGCAACATAACCATGAGCGAGCTGACAACGATAAAACTTACTATAGTAACCCAGCTGACAGGCGTATACCATTCGCGCATAGCCTATCCGAAGATTAAGGTAAGCAAGAAAAAACATGGATAATTTGCATATATACTGCGACCAATTTGATTTTTCCGCCGTAGAGAGGGCGTTCGGGGGTGAATTTGTCTCCGATGTACCGCTTTCGGCGGAAATAATTTTCGTAAGTTCCGAAGAAATTAAGGAGCTGAACGCAAAACACAGGGGCAAGGACGCCGTAACCGACGTCCTTTCTTTCCCCACGCTCGATAATATCCGGGGCAAATCGCTGATAAAAGCTGACTTCCCCTTCGATATCGATGAGGATGGAATGCTGTTTATAGGCTCTGTCGTAATCTGCGAGCAACGCGCGCATGAACAGGCGGAGGAGTTCGGACACAGCTATGAGCGTGAACTGCACTATCTCATAGTGCACGGGCTTTGTCATCTTCTCGGCTACGACCACGAGGAAGAGGCCGACAAGCGCGAGATGAGGGAGAAGGAAGAACGCATATTGGGAAAGATGGGCATTGTGCGTTAATTGAGGCATATATGCCTCTCAATTTTTACTGCCAAGGAGTATTTTATCGTGAAATCGGGTTTTATCGGCGTTATAGGCAAGGCCAATGCCGGCAAGAGCACGCTTGTAAATGTGCTTGTCGGCGAAAAAATTTCAATAGTTTCCCCCAAGCCGCAAACCACGCGCGATGCTGTTATGGGCATACTTACAACCGAAAATTATCAGCTTGTGTTCGTTGATACTCCCGGTATTTACAAGAGCAGGACTTATCTCACCGACGTTATGATGAAGACTACGGAAACAGCAGCAAAGGGCGTCGACCTCATCATGTTTGTGCACGACGGACACGGCGGCGTTTCCGAGAGCGACACGGCGCTCATGAAGAAGTATTCTTCCCTCGGTATCCCCATGATAATCGCCTACACCAAGACTGATATAATGCCCAAGGAAAATATTGTCGAGGACGCAAAAAAATTATACGAGGCTGGAATTGTTTGCGACGTATATCCCGTTTCCGCGCGCAAGGGCACGAATGTTAACAAGCTTTTGAACGCTCTTGTAAACGCCATGCCCGAGGGAGAAAAGGTTATAGCGGAAGATATAGTTTCGGATAAGAGCGAAAAATTTATGCTCGCTGAAATTATGCGTGAAAAAATACTTTTGAAATTCGATAAGGAAGTGCCGCACGGGATAGCCGTGGTAATAAATAAATTCGAGCGTATGGAGAACGGCGTATTCTATGTCAACCTCGACATAATATGCGAAAAGGCGTCGCATAAGGCCATACTCATAGGCAGGCAGGGGGCAGCCATAAAGGAAGTTTCTTCGTTCGCGCGGAAGGACATGGAAAAGTTTTTGGGCGGCAAGGTGTTCCTTACGACATATATAAAAGTCAAAGAAGACTGGCGCGATAAGCCCGGACTTGTGAAAGATTACGGCTACGATGTGAAAAAGGATTGAGTCAGCAATAAATAAACGTCCGCGTTTTGCACAAACTTTTTTAAAAGGGGGTGCAAAATGAAGAGGGATAAGGACGCGGCCGAGCTCGCATGGAAGATGTTTGAAAAGACGGGCAGCGTGAGCTACTATATGCTGTATAAGCAGCTGCGCGGCGAAAAATAGGCTCCGTTAAACTTCATATATACTTCGCTCGTCGGAGCAAGGCGCAGTTTACAACAAACCAAATAAATTTGCTTTGTTGCTTTAAACACCTGCGCCTCCTCTTCGCCAAAAATCTTTTATCAAAATCTTTTTGGCGAGTTGCTGTGGTAAATAATATTATTTTCACGATTTCCGCACGCTCCGCGTTCTACTCGCTTCTCTGAACCCTTTATGGGCGGGGTGAATGATATCTTGCTCGTATCTCTGAAGTTTTTATTTGCGTTATTTGCTGCGGTAAAAAATTACTTAAAATTTAAATAAAACGGCGCGGCGCGCGGCAACACTGCCGCGCGCCGCGCATTGAAAAGCCTATGGAAATCAAGGTAAATGCGCTCATGATACGCGCCGCCGACTATGGCGAAAACGACAAAATATTAACGCTTCTCACAGCCGAGCGCGGCAAGCTCACAGCAGGCATAAAGGGCGTTAAAAAGGCGGGCGCCAAGCTAAAATTTGCCGCCCAGCCCTTCTGCCTTGCAGAGTACGTTTTAGCAGGCCGCGGCGGCAGGTACACCGTCATTCAGGCTTCCGAAAGCGAGAGTTTTTACGATTTGCGGTGCGACATAAACAAGTTCTACGCCGCCTGTGCGCTGTGCGAGGCGGCCTCTGCCCTCTCGTTCGAAGAGGACGCCTCTCCCCGGATGTTTCTGTCCTGCGTGGAGGGACTCAAAGATATGTGCACGGGCGACGAGTGTTTTGCGCTGATAAAATTTTTGTCGGGCGCGCTTGCGCTTTCGGGCTACGGATTTTCGGCGGGAGTGTGCGCCGAGTGCGGCAAAGACCTTGCGGGGGAAGAAAAATTGCGCTTTGATATGGAGAGCGGCCGTTTCACCTGCTGGGACTGCGGTACCGGTTTCGGTGTAAGCGCTTCTACATACGTCGTCCTGCGCGCGGCGGAGGGCCGCCCCTGCGGTGAAATAACAGATGACGGCAAAAAGCGCGCTTTGCGGCTCTTGCGCGAATATTATGCCTTAAAGACGGACAGCCGCTGTACAAGCCTCTCGGAATATCTGCGGCTAATTTAAGACAATAGTAAAATTTTTTTATTTTAAAATACATTTTATACTTATACCGGCGCGGCGCGTTGCAAATTTGCTACGCGCCGCGCCGATATTATATTTATATCAAAAATTAAACATATATGCAGCCTTCATACAAGTAAAATGACCACTACTAATGCGGCGCACATTACGCATGTTATAATTGTCTTTACTTTTTTATTCATAAGCTCTCCAAATATTAACAGTTATAAACTGTATTTTTTAAATTATACAGCGACAAACTGTATAATATCAAGCAAATTGGAGAATTTTAATGGATGAGTTTAAAGAGTTTCCTGAGATATTAAAAAACCTGCGAAAATCATATAAGCTTACCCAGATAGAGGTTGCAGAGCAGTTGGGTATCGCTTATCAATCGTATCAGGCATACGAACGCGGCATAGCTTTACCCAACTTAAAAAATTTTGTTAAGCTTGCCGACATTTTTGATGTCTCTCTCGATTATTTATTAGGAAGAAAGGAATACTAAGCAGTGCGGTAAGTCGCCGTCCGAAAATAAAATTGATATAAATATATCGAATAAAGCACTCAAATGCTTGCCAAACACGCGCAATTGGTATAAAATAGAATGGTTGAAAGAAGATAATATTTTAAGTTGGAGGAAAAGTAACCAATGGCAAAAAAGTATTGCTATCTCTTTACCGAAGGCAACGCCGGTATGCGCGAACTTTTGGGCGGCAAGGGCGCTAACCTTGCCGAGATGACGAGGATAGGTCTTCCCGTTCCCCAGGGCTTTACTATCTCTACCGAGGCGTGCACGCAGTACTATGAAGATGGCAGAAAAATCAATCCCGAAATCCAGGCCGAAATTATGGAATACATCGACAAGATGGAAAAGAAGTGCGGCAAAAAGTTCGGCGATAAGGTAAACCCCCTCTTAGTTTCCGTTCGTTCGGGCGCGAGAGCTTCCATGCCCGGCATGATGGATACCATACTCAACCTCGGCTTAAACGAGGACGTAGTAAACACCTTGGCCGAAAAGTCGGGCAATCCCCGCTGGGCATGGGACTGCTACAGAAGATTTATTCAGATGTTCTCCGACGTCGTAATGGAGGTGGGCAAGAAGTATTTCGAAAAGCTCATCGACAAGATGAAGGAAGAGAAGGGTATAGAATACGACGTCGACCTCACGGCAGACGATTTGAAGGCGCTTGCGCATCAGTTTAAAGACGAATATAAAAATCAGCTCGGCAAGGACTTCCCCGACGACCCCAAGGAACAGCTCTTTGAGGCAGTTAAGGCCGTATTCCGCAGCTGGGACAATCCCCGTGCAAACATCTACCGTATGGACCACGACATTCCCTACAGCTGGGGTACTGCAGTCAACGTTCAGATGATGGCGTTCGGCAATATGGGCAACACCTCCGGCACGGGCGTAGCGTTTACCCGCAACCCTGCCACAGGCGAAAAGGGCCTTATGGGCGAGTTCCTTGTAAACGCTCAGGGCGAGGACGTAGTTGCAGGCGTGCGCACACCCCGTCCCATTCAGGAGATGGCAACTACTCCCGGCCTCGAGAAGGCTTATGTCGAGTTCACGAAGGTTTGCGAAACTCTTGAAAATCATTATCACGACATGCAGGACATGGAGTTCACGATAGAGGACGGCAAACTCTATATGCTCCAGACGCGCAACGGCAAGCGCACCGCTGCCGCTGCAATAAAGATTGCATGCGACCTCATCGACGAAGGCATGATAACCGAGAAAGAGGCGCTCATGCAGATTGACGCCAAGTCGCTCGATATGCTCCTTCACCCTCAGTTCGACCCCAAGGCCTTGAAGGATGCGGATAAGAACAACGTTGTCGGCAAGGGCATAGCGGCCTCTCCCGGCGCTGCCGCAGGTTCTATCGTATTCACTGCCGAAGATGCAGTGGAACAGGGCAAGGCAGGCAAGAAAGTAGTGCTTGTACGCCTTGAAACCTCTCCCGAGGATATCGAAGGCATGAAGTACTCACAGGGTATTCTCACCGTCCGCGGCGGACAGACTTCGCACGCGGCAGTAGTTGCCCGCGGCATGGGTACCTGCTGCGTATCCGGCTGCGGCGATATAAAGATGGACGAGGAGAACAAGCAGTTCACCCTTTCAGGCAAGGTATTCAAGGAGGGCGACCCCATCTCCCTCGACGGTTCCACCGGTACTATTTACGACTGCCTCATCGCTACCGTTCCCGCCGACCCCAACAGCGGCTATTTCGGCAGGATAATGGCCCTTGCAGATAAATACAAGGCTCTCGGAGTCCGCACCAATGCAGATACTCCCGCCGACGCAAAGCAGGCAGCCGCTTTCGGCGCGCAGGGCATAGGTCTTTGCCGTACCGAGCACATGTTCTTCGACCCCGCGCGCATCGGCGCATTCCGCGAGATGATTTGCTCCGACACAGTGGAGGAAAGGGAAGCGGCTCTTGCCAAGATAGAGCCTATGCAGCAGGCAGACTTTGAGGGACTTATGGAGGCTCTCGAAGGACAGCCCGTCACCATTCGTTTCCTCGACCCCCCTCTCCATGAGTTCGTACCCACCGATGAGGAGGATATAAAGGCGCTTGCCAAGGCTCAGAATAAAACTGTTGCTCAGATTAAGCAGATAATTTCAGACCTTCACGAGTTCAACCCCATGATGGGTCACCGCGGCTGCCGCCTTACTGTAACCTATCCCGAGATTGCCGTTATGCAGACCAACGCTGTCATCAAGGCTGCGATAAACGTGCAGAAGAGGCACACCGACTGGAAGGTCGTTCCCGAAATCATGATTCCCTTAGTCGGCGAAGTAAAAGAGCTTGCATACGTTAAAAAGACGGTTGTAGAGACTGCAGACAAGGTTATAGCCGAAGCCGGAGTTGACCTTAAGTACGAAGTCGGCACGATGATTGAAATTCCCCGCGCCGCCCTCACCGCCGACGAAATTGCCACCGAGGCCGAGTTCTTCTGCTTTGGCACCAACGATTTGACGCAGATGACGTTCGGCTTCTCGCGTGACGACGCAGGCAAGTTCCTGCCCTCGTATTATTCAGCGAAGATTTACGAATTCGACCCGTTCGCAAGGCTGGATACGAAGGGCGTGGGCAAACTTATGGAAACGGCCGTTAAACTCGGCAAGAGCACGCGCAAAGAACTTCACTGCGGCATTTGCGGCGAACACGGCGGCGACCCTTCGTCGATAGAGTTCTGCCACAACATAGGTCTCGACTATGTATCCTGCTCGCCCTACAGGGTTCCCATTGCCCGCCTCAGCGCAGCGCAGGCTAACATTCGCAATCCCCGCAAGTAATCAATAAATGTATTTGCCCGCATAGTATGCGGCAACGAACGTAAAATTTAACGCGCGCAGGGCACCGCCCTGCGCGCAAAATTTTGCGGCGCGAAATTATAAGCGGACTGTGAAAATAATAAAATATTAGCTTTCTTGTTCAAGCGCTTGACGAATAGCTGTGTAATGATATATAATTTACTTAACTAAAGTAAATGGAGGGAATTATGAAATATTGTACACATTGCGGCGCACAGCTCGACGACGCGGCTGTTGTATGCCCCAGTTGCGGGTGCGCCACCGACGAGTTTGCCGCAAACAGTTCTGCACAGGCAACTGTTGCAAAAGACAACACTTTGAACACAGTTATAAAAGTGTTTATGATTTTGGGTTGTCTGTCTTATGGCTGGCTTCTCGTTCCGCTTGCATGGACTATCCCCATGACGGTCAGCTTTTTCAACAAAGTCAGGGACGGCCGCAAAGTCGGTGTAGGCTTTAAAGTCTGCACCCTGCTGTTTGTAAATCTGATTGCCGGCATCTGCCTTCTTTGCAGAGATGAAAGCGGCTATATCGACTAATGCAGGCAGACGGTGTGCTACGTCTTAAAAAATAGCTCGGATTTTATATCGGAAAGGGCGGCGCAGGCAAATTTGCCTGCGCCGCAAATTTTTTGTAAGCTCCTTTAAAGTTGTTATATGCGCACATGATTATGAATAGTTTAAATGTGCAAGGGAATATGTTGTATTTGCGTTGTCGGTTACGGGCGGCTTAAAGATTTAAGAAGTTTTATTTATAATAACTGGTTTATATAATAAAAATTCTGTTCCTGATGTGTAAATTTTTTTTAAACACTTTGCAAAATTATTTGATAGGTATATAATTAATTCAGACGGATGATGAAAATGCGCCTGCAGATGCGGCATTTTCCGCCAAAAAGCGTAAGGAGAAAAATTTTATGTCGCTGACAAAAAAATGTATTGCCGAATTTATCGGCACAATGGTACTCGTTGTGTTTGGCTGCGGCGTCGCCGTGGCCACGGGTTGCGTGGGTAACGACGGAATCGTCGCCACCGCGCTTGCTTTCGGTCTCGTCATCGTAGCTATGGCCTATTCCATAGGCAATGTCTCAGGCTGCCATATCAACCCCGCCGTAAGCTTTGCAATGCTCATCAACAAAAAGATGAGCGGAAAGGAATTTATTTTCTATGTAATAAGTCAGGTTCTCGGCGCAATTGTCGGCGCGGCGATAGTGGCGTTACTGTTTGGCTCGTTTGAAAATCTCGGCGGCAATGCTGTGCAGAGCGGCGTTGTGAACGCTTACGGCGAAGGGCCCGCGCTTGCAATCGGTCTAATCGCCGAAATCGTGCTCACTTTTGCTTTTGTGCTCGCCATACTGGGCGTAACTTCCAGAACTGACAACAAGATTGTGACGGGCATCGTCATCGGGCTCTCGCTCACGCTCGTACACCTTTTGGGCATACGCCTTACGGGAACTTCTGTAAATCCCGCGCGTTCTATCGGTCCTGCGCTCCTGCAGATGATGGGCGGCGACTTTACGGCAATTTCGCAGATTTGGATATTTATTGCAGGCCCCCTCGTTGGCGCCGCACTCGCAGCTTTACTATATCGTTTCATCGACGGCAGAAAAAACGGTAACGATGAAAAAAATTTACAGTCTCCGGACAATAAAACGGAAGAATAATTCAGTCAATAATTAATCTGTAGTATTTAACAGAACCGCCCGTTCCGTCGCGGAACGGGCGGTTTTTCTATCCCTGCGCAGAGAGTATGCGAAAGGTAAAAAGCGCTTTGATTTTTCGGCAAAAGCGCCCAAAATATGCGCACTCCAATATGTTGCCAAAAGGTTTGCCGCGTGGTATTATATATGCAGGGCGCTGTCAGGGTTCTGTTTCCTGCGCCTTGGTATACAGAGGAGATTTTATGCGGCAGAAAATAAGGCAGGCGGCACAGCTTCCGTTTATGCGCAAAATTTTATGGTTTTTCGACAGTCTGTGGTATCCCGCAGTCTATGCCTTACTTGCGCTCGTATCGTCTTTCACCGGCATGGAAATAGCGTTCTATGCCTTAACAGCCGTCATAGTCGTATTTACTGCTGTTTTTTCGCGCGATTCAAAGCCGCTGCTTGCGCCGGTGTTCATGGCGGTGTATGCCGTAAGCTGGGTGCACACGCCGCAGCCGCCTTTCTCGGATGATTTCTTTTATACCCGCGGGGTGCAGATATATTTTCTCTGCCTTGGAGCGCTGCTCATTGCCTGCATGCTCTTCCGTTTTATAGTTTTTCCGCAGGACAGAAATTTTTTTAAGGAGAGCAAGCTCCGCCTCGGCATAGTTCTCATGACGGCGGCTTTCCTTTTAAACGGCGTATTCTTCGGAGGGTATACGACAAATAATCTGCCGTTCGGTCTTTTAATTGCGCTCTCGTTTTTTGTCTTTTATATTTATTTTTTCAACACACTGCGCACAGACGAAGGCACGGGCATGTATGCCGGCTATTTGCTGGTGATGACGGCGGGCATTATATTCCTTCAGCTGTGCAAGATATATCTGTTCGACGACATAATCGTCGACGGCTCTGCAAACAAGGATATTCTCGTGGCCGGCTGGGGCATGAGCAACAACATAGGCGGCATGCTCGGCATGTTCCTGCCCGCCTGCTTCTTTGTCGCCGCAAAGCGGCAGCGATTCGGCTGGATATTCTATGTGCTCGGCTTTATTTTTCTTGGCGGAGTGGCGCTCACCTTAAGCCGCACGTCGCTACTCATAAGCGGATTAATAACTGTGGCCGCCGCCATATATCTCAGCATAGCAAAGTCGCCCGTGCGCAAATTTGCCCGTATATTCAACATAGCCGTGATTGTTGTCGGAATAGTGCTGCTCATTGCTCTGTGGGATTATGTGCGCGACCTCTTTGCCGTGTTCTTCGAACGCGGTTTCGACGATTCGGGGAGGTTCGAGCTGTGGGCGAACGGCATAAGAAACTTCCTGCGTGCGCCGCTGTTCGGCGTCGGCTTTTACGAACCGCTTGAAAATTCGTATAATATCGAAAACTGGGTGTTCCCCGACATGTATCACAATATATTCATTCAGATGCTCGCAAGTTGCGGCATATTCGGACTGATTGCCTACGTCGTGCATATTCTTCAGGTTGCGTTTGCAGTAAAGCGCAACCCCACGCCCGAAAGTCTGTTTTATATTGTAATACTTTTAAGCATGTTCGGAATGTCGCTTCTGGATAACCACATTTTTCATGTGTTCCCCGCCATGGTATATTCGGTATTTCTTCTGCTTTCCGAGCGCGAAGGGGAGGACGGCCCGTTGCTTCTGCTGCGTCCGCTTCTGGTTAAACTTCTGCGCCGTAAAAAGGAAATGGAGGGCGATGTTGCCGAAGGAGCCGCGGGCAGTTGCACGAATAGCATGCCGGTACGCCATGAAGATAAAAACAGCGGAATGCGTTAAAATAAATTGCTGCGATAAAAGGGGCTGCGCCGCGGAAATTTTCCGCGGCGCAGCCCCTTTTATCGGTTATTTTTCTATTGTCCTGCTTTTTCATGTTTTTTATGCTTTTCAGTCTTTTCGCCTTTTACAGGCTTTTCCTCTGCCGGCTTTAACAGCGGAGGGGGAGGAGTGACGGGCTTTGTCATCTCCTCGGTGTAGTGCCTGAACACGGTGTTTATGTCACCGTCCTCACGCACTAGTCCGTCGTCTATCCATATTGCGCGCGAGCAATATTTCTTTACGGCTTCGCCGTGCGAAACTATCAAAAATGTCAGTCCCTTTTCGCGCATTTCGGCGAGCTTTGCATGGCATTTTCGGTTGAACGCCATGTCGCCCACTGCGAGTATTTCGTCTATGAGCAGTATTTCCGATTCCATACTCACGGCAATGGAAAAGCCCAGCCTTGCCATCATGCCCGAAGAATACGTCTTTATCGGCGAATATATAAAGTCGCCAAGCTCAGAAAATTCAAGTATATCGTTGAATTTTGCGTCTATCTCTTTCTTGGTGTATCCGAGGATTGCGGCATTGAGGTATATATTCTCCACGCCCGTCGCATTGCCGTCGAAACCTGCGCCCAACTGCAAAAGCGGGGTAATTCTGCCGTACCTCTTTGCATATCCCGAAGTCGGCTTCAGTATTCCCGAAACTATCTTCAAAAGGGTAGATTTTCCCGCGCCGTTTTTGCCTATTATCGCCACTGCCTCGCCGCGGTGAACGTCGAAACTGACGCCCTTGAGGCACTCGAACTTTTTCTTTTTCAGATTCTTTTTAAATGCGCGCACGACGAGTTCTTTGAGAGTGTTGACACCCACTTCGTATTTGTTGAACTTCATTGTCACGTCGCGCACTTCCAGTACCACCTGCCTGCTCTCTTCCATAGTCACCTCACAGGTTGGCGGCGATTCTGTTTCTCATCGCCTCGAGGAAAATCCAGCCCACAATCAGTAAAAGTATTGCAAAACCGTACATTGCAAGTATAGACGGCTGCGTCACTGAGAACGTCATCATAAGGTTCGGAATGTCTCCCCTGAGCAGCATTCTGAAACCTTCGACATAGTGATACATCGGATTGAACACCATTGCTTTTGTCACAAGTTCGCTGTTGAGCGCCTCGACTGAATAGAACAGCGGGGTGAGGTATGTCCACAGAGTTAAAATTACGCTGTAGATGTGCTTTATATCCCGGAAGAAAACATACAGCGCGCTCAGAAAGTAGGAGATACCGAGCGAGAATATTGTCACCGCAGGTATTATTATTACTACGAGCAGAGTTTCCCATGTAAAAGTATAATGCGGCCCGCCGAATATCGGCAGGGCACGGAAACCCGCTACGATAAAGAGTGCAATAAAGGAAAAGCCGAACGTGACTAAAGACGACAGCACGTTGGAGGCGGGAAAAATCTCAATCGGCACTCTCGTCTTCTGCAACATGCTGGTGTGACCCACAAGGCAAGGCAGCGAACTCGAAGTTGAACTGCGCATTATATTGAAAATAATGTTGCCCGAAAGTATATATATGGGGTAATCAAGCCCGTTTGTCTGTCTGCCGAAGATTGCCGAGAACACGAACGCCATAACTATCATGTTCAGCAGCGGGTTCAACACAGTCCACAGTACGCCGATAAAAGAACGGTAATACTGATTTTTTATGTTTCGCCGCACAAGCAGTCTCAGGAGGTAAACTCTCTGCGAGAGAGTCCCCGTTATACTCTTCATCTATAATGTCTCCGCTTATTGTTCTTCAAAAAGTATATCCTTATTGAATAAAAAATAACCGCGAATGCGCATTATTAAAGCGCGCGTTGATTTCTTAAATCTGATTTTGTCCGCCCGTTCCGGCAAGAGCATTTTCATAGAACTGACCGAGCCGGTGCGCCTCTCTTTTAATGTCGTAGTGCGCATTCTCAACAAGTTCCCTGCAATCATAAAAATGTACGGCGGGCTTTTTCAGCTCATCCGCCCATGCTCCTGCGTCCTCGGGGAGGAATATGCACCTGCCCGTGATATCGGCTTCCTTCGGCACCGAGTCAGACAGTATGCATTTGAGTCCCGCAGCCTGCGCTTCGATTGCCACCATTCCGAGCCCTTCGTATCGTGAAGGCAGACAAAAAACGTCGGCCGCCTTATACCAAGGAACGGGGTCGCACGGCGCAATCATTCGTACCTTTGATAAAATTCCGCATTGTGCCGCCGCGTCGCGCACGGCGTGTTTCTCCTCGCCGTCGCCCACAAGCACGAGCGTCATGTCCCCGCTGTCTGCCGCACGTGAAAATGCTTCCACAAGGAACGGCAGGTTCTTCTGATATGCAAATCTGCCCACAAAAAGCACGACCTTGCCGCTTAAACCGAGCTTTTCCCTCTCGGCGCTGTAGTCTTCTCTGCTTGAATAAAAGCGTTCTGCCTCTATTGCGTCGGGCAGAATTGTCGCTTCATCCGCGCGCTTTCCGAATATGTTCTCCGCCGCATGCCTGCTGCAAGCCATCAGGTGCGTGGCATGTTCGGCGGCAAAAGGCCGCAAAAAGCTCTTGGCAAGGTAATGTTCGGAATTTTTATTGAACGCGCTGTGCACATGGCAAATTCTTACGGGAACATCGGTGTGTGCCGCCGCCGTGAGCGAAAATGCGGAAAGAGTGGTGAGGTGGGAGTGTACCACCGAGTATTCGGTATTCGAACAGATTCGCTCGAGGTCGAATACGCCTTTCAGAAAATTTTTCTGGAAGGGAGAAATATAGTATATCCTGGCGCTTTTATCGATCTTGCGCACAAGGTCGTCAAATATCGACGGGGCGTAGGTGACAAAATCGAAGTGAAAGCGCTCCAGGTCTGTATGCCTGTAATAGTTGAGCAGGCAGGAGGCAACGCCGCCGAGGCGCGCATTGCCGACCACTTGCAGAACGTTTATCTTGTTGTTTTGCATGCTTGCATATCTCCTGCGCGTTTTCGGCGGGCATATATGCCGTCAGTTTTCTTCCCCGCCTTGCTCACTGTCGGGGTCGAGTCCGAAATTAATATATGTCTTTGCGCTAATTTTCAGTCGTTTCCCGACTTCGCTTTTGGCCTTTTCGTATTTCTCTTTTGAAACATGTTTCAAAAAGCGGCGCTCGCCTGCAAGCAGCACAGCTACAGTGGTAAAAATTATAGCAATATCCATAAAGGGGGAGGCGTGCATTACATAATATGCATCGTAATATTTTCTCGCTTTTATGGTCAGGTATCCGTTTCCGCGCACCTGCGAAAGACCGGTGAGTCCCGGCCTCATTTCAAATTTAACCAGTTCCCATCTCTCGTATTCGCAGTCGTAGTCGGGGAGCAGGGGACGCGGGCCGATAAAGCACATATCGCCCTTTAAAATATTAAAAAGCTGCGGCAGTTCGTCGATTTTGAATTTGCGGATAATTTTGCCGACTTTTGTGAGGTTTACATTATTGTCTTTGATTACCGGGTTGTGTTTATCGAAAGGTACGTTTTCCGTCTTCATCGAGCGGAATTTATAGCAGGTGAATTTTTTTCCGTATTTTCCCGTGCGGCTCTGCTTGAGAAACACGTGTCCGCCGTCCTCGCTCTTGATGGCTATCGCAACGGCCGCAAACAGCGGCGAACATATTACCAGCGCAATCAAAGCAAAGAAAAAGTCGAAAAAATATTTTATTTTAAAATAAAACCTTATCAGAATGTGCATAAAACGGCAGTTCGCCCTCTGCGGCGGCATATGTAAAACCCTGTGCATATCCCGCGCGCATTCAGTATATATTGCAGGTATTATACTACATTCGGCAATATAAATCTACCGATTGCGCAACAAAAAAGCAGATAATGCCAAATTTCGGCATAAACACAGTATATCTTAAATCCCGATTGCAGCAGCTGCCGCCGAAACGTGCGGAAATTTTATTCCTTAAAAAACATACGCTCCCAATTTTCGCGCGAGCACATGCTCTCTTTTTCTCGGCGATATTGCCTTTTAATGCGTGAATATCCGAACAAAAGCCCGAAGAACACTCTGTAAGCCGCGCGGCGCAACACTCTGCGGCGCCCGGCGTCGAACTGCAGAACCAGCCCCTTTCCGCTCGCTCTGTCGTAGTGCACGACAATTTTCTTTCCGAAGCAGTCTGCGGCGCTCGGGTTGCCTATGTCGGTCACTCCGACGCGTTTGGAAAAGGCAAATGACGGCAGATAGAGCTCGACCGAAAGTGCGATACAGCGGAAAAATTCTGCCTTTTTACCCTGTTTTCTCATCTTGGGCTGCGGTTTTCCGCCGCAAAGTTTTTCGACTGTTTCTTCGTCGGAAAGTGCCTGCGCCAGCCTGCGTATGCGGCTGTTTACCTCTTCCGAGTCGCTTTCAAGGAAGAACTGCGGTCCGCGTTTAAAGTCCTGATAAGCTTCATAGAGTGCCTGAACGCAGTTGTAATTTTTTAATATCAGGTTTTTGAACATGAAGTACGCAAACCTGACGGCGGGCCTGAAGCCGCCCGCTTTGCAGTGCAGCGCCGAAGTTACGGCAAGGTTGCGCTTTATATAGTACTCCAAAATCCCCGTGTATTTCCCGGCAAAGTCCTGGTGCCACACGGCAATGCCGCTTGTCAGTATAAATTCTTTTGCCGCTCGCATACCGTATTCCACGTCGTCGCCCTTTATAAAAAACGGCATCGGCAATCCGTGCTTTTTAACGGAGCAAGCGGGCATGCAGCAGTACCACCATGCATTGTAGTCGGGCTTTGGCGCGCTCTCGTTCCGCATGAGAGAGCGCGTTTCGCGCATGTCGAGTCCGGAATTTATCAGTTTGAACCTCAGGCCGTCATATTTTCCTCCGAATTCGTACTGAATGACCGGCCGTTCCAGAACCAGCATAGCTCCGCCGACGGCAGCTTCGCTGTGTTCGGGCGTGAGCGCGCATAAAAGGCGCCACGTGCGTTTTAATACGCTGAAGTCAAAGCGTATATCGTCGTCAGTTAAAAGATAGTGAGTGTATTTGTTTTGCCGCTCGGCCTCGTAAAGTCCTCTCGCAAATCCGCCGCTCCCGCCAAGATTGCGGTTGGGAACAATTTCATAAAAGTCTCCTACGGGTGTGCCGAGCGAGCGTGCGTTGTCTACAACGATGAAGTGGATTCTGTCCAGCCATTCCGGCTCGGCTTTGATTGCGTTCGCTACGCGGCTTAAGTTATCTTCGACAAATTTTTCCCTGCGGTAGGTGCAGATTATTACGGCTATGCGCACGTCTTTCTCTTCGGCGCGTTCGTCTTCCCAACTGCCGCCGTAAATTTTGCAATTGCTCTTTGCCCCGAGCGTAAAATATATATATCCTTCCACCTTACCGAAAGGAGCGAGCGGGAGAGAACAATTGCCGTTGCAATTGTGCGAAGAGAGCAGTTTTTCCGCTCCGCTCCCTTTCCGCTCATAAAAATTTATTACATATTCTCCCTCGGCCGAAAGGTTGAGTTTTATCCTCTCCGTTCCGCAGTATTTACGGTAGGTTTTTAAGGAGAGCAGGTTGAAGTATGTTTCAAACGACGCCGTCTCTCCCGCGGAAAGGCTCACCGTGCGGCTGTCTTTATCAAATTTTCCGCCCTTGCAGAACAGTTCCTGCGTTCCGCTCATACCGTTGCCGGGCATAATATCGAATAGTATCACGTAATTATTATATCATGTGTTTATAAATAAATCAATGATTAATTTTTGAGCCGCATTTTGTCGGCCAGCCGCGGGCATGGCAGGGCAAAATAACCGCCCTGTGATATTATGTGCATTTTACGATTTATTCTGTATGCAAAATGCCGCAGGCCGGGCCGCGGCATTCAGGTTCTGATTGAACTTGCGGCGGGCTCACTTCAATTGGCTGTCTGCACATGCGAGCGCGGCCTCTATCACCTTGTCCATGTCGTAATACTTGTATTGTCCCAGCCTTCCTCCGAAAATTACGTCGCTCTCGTTGTTCGCGAGCGCCCTGTATTTTTCATACAGCGCATTGTTCCGTTCATCGTTGACGGGATAATATGGTTCGTCTCCGCGCTTCCATGCGGCGGGATATTCTCTGGTTATATAAGTCACCGGGCTTTCGGCCCTTTCAAAGTGCTTATGTTCTATGATTCGGGTGTATGGTACTTCGTGTCCCGTGTAATTGATTACGGCGTTTCCCTGAAAGTTTTCTTCTTCCAGCCGTTCTGTTTCAAACCGCAGCGAGCGGTATTCCAGCTCGCCGTAGCGGTAGCCGTAATATTCGTCAATCATGCCCGTATATACGGTTTTTGCCGCAACTCTGCCGTTTTCCCTTATAAAGTCGAAGTAATCGCAATTGAGTTTTACCGTTGCGCCCTCCAGAAGTTTTTCGGCAAGGCGGGTGTATCCCCCTTCGGCAACGCCCTGATATTTGTCGTTGAAATAGTTGTTGTCGTAAACAAAGCGCAGAGGCAACCTCTTTATTATAAATGCAGGCAGTTCTTTGCAGCTCTTTCCCCACTGTTTTTCAGTGTAGCCCTTAATCAGCTTTTCGAACACGTCGCGGCCCACGAGTTTCAGCGCCTGTTCCTCGAGATTTTTCGGCTCGCCGATGCCGAGCCCTGCAATCTGCCCGTCTATCTTTGCCTTTGCCTCGGCGGGAGTCGCAACGCCCCACATTCTGTAGAATGTATTCATGTTGAACGGCAGATTATACAGTTCGTCTTTATAGCGCGCTATAGGTGAGTTTACAAAGTTGTTGAAGGTAACGAATCTGTTTACATAGTTCCACACGCGCTCGTCAGAGGTGTGGAATATATGCGCGCCGTAAACATGCACGTTTATCCCGTCGCGCTCTTCTGTATATATGTTGCCGCCTATGTGGCTGCGCCTGTCTATCACCAGGCATTTTTTGCCGGCGGCGGTCGCCTCGTGCGCAAATACGCAGCCGAAAAGCCCCGCTCCGGCTATGAGATAGTCATATTTATTCATAAACTATATTTTTCCCCGCAAAAATTGGCCGCGCTTGTGCCTGATTTTCATAGAACAGTATATCATATTATTATTTTGCGGTCAATAACCATTTTTATTTCTGTCGTCCGGGGACATATGCACAGCCGAGCATAAGGAGTAATCGGCCCGCATATATGCCTGAATTATTTATAAAAATCGGACTGCAAATTTTTCAATTGCCTTCAGATTGCAAATAAGGCGGATTTATTGGTAAAAAATTTATTTGACTTGGTTAACAAAAGAGGAGACGCCGCATTTTGCTGCGGTTCTCCTCCGAATGTCATGAATTTGCAAATTGCCGGTTGCTCAGGCTACCGTATGGCTATTCACCGTCCGGCTTTCCTCTTCTGCGTTTGTCGAGAATTAAGGCGAGTTCTGCCGCTGCCTCTTTAGGCGTTATGTGCGACGTGTTGATGCACATGTCGTAATTCAGCCAGTCGCCCCACTTTTTACCTGTATAAAAGGAGTAATATTTGGCGCGCCCTTTGTCTATCTTTAAAATATGCCTTCTCAGCGCCGAATCGGACATATGCTCGTGCTCCGGCGCCTTTTCGCGGCAACGTTTCAGCCTTGAAGGCATGTCGGCATACACAAAAATGCGCAGAGGATGCATATCTTTAAGTATCCTGTCGGCACACCGTCCCACAATCACGCAGTCGGAATTTTCTGCCATTTCCCGTATGATGTTGTGCTGTTCGTTATATACCGAAAGGGTCTGCTCCACCACAGGGTCGGTGAGCGGATAGAACGTTCTGCCCGTAGTTATGGGGAAGGGCATATACGGCCTGCGCTCAACAATCTGGTGTACATACTCCTCCGAAAGCGAAGTGCGTTTGGCAATCTCCGTTATTATTTCGCGGTCGTAATAGGCTATCTGCAAATCGTCGGAAAGCCTCCGGCCGAACTCTCTGCCGCCGCTGCCGAATTCGCGTCCGACGGTTATAATCAGTCTGTCCATGAGTTTTCGCCTCCTTATATATGAAATAATACCACTTTAAGCGGCGTCAGTCAATACCTGATTGAATTTTTTATTCTCTGCGGCAAATTCAAGGTGAAAGCCGATTTTTTGTAATCTTTACACAAAATTCACAGTCTGCTCGCGTTAAGTTTAAACAAAAGGTTTATATTATAACTGCAAAGGGCAAGAACCCTTGATGATAAGGAGAAAACAGATGTCGGCAGTAAACAGCAGCCTGAGCACCGAGACCACTCCGCTGACAGGCGGAAGTTATAAGGTGACTTACTACAGGAACGCTTCGGGCGCATGCCGCAAGCAGGACGCGACGGAAGCAATTATTCACTACCATAAGCTCGACGGTACCCTCGTCCACTGCGAGTACGTAAAGCTTGTCGGCGGAATAAAACTCTGACTTGAAGAGCAGAAAGGCACAAAAGCTCACACGGCGGATAAGTCCGCATATATATACATAAAATTTCCCCTCCAAAAAAATGCCCGCCGCAGGCCGAAAGGTCTGCGGCGGGCATTTTTATCAAAAAACTGTTTACAATTTTCCGCTGCAGTTGTATAATAATTTTCAAGGTTATATATTTTTCCGGCGGGTAAAATAATTGTCGAAATTCAAACTTTCAAAAAAGGCAATAGCGGCAGTCATATCGGTGGCGTGCGCCGCAGTGATAATATGCACCCTTTTGATAGTCAACATATTCTATCCGCTCAGGTATTTCCCTGCATATGTAGTCGCCCGCGAACGCCCCGCAGAGGGAGAGCTCGAAGTCGCTGTTTTAGATGTGGGCCATGCCGACTGCGCAATAGTTACCTTCCCGAACGGCAGTACGATGCTCATTGACGGCGGCGACGGCTCCTACCGCAGCAATCTGAAGATTCTTACCGAACTCAACCGCCGCGATATAGATTTTATCGACTATGTAGTATGCACTTCGGTTGAAGAGGAATACTGCGGCGGACTGGGAGAAATTCTGCGCAACAAGCGGGTCGGGTACATCTTCTGGCCGTATTGCCTCAACAGATATATCAGCGACGGCTTTGCCGACTTTGTTACTTCTGCTTCGAGCGCGCTTTCGTCCTATCCCGACGGGCAGGACCGCATGATAATTTCAGAATACAGCGCCGGTGTTGTCGCCGGTGACGCCTTCTTCACTTTTTTATCGCCTTCGTTGCATACCAGCCCCGAATCGGAATATTCCCATCTCAATTCCGACCCGTCGGAGGAAAATATCTCCGCGGCTTCTGCAGTCATCTGGATTGAATACGCGGGCACGGGAATAGTGTATGCCGGCGGCGTATCTGGGGCAAAACTGACCGAAATCGCCGAAACATATACGCTCATGCAGGAGCTCGGCGAAGAGTACTTCACATTTGCCGGCCATGAAATAAATTTTTCGGACTGCGCTGCATACAAAGTTGCTTCCCACGGTTCAGACAACGCCCGCTCTGCGCTCTTTACCGACCTCATATCACCTGAAATCTCTGTGATATCCGTCGGGGAGAACAATGCCGAGGGCAGCCCTGCGGTTGCAACCATGTCTGACCTTCTCGCCCACGGCGAACTGTTTATCACACAGTACGACGGCGACGTAACTCTTACAATCAAAGAAGACGGCATGCTTTCCGCTTCTTCATCAATATCCTGAAAGGAGAAACTTATGAAACTCACCACCGCAGGCGAATCGCACGGCAGGGCGCTCGTCGGAATAATAGAGGGCCTGCCCTCAAACCTCAAGATAGACAGCGCGCTCATAGACGCCGACCTTGCCCTGCGCCAGAGCGGCTACGGCAGGGGCGGCAGGCAGAAGATTGAAAGGGACAGAATAGAAATTTTAAGCGGCGTGCGCGGCGAACTCACGCTCGGCAGCCCGCTCGCATTTATGATAGTTAACGCCGATTATAAAAACTGGGAGAACTGTATGTCTTCCGGTCCGTGCGACACTTCCGAACGTACTCTTACAAGGGTGCGTCCCGGGCACGCCGATTTGACAGGCCTGTTAAAGTTCGGCCAGAGCGACGCCAGAAATATACTCGAGCGCGCCAGCGCGAGGGAGACTGCCGTCCGTGTTGCCGCGGGCGCCGTTGCCAAGCAGTATCTCGCCGCTCTCGGGGTGCAGGTGGGCGGATACGTGAAGAGCGTGTGCGGCATAGAGGACGGCACAGTGCATGATTTTAAAGAGCTTGCGGCTGCGAAATCACGCCCGCTGTTCATGTTAGACGATAAAAAAGAGAGCGAGGCAATGGCCCTCATAGATAAGTTGAAAAAAGAGGGCGATACGGCCGGGGGAGTCGTTGAGGTGCGTGTGCGCGGTTTAAAGAGCGGTTTCGGCAGTTGTATGACATACGGTGAAAAGCTTGACGGCCGCCTTGCGGGCGCGCTCATGAGCATTCAGGCAATAAAGGGAGTGGAGATAGGCGCCGGATTTAACGCGGCTTCCCTTCCCGGGAGCAAAGTCCACGACGAAATATTCAATGAAGACGGGAAGTTCGTCCGCCGCACGAACAATGCCGGCGGAATAGAGGGCGGCATGAGCAACGGCGAGGATATAACAGTGCGCGCCGCGATGAAGCCCATTCCCACGCTGATGCGCGGACTGGCCACCGTAGATTTCGCCACGGGCGAACCCTGCCGTGCGGCGGGCGAGCGCAGCGACGTCGCTGCAATCTGCGCCTGCGAAATAATTGCCGAGAGCGTTGTCGCCTTCACGATAGCGCAGGCCGTATCCGACCGTCTCGGCGGCGACAATATGCCTCAGGTTATATCGCGCTATAAGGAGCTTGTCTGATATGAAAAAGCTTGAAATAAAGACGCCTTCGTGCGAAAGCATTATCTATTGTGGCGATGGCGCGCTCGATAAAATTCTTCCCGAAGTGCTGACGGGCAGGCAACTCTTTACCGTGACAGACAGCAGAGTTTATAAGCTCTACAAAAGTTTTATCGACGAAAAATTGGCGCCCTTCGGGCAAGTGCATGTCATAACAGCGGGGGAGCGCAGCAAAAATTACACCTGCCTTATGGGAATACTCAAAGCAATGCTCGCCGCTGGCGTAAAGCGCGGCGGCACGGTTGTCGCTCTCGGCGGCGGCGTAGTGGGGGATATTGCAGGCCTTGCCGCCTCGCTGTATATGCGCGGCGTGCATCTTGTGCAGATACCCACAACGCTTTTGTCACAGGTGGACAGCTCGGTGGGAGGAAAGACTGCAATAGACCTCTGCGGAGTTAAAAATATAGTCGGCACATTCTATCAGCCCGAGACTGTCATAGTCGACCCCGTATTTTTAAAGACCCTGCCCGCACGCGAAATACGGTGCGGACTCGGCGAAATAATAAAGTACGGTGCCTTAAACAAGGATATCTACATAAAGCTTATCGAAAATCAGAATTCTTTAAAGACAATCGGCTTTTTAAAGGATATTACTTACGACTGCATAGCCCACAAAGCCGACGTAGTGGCCCGCGACGAGCGCGAGAGCGGAATAAGAAAAACTCTAAACCTCGGACATACAACGGGGCATGCGTTCGAGTTGTACTACAGGCGCAAATCTCACGGCGAGTTTGTTCTCATCGGCATGTATTACGAGCTTTACATCGCCGTCAAAAAGGGCATATGTCCGCCCGAATATGCAAAGTCGCTCAAGGAACTCATTATAAAAGTAATCGAAGTGCCCGCCTATGAAGATGCCGCCGAGGCATGCAGGGGCGCGGCATATGATAAAAAGAACGTAAAGGCGCAGGAGATATCTGTGATAGTGCCCGCTTCTGCAGGCGAGCCTGAGGAACTCCGCCTGCCGGCGGCTGAATATGCCGCGCTCGTCGGCGAATGTGCGCGCAATATGCGCCTTGAGAAGGGGGAATAAATATGAAAAAGCTGAATTTAGCAGTAATCGGCAAGGATGTTTCACAGTCGTCCAGCCCGGCGATGCATACTTTCATCGCTTCGGGGCTTGGCGCGCAAATAACATACGACAAGGTGTCTGTTCCCCCCGAGCAGTTTAATGAACGGGTCGCGGAGCTGTTTGAAAAGTATGACGCCTTTAACGTCACCATTCCGTTCAAACTGGATATAATACCTTATCTCAGCTCGCTTGAAGGAGACGCCAAATCATTCGGCGCAGTGAACACAGTAGTATCTTCAACGAAAACGGGATACAACACCGACGGGCTGGGTTTCATGCTCATGCTGAAAAATGCCGGGATAGAGGCGGAGGGGAAGAGCGTGCTCCTGCTCGGCGCGGGCGGCGCGGGCCGCAGCGCGGCAAAAAAGCTCAGGGACGCAGGCGCGGAAGTCACTGTGTTCGATATGCGGACAGAGTCGGCCGCTGCCGTCGCAAGAGAGTTCGGCGTAAAAGCTGCGGAAAAAATCCAAATCAAACCTTACGATATAATCATCAATGCCACAGGCGTCGGCATGCACAAAACGGTGGGCATTTCTCCGGTGGGCGAAGAGCTGATATCTCTCTGCGGCGCCGCTGTCGACCTCATTTACGTGCCGGCAAAGTCAAAATTTTTAGAGATTGCCGAGTCATTCGGCAAACCGGTTTTAAACGGTATGGCGATGCTCTTCTATCAGGCGTACTATGCCGAGTGCATATACTTCGGGCTTGAGCCCGACGACGCGCAGGCAAAGGCATTGTTTACGCAATATCAAAATTCAGCGGCCCGGGAGGAGTAAAATGAAACTGCTTTTTATAAACGGAGTAAACTTAAACATGACGGGCGTCAGGGAGCGCGGGGTTTACGGCACGCAGACTCTCGACGAGATAAACGCCGATATAGCCGCCCGATTCAAGGAGGTTGAGTGCGAATTTTACCAGAGCAATATAGAGGGTGAAATCTGTACTAAGCTTCATACGGCAAAATGTGACGGCATAATTTTAAACGCCGGCGCGTTTACGCACTACAGCTATGCCATACGCGACGCAATAGCCTCAATTTCAATACCCGTGGTGGAGGTTCATATGTCCAATGTGTTCAAAAGGGAAGAATTCCGCCACAAGTCTGTAATATCCGAGGTGTGCGCCGGCAGCATAGTCGGTTTCGGCAAAAACAGCTATATCCTCGCCGCGGAGAGTTTTCTTTTAAAACAGAACTTTCAGGGGTGAATCATGAATATAGTGCTGTGCGGAATGATGGGCTGCGGCAAAACTACCGTTGCGGCTGCTCTGTCTGCTCTTACGGGAATGGAACAGACTGATACCGACGCGGAAATAGTGAAGGAATACGGCCGAATCGCCGACATATTCGAAAGATACGGCGAGGCGCGCTTCCGCGAGATAGAATGCCAAACCGTTGAAAAAATCTGCCGCCGCGATAATATCATAATAGCTACGGGCGGCGGCTGCGTTCTGCGGGAAGAGAATGTCAGACTTTTAAGGGGAAGCGGGAAAATAGTCTTTCTCCGCACCCGCCCTGAAACGCTCATCGGGCGCGTCGAGGGAGATACCGAGCGGCCGTTGCTCGCGGGCGGTGCGGAAAAGAGAATAAAGGAGATTCTGCCCGTGCGCACGCCGTTTTACGAGGGCGCCGCCGACTTCATCGTCGATACCGACAATCTTTCTCCCGAGGAGATAGCCGCGGCCATTGCAAAAAAATATCAGTTGCCCGTAAAATAGTTTGCGGGCTTAAATTTCAGGATAATTTATTTTATGAAAAAAGTTGCTTTGATTACGGGCGGAACGCGCGGAATAGGAAGGGATATAGCCTTTGAGTTTTTACAGCGCGGCTACGAGGTGATAATAAATTATTTTAACAACGAGAGCGCGGCGATAGCTACTCAGGCGGAGTTCAACATGCTCGGGTACTGTCCCGTTTTGATGCGCGCGGACGTTGCCGACGAGTATGCGGTGCGCGATATGTTTTCTGAAATTTTCCGCCTGTATAATAAGATAGACGTGCTCGTCAACAATGCGGGAATCTCTTATGTGGGCGTCATACAGGACACCACCCCCGCCGAGTGGGACAGAATATTCGGCGTGAATGTGCGCGGCGCCTATCTCTGCAGCCGCGCCGTTGCCGACAGAATGATAGGAATGGGAGGAGGTTCCATCATAAACATCTCCTCCATATGGGGCGAGGTTGGCGCCAGCTGCGAGGTGGCTTATTCTGCTTCCAAGGCGGCGCTCATAGGCTTCACCAAAGCGCTGTCGAAGGAGCTTGCTCCTTCAGGCGTGCGCGTAAATTGCGTAAGTCCGGGCGTGATAGATACAGATATGAACTCGCATCTGACACCGGACGAGCTTGAGGAACTCATCGAACGCATACCGGTCGGAAGGCTGGGCACGGGCAGCGACATTGCCGCGGCATGCTCATTTCTTGCCGAGGCGCCATATATAACGGGAGAAGTGCTCTCTGTCGGCGGAGGTTTTTCAAAATAGTTCTTTCACTCTGCTGTGTCATTATGTTCATAAAAGCCCGCGGCGCGCGTAAAATTTTCCGCGCGCCGCGGGCTTTTGGCGGCTCTTCGGGTTATTTTGCCGTAAATTGAGGTTATAATATATACGACGGTAAAAAAATATAAAAAAATTGATAAAAATTTTATAAAAAATAAAGGAATTGCAGTTTTTTTTGCGTATATTTAGTCGTGAAAGAAAATATGCCTGTTTTAAAAGAGCGTACGTATGCCATAGAAGAACAATTTTTTTCGCCGTACGCCACAAAATCAAAGGACACAAAGGGGCGCGCGCATGCGGAACAGCCGTGCGATATGCGCACCGATTTTCAGCGTGACCGCGACAGGATAATATATTGCAAGGCGTTCAGGCGTCTGAAGAATAAAACGCAGGTGTTTTTTTCTCCCGAAGGAGACCATTACATAACCCGGCTCACGCATACGCTTGACGTGGCGCAGATAGCGCGCAGTCTTGCGCGTGCGCTCGCGCTCAACGAAGATTTGGCTGAAGCGGCGGCTTTGGGACATGATTTGGGACACACGCCCTTCGGTCACAGCGGCGAGAGAATTTTAAATAAACTTGCACCATGCGGCTTTAAACATAACGTCCAGTCTGTGAGGGTGGTGGACGTGCTCGAAAAGGACGGCAGGGGGCTGAATCTCACTTTCGAAGTGCGCGACGGGATACTCAACCATCAGAAGAGCGGCCACCCCTCCACATTGGAGGGCATGTGCGTGCGCATTGCCGACAAAGTGGCTTACATAAATCACGATTTGGACGACGCCGTCCGCGCCGGCGTTTTAAAGCCTGAGGATGTGCCCGGGGATATAACCGACGTCCTAGGCACAAGTTCAAAAGAGCGCATTAATACCGCCATAACTTCCGTGTGGCGCGAAAGCTACGGAAAAAACAGCGTACAGATGGGCGGCGAAGTCGTCGAAGCGAGCGAAAAACTGCGTGCGTTTATGTTTGAAAGGGTTTATTTCACCGAATTTGCCCGCGGCGAAGAGCAAAAGGCCGAGCGCATGCTCTCGTGTATGTACGAATATTTCATGAAAAATGCAGACAAGCTCCCCGATATGTTTATTTCGCTTCTTGAGCGCTTCCCGAGGGAACAGGTGGTTTGCGACTATATCTCGTCTATGACCGACAGGTACGCCGTCTACACATTCAATAAAATATTTGTTCCCCGCGGCTGGTCGTTCATCGACGAACAGAACTGAAAATGCCCCGTACGACAGGGCATATGCGCGGGGCAATTGACGATTTGAGTTTACGGGCGCAGCCCGGGCGGAAAATTTGTGAAAGTTTTTTGAGGTAGTATAAGTGGCCGGTTACGACAGAGATTTTTTGCGGCTTCTCACCGAAAAACTTAATATCGTCGACGTGGCTTCTTCGTATATGCACCTCGAAAAAAAGGGAGGCACCTTTTGGGCGTGTTGTCCCTTTCACCATGAAAAGACGGCGTCCTTTCATATAGACGAAGCGCGGCAGTTCTATCACTGTTTCGGCTGCGGCGTTTCGGGCAACGTTATAACGCTCGTAAAGGAGATGGAAAACGTAGACTTCGGCGACGCAGTAAAAATTCTTGCGGAGCGGGCAAATCTTCCCCTGCCCCAGACCTCGTTCGACGGCGAACGAACTGCCGAAATAAAGCGCAGGCGCGACACGCTCCTGAAAATTATGAACGATTGCGCCCACTTTTACCTCGATAACCTCAATTCGGGCAAGGCGGACGCGCACGTGGAATATATACTCTCGCGCGCTATTCCGTCGAACGTAGTGCGTTCGTTCGGCCTCGGCGCAAGCCTGAACTATTCCGACCTTCCCAAATATCTGCTTGCAAAGGGCTATTCCAGGCAGGATATTGTGGATAGCGGCGCCGTAAACGATGTCGACGGAAGGCTTTCCGACGCACAGGGCGGCAGGCTGATATTCCCCATCATCAACGCCTTTGACGAGGTGGTTGCATTCGGCGGCCGCGCCCTTAAAAAGACAGATTTTGCAAAATATAAAAACACAAAGGAAACTTTGATTTTCAACAAGAGCAAAATGCTCTACAATATAAACAGGCTCAAAAAACTGCGCCGCTCGGGCGGACTCAAAGAGGTGATAATGGTTGAAGGCTACATGGATACCATATCGCTTGCGCAGGGAGGTTTCAAAAACGTAGTCGCCAGCATGGGCACGTCGCTAACGCAGGAACAGGCCCGCCTTTTAAAGAGGTACACAAACACCGTGCTCATCAGTTACGACGGCGACAGCGCCGGCCAGAAGGCAAATATGCGCGGGCTTGAAATTCTGAGGAGCGAGGGCATAGAGGTGCGGGTAGTTCCCCTGCCCGAGGGGCTTGACCCCGACGACGTAATAAAAAAGCTCGGCCCCGAGGAATATAAAAAATGCCTCGATTCGGCGATGCCGCTCATCGACTACAAGATGAAGGTCGCGCGCTCGGGCTACGATTTGTCGAAGCCCGAAGAAAAGGTAAAGTATGTGGGCGACGCTCTCAAAGTTGTGCGCTCGGCAGAGAGCGCTTCCGAGCGTGAATTGCTTTTAAAAAACCTGCGCGACGAGACGGGCATCAGCTTTGAATCTTTAAACCGCGACCTTCAGCAGGTTCCGGCGGAGAGGCAGGAGCGCATGGAAGAGAAACCTAAAATCTCTGCCGATTCCGCCGACGTGCACAAGAAGGCCTCGCGGTATGTAGCGGCGGCGTTCCTGTTCGGCGCCGACTATACTAAGGATATAGATATCGATTCCGTACCCTTTGCCGACGATGTGCACAAACTTATTTCAAGTTATGTAAAGAGCAAGGCCCTGCTCGGGGAAAAGATAACTCTGAGCGAAATTTTCGACTTTTTTGACGAAGGGACTGCCGAATATGACGAGCTCTGCCGCGTGCTCGATTTGAACGACGGCGAAAATCTGGGCGGCGACGTGCAGAAGAAATATTTTTCCGACTGCCTGCGCCAGCTTCAGGCAGACAGGATAATAAAGGCAATCGACGAAGTCAAGCGGCAGTTCGCCGCCTCGGACGACGTCGCTGAAAAAAGGCGCGCCGCAGAAATACTGCAGCAGCTCATAAAGCAAAAGGAAAAATTAAAAAGCGGAGATATACGATGAGTTTATCCGAACAGAAATTAAACGACATTTTAAAAAAGATTATCGAAGAATTCGGCCCCAAAGGCTCTATCACGACAAACAACCTGTGCGACATAATGGAGAAGTACGATACCACTCCCAATCAGATGGACTTCGTGTACAAATCTGTGGCCGACGCAGGCATACAGATAATCGACGAGGCAGAGAGGGACAGGGAGCTGTATGAACAGGCGCTCTCCGATATCGGGCTTGACGACCCCGTAAAGATGTACCTCAAGGACATCGGCCGCGTTCCCCTTCTTTCTGCCGACGACGAGATAGAACTTGCCCGCAGGATGCAGGAGGGCGACGAGGAGGCGAAGAAAAAGCTTTCGGAGGCGAATCTGAGGCTCGTCGTATCCATAGCCAAGCGCTACGTAGGCCGCGGCATGCTCTTTCTCGACCTCATTCAGGAGGGCAATCTGGGATTGATGAAGGCGGTCGAAAAATTCGACTACCAGAAGGGTTTCAAGTTTTCGACATACGCCACATGGTGGATAAGGCAGGCCATAACGCGCGCCATTGCCGACCAGGCCCGCACAATACGTATTCCCGTGCATATGGTCGAAACGATAAACAAGCTCACGCGTGTGTCGAGGTTGCTCACGCAACGCTTCGGCCGCGAGCCTACCCCTGCCGAGATTGCCAAGGAGATGAATATCTCCGAGGAGCGTGTGCGCGAAATCCAGAAGATAGCTCAGGACCCTGTGTCGCTTGAAACGCCCATAGGCGAAGAGGAAGATTCCCATCTCGGCGATTTCATAGAGGATGAAACTACCGTAACTCCCTCCGACAGCGTGTCTACGACAATGCTCAAGGAGACGCTGCTGTCCGTTTTGAACAGCCTCACCCCGCGCGAGGAGAAAGTTTTGCGCCTTCGTTACGGAGTAGACGACGGACGCCCCCGCACCCTGGAGGAGGTTGGCAAGGAGTTCAACGTCACCCGTGAACGTATCCGCCAGATAGAGGCCAAAGCCTTAAGAAAGCTGCGTCACCCCTCGCGTTCAAAGCACCTCAAAGATTTCCTCGATACTTAAGATGACCGAACGTCTTAAAAAACTGTGCGCGCTTTTGGATAAGTGCGACCGCTTTGTGGATGTGGGCTGTGACCACGGCTATTGCACAAAGTATATGCTCGATTCGGGGCTTTGCAACAGGGCGGTTATTGCCGATGTGAGCGCAAAGAGCCTATCAAAGGCCGAAAAATTGCTTGCGGAATATGTTTCAGCCGGCAGGTGCGCTTCCGTCTGTTGCGACGGGCTGGAATCGATAGATAGAGGGGACGACCTCGTTTTAATTGCCGGTATGGGCGGCGAAGAGATATTGAAGATTATAAAAAGCGCATATATACCGCATTCATTTGTATTTCAGCCCATGAAAAACGCTCCCGAATTGCGCGAATACCTGCTTGAAAGCGGTTGCGCTATAGATTACGACGGACTGTTTACCGAAACCCGGGCCGGGCTCGTCAAAAACTATTTTGCAATAAAGGGCAGGGCCGGTGGCAAAACGGCACGCCCGTATACAGCGGCCGAACTTGCCTACGGGCGCGACAGTCTCGGCACACCCGAGCTTGAAGCGCTCTTAAATTACGAACTTACGAAAAATCTCGCATACGCGCAGGGCGGCCTTTCACCGCAGTCGCGTGCGGAGGTAGAGAGCAGAATTCAATTTATAAAGGGGGTATTGAACGGTGAAACCGTTTGAGATGCTTGCTGTTTTGGAGCGCGAGGTCGCTCCTGTGGCGTTGAGCGACGAATTGTGCGCAAAGTTCGGCGCATACGACAACAGCGGGTTGATTTTAAATTGCGGAAACGAAGTGAACGGCGCGCTCTTTTCGCTTGACCTGAGCCCCGCCGCCGCTAAAAAGGCTGAAGAGCTCGGGTATAACCTTATAGTCACCCACCACCCTGCAATATATTCGCCGGTAAAGCGCATAGACTGCGCGCCCGGTTCTCCTACCGAAGCACTTGCCTTTTGCGCTATCCGCGGCATATCGGTCATATCCATGCACCTCAATTTCGACGCCGCACCGCGCGGAATAGACTATTATCTCATGCGCGGCCTTGGCGGAGAATGTGAAGAGGCGCTCTTAAACCCGCTCTCCTCGGGCGGGTACGGCAGGGTGTTTTCCGTGCGCCCGCAGAGTTTTGACGGGTTTTGCTCAAATATTTCAAAACAATTTGAAAGCGGCAAATGTCGCTGCTACAGCGCAGGGCGCGAGGTTAAAAAGGTGGCCTCATTCTGCGGAGCGGGCTGCGACGAAGACTCGATAGAGTTCGCTGTATCACACGGCGCCGACACTTTCGTTTCGGCGGATATGAAGCATCATCACATTGCGGCGCTTTCGGCCGCGGGATTAAACGTGGTCGAAATGACGCATTATTGCTCTGAAATATACGGGTTTGAGCGCATATATGCCTCGTTGAATTGCATTAAAGAAATACCTTCATTATTTTATAAAGAGAGTATTTTGTTTTAACGCGGCTAAGGCTCCCTTTGCCGCAATTTGCGGCGTCGCCGCATCGCAAAAAATTTTAAGGAGAGAACGATGTCACAGATTGAACAGCTTTTAAAATATCAGCAGGAAGATGAAAAGCTCATAAAGATAGAGCAGGAAACCGCCTCGTCGGAGGAGCGTAAAAAGTACATGCAGGCCAAGAGTTTTATGACTAAAGCTCCCGAAAAGCTCGACCAGATAGACGCCAAGGCCGCCGAACTCGAGCGCATGGCCGCGCGCCTCGGCGCTGCCTATGAGGAGCTCTCGGAGGCGCTCAAAGATTTTGATGCGCTCGACGAGATGGTGGAAGAGGGTGCAAACGTATCCTTCTATAAAAAATCGGCGCTTTCGCTTCAGGAGAAAATAAAATCGCTGAAGGGTGAGATAAATGCGCTCACGGCAAACGTAAAATCTGTCGACGAGGAATATAAGGCGCTCAAAAAGAAGGTAATCTCCATGCAGAAGCAGTATAAGGAGAGTCATGCGGTATATACCGCATATAAAGAGCAGAAAAAAAAGGAGATGGCTGTTATAGAGGCCGAGCTCAAAGAGCTTGCAAAATCTATCGACCCTGCTATCTTTGCAAAATATCAGACCAAGCGCAGCGAGCGAATATTCCCTATAATATGCGAAGTAAAGGCCGACCGTTGCTCTAAGTGCGGCATAGAACTCTCGCTTGCCGGCAAAGAGAGCCTCGCCTCGCGCGAGGTGGTGGAATGCGAAAACTGCCACAGATTTTTATATAAAAAGTAAGCATTTATTGTAGTTGTCATATCCTGTAAATTAATTACAGGATATGTGCAATATGTACAAAATTTTATAAAATCTATTGACAGTTTTGCTTTCAGGTGTTATTATCAAAGAACCCACAAGGGCTACACTGTTATTTATAAAGCGGCAGGAAAGCTGCAACTTAATAGCAATGCAAAAGGAACGGCAGTTTATGGCGGTTAACGCTATCGCTCCCGTTCTTTTTTTGCGGCAGATTTTTATTTTCTGCGTTTGACATTTTTTCTTTTGAATAGTAAACTGAAATCAAACAATATACGGAGTTGAATTTTATGAGCAATTTAAAGGGCAAAAAGGTACTTGTCTTTGGCGACAGTATAATGTTTGGTTCGGGCAACAACGGCTTCGGCGTGGGGGAGTATCTGGTAAAAGATTTAGGGGTCACTTGCAAAAAATACGCTGTAGGCGGCGCGCGCGTCGGCTTTAAAGAGGGCAAGAGCTGGCTTCCCGAACAGGTGATGAAGGCGATAGAGAACAGGGAAGAGGCCGACTATATTGTGTTCGACGGCTTTACAAACGACTGCAATATCTCGGAAGGGGCAACCGAGCCCGACGTGCCTCTCGGCGAAATACCATATGGCTATGAATGCGGGGATGTATTTTCCCTCACAAAAGAGGGCAGCGATTTTTCCGCCTGCTTCCAGTCTGTAATATATACATTTCTGACCCGCTTTCCGCAGGCCAAACTGCTATTTGTTCGTCCGCACAATATGGGCAGGCGCGACGATAAACTGCAGAGAAAGTACGGTAAACGTGCCATATCCATCTGTGAAAAATGGGGAGTGCCCTATGTGGACCTGTACCGAGAGAGCGGGCTGAATACCTTTATACCTGTTCACCGCGATATGTTTACATGCGACAGTTACGGTTGGGGCAAGGGCGACTGCACACATCCCAACGCGGCAGGATACGAGCTCAAGTATATGCCGCTCATAGAATCGGCTTTGCTCCGCCTTTAACTAAAAAATAAATTTGATTGTGCATTGAGAGGTGTTAATGAAAGTTTTAATGCTCAACGGCAGTCCCCATAAGGCGGGCTGCACTCATACGGCGCTTTCGATAGTTGCTGACGAGCTCAAAAAGCAGGGCGTTGAAAGTGAAATAATCTGGCTTGGCAACGGCCCCGTGCGCGGCTGCATAGGTTGCGCCGGTTGCCGCAGAAACGGAAAGGACAGGTGCGTGTTCGGCGACGACGGCGTGGCCGACATTGCCGAAAAGTTCAAAGAAGCCGACGGCTATGTGATAGGTGCCGCCGTGCACTACGCTTCGCCGAACGGAGCTATGATGGCCGCCCTCGACCGCATTTTCTATTCTGCAGGCAAACATTTTCAGTTCAAGCCGATAGCTTCGGTAGTTTCCGCCCGCCGCGCGGGGACAACTGCCTCATACGACGTGCTGAACAAGTATTGCGGCATAAATAATATGATTATGGTGCCCTCAACTTATTGGAACATGGTGCACGGCTACACGCCTGAAGACGTTATGCAGGACAGGGAGGGCGTATCGGTAATGCGCGCAATAGGTTCGAATATGGCGTGGCTTTTGAAGTTGCTCGAAAAGGCAAAGGGCACCCCGCTTGAAAAACCTGTTATCATACCTAAAGAGATGACAAATTTTATAAGATAATAAAGTTCGTCTATAAATTAAATGCCCCTGCGGGCGCAACATTGCGCCCGCAGGGGCATTTTTAAGTTCAGAATTTATTAGCTGATAATTTATGGAGTTACGCGGTTGATGTCGCGGGGGAACATTGCGGCATAGCGCACGTTTTTGAATCCCAGAAGGTGCATTGTCAACCTCTCAAGGCCGAGGCCGAGTCCGCCGTGAGGGGGCGCGCCGTACTTATGCAGCATCAGGTATGTGTCGAACTCCTCGGGGTTCATGCCGAGCCGTTTCATTTTCTCGACCTGCATATTGTAATCGTGTATCCTCTGCCCGCCGCTGGTAATCTCTATGCCGCGGAACAAAAGGTCGAACGAAAGAGTAACTTCGGGGTCCTCGGGGTCGTCCATGGTGTAGAAGGGGCGTTTTTTCGAAAGATAATGTGTTACAAACAAAAAGTCGCTTCCGTACTGCTGTTTTGCCCACTTGCCGAGGAACGCTTCTTCCTCCGGCTCGAAGTCCTTCATGTCGGTAATATTTTTAAGTTTTTTAACGCACAGTTCCTTGGCGTCTTTGAAACGTATGCAGGGTATTTTGTCTATTTCGGGTATTTCAACTTTTAAAAGCTCTATCTCGGTCGCATACTCGCGCTTTAACAGCTCCATTATATATTTGAGAACACCCGTCTCCATTTCCATGATGTCGGTGAAACTGTCGATAAAGCCCATTTCAAAGTCCATGGAGATGTATTCGTTCAGATGTCTGCTCGTGTCGTGGTGCTCGGCGCGGAACACGGGGCCTATTTCAAATACCCTCTCATAAACGGGCACGAGCGCCTGCTTATAGAGCTGGGGGCTCTGCGCAAGGAACACCGTTTTGCCGAAATAATCGAGCTTGAACACGTTTGTGCCGCCCTCAGCGCCCGCAAAGTTTATCTTGGGGGTGTGTATTTCGGTAAAACCGCAGTTTGAAAGGTGCTCCCTGAAGCCGCGCTGTATGCCTTCCTGAATCTTGAAAACAGCGCGCTCTTTGGGGTTGCGCAGCGTTACGGGGCGATAGTCGAGGTCTACGCTCAGGTCGCAGTTCACCTGCTTCTTGTTTATAACCACGGGAGGTATAGCCGCGGGTACTGAGAGAATTTCTATGTTGTGAATCTGTATCTCAAATCTTTCGCTTCCGTCGCGGGTCTGGCTCTTTACGACCTTTCCGGTAATTTTTGCCGCCGCCTGTTCCACGACGTTTTCGCTCATGCGGTAGTCGGAAAATTCGGGCGAGTATACGCACTGAATAAGTTCGCGTGCGGTGCGCAAGATTATAAAGGCAAAGTCGCTCATGTCTCTGATGTTGTGAATGGCGCCCTTTATGCTTATGATTTTACCTTCGTTTTCTTTGAAGGCGGAGTAGGGAGTGGTGCCGTCGTTGAGTTCGCCGGTCATGTATTCCATAAAAACACCTCAAAATAAATTTTCATGTATAATTTTAAGTCTTTTGCCTGTAAAAATCAAGTAAAATGCATGCATATGCCCGTTATTTTGGACGGCGGTGCAAGGCGATGCCGGGATTGACTCCGTTTAAAAATTTTTGGTAAAAATTTACCGATATAATGGGTGCTCGGCTATTGCATTTCCCTTTGGTAGTTGCTATAATAAATACAGAAGTCTGCGGTGTTCGTGGTATGGGAAATTCGTAATCCACAATACAAATACGGGAGCGGGACGTTCGCGGAAATAGGCAAGGTCTGTATTTTACGGAAAGTCCGATGTTTCGCTTCGCCGCACCCACCTGGGAGAACCTGGGTTAATACTTTTTCATATCACGGCACAGGCGGATGAATTTGATTTGATAATATTTTCGGCAGAAGGCTGATTTTTTTCAGATAATCACCAATGTCTATACGGCGGCGGGCGCTTTAAGCGCCCGCCGCCTTTCCCATACCTTATTATCAGCCGCCGCATACACTTTTGTTGTCCGCTTATTGACAATGCCGCCGCGCACAGCTATAATTAAACTATGGGCAAAAATCAGAACTGTCCGCAGGCGGACGGCAATTCAATAAAAAGACGGGCACGCTTTGCGGGAACTGCGGCCGACATAGCCGAGTGTGCGCTCTTTTGCGCGCTCATGACTGCTGCGGCATACATACGCATACCTTTCCCGTTTGTGCCCCTCACTTTTCAGACGGCCGTGAGCATACTATGCGGCATGTTGCTCGGGGTGAAGAAGGGCATTCTCGCCATGAGCGCTTATGCGCTTGCCGGACTTATCGGTCTGCCCGTGTTTACTTCGGGCGGCGGGCTTTCGTATGTGCTTTTGCCTTCGTTCGGGTATATCCTCGGCTTTATAGCTGCGGCCGCGGCAGGCGGCGCTGTTGTAACGCGTAAAAACAGCCCTTCGCTTCGCAGGTGCACGGCAGCGGCATTTGCCGCGCTCGCCGCAAACTATGCCATAGGCATTGCATACTTTATTGCCGTATGGGTACTTTCGGGATATTCGGGCCTGTTTGCCGCAGTTGCCGAATATAACCTGATATATATACCTAAGGATATTTTGCTCGCCCTGCTTGCGGCGGCCGTATCTTTCCGCATGATTCCGCGTATCTGCCGCATAACGCGTGTTCGGCGAGCCGGTTCCGATAAACGTTGAAGCTTTGAACACAGTTGCCCGCAATCGATTGCAAAAGGCATGCATTTGTGTTAAAATAACAGTATAGTCTTGAATTTAACAAAAATTTTCTGCGCCGAATAAATATAGATAGGTGCAGAAAACTTTAGCAGTAATAGATTTAAACGCAATATATAACAATGCGCTGCATATGCGCAAGCTTGCGGGCGGCTCGCAGTTCATGGCTGTCGTCAAGGCTGACGCATACGGCCATGGTGCCGAGCGCGTCTGCCTGCATATCGAAGATATCGTCGATGGTTTCTGCGTCGCGATAACAGAGGAGGGCGAGGCTTTGAGAATAGCGGGCATAACCAAACCCGTACTCGTGCTTACCCCTCTCACCGCAGTTGACGACGCCCTTGCGGCAAAGTATTACGGCCTGACCGTTACGGTAAACGGCGTGGCCGCCGCAGGTCTTTGCGCGGGACTTGGCTGCCACATAAAGGTCAATACTGGCATGAACCGCTACGGTTGCAACCCGCGGGAGCTTGCGAAAGTGATTGAGGAACTCGGCCGCGTCGGCGCAAGGGTCGAAGGCGTATACAGCCACCTGTACTGTCCGCATCTTCTGAGCGAGAGGGAGAGGCAGTATGCCGTTTTCTTATCTGCGGCAAGAGCGGTGAAGTCGGCTTATCCTGGGGCAATTGCCCACTTATCCGCGAGCGCGGGTACGTTTATCGGCGGAAAATATCTGATGGACGGGGTCCGCTGCGGAATAGCATTGTACGGATATGCTCCGTCGGGCTTCAGCCGCGGAGAGTTGCAGTCTGCCATGAAGGTGTATGCCAGAAAGGTTCAGACTTCACCTGCCTTCGGCGGTGGTGCAGGATATGCGGTTGCACGCAAAAGTTACCGTGCATTGAGTGCCTACCGCCTCGGCTATGCCGACGGCTTTGCGCGCACGGTATCCTTAGGCGAAGGCAATCTGTGCATGGACGCCTTTGTTTCGCAGGACGAGCGCGAGTTCTTTCCGGTCTTTGACAACGCAGATAAATATGCCGCCCGTTGCGGCACTATAAGTTACGAGGTGCTGTGCGCGGCTACGCGCAGAGCGGAGCGCTTTTATATCGCTTAAAATTTAAATTGATGCGGTAATATGCTGCAATCGATACATTTATGAAACAGGAACTCAGGGAAAAATTCAAAATAAAACGAAAGTTTTTCGGTCCTGTCGTCCGCGAAGAGGCCGAACGGCATATAGCCGAATATTTTCTCGCTGCCTACGGGCAATACGGCAGTTTCTTTATATATAACAGCTTCGGCACAGAGGCTGACACAAAAGAAATAATTTCCGCTCTCATCTCTTCGGGCAAGGACGTATTCCTTCCCCGCGTGGAGGGAAAGGACATTGTCGCAGTGCCGTACGGGCCGCAAAAAAAAGGAGCATACGGCATAAGCGAACCGCAGGGACAGGCTTCGGACGTTATCCCCGAAGTAACTGTAGTGCCTCTTCTGGCCGTAAATGGGCGCGGCTTCCGCTTAGGCTACGGCGGCGGATATTACGACAGATATTTAAAAAATAAAAACACATTAAAAGTGGGGCTCGGCTTTGCTCTTCAGCTCACCGACGAATTTGTCGAGGATGTGTGGGACGAGCCGCTCTCGGCCTTTGTGTGCGAAAGGGGGATATTCCATTTTGAAAAATAATGATAACAAACGGCCGGAGGCGGCCGTGATAAACGCAGATATTTCTGAGCAGTCCGCCGCACAGGCTCAGGCGGAGCAGAATTTGGCCGCAGGCGGCGTTCAGCCGCAGGAGGGCCTCGTAAATTACAAGCTTTCGCCAAAGCTCAGGTTGCAGCAGTTCTTTTATGAACTGGGCGCGCTCGTCAAGGACGCCATTTTTCCCTTCATAGTAATGTGCGTGTTCTCAACCACAATAATATTGTTCTACAGTTTTGAGGATGTCGCCGTTCAGATTCTGGCAACGGTGCTTGGCGAAGCGCTCATGATAGGCGCGTTCGTCATGTTCGGCAGGCAGAACGGCGCGGCCGCCTATCGCAAATATAAGATTAACGACGGCAAGCGCAAGCTCGGCAAGCGTGAAAAGAAGGTTGTTTTCAGAACGGGAGAATATTCGCCGTGGAAAGGTTTCGTCACAGGCTTTATTTCGGCAGTGCCCTTTCTGATTCTTCAGATAATAAAGTGCACGGGCGAATACGATTTTGTCAACTTCATGCTCGAATATGCCTGTGGCTGGGCTGTCGCACCCCTCAACGTAATAAGCGCCTCCATACCCCAGCCCTACTATCTTCTCATGATAATTTTTCCTGTATGTATACACGGCGGCTTCTATATCCAGGGAATGTTTGCCGAGCGCAAGCGCCAGGAGATTATAACCCGCGCCGAAGACGACATGAAAAAGGGCAGGAAAAAGCATTATTATGACGAAAATATGTATGAGCCCGACCGTAAAGTTGTCGATATACCCGAAAACAGCAGAGGCAAAAAGCGCAAATGAGGGTGATAAGCGGCAAATACCGCGGCATGGTGCTCGCTGAGTTCAAGGGCAAAGATATCCGCCCCACGGCCGACAGGGTGAAGGAGAGCCTGTTCAATATTCTTTTTTCCGAAGTCGGCGGCGCACGCGTTTTAGACCTCTTCTGCGGCAGCGGAAGCCTTGGCATAGAGTGCCTCTCCCGCGGGGCGTCGTTTGTGCACTTCAACGACATTTCTTCCGCGAGCATAGCGGTGCTCAAAAAAAATCTTGCCCGTCTGAACGAGAATAATTTTACCGTGACGGTGTCCGACTGGCGCGATTGTCTGCTTGGCCTGCGCTGTCAGTTCGACATTATATTCATCGACCCGCCTTATGCGGACGAAAGCGGTTTTAAGGCGCTTGAAATGATAGGAAAGAGACGGCTGCTTGCCGGGCAGGGAGTGGCCGTATACGAGCGCGACCGCGCCTTTTCAGGTGTTGTCGAGGGGCTTGAACTCTTTGACGAGCGCAGATACGGCAAGACATATCTTTCCTTTTTTAAGACTATATCTGGCAATTAGATGCGGCATATATAGGGTTCAATTATGAAAAAGTGTGTGTTTGCAGGCACATTCGACCCGCCCACTTCAGGGCACAGAGCGGTTGTTGAGGCCTGTCTTAAAATTTTCGACGAAGTGGTTGTCGCGATAATGGTCAATACCAAAAAGACGCCCCTTCTTTCTGAAGAAGAGCGCAGGGTGCTGCTGGGTAAATTATTCACCGGCAATCCCGCCGTAAAAATTGTTATATTTGAGGGAGCCGCCGTTGACCTTTTAAAGATGGAAAATACCGTTTTTTATGTGCGCGGCGTGCGCAACTGTAACGATTTTGAATATGAAACGGCCGACTATTACGCGAGCAAGAGGCTCATGCCTGAGCTGGTGGAAATATATATTCCCGCCGACCAGGATAAAATTCAGCTGAGTTCTACTCTCGTTAAAAATTCCGTGAGGTTTAAAAAGGACATGTTCGACTATGTCCCCGAAGAGATAAAGAACGATTTTTTGGCTATGTTGGAGGAGAAAGATGTTTGAGAGACAGATAAAGATACCCGAACCCGAAGAAATAAAGCAGATGGCGCCCATGCCTGCCGGCCTTAAAAAGATAAAGGACGAGCGCGACACTCTGATAACCGAGGTGATAACAGGCGATAGCGACAAGTTGGTCGTCATCGTCGGCCCCTGTTCTGCGCACGAGCCCGCGCCCGTGCTGGAGTATGTGGAGCGGCTCGGAAAGTTAAACGAAAAGGTTAAGGACAAGCTCGTGCTCGTCCCCAGAATATATACAAACAAGCCGCGCACCAAGGGCGTGGGATATAAAGGCATGTTTTCCCAGCCCGACCCTACCAAGGCGGAGGATATTTTAAAGGGCATTTTAACAATCAGAAAGCTCAATGTTCAGGCGATAGAGGCCAGCGGCCTTACCGCCGCCGATGAAATGCTGTATCCAGCTAATTACGGCTACGTGGATGACCTTCTCTCATATGTTGCCGTAGGGGCGCGCTCGTGCGAAAATCAGCTGCACCGTCTCGTGTCCAGCGGAATCGACGGCCCCGTGGGCATCAAGAACCCCATGAGCGGCAGTATTCTCGTAATGCTCAATTCGATATATGCCGCGCAGAGCGGTCAGGTTTTCAAACTCAACGGCTGGCAGGTCAAAACCTTCGGTAATCCGCTCGCGCATGCGATATTGCGCGGCGCAGTCGACGGTTACGGCAACGACATCCCCAACTTTCATTATGAATTTGTCATGCAGGTGGCGGAGGGGTACGCAAAGTCGGAACTTAAGAACCCCGCAATAATAATCGACGCAAATCACTCCAATAGCGGCAAAAAGTTCAAACAACAGATACGTATCTGCGAAGAAGTAATGCAGAACCGTATATATGATAAAGATTTCAAAAAAATTGTAAAGGGCTTCATGATAGAGAGCTTTCTTGAAGAGGGAAATCAGAAGGAAGACATAATCTACGGCAAGTCTATAACCGACCCCTGCCTCGGCTGGGACGATACAGAGCGTTTAATTCTGGATATTGCGGATAAAGTGTAATTACAAATTGACGCGGTAATATACCGCAATCATTGCAGTTTTTATGGTGACGCCATGTGTAAAAAAGTAAGTTGTCTGGGGCCTGAGGGCAGCTATACATGCCTTGCCGCCCGGGCTATGTGCAAAGATGCGCAGATAATTCCCTGCCATAATTTTTTCGGAGCGGTCGAACTCCTCTTAAGCGGTGTAACCGACGCTGCCGTTTTGCCCATCGAAAACACTATCAACGGCGGGGTTTTGCAGAATATGGATATTCTGGCAAACTATTGCGAGCTTACCGCTGTGCGCGAATATACCATGCCGATAGACCACAGGCTGATAACGCTTAAAGGCGCTGATTTAAGTAAAATTTCGCGCATTTTTTCGCACAGACAGGCGCTGGACCAGTGTTCAGCCTATTTGCAGGCACACTATCCGGATGCAGAACTTGTGGCTGAAAATTCCACGGCGGCGAGCATATCCTGCCTTGAAAATCTCACCGACGCGGCCATCGCGGGCGCACAGTGTGCAGAAGGGGGCTACGATGTCTCTCCCGAATGCATATCCGACGAAAAGAACAATTTTACACACTTTTTGTTGGTTATAAAAAAATCGCTGCCTTCAGATTATAAAAGCAGCAAAATTTATTTTACGCTCACTTGCAATAATGAACCCGGCGCGCTTTTGAAAATTCTCTCCGTCATTTATAAACACGGCATTAATATGGTCAAAATTGAATCGCGTCCGCTCAGAAACATAACTTTCGGCTATCGTTTTTTCATGGAAATAGAGGCCGACTATTCTTCACCCGATATAAAAAATGCGCTTGAAGAAGTTAGCGGAACTGCCAGCTCATTCCGAGTTATCGGCGCCTATTGAGCGGCATATATGCGCCAATCAATTGAAGTTTATAACGGTATAAGCAACAGAAGAAAGCAAAGAACTCCCTGAATGAATTTTACTGCGATAAATTTTGCGGAGCTTATGCGGCATTTTGTAAGATAGCTGAGTTGCTGTAAAATGACGCACGCTCCGCCGAAAGTTACAATAAAGCCGGCAAGCGGCACAGCAAGCGGGCTTCCGCTTGAGGCAAGGGCCGCGCAGCCGCCGGTCATTTCAATCAGTCCCGCGGCTGTTGCGGCGGCGAGGTTTTCGTCGAATATGAGGCCCAAAAGCTCTTCAGCGGGGCGCAGGATATAAAAGTCATGCGCCATTGCGGCGGCTGTGTAAAAGAAGGCAATAAAAGCTCCCGCGGTCAGCGCGGCGCTCACCGAACCGTAAAAGCTTTCATACAGTATATTTTCCCTTTTATCCGCGGGCGGCAGCGCGCTGCTTTTGCATTTTTTGCCCGTGAGCGACAGCAATATCGCCACAGCGGCTACAGCTATTATATGCGCGGCAAATATCCTTGTTCCCGTGCCTCCGTCACCGAACAGTCCTGCGCCGACAGTGCCTATAACAAACAGCGGGCCTGAGGTCGAGCACAGGCAGGCAAGTTTTTTGCAGTCATCGCTTGTGCATGCGCCGGAGGTATAAAACTGGCTCACCGTGCGGCTGCCGGCGGGGTAGCCCGAACTTATGCTCATTGCAAAGCATAGGGCGGCGGTTCGCGGCAGTTTGAATACGCCGCATGCCTTGGCAAGCGGCGAAGAGAGCTTTTCGGCAAGGCCGGTATTTACGAGCAACGCGCACACCACCATAAACGGAAAAAGCGCGGGCAACACGCACTGCGCCCACAGGACTATCCCCTCGAGGCATACCGCCACATATCTCTCCGGCCGCGCAATAAGCGCCGCCGAAAATGCCACCAGCATTATGGTAATCAGGGCATATCCTGCTCTCTTTTTAATTTTTTGCAGTTGAAAATTTTTGATTTTCGTGTGTCCGCGGCGCTTATCAGTCCGCTGTTTACGGGCAATAATATATAATGTTTCCACAATAAAAAATTATTTAAAAGTGAGTGAAAATATGAGTAAAAAATTGGGACTTGCGCTCGGCGGAGGCGGAGCGCGCGGCGTCTGCCACATCGGCTTTTTAAAGGCGCTTGAAGAGGAGGGGATAAAACCCTACTGTATATCCGGCACATCTATGGGCGCGGTAGTCGGCGGCTGTTATGCCGCAGGAATTGAAATCGACTATATCCGCGATATCATTCTCAATTTAAAAACGCTCGATTTAGTAGACCTGAACGCGATGCCGTTCAGCCGCCTTTCTCTGCTCCGCTCGAAGAAGCTGCAGAAGCTGTTCATTCAGCACATAGGCGACGTGCAGTTCGAAGATTTGAACATTCCATTCACGTGTACTGCGGTCGATTTGTATTCGCAGCAACTATATATATTCGATAAGGGCAGCGTTGCCAAGGGCGTACAGGCTTCGGCATGCATACCCGGAGTATTCAAGCCTGTCGAGCACGATGGTATGCTGCTCGTAGACGGCGGTGTGCTCTGCCGCGTGCCCGTGCGTCAGACCAAGGCGCTCGGCGCCGATGTCGTAGTGGCCGTCGACGCAATAAAAAATACTGCCGACCCTGTGAGCCAGATACCAAATATGGTTGCAATGTTTTTACGTGTGTTCGACATACTGGATAACCTCAACGTCCGCCGCGAGCGCGCCGAACCCGACTATCCGTGCGACCTTCTGTTGGAGCCTGAGATGAACGGCATAAGTCAGTTTTTGGTAAAAAATCTCGACAGGGCGTATGAAGAGGGTTATCAGCTCGGCAAGGATAATATCCAAAGGATAAAAGAGCTGCTGGCAGAATAAATTTTTATCGCTTAAATCAATGCGGTGTCTGCCTGCGGCGGGCACCGCATTTTAAAAGCGCATACTGCCAAATGTGCGCGCAAGAAATAAAATTTTCCACACGATAATTTCGTGAAAAAATACAACTATGGATTTATTTGATTTTAACGGCAACGAAGAGCGCGCCAAGCCGCTTGCCGAGCGCATGCGCGCAAACAATCTGAATGAATTTATCGGGCAGAAGCATATTGTTTCCGAGGGCAGCCTTCTGCGCCGCGCAATCTCGTTAGACAGGCTGGGCAGCTGCATTTTCTGGGGGCCTCCCGGCACGGGTAAAACCACCCTCGCCAACATAATTGCCTCTACCACGCACGGAGATTTTATAAAGCTTAACGCCGTTCAGGCGGGCGTCGCCGATGTGAAAAAGGCGGTTGAACAGGCAAAAAACAGCCTTAAAATGTACGGCCGCCGCACTTACCTCATGCTCGACGAGTGCCACCGCTTCAATAAGACCCAGTCCGACAGCCTGCTCCCGGCAATAGAGCAGGGTACAATAATTTTTATCGGGTCGACTACGGAAAATCCCTATGCCTCTATGACCCCGGCAATCGTTTCGCGGTGCCGCGTATTTGAGTTTAAAAGACTTACGGAAGAAGATATAAAGGGCGCGCTTTCAAAGGCTCTTAAAGACAGGCGCAGGGGACTCGGCGAATACGCCGCCGAGGTGGAGGATGCCGCCTTGGAACATATTTCGCGCATGGCGGGCGGAGATTTGCGCACGGCATACAACGCGCTCGAGCTCGCCGTTTTAACCACGCCCTTGCAGTCGGACGGCAAAATCATTGTAACTTTGCGGGACGCCGAACAGTCGATTCAGTGCAAGGCGCTCTCTTATAACGAGGACGAATATTACGACTATCTTTCGGCTTTCTGCAAGTCTCTCCGGGGAAGTGACTCAAACGCCGCGCTGTACTATGCCATGCGCCTTATCGAGGGCGGTTGCGACCCCATGACAATTGCACGCCGGCTCGTGGTACACTCCTCTGAGGATGTGGGAATGGCCGACCCCAATGCACTTGTTGTGGCAACTTCCGCCATGTATGCCTTCGAAAAGATAGGCTATCCCGAAGGGCTCATACCTCTTTCAAACGCCATAGTCTATGTATGCGAGGCGCCCAAGAGCAACGCTGCGTGCAATGCTTATCACGCGGCCATGACCGACGCGCGCGAGGTGCGCGACGACGACGGTGTTCCGCCATATCTGAAGGACAATACGTTCGGCGACAAAAATACAAAAGCTCAAAGCAAAAATTACAAATACCCGCATAACTATGCCGAAGGCTATGTAGAACAGCAGTATCTGCCTGAAAAACTGAAAGACAGGGTTTACTACACGCCAAAAGATATCGGCTATGAGAAAAAGGTAATGGAGATAAGGCGCCAAAAGGGCAAATTAAAGTGAGAGTTTCTGCATAATTACGTCTGTTAAACTTTTTTATAGTTTATATAATATATAAGTTGCAGTTATATTAAACGGCTATTGTAGCTACAATTTTGCAAATAAAACACTGCATATATTGCTTTTTTGGTTAATAAAACTTATCAGAAGATATTTTCAAGACGGTTATAAAAAATTTTGTCCGGATGTGCGCCGGAAATTTTTACGAAAAATAATTTGACAAACTGCATTTTTGCATAATATAATTATTGCAAGCAACCGATAAAGTTTAAATAAAGAGATTAAGCTCTTCACGGTTGCGCGGTTTTTTGTAAATATAATTCAATACGCCAAAGGCTATGATGAAGAGAAGTAGCTTTGATACCGCATTCAGCGAGCGGAGGAGGGTGCAAGCTCCGCGGCAAGGGTCAGAGTGAATAACACTTCGGAGCCGCTGCCCGAAATGAAAAGAGTAGGGTAAGCCGTGCGCCCGCGTCAAGGGCAGAGATTTGTTGGAATCTTGCAAAGTGACCGCATTTTTGCGGTAATTTAGGTGGCACCACGGACATAAAAACTGTTCGTCCTAAAATTTATATTTTAGGCGGGCAGTTATTTTTTTGCCCGCAAGGAGTTACGTTTATGCAGTATCTTTATCGCACAATTACCGCCGATAAGCTTACAGAGGAGCTCATCGGCGCATCCGTCACCATGTGCGGCTGGGTGGAGAACATCCGCGACCACGGCGGCGTATCATTTATCGACCTTCGCGACTTTTACGGCGTTGTGCAGGTAGTCATGCGCGACACCACCCTTCTTCACGGCATAGCAAAGGAGGATTGCATCTCCGTCACAGGCCCGGTAGAGGCGCGCGACGAGGAGACATACAACCCCAAAATTCCCACGGGCACAATAGAGCTAAACTGCAAGTCGGTGCGCATACTCGGAAAGGTGAGGGAGCAGCTTCCGTTTGAAGTGATGACGTCAAAGGAAACGCGCGAAGATATACGTCTTAAGTACCGCTTTTTAGATTTGAGGAACAGAAAGGTAAAAGATAACATAGTTTTCCGCGCGCACGTCATTTCGTTTTTGAGAAGCAGGATGGAATCGCTCGGTTTTCTGGAGGTGCAGACGCCCATACTGTGCGCCTCATCCCCTGAGGGCGCAAGGGATTATATTGTGCCTTCGCGCAGGTTCAAGGGCAAGTTTTACGCCCTTCCCCAGGCGCCGCAGCAGTACAAGCAGCTCCTCATGGTGGGCGGTATAGATAAATACTTCCAGATAGCTCCCTGCTTCCGCGATGAGGACGCCCGGGCAGACCGCTCCCCCGGCGAGTTCTATCAGCTTGACTTTGAAATGGCGTTTGCAACGCAGGAGGATGTGTTTGCCGTGGGCGAAAAGGTGCTGTACGAAACCTTTACCAAATTTGCGCCCGACGCAAAAGTTACAAGCCTTCCTTTCCCCGTTATTTCATACGGGCAGGCAATGCTCGAATACGGAACAGACAAACCCGATTTAAGGAATCCGCTGAAAATAGCCGACCTCTCGGAATTTTTCTCCCGCTGTACATTCAAACCGTTCATAGGCGCGACGGTGCGCGCGATAAAGGTGCATGCCGACATGAGCAAGGGCTTCCACGAAAAACTTCTCGAGTTCGCCCTTTCGATAGGCATGGGCGGCCTGGGTTATCTTGAAGTTGGCGAAGACCTCTCGTTCAAAGGGCCTATCGATAAGTTCATTCCTCAAAAGTTGAAGCCTGAGCTTATATCGCTTGCCGGCCTTGAAAGGGGCGATACAATCTTCTTTATCGCCGATTCTAAAGAGCGGGCGCCCAAGCTTGCCGGGCAGATTCGTACCGAGCTTGGGAAGCGGCTCGGACTTCTGGAGGAGAACGCCTACCGTTTCTGCTTTGTAAACGACTTCCCCATGTATGAACTCGATGAAGAGACGGGCAGAATATGCTTTACTCACAACCCATTCTCCATGCCGCAGGGCGGCCTTCAGGCGCTTGAAGAGAAGGACCCGTTGGAAATTCTCGCCTTTCAGTACGACATAGTCTGCAACGGCGTGGAGCTCTCATCCGGTGCGGTGCGCAACCACGATTTGGAAATAATGAAAAAGGCGTTTGCAATCGCCGGCTATTCCGAGGAGGAACTTAAGGCTAAATTCGGCGCGCTGTATACGGCCTTCAAGTTCGGCGCGCCTCCTCACGCAGGCATGGCGCCCGGCATAGACAGAATGATTATGCTTCTTAAAAACGAAGAGAACATCCGCGAAGTCATTGCCTTCCCCATGGCGGCTTCGGGACAGGATTTAATGTGCGGCGCTCCCTCGGAAGTTACCGAAACCCAGCTTCGCGAAGTGCATATAAAAATAAGACAGTAACTATAACTGTAAATCCGGAGTAATTATGGCAGAATCACAAAGAGAGCAAAAAATTTCAAAGGAACAGTTCAGGGCCTTGGCACGCCTTTCACGCCTCTCCTTCTCCGAAGAGGAGGAGGAACAGTTTATTGCCGGTTTCGAGGAGATGATAACCTTCTGCGACGGCATAAATTCTGAAATAGAGGGCGACGCGTCATCTATACGCGAAGTGGACGCGCGCGAAATCGCGCTCGGAGATTTGCGCGCAGACGAGGTCGTTCCCAGCCTCCCCAACGAAAAAATTCTTTCGAACGTACACGGCGAAAGGGGATACTTTGCCGTAAAGAGGGTGGTGAAATGAGCGGAATAATCAAAAAACTTTCGTCCATGCTTCAACGGGGAGAAGTCAGCGCAAGCGAACTTGCCGCAAGCTATATAACCCGAATCGAAAAGCTCAATCCCGTGCTCAATGCGTATGTTTCCACTACTTTTGAAGAAGCGTTGAAATGCGCGGGAGAAGCCGATAAAATGATACGCGCAGGCATGGCGACTGCACTTACGGGCATACCCATGGCGCTCAAAGACAACATATGTTCCGACGGACATCTCACCACCTGTTGTTCGGGGATACTTTCGGGGTTCAGACCTTATTACGATTCCGCCGTGTGGGAAAAACTCAGCGCGCAGGGCGCGGTACTTCTCGGCAAGACCAATATGGACGAGTTTGCCATGGGCTCCGCCTCTGAAACGTCCTGTTACGGCGCGCCGAAAAATCCCGTAGACGTCACAAGGGTCACGGGCGGCTCCTCAGGCGGTTCTGCGGCGGCGGTAAAGGCGGGTATTGCCGCTTATGCCCTCGGTTCGGATACGGGCGGTTCCATCCGTCAGCCCGCGTCGTTTTGCGGAACTGTGGGGTTCAAACCGACATACGGCACGGTTTCGCGCTACGGTCTGATTGCCTATGCCTCCTCCCTCGACCAGATAGGCCCGCTTGCACTCTCAGTCGAGGACGCCGCGATAGTCTACGACGCTATACGCGGCAAAGACGGCCGCGACCAGACTTCGCTTACGACGCCCGACGGTGCAACGAGCCTTGAAACAGACATAAAAAATCTGAGAGTCGGCGTGCCGGAAGAGTTTTTCGGCGAGGGCGTGTCAGACGAGGTGAAGAGCGCTATAGAAGAGTCGGTGCGCGTGTTCGAACGTGCGGGCGCCAAGATAAAGCGCGTAAAAATTCCCGCATTCAAAGTTGCGCTGCCTGTCTACTATATAATAAGCTGTGCCGAGGCCTCGTCAAACCTCGGAAGATACGACGGCATACGTTACGGATACCGCGCGGAAAATTTTTCGGATATCGACGATATGATAACAAAAACGCGCACTTACGGCTTCGGTACAGAGGTAAAAAGGCGCATTATGCTTGGCACGTATGTGCTTTCAAGCGGATATTTCGACGCATATTATAAAAAGGCCTGCCTGCTGCGCGGGCAAATTATTTCGGAATTCGACGGGGTGTTCAGGGAGTGCGACGTACTCCTGACGCCTACGGCTCCGACGACGGCCTTCAGTCTCGGAGCAAAGAGCGCAAATTCAACTCAGACCTACCTCGCAGATATCTGCACGGTGCCTGCAAGCATTGCCGGGCTTCCCGCTGTGTCGCTCCCCTGCGCCGTCGGTGCTGGCGGGCTTCCCATAGGCCTTCAGATAATTTCGGGCAGACTGCGCGACGGCACCGCCCTTGCGGCGGCGGCTTTCTTCGAGAGGGAGGCCGGCGTCACGGCAGAACTGTGTGCGGAGGTGAAGTTATGAATTACGAACTGGTTTCCGGCTTCGAAACACATGTCGAGCTTGCAACCGCCACCAAAATATTCTGCGGTTGTTCCACAAAATTCGGCGCTTCGCCGAACACTCACTGCTGTCCCGTCTGCACCGGGCAACCGGGCGCTCTCCCCGTGCTCAACAAAAAGGTGGTGGAGTTTGCAATCCGCGCCGGCCTTGCCACGCACTGCAAAATAAATACCACCACCCATCTGGACAGAAAAAATTACTGCTATCCCGACCTCCCTAAGGCCTATCAGATTTCGCAGTTCGATAAGCCGCTGTGCGAGCACGGCTATGTTGAGCTTGAGAGCGGTAAAAAAATAAGGCTGACTCGCATTCACATAGAGGAGGACGCGGGTAAGCTGGTGCACGAGCGCGGATATACGTTTATCGACTATAACCGCGGCGGAGTGCCGCTCATTGAAATTGTTTCGGAACCGGACATATCCTCGCCTGAAGAGGCGCGCGAATATGTGGAAAAACTGCAGCTTATCATGCGCTATATAGGCGTCTCCGACTGCAAAATGCAGGAGGGCTCAATGAGGTGCGACGTGAATATTTCACTCCGCCCTGAGGGCAGCAAAGAGCTTGGCACGCGCACCGAGATAAAGAATATGAACTCCGTCAGTTTTATCGAAAAGGCCATGGCATACGAGGCGGGTCGTCAGGCAGAAATTTTAAGCTCTGGCGGCAAGATTGAACAGGCCACGCTGCGTTTCGACGAGAACACAGGCGAAACATATGTTATGCGTACCAAAGAGGACGCGCAGGACTATCGTTATTTCCCCGAACCTGACCTTCTGACGGTTAAAATTCCGCAGCAAAAGGTGGAGGAAATTGCCTCCGCTCTCCCCGAACTCCCGCTCGAAAAGTTCAGGCGGTACACTGATGTGCTCGGCATAAGCGTGCAGAACGCCCGCCTTTTATATAGGTATAAGGCCGTTTGCGACTTTTTCGACAGGTGCGTCCTGCTCGGCGCGGGTGCAAAGAATACCTCCAACTTGATTCTGGGCACAATATATTCCACGCTTTCCACAGAGGAGGAAAAAGAAGCCTTTGATATAAGAGTGAGCGCGGAAGATATGGCGGAGCTTGTCAGGTACGTCGACGGCGGCAAGATAAATATTACGCTCGCGCAGATGACCCTGTCAAAGATGCTCAAAGTTGGAGGTAAAGTTTCCGATTATATAAGCGAGGCAGACCTTGCGGGTATATCCGAAGGCGAATTGGAAGAACTTTGCCGTGAGGCGGTTGCCGCCAATCCCAAGGCCGCAGAGGACTATAAGAGCGGCAAACTGAAGGCAATCGGCGGCCTTTTCGGTTATATCAAGCGTGCCACGCAGGGTAAGGCGGATATAAAAAAGGCTGAAGAGATTATAATCAGATTGCTCGGCAATGATAAATGACGCAATAATGCTTTTAAATTTTCATAAAACGGTATAGGTTTCAACGGCGCCGCCCCGCCTGCATTCTTGCAGGCGGGGCGGCTTTTTCTGTCACGGTTTTTAATTGTAATAATATGTTCAATGTAAAAATAAAATATACCGAACACGGGGCGGACGGGAATTAATATATTATATTTTCCCCTTAATTCGTCATAATAAGGCATTAGCGTAAAAAATTCGCCCCGTTGCATTTGGTATTATATGGCTAAACCCGCTTTTGCAACAACAGTCAGACTAAAAACTTTAATACTTTCAGCCGCCGCCGTTTTAACAGTTACAGCGCTCTGTTTATCCGTGTATTTCACGGGAGCATATGCCGTTTTCTACGGAGAAACAAACCGCCGCATCCCCATCTACAGCGTGGAGCGGAGCGACAAAGCTGTATCTATTACATTCGACTGCGCATGGGGGACGGAGCACACCGACTCAATACTTGACGCCCTGAGCGATTACAACGTTAAGGCGACTTTTTTTATGGTCGAATTCTGGGCTGAAAAGTATTCTCAGTATGTTGAAAAGATAAGTTCGGAAGGCCATTCCGTCGGAAGCCACTCAAAAACCCATTCAAACATGCCGAAGCTCTCCGAGGAGGATATAAGGGCGGAGCTTACAAGCTCTTCGGCAGTCATTGAAAATATAACCGGGAAAAAGGTAGAACTGTTCCGTGCACCGTTCGGCGATTACGACAACAAGCTCATCGATATCGCCGAAGAGCTGGGCCTTTACACCATTCAATGGGATGTAGACAGCCTCGATTGGAAGAACCTCTCTGCCGGGGATATAGCCATGCGCGTGATAAACGGTGTGAAGAGCGGCTCGATAATTCTCATGCACAACAACGGCGCGCACACGGCAGAAGCGGTGCCTGTAATTTTGAAGGAACTTATAGCGCGCGGCTACACATTCGTGCCGGTCGACGAGCTCATATACAGGCAGAACTATTATATCGATTCAAACGGCAGGCAGCAGCCGGCCGCTTAATTTGGCAGAAAAATCAAAATAAATGAAATACTTTTTTGGAGGCAAAAATGAACTACAGTCTGGAAAAAAACAACAGGGTTTACATTCACGGCGAAATAGTGAGTAAGGCAACATTTTCGCATGAGGTATTCGGCGAAGGGTTCTACGAATTTTTCGTAAAGGTGCTGCGCCTTTCGGGGCAGGCCGATATTCTGCCCGTAACCGTGTCCGAGCGGATAATGACCGCCGAAATGAAGCCCGGCGCCTATATAAGCGCTCTCGGGCAGTTCCGTTCGTATAACAAGCTTGAGGACGGCCGCTCAAGGTTAATTCTCACTGTTTTCGTTCGTGAACTTTTAGAGCAACCCATTGGCAAAAACCCCAACAACATAGTGCTTTCGGGCTATATATGCAAGCCGCCCGTCTACCGCACAACGCCGTTCAACCGTGAAATAGCCGATATGCTCATCGCCGTCAACCGCTCCTACAACAAGTCGGACTACATTCCTGCGATAGCGTGGGGCAGAAATGCACGCTTTGTCGAAAAGCTCTCCACGGGCGAAAAAGTGGCGCTTTCGGGCAGGATACAGAGCAGGGAGTACCAGAAAAAGCAGGAAGACGGCACGTTCCTTACTATGACGGCATACGAGGTTTCAATTTCCAAGCTTGCCGCGTTAGACGACGAAGCCTGCTTCAAAATAGAGGAGGAGTTTGAATTCGACCTGCCGCCCGTTCAACAGCACACGCAGGAACAGTAAATTTTTTGCATAAAATGCTTGATTTTTGCATTTCAGTATGATAACATATTAGCAATATAACTTTTGCGAAAAATGCAATGCTGAATTTTGTTCGGCGGTAAAGCGTTTTTACGGCAAAAAAATCACGAAAGTTTTACGGCGTGCAAGACGTAAAATTTTGCAAACAAATTTATTTATAATGCAGTGAAGCGGAGTAGTAACCATATTCCCGGGTTCAGAGATTTACCGTCCGGTGCGAGGTAAACGAAGGGGTAGGGCGAACTCGCCGCGGAGCAGCTTTGCTGAACATTGAGTAGGCAAAGACGGTTTTCCGCCGTATAAAGGAGAGGGTGTGTCTGCACCCCGTAAGGCAGCTTTTGCTGTGAAGAAGAGTGGTACCACGTTTTAAGCGACGTCTCTTTAATGAGACGTCGCTGTTTTTATTTGCGCCGCTTGTCCTCGTTATACGCGTCGCTCGTCAGAGCAAGGCACAATTTGCAGTAAACTAAAAATTTTGCTTTGCTGCTTTAAATGCCTGCCCGCATCTTCGTGGTTTTGACAGCTGCCATGGCTTTAAATTATATAAAATCATTGAAATAAAAATATTATTAAGTTGCAGGTTGATTTATGAAAAATTTTAAAAAGTATTGCAAACAGTATTTTCTTCCCGAAGAGCGTTGCATGGACTGGGCTGAAAAGGACGCGGTGGAGCGGGCGCCCGTATGGTGCTCGGTCGACCTTCGTGACGGCAATCAAAGCCTTATAGAGCCCATGTCGCTCGAAACCAAGGTGGAATTTTTCAAACTGCTCGTGGAGATAGGCTTTAAGGAGATTGAGGTCGGCTTCCCCGCCGCGTCGGAGACGGAGTACGATTTTTTGCGTAAGCTCATCGACGACGACCTCATACCGGACGACGTTACCATTCAGGTGCTCACTCAGGCGCGCGAGCATATAATAAGGAAAACTTTCGACGCTGTGCGCGGTGCTAAAAATGTCATTGTACACGTGTACAATTCAACATCGGTCGCCCAGCGCGAGCAGGTATTCAAAAAAGATAAAGAGGCAATAAAAAAGATTGCCGTCGACGGCGCGCGTCTTTTGAAGGAGCTGGCCGAGCGTGACGGCGCCGACTACCGCTTCGAATATTCGCCCGAGTCTTTTACCGGTACAGAGCCCGAGTATGCCCTTGAAGTTGTCAACGCAGTTCTCGACGTGTGGCAGCCCACGGCGGACAGGAAGGCTGTAATCAATCTTCCCGCCACGGTGGAGAACGCCATGCCGCACGTATATGCGCAGCAGATAGAGTACATGCACAAGCACATGAAGTACCGCGAAAACACAGTCATCTCTCTTCATCCGCACAATGACCGCGGTTGCGGCGTCGCCGCCGCCGAGATGGGGCTGCTTGCCGGGGCGGACAGAATAGAGGGCACGCTCTTTGGCAACGGCGAGCGGACGGGCAATGTCGACATAGTTACCCTTGCGATGAATATGTTTTCACAGGGTGTTGACCCGGAACTTAATTTTGAAAATATGCCATATATCTGCTCACTGTACCGCACATTCACAGGCATGGCAATCAACCCCCGTCAGCCCTATGCGGGAGAACTGGTTTTCGCCGCGTTCTCAGGTTCGCATCAGGACGCCATTGCCAAGGGCATGGAGTGGAGGGAGAAGAAAAAGCTCGATATATGGAACGTTCCCTATCTTCCGATTGACCCTCACGATGTGGGCAGGCAGTACGACGCCGACGTCATCCGCATAAATTCCCAGTCGGGTAAGGGCGGTGTGGGTTACATTCTGCAGAAGAGCTACGGCATCAATATGCCTTCGCGCATGAAAGAAGTCATGGGATATGCCGCCAAGGGCGTCTCCGACCATATGCACAAGGAACTTCATCCCGACGAGATATATAATATATTCTGCGAACATTTCCTCGATTGCCGCAAGAGTTTCGATGTCGTCGAATGCCATTATAAGCAGGTAAACGGAATAACCGCCACAGTAACAATACTCAAAGACGGCAAAATGTGCGATGTGACTGCCGAGGGCAACGGAAGGCTTAACGCCGTTTCCAACGCTATAAAGAGCTTTCTCGGAATACAGTATACGCTTACCGATTACGAAGAGCACGCTTTGACCCAGCGTTCGAGTTCCAAGGCAATTTCATATGTCGGCATAGAGAGCGACGGGAAGCCGTTCTGGGGAGCGGGAGTTGACGAGGATATCATAACAAGCTCGGTGAAGGCTTTGGTGTCTGCAATCAACAACCTGCTTAATTAAACTTTGAATATGCTTCGCAATACGGTGTTGCGCTGCGCTTTCTTCGGGTCATTTACGCCAAAGTAAACTCCCCGTCGTAAATGCTCGCGCGCCTTGTCTTGCTCGCATCTGCAAAGTTTAATAGGGGGCGGGGATGTTGACCTTGTGTTTTTTCGTTTCTCTTAAGTCAGGTGCCGCTTGAATTAATTAAATGATAGCTTTTCAACTTCGCATTACTTTGCCGCGGTCGGGTTAAGTTGCGTGAAATTTTTGTGCTGTAATAAAAGTAGTTACAAAAACATTTGACTATAGCTTTTTTCCGCGATATAATGTGACTGCGGAAAAAATAAAAGCCCGCAAAAAAACTATTTTAAGGGATAAAACATGTATCACGAACCTCTGTTCAGTATAGGCAACCTGCATGTGTATGCCTACGGGCTGTGCATGGCAGTGGGCATAATCTTGTGCTTCGTGTTCCTTCTCTGGGTGTTCTCATACAAGAACTTCAACGAGGAGTGCACCGACAAGATGATTTTTCTCGGCCTTGTCGCCACGGCAATCGGCATTTTATTCGCCATGCTCTTCCAGTCAGTTTACAACTACATCGATACCGGCGTGTTCACATTCGGCAGCATGACTTTTATCGGCGGCCTCATCGGCGGTGTGGGAAGCTATCTTGCATTCTATAATCTGTATGTATATGTAATAGCTCCGCGAACCAAGATAAAGTGGCTGCAGAATAATATGAACGCCAGCCTGAACGACGCCATCCCCTTCGTGCCCGTAGCGATATGCATTGCGCACGCCTTCGGAAGATTAGGCTGCACGTTTGCCGGCTGCTGCCACGGGCCGGAGACCGACGCCTGGTACGGCATATATATGTGGGCGAGCTCCTACGGAAGGTATGCCACCGTTATACCCACCCAGCTGTTCGAGTGCATCTTTTTAGTGGTGCTGTGCGCCGTTATGGCTCTTTTGTACTTCAAGTTCAAGTTCAACTGCAACCTCGGCGTATATCTCATCGCATACGGCGTTTGGCGTTTTCTCATCGAATTCGTGCGCGACGACAACCGCGGCGGCTTTATTCCCGGGCTCACGCCCTCACAATTCTGGAGCATAATAATGGTCGTGTGCGGAATAGGCTACTTCTTCCTGTATAAGTATGTGCTCAAAGCAAAAATGAAGCACCCCGAGCTTCAGCCGCCCGTGCGTGAGAGCAAAAAGAAAAAGGTTGCCGACGGCGACGGTTCTGAAAATTAAAATTCCGGCAATTAATAAATAAAAAAAGCGCCGTTTAGCGCCTTTTTTTATTGACTTTTCAACTCTGCGGCTATATATTGTTGTGCGGGAAAATGAGGAGAAATAATTTCGGCCGGGCGCATTATTTTCAGGTTAAATACGCGCGGCCGTCCGGAGCAACATCAATGGATAACCTTCTCTTTACGCTGAATGCAATTCTTCCCCTCATTCTACCCATAGTGCTCGGCTATGTGCTCCGCCGCATAAAGCTGTTCGGCAGGGTGTTTTTAACTTACGGCAACAAGCTCGTATTCACGGTTTTTATACCGATACTCATTTTCAACAACTTATATATGACAAGCTTTTCCGACATAAATTGGAAGATAGCTCTCTTTGTGTTTGTTGCAACTGTGGGCATGTTTGCCGTGGGCTGGCTGCAGGCCCTGCCCTTCAGGCGTACGCCTGCAAGGCGCAGTGTGGTGCATCAGTCGGCATTCAACACAAATTATGCGGTAATAGGGTTTTCACTCTCCGTAATGCTTGCAGGCGATGCGGCGGGCACTCAGGCTAGCGTGGCCGCGGCCGTTATCGTACCCACTGTCAATCTCCTCGCCGTCATAGCTCTTTCAATGTACGGCAACGGCCAAGGCAGCCGCCCTACGGTAAAGCAGGTAGTGTTAAAGATAGTGACCAACCCGCTCATTATCTCCGTCGTCATAAGCCTTGCCTTTATGCTTCTTCGCTGGGGGCTCATGCAGGCGGGTATTGATTTTACGCTCTCCGACGATAATTTTATTGCGAAAACTCTTGATAATCTCGCGGCCGTGGCAATGCCGCTTGCGCTCGTCGTCCTCGGCGGTCAGTTCAGTTTCGGCGCTGCGGGACATCTTTGGAAGGAGATTACTGTCGCCTCGGTAACAAGGCTGTTTATAATTCCCGCCGTGTGCCTTGTCGTCGCATACTTTGTGGGCATGCGTTCTGCCGCTGAAATAGCGGTAATAATCTCCGTTTGCGGCACTCCCGTGGCGGTATCCAGCTCGCCGATGGCGGTACAGATGGGGCAGGACGGCGAACTTGCCGGCCAGCTCGTCGTATGGACGACGTTGTTTTCCGCTGTCAGCCTGTTCCTGATGATATTCACCTGTTCCGCAATAGGAATTCTATAAATTTGCAGTGATAAAAGTGAGCCGCGCGCGGACAAGTCGTCCGCGCGCGGCTTTTTCGTGAGCATATTTTTGTATAAACAATTTTTGCTTTCACATACTTTTACTGTAAATTAATTTGAATGCGGGTGCGCAGGGCAGCCCCGATAAAAGGAGAGAATATGAAAGCAACGGGAATTGTGCGGAGAATAGACGAACTCGGCAGGGTTGTGATACCAAAGGAAATCCGTTCCACTCTTCGATTGAAATCCGGCGACCCTCTGGAAATTTTTACCGAGCGAGACGAACTTATGCTTAAAAAATATTCGCCTATTGCCTCATTGGAAAAGTTTTCAGAGGGAACGGCAAAGAGCCTGAACGATTTATCCGGCCATCTTGCCGTAATATGCGATACCGACGAGGTGCTTTATGCTGCGGGCACGGGCAAGCGTGAGCTGCACGGCAAGAGCCTTTCTTCCGCCATGGAAAAGGTTTTGGAGGGAAGAAGGAGCTATCTTGCAAATTTGTCTGAAGGCGGAGACATAGTGCCCATAACCGAAGAGGGGCCCGGCTCCGTAACGGCGCAGATAATTGTACCTATAATCTCCGGCGGAGATTGCCTCGGTGCAGTCGCACTCATTTCGTGTGAGCAGGGTGCCAGGATAGAGGCGGGCGCGGCAAAGCTTGCACAGCTGTCGGCAACAATCATAGCTTCGCAATTTGAGTGAGTTCACGAATTTTTACGGCTGGCCGAGCCGTAAAAATTTCGTGATTTGAGAAACTAAGTTTCTCTTTGCGCGACTTTAAGGGCCCTCAAAGCGTATAGTCGCGCAAATTCACTTCCAGCGAGCCTGATGCTGCAGCAAATCGGGTCGCGCCGGCGCAGGCGCAGCCTGCTTGTGCAGAGTGATTATTTTAAAATCTATACCGCAATATTACCTAAAAAATCATGCCAAATTTATTAAAAAAAATATTTTCTGAAAAGCAGTCGTTTTTGGCGGGCGCGGTAATTATTTCTGCCGGCGGCTTTATTTCAAAACTTTTGGGCGCGGTCTACCGCATACCGCTCACCAATATTCTCGGCAGCGAAGGCATGGGGATATACCAGATGGTATACCCCCTGTATTGTATTTTGCTGACAGTCTCCGCATCGGGCATACCTGCGGGCGTTGCCCGCCTCATCTCCTCGGGAAGGGCCGCCGGGGCCGAGCGGGCGGCATTCCGTCTGTACGGCGCAATAGGCGCTGCGGGCGCCGTGCTGATGTTCCTGCTTTCAGGTCCGCTTGCGGCGGCGCAGGGCGAGCCGGCTGTAGAGCTGTGTTGCAGGCTGCTTTCACCTGCCGTGCTGTTTACTTCTGTAATATCGGTGGTGCGCGGCTACTTTCAGGGCAGGCACAACATGATTCCGACGGCATTCACCGAAGTGTGCGAACAGTTGTTCAAAGTTTTTTTCGGCGTTGCGTTCGCTATGTTTTTCCGCAATAATATGCCGCTCGCCGTTGCGTTTACCCTGCTTGCCGTCACTATAAGCGAAGCCCTTTCCGCGCTGTTTGCCGTGTTTTTATACCGGGGCGAAAGGGCGCGCGTGCGGTCTCTGTATAAAGAACGGGAAACGCTCTACGGCGAAATTCTCGCCTATACGGTGCCCATAGCTTTTGCCGCCATAGCCATGCCGCTGTCCCAACTTGCAGAGAGCATCATAGCGGTCAATCTCCTTCGCTCCGTTTCGGGCGACGCGACGGCGCTGTACGGCATTTTTTCGGGTTGCGCGGTGACGATAATAAACCTGCCCGTCTCTGTGACTTACGGCCTCGCCGCGGCAAGCGTGCCGAAAATTTCACCCAAGGCTGCGTCGGGCGATATGGCGGGCGCCAAATCTGAGGCGCTGAAAATAGTTCTCATAACGCTCGCCGTCGCCCTTCCGTTTGCCGCGGCGCTCTTTATATTTGCTCCGCTCGCCGTAAAAATAATTTTCTCTTCGCTCTCCGCCGCACACTCTTCGCTGCTTGTAAAGCTTGTGCGCATAATGTCGGTCAATGCAATAACCCTCTCATGCGTGCAGTCGGCTTCGGCCTGCCTCACGGCGTTCGGCACGCCGCTTAAGTCGACCGTTACCCAGTGGACGACCTGCATCCTGCGCGTGGCGCTCACTGCCGTGTTCATAAAATATGCCCGCCTCTCTGTAGAGGGTGCGGCAATCGCGGCAAATATTGCATATTTTGTTGCGGCGGCGCTCAATGTGTGGTATATTATGAGGGCAGGAGGAGCTTATGAAAGTTACTTTAATAGGTTTAGGCGCCGAAGAGGGCGACCTCAGTCTTAGGGCGCAGCAGGCGCTCGAGGGCGCAACAAAGATTTTTGCCCGCACGGCGCACATGCCGTGCTTTGACTGCGCGGCAAAATACGGCGCACAGCCGCTCGACCATATCTTCGAGTCCAGCCGCAATTTCTATACTCTCAATAAAAAACTGGCCGCGGCAGTGCTTTCGGCAGCAAAGGAGAGCGACGTCGTCTACTGTGTGGACGGCGCCGTATGCGAAGACGCCGCCTGCCGCATCATACTTTCACGCCATAAGGATACGCAGGTATTCGAGGGCGTCTCCAAGGCCGCCCGCACAGCTTCGCTCGCCAGGTTGAAGTGCGGGCAGTATGTCAGCCTTTCGGCATACGACATAAAAAATTTGAAGAGTGCGCCCGCCGCCGTAGTCTACGATATCGACAGCGACTTCGCCGCGTCGGAAGTCAAACAGCGACTTACAGAGCTGTTCGGCGAGGAGCTCTTCTGCACCTTTGTGCGCGGAAACAGCGCAAAAAAGATAAGGGTGTATGAAATTGACAGGCAGAGGGAATATGACTGCACCTGCGCCGTCGCCATAGAGGAGAGCGACTTTTTGCATAAGGAGCGCTACGACTACGCCGACCTTCTGGAGATGGTGCGCATTCTCCGCGCGCCGGGCGGCTGTCCGTGGGACAGGGCCCAGACCAACGCCAGCATAAAGCAGAATATGATTGAGGAGGCGTATGAACTCGTCGACGCCATAACCCGCGACGATGACGACGGAATTGAGGAGGAGACGGGCGACGTGCTCCTTCAGGCAGCCTTCCACACGGTGCTCAAGGGCGAACAGGGAGCATTTTCCGAAGGCGACGTAACAACGCGCGTGGTAAAAAAGCTTATCTTCCGCCATTCGCACATATTCGGCAAGGATAAGGCGGCAGACGAAAACTCCGCCCTGAGCGTGTGGGAGAAGAACAAGATGGAGGAAAAGCACCAGACGACCTTTACCGAAAGTTTAAAGGCTGTGCCTAAAACCTTTCCCGCGTGCATGCGCGCGCAGAAGGTGGGCAAGCGCGCCGCAAAGAGCGGCATGGACTTTTTATCGCCCCTCTCCGCGTCCGAAAAGATGGGTGAAGAGGTTGTGGAACTTTTAAAGGCCCTTCAGTCGGAGAATAAGGGGGCGGCTTTTGAGGAGGCGGGCGATTTGCTCTTTGCCGCGGTCAATACCTGCCGCCTTGCGGGCGTCGACTGCGAGGAAGCCCTCGCCGCCGCCTGCGACAAGTTTATAAGGCGCTTCGAGGCGTTTGAACAGCTCGCAACAAAGGACGGAAAGTCCCTTCCCGATATGTGCGACGCAGAGTACGATTACTATTGGTTCTTAGCAAAAAATGCAACTAAAGCAAATTGACATAGGCGGTTTAAAAACGCCCAACAACGTATTTCTCGCCCCGCTTGCGGGCTACACCAACGCCGTGTTCAGGGGGATGTGCTATTCTCTTGGCGCAGGGCTCACTTTTACCGAAATGGTGAGCGCCAAGGGACTCTGTTACGACAGCGCCAAAACGCGCGACCTTTTATACATAACCCCCTCATACGGCGGCATAAAGGCCGTGCAGCTGTTCGGCGGCGACCCGGAGTTTATGGCGCGCGCGGCGCGCTCGGAGGAGATAGCGCCCTTTGAGCTTATAGATATAAACATGGGCTGCCCCGTACCCAAGATATATAACAACGGCGAGGGCAGTGCCCTGCTTGCCGATATGCCGCGCGCGGCAGAGCTGATAAAGGCGTGCAAAAGCAGCGGCAAGCGCATATCCGTCAAGTTCCGCATAGGCCTCTCGGCCGAAAGAATAGTGGCGGAGGACTTTGCCAAGATGTGCGAGGACAGCGGCGCCGACATGCTCACCGTGCACGGCCGCACGCGCGATAAAATTTATGCGGGCGAGGTAAACTACGCCGAGATAGAGCGCGTAAAACGTGCGGTGCGCATACCCGTCATCGCCAACGGCGGCGTGTTTTGCGGGGCCGACGCCGATATTTTAATGGAGCGAACGGGCGCCGACGGCGTTATGGTTGCGCGCGGCGCTATGTATTCCCCGTGGATATTTGCAGACCTCACCGGCGCTCCCCTGCCAGACAGGCGCGCCCTCGTTTTAAAACAGCTTGATGATACGCTCTCGCTCTTCGGCGGGCGGTTTGCGCTCGTGTTCATGCGCAAAATGGCGGCCTTCTACATCAAGGGGCAACGCAACTCCTCCGCCCTTCGCGAACAGCTCTTTATGTGCGACAGCGTGGAAAAGTTGCGTGAAATGATTGCAAGCACTGAGTTTTAAGTTTTATTGACTGCGCTTTTATTTTCAAGTACAAATTTAATCATTTTAAACAACAGTGGCGGCGCGGGCA
>CALVWW010000007.1 GCA_944368155.1 uncultured Clostridia bacterium
ATAGAAGTCGCTTATGGCGAAGAAATTTCCCTTGCAGTATCGGCCAACACCGGCTATGAATACGATATCAGCGGCGCCGGCATTTCGGGCAGCAACGGAAGTTACACGTTGGCGTATAACGAAACTTACTATCCCGACGGAGCTACTCTCACTATAGACTTCACAGCAAAGTCATGGGTAATTAACTTCGAGAATATCGGCGAATACATTACCGGTCCCAGCGGTACGCTTTTAACAGACATAACGTTAAATATCGACGGTACCGAAATAACGCCTACCTCAAGTGACTATTGGCCCGATAATGCGTTTGAAAGAGTTACATTCAGCTACGGCCAGCGCGTTACGGTCAGCGGCCTTTCGCTCGACGGTTACTCTTTCGAGGGCTGGACATTCTATGGCGGAGCAAGCAGCTTAGGTGCACTTGAATATGACAACGCTTCCGGCGTTTATGTTCTTACCGCGGGCGACGTCGACTTTGATTCTTATGTTAACAGAGATCTTTATATCTATGCAAACTGGAATATTGACGCTCCCACGGTAGATATAGAGGCAAGCAATTACGATTCAGTTGAAGGCAGCACCTATACTGCTGAATACGACCCTGCTTCCGGCGTGACGCTTACGGCCGACGTAAGTCACAACGCAAGCCCCAACACACTCCGTTACACTTATTTCTGGTCGCATTCGGGCAGCAACGGCCCCGTCAATAACGACAGCAGCCAGAGCATAACCGTAACCGACGTTGTCGATACGGGCAGTGTAAACGGCAGCGGCACATATACGCTTACCGTCACCCTTACTGCAAGCAGTACGCCTTACGGCATTACCGTTTCCAATCTTATGTCGTCGCCAAACGGCATAACCGAAAGGGCGGCGGTTACTGTGCAGATCACTCCTGCGCAGGTTACTGCGCCGACGGCGGCAAGCGGCCTTGTTTATAACGGTCAGTTGCAGACGGGCGTGGCGGTTGCAAGCGGATATGAGGACATATATACCGTATCGAACGGCACCGCAATAAATGCGGGCAACTATTCGGCGACTGTTGTCCTCAGCGATAAAACCAACTATGTATGGGCAGGCGGCGGCACGGACGATAAGTCTGTTGCATGGTCTATCGGCAAGCTTGAACTTAGCGGAGCAACTATAACCTTAAACAGCAGTTCGCTTGTATATAACGGCCAAACGCAGACTGTTACGATAAGCGGCGTTTCCGTGACGAGCGGCGAATATACGCTCAACCCCGTTGTAACTTCCGACTACACCATAACAAGCGGCAACAGCGGCGAAAACGTAAGTGAGTACACCCTCACTATAACCGCGGTCGAAAAGGGCAACTACAGCGGCACGGCGACTGTGAGCTGGAATATAACGGCAAAGCAGATTAGCGAAATCGCGTGGACGAACAAAACTCCCTATACCTATAACGGCGGAGCACAGGCGCCCGTGCTTGGAACTCAAAGCTGGCTGTGTGAGGGTGATACGCTCGAAGATATCCTCGAGGTAAGCATTTCGGGCGATAATGCCGCAAATAACGAGGCGGTAAATGTCGATAACTACACCGCCGAGGCAAACCTCAAACCGGGCGTTGTAAACTATGAGTTTGCTGCAAGCGTTACAAACAAGTCGGTTGAGTTTGAAATTCAGGCCAAGCAGCTTACGGCGGTATGGAGCGTAGACGGTACGCAGGCAGGCGAAAATGTTTTCACCGCAACCCAAACATACAAGGGCGGCTCCTTCACTGTAACCGCAACTGCGGCAACCGGCGTGAGCGGTGAAACTGTTACGCTCACTTATACCTATACTTATAATTCAGCTTCGCACAGCGGAGCAATAGAAAATGCAGGTATATATACCGTAACTGCTGCGGTCAACGGCAACAGCAATTATGTAATCTCCGATGCAAGTAAAGCTTTTACGTTCACTGTGACCAAGGCGACGCCGTATCCAGTAGGGAGCGGTCTTACGGCAACATACGGCGATTTGCTCTCCTCTGTCACTGCAAGCGGCGTGGCGCATTTCGATGGGAAAGTGGTCGAAGGCACGTGGAAGTGGGGCGACAGTTCGCACAGCTACACCGATGCCACATTGGTGGGCAATAAGGGCGATAACATCTTCTATGCAACGTTCACCCCGAACGACGGAACAAATTATAACACCGTTGAAAATGTTTCAATCAAAATAACCGTATCTGCAAAGTCCCTCACCGTTACATGGACGGAGTCTGCCGACTATGTTTACAGCGGTACAGACAAAACTCCTGTACCCAGCATTTCAGCTGGCCAGATAGTGAGCGGCGACGAAGGCAATGTAACTGTTTCTGCGGAAATTACAGCAGGCAGCGCTACAGACGGCAAAGCAATCAACAAGGGCAGTTACACAGCCACTGCAATCCTTTCCGGCAGTGCGGCAGGCAACTACGAGATTACGACCGAAAGCTCGACCGAGCAATTTGAGGTAACGGCCAAATCTGTAACCGTTGTGTGGACGCTCAACCCTGCGGACAGCGACTGGAGCGTTGATTACAGCGAAAACGGCTATACGGTAAGCGTGGCTGCTCAGTCGGGCGATATACTTACAACCGACAGCGGTGTGAGCGTGGTGATTGCAAGCTACACCGTTGACGGAACCGAGGGCTCAACTACAGTTGGCGCAACCAGCAGCAAGGTGTATGGCGTAGGCGGTTATACGTTCACCGCAGCTCTCACCGGCAACGACACATATGGCAACTATGAGATTACAACAAATGAAACCCGGTCCCTCAGCATAGGGCAGACGGCGCTTTCGCCTTCGCTCAGCCTGAACTATGAAAACACCTTCACGCTCAACGGCAGCGAAAGCGGCGCGGACATAGTTGTTACGCTCGGCGAAAACTTGCCTTCAGACCTCACCGTTTCGTTCACAATGGGTGCAACTACCCTTTCGGACGGCGACGTGACCTTTGAAGGCGGCACATACAAGGCAACGTTCACAGTGGACGCTGAGGGTACATACGAAATTTCCGCAAGTGTATCCCACAGCGACGGCGGTTATAATTTAAATCAGCCGTCAGCTGTATCAGCAACTATCAGCTGGCTTGAAGCGACGGACGCATATGTAGCCGGCACGGGCACCTATATAGCTGATAACGGCGCGATATACTACAGCGGAACCAGCCCTGTATTCAACGCAAACAGCGGCTATAGCCTCGGCTCGGGTATAACCGCGGGCGAAAGCTCCTTCAGCGGCATGCAGTTCTATTACAGGAACGCAAGCAATCAGGTCGGCTATGCAGACCTCACTGCAACGAAAGATACAGCCGCTCCTTCAATCACCATAGGCAGCTCTTCGGGCGACGACAGCTATAACGACGGCGCAAATACCGCAGGCAGCACATGGTGGGTATTTGAAGAGGGAAGCGCTCCCGCAGTTGTTGTCGGCTCTGCCGATACCGCAAGCGGCGCGGCGGATGTACAGTACTACTGGGATAGCGACGGCACAATAACTGACGGCGCAGATATAACAGGTTGGACGTCCGGCACTCCGACGAGCGCGCAGGACGGAGTGCTGTGGATAAAGGCCACCGACAATGTTGGCAACACAGCATACGCCCACGCAAGCTTCAAGAGCTATTCGGCGCCTGATAACGCTACCGCAAGTTACACAAAACTTTCAAGCGGACCCGTTTCAGCGGCATATGGCGAAAACACCGTAACAGGCGTTTCTCTCAGCGATTCCGATATCGGAAATTCCAACTATACCGCAACGGGCGGCACGCTCACGCTCAGCACCAATTATCTCAACGCTCTTGCAATGACGGGCGATTCGCAGTCGTTTGAATACACCGTTACCTATAGTCCTGCAGGGCTTGAAGGCTCGGATATAAAGAGCGGCAGCATTCCTTCGGGCGGCTTTACCTTTACATTTACAGTCACCGTTGAAAAGGCTACCCTCACCGCAGGCGACTTTGATTTCAGCGCAAGCGGAGGAGTGTACAACGGCAATGCATACACCGCTACGGTTACGCTTAAAAACGCCGCTTACGGCGCGGGCGACCTCACAGTCACCTATTACGACGAGGAAGACAGCCTTGTGACCGACAGCGATAACAGCGCGACTGCACCCGTAAATGCGGGTACCTACACCGTTAAGGTGAGCGCAAGCGGTTCAACTTACTACAAGGCGGCAACCGAACTCACCGCCGATAACTGGAACTTTACGATAACAAAGGCAACGCCGACTATTAGCGTAAATTCCGCAGGCACGGTAACCTATGGCAATTTACTGTACATAACCGGTTCTATCGCAAACTACGGAACTGCCGTTGAGGGAATAACTTTAAATGCCACTATAGATGGCAATACTCTTAGCTCTGTCACATTAACTGATAATGGAACTTTCTATATTCCTGAATACGATACGGCAGACAAAGGACTTGCAATCGGAAGCAATACAATCACTGTTTCGTTTGCGGGCAATCAAAACCTCAATGCGGCCGAAGGTTCGGTAACAGTAGTCTTAAATGAAAAGACCGTTACGGTCGTTGTAAACGGCGACATACGCAAGACTTACGACGGCACGACGGCGGTCGAAAGCGGCGATATAATCCTCGGGTTCACTGATGGGGATATCGAGGCAGGCGGCAATAGCGGCATCGACAATGTTTCCGCGGTGTTTACTTCGGCTGAATACTCTGATAAGAACGCAGAAACCGGCAAAACCGTTACGGTAAGCGGCATCACCCTCAGCGGAGGTGACGCAGAATGGTACAAGTTGAACGTCACCGAAGCTGCTTCAGCCAACGGTGTAATTGAAGCCAAAACTATTTCGGCAGGCGATATAACGTGGACCTATACCAACAGCGGCGTAGCAGGAGGCGCTTCTCAGACGCTCACCGTCAACGGCGGCGCGGCTACGGTCACCTACAACGGTTTGCAGTACACTGTTTCCGCTGAATTTACGGGCGAGGGCGAGGACGGCACCATCAGCCTTGAAATGTCGGGCAACTCCTTCACAGATGTGGATAACAGTCCCTACGCGGTTGCGGCAGCTATCCTTTCCGCCCACAGCAACAACTATGTGCTCGATACCGGCGCGGGAAGCTTGTCTGTGAGCGTAAGTGAAGGCAGCACAAGCATTACAAACTTAGCGGCCTATCTGGGCGAAACAGCGGCGACTTTGTTCACATACGGCGACACTATAACGATAAAAGGCAATGTTGCATACGGCGAAGGCGGCACAATAACCGTTAAGTCGGGTGAAACCACATTGGGAACGGCCACAGTAGATGCCGACGGCTCATTCGAGCTTGATTACGATACGGCAGACAAGGGGCTTTCAATCGGCAGCAATACTCTTTCAGTCTCCTTCGGCGGAAATGCAAACGTTGGAACGGCAGTCGCAACTGTTACAGTTACTCTTGAGCAGAAAACAGTTAGTGTTTCAATCTACGGCACGACGACAAAGGAATACGACGGCACGACTGACGCACCTTCAGGCGCATCGCTCAGTTTAGCCGGTGTTTTGGGGGCTGATGATGTATCTGTAGACGGTACTCCGGCCTATAACAGCAGTAACGTCAACGAAGCCGACACAATCACTGCCTCCGGCCTGACTCTCACAGGTACACACAGCGGCTATTATAAACTCTATGCAGAAAGCGCCGAAACTTCCGGCACTATTACAGCCAAGGGTGTAGCGCTTGACTGGTCGGTAGACAACGACGCGGTAAAACAGCCTGACGGCACCTTCACCGGCACCTATAACGGCACCGAATTCAAAGTTGAAGCAAGCGCAAGCGGCGTTAACGGCGAAACTGTGACAGCTGTGCTCGATTACAGCAGCTTCACAAATGCCAACGCGGACGGCGAAAACTACACTGCAACAGTTACCGGCCTCACCGTAACTGCTTCCGACAGCTCAATAATTGCAAACGGCGGAAACAACTACGAAATAGCCGCGGACAATGACAGCGTAACGCTTGTTATCAATCCCAAGGAAATAGGCCTTGACTGGAGCGTACTTGACGACCTCGTTTACGACGGAAATGCGAAGGAGCTCACGGCAACTGCCACCGGCACGGTGGGTACCGACAGCTGCACAGTCACCGTAACTCTTACGGGCGACAATGTAAACGTCACGGAAGACGGCTTCTATTATACGGCTACGGCGCTCGGTAATTCCAATTACAAGCTGCCTTCAGCTGTAAACAGCAATACTTACCATATCACAGCCAAGACTGTTAACGTTGATTGGACTGTAAACGGCAGTGCATGGACGGATAGCGGCACCTATACCGCCGGCGGCTACACCGTTGAAGTTTCCACATATGACATTGTTGCGGCCGATACCACCGCAGTCAGCCTCACGCTTTCGGGCGGAGAGTCGGGCAGCGGCGCCCGGCAGTTCATCAAGAACTACAAAGAGGACGGATATGGCCTTGAAGTATCGCTCAACAACACGAGCGGCTACAACAACTATGCGCTTGCAGCGGAAGACGTTTCAAAGATCTTCACGGTGAACAAGGCAACGCTCACCGACAATACCGCCGCCGTGACGGAGGAGTACGACGGAACGGCGCACAGCCTTACGATAAGCCTTGCTGGCTTTGCGGCAGGCGATGAGCAGACTACCGCCGCGGGCTATAAGGTGGAATACAGCACCGACGGCAACACCTGGAGCGAAACTCCCGTAACGGTTACAAACGTTGCGGACAGCAAAACCGTCTACTACCGCGTAAGTTACACCAACTACAACACGGTCGAAGGCAACAAAGCGATAACCATCGAAGCAAAACAGCTCTATGCGGATGATATCGAATGGTTCTTCACCAACGATAAAGTTGAGGGCGGAGACAGGCAGGAAATAGCCGGCGAACTCGTCTACAACGGATCAGAATATGCAATCTATGCAACTGTTGCAGGCGTGGGCGAAACTCTTGAGCTCGTTGTAACGGGCGGCGAAGACGGCGGCAACACCTTCACACACGTTCCCGCAAGCGGCGCTTACGGCATGCTGGCAGAGCTGGAAGGCACTGCGACCAACTACACATTCAAGGGGCAGACAACAAGTCTTTTCGTCCTTATCAGCAATGCCTCCATCGGCATAACTATAGAGGGATACGAAGGCGAATACGACGGCACGGCCCACGAGGCGGCGACATACAGCGCAATCACTGCCGACGGCAGCGAAGCTGCATGGCAGTTCCGCCTGAGCGAAGAAGAAGCATGGAGCGGAACAATACCTGAAGTTACCGATGCCGGCACATACACCCTGTATTACACGGTTTCCGTTGCCAACCATGCCACGGAAGAAGGCTCTGTAGAAGTTACCGTAGGCCGTAGAGACCTTGCAAACGCGGAGATAGAAGTTCTCAGCGAGCACGAATATGACGGCACGGAGCACGAGGCTGTTATCGAAGTCACCGACGGAGAGATAGCCATAACCGAAGGTGACTGGGAAGTAGCTTTCTCTGAAAACATTGACGCGGGCGTTGCCACGATTACATTGACGGCAACGGAGGACGGCAACTATAAGGGCGTAACATACGCACAGTTCACTATCGCCGAAAGGGAGATAGAGACCGTGTGGAACCTTCCCGAAGGCACGTCAGTGGACGAAAACGGCGCGTATACAATAGTGTACAGCGAAGGCGGCCACACGATAAGCGCGGACGTTGTAACCGAAGTTGACGGCGAGGTTGTCGTAATTCACATTACTCTCGAGGATGAAACTCTTGAGAGCCACACCTTAACAGCGGCAGGCACATACAAGCTTTCGGCGGAAATAGTATCTGTTGAAGGCGGAAAGGCCGAAAACTACAAGCTCATAAATACCGAGATAACATTTGTAATAACAAAGGCAACGGCAACTGTACCCGTTCCCGGCAAGGTTGAAGGCGAGCTCACCTACGGCGACAGCCTTTCGCAGCTCGACCCTCCCGAGGGCTGGCAGTGGACCGAACCCGGTAAGATACCCACTATCGAGGAAGGCGAGAACGGTATAAGCATCACCATACCTGTCGACGACGATAACTACGACTGGACGGGCGTCGAGGGATATGACCCTGAAAACGGTACATACACGACTACGGTGACAGTCAAAGTCAACAAGGCGACATATGACCTTACGGGCGTAACTTTCGACGATAAGACCTTCGTTTACGACGGTCAGCCCCACTCGCTGGAGATATCCGGAACCCTTCCCGACGGCGTGAGCGTTGAGTATATAAACAACGCGCAGACGGAAATCGGCGAGTATGAAGTTACCGCGGTATTCAAGGGCGACGTAAACTACAACGATATACCCGACATGACCGCCAAGCTCACTATAAAGGAGATAGACATCTCGGATGCAACGATAGAGATTGTATCCTCCGGGTTGCACGTCTACAACGGCAGGGAGCACACCGTAGACATTCGCGTGACCGACAGCGACGGCAACGTTATTTCGGGCGAGAACTACACGGTAAGCTATGCGGATAACATCGATGCAGGCATTGCAACCGTCACGGTAACGGCCACCGGCAACTACAGCGGCACGCTCAGCGCAAACTTCACCATTGCGGCCAAGCATGTCGGCGTCGAGTGGATACTTCCCGACGGAATTGCCGGCGAAGACGGTTCGTATTCGGCAGACTACAGTGAAGAAGGTTACACAATCACGGCGGTTGCAGACCTCGGAGTTGACGGCGAAAGCGCAGTGCTCACCTTCGAAGTCAACGGAGAGGCGGTAAACGGCGTAACCTGTTCCGAAGCCGGCGTTTACACGATAAACGCCATTCTGGGCGGCGTTACGGGCGGTCAGGCGAATGTAAGCAACTACACGCTGGTCAACCACACCATTTCGCTTGAAATAAGCGAAAAGCAGGAACCCGGTCCCGCAATAAGCTTCGAGTATACCGAGCCTGAAAATCTCGTTTACGACGGAACTGCCAAGCAGGCGACCGTTGTTCCCACGGGCGGCTACACAGGCTATGAGGCTACCGTATACTATTCGAGCACGGCCGACAGGATAACTTCCGTCGAACCCGTGAATGCGGGCACCTATTACGTATTTGCCACCGTTGAAATAGGCGGCAGCAGTGCGTTCGCACCCGTGCTTGTCGGCGAGTTCACAATAGCGCGTGCCGTTGTGGAAATTCCCGTCGGCGGCGAAATCGAAGCAAACGGCGAGGAACAGACCTATCTTCCCGAGGGCTTCGACGGAGATATAATGGATATTGAGGGCAACATATTCACCGAGGACGGCGAATATAACGCCACAATCTCGCTCCGCGACCCCGATAACTACGTGTGGGAAGACGGCACCGATACTTCCAAGGAGATAGCCTTCACGGTAACTCCCGAAACCTTAAATCTCCTGTGGCTGATAATACTGCTTGCGGTAATTGCAGTCATAGAGATAGTAATCATAATACCTTTAAATAAGCGCCGCAAGCGCAACGCGCAGAACGGCGACGGCGGCGACGATGACGAAGGCGGCGACGATAATGACGGCGGCGCGGCCGCAGGCGGAACCGACGGTACGCCTTCGGGCGGCGGCAACGGCGGAGGAGCTTCGCTCCTCGCCGTGGCCCCCATGGCAATGCTGGCGGCAGAAAACCTGCCCTCAGGCCAGCTCGCCGCTATAATAGCCCTCGGCGTTGCGGTCGTCGGCCTCGGCATCGCAGATACCGTTCTGGGAGTAAAGGGCAAAAAAAAACGCCAAAAGATAGAGAGTAACGCGCAGGAAGAGGCGGCTGCAACCCAGCCCGAACCCGAGCCCGAAGAGGCGCCTGCGGAGGAGCAGTCCGAACCTGAACCTCAGTCCGAACCTGTTTATGAACCTCAACCCGAACCTGTTTATGAACCCCAGCCCGAACCTGTTTATGAACCTCAGCCCGAACCCGTTTATGAACCTCAGCCCGAACCTGAACCGGCATACGGGCAGACTGACAGCGACAGGGAGTATGCCACGCAGGTGCTGTATAGCGAGCAGCCGCAGTTTGTGCCTGTGCCCGCGCCCGTGTTCGTGGCCCCGCCCGAACCCGCGCCCGTGGTGCCGGTAATTCTTCCCGACGAAGACGGAATGTACACCGTGCGCTATCTCTACAGCTTCAGGGCAAAGCTTATTCAGTCCACTCCCGAAATTCAGAGGCGCTACCAGAACATAATCGATTTGGTCGGCGCTTACGAAGGTGTAAAGGCGGTGGAGAGCTGGAAGCATGTGCGCATTTACAGCGGCAGGGAGCTCTATTCTTACATGGTGTTCAAGGGCAAGAAGCTTTGCATAACCTTTGCTCTCGACCCGGCCGAATTTGAAGATACCAAGTACCGCGGGATAGACGTTTCCGACGTAAAGCGTTACGAAAAAACGCCTATGATGCTCAAACTCACTTCCGACAGGCGCGGCAGATATTCCGAATATCTTCTCTCGCTGCTGCTTGAGCGCGAAGGGTTTACAAAGGGCGAGGTAAAAGTAACCGAAATAAACCTGCCTTACGAAACGCGCGAACAGCTCATACGCCGCAAACTCGTAAAGATAGTTGCGCCCGGTGCGCGAGGCGGCGAGAAGGAGCGCATAGACCGCGAAACCTTCCTGAGGGAACAGCAGGCCATGCGCGAGGCGGAGGCGGAGATTATGCCCCTTGTCGACGAGCAAGGCATGGTCATTATCCGCTACAACTACAGTTTCAGGGCAAAGCTCATACAGTCCACGCCCGAAATCCAGAAGCGCTACGGCACCCTCGTCGATTTTATGCGTTCGTATAAAAAGGTCAAGGCGGCCGAGAGCTGGAAGCAGGTGAGGGTATATGCCGGCAGAACGCTGTATGCTCTGTTCACCTTCCGCGGCAAAAAACTGTGCGTGAGCTTTGCGCTCGACCCCGCTGAATTCGAGGGTACCAAGTACCGCGGAATAGACGTTTCCGGCGTAAAGAAGTATGCGCGCACGCCCATGATGCTCAAGCTCACATCCGAGCGCAGAGCGCGCTATGCAGAACATCTCTTCACGGTCCTCATGGAACGCGGGGAAGTGCCCCAGGGCGTCGTCGTTCCCACCGAGTGGGAAAATGAATACCGCTCGCGCGAGCAGCTGATAACTGACAATAAAATAAAGATGGTCAGCGTTGGCCTGCGCCGCGGCGCAGGCGAGGCCGAAAAGGTCGACGTTTACACCGCCATACGCGAACGCGCGGCGGCGCGCATGGCCGAAAGGCAGGCGGCGGAAGCTAAGGCCGCCGAAGAAGCTGCCGCTGCACAGGCCTCTTCACAGCAGTCGGAACCTTCCGAAAAGGCGGTTGAAGAGAGCTCTGAGGCAAAGGCGTAAAATTTGCCTTAAAACGTGCAGGATAAGCTTGCAAAAGCACGGCGGATATGTTATAATTATTTCAGTTAAAAATAAGGTATTTATTTTAATGAAAATTAAAAAGTTGCGTTGAACGTAAATTTCTGCGGCGCCGGTTTGACCTCGGCGCCGCAGTTTTTTTATTGCGTAAAAGCGGCCGCGGCGAGAATTTCCCGCCGCGGCCGCTTTTAATTTCAAAATTTTTAAAATCAAATATCCCTCAATCTTCAAGGCCGAGAATGTAGTCGGCAGAGGCGTCAATCGCCTTGCACAGCCTTGCAAACGTATCAAGCTTGGGCAATTTATTGGTCGTGCAATATTGCGTTATCATTTCATCAGAAACGCCGACGCGACGGGCTATCTCCGTTTTGGTCAGTCCGCAATGCTCTATTTCCTCTTTTAATCTCTTTTTTATTACGTCCATGCCTGAATTATTCCTTATCAGCAACAATTGTATAACCAACAGTTAACTTTTTCTTGACTTCTAAGTAACAGTTAGATGCAATTTAATTATGATAGTTACATTTTTCGGGCACAGGGCCTATGCCGGCTACGATGCGCTGCGCGGTGATATTCTGAGTACAATGTGTGCGATAGCCGAGCAAAATCCGCAATGCGAATTTTTTTGCGGCGGCAAAGGCGATTTTGACGGACTGTGCGAAAATTGCATAGACGAGCTCAAAATCACTTTTCCGCATATTAAAAAGATTCTGATATTGCCGTATTTTGACGTTGAATATCAGCAGGAAATTCTTGAATATATAAAAAGCAAGTTTGACGAAATGATATTTCCCCCGCCTTGCGAAAATTGTCCGCCGAAATATGCATGGCTGCACCGCAACCGCTGGATGGTAGATAATGCCGATATAATTCTTTCGGGCGTGAGGTGGAGCTGGGGCGGAGCGGCACACGCGTCGGAATATGCGCGCAGAAAAAAAATTATACAGTTCTGATAGTAACGGCTGCAATAAGCAAAACGGCCGCGGCGGGTAATTTCCCGCCGCGGCCGTCCTTGTCATGCCGGACAAAATTAAATTTTTTCGGGCCTTGCGGCCGGCGCCGCAGCTTTGCGCGCCCTTCTTTTTACGGTTTCTTCTTTCTCTTATTCGAACTTACGTCGGGGGAGAAGTCGAACGAAAAGTCTCCCTCGCCCGTAAGCACGACCACCGCCGCAATTACGGCCACGGCAAATACCGAGTAGGTGGAGAGGGTGAGCGAGCGCATAAGCCCCTTCAGGTCGGCAACTTCCGCGCACATGGCGTAAATGAACGCCGCCACAACAAGCATATAGTAACCGAATGTGGATACGAAGGAAGTTTCGGTAAAAATTATAACGAGTATGTACGCCGCGAACGAGGCGCCGAAAAATATCCAGAAGTAGAGCTTGACGTGCCGCGCTATGGGCGGGATAAGTCCTATTAAAAAGAATATCCACAGGCAGACAATGCAGGCGAGGCAAATCAGAAGCATTGTTAAAAAATTGTTCTCCAGTCCGCGCAGAATGTACCATGCGCGTATGCACAGCCCCAGAGCGACAGCGTTTGCGGCAAAACAGGCAATGTTTACTCCCGAAACCGTGCGCACCTTGAATGCGGCAATTCCGCTGGCGATGAGCAAAAGCACGCCTGCCGCGAGGAATATCCAGCCGTAATCTGTATTGGAAATTTTTATAAAGCCGAGGAGGTATGCCGTCAGCGATGCCGCCGCAAGGAACGCAAGAGCCGCAGCAGTGACAAACATCAGCTTTTTGAATTTACTCATATTTTCTTCCTTCAGGCCGCCGCGGCGCGTGCATGCAACTCCGCACAAAAAGCGGGCCGCCGTCTGCCCCCATAAATTGCAAGGCGCCCGCGCGGCAAATCTGCCGCGCGGGCGCACCGCTATATCAATTACTTATCGCCTCTGCACAGCGTGCAGCACGTCATGAAAATAAATTATAATATATAAATTATATTTTTTTCACCTGCGCCTTATCGGCCGCTCCCCGCGGCGGTTTGCGCAGACCTCGCAAGATTACTGGGGGTTTTTGCGGGGGCGGCCCCTGCCGCGCTTAACCTGCGGAACTTCGGGCTGCTGCTGTTTTTTGCCCGAGCCGGGTTTTCTGCCGCGCTTTTTGCCCGTATATGCGGGCTTTGCTTCGCCTTCGGCGCTCACGGCCGTTGCGGGTGCTTCTGCCTCCGCCTTTGCCTTTGCCTCGGCGCAGTTTTCCTTTAAAGTATTCAGGCAGTCCCAAAGCTCTTTGGGAATTCTGCTGCCTATCGAACCTGTATAGTAGCCCTCGAGCTCGTCGGCTTCATAGCCCCAGCGTGCCTCGTCAACCTCGAGAATGCTCTTAAGGTCATCAATTCCGAACTTATGTCCGGGTGCAATTTCGTAATCGAGGTCGGATATGTCGATATCCTCGGCATTGGGCACATAGCCGATAGCTGTCTCTTTTGCGCCTACCGAATCTTCGCAACGTTTCAAAATCCACTCTAAAACGCGCATATTGTCGCCGAAACCGGGCCATATGAAGTTGCCGTCTTTATCCTGACGGAACCAGTTTACGTTAAAGATTTTGGGCGGATTTTTAACTATTTTGCCCATATCTATCCAGTGCTGCCAATAGTCGCCCATATGGTAGCCGGCAAAGGGCTTCATTGCCATGGGGTCGTGGCGCAGAACGCCGGTCGCGCCCGTTGCGGCCGCGGTCGTCTCAGACGACATTGCCGAGCCTACGAACACGCCGTGGTTCCAGTCTCTCGACTGGTAAACAAGAGGGGTGGTGGTAGCCCTTCTGCCGCCGAAAATTATCGCCGAAAGAGGCACGCCCTTGGGGCTTTCAAATTCGGGGGAAATGCAGGGGCAGTTGTTTGCGGGCGCCGTAAATCTGCTGTTGGGGTGCGCCGCGCAGGTCGATTTATCTTTCTTGTCGAATTTAGCGGGGTTCCAGGGTTTACCCGTCCAGTCGATGACGTGTTCGGGCAGCTCCTTGGTGAGTCCTTCCCACCAGACTGTCATGTCGTCGGTGTTTAAAGCTACGTTTGTGAATATAGTTCCGCGCTTTGTCGTGGCCAGAGCGTTGGGGTTGGAATGGTCGTTTGTGCCGGGAGCCACGCCGAAGAAGCCGTTTTCGGGGTTCACAGCCCAAAGTCTGCCGTCGTCGCCCACGCGTATCCACGCTATATCGTCGCCCACGCATTCAACTTTGTAACCCTTTTCAAGGTAGTGCTTGGGCGGAATGAGCATTGCAAGGTTGGTTTTGCCGCATGCCGAGGGGAATGCCGCAGCTACGTACTTCTTTTCGCCGTCGGGATAAGTTACGCCGAGGATGAGCATGTGTTCCGCCATCCAGCCCTCGTTCTTGCCGAGGTACGAGGCAATGCGCAGCGCAAAGCATTTTTTGCCCAGAAGCACGTTGCCGCCGTATGCGGAGTTGACTGAAATTATCGAGTTCTCCTCGGGGAAGTGGAGAATATATCTGTTTTCGGCCTCCACATTGCACTTTGCGTGGAAACCTTTTATGAAGTCGCCGTCGCGGCCTATTTCATCGAGCACTTTTTTGCCTACGCGCGTCATTATGCTCATGTTTAAAACTACATAGATTGAGTCGGTCACCTCTATTCCGTAGCGGGCGAAGGGAGAGCCGATAACGCCCATGGAATAGGGAATTACGTACATCGTCCTGCCGCGCATAGAGCCGCGCGCAATTTCTTCTGCAAGCTCGTGCGCCTGCCTGGGGTCCATCCAATAGTTGTTGGGGCCGGCGTCGTCGCGGTCTTTTGTGCAGATAAAAGTTCTGTCTTCCACGCGCGCAACGTCGTTCACCTTGGTGCGGTGAAGGTAGCAGTCGGGCAGGAGGCTGTCGTTCAGCTTGATGAGCTCGCCGGAATATACGGCCTCTTTTCTCAGCTCGTCGATTTGTTTCTGGCTGCCGTCAATCCACACGATGTAATCGGGCTGTGCAAGGTCGGCGCTCTCTTCGACAAAGGAGAGAATTTTCTTATTTTTCGTAAGTGCCATTGTGATTAGTAATACTCCTTGTTTACGAATAAAAATTTATTTCAGATTAATTATACTTCAAAATATTATTAAAGGCAATTATTTTAAACATAAAAAATCTTATGTATTTTATTTTAATTTAATTTTTGTACGATTTTTTTGCGCACATGTAGCGATTTAACCGCTCGCAACCGCAAAATATGTGCAGCGTATGCGCGCAATCATATTTTCATTCGTCAAAATGTTATAAAAGGAGGCAAATATTTTTATTAACCGCACGCCGCGCGGCAGTATATTATTCTATGTATAACAAAAAAAATTATTATTTTTTTGCGGCAGGTGAATATGGCAGGCTACACAAAAAATATCGCCGTAATCAGGGCGGAAAAGAGCGGGTTCTCATCCGACGGCGGCGCGCTCTCCGGCCTTGTCAAGGTCGAAAAATACGGTTCGTATTTCCGCGCCGAAGTGTCGTTAATTAATTTTGCACCCCTCACTTTCGGCAGATACGTCGTCTGCATAGGCGACGGCGTCAATTTTGTCGCCTTCGAGGGGCAGGTGTTCGAGGGCGAAAGCGACATTGATACCGGGCACGGTTTTGCCGCGCTGGTGTGTTTTGTCGGCGCCGACGTTTCGCCCGTTGCGTCGGCGGTGTGCGGCGATTTCGGCTGGGCTAAGGCGTCATGCCTGCAGTACGTGCAAAATACCGAAAATTTAAAGAAGGGGCCTTCGGCTGTAAATTATGAGGACGAGGCCATTGCGGAGGAAAATTATTATGAATATGGTGCCGCTCTTCAGGGCGAAGGCGCTGTACGCGAAGATAAAGAGCAAAAAAACGGGGGCGGCATACGCGAAGATGAAGATGCTGGCGGCCTATTCGAGGGGCCGTCGGCAGAGGGAGAGGCCGCCGCAGTGAACGGCGACGCGGCGCAGCATAGCGAAGAGAAGACTGCAGCTGAAGTCGGTGCAGACATACGCGGCGACCCCGCCGCCGGCGAGGCGCAGCCCGTACCGCTCGCCGAAGACCTCAGATTTTACGAGCGCGTGCGCGGCGAGATAGAGCGCCTGCTCACCGACCATCCGCACGAAGAGGCGCTCGAACGCGCAGTGGAAAATTCACGCTGGGCAAAGGTAAACTACGGCGGCAGGCGGTTCTATGTTTTCGGCGTAATTTTCGAAGACGGGCGCCCTGCCTATATCTGTTACGGCGTGCCCGCCATGGGTTCGCCCTGCCCTCCGAGTTTGCACGGCATGGCAGGTTTTATTCCCGTGAGCGAAAAAAAGAACGACGGATACTGGGTCATGTATCAGGACGCGCGCACCGGCGTCTCGGTAAAGCTTGATTCGGTGTAAATAATATAGGCGCCGGCTCGTCATTCCGACCGGGCGCAGCGGGCGGAGAAATCTTCTGCCCGAACGTTGGACGAAATGAGATTTCTCCGTTGTTCCGTCTGCGGCTTCGGCCGAAGCGGCATGAATATAATTTATAATTGCGCATATTGCGGCTGAATTATTTTAAAATTGCCCATACTCTATGTATGAGACTTTCGGCCACAATCTGCCTTCTGAACCTTGTATTTTTGGGCGTATGCGGAGGAGTGTATGCCTTTTCGGGCTTTAACCTCTTGTATTTCCTGTGCTTTGAAAACGTAACGGCCATGCGCGCCGTGCTCGGTATTTGCTTTGTTTCTGCGCTTTTTTCGCTCTATGCGCTCATCGCTTTCAAGCCGTTCAAAGGCCTTAAATAAACGGTAAATAAACAGCCGCCGCGGGCGAAAATTTTTGCCCGCGGCGGCTGTTTTAATCAGTCATAAAAAAACTAAATTTTATTTATCTTAAAATATTTTCTAAAACCAATTTATCGAACTTCACGGGTTCGGCAAAGTCGCGCGGGATAAAGGTCACGCGGTTGAATTTGGCGTAGTTGAAAATGTGCGTTTTTAAAAGTATGGGCGTGCCTATATCGAGCTCCTCGCAGATGTCCGCAAGGTACTTAAAAAAGTCGCTCCACTCGAACTTTGCCTCGCTCTCGTACGTCACCTGCCGCACTATTTTGTGCTCCTTTTCAATTCTGCCCCAAATTCTGAACATTTTTATCTCCGTTGGCGCTTTGCCAGATTATTGCGAGTAAAAGTATACAGCAAATCTCCCCGTTTGTAAACGGTATTTTGGGCCAGATATTTATTTTTGCAAAACATGCGCCTATTTTTCGCCCATATCCTGGCACAAGATATAGTTTGCGTCGATATCTAATATCTTGCACAGATTAGCCAGCGTATCCAGCGCGGGCAGCGCCCTCCCTGAAAGGTATTGTCCCACGGTCGGCTGTTTAATTCCCAGCTTTTTTGCAAGTTCAGTCTGACTCATTCCGCTTTGAGCTATAGCTTCCGCAATTCGGGCTCGTATCTGCTCGGTGGTTATCATTGTTTTGTTCCCTTGATTTTTTAATTAATTATATAGGCATTGCCTATTAAATGCTTGACATATAGGCATTGCCTATGATATTTTACAGACAATAAAAATATAAGGGAGAAGCAATAAAAGATAAATGCAATTTATGTTACAGGTGCCGCTATTTCGACAGATATTACACAAAAGGCGCCAAGAGCTTTAACAAAACGCCTTATGGCTGGTGTTGCGGTACCGGCGTCGAAGCGCGTGCAGACGGCGGCTGCGATAAGTTTGCGGCAAAGAAAAAAACGAAGGTACGCGAAGCTCATATCCGCCGCTGCCTGAGTGACATTTTAACCGAGCTTTCCGAACTTAGAAAGGTGGTAGAAAGCGATGAGCGGGAAGAATGTGAAGAGCTGTAAAAACTGCAATGCGTGCAAAATTTTATACAGGCAGCCCCGTTACGGTTTCTGGCGGAGCGGCGGTCATTACTGCACGGCTTTCAGCCGTCCGACAAATATTAAAAATTATTGCAACGGCTGGAGCAAAAAGGCGCGCCCCGATTATTATTTAAAAGAAAAATATGAACAGGCCTTGCGTGATATCGCCTGGCTTTTAAATCATTTTAAAAATTAAAATAAAAAATGCGACACAATCCTCAGTCATGACCTCACAAGCTCGCCCATGCCAGCGTCTCGCCGTGCGTGCGGTGAATAAACCGCACGGCTCGGTCACCGCTCGGGCGAGACATATGCCCTCGCCCATCTCGCATTGCTCAAACAGCGGGTGTCCGCTGTTTGAAGAACTGCAATGCTCGTCTTTACACAAGGGAGCCTTTAATTTATACGCCTGCCGCGCGGCGGGCTTTTAATTTTAACCGCATATCAAACGGCGCGGCGGCGTAGCGCTTTAAAATATTTGACAATACTCACGCAAAGTTTTAATATATTATAAATACCGCGCGCGGGTGCGTGCGGAGCGGCCGCGCGCGGCATGGCCTCGGAATGCGCAACCTTCAAGCGGGGCGCATACGGCTTAAACACAGGCGCGGCACGGGGGCTATTCTATGGATAAGATAAAAAAGGACATACTCTCACTTTTGACCGAAGATTCCCGTCTTTCGGCGGCAAGTATGGCCGCCATGCTCGGCGTTTCCGAGGCAGAGGCTAAAAAAGCCGTCGCCGAACTCGAGGCGGACGGCGTGATAGTAAAATATACGGCCATCATCAACGAAAATATTTCCGATGAGGAGAAGGTGGAGGCTCTGATTGAAGTTAAAGTGACCCCCCAGCGCGGTCACGGCTTCGACGCCATTGCCGCGGAGATTGCCGCCCATCCCGAGGTTAAAAACCTGTATCTCATGAGCGGCGCATACGACCTTGCGGTTATCGTCGAAAGTGCGTCTTTAAAGGCCGTTTCGCGCTTTGTTTCCGAGTGCATTTCCACCTACGAGAGCGTAATTTCCACCGCCACGCACTTTATTTTAAAGAAATATAAGGTGGAGGGCGCCCTCATGCAGGACGAAGAGGGCGGCAGACTGAGCATTCAGCCGTAACGTGTTGCAGGTGCCCTATGAGAGATTTTGTAAACAGGCGCGCCGCCGAGTTAAAGCCGAGCGGCATACGCAAATTTTTTGATATAGTTTCCGAAATGAAGGGCGCGATTTCCCTCGGCGTGGGCGAGCCCGATTTCATTACGCCGTGGAACATACGCGACGCCGCCGTGCGCTCGATAAAGCGCGGCCTCACCCAATACACGGGCAACAGGGGGCTGCCCGAGCTGCGAGAAAATATATGCAGATACTTAGAGGAGCGTTTCAACGTAAAATATTCCCCCGAACATACGATAGTTACCGTTGGAGCGAGCGAGGCGATAGACCTTGTCCTGCGCGCCGTGTGCGAAGAGGGCGACGAAATACTTGTGCCTTCGCCCTGCTATGTATCGTATGCGCCCCTCGTGCATATGGCGGGCGGCGTGCCCGTGCCCTTAAGCTGCGTGGCTGAAAACGAATTTATAGTAACTCCGGAGCTTATCGAGGGGGCCTGCACACCCAGAACGAAGGCCATAATTTTGGCCTATCCCAACAATCCGACGGGCGCGATAATGACAAAAGAACAGCTCGGGGCGATTGTCCCTGTAATTGAAAAACGCGACTTGCTTGTCATTTCCGATGAAATTTATGCCGAACTCACCTACACGGGCAGACACACGTCTATTGCGTCCCTTGCAGGTATGGCCGAAAGAACTGTGCTTATCAACGGCTTTTCCAAGGCGTTCGCCATGACGGGTTGGCGCGTGGGCTTTGTTTGCTCGCCCGCACCTATAGACGAGGCAATGTTCAAAATACACCAATACACGATTATGTGCGCGCCTCGGATGAGTCAGCACGCGGCGAACGCCGCGCTGGCGGAGGGTTTTTCCGACGGTTTCGCCACAGTCGAAGAGATGAGGGAAGAGTATAAAAAGCGCGGCGGCTTTCTGGTAAACGCCTTCAATGCGCTCGATTTGAAGTGCTTTGCGCCAAAGGGCGCCTTCTATGTGTTCCCGTCTGTGGCGGCTACCGGTCTGGACGGAGAACAGTTTGCAAACAAACTGCTTGAAGCAAAAAGGGTTGCCGTCGTTCCGGGCGAGGCGTTCGGCGAGGCGGGAAAAATGCACGTGCGCTGCTCATATGCCACTTCCATGGCGCAACTTGCCGAGGCTATAGAGAGGATAGGCGACTTTGTGCGAGGCCTGTAACTTGTTGAAATATTGCCGCGGCGGCAAAAATTTGTCGCCGCGGCAATAAAATTTTTTGACCGCAATTTTTAAAAATATATGCAAGGGCAGATTTTGTTGACAAATTTGCCGCATAATTATATAATAGTATGCGTTAAACGTGGTTCCGTGCATATTTCCGGAATCACTTTTGTTATTTGTTTGCAAAATATTCGCTTTGCAATACTTTGTTGCGCTGTGGCTACCTTCGGTCATGTACGTCTTTGTACACTCCCTCAGGTTATCCTCGCGCGCCGCGTCTTGCTCGCGACTATTTCGTAAGCGTTTGCAAAATATTCGTTTTGCAATACTCTGTTGCGCTGTGGCTCGTCGGAACGCGCGTGCCACTGCGGGCGGGCAAACGCTGTTTGCCGCCGCGCCTCTTGCCGCGGCTTCTCCTCTTCGCCGAAAATTTTTTAAAATTTTTTCGGCGGGCGATATGGTTAAATAAAATTTTAAATAAATAATGGCGAAACGCGGCAGCGCGAATTTAGTTCGTGCTATAAGCCGCGTTACGACAATATAAATTCACGGCAAAGATTTTTGCGTAGCAAAAAATTAAAAAATAAATAAATGTCGCAAGGCGGGGTCTCGCCGTCATTAAAGTAATGGCATGACGGCTCGGTCACCGCAAACGCGTTAACATATGCGTTTGCTCATCTCATTTCGCCACGCACAATGGGTGTCCATTGTGCTATGAAATGGCTCATTCGACCCTCCGCAGCAGGATTTATATAAAGTATAAATAAAAAATGGCGAAACGCGGCAGCGCGAATTTAGTTCGTGCTATAAGCCGCGTTACGACAATATAAATTCACGGCAAAGATTTTTGCATGGCAAAAAGATTTGCGTGAGAGGAGTATTTATGGCTGATCAAGTTTTTGAAATGACTCAGAAAAATTATGATGATTTAAAGAAGGAGCTCGACTATCTCGTAAAGGAGAAGCGCCCGGAAATAATCGAGCGCATAGCCGAGGCGAGGAGCCACGGCGACCTCTCGGAAAACGCCGAGTATGACGCGGCGAGAGAGGAGCAGCGCTCTAACGAGGGCAAAATCGCCGAGCTTGAATATCAGATTAAAAACGCCGTCATTATAGCCGAGGTGACCGACAATTCCTATGTCCATCTCGACAGTAAAGTGACCGTCGAGGACGAGGAATTCGGCGACAAGGAAACTTACACTATAACATCGGTCACCGACGTAGATGTTATGGCAAACCGCATATCGAGCGAATCGCCGGTTGGCGCCGCGCTCATGCGTCACAAGGCGGGCGATATTGTTACCGTAAGCTGCCCCGACGGCTCTTCGTATAAGCTCAAAATAGTATCTATCGCCTGACGCGGAGTTGTCGGGCAATCTCTCAGCCGGCTTCGTCACCGTTCTCACGGGACGTAAGGACGGCGTCCCGTTCGGTCAGCGCTCGGGCGGGGCATTTGCCCTCGCTCATCTCACATTGCCCGAACAGCGGGTGACCGCTGTTCGGAGAAATGCAATGTTCGTCCCTTTGCGCAAAGGAGCCATGGATACGAGGAGAAAGTCCGCCCGCAACCCGTCACTTTTATATGGCCCTAAATCAGAACAGATTGAGGATATCAATGGAAGAAAATAACATTCAGCTCACAGAACAAGAGGAAGAGGAGCGCCTTGCCGAACAGGCGAAAATAAGAAGGGAAAAACTTGCCAAGCTCGTTTCCGAGGGCAAAAACCCCTATGAAAAGGTGAAATACGATTTTACCGCAAATTCCTCGTCGATAAAAGAAAATTTTGAGAAGCTCGAGGGTAAAGAGGTCTCCGTTGCAGGAAGGCTGATGTCGCGCAGAATTATGGGCAAGGCCTCCTTTTCGCATCTCTCCGACCGCGACGGGCAAATTCAGATTTACGTAAAGAGGGACGACGTCGGCGAAGAGGACTATATGTCGTATAAAAAGGACTACGACATAGGCGATATAATCGGCGTAAAGGGCTTTGTTTTCAAAACGCAGACGGGCGAAATATCAGTGCACTGCACTCACATAGAGATGCTGTCCAAGTCGCTCCGTCCCCTGCCCGAAAAGCAGCACGGCCTTACAAACATCGACCTTAAATACCGCCAGCGCGACCTCGACCTGATTGTAAATCCCGAGGTGCGCACAACATTTATAAAGCGCTCGCAGATAATACGCGAAATACGCAGCTATCTCGACGGAATGGGGTATCTCGAGGTGGATACGCCCATACTCACCACGCTTGAGATAGGCGCCGCGGCGCGCCCCTTCAAAACCCACCACAATTCGCTCGATATCGACATGTATCTGCGCATAGAGACTGAGCTCTTTTTAAAGAGGCTTATCGTCGGGGGGCTTGAGCGCGTGTACGAAGTGGGCAGGATTTTCCGAAACGAGGGCATGGACGCTTTCCACAACCCCGAGTTCACCACGGTGGAGATGTATCAGGCCTACACCGACTACAAGGGCATGATGGACCTCATTGAGAATATGTACCGCACAATCACTTTAAATGTGTGCGGCAGTGCAAAGATAACTTATCAGGGCACCGAGATAGATATGGGCGCGCCCTGGGCGCGGCTCACCATGAAGGAGGCCGTTAAAAAGTACTGCGGCGCCGACTACGACGGGTGGGCAGACGATGCCGCCGCGCGCAGCGTTGCCAAAGAACTCGGCGTTGAAGTCGAGGAGGGAGAGCATGCCACCAAAGGACATGTGCTCATCGCCCTTTTCGATAAGTTCGTAGAGGACAACCTCGTTCAGCCTACCATAATCTACGATTATCCCGTGGAGAATTCGCCGCTTGCCAAGCGCAAGCCTCAAGAGCCCGCCTTTACCGAGAGGTTTGAATATTTCATCTGCGGACACGAATTTGGCAACGCCTTCTCCGAACTCAACGACCCCATCGACCAGAAAGAGAGGTTTGTAAAGCAGGTAAAGGAAAAGAGGGCGCAGGAACCCGGGTGCAATGCGCAGGTAGACGAGGACTTTGTCGCCGCACTCGAATTCGGCCTTCCCCCCACGGGCGGCCTCGGCATGGGCGTTGACAGGCTGGTAATGCTGCTTACCGACAGTCCCACGATAAGGGATGTAATACTCTTCCCCACAATGAAACCCAGAAAGTAAGTTCACAAAAATTCCGCGCAGGCCGTGCGCGGAATTTTTCGTGATTTGAGGAACTAAGTTCCTCTTCGCGCGACCTTTCGGGGCCCACGGTTATATAGTCGCGCGAATTCACCTCCGGTGAGCCTGCTTACGCAGCAAATCGGGACGAGCGGCACTCTTCATAGAACAGCGGATATCCGCTGTTAGTGTGCCGCGGAGAGACCGCAACGTGCCGAGCGTCAGCGTGAGGCGTTGCGGAGCCGACCAACGAGGCACGAGGCGACCGCGCTTAACGGCGAACTAAATTCGCCTTGCGCACATTATTTATTTTTTAAAGTAAACTCCCTCGCGCCTTCCGCCGGCTCCGCGTACTGCTCGCATCTGCAAGGGTTATCTAGGCGGGAGGGCGAGATTTTCGCGCCTTGCGCACATAATTTGTTTAAAAGCCCTTCGCGCCTTCCGCCGGCTCCGCGACTTTCGTATCTCCGGGAGATTATTCCGGCAGAGCTGGCGGCGAAAACGTTATTCAAGCGGGCAATCGCTTGCCAAAAATTAAAAAAAATTAAAAAAATGCCGGCGGGCGGTAGTGCCCGCCGTTTTTTTGTGCTATAATATAAAAAAGCGCCTAAAAAAACGGAAGGGGCGTCCCGCCGTAGCGCAGCTTGCGGTGCAGGGACATCACGCGGCCGGGGCGCATTAATTCATTTACGGATATACGGTTATGATATACCACATTTACAAGAGTTTAAGAGGCGGAGCCCGTCATATAAGTTTTCATACACCCGGCCATAAAGGGGGCGGAGCGCTCTCCGCGTTTTTTTCCGAGTGCGCTCTCGATTTGACGGAACTGCCCTTTACCGACGACCTCGGCAGTCCCTCCGGCCCCATTGCCGCCGCTCAGTCGGACATCGCCTCGATTGCCGGCGCAAAGCGCGCGTATATAACTACCGACGGCTCCACGAGCGGGATATATGCCATGCTGTATGCCGCCAGGCAGGCGGGCGGCAAAATAATAGTGCCCAGAAACAGCCACAAGAGCGTGTGGCATGCCTGCCGTCTCGTCGGGTTGGAGCCGGTAATCGTTCAGGGAGAGGAGCGCGAGGGCGTAATGCTCCCCCCCGACCCCGAAAAGGTCGCCGCCCTCTTTGCCGCCGACGCCGATATATGCGGCATTATAGCCGTTTCACCCGACTATTACGGCAACGTTGCTCCCCTTGAAAAGTATGCGGAGGCGGCGCATGCCTACGGAAGAACGCTCATGGTTGACGGTGCGCACGGCGCCCATCTCGCCTTCGGTGCGGACCGCCCGCTCTATGCCGGCGAATATGCCGATATGTGGGTTGACGGCGCGCACAAGACGCTGCCCGTGTTAACGCAGGGTGCGGCGGTATTTTTAAATGATTTGAGGTTTGAAGAGCGGCTTTCGGAGGGGCTCTCCGTGTTCCGCACGACCTCGCCTTCTTTCCCCATCATGGCGTCGGTGGAGTTCGGTTATAAATATACCGCGGCAAACACCGTTGAAATTGAAAAGGTCAAGGAGGGTATTAAGGCGCTCAGGGCCGCCCTGCCCGACCTTGCTTTTTACCCTTCCGACGATTGGACAAAGCTGTGCATAGACTGCGCGCCGCTCACCGTTGATTCCCGCCTCTTTGCCAAGCGGCTGGAAAAGAAGCGGGTGTATGCCGAGTTTGCCGACGGCAGATATGTCGTATTCTATCTCTCGGCGGCAACAACGCCGTCGCACTTAAAGGCGCTGCGTTCTGCGCTCGTTTCGGCACTAAGGGTAAAAAAATTGCGCAAGACGTACGTTCCGCGCAGGGCAATGCCTGTGCCCGCGCGCACATACAGTTATCTGTATGCGCTTGCCCAGCCCTTCGAATATCTTCCGCCCGAGAACTGCGTGGGCCGCATGAGCGCCTGCAACGCGGGGCTCATGCCTCCCTGCATACCCGTAGTGGCGGCAGGCGAGATAATAACCGACGCGGCGGCAAAAATGCTTGCCGGCGCCGAACATACTTTCGGCCTTAAAGACGGGCTTTTGAAGGTGGTGAAAAGATGAAGCGGGGCGCGTTTATAACCTTCGAGGGGTGTGAAGGCTCGGGCAAATCTACGCAGATAAGGCTGCTTTCGGAGCGGCTTAAAAGGGAAGGTATTTCCCACATAGTAACGCGCGAACCGGGCGGCAGCGACATTGCCGAGCAGATACGCGCAATAATTTTAAGCGGCAAAAATACTGCCATGTGCGACGAATGCGAAGCGCTTCTGTACGCCGCGGCGCGGGCGCAGCATCTCCGCGAACGCGTTCAGCCGGAGCTTGAGCGCGGCACGCTCGTGCTTTGCGACAGATTCGTCGACTCTTCGCTCGCCTATCAGGGCTATGCAAGAGGGCTGGGAATGAAGTTCATAGAGGAGATAAACGCCTTTGCCCTGCGCGACTTCAGGCCGGATTTAACGCTCTTTTTAAATATCTCACCCAAGTCGGCCTTCGAACGCAAGCACGGCGCCGACGAGAACGACAGAATGGAACAGCTCGGCTTAAACTTCCACAGCAGGGTTTACGAGGGATATTTAAAGCTTGCCGAAAGTTATCCCGAAAGGATAGTCAAGGTGGATTGCTCTGGTACAAAGTGGGATACCGCCGGGAACATCTACGATATCTTAAAGAACCGCAAAATAATAAATTGACGGCCGCATATGCCGCAAATACCGCGGCGCGGCCGCATGAAAGAGAAGTTAAAAAGTGGAACAGCTTATAAAGGGGACAACTGCATACAAAATTTTCTGCCGCGAGGCGGAGGCAGGCAGGCTCGCCCATGCTTATATGCTCTCGTTCGAGGATGCCGCCTATCTCCGCTATGCCCTCAAGCTGTTTGCCATGCGCTTCTTCGGCGCGGAAGAAGGCAGTGCGCAGGGCGGGCAGATTATGCGCGAGGCCTTTCCCGACTGTAAAATATTCCCCGAACAGGGCAAAAAATTCAATGCGGAGGCGGCCGTCGCTCTCATAGAGGACAGTGCAATGCGCCCCTCTGCGGGGGACAGAAAGCTCTATCTTATCAGCTCGTTCGAGGAGTGTTCGGCAGTCGTGCAGAACAAACTTTTAAAGATAATCGAAGAGCCGCCCGAGGGCGTAACATTTATTCTCGGCGCGGCATCGCTCGCCCCCGTGCTGCCCACAATACTCTCCCGCGTGCGCCTTCTGGAGATAGCTCCGTTTTCCGCCCCGCAGATATTTTCCGCCCTCTGCCGCAAAAACGGCGCGGGGGTGTACAATTCCGAGGCCGCGGCAAGCTGCGGCGGGGTGTTCAGCGTAGCCGAAGCGCTTGCGGAAGGGCAGTTTTCCGAAATTCATTCTTCTGCAATGGAGCTGCTCTCTGCAACCGACGCGGGCAGGGCAGGCATAGTTTCTTTAAAGCTCGGGGAAAGTAAGTTTAAAAGGCAGATTCTTTCCGAGGCGCAGCGCCTGTGCCTTGCGGCGGCCGCGGCACGGCCGGCGGGCAGGGCGGCCGGGGAAGACGGCCGCATTTTACTTGCGGCATGGTTACCTCCCGCGCTCATTAAGGGCGCCGAGGTGTTCGGCGAGGCCATGCGCGACTTAAAATTCAATGCATACTACTCGGCGCTTTTATACAGCGCCATGCTAAGGCTCATAGAGGAGAACAATAAATGGCAAAAATTATCGGAGTAAAATTCAAAGACTGCGGCAAACTTTACTACTTTGACCCCGGCGATAATACTTATGAAAAGGGGCAGGGGGTAGTCGTGGAAACTGCGCGCGGCGTGGAATATGCCACGGTGCATCTTCCCGTGCGTGAAGTGCCGGAAAGCGAGCTGGTCGCGCCGTTGAAGCCTGTGCTCCGCGCCGCAACTGAAAAAGACGCGGAGACGGTGAAGTATAACGAGGAGAGGCGGGTCCCCGCCATGAAGACGGCTGCCGAGAAGATAGCCGCGCGCGGACTTGATATGAAACTGGTCGACTGTGAATTCACGTTCGACGGCACGAAGGTGATATTTTATTTTACCGCAGACGGCAGGGTAGATTTCAGAGAGCTTGTAAAGGACCTCTCGGCCGTGTTCAGAATAAGAATTGAACTGCGCCAGATAGGCGTGCGCGACGAAACCAAGATGCTGGGCGGTCTCGGCCCCTGCGGCAGGGAGTGCTGTTGCGCGAGCTGTATGCCCGATTTTAAAAAAGTTTCGATTAAAATGGCGAAAAACCAGGGGTTGTCGCTCAACCCGAGCAAAATTTCCGGACTTTGCGGAAGGCTTATGTGTTGCCTTTCATATGAGAACGATTACTATGCCGAAGCCTATAAAAAAATGCCCAAAGTGGGCAGCGAGGTGGGCACTCCCGACGGAGCAGGCACGGTTGTAAACGTCAATATGCTCAAAATGGAGGCAAAGGTGCGCATTGAAAAGGGCGACGGCGCGGCTTATAAAGATTTTAAGGTGGACGAGCTCCGCTTCAAGCGCCGCGGGCAGGATAAAGCAAAGGACGACGAACCTATTGACGAGGAAATAAAAAAGCTTCTCGATTGAATTTATGAATAATCTGTGCCGCCCGCCGTTAACGGCGGGCGGCACAGGCTCATTACAGGAAAAACGGCGGAGCTGATAAATCAGCTCCGCCGTCAGGTTTGTTAAATTATTCAGCAGGCGTGATAGCGCCGGTAGGGCAACCGTCTTCGCAAGCGCCGCAGTCGATGCAGACATCGGGATCAACTACGTATTTGGAATCGCCCTCGGAAATAGCGGTTACGGGGCAAACAGCCGCGCATGCACCGCACATTACGCACTCGTCAGATATTACGTGAGCCATATCGTACCTCCATGTTAAATAATACGCTTTCAGTAAATTTATTATAGCACACCATTTTTGTAAAGTAAAGGGGAAAATAAAATTTTTTTGTGCGTTACGGCTCTTTTTTTGTGTAAATTCTTGCCATTGTTATAAAAAATAAATCATAGTTAAGTTATCGCGAGGCGGGGCGTTTTAACGGCGGAGCATAAAGCGCGCGTTTACCGTTGCAAAAACTTTTGCAATAATGTATAATGGGTCCATGGAAATTGCGCTTAAAGAGGGTGAGGTGCTCGAAGAGCTCTTTGAAGATAAAAAAATAATTCAGAATACCTCATTGTATCGTTTTACTTCCGACAGTGTACTCCTTTCAAAGTTTGTAAAGGGCAAAAAGGGTGACGCCGTGGCCGACTTCTGCGCGGGCAGCGGTATTGTAGGGCTTCATTTTATGTGCCTGAATCCCCACATATCCACTGTAACTTTGTTCGAAATGCAGCCTGCGCTACATGATATGAGCGCCCGAACTATCGGATATAACAATTTTTCAAAGGCGAAAGCCGTCTGCACGAGGGTGCAGGATATCGGGCGGGAGCACGACGGGAAATTTTCGCTTGTGCTGTGCAATCCTCCTTATGAGCGCGGCGGATTCGAGAACGTTTCATATGAGAAGGCTGTCTGCCGCAAGGAGATAACCATAACGCTCGGCGAAATTTTAGATTGCGCCGCCCGCGTGTTGAAGTTCGGCGGCAGGATAGGTATTATAAACCGCGCCGACAGGGCGGCTGAACTAATTTTCGGGCTGAAGACCCGTTCTCTTGAGCCCAAGCGCATTCAGTTCGTGTGCGGAGCCGGTGCGGCAAAGCCATACCTGATTATGGTTGAGGCGTGCAAGGGCGGCCGGGAAGGCGTAGACGTCCTGCCCGTCTGTCAAAACTGAATCTTGCTCTTATATCACATTGCCCCCATACTATGCTGCAAATAACGGCACTTTTGTAAAAGCAATAAATGTTTCAAGCAGGGTGTCTCGGCGCAGAAAGACCCTATTTGCTGCGGTCAGCAGGCTCTACTTAAGTGAATTCGCGCGACTATATGTTTCGCGGGCCCTTAAATGTCGCGCGAAGAGAAACATAGTTTCTCAAACTCACGAAAAATTTAGTTTTCGGCCAAAATTAAATTTTTGTGAATCAAGGAGTTTTTTATGGTTTATTTTGTGGCAACCCCCATCGGAAATCTGAAAGATATTTCGCTCAGGGCGCTGGAGGTTCTGCGTGCCGCCGACGTAATATTTTGCGAGGATACGCGGCATTCGTTAAAGCTTTTGAATGCCTACGAAATAAAAAAGCCGCTCGTTGCTTGCCATAAATTCAACGAGCGCTCGGCCGCCGAAAGGATAATCGAAGAGGCGCGCGCAGGCAAAGAGGTTGCAATAATTTCCGATGCGGGCATGCCTGTCATATCCGACCCGGGCGGACAGGTGTGCGCCGCGCTTAAGGGCGCGGGCGTGCGCTATACCGTCGTACCCGGCGCCAATGCCGCGCTCTCTGCACTCATACTTTCGGCAATGCCCGCGGAGCGCTTTGCTTTTATCGGTTTTCTTCCCGATAAGCAGGGGGAAAGGCGCCGCCTTTTGGAGAGGTATAAACAGCTCGGCTTAACGCTTGTATTTCACGCCGCTCCGCAGGATGTTGACAGGTATATCGCCGATATGTTTGAAGTATTCGGCGACCGCCCTGCCTGTGCCGTGCGTGAAATCACCAAAATTCACGAGGAGGCGTCGGCCTTTGCTTTAAAAGACGGTTTACCGGGCGAAAAGAGGGGTGAATATGTGCTTGTGGTCGGCGGCGCCGCAGAGCAGGGGCCGGGCGAGCTCAACGCTCTCACGGAAACAGAGCATATAAAATATTATATGGCTCAGGGCCTTGATAAAAAGGAGGCGGTAAAACGCGCCGCAAAGGACAGGGGGGTCACTAAGAGCGAGCTTTACAAATTCGGGATAGACTTATAAATATAATTTGCTTGCGACCCGTTAATTCGGGCATATATGCGGGTCAATTCCATTTTTCTGAGGTGTTTTCAATGAAAAACAGACAAGATAACCAGAAGATGACGATATATGAATACGAGGAAAAATACGTAAAAAGCCGTAATACGCGCGGCGCGCGCGTGCTCATCTGGGTGATTGCGGGCATTGTGGGCGTATTCCTTGCATGGTGCCTGCTCTCCATTACCTTGCAGATTTGGGAGCTGAACGAATATGCGGGCTATGCGGCGGCCGCGGTAGCGGTAGTGCTGTACATATTGCTCTTTATCGTGCCGCTGGTAAAAATCTTCAGGCTGGACTATTTCAGAACAAACGTGAATGCCGCACACGCCGCCGCAGCCAAACGCCACAATAAAAAACTGCGCCGCTCCATTGCCGGGCGCATGGTAGACTTCGGCGCGAGGGTGGAGAGCGCAGGCTGGTACGACGACGCGATACTTGCAGAACTTGCAAACTGCCTTGCAAATAATGACGACGAAGGCATAAAGCGCTCGCTGACCGCCATGTATTCCGGCAGGGTAAAAAAGACCGCCAAGGACTACATATTCCGCTATGCACTCAAGTCGGCGGCATACTCGGCAATATCGCAGCAGTCGCGCACCGACGCCGCGCTTGTCGCCGTGGTAAATCTGCAGCTCATTAAAGATATAGTATTTCTTTACGGCTTCCGTCCTTCGGATACACGGCTTGTAAAAATATTTGCCGCAGTAGTGCGCAATTCGCTCGTTTCTTACGGCCTCGGTTCGCTTAAAATAGGCAACGGCATAGTCAAAACCATGGGCGACGCGGCAAAGGGCATACCTTTTCTCGGCGCCGCCATCTCCGCGCTTGTCGACAGTTCCGTGCAGGGACTGACAAACGGCACCCTCACCGCAGTTATCGGATTCCAGACGATAAGGTATCTGAATAAGGAATACAGGCTGCAGAATATTCTCGACGGGGTGGACGTAACGGGCGGCGAAGAGGAGCTTGAAGAGACCTGCCGCGAGATTGAGAGCGAGCTGAGAAGAAAGCCGCGCAAGTCTAAGGCGGAGCAGGAGGCAGCGGCAAGCGAAGCATGATTTTATGAAGTTTTATTATCAAGTCTGATGTTGTCATGCAGACCTACGGCTCTTCCGTCGGCGATGAAATTGATTGCGCCCGGAACGGGCTGGCGCGGCGCCGTGTGCAAAAGCGATGAAAATATCTGTGATTGAGGTATATTATGGGGTTAATTTACAGGGAAGAAAAAAATTTCACGCCGGAAGAGCTTGAAAAACTTTTTTTGTCGGTAGAGTGGGCGTCGGGCAAATTCCCGCAAAAACTTGTCGCCGCCATGCGCGGTTACGACTTTGTTTATTCGGCGCGCGATGAAGGCAGGCTTGCGGGGCTTGCCTGCGCAATGGACGACGGCGTTATGACGGCTTACGTGCACTACTTGCTTGTGTTGCCCGAATATCAGGGCAGGGGCATAGGCCGCCGGCTTGCCGACGCAGTCAGGGAACACTATGCCGATTATCTCAAAATAGTGCTCGTTGCCTCGCCCGAAAAAGAGGGTTTTTATTCCAAACTCGGGTACAAAGTTGCTGGCGGCACGCCCATGTCTCTCACCGAAATGGAAGACTGAGCAGCAGTTAATCGGCAATTATAATTGCAATTGCCCGCCATATATGGCGTAATTAATCGGGTAAACGTATCGCGGCGGGGCGCAAATTTTGCGCCCCGCCGCCCGTAATTTTGTTTTAAATTAAATTGATGCGGCAATATGCCCCGGATATGCCCGGCTATCGGCATATTTTATTGGTTGTTTACGGCTCTGACTGCAAAGTTGTGTCAATACTTCACATCAGTTATCACTCCGCCGCCGAGGCAGCGCGTTTGGTCGTATAAAACGGCGTACTGCCCCTCGGTCACGGCGCGTTGCCTTTCGTCAAACTCAATGTGCATTTTGTCGCCGCTGAATTTTACGCGCACCTTCTGTTCGGGCTGGCGGTAACGGAACTTGGCCGTACACTCAAACTCTGCGGCGGGCGGCTCGAAGCCGATGAAGTTGCACTCCTCCGCCGTGCACGCCGCCGAATAAAGCGGGCTTTCGTCCCCGTGCGAGACGTACAGAATGTTGCGCCCCAAATCTTTTTTAACGACAAACCACCTGCCTTCTTCGCCGTGCATACCGCCAAGTCCCAGCCCCTTTCGCTGACCGAGGGTGTAATACATCAGACCCTCGTGTTCGCCCACCGTTCTGTCTTCGAGCGTGCGAATCTCTCCGGGCTGAGCGGGCAGGTAATTCTTTAAAAATGCACGGAAATTTCTCTCTCCGATGAAGCAAATGCCCGTGCTGTCCTTTTTTTTGGCGTTTGCAAGCCCGTTTTTCTTCGCAATTTCGCGCACTTCCGCCTTGGTAAGCCCGGCAAGCGGAAACTCGACTTTATTCAGCTGTTTTTCGCGCACCTGATTCAAAAAATAGGTCTGGTCCTTGCCGCTGTCTTTGGCCTTGAGCAAAAAGTTGCGCCCGTCCGCGTGTGCTATTCCGCAGTAATGCCCCGTGGCTATTATGTCAGCGCCGAGGTGTTCGGCATATTCGCGGAACGGCCCGAATTTTATCTCGCGGTTGCACAAAACGTCGGGGTTTGGCGTGCGCCCCGCCCTGTATTCGCGCAGAAAATATTCGAATACGCGCTCATAATACTGCTTCGCGAAGTTTACGCTGTAATACGGAATTCCAAGCGTAGCGCACACCCGCCTCACGTCGGCGAAATCTTCCTCTGCCGTACAGGCGCCGTTTTCGCCCTCTTCCTCCCAATTGAGCATAAACAGTCCTATTACGTTGTATCCCTGCTCCTTCAGCAAAAGGGCGGCCACCGAGCTGTCCACTCCGCCGCTGAGGCCCACCACGGCAGTCTTTTTTTTCATAACAATCCTTAAAATATATTTACAGGCATGGCTTTGCGGCAGTTTTCGCACGTCGTCATGCCAATATTCGCCTTTTATTTAATTATAACACAAATAAAAGTGATTGCAAACGCATTGGGGATATGTTATAATATTTTTACGCGCCGCGGACCGCACCGCTATGATGGTAAGGTTTTCGGCGGCAAAAGAGGTTAAAATTATGGAAATGCCTGAAGACAGCGCAATGCTGCTCTCTTTAGTCAATATGAAGCTGCGCGACGGCGCGCCCTCCCCCGAAGAGCTGTGCGAAGAACTCGGCTGGGACTGCTCCAAGCTCTATAAGCGCCTTGCAGGTATCGGTTGTTTATACGACGAGGAGAAGAACAGATTTTGCTGAGCGGGCGGCGTAACGCTCCCGTAACGCCCGGCAAGGGGAAATTGTTGCTGAAAACTTTATTATGTCATATATCTGCCTGTGGTGCAGCTGGATAACACGTCAGACTCCGACTCTGGAGACCCGCGGTTCGAATCCGCGCAGGCAGACCAAAAGCCGAGGGGACAGCGTATGTCTGTCCCCTCGGCTTTCTAAGTCTTCTGTGCGGCCGCTCGAAGCGCATCGTTCGGGCTGTGACGCGCAAGCGGCAAGCCCTGCCGGGGGCCCCTTCAGGGGTGTGGCAGTATCCGCGCAAAACATGGCAGTTGTATAAAAGTAGCGAGGGAGGGGGACAGCGTATGTCTGTCCCCTCGGCTTTTTGAGTCTTCTGTGCGGCCGTTCGAAGCGCATCGTTCGGGCTGTGACGCGCAAGCGGCAAGCCCTGCCGGGGGCCCCTTCAGGGGTGTGGCAGTATCCGCGAAAACATGTTCATTTATGCAGAAAGCAGACTATTTAAAGGCCCCGAACCTCGTTCGGGGCCTCGGTTTTGCCCGCAGTTTATCTACCGTCGGTAGAATTTGCCGCAATTTTTCAACGTGAGCGGAAGTGTCGTGCAATTTATCGGGATATGTGATATAATCATATCGCAAGGAGGAAATTCCGCAAAAATAAATTGAAATTAAATATATAAATTTATTTTTCGGTGCCGGAAAATAAAATTAAATTGTATTTTTCCGGAAATAAAATATTTATGAAATTGAGTGAAAAACTTGTCAGCTTAAGAAAGGCGAGCGGACTCACGCAGGATGAGCTTGCGGCAAAATTATTTGTCACGCGTACCGCCGTTTCCAAATGGGAGAACGATAAGGGCTATCCGGGCATAGACAGTTTAAAACTTTTGTCTAAGGTGTACGGAGTCAGTCTTGACGAACTCATCTCCGACGACGACGTGGCCGCGGCGAGGAAGGCAAGAAAAAGGCGCTCGCGCATGTTCTACTGGTGCGCGGTGGCCTGCCTTGTAGCTGCGGTTGCATTTATGCTCGCCGCAAGCCTTGCAGAAATTGTTTGGCTGTTTATCCCAAGCGCCGTCTTTGTGCTCGGTTACGTAGGTTTTGCGTTTGCCACAAGGCCTACGCTTTCCGGGATGCCCCGTGCGCAGTTTGTGCGCTATATTGTTGCGCGGGTAATTGTGCTTGCGATAGTCGTCGGCATAATAATTTCAGAGGCTGTGCGTCTTTTTTGAAAGAATTCCGGCTATAAAAAGTTGCGGCGGCGCCCTGTTCAGGGCGCCGCCGCAACCGCTTTTGTACATTTTGCCGACATTAACCCGTTTATCTGCATAAAAACATACCCTGTTATAAGCTGTGCTTGTATATAAAGTATAAGTAAAGGGTATACGGGTATAAGAAATAATTAAGTTTGCCCGCCGCTCTATCATTTGACAGCGCAAAAACTTTGGCGTACAATAGCCGTGAATTGATGGGTGGGAAAAACGCCTGCGTCCGCTTTTCAAGTTGCGGCGCGGCCATCGAGAGCGGCTTACAAATGCGCGCTGCAGAATTTTCTGCAATGCGGACGAAGTCGTGCTTTTTGCACCATCTTCGAACGCCGTACGCGCTTATATGTTGCTGTATGGGCGTTTATTTTTTGCCTTGAATGGTTGGGGCGCCGCGTGCGGCGCTTTTATGAACGGTATTTAGTTGCGACCGCAACTATTTTATCCGAACAGATTGCAGCGCGGCGGCATTACGCATAATATGATTACGGTGAATTCATGAAGACTGTTAAAAGACCTGCAAGCAAAAAGTACATAATTATAGCGGTGTTGATGCTGGTACTCGTTGCCCTTCTCGTCGGCGCCTTTTTAATCGGCGGGACAGAGCGTTCGGGCACTGTTTCAGACGAACTGACCGACGCCGTTCTGCACGAGGAGAAGAAGATAGACCTGTTCGGGTGGAAGGTCAACCCCGCCGCGATTTCTGCGTTTATCGTAACTGCCGTTCTGCTGATTTTTGCAGTATGCGTGCGCGTGTTCGCTCTGCCGCGGTTTAAGGAGGTGCCCGGAAAATTTCAGCTCCTCATCGAAAAACTTGTTGAGTTTTTCGACAGCATGGCAAAGGACAACAGTCCCCACTCCAACGGCTTTCTCGGCTGCTATATTTTCGCTGCCGGGTGCTACATCTGCATAGGTACGCTATTCGAACTGCTGGGAGTGCAGGTGACGGCTGCAAACGGGGAAATAGTTTCGCTCCCTGCGCCCCTGTCCGACATAAACGCCGCAATAGCAATGGGCTTTATGAGCTATTTCGTAATTCTCTTCGGCGGCATAGTAAAGAACGGCGCGAGGGGACTGGGCAGGGCTCTCAAAGAGTTTTCGTTGCCCATATCCATGAGCTTCCGTCTCTTCGGCGCGCTTCTTTCAGGCCTGCTTGTGACCGAGCTCGTATATTATACCGTATCGCTCAGCGTGGTGCTGCCTGTAATAGTGGGAGTGCTGTTCACCCTGTTGCACGCGCTCATTCAGACTTATGTGCTGGTAGTGCTCACGGCCACATATTTCGGCGAGGTGACAGAACCTCCCGCACCTTCGCGCAAGCGGGAGAAAAAGCACGCCGCCGCAAAAAAAGCGCTCGGCGCCGCGTGATTTTTTCAGCCCGCACAGAGCGGAAAATAAAATTAAATTCAAATTAAAATTTATTAAAAATAATTAAATTAAAATTATGCCCGAACGGGTTTTAACATATATATTTCACAAGATGATTCCGGAGGAGTTTTATGAAAATTGCTAAGAGAGTAACAGGTCTTATTCTGGCTGCGCTGCTTGCCGTACTTGTGGGCTTTGCCGTTGTTTCGGCCGTACAGTCTTTTGATTCAGTATCGGCTTCTGCCGAAACTTCCATCGTTGCGACGTCTTCCGAAAGTACGCCGGACGATTCCGCCTCATCGGACGAGGATAGCGGCAGTGCCACGAGCGGAAAGGCGATAGCCGCGGGCGTTGCCATAGGGCTTGCCGCACTCGGCGGCGCGATAGGCATGGGTCTTGCAATAGCCAAGGCATCGGAGGGCATTTCCCGCCAGCCTGAGGCCTCGGGCAACATCCGTTCGACGATGATGCTCGGACTCGTGTTTATAGAAACTGTAGTTATTTACGCATTGATTGTTTCGGTATTGCTGATATTTGTACTGTAATCTTCACCCCGTGGGCGCCGCGGCGGGAGGCAACTTTCAGACTGCTTTCTGTGCGGCGGAGGAGGTAAATTATGCCTTTGAATATCGATTGGCAGCAGATACTGCTGCACGCTTTCAACTTTATAATTCTTGCCGCGGGGCTTACTTTTATTCTCTTCAAACCCGTGCGCAAATTCATGCGCGAGAGGCAGGAGAAATACAGGGCGGCGGCCGAGGAACATGCAAAAAAGAAGGCCGAAATTGCCGCAATGGAGGAGGAGCGCAAGCAAAAGATTGCCGGTCTTGACGAAGAGCTTGCCGCGCACAGGCGCGAGGTGCTCGAACGGGCCGAAGCCCGCTCCCGTCAGATAGTTGCGGCCGCTCAGGAGGAGGCGCAAGACATACTTGCGCAGGGCCGTAAACGCGCCGAAGAGGAGCGCGCCGCCTATCTCGCCGACGCCGGAGATGAAATCGCGGATATGGTAGTAAAATCGGCCGAAAAGCTGCTTGTCGTAGGCAGTACTCCCGAAAACGACAGAGCGCTGTACGACAGCTATCTTAAAACGGCGTCCGAAAATATTTCAGTGAACACAGCCGCGCGTGAGCGCGCCGCGAACGCCAAACGGCGCGGCGCGTCTGAGTGCGGAGATAATTGCCCTCAGAGCGTGGCGGAAGCCGTGGGCGACGCGGCGCTCGCCGCAATCGGGCGCGGCAGGACGGCGGCAAGCGACGGAGCCGTCTACGATGAATTTTTAAAGAGCGTGAGCGGAGGCGGCGATGGAAAGCAATAAAAAAACTCTTTCGGGCGCAGCCCCTCTCACCGCGAAACTATATTGCGTAACGCCCCCCACCGAACAGCAGCGCGAGGGCATCTGCGCCTTTCTGGAAAAAAAGTACGGCGCCCGCCCCGTGCTTGAGATTATTACCGAGCAAACGCTTGTCGGCGGGTTCCGTCTGGAATGCGGCAAAGATGTGTACGATTGGTCGGCGCGCGGGGGCGTGCAGAAGATAAAAGATATTTTAAAGCCCGTTTCGGGCGCGTCCGTCTTCCGGCCCGTGCAGGAGGCCGAGGAAGAAACAGCCAGGCTGTATTGCGTTACAGCCCCCACGCCTTCACAGCGCAGGGGTATGGCCGACTTCCTTGAAAAGACTTACGGAGTGCGTCCCGATATCGAAATTCTGATAGATAACTCGCTCGTCGGCGGTTTCCGCCTCGAATTCGGCGGAGAGGTATACGACTGGAGCGCGCAGGGCAGAATAAATAAGCTCAAAGAGCAAATAAAAAATTCGGGCGCCGGAGTCACTACGCTGCTCAAAGTTGCCGTGGACGATTTGAAAGCCGCGGTCGAAAACTGGTCGATGCCGCTCGGCGGCCGCCAGACAGGCAAAGTGCTCTCTGTCGGCGACGGCATAGCCCGCATCGGCGGGCTTGAGCTTGTGGAATACGGCGAAATAGTTGCCTTTGAATGCGGCATAAAGGGCATGGTACAGGAACTCGGCGAAGCCGTCGGCGTTATAGTTTTCGGCGACGACAGGGAAATCGAAGAGGGCAGCGACGTTTACCGTACGGGAAAAACTGCCGGCGTGCCCGCGGGCGACGGGCTGATAGGAAGGGTGGTAGACGCCCTCGGCTCGCCCATAGACGGCCGTGGCGAAATATCTGCCGAGGCTTATATGCCCATAGAAACCCCCGCACCGGGCATAGTCGACCGTCAGCCTGTAAACAGGCCGCTTGAAACGGGAATTCTGGCCATCGACTCCATGTTTCCCATAGGCAGGGGCCAGCGCGAACTTATAATAGGCGACAGGCAGACGGGCAAAACAGCCATCGCAACCGATACCATACTCAATCAGAAAGGCAAGGACGTTATCTGCATATACGTGGCAGTCGGGCAGAAGGCAAGCTCCGTTGCCCGCCTTGCCGAAATGTTAAAAAAGCGCGGCGCCATGGATTACACGATTATCGTTTGCGCCTTTGCAAGCGACAGCGCTTCGCTGCAATATATTGCGCCCTATTCGGGCTGCGCTATGGCGGAATATTTCATGAACAAGGGCAAGGACGTACTAATCGTGTACGATGATTTGTCCAAGCACGCCGTCGCATACCGCGCGCTTTCGCTGCTTCTGGGGCGTTCGCCCGGGCGCGAGGCCTATCCCGGCGACGTGTTCTATCTCCATTCCCGCCTTTTGGAGCGCGCCGCACACCTCTCCGACGAGAGGGGAGGCGGCTCGATAACCGCTCTGCCCATTGTGGAGACGCAGGCGGGCGATATTTCCGCATATATACCTACCAATATAATTTCCATAACCGACGGACAGATATTCCTTGCTGGCGACTTGTTCTTCTCAGGCCAGCGCCCCGCGGTCAATGTCGGCATATCCGTGTCGCGTGTGGGCGGCGACGCCCAGACAAAGGCAATGAAGTCGATTGCCGGCCCTCTCCGTCTCGACCTCGCGCAGTACAGGGAAATGGAGGTGTTCATGCAGTTCTCTTCCGACCTCGACGACGCAACAAAGAAGCTGCTTTTCTACGGGAAGAGCCTCATGATGCTGCTCCGCCAGCCGCAGTCTGCTCCGCTTGAAATGTATCAGCAGGTGTTGCTGCTTGCCGCGGCGCTCGGCCACGGCCTTGGCGACGTAAAGGCGGAGGATATCCCCGATTTCAAGGTAAAGCTTTTAGAATACTTCGAAGAGTCGTACCCCGATATCTGCGAAGAGCTTAAAAAGGGTGAAAAGGTATCGGAAGAGCTTAAGGCAAAGATTGTTGAAAGTGCTCAGCAGTTTGCGGCAAAATACAATCAGGCGGGCGGCAGCAGAATAGCGTGACCCCCCATCGCCTCACATTTGCGGGGGATATAATGGTTCCCCGCGCCGATTAAAGCCTTCGGCAGAGCTTCGGCTATTGTCTCGCGCGGCAGAACAGCGAGCAAAGCTCTCGCACCGCGGGGTGAATTGCCCCGATTATATAATAAGAGAGCCCCTGAAATCGGGGCAAGAGGGGCCGGCCCCTCAAATCACGAAGATTCTCCTTTGTTACCAAAAGGAAAATCTGTGAGGTCTTACTATGCCCGATATTCACAGCATCAAAAAGAGAATAGACAGCATAAAGGAGACGCGCAAAATAACCAACGCGATGTACCTCATCTCCTCGACCAAGATGCGCAAAGCAAAGGAGGCGCTCGACAGGACGCGCCCCTATTTCGAGGCGCTACGCGTTGAAATAAAGAGGATATTCCGTCAGGACGGAATGCCTGCGCACAGTCCCTATTTTTATCCCGTAGACGTTAAAGAAAAACTTACGGGCACGTTTGCCTGCCTGCTCATCACGGGCGACAAGGGGCTTGCCGGCGCGTATAACTACAATGTAATTAAAAAAGCAATGGAATTGCAGGAAGCGGACTGCGAAATAAAGTGGTATGTGGTTGGCGAATACGGCCGCCAGCTTTTAAAACAGCGCGGCATAGCCATAGAAAAGAGTTTTTTATATACCGCTCAGAACCCTACCATGCACCGTGCCCGCCAGATATGCAACGTGCTTTTAGAAGATTTTGCAAGAGGGGCATTCACCAAGATATATGTGGCATATACCGATATGCACGGGCTTTCCGATGACGCCTCTCTGGTGAGGGTGCTCCCCTTTCACCGCAAAGAATTTGTCGTTGATACGGTGGAGGAACCGGTGCGCACGCCGTTTGAGTATGCGCCCTCTGTCGAGGTGGTGCTTGAAAATATTATCCGGAGCTACGTCGCGGGCTTTATATACAGTGCGCTTGTGGATAGTTTCTGCAGTGAGCAGCACGCCCGCATGACGGCGATGAAGGCCGCAAACGACAACGCGGAAAAGCTTATTTCAGAGCTCTCGGTGCAGTATAACAGAATGAGGCAGGCTGAGATAACGCAGGAGATAACCGAAGTTGCCGCGGGTGCGCGCGCACAGCTTAAAAATAAAGGAGGCAATGAGTGAATAGCGGCAGAATAGTTCACATATCCGGGCCGGTAACCGACGTGAAGTTCGATGGCGGACTGCCCAGAATAAAGGACGCGCTCTATGTGATAAAGAACGGCAAAAAACTTGTAATGGAAGTCGCCCAGCAGATAGGCGGCGATATTGTGCGCTGCATAATGCTCGGCCCGTGCGAAGGGCTTGCGCGCGGCGAAGAAGTTTTTGCGACGGGCGATGTTATAAATGTGCCCGTGGGCGACTGCACGCTCGGCAGAATGTTCAACGTTTTGGGCGAACCGATTGACGGCAGACCTGCGCCCGATGCGGCCGAGCACTGGCCCATACACCGCAAGGCCCCCTTGTTCGAAGAACAGAGCCCCGTCGCCGAAGTTCTGGAGACGGGCATAAAGGTCGTCGATTTGATGGAACCGTACGCCAAGGGCGGCAAAATAGGCCTTTTCGGCGGCGCCGGCGTCGGCAAAACGGTGCTCATTCAGGAACTTATACACAATGTAGCCATGGAACACGGCGGCTATTCCATATTCACGGGCGTGGGCGAGCGCTCGCGCGAGGGCAACGATTTGTGGCGCGAGATGGGCGCCAGCGGCGTTGCCGATAAAACCGCCCTTGTTTTCGGTCAGATGAACGAAGCGCCCGGCGTGCGTATGCGCGTGGCGCTCACAGGACTCACCATGGCGGAATACTTCCGCGACAAAGAGCACAAGGACGTGCTGCTGTTCATAGACAATATTTTCCGTTTTGTGCAGGCCGGAAGCGAAGTTTCCACGCTGCTCGGGCGCATGCCTTCGGCGGTTGGTTATCAGCCTACGCTTGCAAATGATATGGGCGAGCTTCAGGAGCGCATCGCTTCGACGCGCAGCGGTTCGGTAACCTCGGTGCAGGCCGTATATGTGCCCGCCGACGACCTGACCGACCCCGCCCCCGCAACGGCGTTCGCCCACCTCGATGCGACAACTGTTCTCAGCAGAAAAATTGCAGAGCAGGGCATATATCCCGCGGTAGACCCGCTCGCTTCCTCCTCGCGCATCCTCGAACCCGACATAGTCGGCAGGGAGCACTACGAAACGGCGCGCAAGGTGCAGGAAACATTGGAAAAATACAACGAGCTGCAGGATATAATTGCCATACTCGGCATGGACGAACTTTCGGAAAGCGACAAGCTAACCGTTTACCGCGCGCGTAAAATACAGAGATTTTTGTCCCAGCCCATGCACGTTGCAGAAAAGTTCACGGGTATAAAGGGCGTGTATGTGCCCATGAATGAGACGGTCAAGGGCTTCAAAGCGATAATCGACGGCGAGATGGACGCCTATCCCGAAGCCGCTTTCTATAATGTCGGGACGATAGACGACGTTAAAAAGAAGGCCGAACAGCTGAAGTAAGCGCAAAAAACTTTTAAGTTTACGCATCCTGTGTTTCATGGCCGCAAAGGCGGCGCTGTATGCGTCAAATAACACTATACCTTGCAAAAGGATAACTGTAATATGAACACTTTCAAAGTTCATCTTTTAAGCTCCTCGCGCACATTCTACGAGGGCGATTGCGAAAGTCTGGTAATTCCCACGGTAGACGGCCAGTACGGCGTCTGGGCGGGGCACAGCAACACGATAACGGCAATCGTGCCGGGGAAACTGAGTTTCCGCGTTCCGGGGCAGGAGCAGCAGGAGACTGCGGTCTCTTCAGGCATAATGAAGATAGAGGACAACGACGTTTTGGTGCTCGTAGAATCTATTCTCCGCCCTGAAGAGATAGACGAGGAGCGCGCCGAGCGCGAGGCTGCCGACGCAAAGGAAGCCATGCTGCAAAAACTCAGCAGGCAGGAATATCTCTCCGTGCAGGCCCAGCTTGCCCGGGCCGTGAGCAAACTTAAAATCCGCCGCTCGTATCTCCGCGGCGGCAGGAGAGGTTAAAATTGATTTCGCAAAATTTTGGCAGATACGATAATTAAAGCCGCAGAGTTCAAGGACGAACGCCCTTCCGACTTTGCGGCTTTAATATTTTTACCGCTTCAGGCTTGCAGCACAAAAACAGCAAAATCAATTTGCCGCGGTTTAAAAAATTGGGTATTGCAATTTGAAGGAATATACTGTATAATTGATTTGTATGGGGCAGTTTTGTCCGCAGGCGCCGTTAAAAGCGCAAATTTATGATAAGGGACTTTTAATATGAGCATCACACCAAAAAACATTCACAACATTGCAATCATCGGCCACAGCGGCGAGGGTAAAACCACCCTCTGCGAGGCCATTCTGTTCAACGGCCGCTCTGTCGACCGCATGGGAAAGATTGAGAACGGCACGACCGTCTCCGACTTTGACGAGCAGGAAATTGCCCGCAAAATGTCGATTTCGCTCTCTGTGAGCTACACCGTGTGGAAAGAGACAAAAATAAATCTTTTAGACGTGCCCGGTTTTTACGACTTCGAGGGCGAGTTCAACGAGGCCATGCGCGCCTGCGGTGGCGCTCTCGTCGTTATGGGCGCGAGCGGCACGGTTACCGTCGGTGCGGAAAAAGCAATAAACGCCTGTCTCAAAGCCAAAAAACCCATGGTTATCTTTATAAACGGCATGGATAAAGAGAATGCCGACTATAACGGCACGGTAGCCGCCCTTCAGGAAAAATACCACGGCAAGATAGCCCCCATTCAGATACCTATAATGGAGGGCAACAAGATGGCGGGCTTCGTAAACGCCCTCACCGAGCGCGCCTACCACTTCACCGGCGTGGGCCCTGAAGAGATAGCAATCCCCGAAGATAAGCGCGACGAACTTACGGCTATGCAGCTCTCGCTCACCGAGACCGCAGCCGAGAACGACGACGTGCTCCTTGAAAAATACTTCGAGACGGGCACTTTGGAGCGCGACGAAGTAATTCACGGCATCAGGAAGGGTATTCAGAACATAAACACCATTCCCGTCATGGCGGGCAGCGCTCTCAACAACCGCGGCGTAATAAACCTCATGAATGAGATAGTGAAATACATGCCCGACGCATCCGAGCGCGGCGACCTGCTTGCAACCGACCTGAACAAGGACGAGCTCGTGGATATTGAGTGCGACGACAGTCAGCCGTTCGCCGCACAGGTTTTCAAAACCGCCGTCGATTCCTTTGTGGGCAAGATGAACTATTTAAGGGTGTGCCGCGGCGTTTTAAAGACGGGCATGACCGTTCTGAACTCCACTACGGGGCAGACCGAGCGCATCAACGCCATATATCTTTTAAAGGGCAAAAAGCAGGAGCCTGTCTCCGAGCTTACAGCGGGCGACATAGGCGCCGTCTCCAAACTTACCAACACCAATACGGGCGATACGCTTTGCGATGAAGCGGCTCCCGTAAAATTTGACCCCATTCTTTTCCCCCGTCCCGTGCTGTTCATGGCGGTATATGCCAAGGTCAAGGGCACGGAAGACAAGGTTTTCTCCGGCCTTGCCCGTTTAGAAGAGGAGGACAAGTCGTTCGGAGTGCGTAAAATTGCCGATACGGGCGAAACGCTCATAGGCGGCCAGGGCGAAGTGCACCTCGACATAATAAACAAAAAACTCAAGGCCAAATTCGGGGCCGACGCCGACCTTCGTTCGCCGCAGATTAACTATAAAGAGACAATACTCGGCACCGCCCTTGCCGAGGGCAAGTACAAAAAGCAGTCGGGCGGCCACGGCCAGTACGGTCACTGCAAGATAAGGTTCGAGCCCTCGGATAAAGATTTTGAATTTGCCGAAGAGGTTGTGGGCGGCTCTGTGCCCAAGCAGTATATCCCCGCCGTTGAAAAGGGACTCATTGAGTGCCTGCCCCACGGCGTGCTCGCAGGTTACCCCGTAATACGCATGAAGGCGGTGCTCACCGACGGCAGTTATCACGAGGTAGACAGTTCGGAGGCGGCGTTCAAGGCTGCGGCGGAAATCGCATTCAAAGAGGGAATGAAGGCGGCAAAGCCCGCCATACTCGAGCCCTACTCCAAGCTCAGGATTGGCGTGCCCGAACAGTACCTCGGCGACGTTTTGGGCGATTTGAACAAGCGCCGCGGCAGGATAATAGGCATGGACGCGCAGGATGGAATGCAGATAATCACCGCCGAGGCGCCCAAGGCCGAGCTTTTAACATACGCCACGGCTCTCCGTTCTCTTACTCAGGGCAGGGGCAAATTTATTGAAACGTTCGAACGTTTTGAGCTCGCGCCTGAAAATGTCGTTCAGTCGCTAATAAAGTGATATTCGGAATTAAAAAATAAAAACGGTATAAACGTACCGCCCCGCCGCGGAAACATTTCCGCGGCGGGGCGGTTTTCTGTTGTGTTTTAAAATGCCCCTTGACAAAATTTATCATTTTGCTATAATTTTTATAAGCGAAGTTTCGCTTGAATTCAGTAAGGAGGGATTTTCAGTGAATTATCTTATACTTGCCGGCGGCGACGAAGCCGGTTTGCCCCTGTGGGCATGGATAGTCATAGCCGTAGTCGCGGTGGCGGCTATAGTTGCCGTTGTTGTACTTATTAAGGCCCACCGCACCCAGCGCATGGACGAAGAGCCGGCAGCGACGGAGAGCGGGCAGTCCGCAGACGTCGACGCACCTGCCGAAACGGTTGCCGCACCGTCACAGGAGAAAACGCAGCCGGTAAAAGACAGCGTAGTTCCTTTGGAGTCTTCCGCCCAAAATGTTGGGACGGAAAAGGCTGTGAAGGCAGATGATGAACGGACCGAAGATACGCAGCCCAAGAGCGATAAGTCGCGTACTGCGCAAAAGAGCGGCGCTAAAACTAATGTTGCGGCTAAGAGCGAAAAGGCGGACGCCCCCAAGAGCGATAAATCGGGCGCCGTTCAGCCTAAGTCTCAGCCTGCGCCCGCAAAAGAGGAGCCCAAGGCCGCAGACAGCGCGCCCGCAGAGGCGGCGAAACCCGCCGGCCCCAAAGTTTATCACATAACCAAACGCGTGTCCGACGGAAAGTGGCAGATAAAGTTCAACAAGGGCAAAAAGGCCATAAAATTGTTCGATACACAGGCACAGGCAATAGATTACGCCAAGGCGCTTGCCCAGAACCAGGAGGCGAGCATAATGATACACAAGGAAGACGGCTCGTTCCGCAAACTGAGATACGACAAATAAGTTTCATGCCTTTTAGTTGCACTGTTTATGCAGCGCGACCGCGCGTTTTTCCTGCCGCAAATACACAGTATTTGCGGCATATTCATGGGGTAATTTAATAAGGGTTATTTTTATGAAGCTTATTTTAAAGTATTTTTCGGCTGCGGTGAAATATTTCCGAGAGAGATAAAATTTACATATTGGCAGAGCATGAGGATATCCCGTTTTCTGTAGATAAACTCGTCAAATTTTAAAAATCGGTTGGTAATCTAAGATGGTTCAAACGGCCGTCTGCGTAAATATTTACGCAGACGGCCGTTTGCCGTTTATTTAAATGAGTTGACAAGTTTTTCAGCAGACTGTATAATAAAATAAACCGCGGTTTATTAATTATATAAAATCTGAAAGGCGGGCATATATGGCCGATTTATCGAAAAAAAATGATATAGAATTGCCGTGTAAGGCAGATAAAACCGGGAACAGTGCGGCAAACAATTCAGCCTGCAGCGTGCGCGAAATGAACCCCGGCAGCGGCTTTATAAGCGAAAGCAGGGATGAACTCGGGCGCATATATGCCCGGCTTTGTCCGGGCGACAGTGCGGAGGTGGTTTATAAAGAAGATTGTGCCGAATCTCATCTGCACAATGCGGGAGGCGAGGGCAGAATTACTGCATATCCTGCGTTCGACGGCGTGAGCGTGCTGTACGACGACATGCACCTTGAAACGTTCGGTGAAGGTACGACGGGCAAATACGAGCTCATTATCGAGCATTGCCGCCAGGGCAGATTCGAAGCGGGCATGCGCGACGGGCGCAGGTTCTACATCGGCGCGGGCGATATTTGCCTGCATAATATGGACTACGGAGATATAAACGTTGCTTCCATGCCGTACAGACACTATCACGGTTGTACCGTCATGATAAAAGACGCAAGCGACGGGCTTTTTCAGAGTTTCCTTAAAGGCGCGGGCGTAAATTTTGACGGACTTGTTGCCGCTACACGAAGCTGCCGCGGAGTGCGCCTTGTCGGGCAGAGCGAAAAGACCGCGCGGATATTCGAGGATATCTACCGCGCGGGAGGGGAGGAAAGGCGGGGAATTCTCAGACTCAGAGTGGTAGAGCTTCTGCTGGTCCTCGGCAGAGAGCTTTCGGAAAAATTTAACCAAACCCGCGCCATTCACCCCGAAGTCGCGGAACTTATAAAGTCGATAGAGCGCTACATATGGAAGAATCTTGGAGGCGACCTTTCGCTCGCGGAACTGTGTGCCCGGTTCTGCATAAGCGCCACTTCGCTCAAAACGTACTTCAAAATAATGTACGGTTGCCCGATACATGCTTACATAAGCACCTGCCGTATGCAGGTTGCGGCAAAAATGCTCTCGTGCGGGACGGAAAAAGTCAGCGAGGTTGCCCGGGCCGTCGGTTACAGGAACGGCAGCAAGTTTGCACAATCGTTTTTGAAATACAGCGGCTGTACTCCCGTGCGCTGGCGGGCAGAACGGCGCACCGCAGACTGGGCTTTTTTCTCTCCCGAAAACAATTGAGGGGCATATATGCCTTAATTATTTGGTGCAAAAGCCCTGCGGGGAGCGCATTCGCGCTCCCCGCAGGGCTTTTTAAATGCCGCCGGTGGCGGTAATTTCTCAATTAAAAAAAGGTGGCCACTTCCTGTTCGGGCTTTTCGGCGGGCTCCAGCTTTTCGGCAATCAGCACGGGCCCTTTGGAACGGTATACCGAGTTGTATTCATACATTATCTTGCCCGTAACATACAGCCAGTCGCGTGTTTTGACTTCCGAGGCTTTTTTGCCGCACTTTACGGCAAATCCGTCGTATGCAATATCGGCTTCGCAGCACGTCATAATATATCTGCCGAGCACGATATATCCCGCGGGTACCTTTTTATTGACCGCCGCCATACCTTTAAAGCGCACGGTTTTGCCTATGTATGTGTCAAGCTTTTCGGCCACGTCGCGGTAAAAGAGCGCAAAATCGCCGTCCTCTATCTCAATTACGGGCGCGTTCACGTCGAAGGGGAGGGGGTCCTCGATATCGTCGAATTCCGCTTTGCCTCCGATATATTCATAGACGATATCCGGCCTGCGCGAAATAGCGCGCACTACCTTATGATACTCCGTCTTTTCATACTCTCCCTTAAAGCGGTTGAATACTACCATCTGAGTGAGCTGAATTTTATCGAATACCAGCTGGCGCATATTGCGGTTATAGTTCAAAAAGGTGGCGGAGTCGAAGAAGGTCATCATCTGGTTTATCACCCAGTCCTCCGGCATGGCGTCGAAAAAGGACTGTAACAGCCATGTGCCGTTGTATTCCACGAGCACTCTGTCGCATCTGCGCTTCCGGGCGAGGGCGTTGAGTGTCTCCTGCGTCAGGTCGGCCTCGTTCTCCAGATATTCTATGGCCACGTTCTTCACTTTGAACAGATGAGGGTCGTATTCCTCCTCGCCTTCCTCACACACGAGCAGCAGCGTTTTTTCGCCGTTCTCCATACGCTCGTCCTCGAGCGTCTCCTGAATGAATTTGGTTTTTCCAGACTCCAGAAAGCCGAGGAACATATAAACAGAAATTTCTTCCGACATAAAAAACTACCGTTTCGCAGCAAATCTTTTGCATGCAAAATCTTTGCTGCGATTTTTTTAATATTGTCGTGAAAAAGAGGTATCGGCGAACTAAATTCGCCTGCTCTTTTTCCGCCTTAATTATTTTTGAATTTTCGCCTTATTGCCCGTAATTAATAAAGGATAAACTAAGAAATGAACGGAGTTAGTCACCCACTCCGAATAAGGTGGCCAGCTCTTCCTTCTCCAGCTTGCTGCCGATAACGCAAAGCCTGCCGGTATAAGCTGCGGCGCCTTCATGAACATCGGGTTCGCCGGGGTTGTAGTCAAAATGCAGCCACTTGCCGTCTTTGCCGCATACTATGCCCTTTGCGCGCAGTACCACGCCGTACTCCACGGCGTTTGTCAGCTGTGAGAGAATGGACCTGAGCTCGTCTGCCGAGTATGTCTTTGCCGTCTCAACGCCCCAGCTGTCGAACACCTCGTCGGCATGATGGTGGTGATGATGTCCGCATCCGCACCCCTCGCCGTGTTCATGTTCGTGCTCATGTTCATGTTCGTGTTCGTGGTCATGGTGGCAGCAGTGACCGTGCTCGTGTTCGTGCTCGTCGTCATCGTCGTGCTCATGTTCGTGCTCATGCTCATGTTCGTGGTCGTGGTGGCAGCAGTGACCGTGCTCGTGTTCGTGCTCATCGTCATCGTGCTCACTGCGGGCAAGCGCGTCGGCCTTAAGTTTTTCCATCTGGTCGGCGAGCGTATCGCTGTGCTCCATTGCGGCGAGCAGTTCGGCACCCGTAAGCTGTTGCCAGGGGGTTGTTACGAGCGTGGCTTTTGAATTGTGTTCGCGCACGAGTCCGACAGCCCTCTTAAGTTTTTCTTCACCCGCAATATCGGCATGGGTGAATATGATGCAGTTGGCCGTTTCAATCTGGTCGTTGAAGAATTCTCCGAAATTCTTCATGTACATTTTGCACTTGGCCGCGTCGACAATGGCAGTGTAGGTGTTTATTTCGCAGTTCTCAAGGTTTGCGCTGTAAACGGCGCGTATAACGTCAGAAAGCTTGCCCACGCCCGATGGTTCTATCAATATCCTGTCGGGGGCGTACTCTTCGCAGACCTTTTTCAGCGCCTTGGCAAAGTCGCCCACGAGCGAGCAGCATATGCAGCCCGAGTTCAACTCGTTTATTTTAATTCCGGCATCGGCAAGGAAGCCTCCGTCTATGCCTATGTCGCCGAACTCATTTTCAATCAGAACGAGCTTTTCGCCTGCGTAGGCCTCCTTTATCAGCTTCTTTATCAGCGTGGTTTTGCCTGCGCCGAGGAAGCCCGAAAATATATCGATTTTTGTCATGAAAAAGTCACTTCCTTAAAAAATTATTTTTCTTTATACACTATTATATAACCCCTATTTGCAAAAAGCAAACCTTGTGAATGATTTTTATTTCAATAAAAGGATGTGCAATACGCCGTACGCGCAAAATTATTTGCACGTACGGCGTATCCGGAAAAAATACAATAAATTACTGCCCGGCGGCAAACTTCTGTATTATCAGGTTCGTCAGGCGAGAGCGACGTCGAGAATCATCATAATCACAAACCCGGCCATGGCGCCCCACGCCCCGAGGTGAGGGTGTTCCGCAAGCTTGCTGTCGGGAATGAGGTCTTCCGCCACGACAAATATCATGGCGCCTGCCGCGAAAGATAAAAAATACGGCTGCGCCGCCGTAAGGTATGCGGCGAGAAAGTATCCTGCTGTCGCAAACAGCGGTTCAACTGCTCCGCTTGCCGCTCCGTAGCCGAAAGCTTTGAGCCGGCTGCCCGTCTCCCTTCTCATCGGCAATGCCACAGCGGCGCCCTCAGGCAGATTCTGTATTCCCATGCCGGCCGCAAGCGCAAGCGCGGAAATATATGCCGCATGTTCTCCGAGCGCGGCCGCCGCGCCGAATGCGAATCCCACGGCAAGCCCCTCGGGGATATTGTGTATCGTAACGGCGAGAAAAAGTTTTACAGAGCGTTTCAACCGTACATGCGGCCCCTCCTCTTCGGAAGTTCCCTTGTGTATATGCGGCACAATTTTATCGAGAAGCACCAAAAAGAGCCCGCCCAGAATAAAACCTGTCGCCGCGGGAATAAAGCTTAAACTGCCGTATTCGGCCCCGGCCTCTTCTATTGCCGGAATGAGCAGCGACCACACCGAAGCGGCTATCATTACGCCTGAGGCAAAGCCTAAAATGAGTGTGTTTGCCTTCGGTGAAATTTCTTTCCTGAAGAAAAAAACCGTCGAAGAGCCGAGCACCGTCATGGCGAAAATAATTATAAAGCCTGTAACCGTTATTGCAGTATTGCTCATTGATTTTCCTTTAAAAATAAATTTTAATTTAATTTTAATTTATTTATCTGTATTTATTTTTTGCAATTTAAATTAAATAATTTTGATTTTTTATTTATGCGCCCTGCGCGGATGAAACCGCGCAGGGCGCAAGTCGGGCCTTATGCCGGGCATTATGCATTTTATCATATATATTTTATTTTATGAAATTCAAACTGCCGAACCGAAAGGTAATTTTTTATTGAAATATCGGATATTTTTTTGTATTTGCCTGCGGGTTTCTCATGCTCCGTTCTGCAGGCGGCGCATACGGGCGTATTCTCCGCCGCTCGCTTCAAGCTCCCCGGGCGTGCCCTGTTCTGCAACTGCGCCGTCTTTGAGCAATACAAGTTTATCCGCGCCTGCAACGGTCCGCATTCTGTGCGCTATCACAAGCACGGTCTTATCCCGCACGAGGCGGGATATTGCCGTCTGCACCTGTGTTTCGTTTTCCACGTCAAGGCTTGCAGTCGCTTCATCCAGCAGTATTACGGGTGCGTCTTTCAGCAGTGCGCGGGCTATGGATATGCGTTGCCGCTCCCCTCCTGAGAGCATGCTTCCGTTCTCTCCTATAACGGTGTCATAGCCCTGAGGCAGTTTTTCAACAAACTCGTCGCACTGCGCTGCCTTTGCGGCAGCCAGCACCTCGTCGTCTGTGGCGTCTTTTTTGCCTATGCGTATGTTTTCTTTAACGGTATTGTTGAAGAGCGTTACGTCCTGGAATACTATCGAATATTTTGCAAGCAGCGTTTCGGGGTCGATTTCTGATATATTTTCTCCGCCGAGAGTAATTTGGCCGCTGTCCGCGTCCCAGAATCTTGCCGCAAGTTTTGCAACCGTAGATTTGCCCCCGCCCGAAGGCCCTATAAGCGCGGTCACTTCGCCCTGCTTTGCGGTGAATGATACTCCGTCGAGCACCTGTTCGCCCTCGTTGTATGAAAATTTCACGTTTTTGAAGGCGACGTCGTACCCCTTCGGTTCAAAAGCTGTTTCCCCCGTCTGCAGGGGAGTATGGTATATTTCGTTCATGCGGCCGATATTCACGCGGCAGGAGATAATCGCGGCAAGATTCTGCAGCGCCGTGCTCATAGGGTCGTAGAGTCTGGATACGACGAGCAGATATGCGAAGAAAGTCATGACGGACAGCTCGTTGCGCCCGAGCAGAATTGCACCGGCGAGCGCAGTCGTGGCTATTCCGAATTTGAGTAAAAGTTGTGCGCTCACTACAAATGCCGCCGTAGCAAATTCGCTTATTATATTTCTCTTTTCCACGAGGTCAATCTTGCGTTTGAGGCCGTCGAGATACCGCTTCTCGGCGTTGCATGCCTTTAAATCGCGCAGCGTCTCCAAACACTCCTGAATGCCGTCCTCGCACGCGGTTGCTGCGGCAACCTTTTTAACGGTAAACCGCTGTTGCACCCTGCCCGAAAAGGCGACGATAAGTATGGCGGCCGGCAGCACCCACAGGCTGGCAAGCGCCATGCGCCAGTCAAATATGAACAGTCCCGCGGCGTAGATGCATGTGCTGGCTATAGCGCCCGAAAGTTCGGGGAAGTAGTGCGAAAAAGACTGCTCAATCGTCGTGCAGTCGCTCATTATAGTATGTGTAAGGTCGGCAAGGTCCTTTTTCCCGAAGTAGGAGAGGGGGAGCTTGCGCATGCGCTCGGCCAGCGTTATGCGGCGGGATGCGCTCTCTTTATATGTATTGAAGTAATTGCAGTTATACTGTATGTAGTTGGAGATATACATAACAACAAGTATGCCCGCTATGCCGAAGCCGTATAAGTAATAGTTGAACTGCCGCTCATAGCCGAGTACGGGCGCGAGCATGTCGCAAACGAGCAGATAGAGCAGTCCCACCGGCACCATTTTGACGAGGTCGACGACTGTGCATGCAACGCATGCCTTTATATAGTCCTTTGCTCCCCGGCGCGAGAGGGCGTATTTTTTCATCAGGCGCTCAACCATTTGACGCCTCCTTTGAGCCTACGCTCCACGTAACAGATTTTTTATATTCTCTCCACATGGCGGCATATTTGCCGCCGGCCGCCGCAAGTTCGGCGTGCGTGCCGTTCTCTTTCAGCTCTCCTCCGTCAAGCACGCATATGCGCTGCGCTCCCGCCACGGTGGAAAGCCTGTGCGCTATCATTATCACCGTCTTTCCGCGGGTAAGCTCTGCAAAAGCTCGCTGAACGAGGTATTCGTTCTCCGGGTCGGCGAATGCAGTCGCCTCGTCAAGAACGACAACGGGCGCGTCCTTTAAAATTGCGCGCGCTATGGCTATGCGCTGTTGTTCTCCGCCGGAGAGGTACTGGCCGTTCCTGCCTATAACGGTGTTTATTCCCTGCGGAAGTTTGGCTATGATATCCGAGCATTGCGCAAGTTCAAGCGCCCTCATTACCTCCTCGTCGGTCGCGCGCGGCCGCGCAAGGCGTACGTTTTCGGCTATCGTCGTCTTTAAGAGGCGGCTTTCCTGAAAAACGTACGACACCGTGTCGCAAAGCTTTTCTTTGGGGATATCTTTAGCGTTGACGCCTCCAATCTCCACGGCTCCCGCGCTCACATCCCAAAAGCGGGAAATAAGCCCGGCAACGGTCGTTTTGCCTCCGCCTGAGGGCCCTACAAGTGCTACTGTCCCGCCCGCGGGGATATCTATGCTCAGATTTTTGACGGCGAAATTTTCGCTGTCGGCGTATTTAAAGCTCACGTTTTTAAGGCTCACAGAGTTGTCTTTAGGAGTAAGTATGCCTCCTTCTTCCAGAGGCTTCATGTCGAGTATTTCATTTATCCGCGCCGTCGCGTCGCGCGCTATCATGCCGTTTTCGCTCATAAACATTATTTTATTCAGAGTTACCGCGATAACGGGGGTAAAAATCACATAAAATATCAAATCTGTCGTAAACGACGCGCTCCCGCCCCCTGTATTTACAATTATAAGAGTCAACACTATTATGAATGCAAACACGCTGTCAATCAGCAGCGTAAAAAACATCATCGGCTGGCGCAGCTGCTTCGTGTAAGCCACTACCCACGTGTGATAGCGGTCGATGCTGTCTTTAAAGCGCTCGAATGAAAATACTGTCTGGCCGAAGGTTTTAACGACCGGTATGCCGCGCACATATTCTACGGCCTCGTTGTTCATGTCCATGAGCGCGTCGTTGTACTGCTTCATTTTTTCGGCCATTCTCCTGCCCGTCATGGCCGACATAACGGCAAAGGCGCACGCGACCGGGAAGAGAGATACCAGCCCAAGACGCCAGTCGAACAAGAACATTAAAACTATCATGGCGAGCGGAGTAACAACGGCGCCGGCAAAGTCGGGCAGGTTGTGCGCAAGATAGGTTTCGGCCGCTGCGCTCGACTCGTTTATAACTTTGCGCGCCCGGCCGCTGCCGAATGTGTCGAACGCGCCCGCGGGCAGGGTGACAACGTGGTCTAACAGCTTCTTTTTAATATTTGCTGCTACGCGGAACGCGGCTATATGCGAACACATCAGTCCCGCTACGTATACCAGCACGGAGAGCACGGCAAAAAGCACGGCCATCCAACCGTAAAACGAAATATTGGCCGCCTCGGAGAAATCCGGCGCCGCCGCTATTACGTCGCGGATTATAAACCATATCCATATAAAAGGACCGAGTGCCAGCACGGCGCTCACGCCTGAAAGTATGAGCGACAGATATGTCAGTATTCTGCGACTGCCAGCATATGCAAGCAGCGGCTTTAATGTGTGTTGTCTTTTCATTTGAGATATAATCGCCTCCTTGTTCCGGGTCAATCATTCCTGCACGGCGCGCGCGTCTTTGCGGATAAATAATTAACCTCGGTTTATCTACAGCTAAATTATATTAAAAGGGAAAGAGATTTAAAAATATTTGCGCCGCCCGAACGGGCGCGGTTCAAGCCCGAACAGACAAAATATTTTTTTAGCAGAGCAGAATGCTGTTTTTCTTTCGGAAACCGTTGCCTTTTAAAAAAAATTTGCCGCGTGGCTAAAGGGTTTGCCGGCTGATTGAGACGGGTAATATTGGCTTGTTAATAATTCACAAATATATTGTAAATATATATTGTCAATACGCAAATATAGACATAAAAATAGTTATAAAGAATCAAAATACTAATATAAAAATGATAACAAGTGCCAAAAATTGAAATTAATTTGCAATTTGTTATTGACACTGCCGAATGTTTGTGCTATATTGTACGTGGCAAAAATTGCGAAAGAAATTTTTATTTGCATCAAGCTGCCAATAAAATGCTGGGCGTCTTCAGGCAGGCGCCCAGCACAAAAAACCTTTCTTAAGGGGATGATACGGGCAAGGTCTTATTGGGGGTGCAATAAAAATTCTTCGCCAATAAAATCTTATAGGAGGGCAAAATGAAAAAACTCAAACGGTTGATTCCTATGTCGCTCGGTCTCGTAATGGCGGTTTCGATTTCCTTTGCCGCAGCATGTACCGAGACCGGCGAAAGCGGATATACCGTAACGTTCGATTCGAACGGCGGCACGGCTATCGCTTCTCAGCAGATAGACGACGGCGGAACCATTGATGAACCGACTGAACCTCAGTTCGGCGGCTACACTTTTAAGGGATGGTACTATAACGGCGCGGAATACGATTTCTCGTCGGTTGTAACGTCCGATATGACTCTTTCGGCTGTATGGGAAAAGATAGAAGAGGAAGAGCCTGAACCCGAACCCGAACCCGAACCTGAAGTTTACATAGTGTCGTTCGATTCTGCAGGCGGCGGATATGTGCCTGTGCAAAAAGTGGAGGAAGGCGGAAGCGCGACCCGTCCTTCCAATCCCGTATATGCCGGCCACACTTTTGAAGGCTGGTATCTGAACGGCTCGCTGTATAATTTCTCAACGCCTGTTACGGATGATATTGTGCTTACGGCGCACTGGTCCAATCTCTACACCGTAACGTTCAACACCAACGGCGGTTCGGTTGTTGCCAGCCAGAGCGTGGCTCCCGGCGGCAGGATTTCAAAGCCTTCGGACCCCGTATTCGACGGCTACACATTCCAGGGCTGGTACTATAACGGCGCAGAATATGATTTCTCTTCGACTGTCACATCCGACATGGTCATAACTGCAATGTGGGCAGAGGAGAGCGGCACTTCGCCTTCTGATTCGCAGTTCCCCGTAACTCTTGCTCCCGGCGGCAAGTCGTTCACTTATGGTTGGGAAGGTGAGGAAACAACCGTTCAGATAGACGAAAAGAATATATATGTAGACGGAAGACTGACCGATGAACAGATTGAGGGCGTCGACAACGTATATAATTCTTTTGTGGATGCCATGAATAATCTTACCGACGGAACGGAGAGCGAGCCGATGAACGTATACATAGCTCCCTATGTATATTGGATTCACAATCCTTATTCATCCTCCACGACCGAAGCCTACGGCATGTATATTAATTGCAAAAATCTGCACATCACCGGCCTCACCGACGACCCTTATAATGTAGTTATAGCCGGCAACTACGGCCATAACGAAGGATATGACGGCGGCAACTGGACTATGTTCAGCGTGAGCGGCGACGGGCTCAATCTCAGGAACGTGACGTTCGGCGATTACTGCAACGTCGACCTTGAATATCCGCTCGACCCCTCGCTCAGCATGCCCAAGAGAACGGATAATATCACACAGGGCCAGATAGCTTCTTACCGCGGCGACAAGCTGTATGCCGAAAACTGCAACTTCATAAGCCGTCTGAATATGATGCCCTTCAATAACAGCCAGCGTGCGCTTTACGTCAACTGCCATATGGAGAGCACCGACGACTCGTTGAACGGTTCTTCCAAGGCCGTCTATCTCGGCTGCGACTTTGAATTCTACGGAACCAAACCTTGGGGCGGTTCGAGCGGCGTTACCCTTCTCGACTGCACAATGACGTCCTGCAACTACAACGTAAGAGATTCTGTTTCGCAGTATCTCAGCAAGGGCGCAGGCCGTTTCACGGTCATCGACTGCAGATTCCTCAGCGATTACGATGTTCCCGTAACATTCGGCTGGTCGGATGTCATAAGCGAGTCTTTCCGCAGCTATTATTCAAACGTAACGCATAACGGCGAGCAGATAGCCATAGACGACGGCGGCGCAAGACCCGACGCATGCGTGGATATCACCGGCACCGAAATGCTCAAGGCATATAAACTTGTCGATGAAAACGGACAGATAGTATACAATGTCTACAACCTTCTCCGCGGCACCGACGATTGGGACCCTCTCGGCCAGAAAGAAATAGTGACCAAGCTCGGCGCAACCGACATTGCCACTAACATGACCGTATCTATTTCCGAAGGTTCTTCAGAGATAGAAGCAGGCGCAAGCACGGCTACGCTTACATACAGCCTTTCCGGACCGCAGAACAGCGATTACACTTCAAAGGCAAAAGTAACATGGAGCGTGGCTCCCGAAGATGAACAGTATGTAAAACTTACCCCTTCGGCAGACGGAACAACTTGTGTTGTAGAGTCCTTGAATGACACCGACGAAATTCCCACCGTCGTTGTTATGGCTACCGACGAATCCGGCCTTCAGGGCGCTGTTGCCCTTCAGGTCAGGGCTGAGATTCTTCCCGCTCCCGAGTTTACGTCCGACCCCGTTATCAGGCAGAATGCCGACGGAACCGCTCAGGTTGACTATGAAATCAGCGGCGAAAGCGCGGATAACTCCTATATCATATGGTCTGTATGCGACGACGCACAGGGAACCAACGCCATAGAGATAGCCGTAGGCCGCATGGACGAGCCTCTCAAGGTCATAACTCTCGACCAGGCGTATGTAGGCAAATACCTTCAGGTTTCCATTTTAAGGAAGTCTGTACGTTCCGATTACGCCGATGTGGCTGACGTTTATATCCTTGAAACTCCTATAGCGCAGGAAGGCATAACTGCCGGCAATACGCTCACGACAGATTTCTCAACGTTCTCCACCGCGCCTCAGACCGACGTAATCAAAGGCATGTGGACTGTAGACGCTTATTGCCCCGAAGATACGCAGGCCGGTTACATCCCTCTCGACGGTACCGAAGTGGACGGCAAGTATTCCGACAAGGTAGGCGGCAAGTGGACACCTGCAAATATAAATAACAGCATATCTTCATGGAATTACGGCACAGGTGCCAAGGTCGGCTATAACGGATATTCCGGCATAATGAATACCCAGCGCGGCGCCAGAATAATGTACACGCCGCTTGAGGAAGAATATTCGGATATGGACGTGACCTTAATGGTAGCTCCCGGTAAAGAGGCTTCACAGGGCTTCGGTTCCGACTATCAGTACATGGATATCATGATTCAGTTCGATACCGAAACTCTCACCGGTTACGGCCTCAGGATATACAGGAAGAGCGGCAACAGCTGTGAATTTGTTCTCATGGAACATAGAGACGGCAAGAGCAAAGAAATATGCACGCCTGTTGAATCTGCTGCATATCTTACCGAATGCACCATTCACGTATGGACGGAAGACGGCAATCTCAACGCCCATGTTGAAAGCAGCCAGATTCCCGACGACCAGGTTGACCTTTCCGTCAAGATGGATAAAGATTACAATTACGGCGGTTTCTGCCTGATAAGCACAGGCACTACAGGCGACAACTCAACGTATCTTTGCAATCTTTCCATGGAATGGACTAAATAATAACAATTTGTTGCATGATTTTCCCTGCAACGGATAAAGCCAGCTAAAATCTCCGCGAAGGCGTTTGCCTTCGCGGAGATTTTCAGCCTTAATTTCAAGATATTTACATAAAATTTGCGTTATAAACATAATTATTATAATTTTTATGATAAAAAGTTGCAAAAATCGGGATTTTTTTTACATTTACTATTGACATTAAAGTAAAAACCGTGTTATATTGTATAAGGTAAAATAGCGGAGAAATTTTTTATTTGCAGCAAGCTGCCAATAAAAGGGCGGGGCGCCTTAAACCGGCGCCCCGCACAAATAACCTTTCTAAGGCGAAAAAGACGGCAAAGTTTTTGTTATGCAAACTGCAAAAAAGTTTCTTTTGCCAACAAAATATGATAGGAGGACAAAATGAAAAGACTAAAGCGGTTTATTCCTCTGTTGCTCGGGCTCGTTCTGGCGATTTCTATCTGTTTCGCCGCGGCGTGCTCAGGCACTGAGTATACCGTAACGTTCGACTCGAACGGCGGCTCTGCCGTGGAAAGCCAGAGTGTGGTTGAAGGCGAATCGGCAGAAGAGCCCGAAGAGCCCGTTTACGCAGGCTATGAGTTCGACGGCTGGTATCTGAACGGACAGGCTTACGACTTCTCCTCGGCGGTGACGGAAGATATAACGCTCACCGCGCAGTGGACTGCCGTATACACGGTTACGTTCGATTCCAACGGCGGCACGGCTGTTGCCGACCAGCAGGTAAGGGATGGGGAGACGGCCACCGAGCCCACTGCCCCCACAAACGGCGAAAACGCCTTCCTCGGCTGGTATCTCAACGGCAGGAAATACGACTTTTCGACGCCGGTAACTTCCAATATCACCCTCGTGGCCGTTTGGAACGACGGAGGGCAGGTTGAATATACGATAACATTTAATTCCAACGGCGGCAGTGCTGTTTCATCACAGCAGGTGGCCGCAGGCGGAAATGTTGCGCAGCCCGCCGACCCCGTTTACGAGGGCTACGCTTTCGACGGTTGGTATTACGGCGACGTTCTGTTCAATTTCGACACCGTTGTTACTTCCAACATTATCCTTGTCGCAAGGTGGACGAGGGCTTATACCGTAACATTCGACTCGAACGGCGGTTCGGAAGTTGAAGCACAGATTGTGAGAACGGGTCAGATAGCTACTCTGCCCGCGGAACCTACATATCTCGGCCGTGAGTTCCTTGGCTGGACTCTCGACGGCGAAGAGTATGATTTCCTCACGCCCGTAACAAGCGACATAACGCTCACGGCAAGCTGGAGTGAGGGCAACAACGACATGATAGTCGATATGGCTATCGATACCGCAACGGCGGTGACCGAATTTGCCATAGGCGATGAGTTCAGCGCCGAGGGGCTGAGCATTACCGCTACTCTGTATGACGAGGAGACCCTCGCCACGAGAGAAGAGCGCGTCGACATTACAGACCCCAGTGTCACCATCGATTCTTCCGAGTTCGATTCTACCGCGGCCGGCACATATACAATATATGTAGGTTGCACGCTCGGCGGCCTTACCCGCTGGCAGAGCTATGAAGTTACCGTGTCGTCTGTAATCAGCGGCGTGCACGGCATTGAACTTTCCAAGACTGTGACCGAGTACGAAGTGGCAATAGACGGTGACCCCGCTCCTATTGACCTCGACGACCTGACGGTCAACGCCGTTAACGAGGACGGTACTCTCGGTGCCGAAATCACGAGCGGCATAACCTATAAATATTTCCTCGGCGCAGAAGAAGTTACCGCCGAGCAGCTCACTACCGCAAACGCAAGAGTATTCCAGATATGGGCATACGTTGACTACACCGTAGGCAACGAGACTTATGTTATGTCCGATTTTGTACTCGTTGAAGTTGTGGGCAATCTCATAACGGCAATGAGCTTTGCAGAGGGTAACACCACGCAGGCCCAGAGCTACACCAACTCCATGACCTCAACGTGGGTATTTAACGCTGAGTACAGCCTTACGGGCGACGCCACAATCGATTTAAGCACGGCAACCATAGGTACCGGAGCAGGCCAGTACACGGTAAGCGGCCTCTATCCCGCGGTTACGGGCAACGGCACTGCTGTAGTTACTTACTATTATCAGGTTGGTTCTGAAGTTCTCAGCGCAACTTGCGAAGTTCCTTACACCATAACCGGCGCAACCGAAGAGAGCACGTTCTCCGCGGTAATCGACGTGAATGCAGGTACTGCGGATGAAGCCGACCTTCCCGAGGCAACAACGGTTATAACCTCTATGGCCGACGGTGATGAAATTGTTGCCGGCATGGTATATTCCAACGGTCTTTCCGGCGTCAATTCCGAGAATAAGGCCGGCGCCAACGGCGAGGGCAAGCTCTATGGCCGCGTTCAGTTCGGTTCAACAAAGGGCGTAACGCTCTACCTCGGCGGCCCAGCAACGATAACCCTGTATGCGCGCTACGGCTCGTCCAGCGGCACCGGTTCACAGTTTGTGCTCAGCTCCGACGGTGAAGAAGTTGCAAGGTCTGCAGTTTTAGCGAACAGCAAAGCATATGAAATTGTCACCGTAGAAGTTCCCGCGGCAGGCGTATATACACTGTTTGCTTCCAGCGGTTCGCTCAATACCTTCAGAATTGAAATCGAAGGTACAATAGTGCCTGATAACATGGTGACTGAAACCTTCAATGTAAATGACCTTACTGCAACCGATGTGGGCGAATATACCGCCAATAAGGCGCTTGACGATACGTTTACAATCGTTGCAGCATCGGGCGCATCTGTAAAAATTGACGACAAAACAAGTGACCCCGTAACGGTTGGAGGACAGTCTTTCAACTATGCGGTAAACCTCGGCGGCAGCAAGAAAGGCAGCGGCAATGCCCGCTCGATTATGTTCACCGTTACCGAAGCTATGGTGGCCGAAGGCCCCGTAACGCTTACCGTTTATGCTAACCACGGCGGCGGCGCGGGTTCAATCAGAATGCTCGGCATATACGCTGACGGCAAGAGCAGTAGCAGCTATATCGTTAGCAGCGCAGTAGACGGCGGCGGAGCAGTTGTCGAACTCACTATCGATACTGCAGGAACCTATTATATGGGCTCGCAGAGCAGCGGTATCAATATCTACCGCATAGACCTCAGCTATGTTCCTACCATTGTTACTGTAGACTTCAATGTAAATGACCTTACTGCAACCGATGTCGGTGAATATACGGCGAACAAGGCGCTTGACGAAACTTTCACTATCGTTGCGGCTTCGGGCTCTACCGTAAAAATTGACGACAAAACGAGTGCTCCTGTTACAATCGAGGGTCAGTCTTACAACTATGCCGTAAATCTTGGCGGCGGTAAGAAACCCAGCGGCAACACCCGCTCGATTATGTTCACAATCACCGAAGATATGGTTGCGGCAGGTCCCGTGACTCTCACTGTATATGCTAACCACGGCGGCGGCGCAGGTTCAATAAGAACGCTCGGCGTTTATAATGACGGCGGCGAAAAAGATGAATATGTTGCCGGTGAAGATATAGACGGCGCCGGCGCAGTTGTTGAACTTACTATCGAGGCGGCGGGTACGTATTATATGGGTTCCGCAGGCAGCGGCATGAACATCTACCAGATAATTCTCAGCTATACTTCTGCTGGGGAGGGGGTGTAATTAAATGAAAAAATTTAAAAGAAAGGCAGTTGCGCTCTTTGCAACGCTTGCAATGGCGGCAACGTCGGCGTTCGGCCTGCTTTCGCTTGCAGCCTGCACCGACAGCAATGAGACTTTCGGCTCAGATACCGGCAGCACGCAGATAGACGGCAACAAAACGTATTCTGTAAGCTCGGTATTCGGAACCAGAACGGTTACCGCTTCCGAAAATACCTATTACGTATCTCCCGACGGCACGGGCGACGGCTCGGCGGAATCGCCCGCAGATTTAATGACTCTTGTCAGCGGCGATGCGAGCACGCTTCAGCCGGGCGATACCGTAATATTGAAGGACGGCGTTTACAGCTTAACTTCAACGCTGGCAATCAACGTAAGCGGTACATACGATATGCCCATAACCATAAAGGCTGAAAATAACGGCGCTGCCATTCTCGACTGCTATTCGCAGGGCTGGGGTACGCGCGGCGTTAACCTCGGCGGCAATTACATTAACTTTATCGGCATAACCGTGCGCGGCGCGGGCGATAACGGCATGTATCTTGCAGGCAGCTACAACCTGGTTGAGGACTGCGAGTTCTACGACAACCGCGACTCCGGCCTTCAGATAGGCCGCAACACCGGCAACACAGTCGACCTGTGGCCGAGCTATAACCTCGTTAAAAACTGCACTTCGCACAATAACTACGATAACCAGACGCTCGGCGAAAATGCCGACGGCTTTGCGGCAAAACTCACTCTCGGCTACGGCAACGTATTCGACGGCTGCATAGCGTACCGCAATTCCGACGATGGTTGGGATTTGTATGCAAGACTGTCGCAGGGCAACATAGGCGCGGTTTATATTTACAACTGCGTAGCGTTCGAAAACGGCTATCTTGAATACACCCAGGAAGTCAGCAACGCCCGTTACGGAGATTCATACGACCATTCGTATGACGAAGTGAACACGAACAGTTACACAACTGCCAACGGCGACGGCAACGGCTTCAAGCTGGGCGGCGAGTCGATGGAGGGCGACGTATTCGTTTACAACAGCCTTTCATTCGGCAACAGAATGCACGGCTTCACCGATAACTCCAACCCCGGTTATATATCTATCAAGTACAGCACCGCGGTTGATAACGGTGCGGGAATCGATAACGACCCGACGAGCGAAACTTTCGGCCAGATAAACGATACGTCCTCGGGCGGCCATTCCAACTATGATGTTTCCCGTCAGACCTACAGCTATAACCACCTCGACCATGTGCTTTCCGTAGCTACGGCAATGGGCACGGCCGGCCTTGAAGTTGATAACTACCGCGGCTCCGTTCAGGACAGCTACTTCTATCAGCCCGAAGGCTCAGGCGCATGGGTGGTTGAAGGCACTCTCGACGCCGACAGCAAGAATGATATAGGCGGAGAGGACGCGGCTCAGGTGACTGCAGACGTGTTCACGCAGGTGAACGCAACCGTGACTACGGCTGCCGACGGCACAAAGAGCTACACTTATAATATAAGCGGTCTTGAAAGCAGGGACGCCGCTTCCACAATTCACAACACCTACCGCAATGAAGACGGCTCCGTGAATATGGGCGACCTGTTTGAGATTGACCAGACCAAGCTCTTCGGCGCGGATAACGCAATCGGCGCAACGCTCAACCTCGGCAGCTATGAAGAATATACTCATTACCAGATGTCAGACCTCTCTACCGCAAGCGACGCTGTTGAAGCGCGCCTTATGGCGGCAAGGGATATGCTCTATATCCAGACGGATGAGAACGCTGTATATCAGGATTTCGAAGCTGTTTCCAAGATATACGGTTGCGAAGTAAGCTGGAGCTCGGGCAACAGCGATGTGCTTGAAGTGGGCAAGAGCTATACCGGCAGCGACATCTCCGAGGCAGAGTATGTGCCCATCATAGTTCACCGTCCCGAAGAGGATACCGAAGTTACCCTCACGGCGACGATATACTATTTCGGGCAGTCTATAACCAAGGAATTCACGCTCAATGTTGTGGCCGATAACCCTTCAATCGGCGAAATTACCGTCATCGGCCCCGACGGCAGCGAACTTACCGACGGCGATTCCATAATAGTTGATAAGTACACCGTGCTTGCAGACCCTCAGATAACCGTTCTCAATGGCGCCGACTACAGCGGCAAAGTGATAACAGAGGAGCAGGCTACGTTTGAAACTACTTATGAATACGGCGAAGATATCGCAGCGCTCAACAGCGGCGATTCGCAGGTGGTTGCAGGCTTTACGACCGCGCAGGACGGCGCGTTCAAGATTACCATGACCGTAACTCTGACGCGCGGCGACAATGCGGGTGAGAGTGCTGAATTCTCTTACTACGTGCTCGTTGCCTCCAACACCGCCGATATCGAATTCCTCAACGATGAATACGCCGTAACCGTAAACGCAGGCGGCTACAATGTTACCGGCGACCTCACCAGCGCTATAGGTACTCTGTATGCTTACTCCAGCGCGACCGAGCTGTCAGACGAAAACAAGACGGCCGAATATATTATGGAACACGGCGATTCTGAAGAGTTCAGAGCTACGAGAATCTCCTTCGACTTCCCCAATGCCAACACGGGCGCATATCATATTTACATGGTATTCACCAACGGCAACGGCGAAGTTACGTCCGAGATTTACGAAACTTCTATCGGTGTTGTGGAAATCAGTACCGAACAGCAGTTCTATGAACTTGCACAGCACATAACCACCACTACATCGACTGTAGTTTACGCCCTTACCGAAGACCTTGACTTCACCGGCTTCGACTATGCTATAGCGAGCGGTTCGTTCTCAAGCGAAACTGTCGGCTTCATGGGTCTGTTCAACGGCAACGGTCATACTATCAGCAATATCACTATCAACAATACCGACGCAACCTCTGAATACACGGGTGTATTCAGGTCGCTCCTCGGCGGCACCGTAACGAATGTTAACTTCGAAAACATCAGCGTAAGCGGTTCCGACGATAAGATAGGCGGTATATTCGGTACCATTCTTTACGGCACGGTTAGCGATATCAATATTACGAACGTAACCGTAACCGCACTCGGCTCCAACCAGCGTATCGGTGGTCTTGCAGGCCAGATAAACAGTAACGATAACCCCGTTCGCATATCCAACGTCTCCATTGTAAACGAAGTTGAACCCAATGCAGACGGCAGCTACACCTATCAGATAGGCGGTGCAAATGCGGCAGAGCGCGTGGGCGGCATTGCGGGCCTCGTTCAGACCTCGTCTTCGCAGCTCTTCATGGATATCATAATTGAGAACTGCTATGTCAAGGCGACGGTCGGCAGCAACGGCCAGTATAACGGCGGCATTGTCGGCAGATATGACGACAGAAACCTTACCGACAGCCTTACAATCAGCAACTGCTATGTTGACGGTGTTATAAAGGGCGAGCGTCGTGTTGCCGGCGTACTCGGCGGCGGCACGGGCAACGGTGCACTCACTGTATCCGGTTGTGCCTTTGTAGGTACGTTGGTAGACGGAGAAGGCAATATTGTTACTGAAAGCAACAGCAGCGCATTCTCCAGTATAGTAGGTGACTACAGCAGCGCACAGGCAAGCAACCTCGCGGCATATTTTACCGACAGGTTCTTTGATACGACCATCCTCACGGCAGACAGCATCAAACTTGAGTCCACATGGACGGCTCTCGGCTTTGATATGAGCGTTTGGGAGTGCGACACCGTAAACGGCGGCCTCACATTAAGGTGAGCCCCCTGCGGTAAAATAGTTTGGCCGCACCCGCGGCAAAGCTGAATAAACCTCCCGTACAGGGAACGGGCGGCGCGGAGTTTTCCGCGCCGCCCTTTTTTGCGTTATTTTGGCCATATATGCCGCCCAATTTAAAATAATGCTCATTCGGCCATACAGGCGGGGCAATTTGCAATTGCCCCGCCTGTATGCCCGAATTATCCGCTATTTTTCTTCTGCTGTTAAGTATTTTCTTATTCGCATAAAACGCCTGCGCCTACTTAAACTGCAAAGTCAATAAAGTTATACGGATGCAGTTCGTAGTCAACGGCAGAACGTAGTTGCCCTATTTGGTTTCTCCATGAGTCGGTGCGTATTCCCGTCATTTTAAAGCCTATTTCTTCGTATACATGTTGAGCCCGTTTATTTTCAAGGTCGGTATCAAGTACGATGCGCGCTATGCCTGTCTTAAATAGTGCTTTGATTAGCATGCTGAGCGCTATCTTACCTATACCGATGTTTTGCCTTGAAAAGTCGCATATCTTTACGCCGATTTCAGCAGTGTTTCCTTGTTTTATTCGGAATACCATTTCGCCTATTGCCTTCCCGTTTTCCTCTATGATAAGGCGGCGCACAGTGCTGTCGCTGTCGCATGAAATTTGTATCTTTACCTTTTCGGCGCTCGTATTTAAGCCGTTCGGAAAGCCTGCGTGGGCCATTATTGACCCATCATTCCACCATTTTGCAAGCTGGGCGGCGTCGTCCGCCGTTGCATTTCTTATCATGATGTTTTTATGTTCGATAAACATAGTGCTTCTCCTTAACGTGTTTTAAAATTATATCATTGTCGCAAAATGTAGTCAATGTGCTGGGAATGCAATTTTTACTAAAATTTTTTTGTGTGCGGCGGCTTGCGGGGGCGCAAAAGTGTTAAATAATCACAAATCCGTGTTAAAAGCAGTGCAAATATTAGGTATAAGAAAATATTATAGTAAAAATTTTAAAAATTTGTACTGCTCGGAAAGTGTGCCGCGCGAAGAAAATTTCCGCGCGGCAAACACCTACATATTGAATATTTTTAAGTAAATTTGTCAATATCTTGTGCATGAAGAACGGCCTTTCTGCATGGCGGGCGCAATCGTTCCAAAAATACTCAAAACAAGGGCAAAACGGACAAAATAAGCGGCAAAATGCCGCAAAAATATGCGTTCAAACGCTTGACAAAAACTTTTGATGACTATATAATAGTCGAGCGTGTCAAAGAATGCGTATGGGTTGAGGCGTAAAGTTACTGCAAAATCTGCCATAAAGCCGAGCAGAACAGATAATTTATGCTGACAAATGTCGGGGCCTGACCCCGGCGACTAACCGTGGCTTTTTCTTTTTGCGCCGAGTTGTCGGCTTTTTTTATTGATAAGCCGCGATACGCACGGGTAAGTTGACACAATTTTAAAATTTCCATTTGTTAGTATAAAAAGGAGAACGAAAATGGCAGGACAGAAAATCAGAATCAAACTTGCAGCATATGACCACGAGCTGGTTGACCTCGCTGCGTCGAGAATTGTAGAGACTATGAAGAAGAGCGGAGCCAAAATTTCAGGGCCCATTCCCCTTCCCACCGAGAGGGAGATAGTAACAATCTTGCGTTGCCCCCATAAGTACAAGGACAGCCGCGAGCAGTTCGAGCAGCGCACTTATAAGAGAATCATCGATATATACACCCCCAACGCAAAGTTGCTCGACACTGTTCACCTGCCTGCAGGCGTAGATATCAAGATAAAATTATAACCGCACAAAACTTCATATAAGCTGCGTAATACTGTGTCGCGCTTACGGGTGTTTTCGGTCATGTACGTCTGTGTACACTCCCTCAAACCTTCCGCACGCTCCTTGTCTTACTTGCTTCTATGAAGTTAGTAAATACCTTTTATTGCGGTAAAAATTTTCTATACCATATAATATATATTTAAAAATAATTAACGCTGAAAAAGCGCAAGGTTGAATTTAGTTCAACCATTAAGCGCTTCTACGGCAATTCCCCTCACGGCAAAATATTTGCGAAGCAAAGATTTTGCGTGAACTTAGTTATTAATACTCTACATCGTCAAGACGACGCGGCTCACCGCCGAAAACGGCAGGAGTGCGTCGCGGCGCGACCTGACGATGCGGTATTATCCATAAATTTTATCGGAGGAACTTTATCAATGAATAAAGCAATCATCGGCCGTAAGGCAGGCATGAC
>CALVWW010000008.1 GCA_944368155.1 uncultured Clostridia bacterium
CTTTGCAAAGATACAGATTTGTGCCTATGCCCGCCGTGGCGGTTATGCCCGTTTCTTTCAGAACGTGCTTAATCATCCGCATGGCGTATTCGCGGGCGGTGCACTTTGCCGTTTTAAGGTATGAAGTTACGTCGATAAACACCTCGTCTATCGAATAAACGTGAATGTCGTCGGGCGCGGCGTACTGTAAATATATCTGATAAATCTTCGTGCTGTATTCAATGTAGTGCGCCATACGGGGCGGTGCGACAATGTACCCAAGTTCGAGCGAAGGGTCAGCTTTAAGTTCGCTGTCAAAGTGCGACTTGCCCGTAAACTTCCTGTTCGGAGCGTTTCTGCGGCGTTCGCGGTTGACATCCCTCACTCTCTGCACAACTTCAAACAGACGCGCTCTGCCAGATACACCATACGATTTGAGCGCAGGGGTCACGGCAAGACAGATTGTCTTTTCCGTTCTGCTCTTATCAGCAACGACGAGGTTAGTATCCAACGGGTCGAGTCCTCTGTCCACGCACTCTACGGAGGCATAAAATGATTTAAGGTCGATTGCAATATAAGTACGCTCCTTCACTTTTACCTCCTAAAATACAAACATTTGTTTGTATTATTTTAATACTTGAAATCCCATTTGTCAATAGATTTTATCAAATCTCAAACCTTTCCATACGGGCTGGCGCATTCCGCCACTCTCTGTCTCGTGCATGAAGTGTGCCGTGCCTATAAGTTGAGGTTTGAGCCAGACGGCGTTTTTATATTTGGGGAACCACGGATTTTTGACCGTATTCCCTTTTGAGAATTGCGCTATGATACCCCTCTCCTCCTTCGATATGCCAAGGTAGACTTTGCCGCGGCATTGCAATTTTCCCTCATCGTCGTAATAACCCAAAATGAGGTCTTTGACCTCGCCGTACTCGTCGAGCTGGTAGCCCAAAATCAGCAAGTCCTCGTCCTGCATTACCTTGATTTTGAGCCAGTCGCGCGTGCGCTTGCCTATGTGGTACAGCCCATCCTTCCTTTTAGCAACTATGCCTTCAAGCTCCTGTGACTTTGCAAGCTCAAAGAAGGCAATGCCATTCTTTTCTATATACCTTGAAATTGTGAGGTTATTGCCCTCGCGCACCGCCTTTGAAAGTATAGCCTTGCGCTCCATGAGCGGCTTATCCGTAAGGTCTTTGCCGTTATGATAAATAATGTCGTAGGCGACAAACTGAACGGGATTACTCTTTGCCGCAAGACTGATTTTAAAACTGTCCGCCATGAGGCTGCGGCGTTGAAGGGCATAAAAATCGGGCTTGCCGTCTTTATTTAAAACGACAAGCTCGCCGTCAAGTATTACCCGCCTTTTGACGCACCTGTTCATCTGCGAAAGTTCAGGATAGATTGCCGTCACGTCCTTATGGCGCTTGTTACGTAAACTTACTGACTTGCTGTCGATATACGCAAGGCAGCGTATGCCGTCCAGCTTCAACTCGTAGATATAGTTTTCGTCGTCGAACGGCTGCGTTTCATACAGGAGCATGGGCGAGATGTTTTTATCTTCAAACAGGTCGCTCACGCCTTTTTACGCTCCGCCGTTTTCTTGGTTGCCGTCCGCTTTGTCGGCTTGGGCTTTTGCGCAAGTTCTAGACTCTTTGTCAGCGCCTCCATTAAATCTATCATCTTGCCCGAACCGCCCTCCTTGGGCGATATAATTTCCTTGCCCGCAATTTTGCGCTCGATTGCCTCCTGAACCTTGCGGCGGTATTCGTCCTTATAGTCCGAAGGATTGAACTTGCCGCTCATTCCCTCAATAAGCGCTTTCGCCATTTTAAGCTCTGCCTCACTGCCCTGCTCCTTTACCTCTTTGGCAGGGTTGGCTGTAATTTCTTCCTCAAAGAAAAGTGTATTGAGCATCATCTGTCCGCCCCTTGCACGAATGAGAATGAGCGTTTCCTTTGTACCGAGCACGGTTTTGGCAACAGCCGCTTTATCCTCCTGCTCCATTGCAGCAAGTAACACGGCAAATGCCTTCTCCGCGCCCGTGGGGACTACATAGTATGGCTTATCGAAATAGATGGGGTCGACTTCGGAGAGCTTGACGAACTTTTCGATGGTAATGTTCTTATCCTTCTTAGATTTGAGCTTATCGAAGTCCTTATTTTCAAAAATAACGTACTTGCCGTCCTCGTACTCAAAGCCCTTTACTATGTCCTCCTGCCTGACCTCCCTGCCATCACAGTCGGCGCAAGTCTTTTTGTACTTTACGCGACTCATCGTCTTTTTATCTATCATGTTGAACCCGATAGAATTGTCCTTCACCGCGCTGTGGAGCGTGACAGGAATATACACCAGCCCGAAACTTATACTGCCTTTATAACTGTATGCCATATATATAGTTTGAGTCATTTTATTCAAAATAAAACTCTGCATAAACCATATGAATGAGTTTTAGAATTGAATATTTTATTAAAACCATTGGTATGACCAAGCAAAAAATTCAACATTAGTTCAACATTTCAGGTAAAAACACCTTAAAACATATAAACACGATAAAAGGCAAAAATGAAAGCTTTTAAGCCAAAAATGCTCCAATTTTACTCAAAAATTGACATTGTTTGAGACGTATTAAGACGATAAAAATTGCCGATTTTCGATGGGCAACAACCCCATGGTCGGCGCAACGGTAGCCGTTGCAGTTGCCGTTCAGCAGGGTATGGCAAAGTAATTGCGGCATATATACCATTCAATTTTTAATTTCTAAACAAAAACAGCGGCTTCGGGAAATTCCCGAAGCCGCTGTTTTTGCTTTTAATAAATATCAGCAATAAAATTTGAGAAAAATTACTCGCCCTGCGGTACTTCTATCTCCATATCCGAATCGGGATAGGTGCAGCAGGGATGAATATAGCCGAACTTTGAATCTGCAAGGCGGCGCTTATCTCCTCCCGCTATTGAAAATTTTCCGTCTATCAATCTGCTGTGGCAATAGCCGCAGCCGCCTGCGCGGCACTTTGAGGGAACTTTTAGACCCGCCCTCTCCATAGCCGCAAGGAGCGTTTCGCGCGAGTCTGCCGCAACTTTGAACACCTCATCGCGGATATGCACGGTGAGATTGTATTTTTCAGGCTTTACATCGCGGTTACCTAAGCAGTTGGCCTCTTTGCGCACATACTTACCGCCCACTCCGAGCTGCGCAAGCTGCTTATCTGCAAAATCGTACATGGCCTGCGGCCCGCACAACATAACGGAATAACTCTCGGGCGCATATTTTTTTATTATTTCGGCGGTTATAAAACCGTTTTCATATCCCGGCTTATTTTCATCGCTCAAAATATACACGACTTTAAAATTATTACCGGCAAGGCGGTCGAGCTCGGCTTTGAACGCAAGGTCGGCTTGCGTGCGCGCGCCGTACAGCAGTGTGAGATTAAAATTTTCGCTCCCTTCGGCTATGGCGCGGGCCATGCAGACAAACGGCGTTATGCCGCTTCCGCCCGCTATGCCGACAATATCGGACCTGTCGCGCACACCGTCGTAAAAGAAAAAGCCGGAAGGGTCGCCTATCGTAAAACTATCGCCGGGCTTCGCATTTTCGTACAACCAGCCGCTGAAAAAACCTGCCTTCTTTACGGTCACTGAAAGTTCGCCCTTGCGTAGAGCGGTAAACGGCGAAGAACTTACCGCATAGGGGCGGGACACAAACGATTCGCCCACATTGTGTCCCACCGTCACATATTGTCCGGCGCGGAAAATCATTTTTTTTGAGAGCCTGAAGGTGTAAGTCTTCATGTCGGCCGCAACATCTTCGACAGCGACAAGCTCGGCAGTCTGTAAACCGGGGTGAAGTATTTTAGCCGTTTCGTTTACGCGGTAGGTAAGAGGCAACGGCGTCGCAGGAGCCTCTGCCAGCTTATTTTCGCGGACAGGCACCATCCTTTTGAAACGCAAAAGGTCCATAAAGCCGAATATCTGTCTTCTGAACTTATATGCCATTTTTCAGCCCTCCTTCTTCATATCGCCGACCGTCTGTCTGCCCGTTATGTCACCGGAAAAATACGCGCTCGAATAGCCGGAAAGGCGCATAGAATAACCGCCGGCAAAGCGGAGTCCGCGCGTCATATAATCGTGCGCCATCATCTGCAACCTCGGGTTGAGGCCGTCCCAATACTGCGACTCATATCCGTATATTCCGCCCTCGGGATGACCGCAATAGTGCGCATATGTCATGGGCGTAGCAACGGAAATCTCCTCTATGCTGTCGCGTATTTTACTTCCTGTGTCGCGCTCGAATCGGTCTATCATTATATTTGCGACCTTCTCCTTCGTGCGTGCATAATCTTCCGGCCTGACGTCGCCCCAGCAATCGGACATATAGAGCGTCGTGAAATACATAATCGCCGTGCCGTCAGGCGAACAACCGGGGTCGGCGCGGTTCAGGCAGACTGTTGCCTGCACCCTGTTGGTATCTATATTCTTCATCAGCTCATACTGTTTTACGCTGTCGGAAGTGTCATACAGGAAATAGTTATGGTTTTCAATGCCGAGTTCATCTGCACTCTTGTTGAGACCGAGAAACATTGAAAAACCTCTGCCTGCAAACTTTCGCGCATTTGTGGCGCGGACTATCTTTTCGGGCACTCCGTCCATCATTTTACCGTATACGACGTGGGGAGAACAGTTTGCAATGACATGGCGCGTCTTTATCTGCCTGCCGCCCTTTAAAACGACGCCTTCAACGCCGCCGTCGTTTCCCGTTAAAATCTTAGCCGCTTCGGTATTGAACCATATATCGCCGCCCAGTTCGCGTATCCTTTCGCACATGGCGAGAGATATTTCATGGGAACGCATTTTTGGCATCATGGCGCCGCGCGTTATATACCTTATGACCATGGATACATAGTGCGTAAAACTGAGGTCGTCGCAGTGCGCGCCGAGATAGCACCAATAGGCGTTTATTATGTCGCGCGCCCTCTGCGGCATCCTGAGAGAGGCGAGCACTTCGTTCACCGAATAAGAGCCCGTGCGCACATAGTTGCCGTATTCCCTGACCATTACCGAGGAATCGACCGCGCCGTTTCTCGAATTGGTGTAAGCCTGTGCGGCGCGAATCTGCTCTCCGAGTTCAAAAAAGCGTTCTACAGATTGGCGCGAACCGGGAACATAGCGCTCCATTTTGTCAATGAACGCCTGTTTGCCGAATGGCATTAACGCATCGAGATTCTCTCTGCGGATAATAACCCGGTATGCGTCGGGTATAGGGACCCATTCAATTTTATCCGTAACGCCGAGACTGTCGAACAAGTCGCGCACGTCGCCTCCGTTTCCCTCAGGGCCGAAGTCATTCAATTCGTGCAGCGAGGCCTCGAATTCAAATCTGCCGCGGCGGAAACTGGTTGCGAATCCGCCCGGAAGATTGTGTTTTTCAACAAGCAGCACCTTGGCCCCGCCCTGCAACAGCCTTATGGCCGCAACAAGTCCGCCGTTGCCGGCACCGATGACCACAGCATCGTATCTGTCCATTGTTCACCCCTTATCATCAATTATTCTGTGTATATTATAGACCGTTTTTGCAGAGCTGTCAACGGCGTTTTAAAATTCGGCCGCAACATGTTGAAAACGGCCGTGCGGCAGAATGCCGCACGGCCAACTTAAGCGGATAAAAATTTTTAAAAACCACTCAATCCCTGTAAAAAGTGAGGTTTTTGCCATCCTCCCACAGGCGCTCGAGGCGGTAAAAGTCGCGCATCTCGTCGTTGAATATATGCACTATTACGTCACCGTAGTCAATTACGTTCCAACGGCCTTCCCTGCCGCCGTCCCTGCGCTCGGGCGTAAGCGAATAATCTTTTTCCATTTTCTCTTCAAGGTTTTCGCACAGAGCCTTCACCGCCGTAGACGACCTTCCGCCGGCTATCACAAAGTAATCGCACAGCGAGCTCTTATCGGCGACGTCGATATAAACTATGTTTTCGCCCTTCTTATCGGAAAGTATTTTGCAGATTGCGAGTGTTTTTTCTTTACTTGTCATTAAGTATCATCCTCATATTTATATTTTATAATTTATTGGCGGGCGGCTTATTGCGCGAGCAGCGGCATTGAATTGCGGCAATCAGCACCTTGCTCCTATTTTTCAGCCCGCTCGGCGGCGATATAGTCGTATGCCTCCTGAGTCAGCGGATATATATCCTTCCCCGATTGCTTCAGGTAGGCGAGCTGTTCGAAAAGAGCGCGCTCGAGACATTCATCTATGTCGCGGCGGAAAAGCTTTCTCAGTTCCTCCACTCCTTCATAGTCGCGCCCTTCCTCGAGCATATCGCACAAAAATATCAATTTTTCAAGGTCAGACATGCCCGCCCTGCCGCTGGTATGATAGCGAATAGCATTTAAAATATCCTCGTCGTCCACACCGAATTCGTGTTCGGCGAGATATGCGCCCGCATATTGATGAACGACATTCTCGGGCACGCCTTCGGGCAGAACAAATCCCTTGAGTTTTTTATCTGACAGTTTTAAGTATTTGGCCGCGTCGTGCAATGCTGCGGCGATAACTGCCTTCTTTTCGGTAATTTTCAGTCTGCGGCAGTTTTCGGCCGCCATAAATGCCACACGCAGTGTATGCTGCGCTCGCTTTTCTGTGAGCAATTTTTGCGCCGCGCAGAGCTGCGGAATAAGATATAGTCCGTTCTTTTTTATATATCCGGCGATTGCATGCGGAACGAACGGCGAGATATCTGCGCCGATGGCGGCGGCGGTACGCACGCGAGTTGAAGAAACTGCCGCACCCGTATATCCCACCACAAGCGCTTCGCCGCCGTAGAGAGAGCCAAACCGCGCCTGCGCCGCGGCAACGTCGTCGCCGCCTTCGCGGGCGCACACCGCGGGCTTTACGCAATTCAAAATACGCTCGGGATATACCCACTCGGGAAAGCATGCAAACATATCCGCGCCCATGAGAAAGTATATCTCATCTTCGGGATATTCATGCCTTAAGTGCTCGCAGGTTATGTACGAAAAACTGGCGCCCCCTTTATTTATTTCATAGTCGGAAACTTCGGCGAAATCTCCGAAAGCTATGCGGCACATTTCCAGCCTTGCCGACGGCGAAGCCGTCATCTGTCCGCTCTTATGCGGAGAGACGGCCGTAGGCATGACGATTACCTTGTCTGCGTCTGTTGCGGAGATTGCCGCTTTAAGCATGGCCACATGTTCGTTGTGTACGGGGTTGAACGCCCCGCCGAAAAGAATTATTTTCATATTTATTTTAAAATGGACAAAAAACCGTTTAAATGCACGTTTTTGCGGCAAAAATTTAATTATGAAAAGGTTTATACCGCTTATTTTGGACGCGCTTCTTGCAGCGCTGTGCACATTTTTACTGTTATTTACGCTTGTAAGATATTATATATCGGCCGCGGCGGGACTGGCGGCGGGAATCACAGGCGGGTTGGCGGCAGGCGCAGCAGCTTATATTTACATAAGTTTGCGCCAGAAGAGAAATACAGCCATATCTGCCGGGCACGCAGGCGCAGAAAAACTTGCGGCGCACCTCGCCATTCTGGGAAACGACGGTGCAAAGAAACTTATTGCGCAGTGCGTGAACGGCACAGCAGATGAATTTGTTGAAAATGATACGGAGATATTTGCCGTTGAATGCAAATTCGAACCGGCCTCAACCGACGACCTTGTGCCGCTTTTAAGAGTGCAGACGCCAAAGAAAAAGCGTTTTATATGTGCGTCGGCGACGCCGGCGTGCGCAGACTTTGCCGCTGCCGCAGGCATTGAACTTGTGTGCGCAGACGAACTTTATGAGATAGTGAAACAGGCGGACAAGTTGCCTGAAAAGTATCTGTGGGAAGGCAAAAAACGCACTAAATTTATAACTCTGGTAAAACAGCGCTTTACAAAAAAGCTATGTCTGCCCTCATTCTGGTCGGGTGCGGCGCTGTTGTTTTTCAGTTACTTTACCTACTACCCTGTATACTATATAATCTTCGGCTCGCTGTTGCTCGTGCTTTGTGCCGCCGCGGCAGTCTTCGGAAAAAAGAAAAGTGCCTGAATAGTTTTAATTCGGGCATATGTGCCGCTCAATCAAGTTTGATGTGCTCGATATTTTTACGTGAAGAACGGCGGTAGAGCACGGCCTTGCGGCCTATCACTATAACGCACTCGGCACTAAGCCGCTCGGCCAGTTCCTCGCCTATCTCGCGGGGGACGCCGTCTGCGTTCTCCAGAATATTGACCTTAATAAGCTCGCGCGCCTCAAGGCAGTCGGAAAAGCTTTTGAGCATATTTTCGCCTATGCCCTCCTTTCCCACCTGACCAATCGGGGATAAATTCGCCGCGAGCGATTTTAATTTACTCCTCTGTTTTGACGTTAGCATGTTTTTACCTTAAGCGCGGTTGCGCAATTTTTATTTCTGAAATTTAAGCGGAAGAGATATTTCTCCGTTCATTCTTCGGCTTATGGAGAACCCAGTTCATAAAGCTTCACGAAAAATTCAAAGCACGTCCCGAAATCTCCGCGGACCTTTATTCCACGTAATCAAATTCGACGTCACCGACGACAACGGTGTCGCCCTCTTTGATTCCCATTTCGCACAGCTTTTTTATTACGCCTTTTTCACGCAAAATTTTCTGAAAATATGCCATGGAGTCGGGGTCGTTCAATGTTACGTTGCGGCAGAGCATATCGACAAGCGCGCCTACGACCACGTAAGCGTCGCCGTCCATGCAGATATCGAAATCGAGGTTGCCCGATTTGCGGTATGTGAACTCCTCGTCCGCCTCTTCGCGCGAGATAGGAGGGAGCTGTTCGAGCTGTGAAACAAGCTCGTCGAGAAGGGGCTTCAGTCCCTCGCCCGAAACTGCCGTTATCGGAAATATTTTATATTTTTTGCCGTACTTTTTTTTGAAGGTTTTTGCATTCTCGTCTGCGCCGTATACGTCGCATTTATTGAGTGCGATGACCTGAGGGAGCGCAGCGAGTTTTTCCGAGTAACCTGAAAGCTCGGAATTAATTTTTTTGAAATCTTCGGCGGGGTCTCGCCCTTCGCTGCCCGAAATATCTACAACGTGCAAAAGAAGCCGGGTGCGCTCGATATGGCGCAAAAAGTCATGCCCGAGGCCCGCGCCCTCCGCCGCGCCTTCGATAAGGCCGGGAATATCGGCGGCCACAAAGCTTTTATCATACACGCTGACAACCCCGAGATTGGGCGAAAGCGTCGTGAAATGATAATTTGCTATTTTGGGACGGGCGGCTGAAATTTTTGAAAGCAGAGTAGATTTGCCTACATTAGGGAAGCCGATTATGCCAACGTCGGCTATGACTTTTAATTCGAGGATGAGCACATGCGGCTCGGTCTTTTCACCCTTCTGCGCAAAATTGGGGGCATGCCTTTTTGAAGTGGTGAAGCGCACGTTGCCCTTGCCTCCCCTTCCGCCCTCGGCTATGAGTTTTTTTTCGCCGTCGGAAAACATATCGGCAATTACCGTGCCCGTTTCGGCGTCCTTTACGACTGTTCCGACGGGAACCTTTATTACCATGTCGTCGCCGCCCTTGCCGAAGCACTGGTTGGTGCCGCCTTTTTCGCCGTTGCCGGCAAAATATTTGCGCGTAAAGCGAAAGGGCAGAAGGTCGCTCTGCCCTCTGTCCGCAACGATATATACGTCGCCGCCCTTACCGCCGTCGCCGCCGTCGGGGCCGCACGCCGGCTTGCCCTTATACGACTTGAACGAATTCATGCCGTCGCCGCCGTCGCCCGATTTTATTGTTATTTTTACCTTGTCGGTAAATACGTTTTTATCTATCATTACTGTACTTAAAATAAATTTGTGAAGATTAAATAAAAATTAATATGATGCCGGCAGAATTCAAACAAACAGCTCGCCCGCACGCGAAATAAGCTCTGCGTTGGTGCGCGTCCTGCCCATCGCGGCGTACAGGCTTTCGCTGTTAATCTGCCTGCCCGTCATCTGGCGCAGCCTGCAGGCAAGCTCCAGCTCCTCCGCCGACAAGAGCAGCTCCTCCTTTCTTGCACCGGAAGATTTTATGTCTATCGCGGGAAATATGCGGCGCTCCGCCAGCTCGCGCGAGAGCACGATTTCCATATTGCCGGCCGCCTTGAACTCTTCGTATATGACGTCGTCGAGCCTGCTGCCCGTATCGACGAGCGCAGTCGCTATAATCGTGAGCGAACCGCCGCCCTCTATATTGCGCGCGGCACCGAAGAATTTGCGCGGCTCTATTAAAGCCTGCGGGTCCAACCCGCCGGAGAGCATGCGTCCTGAATTGGTGACCGAGTTGTATGCGCGGGTGAGGCGGGTAATACTGTCGAGCAGAATAACTACGTCCCTGCCGGCCTCCACAAGGCGCTTGGCGTGTTCAAGCGTGAGGTTAGCGGCATGAATATGGTGGTGCTCACCCTTATCGAAAGTGGAATACACCACGCGCGCGCCCTCCACCGAGCGGCGTATATCGGTCACTTCCTCAGGCCGCTCGTCGATAAGCAGAATTATTACTTCTGCCTCGGGATAGTTTTCGGTGAGGGCGCATGCAATATCCTTGAGCATAGTAGTTTTGCCCGCCTTCGGAGGCGAAACAATCAGCGCCCTCTGCCCCATTCCTATCGGTGAAAAGAGGTCTATCACCCTGTCTGTAAGGGTGCCGCCTTCGCGCTCCAAAGTAAAGCGCCTGTCGGGATAGCAAGGAATGAGCTTTTCGAATACGTCGCGCGGGTTGAGCATATCGGGCCGCACGCCGTTAACGCTTATTATATAGGTTGCGCCCGGGCATTCGCCCTCTTTGCGGCGCTTGGCCTTGCAGGTCACATAATCGCCTTCGCGCAGGCGGAAACGCGTTACAAACGAAGCGTGAACAAACACGTCGCCGCCCGAGGTCAGTTCAAAGTTATTTGTGCGCAAAAACCAGAATTTTTCTGTAAACTCGAGCACGCCGCTGTAAACTTTCTCTTCATCGTCGTACTCGCTCTCAGAACGGACGCCGAATTCAGTTTCGCTCCCGCTGTTTCCGCCGTCGTATTCCGCTTTATAACCGCCGTAAAAGTTTCTGCACTTCTCTACGAGGTCGACCATATTTTTGTCGAAAGTCTCCGATTTGGGAGGAGCACCCTTCGTCGAACGGGGAACAGGGTCGCTCTTGCACTCGGCTATCTGCAAAATCGCTGCAATCAGCGGCTCTTTATTCATATCGGCGGGGCGCTTCACTCCCACCGCCCTGCCTATCTGCCTCAAATCGTAGATGCTGCGCTTGGTAAGTTCGTCCCGTAAAGTTTGCAATAATTCGCTGCCTATCAATCTTCGACTTTCTCCATAACAATGATTTTGGTGCTGTCGCCGCCGAGGTCCTCTCGGGATATCTCTATCTCACTTTCGCCGAAATTTTCAACCTCCTCTTCATCAAAGAGGTCGCAGAAATCGTCCACCCTGTCTATATCGAGTTTTTTACCCTTTTCGCGGTAGTGCATCGGGATGACTATATCGGGCATTATTCTGTCGACATATTCCTTGGCCTGCTCGCTGTCGATGGTATAAGTTCCGCCGACGGGGATAAGAAGCACATCGACGGGCAGAAGAGCTTCGATAAGCTCTGTTGAACATTCCTCGCCTATGTCGCCGAGGTGGCACACCTCTATTCCGTCCATACTGAACTTGAATATTATGTTCTCGCCCCTGAGCTTCCCGCCCTCGCTGTCGTGAAAGCTCTTTATGGAATTTATCTCAACGCCGGGAAGGTCGTAACTACCCTCCTTATCGATGACTATCGGTTTGCCGCCTATACGCTCTGTGGCGTCGTGGTCGTAATGATGGTGCGAGATTGTAACCGCATCGGCGGATACTTTGGGCATTTTGCAACCTATACTTTCGGCATACGGGTCGGTAACTACGGTTGTGCCCGTGCTTTCAATGAGCTGGAAGCTGGAATGTCCTAAATATCTGATTTTCATATAATATGAATTTAACTCCTGAGGCATTAGCCTGAAAATTTTTTATTATGATTTTAGTGCAGACAGCCTGCGCCGTCTGCCGTTTTAACGTTTATCTGCGGCCTTTGTTCGCGCTCGCGCCAGTGCTCTGCACTAAACAGCACCTCTGTGCGCTCGCGCTCCTCGCCCTGAAGATAGACAAGGCGGAGCGTGCAGCCCTCTTCAGAAACCGAAGCCGAGAGCGACTGCGTAAATATCGGAAAAGAAAACTTCGTTCCTCCCTCCAAGAGCACGCACTCGGTGCGCTCGCCCCGGGAAAACTGCATGATGAACGTAAGGTGGCCGCTGCGGCGCTGCACGGCATTCAATCCGTCGTATTCAATCAGACAATTGTCGCCGTCAAGCCTGTATTCAGCCGAAAAGCCGCCCGGGGTGAACGTTAAAGTTCCGTGAGTGCGGAACACGCTCTCCTCCCCGCCTATGTTTGATTTTATTTTAATTTTTACCTTCATGAAAAACTATTGCAATACTTCTCGCGGACAATCGCAGCCTCATTTTAAAAGTTTTACGGTAATTCCGCCCGTCTGCGCCCTCTCTCTGGACTGGAAAAAGCGCTCGCGCCCGTCTTTTAGCACGGCGCAGAGCTCGTCCGCGACCCCGCCGTCGAGCGCCGATTTTATCTCGGCCAGATTATCGATAAGGCAGCTTATGCGCTCCGAAAGATTTTCTTTGTTCAGAAGATAGAGTTCAGACCACACGCCCTCGTCCACGCCGGCTATCCTGGTCATGTCCTGAAAACTTCCGCCTGTAAAGCCGAGACAGCTTACTATTTCGCCGTCCTTCACATAGGCGTTTGAAACTATGTGCGCGAGCTGGGAAGTATACGCTATCTTTTCGTCGTGCACCGCGGCGGAACACTCGACAATGCACTTAAAGCCCATATCGCGGGTGAGACGCTCTATGATTGCCCTCGCGCCTTCGTCCGTTCGGGAAGAAGAGGTTATGACCATGCTTGCCCTGTCGAACAAATCGGCACAGGCGTTGTGAATGGTTGAAACTTCCTTTCCCGCCATTGGATGAGTGCCGACATAGCGGAAGTTGCGCGGAAGGCTGTAAATTTCGCGCTCGATAAAGCCCTTCACGCCGCATATGTCGGATATGACCGCTCCGTCTTTGAACTTGTTGGAATTAATAAAATTGACTGCAGCCTTCGGCGGCAACGCGACGAATACCACGTCGTACTCCTCAAAATTTCTGGCGGCCGAGCTCACCGCGCCGATACTCAGAGCATACTCCAAAGGTTCAAAAGAACGGTTCCAGCCCGCGGGCGAGTACCCGGCGCGGCGCAGCGCCATGCACATGGAGCCGCCGATGAGGCCCAAGCCCGCGACGCAAATTTTTAAATGTGACCTGTCTTTCATATAGTTACGGCATTATATCATTTTTCCAATGCATTATACCATATAATTTAAGTTTATTCAAATAAATTAAGTATATTGTAAAAAAATCTTTTTCTGCCCGAACGGCAATGCGGACGATTGGCCGCGCCGGGGTAAAATTATGTAAAAAATTTGTGTCAGCGCAAAAAGCCGCTCTCTGCGCGGTTGACTTTCGGCCGGGGAAATATTATAATTGTAGTCGTTACAAAAATATTGATTTAAAGGAGAACGGTTTTTCTATGAACAAGATGTCTGTAAGAGACCTCAAAGAGCTCAAAGGCAAAAAGGTGCTCGTGCGCTGTGACTTCAATGTACCCATGAAGGACGGAAAAATCACCGACGAGAACAGAATTCAGGGCGCGCTGCCCACAATCAAGTACCTTTTGGACAACGGAGCAAGGGTAACTTTGTGTTCGCACATGGGCAAACCCCACCCCATCTTCTCCAAGGAATTCAAATTAAATAAGAAGGACCAGAAGAAGGTAGACGCCGGCGAAACTACCGCCGAAGCAATAGAGGCCAAGGCAAGAAAGGAAGAGCCCGTAAAGCTCACTCTTGCGCCTGTCGCCGAGAGACTCAACGAACTTTTGGGCGGCAAAGTTGCGTTTGCCAAGGACGTAATCGGTCCCGACGCCAAAGCCAAGCGCGACGCGCTCAATGACGGCGAGGCAGTGCTCCTTGAGAATCTCCGCTTCCACTGGGAAGAGGAAAAGAAAGACCTTGAGTTCTGCAAGGAACTTGCATATGACGCAGAAATATATGTAAACGACGCATTCGGCACGGCTCACCGCAGCCATGCCTCCACGGCCGCTATCGTTGAATACGGAATTATAAAGACTGCCGTATGCGGCTTCCTTATCGAAAAGGAGCTTACCGTGATGGCCGATACGCTGGAGCACCCCGAGCACCCCTTCGTTGCAATACTCGGCGGCGCTAAGGTTGCAGACAAGCTCAACGTTATAAATAATCTGCTTGAAAAATGCGACACTCTGATTATCGGCGGCGGCATGGCTTACACCTTCCTCAAGGCCAAGGGTTATGAGGTTGGCACATCCCTTCTGGATGAAGAAAAGATTGACTACTGCAAACAAATGATGGATAAGGCAGAGTCGCTCGGCAAAGAACTTCTTCTGCCCGTAGATACCGTTGTCACCACCTCTTTCCCCGACCCCATCGACGCCGAAATCGAAGTTGAAACCGTTCCTTCCGACAAGATACCCGCAGACAAGATGGGCATGGATATAGGCGAAAAGACAAGGGAACTCTATGCAAGCAAAGTTCACTCGGCCAAGGCCGTCATCTGGAACGGCCCCATGGGCGTATTCGAGAACCCCACGCTCGCCAAGGGCACGATTGCCGTTGCTCAGGCGCTTGCCGACGTATACGGCAAGTGCACCACAATTATCGGCGGCGGCGACAGCGCGGCGGCAATTCAGCAGCTCGGCTTTGCCGATAAAGTGACGCACATCTCCACGGGCGGCGGCGCGTCGCTTGAGCTGTTCGAGGGCAAGACTCTCCCCGGCATCGCCTGCCTTAACGACAAACACTGAAGATATTTTTAATGAGATTTTGCGGTGGCCGGCTATGTCTTACCACCGCAAAACGCAGTTATTGATAAAAGCATGTGCGGATACAACGCAAACTTTAAAAGGAGAAAAAAATGGCAAGGAAACCTTTTATTGCAGGAAACTGGAAGATGAACATGACGGCGGAGAGCGGCGCGCAACTCATAAAGCAGCTCATCCCTTTAGTTAAGGACGCCGACTGCGACGTTGCGCTGTGCGTGCCCGCAATACTTATCCCGGCTATGACGGAGGCCGCAAAGGGCAGCAATATTGCAATAGGCGCCGAGAACATGCACTGGGAACCCAAAGGGGCATACACGGGCGAAATTTCTGCCGAAATGCTCAAAGAATACGGCGTAAAGTACGTTATAATAGGCCATAGCGAAAGAAGACAGTACTTCGGCGAAACCGACGAAACGGTAAACAAGCGTACAAAGGCCGTTATTGCCGCGGGGATGACGCCCATTACATGTGTAGGCGAAACGCTTGAAGAGCGCGAAGGCGGCATCACCGAACAGGTTTTAGACCGCCAGCTGGAAGTCGGCCTTGCAGGCATTGAAGACATAACGAAGGTCGTTATTGCATACGAGCCGGTCTGGGCTATCGGCACAGGCAGAACGGCAACAAATATGCAGGCGCAGGAAACTATTGCCTATATCAGAAAGAAGATAGGCGAGCTCTTCTGCCCCAAGTGCGCCGAAAAGGTGATTATCCAATACGGCGGCTCTATGAACGCGGCCAACTGCAAAGGGCTTATGGACCAGCCCGATATCGACGGCGGTCTTATCGGTTCCGCATCATTAAAAGTCGATTTTGCAAAAATAGTTAATTATAATAAATATTTTGAAGATTAATTTCTATTAGAGAAAGCGGCGTGCAGAAAAATTTCTGCACGCCGCTTTAATTTATATTTTATGCGTTAACCAGTATCGCTTACCATAAAATTTTTTTAATTTTATAGCCATTATGGGTAGAATAATTGACGGGCAGAGGAACAATCTGATAGGCGCAAATGTTGCAAAACGCAGGAAGGAACTTAAAATGAGCCAGCAAAAACTTTCTGACAAACTCGAACTTTTTGCCGTATATGTGTGCCGCGGTTCGGTTTCGCGAATCGAGGATTTTTCGCGCACGGTTACAGACATAGAGCTCTACGCCATAGCCAAAGTTTTAAAGACGGATATGGAGAGCCTGATAGATAAAAACCTGATAAATTATGAATAACTTAAGCATTTGTTTTGTTGCCAACGCGAGCGCAAATGTTGTATAATACAGGCGTAAAAAAATTTATCCGAGGAATTTTTATGGCAAAAAAACCTTATGCAATTATCATTATGGACGGCTACGGCCTTGCTCCTGCGGGAGAGGGCAACGCCATCTCCATTGACGGAAGCAAAAACGTGAATGAACTGAGAAAGAACTACCCCTCCGCCACGCTCGGCGCGAGCGGACTTTCGGTAGGCCTGCCCGACGGCCAGATGGGCAACAGCGAAGTGGGTCACCTGAATATGGGCGCGGGCAGAATAGTTTACCAGGATCTCACCAAGATAACAAAGGCGATTGAGGACGGCGACTTCTTTAAAAATCCCGTGCTGTTAAAGGCCATGGAAAACGCCAAGGGCGGCAAAAAACTGCACCTTTACGGACTTTTATCCGACGGCGGCGTGCACAGCCACATAACTCACCTTTACGCTCTTTTGGAAATGGCAAAACAGCACGGCCTGAAAGAGGTATATGTGCACTGCTTTACCGACGGAAGGGATGTTTCGCCCACATCCGGCGCGGGCTTTGCGCGCGACCTTCAGACCGAGATTGACAGAATAGGCTGCGGCAAGATTGCCGACGTCTGCGGCAGATACTACGCCATGGACCGCGACAACAACTGGGACCGCGTGGAAAAGGCCTACGACATGCTCACTCTCGGCGAGGGCGCCCGCTGTGAAAATATCGTCGACGCGCTTGAAGAAAGTTATAAAGATGGCGTGACCGACGAATTTATGAAGCCCACCAAAGTTTATGAAGACGGCAAGCCCGTGGGACTGATTGAAAAGGGCGACAGCGTTATTTGCTTCAACTTCCGCCCCGACCGCGCACGCGAGATAACGCGCGCCGTTTCGCAGAGGGAATTTGTCGTTCCCAAGGGCACGGCATTTGAAAGAAAGACAGGCTTCCTTGCGCCGGTATATGTGTGCTTCACTGTGTACGACGCGCAGTTTGAGGGAGTTGAGATAGCTTTCCCCAAAACTCAGCTGAAAAACACGCTCGGCGAATACCTTGCATCCCTCGGCAAGAAACAGCTGAGAATTGCCGAGACGGAGAAGTATGCGCACGTTACATTCTTCTTCAACGGCGGCGTAGAGGCGCCAAATGTCGGCGAAGTCCGCGACCTCATACCCTCGCCAAAGGTTGCGACATACGATTTGCAGCCCGAGATGAGCGCTTATCTTGTGACCGACAAAGTTATAGAGGAACTTGAAACGGGCGAATTTGACGTTGTAATTCTGAACTTTGCCAACTGCGATATGGTGGGCCATACGGGCGTTATTCCTGCGGCGGTAAAGGCAGTACACGTAGTTGACGAGTGCGTGAAGCGCGTGACAGACAAGATACTTGAAATGGGCGGTTCGGCGCTGCTCACCGCCGACCACGGCAATGCCGACAGGATGCTCGACGACGACGGCTCGCCTTTCACCGCTCACACCACAAACCGCGTACCCGTGGTGCTTGTTTCAGACGAGTACAAGAATGCGCAGCTGCGCGAGGACGGAATACTTGCCGACCTTGCCCCTACACTGCTCACCGTTATGGGGCTGCCCGTTCCCGAAGAGATGACCGGCAAGAGCCTTATAAAGTAAATTTATATTAAATTAAAAAACAATTAATTGATGAGATAGCTGTGCCGCGCGGCAATTTTTGCCGCGCGGCAGCCATTTTACAGACATAAAATCATTTGCAAAATCGTGAGCATAATAATATAATTGATAGCGAAATTTGCCTGCGCCGTATCTGCCGGGCGCTTATTCAGTGATATATGAAGTTTAACGCAGAGAGATTTTTTTCTAAAAACATAGTTGTAGTTTTCGGCGCGATACTCTGCTGTATGCTGTGGGGCAGTGCCTTTCCGTGCGTAAAGATTGGATATGAACTGTTCAACGTGGACACCGCCTCCTATTCTTCGCTCATACTATTTGCCGGGGTGCGTTTTACGCTTGCAGGGGTGCTTGTGCTCATATTCGGCTCAATCACCCAACGCAAAGTTCTGCTCCCTAAAAGAAAAAACATTTGGCGGGTGCTTGTTGTGGCGCTCTTTCAGACAGCTATACAATATACCTGTTTTTACATCGGCCTTGCACATCTTACGGGCGTAAAGAGCTCTGTTTTAAACGGACTCGGCGTCTTTTTCACGATAATAGCAGCCTGCTTTATCTTCCGCACAGAACGGTTTACGCTTGTAAAGCTCTTCGGCTGTGTGCTCGGCTTCGGCGGTGTTCTGATAATGAATCTCGACGGGCTGGACTTTACTTTCAAATTTGTCGGCGAAGGGCTGATTATAATGAGCGGACTTTCAGCCGCCGTGGCGGCGGGCTTTGTTAAAATATTTTCCCGTCACGAGAATACTACCACGCTGTGCGGCTGGCAGTTTTTCTGCGGCGGGCTGGCCCTCGTTATAATAGGCGCGGCGTCGGGCGGAAGCATACGTCCCGCTTCAGGCGCAAGCTGGGCAATGCTGTTTTATCTTGCTTTTCTCTCAGCGTGCGCCTTCACGTTGCAGGGCTACCTTTTAAAATACAACCCCGTCTCCAAGGTAGCAGTATTTAAAAGTACCAACCCCCTTTTCGGTGCAATGTTCTCCGCAATAATACTCGGGGAAAGCGAGCAGCTTCTTCACTACACCACCCTGATAGCGCTCGCGCTTGTGTGCGGCGGAATACTTGTTATAAATCTTTTGGGCGAACGCAGGCTTTTAAGGATAACATGCGAAGAGCGGATAAGATATGAGGCGAGAAAATTCAGAACTAAACTTCCGGATACCCGAAGGAGAAAAATACGCCGCAAAATATTATAAAAATTTTAAATTTGGTTGCATTTTTGTTTGTAATAAGCTTGCCTTTGTGCTATAATGCAATAGCTTAATAATTTTTATGAGGTAAAGAATGCTTACTTCGCTTTTGACCTCCGGCGGTATGGATACCGGAGAATATACACTTTATATAACGCTTACACTCATCTTTATAGCACTGCTCTTTATAGCGGCCATTGTAGCCATACTCGTAGTGCTCTTCCAGAAGAGTAACTCCGACGGCATCCAGGGAATTACGGCAACCAGCGAAACCTTTTTCGGCAAGAACAAGGGCAGGAGCATCGAAAGCAAGCTCAAGAAATGGTCGTGGATAAGCCTGATTGTAATCGGCGTGCTTTCGATTGTGATTTATATTATTCAGATTATTGCTCCGTAAAGCATCGCGCTTGCGGGCGGTCAATACACAAAAGATGAAAAAAAAGCGGCTTTTTAAAGCCGCTTTTACTTATATTCCGGCCATTTGATTTTTTGCACGGCCGTTTGCTTGAATAACGGGACGGATTGTTACAAAAAAAGTGCCGCATACTAATACCGGTTAAATTTTTATGAATGTAAAAGAGGAAATTGAACAGCTTTTTGAAAAGGGAAAGCTGGCGTTTAAAACTGAAAAGCAGATATACGACATACTCAGCTTAAAGCCCGCAGAGCGCAAACCTGCAAAACACATTTTAGCGGAGCTGGAAAAGAGCGGCATTATATTGAAAAACAACACAGGCGAATATTGCACGCCTAAGCAGATAGGCGCGGTGAGCGGAGTTATACAGGGCAACGAACGCGGATTCGCATTTCTCATCCCAGACGGAAAGACCGCCGACATGAAGGACTACTTCATCCCCCGCCATTCGCTGCGCGGAGCATTGGACGGAGACAGGGTACTTGCCGTCAAAATAAAGGGAACCGAGGACGAAGCAAGCGTAATTAAAATACTTTCCCGCGGACGCACGGCGGTTGCGGGAACTTTTGAGAGAGTGGGCGGCGCCTGCTATGTTGTGCCCGATTCGGCAAAATTTGCGCCGAGAATCTTTGTGCCTGCAGCCCTTGCCATGAACGCGCAAAGCGGCGACAAGGTAGTCTGCATGATTACGGCATATCCGCACGGCAAGGCGCCCAACGGCAAAATTGTGGAGATACTCGGGAAAAGCGGGGATTTTTATGCCGAAGAACTCTCTATAATACGAAACTACGGGCTGTACGAACAGTTCCCGAAGGAAGTTGAAAGGCAGGCGGAAAGCGTCGCCGCAGAGAAAGTTGCTTTAAGCAGAAGGCGCGATTTGCGCGAAGAGCTTACCATTACCATCGACGGCGAGGACACGCGCGACATGGACGACGCCGTAACGCTGAGAAGAGAGGGCGAAAACTTTATTCTCGGTGTGCATATCGCCGATGTGGCGCACTACGTTAAACGCGGAACAAAACTCGATGAAGAGGCCTGCAGGCGCGGCACGAGCGTTTATTTCCCCGACAGGGTGCTGCCAATGCTGCCCAAGGCGCTTTCCAACGGGGCGTGCAGTCTGAATGAGGGACAGGCGCGCTATGCGCTTTCGTGCCTGATGACCATATCTCCCGACGGAAAGAGATTAAAGAGCGAAATTTTTGAGAGCGTTATAATAAGCGACCATAAAACTACCTACAAAGAGATAACGACGCTGTTAAAAGGCGACGCGGAAATGAGGAAAAAATATCCCGACCTGATTGAAATGTGCGGAGATATGCAGGAGTTGTGCGGCATTCTTACCGCCCGCCGCGAGAGGTTGGGGAACATAGACCTGAGCGTGAAAGAGGTGCACATATACCTCGATGAACGCGGAGAAATAGTCATTCCCGACTATGAGCGCACGATATCCGAAAAGATAATCGAACAGTTCATGATATGTGCAAACGAGGCTGTTGCCGAGTATATGGAGAAAAAACGCGTACCCGCCATGTTCAGAGTACACGAACCGCCCGCACCCGAAAAAGTTGAAGCCTTTCTGTCGTTTTTAAGCGATTTGGGCATAGGAGGACGGATAAGCGCAGACCAGCCGCAGCCGAAGGAATTTCAGCGCATATTGAATAATATTGCGGGCAAGCCGTGTGAGGGCGCGGTCAACAAAGTTATGCTCCGCACCATGCAGAAAGCGCGGTACTTTGAACGCAATTTAGGGCACTTCGGCATAGCAAGTCCCTGCTATTGCCACTTCACCTCGCCAATACGCCGCTATCCCGACCTGTTTATCCACCGAATAATAAAGGGCATACTGCACGGAGAGATAGACGCAATGCGCGAAAAGTACGGCGGCGTTGCCGCGGAAGAGGCGGCCCACTGTTCTCTGTGCGAACGAAACGCCGACGGAGCCGAACGCGATGTCGACAGTCTGTACAAAACGGTATACATGAGCGACCGCATAGGCGAGGAGTTTGACGCGACAATTTCCGGCGTGACGGCATTCGGGATATTTGCCGAACTGAGCAACACCGTCGAGGGCTTGATTCGCCTTGAAAAATTGCCCGGCGGAAGTTACGAATACCTTGAAGACAAGTTTACTTTAAAGGGCGAGCGGACTTTCTGCCTCGGCGATGCAATTAAGATACGCGTCGACGGGTGCGACTGGGGCAACATGCGCCCCGAATTTTCGCTTGCAGACATTGATGAAGAAACCGGCGCGGGAAGGCAAAAGGGCAATGAGGCAGGAAAGGAACGCAAGCCGCGCAGAAAGGCCGCCGCGACGACGGGCGGGCACGCAAAGCACGGAAATAAAAACTCAGGGAAATCTGTAAAAAGCAGGCAAAGGCGGCAAATGCGGTAAAAAACCGTTTACAAGCGCGCAATTTATGCTATAATGAATAGGATATGAAAAAGACCATAGCCGTTAACAGACAGGCCTCGTTCGAATATTTCATAGAGGAAAAATTCGAGGCGGGAATAGCGCTCGAGGGAGCGGAAGTCAAATCTTTGAGGCGGGGCAACTGCAGCCTCAAGGATAGTTTCTGCTATCTCACGGGCGGCGAAATATTTTTGAAAAACGCGCACATAGCCGTTTACGACAAGGCGGGAGCTTTTAACTCACGCGATTCCAAGCGCGACAGAAAGCTGCTCCTGCACAAATATGAAATATCGAGGATTGCCGGCAAGGTTAATGCCAAAGGCATGACCGTCGTACCCCTCTCGCTCTACTTTTCCGACGGGCTGGTGAAGGCGGAGATAGCACTCTGCCGCGGCAAGCAGGTCTTCGATAAAAAACGCACGATTAAGGAGCGCGATTTGAAGCGCGACACCGAAAGGCAACTCAAAGATTACTGAAGAATAACGATTAAAATCAACATCCGAGGTTTTGACATATGAAAGATTACAGACAGGATACGCTTTGCGTACAGGCGGGCTGGCACCCCGCGACGGGGGAGAGCAGAATCCCCTCAATATGCCAGAGCACTACCTTTTTCTACGGCGACAGCCAGGCCATGGCAGACTGCTTTGATTTAAAGAGCGACGGATACTTCTACTCCCGCCTTGCCAATCCCACCGTTGCCGCTTTCGAGGGCAAGGTGGCGGCGCTCGACGGGGCGGTTGCGGCCGTAGGCTGTGCAAGCGGCATGTCGGCAACGACGCTGGCGGCGCTGACTATAGCCGGCTCGGGCGATAATATCCTGTGCAGTCAGGCAGTATACGGAGGCACTTTCAATCTGTTCGGAACCACCCTGCCCAAGCTCGGAATAGAGTGCAGATTTTTCGACCCCGACGACAGCGCAGAACACATTCAGTCACTCATAGACGACAAAACCAAATTTATAATTGCCGAAACGATAGCAAATCCCTCCATGGTCGTGCTGGACTTTGATAAACTTTCGGCTATTGCGAAAAGAAACGGGCTTGTGTTCATCGTCGACAACACCCTTGCCACTCCCGTTCTGTGCAGGCCGAAAGAATTCGGCGCCAATGTTATTATCTACTCCACATCGAAATACATGGACGGCCATGCCGCGGCGCTCGGCGGAATGATTGTTGACGCGGGAACGTTTAACTTTAAGGGCAACCCCCGCTACCCCGCTTTCAACGTGCCTGACGAGAGCTACCACGGACTGGTTTACGCCGACCTTGCCGTGCCGTTTGCCACAAAGTGCAGAGCACAGCTCATACGCGATTTGGGAGCCATCATGTCGCCCATGAACGCTTATATCTCATTTATCGGTTGCGACACGCTCGCACTGCGCATGGAGAGGCATTCGGAAAACGCGAAAAAAGTTGCGGCCTTCCTTGCCACTCATCCCAAAGTTGAGTGGGTTAAGCACCCCTCGTTGCCCGGCAACAAATACCACGCGCTGGCAGACAAATACCTCCCCAAGGGGCAGGGAGGCATGCTGAGCTTCGGAATCAAGGGCAAAATTGATGAGTGCCGCGCATTTATGGAACACCTTGAGCTTATCACGCAGGAGACGCACGTAGCCGATGTGCGCAGCTGCGTGCTTCACCCCGCATCCACCACGCACAGACAGCTTTCCGAACATGAGCTGGAGATGGCGGGCGTGCCTGCAAACCTTGTGCGCCTCTCCGTCGGAATAGAGAACGCCGACGATATCATCGCCGACATCGCGGGCGCGCTTGAGCGCGTTTGAAGGTGAGCCATGCCCATAGTCATTGATAAAGACATCCCGGCATTTAAAATACTCACCGGCGAGCGATGCTTCGTGATGGACAGGGAAAGAGCTCATTCGCAGGAAATAAGGCCGATAGAGATAGCCATACTCAACCTTATGCCCACTAAGGAGACGACGGAGACGCAGTTCATGCGGCTGCTTTCAAACAGCCCGCTGCAGGTGAACATAACGCTTATAAAGACCTCCACATACAGGAGCACGCACACCGAACAGCAGCATCTTGAGCGCTTTTACAAGAACTTTGAAGACGTTAAGGGCAAGCGTTTCGACGGCATGATAGTCACGGGCGCGCCCGTGGAGAACATGGAGTTCGAAGAGGTCGCATATTGGGACGAGCTCAAGGAGATTCTTGACTGGACAGACACGCACGTTACCTCTACCCTCTTCATCTGCTGGGGCGCACAGGCGGCGCTGCACTATTTTTACGGCATAAAAAAGCACCCACTAAAGCAGAAATGCTTCGGCATATTCGCCCACCAGCGCATACGCGGCGAAGTTCCCGAACCGCTTATGAGGGGCATTTCCGACGAATTCCACATGCCGCACTCCCGCCACACCGTGGTGTATGCAGAGGATATCAAGCATATTAAGGAGCTGAAAATTTTAGCCTACTCCAAACGTGCGGGCGCATCTATAATAAAGAGCGAGGACAATAAGCGCGTATTTGTAATGGGACATATGGAGTATGACCGCGACACGCTCAAAAATGAATACGAGCGCGACAGGGCCAAGGGGCTTGACATTCAGCCGCCGGTAAATTATTTTACCGACTCCACACACACCGCAGTGAAGATGAACTGGACGTCTACCGCCAACCTTTTTTACATAAACTGGCTGAACTATTATGTATATCAGGTTACGCCGTACGTTCTCAACTGAAAACAGCATTAAAGAAAACAAAAAATTTGCCGCCGCAAGAAAAACTTGCGGCGGCTGTTCTTATATTTAGAATAGTTTTAATCAGATAAACGACGAAAAAATATTTGAAGGAATTTCGGCCGAAAATGTCAGCTCGGCCATTCCCTCTTCGGCTGAAGAATCGGCACGGAGCACAGTAAGTTCCAGCGTATAACCCGCACGCGCGGCGAGCAATACCTCTGAAATAGTCTCTATCCGAACGATTTTTACATCCTCTACCTTTTCATCCCCGTTGTAAAGCGCGATATTTGTGAGGATATCGTTCTCCTCAAGAAGGCCGCGCATAATGCTGCCTGGCTGTATCGAGCTTACGGATGCAAGTTCTTCGACAGACACCATGCCGATTTCGTCTACCGACGGAGCTGTGCCGTTCGACGTTACCGTCACTCCGATTACAGGACGGGAAATATAAATATTTGCCTGCCCCGTCCGCTCGTAGGCGCTTATCATGTTTTCCGCGGCACGACGGGCTACCGACGCGGGAATGGCGTAAGACATACTGTCTACGTCCTCGCCTATCGTCTTTGCATTAACTATGCCTACAATTTTCCCGTCACTGTCGAAAAGCCCTCCGCCGGAGTTGCCTTCGTTAATGGGAACATCCGTCCGCATTACCCTGTAATTAAAATCGTCGGAGGTATCATCGGTGTCGTACATATCTATAGATATGTTCTGACTCTGCCTGCTGACTATGCCTGTCGTGGCACCGAGCGCTTCGTCCAGCGGATTTCCGATGGCATACACCGTCTCGCCGATATCTATCTCCTCTTCGTCCGTCCATTCTGCGGCGACGGCGTAGCTGTTGCGCACAAGGTCGCTGTCAGCCACCTTCAGCACGGCTATGTCGTATGTGAGCGACGCTCCTATCACCTCGGCCGTTACCGGCTGACCCTCGCTGAAATAATACTGGCCGTTCTCCGTCCACGACTCATACTCATAACCGAACAGATATACGCTCACATCCGTTGAAAATTCGTCGTAGGCGTCGTTATAAAACACTACATGAGCGTTTGTGACGACATACATATCGCCGGCCTGCTTATCTATATCGATAATTACGCCCGAACCTACAGATGAAACTTCATCTGCGCCAGCAAACGGAGGCTGGGCGGGAACGCTGAAATCGGCAAGCACGGAGACCGCCGAAAGCATAGAGCGGTTTATCGTCGATTTGAGGGAGGCGAGCTCCTCAGCCTGACTGCCGCTGTAACCGAGATACTCCTCTAAAAATTCGAGAAAAGTGAGTTCCTCATTGCCTGTTTCGGCCTTGACCTCCTCATAAACGTCGCGTATCGATACCGTGCCGCCCGAAGAATATGAAATCTGAGTACAGCCGGCAAGCGCGGGCGTGAGTGCAATTGCTGCCGCGGCGGCAACAGCGGCCGCGCATTTGAATATTTTTTTCATCTGGTCTCCTGAAAGTGCATAAGCTAAAAAATTTTATTCTCACAGCCGAACGCCGTTTTTTTGCAGCAGAGTGCGCGCGGTTTCAACGCTGTCGGCACCCGTTCTGTTTTTAACGGGAGCAAACTCGCTCTCCCGCACCACTTCGACAGCAAGACAGCTGCCCATAAATTTTATCATATCGAGCACGAGCAATTCCGACTTATAGCCGTTAGGCTCCTGCGGAATGACCAGTCTGCCTTCCGACATATACGGAATTATTTTGAGCGAGCGGTGAACGGGCAGTTTTTTTGCAAGAGTTTTATTTAAAAGCTCTACGCGGAAAAGATAATTGAGGGTGACGCCGTAAGCAAACACGAGTTCACCGTCGGGGCGGCGGAGCGCCGCCTTTTCCGGAGGCATCTCATAGTACTCCACGATTGAAGGCTGCCCGTTCTGCATACAGAGCACCCCCACCCTCTCTTCGGGGGAGACCTTTTTTACCACCTTTGAAGAACAGTTGCATCCGCTCTCTATGGTCGCGCCCACAAACACGGGGTCGCATATCCGCTGAAGCACGTTATCGACGCTGTAGACATTGAGCCACTCTATGCCCTCGTCTTCCAAAAGCGCGCCGAAGCCGCCCTTTACAAGCGAAGAATACCAACCGCCGTTGCCGTTGGGCGAGGAAGATATCTTCCACTTGCTCTCGAGCAGAAGTTTGCCGCAAATATCGCAGTTAGGCGCCATCTCCTGAACAAAGAAGTGTATTTTATCGGAAGGATAGCCGAAGAAATCATTTTCTTTGAAAAAGGCTGCGGTATCGTCGTGATTGAGCACGCTCGTCATTACGAATATGTGGAAGCACACTCCCGCCATATCGGTAACTTTTTTTATGTTAATAAACTGGCAGGCAAATATAGAAAGCTCGCGGGAAAGCCCCATATTGAACATACCCTTAGGCTTATCTGAGCCCAGCCTTGTGCCCTGTCCGCCTGCCAGAAGTACGGCGGCGACCTTGCCCGAACGGATAGCCTTCAGACCCTCGGCGACATATCGCTCCTTATCGCGTTCGACGTCCGCGCAAGAGAGCGCGGGCACGGGCGAAAGTTCTCCGAGCGGCATTGTTTGTTCTCCGCCGGGCGCCAAATTGGAAAAATCGATATTTTCAATCTGGCTGAGAAGAGCGCTCTGCTGTCCGGCGTTCAGTTCGTCATAGTATTCAAGAACCTGCGTTTGGCCGTATTGCTGCAACAGCGCTTTGGCACGGGAATATGTCATAGACAATCAAGCCTCTCAATAATATATCAAGCATAATAATTGTTTCACACAATTATATATTATAGTAAAAAATATGTCAAGCCGGTGTTAAATTTGCGCCAACATATTGAAAAAATGAAAAAAATGTTTTATAATAAATATGTGTAGTTACAATATGATTATTGGCGCCGCCATATGATGCCCGTTTTCAACTATCCGACACGTCAACGGCAGCGCAAATATATGAGATTAAGCTTTATATTAAGGAGGACACAAAATTGTATTGCACCGAATGCGGAGAAAAACTTACGCTGATGTTCAATCACAGGGAAGGGCTTGTCCCCTTCTGCAAAAAATGCAACGAATACCGCTTCCCACAGTTTGCCACTGCGGTGAGCATGGTGGTTACAAACAGGAGCAAGGATAAAATACTGCTTGCAAAGCACAAAGCCCAGAGCGACTTTATCCTCTTTGCAGGATATATCAAAAAGGGCGAAACTGCCGAAAAGGCCGTCACCCGCGAGTTCAAAGAGGAGACAAAGCTCAACACCGTCAAATACAAATTCATGAGTTCACGCTATCACGAGCCGAGAAATGTGCTCATGCTCAATTTTTTGTCTATGGCTGAAAACGGTGAACCCGAAATAGACGCCGAGGAAATAGACGAAATTAAATGGTTTACGTTCGACGAAGCGCTCGGGGCGGTGAGAAAGGACAGTACGGCTGAATTCTTTTTAAAAAATGCCATAGCCGAACTCAAAAAGAACGCATTTTAAAGCACGCGTGCAACCGTAAGATTAAAATTAAGGCGGCCGCCTTTGTTACAGGGGAAAGTGATGAAAAAGACGCGCACGGCGCTTTTTGCGCTGCTGATTCTTATTGCCGCCGCGGCGTTTATTTGTGCGGCGGGAGGAGCATATTACGCATTTGCGCTCGGGAGCGGAGAGAGCCCGGGGGAAACCGCCGTGGTTTTAAATCCGGCCGGCGCAGGGGGATGGTATGCCCTGATTGCCACCGGCGGTGCGGCGTGTGTAATGCTCGCACTGAAATTTACAGTTTTCAACAGGCACAGGCTGCAAATCAATTCTGCCGCAAATGCCGCCGACGATATGGACCCGCTACTTATGGGCAAGCTTATCGACAACAAGGCTCATGATTCAGACGTGGCGGCCCTCATATTCTACTGGGCAAACAACGGTTACATAAAACTGGACATGGGCGGAAAAAAGCCCGCTGTCACCAAATTGAGAAACCTTCCCGCCATGGCGCCCGATTATGAACAGAAGTTGTTCTACGGCATCTTCCGCAGAAGAAACTATTTTATATTTGAGGGCGAAAGCCTGTTCAACGTTGCCGTCTCTGTCAAAAGAGCCGCCGACGAAAAGACGCGCGGTTCCTTTTCAAGCGCAAGCATAGGCGTCTCCGTTCTGTTTGCGCTGATATTCGGACTGACGCCGGGCATCTATCCCGCAATATTCGCCGCCTTCGGCGAGGCGGGAACCTACTCCACCCTTACAGGATTCATTTTTCTTTTACCCGCGCTTATCGTATATGGCCTTGCCGAAACACTTTTATACAACAGATTTAAGTTCGGCGTGCGGGGAAAAGCCGTTTATATTGCCTTAATCATAGCAGTTTACGGAGGCGGCACGGCCGTTTACGCCCTTGTTATACCCGACCATATAATTGCCCTTGCGCCGCGCATACTGATTGCTTTTACCGCTTTCGGCGGCGCGGCATGCTCGGCCTTTATAATAGAAAGGAACGAAAACTACAACAGGCAGCTGAGCGAAATACTCAGTCTCAGGCAGTTTATACTTAAGGCAACAGAGCCTGATATGCGCGATTTACTGAAGACTGAGCCCTGCCTCTTTGCCAAGATTTACCCGTATGCATATGTCCTCAACCTTGCGGACATGTGGGCAAGCAAGTTTGCCAACACAAAGATGAAGGCGCCGCAATGGAGCGAACGGGCAGGACAGACCCTGCAGGGGGCCGAAGGACTGCTCGCCGCCATGAATAATTCCGCGGCAAAAATCGCAGCGTCTTTTGTGGCAAGACCTGCACATGAGAGACCGGAAAACAACTGATAATTATAAAATTTATCCGCAAAAGAGCCGGCGGGCGCAGAATTCTGCGCCCGTCGGCTCTTACTTGCAGCTCAAAGCTGATAATAGCAAAGCCGGCCGCGCAATCATTGCGCGGCCGGCTTTTTATCTTTATTTAATTTAATATAAACGCGGTTATCTGCCGCAATTCTGCTCATAATAGCCTTAAAAGACATTCGCCTCACCACCCCCGCGGCAAAACGCAAATCTTCCGTCTTACGGTCAATTTAAGCGTACTTTTACTGCCTGTACCGCTGTATGCGCAAACAGCTTTAACAATGACAATTTTACCACAATATATTGAATTTTGCAATATAAATCGCACAAAAAATTTCAGTCAGTAAAAGTACACGTTTCCTGAATTACTGTATCTGCGGAGGTTTACATTGGCAAAATACGGATATATAAGGAACGCTCCCGGCGGGCCGACCGTTAAAAAACAAATGCAGCTCATGGCTCAGTACGGAGTGGGCAAAGACCATATTTATATTGATGAAGGGCGCGGCGGAAGAAAGCAATATTTTGAATTATTGCAGAAAATTTGCAGAGGCGACCTGTTGGTTATAAAATCTCTCTCCTCGCTCGGCGACGGATATGAGTGCATTGCCCGCGACTGGCTGCGCATTACAGAAGCCATCGGTGCCGACATATGCATTGCCGACATGCCCGCAATCGATACGAGGGTAAGCTCCGACAGAAAGCTTATAGTTTCGGCCGTTGGGCAGCTGCTGAACTACTATGCCGACAGACAGCGCGCACGCAGCGCCAGTCAGGCAAAGGGAATAGAGTCGGCCAGACAGCGCGGCGTAAAATTCGGCAGGCCGCCGAAAAAATATGACGATAAATTTATCGAAGTTGCTGAAAAATACAGACAGCGCAAACTTTCGCTGTCCGAGGCGCTCGCGCTGACCGGCATGAAACAATCAAGCTTTTATTATCATATGCGCAAATTTGATAACCGCAGCATATGATTGCGCAAATTATATATTCACACAATTTGGACGAGGAATGAAATGAAACAGAATAGTCAAGTCAAAATTCAAAACGAAACGCCGCTTGTATCTGTGATAGTACCTGTTTATAAAACCGAAAAATACCTGCGCCGCTGTCTGGACAGCATAATATGGCAGAGCTATAAAAACATAGAGCTCATATGCGTTGACGACGCAAGCCCCGACGGCTGCGCACAGATTTTGCAGGAGTATCGCAATTGGGATAGCAGAGTCAAGATTATAACGCACAAGGAAAACAAAGGGTTATTCAACGCCAGGGTGAGCGGAATCGCCGAATCGTCGGGCAGATATGTGCTTTTTATCGACAGCGACGACTATATTTCAAAAGACTGGATTCGCCTGTTGGTAGAAAAAGCCCTCAACGCCGAAGCCGATATAGTGATAGGCCAGTGGATGTTCGTGCAGATAAACGGCGATAAAACATATGAAAATCTCGACCCTACACGCAACCCTTTGGAAATTGAAGGCGACGAGGTTTTAAACACTTTCATGGGTCAACAGGGCAGTTGTTTTTCATGGCACCTCGTATGGAATAAGCTCTATAGCATGGAGCTATGGCTCGACGCTTTTAATACATTGAAACAATTTGCCGATGACAATGTGCACTTTACCATGTGTGAAGATATTGCGTTTTCCTCCGCCGTCTGGTGCAGGGCAAAAAAGGTGAGCAATGTCACCGAGGGCGCATTATACTACTACTGCAAAAACGAGAATCAGAGCACCAAAGTTGAAGGAAGCCCGCTTGAAAGCGTGGAGAAAAAAATAGCTGACGTTCTGCGAGCCTTTGATTTTATGAAGAACCAGCTCGAACTCGCCGGTAAATTCGACGGGCATAAAAAAGATTTTGAAGCGTGGAAAATATCATACGCAAAAATTTACAACGACAGCACAAAATCTATTCGCAATTACGAAAAAAATATAAGAAAATATTTTTCTATCGATAAAGACATTCCGCTTGAAAGCAATCCTCAAACGGACTCTTATTTCTATTCAATAGAGTCGCAGGCAGGAAATATTTTTGACTGGCTTGAAGATATAAAAAATAATATATGCGACAAAAATATTAAAATTGTAAGCTTTGATATCTTCGACACCCTTCTGCTCCGCCCGTTTTTTATTCCGTCTGATTTATTTTATCTTCTGAATGACGAATTCAACCGGCTCATAAACTCCAACACATTTATAGATTTTGCAAAACTCAGAATAGAGGCCGAACAAATATGCAGGGATGAAATCAGGCAGACTTACCGCGCCTACGAAGATATAACCCTTGACGAAATTTATTATACGCTCAACAAATATTTTAATTTTTCCACGCCGATTCTCGAACAAATCAAGCAACGAGAGCTGGAATATGAAATTAAATATTGCTATCCCAGGCAAATGGGCAAACAGCTTTACGAGCTTGCAAAACAGCAGGGCAAAACTATTATTTTCACCTCCGATATGTACCTGCCGGAAAATATTGTAGAAAAAATATTGAACTTAAACGGTTATACCGAGGGTAGTTTATTCCTGTCGTCTTCCCTTCGGCTGAGCAAAGGCACCCAAAGCCTGTACAAATATATTCAACGCAAATACAAACTCGCTCCGGAGCATTTTATTCACATAGGCGACAACTGGCACAGCGATATAGAATCGGCCAAAGCCGCAGGCTGGAAAGCCTTTCACCTGGCAAAGGCAACAGATATGCTGAGGAACGGAAACCCCGGAATATACGGCGGCGAAGCATTTAATTCAATATATAATAACTGCGGCAATATGCAGGATATGAACAACGCATTTAAAAGTTACCTCGGATTGCGGTGCGCGGCGGCTCTTATTGCAAACAAACTTTACGACAATCCCTATATAAATATACGGCGCGACACCGACTACGACGCCAATCCGTACCGCATAGGATATGCGGCGCTGGGGCCGTATCTGCTTGCAATTACAAACTGGATAATAGCCGAAGTTAAAACCAACAGATACTCTTCCGTTCAGTTTGTCGCCCGGGACGGCTATCTGCCGATGTGCGCATACAATATTTTCAAAAAGCACGACGCATCATTGCCCGACGCAAATTATTTATATGTATCGAGAAAATCACTCTTATTTACAGACATCGTTTCGCTTAACGATATCTATTCAATAAGCGCAAAGTTGAATTTCGACAGCATGTCCCCGCGTAAACTCGATAATATTTTAAGGCCGTTTTACAAACAGGACACCCCGTCCGTTGAAAAATTATTGAAACTGAGCAGACCGCTGCTTGACTATAATTTTAAGGATAAAGTTGATTTTATAAAAATATTGAATATATTGAGCGGTTATATCAATGAATGTAATTTAGCCGATTATAATAAAAAAATTAAAAATCATTTTCAAACGCTGATACCCAGAAACAGCGTCATGTTCGACATCGGATATAACGGCAGAAGCGAATCTTCACTATCAAAATTATTGGGTTATCCGTTGAACAGCCTGTATGTGCACGCAAACACACAGATGCTCGACGACCGCAAACGTACGTCGCATTTCAGCAACCTCTGTTTCTATGACTACAAACCCAGAATTACAGGCGTCATACGTGAATATGCCTTTATGAAAACGGGTCCGTCCGTCGTCGGCTACAAATTTGAATGCGGCAATACGCTCCCTGTTTTTGAAAAATATCACCCGAATGTCGCGGAAAAATTTATGACAAGCTGTTTGCAACGGGCGGCTTTAGATTTCATAAAAGATTATTTGCATTTCTTTTACGAAGACTGCGCAATGATACCTTTCAGAAATACCGACATGGCGCTGCCGTTTGAATATTACCTGCATTATTCAAAGATGATAGACAGGCAAATATTCAGATGCGTTGAGTTTGAAGACGACCTTGGTTTCGGGAAAAAGGTAAACGCCTACGAATTTTGGAACAACGATTTATATGCCGCTGAATGCGTTCATGAAAGCAGCGGCAACGGTAACGCAGTATATAACACTAAAGTTGTTGAAGTTGACAGAGTTCAGAATTTTTCAAAATTCAAAAAAGGACTGTATTACTTCCTGTTTGACAATAAAGCATTCCGGAAAAAATTAAGAAAGAAGTAATTTCCGCACGAAGGAGATGCGAACTTGATTATCTATCATATAGGGCACTTGGGAGCGCTTGCAAAAGCATTGCTCATCCATTTCAACTATCATCAAAATGAAAAGTGTATAATTTTTGCAGATGAAATTATTTTCAATGATGACGGAAAAATATTTTTGCGGAAATTTGCACAGCGCGCCAGTGATTTTGCAAATACTATTATCTATTCAGACCGCGAATTTATAGACGAAAACAGCGAACAATGCGCCGAAACCCATATTAAAAGTTTTTTTGATGACCTTATAAAACGAAACAACGTAAATTTGAATGATGCAGAAAAAATTTACACATTGTTCGACACTTTTAATGCTTTCGGCGCATATGCGCTGATGAATAATCTCCCCCTCACGTTTATTGACGCTTTCGGAATGTTCTCACGCGACAGATATAACATAAATGCAACGGAACACTGGAAATATTACGACAAGGTCATCGAAAAATACAAGGCGCTCGCTTATGGCTGCAAAGCGGATAACTGCAAAGTCATTTACAAAAGTTCCGACAGTCAAGCCGGCAGGCCGTCAATTGACTTCAACAAGCTTAAATTAAATTTAAGCAATAAATTCAAAAAATTATTATTATCCTTATATGGATTTGAATACGCCACGGACAAACGGCCTGAACTATGCAATTTATTAGTTTTTTCTTCTTATTGGATATGCGGCGAAAAAAAGTTTAACAAAAAAGATTATTTATATTGCTATCAATTGTTATTAGATTTATTTTGCAACTCATCGCATACGCTTTTGCTCAAGCCACACCCGAACGCCCTTATCACCGCGCAAGAGGCTGCAGAGTATTTTGGAAAATCGTTTATCATCCCCGGCTATTTTCCCTCTGAATTTATTGATTTGTTACCGCAGTATCAGATAGATAATATCATGGGAACTTCATCGTCGGGAATACCTACGGGAATATACGGATGCAAATATTTTATTTCTTTTGAATTGTTTTATTGTGAAAAGGTATGCCTGAGGCTATTTTTTGCAATGAGACTTGAATGTTTTTTGCAACCCGACTACAACAAATATTATCACCACGGTATGCACAACAAACTGATTTGGGGAATGCAGGACAACAAATTTGCAAGCCATAAATTACATTCTGTATGGGCAAACTTAAATGTGTTTGAGCCGGACAGCATAACAATTATCGATAATTATTTATGGAACGGTACCGCCGACAAAGATAAACTTATAAAGTCGATGGAAAATTTAAATAACAATGCCGTTATTATCTTCCTCGATTCGGCCGACAAAAAAAACTTTATATTCGAAGGATTTGAACATTTCAGCAATTATTTCATCACATTAAAATTTTTTCGTGTTACCGACGGAAAAATCAACAGAAATAATATTGAAAAAATTCATGTTTTCTGTAAAGACCCGGACACGGTACAAACAATTAAAAATTTTCGCTACAGCGAATATTTTAACTATACAAATCAGACCTATAAATTGATTCAAAATATGTGAGGATAAGTTATGAACAGCTCAATCACAGCAGTCATCCCCGTGCGGGAAGGAAGCAGAAGACTAAAAAACAAAAATGTCGCGCCTTTCGCTGGAACAAATTTACTGATTAATAAGATTAATCAATTGAAGCAAGTTAAAGAAATTTCGAATATCGTAGTTTCCTCCGACAGCGACCTTATGCTCGCCATGGCGAAGTCGCAGGGAGTAAACACGCACAAACGCGCCCCCGAATTTTGCGACGAAAAAAGCAAAACTTTCGGCGAAGTGGTAGCGCACGTATGCGAAAATGTGCCCGGAAAACATATATTATGGGCGACTTGCACGGCGCCGCTTGTATTTCCCAAAAATTACCGTGAGGCAATATCGCTTTACTTTAATGCCTTGAATAACGGATATGACTCTCTTGTTTCCATGGAGAAATTCAAAAGATATCTTTGGGATGACAACGGCCCAGTTAACTATGAACTTGGAATAAAACACGTTCCATCTCAACAACTGCCGCCTCTGTATTTTGTAACAGACGGAATATTGCTTGCTCCGAGAGAGAAAATGATTGAATGGAAGTATTTCCACGGCAGGAATCCTTACCGATACATTTTGGATAAACGTACGTCTATTGACATTGACGACGGACTTGACCTCGCATGCGCCAGAGCATGGCTCGATATGGATGAAAGCGTATCACAGATAGACCCGTATATTATATAATTGCATAATAAAACGCAAGCCGCGGAGACAAGTATTGCCTCCGCGGCCTTTATGATATTTTTAAAGCATAATAATCACTGCGGCGGGGTGAAACCGAGGCTTATCAAAATTGCCCTGTCTACCTTGTGCATGGTGTTTTCGTTCAGCTCGCCTATGCGTTCCTTTAGTCTGCGCTTATCGAGCGTGCGTATCTGCTCGAGCAGAATTACCGAATCTTTCATCAGTCCGTATGAGCTTTTTGGCAGCTCGATGTGCGTGGGCAGCTTTGCCTTGTTTATTTTGCTCGTTACCGCAGCTGCGATTATTGTGGGGGAATATTTATTGCCCACGTCGTTCTGGACTATCAGTACGGGGCGCACGCCCCCTTGTTCGCTGCCCACCACGGGCGACAGGTCTGCGTAGTAAAGTTCACCGCGCTTGACGTTCATATCAACCTCTTTGTGCGGCAAGCCAAACTTGCCGTCACAGGCAGCTTTTATACTCTATTATATGTAACCGCCTGATTTTATTGTTGACAAAACAGCAGATTTTATACAGCGCGTCCGCACTCATGCGATAATATTTTTAATTGCCGCCGGAATATTTTTTAATATGTCCCTATGGGTTACGCAGTATTCGGTGAGCTTGCCAGCGGCAAGCTCCGAAGCGGCGCCCAATACATATGCCGCGCACACAGCGCCCTCGAAAGCAGTAAGCCCGCGCGCAATAGTGCCGCACATGAAACCCGCGAGCATATCTCCGCTGCCCGCCTTTGCAAGCGCTGAACAACCGCGCGTGTTCAACGCCGTATGAATACCGTCGGATATAATTGTCCCCGCACCCTTTAATGCAATAGTTACGCCATATTCCCTCGCGAATTTTTCAGCGCTACCCACCGGGTCGGCGAGAATCTGTTGTGTATTCATGGCTGCAATGCGCGAAAATTCTTTGATGTGCGGAGTTAAAATGACCGAACATTTTTTATTCCTCAGTATTCCCACACCGTACCCGGCAAGGCTGTTTATGCCGTCGGCATCTATTATCAGAGTGCCTTCATACTCTTTCAAAAGCCGCTCGATATCGCTGTGAAGCGCCTGAGATGCACCGCAGCCCATGCCGATTGCAACAGCCTTTGAATTTAAATCGCATTGCGGTGAAAACACCGTCTGCGGGTAGCCCGAAGCAATCGCCGCGCGCACCTCGTCGGGACAGACAGCTTTCACATAGCCGCAGCCGCTTACAAGCGCCGCCGAAACGGCGAGCGCAGCGGAACCGATATACTGCGGACTGCCGCACATCATAGTTGCCGTGCCGAATGTACCCTTATGTGAATTGCGCGGGCGCTTGGGGAAAAACTTTTTTATATCATCATCTCCGTAAATGCAGGCATATTCTCCTTCGGGCAAAGTTATGCCGATATCACGCCTTACAACCTTGCCGCACAGGTCGAAGCCGTCGGAGAGGGCAAAACCGTACTTAAGTTCGCCTATCGCCACTGTTTTATCGGCGCGCACGCACACGCCGAGCGGCACGCCGCCGTCGCCTGACATCCCGCTCGGAATATCCGCGGCAACAACATATGCGCCGCTTGAATTTATTTTGTTTATGACGTCGGCATACCCGCCCGAAACCGTGCGGCAGAGCCCCGTACCGAAAATGCAGTCGACAATTATATCGCCCTTGATTTCATCGGAAAACCTGCCGCTGTATCTGGAACGTTCGCGCAGGCAATCGGGCGAGAGATTGCCGCCGCAGGCATACACCTTTACCCTGAAGCCGCGCCGAAGCAATTCCTGCGCGCACACATAGCCGTCGCCTCCGTTGTTTCCTGAGCCGCACACCACGAGCACTTCATCGCCGGCAGCAACTTCCGCCGCAACTTCTTCGGCTATCGCCGTGCCCGCGCGGCGCATAAGCTCTTTAGAAGAAACGCCGAGCGTATTGATTGTGTATTCGTCTGCCGCGCGCATCTGCGCAACTGAAAGAATTTTGTGCATATTCCCACCTTTTGAGTCTATTTTGATGCGGCCGAAAAATGCGCGCCGCAAATTTAAGTTATTTAAACCCTGAGCGAAACTTCCGCCGCGTTCACTGTAAAAATATCATCTCCGAGGCGGCAAATAAGTCCTCCTCCGTCCGATATATCGACGGCGACTACTTCTTTACAAGTTCCGCCGTAAAATAATCTGACGGGCTTACCAAGCCAATTTATATAACTTTTATATTTACCTACGGAGTAGCTGCACTGTATATTATCAAAGAGAACTCTAAGCACCTCGTCAGGCTGAACTGTTCTGCCAAGCTGCGCGCGCATTGTCGTGGCAATGCCGCAAAGGTCGGGCGGCAGTTCATTGCTGACGTTTATCCCTATACCCACAATTGAACGCGATATATGCCCGCATGAAAGAGTATTTTCGATGAGCGTACCGCAAATTTTCAGTCCGCCTGCAAGCACGTCGTTGGGCCAGCGTATCACCGGTTCTATTCCGAAAGACTGCAGTGCCGCGCACACGGCCACGCTTGCGTTAACCATAATTTTAAACGCCTCTTGCGCGGGAAAATTCGTGTATTCGCGCTGAAAGGAGACATATAACCCACCGCGCTCCGAAACGAAGCTTCTGCCCTTTGTGCCGCGGCCGCCTGTCTGCAACGCCGAAACCACGCACACGTCGCCGGACAGGCCTGCGCGCTTCAGATAGTTATTCGTGCTGTCGCACTCGTCAAGACGGATAATCTTCATCCCCGTCCTCCGAAAGTTGCACCGCGCGGCGGGCGGTATCATAGTCATAGCCGCGGGCGGCAAGGTATTTTACAGTTTTGAACAGATTTTCTTTTGTGCGTTCTTTGCCGCGAAGATATTTTTGCGCAAGCTGTTTCGCCCCGTCGCCGTCCTCCTCCATTTCCGAAAGAGCACGCTCTATGGCGCCTTTATCTGCACCGCGGCGCAAAAGGTCGGCCTCAATAAGGCGCTTGCCGCGCCCGCTTACCCCGCCAATATATGCCTTGCAATATGCGTAGTCGTCCAAAAATCCATAGTAGCGCATGCGCTCGAGCACATATTCGCATACCGCGTCGGTGTAACCTTTTTTATTCAAAAAATCTTTTATCTGCTTTTCGGTTTTCATACTCGCGGAGATATGTGTGAGCGCCTTGTCGAGCGCGGCGCTCTTCTCCGTCTCGAGCTGAATTTCGTCCAAAAAGCTCTTCTCGACGTGCATGCCGGCCTTAAGGCGGTGTTTTATCGCAGCCTCAAGCGTCAGTCCGCAATAAAATCTGCCGTCGATGAATATGCTGCACCTGTTTTTATCGTGCTTCTGCGGCTCGATTGACGTTATTTCGGACACCTCAACTCCTTCAGCGCCATTCTTTACGGACGACGCCAACAGCTCTGAATATTTATACAAGCATTTTAACACAACGCACAAAATTTTGTCAATCGGCGTTTGACATTGCCGAAGTGCGGTTGTATAATTATGTGTAATAAAATTTTGTTAATTTGCGAGGTGCTTAAAATGAGCGCAAATCTTGACTGGGGAAATTTAAGCTTCGGCTATATAAAAACACCCTATCGCTATGTGAGCGAATACAAAGACGGCAAGTGGGACGAAGGCAATCTTACCCAAGACGATAAGGTTGTTATCTCCGAATGTGCGGGCGTGTTGCAGTATGCACAGACCTGTTTCGAAGGTCTCAAGGCATATACGACGGCCGACGGAAGAATAGTTACTTTCCGCCCCGACCTCAACGCTGAGAGAATGGAATCATCCGCCGCAAGACTGGAGATGCCTGTATTCCCCAAGGAAAGATTTTTAGAGGCTGTGGATAAAGTTGTTGCCGCAAACCGCGACTATGTTCCGCCCTACGGCAGCGGCGCGACCCTCTATATCAGGCCGTATATGTTCGGTTCTTCTGAAGTTATAGGAGTGAAACCCGCAAAGGACTATCAGTTCAGAATGTTTGTAACGCCTGTGGGACCCTACTTTAAAGAAGGTGTAAAACCCATAGTCATCCGTGTTTCCGACTTTGACAGAGCGGCACCCCGCGGCACGGGCCATATAAAGGCCGGCCTCAACTATGCAATGAGCCTGCACGCCATAGTTGACGCGCACAACAACGGATTTGAAGAGAATATGTACCTCGACCCCGGCACGAGAACTTACGTTGAGGAGACGGGCGGAGCAAACTTTATTTTCATAACCAAAGACGGCACGGTCGTCACCCCCCTCTCCGATTCCATTCTGCCTTCGATAACAAGGCGTTCGCTCTGCTATGTCGCCGAGCACTACTTAGGACTGAAAGTCGAACACAGGCCGGTGAAATTTGAAGAAGTGAAAAACTTTGCCGAGTGCGGTCTGTGCGGCACTGCGGCCGTAATTTCGCCCGTTGGAAAGATTTTCGACCACGGCAAAGAGATAGACATTCCCTCCGGCATGGAGAAGATGGGCCCTGTGACCCAGAAGCTTTACGACACTTTGACCGGCATACAGATGGGCAAGATAGACGCGCCCGAGGGCTGGATAAGGGAGATAAAATAATTATTGCATCATTCTACTTGAAATATTTGCAGGCGCGGCAACCTTTAAGTTGCCGCGCCATTTAAATAGGGGGAACAATGGAATACTTTTTGCAGAGCCGTTGGCGCCTTGAGGGCAAAAAACTTGTATATTATGGTATGCGCCGCGGAGAAAATCTCAATAAAAATGATATAAAGCTGAACTCACGGCAGGCGGCTGTCGTGAAGAAATTAACAATAAAACTTGATAAAAAGCAGTTAAAATCGGTAATAAAACTTGTAAATAACGGAATCATTGTCGATGAGCCGCCAAGAAAAATCCCCGGCTCGCTGAATGAGGCGCAATTTTGCAAGAGGTGCCCGGCAAACAACTTTATGATTCCGGGACTGGAGTTCGATGACGACGGGCTGTGCCCCATATGCGCTGCAGAGGAGCAGACAAAAAATTTAAATAGTGTGGTGCCGATAATAGACGAAATTCCGCGGGCAAAACATTCGCGTTTTGACATTGTAGTATTTTATACCGGGGGCAAGGACTCCACCTACCTTTTATATTACCTTTCAAAGGTGAAAAAACTGAGGGTTCTGGCGCTCACATGGTTGCTACCGTTTGCCTCTTGGAGTATCTTAAATGAACGCCGTGCTTTACTTTTCGGGCACGGGCGCAAGCAGGAAGGTCGCCGAAGATATGGCTGAAAGTCTGGGCTGGGAATGCCTTGATATCGTTGAATTATCTCGCGGCGGCGCGCCGCTTGAATTTGGAACGGCCGTTGTAGTTTTTCCCGTTTACAGCCAGGGCGCGCCGAGTTTTTTAAAGCCGATATTTAAACAATTGACCGCGGAATATACCGCAATTATTGCAACTTACGGCAGAATGGGCGCGGGCAATGCCGTATACGAGGCGGCACAGCTTTTAAATGCAAAGGTGTGTGCGGCGGCTTACATACCCGCAAGGCACAGTTATATTGAGAATGACGATTTTGCCGCGCCAGACATTCCCGGGGATATAATTTCCGCCATTTTGCATCCTCATGTTATTACAATACCAAAGCGCAGAAAAACTCCGTTCGCAGGGCTTTTACCGAACTTAAGAGGCCGCTTTACCGTCAAGATAAAGCGCGGCAAAAACTGCAATAGTTGCGGCCATATGCGGGGGTGTTTGTCCGGCGGGAGCTATAAAAAAACGGAAAGATTAGCAACAAATGCGTGCGCTGTTTAAAGTGCGTGCGTTCATGTCCGAACAGTGCGCTTGAAGTTAGATATTCACGCATTTTAAAGAGGTATTTAAAGAAGAAACCGACGGAAGAAATTATAATATACACATAAAAAGAAAGGGAAGTTAATTTTATGGGACTATTTGATTTTTTAAAGAAAAAGAGAGTTAAACTTACAGAAAAACAACTCAAATGGAATAAAATGTGGGAACTGTGGACAGAGGGGCAGGTAGATTCGCCTTATGCGGAGCTTATGACCTATCAGAGTGAAGTTAACAACGGCGGACATTTGCAATATTTCGACAATGTTTCAAGTACAAGCGATTTACAGAGAGATGTCAACACTGAAAACTGTTTTGCCGCCTGAGCTAAGAGAAACGCTTATAAAGGCCTATGAGGCATACCTGGCTTCAGAGGAAAATGATAATTATGATGAAAAAACGGAAGAGATTTTAGAGCAGTGCGATAATACGTTTTATGAAAATGAAGAAGAGATAAATCGCATTTTGGAAGAGTACGCCGCTAAAATAGAACTTCAGAAATAAAGAAAAGACTAACGAAACCTTCGTTAGTCTTTTATATTATTTAGAATCTCTATGAAAAGTGCGCGAAATTATACCGCATTTTTAAATTGCCCTGCATATATGCCGCAATTACTTAGTTGCATCAAGAATTATGCCCTCATCTTTGAGCCATTTTTTAAAAGCTTTTGGCGACCTGAACACAAGCGCAGACTTTGCATTTGCAGCAAACTTTTTGAACTTGTTTCTACGCTTGCGTATGCGGCCTTCATGCAGAATCCACCACGCAAATTCAAAGTCGAACTTTTCGCCGCAAGGAAGGTCCGCGGCCTGCCCTTATACCTTTTATAGCGCGACAGGCAATTTTTAAAGCAATAAAAGCGGTTGAACAGCAAAAGTATAAATACGTCGCATTCAGAAAACCGCTCAGGGCTTACCGCAGTATAGTTGCCGTCAATCACCCAGCTCTCGTTTTCAGAAAGGAACTTATTTACTATCTCCGTTTTTTCCTCATAGCTCCTGTACTGCCAGTCGCCGTACCAATTGACGTTGTCCATATGGAGCACGGGAATATTATATTTTTCGCCGAGCGCTCTGGCGAGCGTAGATTTGCCGCTGCCCGAATAGCCGCATATCTGAATTTTCATAGTCCCTGCCAATTTCTCTTCAAATACCGCGAAAAATGCGGCAAACCGCGTTGCAAATTTGAATTGCCCCCGTAATATGCGGCAATGAACGGCTTTTACAGCTTGAAGCCGCATTCAAATTCGCGCAGTTTTTCTATCTTTATCCTTCCGTTCAACCTATCAAAAACAGCGGCGTTAAAGCTTCCCGCAAGCTCCTTTTTTACGGCGACGGTGAAGGTGACTTCTGCAGAATATTCTATATTCTTCACCTCGCAGTCGTTCTGCGAAAAATAGCGATTTAAAATATCAACGCTGCCGTAGTCAACTGTGTACGCGCTCTCTTCACACTGAAGATACTCAAGTTTCTCCGCGCCGTCGAGATTTTCAGCCGCACACCCCGAATAGGCGCGCACCAATCCGCCCGCACCCAGCTTTATGCCGCCGAAATAACGCGTTACCACCACCGCCGTGCAGAAGAGCCTTTTATTTTTTATAACGTCCAAAATGGGCATTCCCGCCGTGCCGCCGGGCTCGCCGTCGTCGGAAAAGCGGGGCGCATTGCCCGTTGAATCGGCTATATATGCGTAGCAATTGTGCGTAGCGTCTTTGAACTTGCCGGAAATTCGGGCAATAAATGCGCGCGCCTGTTCTTCGCCCTCAACGTGGCATGAAGTTGTGATAAAGCGGGAGCGCTCTATCACCTTTTCGCTGGTATGCTCTCCGCCTACCGACAGATATCCCATTTACTTCAAAATTACCTTTATGTGCTGTTTTTTACCCTTGTGAATGACATCGCCGCTGTTTACCGGCGCATTTATGTCGGTTACTTTATTGTCGCCTATAGACACGCCGCCCTGCTGAATGAGTCTCCTCGCCTCGCCGTTGGAAGAGCACAGCTTTGCCGCAACGAGCACGGGAATTATTGTGGGCGTTTCAACGGATATCTCCACTTCGGGCAGTTCACCGCCGCCGCCGAAAGCGGCTTTCGCCTGTGCCATGGCCTTTTGCGCCTTTTCCTCGCCGTGAACGAGTTTGGTTAGCTCAAAGGCAAGAATCTCCTTCTTTTCATTTATGCGGCTTGCGTCCCACGCCTCCATCTCGGCAATCTTATCGAGGGGGATGAACGTGAGCATCTTTATGCATTTCATGACGTCGGCGTCGTCAACGTTGCGCCAGTACTGGTAAAACTCATACGGAGTAGTTTTATTCTCGTCGAGCCATACGGCGCCCTTTGCCGTTTTACCCATCTTTTTGCCTTCATTGTTGAGCAGCAAGGTTATTGTCATGGCATAGGCGTCTTTACCGCTCTTCTTTCTTATGAGCTCGGTGCCGGCAAGCATGTTGCTCCACTGGTCGTCGCCGCCGAACTGCATATTGCAGCCGTAATGCTCATTCAGATACCAGAAGTCGTACGCCTGCATTATCATGTAATTGAATTCAAGGAAAGACAGGCCCTTTTCCATGCGCTGTTTATAGCACTCGGCGCGCAGCATGTTGTTTACGGTAAAGCACGCCCCCACCTCGCGCAGAAGGTCGACATAGTTAAGTTTTAACAGCCAGTCGGCATTGTTTACCATTATGGCCTTGCCCTCGCCGAATTCGATGAAGCGTTCCATCTGCTTTTTGAAGCACTCGCAATTGTGGTTTATCACCTCGTCGGTCATCATGGTGCGCATATCGGTGCGGCCGGAGGGGTCGCCGATATGACCCGTACCGCCGCCAACAAGCACAACAGGTTTGTTGCCGGCCATCTGCAGCCTCTTCATAAGGCAGAGTGCCATGAAGTGACCGACATGCAGACTGTCGGCAGTGGGGTCGAAGCCTATATAAAAGCGTGCGCCGCCGCCGTTTATGAGCTCGCGTATCTCCTCTTCGTCGGTAACCTGCGCGATAAGTCCGCGTTCTTTAAGTTCTTCATAGATTCCCATAAAATTTTTCCTACCTTAAAAATTACTCTATTATTTTAACATCTGCATTAAAAAAATGCAATAAAAAAGCGGCTCACCCGCAGGCAAACCGCTATAAAACACTTTTAAAGCGCAAAACTTTCCCACGGCAAAATATCGCATTAACAAAGGCGGTAATACGAGTAGCCGAAGAATATTGCATTTTCATAAAATTTACGCTTCATAGTTAGAGTATAACATGATTGAAATTGATGTGTCAAGGTCAATCGGTGAAAAAATCTTCCTTATTGAGTTTTTTGCGCGCCTTTTCAATGGCGCGCTTTTCAATGCGCGAGATGTAGGAGCGCGATATTCCGAGCTTTTTCGCCACCTCGCGCTGAGGCTCTGGATAGTCGTCCAGCAGTCCGTAACGCATACAGATTATGGCAAACTCGCGCTCGGTGAGTATGCCGCTTAAAAGCTTTACAAACTTTTCGCGCTGGATAGACTTTTCAACCTGAGCGAAAACACTCTCCTCCTTTTCGGACAAGAGGTCAATTAAAGTAAGCTCGTTGCCGTCCTTATCCACGCCGACGGGCTCGGACAGAGAGAGATTGTTCTTATGTTTTTTGCCCGTGCGTATGAGCATTAAAATTTCGTTCTCTATACAGCGGGCGGTATAGGTAGCAAGCTGGGTACCCTTGCCCTCCTTATAGGTGTTTATTGCCTTGATGAGCCCTATCGAACCTACGGAAATCAAATCGTCCGCCTCGGCCGCGCCGCTGTATTTTTTTGCGATATGGGCGACCAGACGCATATTATGCTTTATGAGAATGTTTTTTGCCTCGTTATCGCCGGCGCGGGCAGCCTCGAGATACTTTTTCTCTTCCTCTGCCGAGAGAGGCTTTGGGAATGAGCCTTTGCCCTGAACAAGGCCTGTAAATAGAAAAATTTTACCGAAAATGAGGCTTAAAAAATCAAAAAACATAAGTTCCCTCCCAGATACTGCGAGGGAATAAAACGAACCCGCCTTTAAATGCGTCTTTTGCATGCCTTGTCGCTCTTCCTCATTGCAATACCGCAGAGAGTATTACTGCTTCGTCATCGCGCCAATTCGCCGCAAAATACACTATTTAAAGGTGCTACGCAATTTAAAGCGGGCAGATTGCGGCAAAATCAAGGCAAAGCCCGCAGGACGTGCCAGGCGGCACGTTCAAGGACTTTAACGCTGATAGTGCTGCGATATCCCCGCTTTAAATCGGATTCGCTTTGCTCCCTTGCAGTATATCTACAGAAATTAACTTATGTTTTCACAAGGTTGTACTATTCTGTTTTATACAAAGCAGAAGAAAACTGACGGCAAGATTTCTCCTCTCGCTTCGCTCGGTCGAAATGACAATTATTGTATAAAATTCCGCACAGCGGCCTGTGCGGAATTTTAATGGATGCCCCTTGAAGAAACGAGCAAGACGAGGCGCACGAGGAAAACCTGAAGGAGCTTATTATTTATTAAAATAAATAACGTGCGCCAGCAGGGTTTCCCTGCGCCAGCGCGACTCAATTTGTCGCGAAAGCGAGCTCACTGGAAGTGAATTGCCGCGATTATATAAATGCGGGCCCTTAAAAATCGCGGCAAGAGAAACTTAGTTTCTCCGCCTCACGAAAAATGCCGAGCACGGCCTGCTCGGCATTTTTGTGAAGTTTATTCTAATTCAAACGCGCCGGTATACAGCTGATAATAAACTCCCTTCTGCTCGATGAGCTGGTCGTGCGTGCCGCGCTCGATAATGCGGCCGTGGTCGAGCACCATTATCGCCTGGCTGTTGCGCACTGTGGAAAGGCGGTGGGCAATGACAAATACCGTGCGGCCCTCCATGAGTTTATCCATGCCCTGCTCTATGAGCTTTTCGGTACGCGTATCTATCGAGGAGGTCGCCTCGTCGAGAATTAGCACGGGGCATTCCGAAACCATCGCTCGCGCTATTGCAAGCAGCTGACGCTGGCCCTGAGAAAGGTTGGCGCCGTCGCCTTTAATCATGGTGTTGTATCCCTCGGGCAGATGCGATATAAAGTAATCTGCATTTGCAAGCTTAGCCGCCGAAATACACTCCTCGTCGGTGGCATTCAATCTGCCGTAGCGGATATTGTCCATAACAGTACCCGTAAAGAGGTGGGTATCCTGCAAAACTATGCCGAGCGAGCGGCGCAAATCGTCCTTATTTATGCTCTTGATATCGAGGCCGTCATACGTTATCGAGCCGGACTGAATATCGTAGAATCTGTTTATGAGGTTGGTGATGGTAGTCTTTCCTGCGCCGGTGGCTCCCACAAAGGCAATCTTCTGTCCGGGCTTTGCATACAGGGAAATATCCTTTAGAATAATCTTTTCCTGCGTATAGCCGAAGATTACGTCTTTGAAACGTATATCGCCGCGCAGGGGAATATATGAGAACGAACCGTCTTCTTCGGGCTTTTTCCAACTCCATTTCTCTACGCCGCCTTCCCCGTATACAAGGGTGATGTTGCCGCCCTTATCTTCGTGAGGAGTATCGAAAATTTCGAATATGCGCTCTGCACCCGCAAGACCCATAACAATGGCATTGAACTGCTGCGTCACCTGCTGCACCGGTTGGTTGAACGAGCGTATGAGAGTAAGGAATGATATAAGCATGGCTATGTCTTCCGGTTCTGTCGTTAGACCGCCGTTGCCTCCGCTGGCCACACTGTAGAGCGAGAGTGCTGCCACGCTGCCGTCCATGATGAGCACTGCGCCCACTATTGCCACAATTACATACTGGAAGTAACTTAAGATATTCGACATAGGGCCAAGCATGTTGGTGAGCTGGTTTGCCCTCGTGCCGCTTATTCTGAGTTCTTCATTTATAGCCTTGAAGTTCTCCCTCGCCTTATTTTCGTGGCAGAATACCTTTATTACCTTCTGCCCTTCCATCATCTCTTCGACATAGCCGTTTACCTTGCCGATAGATACCTGCTGCTTTAAGAACTGGCGCGACGATTCCGTGCCTATAACCTTTATGCATACGACGTTTATGCTCATGATAACGAGCATTACAAGCGTTAAAGTAAAACTCATAAATATCATGCACAGAAGCACAACAACTATCGTAACCACAGCGGAAATCATCTGAGGTATCGACTGCGAGAGCATCTGGCGGAGAGTATCCACGTCGTTTGTGTAGCGGCTCATAAGTTCGCCGTGGGTGTGCGTATCGAAATACATGAGCGGCAGGCGCTGCATGTTGGAGAACATATCGTTGCGCATGCGCTTTAATGCGCCCTGCGCGATGAAGAGCATGAGTCTGTTATATGAGAACGTAGATACAACGCCCGCAACATAAACGCATGCGACGGTTATTATCCAATTTATGAGTTCGGAATACGGCGCTCCTGCAGCCACGTTTGCAATTGCAGTAATTACATATGTGAGAAGGAATGAGCCGACCGCTCCCGCCGCCGAAGAGAGGAAAATTAAAATTATCAGCATCACCGCGGCAAACTTATTGGTGAAAGTATAGGAGAGAAGCCTCTTCAAAACCTTTATGGGGTTATCGGGACCGGAGCCCTTTATTTTTGCCACCCTTCTGCCGCTCTCTGTGCCGTGCTGTTGCACGCGCCTCTTCATGTCGGCGTCGAGATTTTTATACTGCTCTTTTACCGAAGGTTCTTTAACTTTCTTAGCCATTATTTTCACCTCCGTCCTCTTCTTCGCCCTTGCCCTTCACCTGAGAAAGGTATACTTCCTGATATATTTCGTTACCGGCCAGCAACTCTTCATGGGTACCGAGGCCGACAATCTTACCCTCATCGAGCACGATAATTCTGTCGGCGTCCTCAACGGAGGCAACTCGCTGGGCAATTATTATCTTTGTAACTTCGGGCGCATGAGTGCGGAGCGCCTGCCTTATCATGGCGTCCGTCTTTGTGTCGACAGCCGAAGTGGAGTCGTCAAATATTATTATTTTTGGCTTTCTGAGGAGTGCGCGCGCTATGCACAGTCTCTGCTTCTGTCCGCCCGATACGTTTACGCCGCCCTGCCCGAGGTCATAGTTATAGCCGCCGGGAAGCTGCTGAATAAACTCGTCGGCGCAGGCCTGCCTGCATGCCTCCTCTATCTCTTCCTGCGTAGCGTTTTCATCGCCCCAACGGAGATTCTCTATCACCGTACCCGAGAACAGCACGTTCTTTTGCAGAACCATTGCAACTTCTGAACGGAGGGTGTCGAGGTTGTAGTCTTTTACGTCTACGCCGCCCACCTTTACGGTGCCTGCCGCCGCATCATATAATCTTGGAATGAGCGAAACGAGCGAAGATTTGCCCGAACCTGTGGCGCCTATTATGCCTATCGTTTCGCCTGACTTTATATGAAGATTGATATTGTCGAGCACGGTGACGTCGGCCTTTTGCAGGTACGACATGGATACGTCTTCGAAATCGATAGAGCCGTCTTTGACCTCGAATACGGGAGCCTTGGGTTTGGGAAGAGTTGTCTTTTCTTCAAGCACTTCGGCAATACGGTCCATAGAGCCCTTGGAGAGCGATATGTACTGCAGGCACATTGCAACGAGCATTACCGCAGTGAGAATCTGCGTCATATACTGAAGAAGTGCGGTGAGATTCTCAATCTCAAGGCCCGTGTTGCCAGCTATTATAGCATTGCCGCCGACAAGGAGCAGAAGAATCATAGCGACATAAATAACGCCCTGAACCACGGGAGTGAGCCAGTTCAAAAGCTTCTCTGCCTTTACGGCGTAATCGTAAACGTCGCCGACAGCCTTGCGCATCTTTTCCATTTCATGCTCTTCACGCACATACGACTTTACAACTCTTATGGCGGTGAGGTCCTCCTGAACGACGCGGTTTAAATCGTCATACTTTCTGAACATAATGCGGAAAGGTTTTGCGACCTTAACCATAATAACCGCCACTATGATGCCGAGAATGACAGCAGCAACAATAAATATGCCGCCCATCGTGGGGGATATTATGAAAGTCATTACTGTTGCCATTATGAAGAGCACCGGCGCACGCACCAGCATTCGGATACACATCTGGTAAGCGAGCTGAACATTGCTCACGTCGGTTGTGATTCGCGTAATCAAACTTGCCGTTGAAAAATTATCGATATTGGCAAACGAATATGTCTGGATATTGTCGTACATATCGTAGCGAAGATTAGCGGCGAACCCCGCCGAAGCCTTTGAAGCAAGCCGTCCGCCCATAATGCCGCAGAACAGCGCAAACGCAGCGCAGGCAAGCATAGCAAGGCCATACCACAGTATGTCCATATTGAATACGCCGGGCTGCATCTGTCTGATAGCCCCAAGCAGGTATTGCATCAGGAATGGAATAGCTATTTCCATGGCAGCCTCGCCTATCATAACGACGGGCGTGAGAATGGACACGGTTTTATACTGCTTTACGCTCTTTAAAAGTGTTTTTACCATTCAAATAAACTCCTGTTTTACTCCTTTAATTTATCAGAACCTGCGGCGCAAATTCCGCAGAAATCTGTCTATTCATTTATGTGGTTGAAAATTTTTATAAGGAGAGTTTTTAACTGTTCCTGTTCCCCGTCGGTAAGCGCGTCCTGAATTATTGCATCGCACTTATCCATGAGTTCACGGTTCTTTTTGCAGAGCTCCTCCCCCTTCGGAGTGAGTTCTATAAACTTTGTACGGTTGTCGCCCTCTGCAAACGAACGCGTAACATAGCCGCCAGAAGTCAGATTTGCAAGCATTGCAGAAACCGATGAAGGGCGCAGATTGAGTTCATGCTCAACATCGCGCTGGCACACGCTTTTGCCCTGAATGGAGCTTCTGTGCACAAATACAAGCGCCTGAAGCTGCGCGCCCGTTATTCCGAAAGAGGAGAGATTTTCGCTGTTACGCCTCTCCATCTCTCTGTTTACATAGCACATTAAACCAAAGAGTCGCCTGTTTTCCAAAGCCTTGCCCCCTTAAAAATTTTTTGCTCCCGCTCAGTCTGAAATCATCGGGTAAAATAGTTAGACAGCGAACTGTTTGAGAACGAAGTTATTTTATAATATACATCACTGCATTGTCAAGCGAATGAAAATAACTTTTTGCAAGCCTGCAATAAATGATAAAATCTGCATGCAATTTGTTATAAACAGTATAAAACATTAAAACCGGCATATGAAACATTAAATAGGAAAAATAAAAGCAAGAAAAGATACCATTTGACTGCAAATTTGCTTGCCATAAATTAAAACGTATGATATAATCAACACCGTTGAAAAATTGTGGCCTTGTGGTCAAGCGGCTAAGACGGAGCCCTCTCAAGGCTCAATCCCGGGTTCGATTCCCGGCAAGGTCACCAAACAAGTTAAAGGCGAACCCGTTTCCATTAGGAGACGGATTCGCCTTTAAAGTATATTTACAAGGAGAAAGCCATGGACAATGCGATTACTTTGTTAATGAAAAGACTAATTAAAGATGATTATTTAGATTGTTTAGCTGGAACTATTACATTTTCAGACGATGGGTGTAAATTAGAAGAACGGGGTGGGGTTTATGGTATAGCTGTTGAATTAGCGGATGATGAAAAAAAAGATTTTTTTGAGAAACATAATCGAAATTCATCTTTAAGTTTTAATGAATGGAAGCCTATAGACGGAAATATTTATCCGTTATATTGGGGTAAAGATAGCAATCTAGGATTTCGGTTGTATGACCATACAAAAAGTCGTAAATCAACGGCTACCCTGCAATTAAACAGTCGCAAGTATCTTAATAGTAGAAAAGTAATTTATGGTGCAATATTATGTAAAAATATTGCTAAAAACGAAAAATTATTAAGAGATAATTATCCGGATATATTCAAAAACAAGAAATTGTAAAAACGGCGGGGGCTTCGCATGAAGTCCCCGCCGCTGCCGTTGATCAAGGTTTATGAATTTCGGCGCAACCTGATGATCTGATAAATAGACTTATATTCCGCAACGCATTCAAGCGGCGGCCCCTTACCGTATTTTTTTCACGGTCATCCGAATCGGATATTCTTACTTGCGATTTGGCTGTAAAGCGCGTTCTGCCTGCCACTTTTCAAACTCCCGTTGGTTTTCCTCGTCCGCCATATAGGCGCGGATCGCGGGCAGCAGAAGCCGCGCGAGCGAGTCAAGCTCGCAGTTTGAAGTGCCTGTCGTTTTGTTTCTTCTCGCCATTCCCCGTTGTTATGTAATTTGCTCGATCGCTTTTCTCCTTGTATTCGGTTATTCAGTTTTACTTTCCGCCGCGGGCGTTGCCGTTTGACTGGAACGACGGGGCGGAATTCTTTGCGCGTGACTTATTTAAGAGAGCGTCGAATTCGTCGGGATAGGCAGCGAGCATATCGCTTACCATCCCGAACGCCTGCTCCTTGCCTTTGGCACGCCGCTCGGCTTTCTGCAACTGCTCGAATAGGTCGCTGCGGTCGCGGTCGGCGATAACCTTCGATTGCCGCAGTGCGACGTTCTCCGTGCGAAGAGCAGATAGTTCTTCCTCGGCTTGCCGCTTTCGCTTCGGCGTGGGCTTGTTGCGCTCCGCCTCGATACTCTGCACGATGGCGTCCAGATACTCCTGCGCTTGTTGTTTGGCTTTTACCGCCGTCTGTTCTGCCTGCGATACGATTCCATCCGCATGAATTCGCGCGATCTTAACTTTTCGCTCGGCATTGTGGTCAGCTTCGGCAATGATGTCGCTTGCTTTCCCGCGCGCCTGCTCGACGATCTTCTTCGCCTTGAATTCCGCCGTGTCAAGGTGTTTTGCCTGACTTCCTTCTTTGCCGCGCTGCAAATTCCATTTCGCGCCGACTTCTCGATGCAGGTCTGTCTGCAATGCGGTAAGCGCCTTCCTGTCAAACAGCTTCTTCGCGCACAGTCTGCCGTCCGCAATGGGAATTAAATTCAGGTGCAGGTGCGGCGTGGTTTCGTCCGTATGGACAACGGCAGAAATGATATTGTCCTCGCCGTAGTGCTCCGAAAAGAAGCGGGTGCACTCGGCAAAGAATTGCTGTTGCTCGCTCGGCGATAGCTCGCCAAAGAATTTCCTGTCCGAGCCCACGACGAAGGAACACATCAGCACGGCATCCTTGCGCACTTTGGTCGGCAAGTCGAGAGTTTTGATCTTATCGTTGATGAACTGCGTGTAGCTGCGCTGACGCTTGACAATGTGGTAGTTTCCGCTCGTGCGCCTTTTGTCTATCTGCGGATTGCTTGCTTGATAAGTTTCGTCGCGCTCGTTCTCCCGTTCGACGGGCGCAATGTCCGTCTTGTGATACTTTTTCATGTGACAAACTAAATAGCTTATAGATTTATCTCCTTTGATTTTTCCTGTTAAAAAGCCTCGCAGAGCCCACTAAACTTCGGAACGAAGTATAGTGGGCTATACTTCTTCGTCGAACTCAAAAGCTCGACTGTGTTTTGTTTGCCGTTTTGCAACGGTTGCTTGCCGTTTGCTTTCCTTTCTACGGCGGTCTGATCGTTATTTGCTTTCTCATAACTTTTCTCCTAAATTTTATGTTTCTAACTTTAACCCGCGCCAAAGAGGTATGGGTTCGATAGCTTAAAAAAGGATGCAAAAAAGCCGCTGACTGCTCTTTCCTCGTCACCGACTTTGACCTTGTTTAGCGGTTTTTCTCCGCTCTATGGTGGTCAACCATTCTGTTAAGTTGTAAGGATGTTTCCGTCGCGGGGGCTGTATATTCCAAAAAAAGCGTACACTTAAAAAAGCCCATCTCGGCGCGTTCTTAAACGAACAATGACAGCGGCGTACTTTCTAAAAATGCTTACAACTAAAAAAGCCTGTCATCGCGCGTCTTTTCAAACGGCTCGGGTGCGGCGCATGGTGCGCCGAAAACATCGCGGAGAACTTGCTCCGCACACGCGGAATGTATCCCTTCCGCGCAGCTCTCCCTATTGCAAGGAGATTCCTTCATGCCAACTCGACGGCATAATAAAAGAATACAGGCAGCTTTCCGCCTATATACTTTGCATTATATCATATAGACGCGGCGTTGTCAACAAAATACGAACGTATGTTTGTGATTTATTCCTTCAATTTCAAAAATCCCTGTTCAAAGGCGCTGCCTGCAAAGGTTTTTTCACCGACAGAGAAGGCGACGTGGATATATTTTCCCGACTTATCGAGCCTGACGATCTTCCCTTCGCCGAACTTGGCGTGCAGAACAATATCGCCTTCCGCAAGGGTGGAAAGGTCGAATGCGGGCATCTGTTCTTCAGCCTTTTTTTCGGCAATGGTCGTATAGACGGCAGGATGCGCGGCATTGGTTTCCGTGAGCTCGGTTTCCGTCTCATCTTCAAAACTATCCTCTTCATCGAAGGCGGGCGCTTCCATCGTGGCTTGTTGGTTATAGAACAGCTTTTCGTATTCCTCGCGGCGGATGGTGGTATCCCAACCACCGACCTCGTCGGAAATATGCTTTTCAATGCCCGTATAAGACAGACTCGAATCTTCGTACCGCTTGAACTTGAAAATGGCGTCGTTCATGAGGGGCGCATTGAACACGCCCAATGAACACAGAAGTTCAAAGTCTTTGACGTTCAGACCCGTTACCTTTTTGAAAAGTCCCGGTTCCAACTGCGTGATAACGTCTTTCAACGACCGTTCGCGGTAATCGGTCAGATACATAAACACCGGCACGCGCGTAGCGAACTTGATGAGTTTTTCCTGTATCTCCTTGCGTTTGGACTTGTATTCCTTCTCTTCTTGCGTCAGTTCGCGCTTTTCTTTCTCTGAAAGTTTCCCATCGTTCTCCTTTTTCGCCTTTTTGACGTGTTCGGACTTGTTGATGATGGTCGCAATGTCCTGATTGAGCGAGCGGAAGCCCTCGATGCGCATGAGTGCGTCCAGCGCGTCCTGATTGCTCAACAAACGGGCGAGCGTTTCGTTGTCCACGTTGACGAGCAGAGCCGATTCCCACCGCTTGGCAAGCAAAGTTGCGCTCGTTCC
>CALVWW010000009.1 GCA_944368155.1 uncultured Clostridia bacterium
TTTTATATATTTTAAGGACGATAGCAAAATGCTACCGCCCTTATTTTTTGTCTTTTTTAATTTGTTCGAGTTTTTTTTCTTCGTTTTCAAATGCTTCTTTTTGCTTTGCTATGCTTTGTTTTGTTCGTGTTCTTTCGATTATTTCGGGGGTTTGGCAATATTTTTTGAAATCGTCGTCGCTTATATCGTCATAGCCTAAAATTTCATTCGGCGATACACCTAAATATAAGCAGATTTCTAATAGTGTTGCAAGGTCAGGTTCATTTACTCCTTTTAGCCAGCGGTTGACAGTTGCTTGCGTTGTTCCTACGAGGTCGGCAAGCTCTTGTTGTGTCATTTTATTGTCGCGTAGTGCGTTGCGCAAATTTTCGGGGAATTTTAATAACTTCATTTAATCACCTCAAAATTATTTTATACGAAAATCGTATGAAATGCTTGACTTATACGGTTTGCGTATGATACAATTCAAATATACGTAAACCGTATAAATTTTAGTTGACCTAACGACTTTACGGGGAAAGGCGGTTGCAAATGTTGGTATTAGCAAAGATGACGATTAACGACGGCAAAACGGGCGAGTTTCGCCAAAAGCTCATGGCACTATTCGAGGACGAGGAATGCGAGGACTTGGACGAATTCGACGAGGAGCACGGGGACGAGATAGAGCAATTTTTGCTCGACAGAATACACCCCGACAATACGTGCGGCGACTTTTTAACGCGCGTTGAGTTTATCGAGCTCGAAGAAGAGCCCGAGGGGGTGTAAGTTATGGCATGTTTGATTGTAGAGCGTGAAATTTACGAGAGCCGAGACAGAAAAAGCTATTACGGCTATTTTGTTCGCGGAAAGGTTCGCGGGCGTGAAGTCAAGGTTGACCTTATGCCGAAAAACAAAGATTTTGACGGATACGAGATACTCGACATAATCTTTGACATTGCACCCACAGCGCAATTAGTTCTCCGCGATGAGGAGATGACGAGCGAGAGCGGCAAAAGCTCAACCTATACCGTTTACGAGGTGCAGAACACGGACGAGGACGGCATTTTATACAGTTATAAGGTAAAGCCCCGCGCCGAGAGCGATAAAAGCATTTTGAACATACTTTTACAGCAGGCGGCACGAGCTGAGGCAAAGGTGAACGAGGCAAAAGCGGACGAGGTAAAGAAAAAATGAAAGATTGGCGCGGGTGGTTGATTACTGACGAGCAGGCGGAGCTTATACGCGGTGGCGATATTCCCGCCCGCAATCGTTTCTTTTTCGATAATTTAGCCCGCATTAAAGGTATGGCTTATAACTACGCATATAAAACTCCGCGTTGCCGTGGCTATGGCGCTGATATGGTTTCTTGCCTTTATGTCGACTTGGGCTATTTTCGGCAGGATAACGGCAAGCCCGTTGTTGATGGTTTGAGCCTTTCTCGCTTTGTGGTTGCCTCTTTTCGGTATTGTCTTTATGGCGGACTTTTGTACCTTTCGGAAAATAACCCGAAGTTGCTTTCGGGCGGCGGTCTTGCGGTTTATGCCGTTGCTTGCCTTTCTCTCGATAAGCCTTTCGGCGGTATGCAAAACGCTAAAAGACATCAGGACGATAAAAACGCTTCCACGCTTGGCGAAGTTGTGCCCGCTCTCGATATTTTAGAGGGGCTGGGCTTTGTAGACCATACGGACGATTTGAAAGCCGTTGTTGCTGATTTGCTTTCGCCTCGTGAAAACGTGTATTTCGGTTTGTTTATCGAAGGTTACGGCAACGCGGAAATTTCGCGCCGTCTTGGTTATAAAGGTTCTAATTGTGCCCCTCGTGTGCGCGAAAAACTGCGCAAAAACTGTTCGCTCATTCTTTCTCGTCTTGCCGCTCTTGGCGTTAGCGTGGACGGTTACGAGGACAAAGCACCGTATAACCCTAAAACGGATAAAGTGTATAAGTTAAGCCCCGAAAAGCGCGCGAGGGCTGCGGAGCTTAAACGCATACGCGAGGCAAAAAAGCGGGCGTTGTTGTCCGCAACTTCTATATAGTTTTGCAACTTTTCAGTTTTGAAAGTGCACATTCAAAAGCAAAAATAAAGGGCAACAAAATGTTGCCCTTTAATGCGAATAAAAGAAAAGGCGCGAGCGATAAACGCTTATTCGCAACGTTCAAGCCTTACGGCGAACAAAAACCTTTTCTTAAAAAGAAAGTGCCACGAGCTAAATTTAGCCTCATTTCGTGGGGGCTACAAGGACGAAAGCGGCGAACCGCTGACACCGAGCCAAACACTTTTTATACGGTATTATAAGAGGGCACGGGCAAAAAGTCAACCGTTTTTCCTTCTTAACAGAAAATTCCCCGCAGGGGTGTTTGCTCCCCGCCGGGGTGATTAAGTAACAAGGACGACAAAGCAATGCTAACGGAAATTTACGGCGCAGAGCCGTTTTTACAATTCTATCAGCCCACTTTTTTTGACGAACCCGCCCGCCCTGCAAAGAAAAGGGGCAAGTTATGCCGAGTGTATAACGACGGCGGGCACTTCGTCGCCGTTCCGCTCATAAAGGCGTGTAGCAAGCGCAACACTTACCGCATACGCAAAAAAGACCCCGCCCGCGAGATATTCGACGGGCTTTACGCCTATGCGCTGATAGAGGGCAAAAACAAGGCTGAAACGCTGGCATTTCTGCAAGATAACTTATGCCCGTTTTTTGACGACGAGGCGGCGCTGAATGCGTTCATTGACGAGAACTTAAAGCGCAAGGCGAACAACCTGCACAGCCGTAAAAAGCGCTTTTACCGCAAGGCGAATTTGAACCGCTGGACGCACTTTATAACAATCACTTACAGCGACGAAAAATGCACGGAAATAGAATTCCGCGCAAAACTGCGCCGTTGCCTTTCTAATCTTGCCACGCGCCGTGGTTGGCGTTATATGGGCGTATTTGAGCGTGCTCCGCAAACGGGGCGTTTGCACTTCCACGCGCTTTTATACGTTCCCGACGGGCAATTGCTCGGCACGATTAGCGAAGTGCAAGATTACAGCACCAAAAGCCATAAAATGCAAACGACTTACAGCAATAGTTTTTTTGAAAAGCGTTTCGGGCGCAACGACTTCAAGGCATTGAGTGCCGCAGAATTAAAGCACGGCAACGCAATCGGGTATTTGCTTAAATACATAGAAAAGACGGGGGAGCGTATAACCTATTCGCGCGGAATACCTGCCGAGATATACACACAGATAGCCAAAGACGACGTATGCGCGGAAATTCGTAATTTCGTTTTGAAATACGTTCTCTTTGACGATACGCTCACTTGGGAGCGTGATATACAAAATTATAGTGCGCCGCCTCTGCGAGGCTATGAGCCGCACTATATTTGTTGAAACGCGGTTGAGATAACGGCAACCGCGGCACGGGCGGGGGCGTTTTGTTTACTCGCCCCGCCCGTGCGGTGTGTCCGTACGGGTGCGCGACACCTTGTATCGGCGGCGCGCGGAGCGCGCCGCCGCTCGTAAAATACAAGGTGTCGTCTAATGCTCTCTCGCCAAAATTCGAGAGAGGAAAAGAGCTTAAAATCGAGAGGAATTCGCCTTTATGGGGAAGTCGATTTTGTTCGGCGATTGGCTGGAACGGTGGTTCGAGGTCTACAAAAAGCCGAATTTACAACCGAATAGCGTTCGCAACATAGAGCAGATTTTGCGCTTACATACTCCCGCGTGGCTCAAAGCCCTGCCTATGGCTAAAATCACGCCCTTTGACATAGACAAAGCCCTTGCGGAAATACCGTTAGGGCGTACCCGTGTTTACGCTCGGCAGACTTGGAACAACGCTTTCAAAAAGGCGTGCAAGCTCGGCTACATAGTGCGCAATGTAATGGAGCTTTCCGACCCCGTGAAATACCGCAAACAGCGCGGAAACGCCCTCACGATAGCCGAGCAAGCCGATTTTTTGAAAGCCATACACGGCAAGCGCATTGAGTGGGTAATGCTGTTTTACCTCTATACGGGCGTTAGACGGTGCGAGGCTTTGACCTTGCAATGGGACGACATAGACTACGGCGAGGAGTTAATTTTGATACGCGGTACAAAGACCGCCGAGAGCTACCGCCACATTTTGTTGACCGACCCCGTCAAGGCGATTTTGAACGAACAGCGCAAGCAGAACGAGAGCCACAAGTTCCGCGAGGGCATAACCTACCCGCCCGAAATTGTTTTTCCGTTCAGCGCAACCGAGATGAGCCGCACGTTCAAAAAGGCGTGCCCGAGCCACCATTTGCACGACCTTAGACACACTTTTGTTACCAGATGCGCGGAGTGCGGCGTTAATATAAATGTCTGCCAACAGCTTGTGGGACACTCAACGCCCGATATGACAATGCGCGTCTATACGCACGTTTTTGATGAGTTTAAGCGCAAAGAGGCGCTAAAATTCACTATTTTTCCCGATTTCGGCAACAAAAAAGACGGGTAGAAAACTACCCGCCCGTGGCGCAGAGAAGAGGATTCGAACCTCCGTACGTGTTCCCACGTAACACGATTTCGAGTCGTGCGCGTTCGACCACTCCGCCATCTCTGCACAGCCATTTGATTTTATAACATTTCGCGCTAAATTTCAAGCATTTTTATGCCGTGAAAGACAAATATTTTATTTTGCCGAGATTGAAACAACTCTTTTGCAAATATGCGGCATGCTCTTGACAAGGTCATTCCATGCGCACCCCTAGAATGTGTATTCCCCTTGCGCTTGCAAAGTTGTAAGATAAAAGCGGGCGCATAAATGCGTCGAAGGTATGGGCGGCAACAAATATTCTGTTCCCCTGTACCGCGACAACGACAGGCGAATGGTAGAAGTCACCTGTCGCATTCCCTAATTGCACAATGTCGCCCGTTTCGAGTTTATCTAACGTAGTTTCCTCTGCAAACGGCCCTTCATTTTTATTGCCGGTCAGAAAATTATAAAAGTATTCCACGCCCGTCCATGACGGCGACCTTCGGTTTATATCCGTGTAATACCATCCGAAAGTCGGGGTATAGTTCATTACGCCGGCTCCGGCATAAACGCATTGCGAGGCAAAATTTGTGCAGTCGCCGCCGATTTTGTCAAAATTATAAAACTTCGGATTTCGCCTGAATGCCCATTGCCTTGCGTATTCAACAGCAGCCTGCCTGTTGTATTCGGCTATTCTCATATTTGCATAATATGAATAAGTTATGCTGTACGTGCACCGTGAAACAGATTTCGGCAATTATTTGCTGACTTTTGCTCTATCGTTTCTGTTGAAATAAAGTTTAAGGTGTGTTACAATATCCATATGGATAAGATTATAGACGCACACGCACATATCGTGCGGTATATTTCAGGTTTTACTTCCAGAGGGGAGTTGCATGGAGTTGGCGGCGGCAGGGCGCGCTACGCCGACGGCAGTGAATTTCAGATGATTCCGCCCGAAATGGGTGAATACGGGGTAACGCCCGAAGCTCTCATTAAAGTGATGGACGAAAATAATGTAGAAAAGGCCGTGCTTTTGCAGGGTCAGTTTTTCGGCTTTCAGAATGAGTATACTGCCGAAGCAATAAAAAAATATCCCCGCCGCTTTACAGGTGCAGCCTCTTACGACCCTTTCTGCAATAAAGCGGAGGAGGTAAAACACCGACTTTTTAAAGAACTCGGTTTTAACGCTGTAAAATTTGAGATGAGCAATGGTTCCGGCCTCATGGCTTATCATCCCCCTATAGATTTAAACGGCGAAGTAATGAACGGATGCTATCGCCACGCCGCAGATAACGGCCTCACGGTAATTATGGATATTGGCCGTCCGCGCAATTGCTGCTGGCAGGTCGACGCGCTCGCTTCGGCCGTTAAAAACTACCGCGATATCACTTTTGTAATCTGCCATCTGCTTGCCCCTCAGCGCACTGATGTCGCGCTTCTTGGCGAGGCGTTGGAAAAGCTCGTTTCGCCGAACGTTTATTTCGACCTTGCGTCGCTTGCTTCAAACCAGCAACCGGAAAAATATCCTTATCCCACGGCAGTGGAGCATTTAAATACGGCAAAGCGCGTTGTCGGTGCCGACCGTCTTATGTTCGGTACCGACATGCCTTCCAATCTCTGCCGAGACACGTATGCTCACCTCACTGATTATATAAAGCTTTCGGGAGTATTCACGGAAAGCGAACTTGACGATATTTTTTATAATACGGCGGATGCGCTGTATTTTGGCGGGAGCGGTAATCGGGGTGTAAAGGCGAATTAATAAAATAAGAAAAACTTATAGCTGATATATGATTTTCTTTTTATCAAAAATGCTATATTTTGCGCCAAAATAGTATAATATTTGTTTAAAAACGTGAAATATTAGCTAATCTTATAGCAAATATAAAAAATCGTTATAAAAATATACGCATTAAAAATTTGCAAAAAGTTAAGTGTGTGTTATAATTGCTTCATTGAAATAAAGCGGAGACGAGTCTCCGCGCAACAGGAGTAATTTTATGACATACGTTGAGAGAGTTTTAAAAAATTTAAAAAAGCGCAATCCCGGCGAGCCCGAGTTTCACCAGGCTGCAACCGAGATTCTAACCACTCTTGCTCCCGTAGTGGAAAAGCACCCCGAGTATGAGAAGGCGGGTCTTCTTGAAAGGTTTGTTGAGCCTGAAAGAGTGGTTATGTTCCGCGTTCCCTGGGTAGACGATAAGGGCAAAGTTCAGGTAAACAAGGGATACCGCGTTCAGTTCAACAGTGCGATAGGCCCTTACAAGGGCGGCCTTCGTTTCCATCCTTCTGTAAATCTTTCAATAATCAAGTTCCTCGGGCTCGAGCAGATACTTAAGAACAGTCTCACCGGTCTTCCCATAGGCGGCGGCAAGGGCGGCTCCGATTTTGACCCCAAGGGCAAGTCTGACCGTGAAATCATGGCTTTCTGCCAGAGTTTTATGACTGAGCTCTACCGTCATATAGGAGCTGATACCGACGTTCCCGCAGGCGATATAGGCGTAGGCGGAAGGGAAATAGGCTATATGTTCGGCCAGTACAAAAAAATCCGTAACGAGCATGTAGGCGTGCTTACGGGCAGAGGCCTTACTTACGGCGGCAGCCTTGTAAGAACCGAGGCTACGGGCTACGGCCTTATCTATATCACTGAAGAGGCTTTAAAGGTTCGCGGCGATAGTTTCGAGGGGAAAACCGTGGTAATCTCCGGTTCCGGCAATGTTGCAATTTACGCTTGCCAGAAGGCTCAGCAGCTCGGGGCAAAGGTCGTTGCGATGTACGATTCAAATGGTTATATCTACGACCCCAACGGTATCAATCTTGATGTTGTAAAAGATATAAAGGAAGTTAAGCGCGGCAGAATCAAAGAATATGCAGAGCGTGTGCCCGGCTCGACCTACACCGAAGGCTGCAAGGGCATCTGGACTATCCCCTGCGACATTGCACTTCCCTGTGCAACGCAGAACGAAATTGATGAGAAGGCAGCGCAGACCCTTGTAAACAACGGATGCAAGTATGTGGGTGAGGGCGCTAATATGCCTTCCACACTCGAGGCAATAGAAGTGTTCCAGAAAAACGACGTAGTGTTCCTTCCTGCAAAGGCGGCAAACGCAGGCGGCGTGGCAACTTCAGCTCTGGAGATGGCTCAGTCCTCAGGCAGAATGTTCTGGACGTTCGACGAGGTAGACGCAAAGCTCAAAAATATTATGGTAAATATCTACCATAATATTGATAATGCCGCCAAAGAGTACGGCTATGAAGGGAACTACGTAATGGGCGCCAACATTGCCGGCTTTGTTAAGGTTGCAGAAGCAATGATGGCTCAGGGTATTGTTTAAGATATCCGCCTGAACTAAAGTAATAAAACGTAAGCAAAGCTTTCAGGCTCTGTATAAAAAAACGGCGGGACTGCCTTTTTCGGCGGCCCCGTTGTTTTATGTGGCCGCTTTATCAATTCAGTTGACTAAAGCCGACAAATATAATACAATAATATAAGAGGTATTAAATATGCGTCTTGTGATAAAGGTGGGTACGTCTACGCTCGCCCACAGTTCCGGAAAGCTGAATATCCGCCGCGTTGAGTTGCTGTGTAAAGCGATAAGCGATTTAAAAAACGCCGGCCATGAAATAGTGCTCGTGTCTTCAGGCGCGATAGGTATGGGTGTGGGTAAACTCAATCTTGTATCCCGTCCGGAAGATATGCCCACAAAACAGGCGGCCGCCGCCGTAGGGCAGTGCGAGCTTATGTATACGTACGATAAGCTTTTTTCAGAATACAGTCATACAGTCGCACAGATTCTGATTACCGGCGACGACATTGAAAGCGACGTTCGCCGCGTGCACTTTATAAATACCATGGAGCGCCTGCTTGAGCTCGGCGCCCTGCCCGTAATAAACGAGAACGACACGGTTGCCACGGCCGAAATAGCCGTCGGCGATAACGACACGCTTGCGGCTATTGTGGCAGTTAATATAAAGGCCGACCTTCTGGTGCTCTTAACGGATATAGACGGGCTCTATTCGGCCGACCCCAAAAAGGACAGCGCAGCGCGTCTCATTCCCATAGTCGGCGAGATTGACGATAGAATCCGCGCTCTTGCAGGGGGTGCGGGCAGTTCGCTCGGCACAGGCGGAATGGCGACGAAAATTCGTGCTGCTGAAATTTGTATGACCGGTGGCGTGGATATGATTATTGCAAATGGCTCGGCTCCTCTTATATTATACGATATTTTAAAGGGAGAGGGCAGATACACTTATTTTAAGGGCAAAAAATTATGACTACAAAACAGATACTTGAAAACGCGGTAAAGGAAAAGCCTAATATTGCAGTACTTCTGCCGCAGGCAAAAAATGCCGCGCTTTCCTTTATTGCCGACAGTTTAGAGAGTAGTATGTGTGACATATTGGCCGCAAACGAGAGCGATTTGGCTGCCGCCAAAGGTACTATGTCAGACGTAATGCTCGACAGGCTCCGTCTCGACGAGGGAAGAATAAGGACGATGGCACAGGGTGTGCGCGCGGTGGCGGCCCTTCCCGACCCGGTGGGTGAAATTATGGATAAATTCACGCGTCCCGACGGGCTGGAGATTGTAAAGACGCGTGTGCCATTGGGCGTTGTGGCTATAATTTACGAGAGTCGCCCCAATGTCACTTCCGACGCGGCTGCGCTCTGTTTAAAGAGCGGCAACGTGTGCGTGTTGCGCGCCGGAAAGGAGGCTCACGCCTCGTCGGCGGCGATAGTAGCCGCCATGCGCAGGGGATTAATGAGAGCAGGTCTGTCCGAAAATTTCATTAACCTCGTTGAGGACACCTCGCGCGAGAGCGCAAACGAACTTATGACTGCTGTGGGTTATGTCGATTTACTCATCCCGCGCGGCGGTGCGGGCCTTATTAATGCCTGCGTTCAGAATGCAAAAGTGCCCGTGATTCAGACGGGTACGGGCATCTGTCACGTCTTTGTGGATAGTTCCGCCGATTTTGACATCGCTCTCAGAATAATTGAAAATGCAAAGTGCAGCCGTCCCTCGGTGTGCAATGCAATGGAGGTCTGCCTCGTGCACGCCGATATCGCCGAAAAGTTTTTGCCTCTGCTCTATGACAGGCTTGTCACCGAAAGGGCGGAGCATAAAGTAACTTTAAAGCTCGACGGACGGTCTTATAAAATTCTCGGCGGCAAACCTTATTGTGAAAGAGTGGCGGAGAATGACTTTGATACGGAATTTCTCGACTATAAAATGGCGGTTGCCGTCGTCGACGGCGTGCCGCAGGCTATTGAACATATCTCTGCCCATTCAACGGGCCACAGCGACTGCATAGTCACCTCCGATGAGTATGATGCCTCAATTTTTACACGAGTCGTAGACAGTGCCGCCGTGTACGTCAATGCATCTACGCGCTTCACCGACGGGGGGGAGTTCGGGCTCGGCTGCGAAATGGGTATTTCCACACAGAAGTTGCACGCCCGCGGTCCCATGGGGCTGAAAGAGCTGACCACATATAAATATGTTGTGTACGGAAGCGGTCAAATCAGGTAATTAAATCTTATACGGTAAATTACGGCAGGTAAAAATTTACCTGCCGATTTCTTTGCGGCTATAAAAGTTTGACAATGTCCAAGCTGAAATATATAATATCAACGTACGAAATTTTAAAGGAATTAAACTGTAGTTAATTATGTTCAAAGTTGAAAACGACATCTTTTGCATAGGCATCAATGACCGTGAAATCGACCTCTTTGAAGGAATGTATAACGTACCCGACGGCATTTCGTATAATTCGTATGTTATTCTTGACGAAAAAGTCGCCGTGCTAGATACTGTAGACGCCCGTTTCGGCGATGAGTGGCTCGCTCAGGTTAAGGAAGTGCTCGGCACCCGTCAGCCTGATTATCTGGTGATTCATCACATGGAGCCCGACCATTCGGCAAATATACAGAAGTTCTTAAAAGCATATCCGAATGTAAGAGTGGTGGGCAACGCAAAGACCTTCGTCATGATAAAGGAATACTTCGGATTTGAAGTTAAAAATTCCTGCAAGGTCGACGAAGGAAGCATTGTAAATCTCGGCAAGCATTCGCTGCGTTTTGTTATGGCGCCGCTTGTGCACTGGCCTGAGGTCATGGTTTCATATGACGAAACTTCCGGAGTTGCGTTCTCGGCAGACGGTTTCGGCAAATTCGGCGCGCTCGACGCCGAGCAACCCTGGGATGACGAGGCGCGTCGCTACTATATAGGTATAGTAGGCAAATACGGCGTTCAGGTACAGGCGCTTTTGAAAAAACTTGCCGCGCTCAGCGTTAAAAAGATTTGCCCGCTTCACGGTCCCGTTCTTGAAGGAGATTTATCGCACTATATAAATCTTTATGATATCTGGTCGTCGTACAGGCCTGAAAAGGAAGCGGTGATGGTGGCATACGCCTCTGTTTACGGCCATACAAAGGCCGTTGCGGAGATGCTGGCGGACATGCTTAAAAAAGCCGGGAAAGAGGTTATTATTGCCGACCTTGCCCGGGCAGACCGTGCAAAGTGTGTGGCCGACGCCTTTATGTGCAGTAAACTTGTACTTGCGTCTATTACGTACAATGCTGAAATATTTCCCTGCATGCGCGAGTTTATCGATTGTCTTGTTGAACGCAACTTCCGTTCGAGAACTGTAGGATTTATCGAAAACGGTACATGGGCGCCTATTTCTGCAAAGCTGATGAGGGAAAAACTCGGAGCATGCAGAGATATGAACTTTATTGCCCATACGGTAAAGGTGCGCGCAGCTTTCTCAGAAGAAAACGTTCCCGAACTTGAGGCTCTCGTCAACGAGCTTGCAAAGTAATTTTAATAAAAATTTTTTGGTTTTTAAATAAAACTTATGAAAAAAGGAGTATTATGAAAAGAATTAAAAAAATCTGGGGTGAATTTAAAAAATTCATCACGCGCGGAAATGTTCTCGACCTTGCTGTCGGCGTTGTAGTTGGCGCCGCGTTCACGGCAATTGTAACCAGTCTCACCAACGACATAATAATGCCGCTCATAAACTGGGCTGTAGGCGACGGTGATATCAGCTCGCTGTGCACCGTTCTTGATGCCGTATATCTCGAGGATGGCACGCTCGATCTTGCAAACTCGCTCGTCATAAACTGGGGCACGTTTATCCAGGCTATTCTCGACTTTATCCTCATCGCGCTTGTAATCTTTGCCATAGTTAAGACCATAAACACCATTCGTGAGACGGGCAATAAACTCAATACACAGGCGAAGAGGGAGAAAGAAATAAGGAAGCGCGCAAAGAAGCTTTGCAAAGAACAGGGTATTGCCATGGACGAGGCTAAAAAGCAGGCTGAAGCCCAGCTTGTTGCCGAGGAAGCACCCGCTCCCGAAGAACCCCCCAAACCTACAGTTGAGGAACTTCTCACCGACATAAGGAATCTGTTGGCTGCAAACGGAAAATCTGAAGAAGCCGAAAAAATTGCAGAAAAAGCTGAAGACGCAACAGAAAGTAAATAAAAGTTAAAAGCGGGGCTTGATTACTCGGGTCCCGCTTAAAATATTATTTTATGACTGATATGGACATAACTATTCGAACGGCAAAGCCGGCTGACGCCGAAATGCTGAATAAAATTTATACATACTACATAGAGAAAACAGCGATAACATTTGAGGATGTTGCCTTAACCGATGGCGAGTTTTTTGAACGAATGGCTGAAATAATGTCATTTTATCCCTACTTTGTTGCTGAAACGGACGGCGAGATAGTTGGGTATGCTTACGCTGCCAAATTTAAAAACCGCTCTGCGTATGATTGGTCGGTAGAAACTACAGTATATGTAAAGCATGACTTCAATAAAAAGGGGGTTGGCAGTTTATTGTATGCCGCTCTTGAAAAAGCGCTCAAAGACCATGGCTACAAAAATATGTACGCTTGTATTGCTGTGCCGAAAGTTGAAGACGAATATCTTACTTTCGGCAGCGTTATTTTTCATGAAAAGTCTGGCTTTAAAACTGTCGGCAGATTTGTAAACTGCGGAAGTAAATTCGGCAGGTGGTACGGCATGGTATGGATGCACAAGAACATAGGCAGGCATGTAAAAAACTGTGCGCGGCCTACCCGTTTTTCGTATATTTAATAAAATGCGTAGTACTTTGCGTGGCATAATGACCTTATTTTTGTTGCAACTTTCCCGCAGAGGGCATTTGCTGTGTTTGCGGCCGCTGTCTAAGCAAAATTAATGAAATCATTTCGCCAAAACGGCAAAAAACGTTTGATTTTTTATGAGATATATTGTATTATATCTGCGTTGTAAATTTACTGTCTATAACAGCCGCGCCTTTCGGGCCGTTGCGGTTCGTGCGAACGCAGTGCTGCTCTGCCGAAAGTTTCCGCTTGCGGAAAGCGGCAGATACCCGCCGCGGGAATCGAAAAATTTAATGTGCTGTTAATGTAATGCTTCCTTAAGTTTTATGGATATAACAGCCGCGCCTTTCGGGCCGTTGTGGGTTCGTGCGAACGCAGTGCTGCTCTGCCGAAAGTTTCCGCTTGCGGAAAGCGGCAGATACCCGCCGCGGGAATCGAAAAATTTAATGTGCTGTTAATGTAATGCTTCCGTAGTTAAATGGATATAACAGCCCCCTCCTAAGGGGCCGTTGTGGGTTCGATTCCCGCCGGGAGTACCAGTTTATGTGCGCCTTGCTTTCGCGGGGCGCATATTATTTTGAACATTGTCAAATGGTGTGTATGCTGTTTCATGAAAAAAGTAGCTTTTACTGTTTGGAATTTTATCAAGAGTCAGGTAGTGCTGTGTGCGGCGCTGTTACTTGCCGTAATATCGGCGTTTTTTGTTGCGCCAAGCGCAGAATACTTTGAATATGTCGATTGGGACACGCTTGCTTTGCTCTTCGCGCTCATGGCGGTCATGAAGGGCTTTCAGAGCGCAGGGCTGTTTTCTTTTCTTGCAAACAAGCTTCTAATGCGTGCCAATACGTCGCGCAAGCTCATGTTTGTACTCGTGTTTCTGCCGTTCTTTCTTAGTATGCTGATAACTAATGACGTGTCGCTCATAACTTTCGTGCCGTTCGGTATAATTGTGTTCAGGTCGGCCGGATTGGAAAAACGTATGATACCGCTCGTTGTCCTCCAGACTTTGGCTGCCAACCTCGGGAGCATGCTCACGCCGATGGGCAATCCTCAGAATCTCTATCTGTATAATTCTTCGGGAATGACGTTCGGCTCTATGATGCTTATAATGTTGCCTTACGTTGTGTTGTCGGGACTTGGCCTTGCATGTGTATTGTGCGCTTTCAGGTCGGAACCTGTGCAGTTTGCGCAAACAGATTCAACTCTCGGCGGCAAATTTGCGCTCATATGGCCTGCGGTATTTTTTGCCGTATGCATACTGGGATTGTTCGATATCGTGCCGTCTTTGATAATAGCGGCGGTGGTGTTGGTATTCCTGCTTATTTTTGACAGAAAAACGCTGACTAAAATAGATTATTCCCTCATCGGCACATTTATTGCTCTGTTTATATTCATCGGCAACATGAAGAATATAGAGGCATTCCGCTCATTTTTGTCGTCGGTAATCGTCGGCAATGAAGAGATAGTTGCCGTGCTTTCCAGTCAGGTAATCAGCAATGTACCGGCGGCGCTTCTTCTTTCGGGCTTTTCAACGGAGTGGGAGGCACTCATCGTCGGGTGCAATATCGGCGGATTGGGAACTTTGATAGCTTCAATGGCAAGCCTTATATCATATAAGGCGCTCGCCCGCGATTATCCTGAAAAACGCGGAAAGTATCTTTTGCAATTTACGTTATATAATGTCGCCTTTCTCGCGGTGCTGATAGCGCTCAGTTACATTCTCGCAATACTTTTATGATTTTGCCTTATTTGTCTTTGCATATAGTTATATCAAAGGGCGAATTTTTGTATTGAATTTCAGCATTGAATATGTTAGTATAATATAAAAATATGCGGGGCAGAAGATGAGCGAGCTTAGAAAAATTCCAAATGTGGGCAAATCGACGGAGCGCGACCTTATCGCAATGGGTTATACTACTATTGAATCGTTAAAGGGGAAGAAAGGCGAAGAGCTATATGCCGAGGAGTGCGCTTTAAGAGGGTGCGTTTTAGACAGGTGCCAGCTGTATCTTTTAAGAGCGGTTGAATATTATGTCAATACGTTGAATCCCGATATAAAAAAGTGTGCATGGTGGTATTGGAAGGACGAGTATGTAAAACCTTCGCCGTGCGGTGCCGTTTGCTCGGAATGCGTCCGGTTTCCTTCTGTTTGCGGCGGTTGCAGAAAGATTATGGGAAAAGTTTTCTGGCTTGAATATACAGACTGGGATAACTGCCCTATATACGACTGTTGCGTCAATGATAAAGGTAACCGTGATTGCGGCGGCTGTATTGCGTTGCCTTGCGAAAGATTTGTAAAGGACCCTACTGTATCTGAAGAGCAGAATGCTGAAAATCTTAGTAAGATGCTCGCAAGATTGCGGGGTGCAACATATAAAGAGCAATAAACTGTAAGATATACATCTATTTGACTATTTTATAAAATATGACTGCGGCGCGGAGTTTTCACTCCGCGCCGCAGTTTTTATGACTTTTATATTGCTTGAACGATTAAATAAAGTATTAAAGCTTCAGGCAGTTTTTTTCTTTCTCGGCCTGTTGTAGAAGATTGCGTATCTGAATCGATACAAAATTATCGCCACTGCTATGACTGTGATAATTATTGCAACAATGATGACAGTGGTTGCATCTATGTCGGCAAGGTCGAGGCAGCGCACGTTAATCCACATCTGATTTATTGCTGCAAGGTCGTCGCCGAAATCCTGCATCACAACGCTGCGCGCGATAACGTCACCTGTAGGATATTGCCCGAAGGCCTGCCTGCCCATACTGATTGTTCCGCCGCTATAAACGGGATAACCTGCCACATATTCATCATCGTCGTATTCATGTGTAAGCGTTGCATTCTCAACGGCTACAGTGTCCATGTCGATGTATATATAGCTGTCATCGCCGAAGAAGTAGCTTACGTCGTACACATAAATATTATCAAATTCATAAAAATCTTCGCTTTCTTCATCTGTAACTACGCCGTAACACCAGTCGAAATAATTGAAAACTTCGTCTGCGGCAATGGAGGAGGTGTAGCCGATATAATACATGTTGCGCACCGCAATGTCGGGGCGGGAAAGGAAGTTTACAAATGCCTCTGCGGCAGTCTGCTTTTGTTCGCTGCCTGCAATCCCGTCCTTGAGCATTACCCAGCCGTCAAACCATAGGTTGGTGCTCTCTTCGGGAACTGAGTACCACAGCTCGGTTTCTTCTTCGTCAGCCTGGTCCATGATATAAACGGCGTCGCCCGACCATTGGTAATTGGCAATAACTTTGCCTGTCACCATATCAGTCTTGCCGCTGTCCGTTTCAAATGAGTAAACGTTCTCTTTGATATCCTTTAAAATATCCTCGGCGGCGGCAATGGTTTGCTCGTCGGTCATGTTCAGAAGGCGGCTTCTTTCAGCTTCTTTTTCCTCTTCAGATATATTTTCGTTGGCGTTTATTGCGTTGAGTTCGTCTTCATAGAGGATGGAGAGGGCTGCAAAGTATGCATCGCGCACATTGTCTTTTACGGTAACAGATTTGTAATAGTCCGGGTTTGTGAGTATATTGCAGGCGGAAACGTCTCTTGCGTCGCTGTCAACAAGTTCGGGATTAAATACAAATCCGGTCGTGCCCCACATATAGCAGGCTGCAATACCGTTCCAGCTGTATTCGTCAAATATGCTGCCCTCAGCCCCGTCTATATAGGGCGATACATTATTGATGTAATAGTTTGTCTCGATGCTCGTATCCATAAAAGATTCGGAGTAAGGCTTAATTTCACCTTCATCGAGCAGTTTCATTATCATGTAGTCAGAGGGGCAAACAAGGTCGTAAACATCTCCGAGGTTGAGCTGGTTATACAGGTCCTCGTTTGTGCCGAAGGTGGAGTATTCCACCTCGACTTCAAAGCCATAGTCCTGTGAGTTGAACCATTCAGTGAAGTCGTCTACTACGCTGTTTACACCCATTATATAGTCTTCGCCTGTATATTCATTCTCAATGTCGATTGCTTCATCGTCGCCCCAGTCGCCGAGGTCGATGTATTCTTCCCAGTTGGAAACGCGCAGAACGATTGTCTCGTCGGTCTCCGCGCAGCCGGCCATTGCAAATACGGGCGCAACCATAAGGCACGCCGCGCCCAAGGCAAGTATTCTTATCTTTTTCATATGCGTTCCTCCGGCTTTTTCTTTTTCACGGAGAGTACGTTCATAAGCACGACGATTACCACAACAATCAGAAAGATTATGGTGGAAAGTGCCCAGAGAGCCGTTTTGATGTCCGTCTGACCTCCTTTCGTTGCGTTTACGACGTATGTGCTTATCGTATCGAATGTGGAGGGTTTTGTGTAAGTAGTTATAAAGTAGTCGTCCAAAGACAGGGTGACCGCCAGCATAAATCCAGAGAGTATTCCGGGCAGGAGCTGCGGAATTACAACTTTAAAAAGCGCCTGTGTGGGTGTTGCCCCCAAATCTAAGGCGGCTTCGTACAGGTTGTTGTCCATCGCTTTCAGGCGGGGAATTACCGAAAGGTAAACAAAAGGAGTGCACAGCACCACATGTCCTAAAACAAGGGGAACAAATGTGTCTTTGCCGATGCCCAGGAGAACAATAAGAAGCACGCACAGTGAAAAACCTGTAACGACGTCAGCATTTACAACGGGAATCTGGTTGGCGTAATTTATAAGATTTTTTGCCGTCCTTTTGGAGTAAAATGCGCCTATTGCGCCTAATGTACCGAGAATTGCCGAGATGAGCGCCGCGCCGAGCGCAAGGGCGACGGTGCCGCCTATCATGCTTCTTAATTCTTCGTTTTCAAACAGAGTTATATAATTCTGGAAAGAAAAACCGTCTATTGCGCCTCCCACCATAGTTGCGTCGGTGAAAGAGTATACGGCAAGCAGTAGAATAGGTACATAAATGAATGCGAGTATGAGTACGAGCCATACAACGCTGAGTACTTTTTTTGTTATTTTCACAGTATTGTCCTCCCCGCGCTTTCGCCGTTATCGTTGAAGCGGTTTGTGGCAAGCGTTATTATGAATATTATAATAAGCAATATGAGCGATATCATGGAGCCGTTATTCCAGTCGTAGGCTGCAAAGTAACTGCCTATCAGGCTACCCATAATGTATGTGCTGTTATACAGCATATCCAAAACAACATAGTTGGTCATGGAGGGCAGCAGCACCATGGTAACGCCTGAAATTATTCCGGGAACAGAGAGGGGGAGTATAACCCGCATAAATACGGTGAACGAGTTGGCTCCCAAATCTTCCGCTGCCTCGGTAAGGCTCTTGTCCAGCTTGGAAAGAGACGTGTACAGCGGAAGAATCATAAAAGGCAAAAAGTCATACGTCATGCCTATTACGGTGTTCAGAAAGGGATACATGGCAATGTTGCTTTCGATTGCGGTGAGTATCTCCTTGAGTGCGGTTATTCTCAGCGTAAAGTTTATCCACATAGGCAGAACGAACAGCATTAAGAGCACGTATTTTTTCTTGAATTTGCTGCGTGCCAGAATGTAAGCAACCGGATATGCTATCAGCAGGCATACCACAGTAGTTACCGCGGCGATTGCAATGCTGTTTAGGAGCGTGCCGAGCGTGTTTGTGTTGGAGAAGAACTGGACAAGATTATCAAATGTAAACTGTCCCGTGCCGTCGGTGAAGGCGTAGTAGATTATAACGAGCAGCGGGCAGATGACAAACAGAATCAGAAAGGCGGCATATGGTATGCACAGCTGCCGTCTGTTAAAGCGTAATTTCAAAGCTTTGGTCATTTCTTTTCTCCCGCAACAGGTTTTAATGTCAGTTTGATTTTATCGGAAGGAATGATAAGGCTTACCTTGTCGCCTGTGTTCCAAAGGTCGGGGCAGGCGAGAACGTAATCTTCTTCATTCTCCTCGGTTCTTACAATGTAGCGGTAGTGGTCGCCTTTGTAAATCATGGAAATTATGCTGCCCTCTACGCCGCCTGCATCCTCTTCGTCGCTCATTGTGATATCTGCGAAGCCGACTTCGACGGTAACTTCAGTTCCCGTAAGGTCAAGCTGTTCCCCGGACGCGGTTATAAGATAACCTTCCTCGTCGAGATGCGAGCCGGGGTAGAGCTGTGTTACGTCGCACTCAAACTCTCCGTCGCCGAATTTTACCGTGTTGTTCTTGGTTATGACGCCGTCGTACTTGTTCTCGGTATAAACCTTCTCCATGATGTGTATGCCGTCGGGCTCTATCTTCATGCCTATCACAGAGTCGGGTGCGGCATAGGCGGTGGACTGAATGACAAGCTCAAATCTGCCGACTTCTACGGTTATTTCATAGTGTACGCCCTTGAAGACGGTGGAGATTACTCTGCCTTTTAGCTGGCCTTCGCCGGGTTTGCATATTATTATGTCTTCGGGGCGCACAACAACGTCGACATACTGGTTTATTTCATAGTCGTCAAGGCACTCAAACTCTGCGCCGCAGAACTTAACTTTAAGTTTACCCGTCATCATTCCGTTGAAGATATTGCTTTCGCCGATAAAGTCGGCGACAAAAGTATTGACAGGCTCGTTATAAATGTCGGTCGGGGTTCCTACCTGCTGAATTTCGCCGTCGTTTATAACGACTATTTTGTCGCTCATGGTGAGCGCTTCTTCCTGTTCATGCGTTACGTATATAAATGTAATGCCCAGTCTTTTGTGCATTTCTTTAAGTTCAATCTGCATTTCTTTGCGCATTTTGAGGTCAAGCGCACCGAGCGGCTCGTCTAAGAGCAGAATTTCAGGCTCGTTCACAATAGCTCTCGCAATTGCGACCCTCTGCTGCTGGCCGCCGGAGAGAGTTGAAACCGAGCGCTTTTCAAACCCTTCGAGGTCAACGATATCGAGTACGCGCTTCACTTTTTCATCTATTTCCCTGCGTGTAAGGTGAACCTTCTTTGTTACAATCTTGCCGTTGCGGTCGGTGGTTTCGTATTCAACTTTCTTAAGGCGCAGGCCGAAGGCGATATTTTCGTACACATTGAGATGGGGGAAGAGCGCATAGCGCTGAAAAACGGTGTTTACCGGGCGCTTGTTGGGCGGAAGGTTGCTTATATCCTCGCCGTTCAGCAGAATCTGGCCGGAAGTGGGAAGGTCGAACCCTGCAATCATGCGCAGCGTGGTCGTTTTACCGCAGCCCGAGGGACCGAGGAAAGTGACAAATTCACCCTTCTGGATAGAGAGGTTGAAGTTTTCAACAGCCACGGTGTCGTCGAAAGATTTGCATACATCTTTAAGTTCGATTATGGTGCTCGTCTGATTCATAATATTCTCTCCTTAAAATATTAAAAATTTGGCGGCGTCGATATCCAAAGTATCTTTGCCGTAGTTTTTCCCGCGTTGCTCACGCAGTGGGTGGTGTTTGCTTTGTAGTAGAACGTTTCGCCGCGTTTGCACACATAGGCCTTTTTGCCGAGAGTTATCCTCACCTTGCCCTCAAGCACATATCCGAATTCCTCGCCGTCGTGCGGAAAGTCTTCGGAGGAGGCGGCGCCGGGCAACAGTTCGAGGAGAACGGGTTCCATCATGTTTTTTTGTGCGTTGGGGATAATCCACTTCAAGGTCATCCCGTCGTCGCGCTTTTCTATGAAGTCTTCGGCGCCGAAAACTACGCGCTCATCGTCTTCTTTTTTAAAAAATTCCGCAAGGTCGGTTCCGAGCGCCGCCAGAATGTCGCACAGCGTCGCGATAGACGGGGAGGTTATGTCGTTCTCAAGTTGAGAAATATATCCCTTCGTCAGTTCGCATCTGTCGGCAAGTTCGGCCTGCGATAGGTTGAGCTGCTGTCTAAGCCGTTTGATTTTACTTCCGATTTCCATATTGCAATTACCTTCAACATTAAACAAATCGTTTATAAATATTAAACGTGGGATTAAACTCTGCGTTTAAAATTAATAAACGGTTAGCATTTTTAAACAAAATGTTTAGTAATAAATAACACGATAGATTATAGGCTCATATGTGCAATATGTCAATCAAATGTATAAGATTTTGTTTTGTGAAATATAATAACATTATTCTGAAATTTTTGTGAAATTTTGACATAGCGCTTATACTTTTACGCGCGCGACATAATTATATAATATACAAAAAGGCAGTGGAGATTGATTGCTTGTTTTTCACAAGTATGAAAGTAGATGCAAAAAGCGCGTGCGCCGCGGAGTGTACTCCGCGGCGCACGCGCTTTAAAAAAATTTGTAACATAAAAATCGGGTACTTGATGCACCCGATAAGATTTTTATGTTGTTTTAACTGCTCAAGCCATCTCGTTGAGCCTTTTTGCAAGACCGCTCTTTTTGTTGGCGGCGGTGTTCTTCTTGAGAACGCCCTTTGAAACTGCGCCGTCGATTACCGAGCAGGTCTCGGGGAATAAGGCCGTTGCGGCCTCTTTGTCACCGCCGGCAACAACTGCAAGAAATTTCTTAATTGCATTTTTTACCTGCGTTTTAACTACCCTGTTCCTCATCGTCTTCTTTTCGGTAACAAGAACGCGCTTTTTCGCTGACTTTATGTTAGGCACTTCAATCTCTCCTTTAAGCGTATCAATAAAATTCTTGAGTAATTTTATCATAAAAAAATGGCATTGTAAACTAATTTTTAACGCCTTTCGCATTTTTTTCATATAATTTTTGCCTGCAAATAAAATATTTATATGTGTAATCAGAAGAATGCCCAAGGTCCGCTCATATGTATGTTCGACAGCGGCATAGGCGGCCTTAATCTTTTAAGGGCCTGTGTGCATCGTTTGCCGCAGGCCGATTTTTGCTATTTTGCGGATAATTACAATGTTCCGTACGGCAATCTCGGCGAGAGGGAAATAAAGCGTCGTGTTTTCGGAATCTTTGAAAAAATAGCCGCGCTGCATCCGGATGCCGCAGTCGTAGCCTGCAATACCGTTACGACGGAATGCATCACAGACCTGAGGGCGGCTTTCAGATTTCCGATAATAGGAGTGGAGCCCGCAGTAAAGCAGGCGGCCCTGTGCGGCGATAACTTTCTCGTACTTGCAACCGAGGCGACATGCGGCAGCGCTTCATTCAAAAAATTGATGTCGCAGTACGGAGCCGTTGCGGATGTAAGGCCGATGTCCCGCCTTGCGGAAGAAATAGAGCAAAACATTTTTTCCCTCGACGGCGACGCGTTGGCGGCCGGACTGCCAAGGGGAAATTTCAGTTCGGTCGTCCTCGGATGTACCCACTATGTTTTTATTGAAAAAGCTATAAAAAAGCTGTATTGCTGCCCCGTGTTTGACGGAATGTTAGGGACAGCTGACCACTTGGCGGCCACTTTAGGGAAATTTGACCACATGACAAGCAGAATGGGCAAAATTGCTTTTTTTTGTGGTGATTTTGCAAAAAATAAAGCCGTTTTTGATAAAATTAATCAAAGTTATTGATTGCGGAAATTTTTTCAGAAAAAGTAAATTTGGCAAAATTGCAAAAAAATTCTAAAAAAAATCAAAAAATATTCGTTTGGTGGTTGACAGTGGCCAAAAATTATGGTACTATAAATTCACAGTTTATTAAGGGTAGTAAAAATGTTTTTTCTCACGGGCGAATACAACCATCAGTTGGACGCGAAAAACAGAATACGTATACCTGCAAGGCTCAGAAAAGAGATGGGCGGTGAAGATAAAAAATATTACTTCACCAAGGGTACCGACGGCTGTATTTTCATATTCCCCGAAGAAGTGGCGAAAGAACAGCTTGCCAAGATAAACGCCGAAAGAATGTCCGACGCGGAAAAGCGCCGCGGCATAAGGTCTTTCACAAAGTCGTTTGTACTTGCAGAGGAAGATACGCAGGGCAGAGTGAGTTTACCTGCAAATTTAAGGGAGTTTGCCCATATCAAAAAGGACGTGGTGTTCTGCGGAGTCGGCAACAGGGCAGAGCTTTGGGCGAAGGAAGTTTATGACGAATACTTCGCCGATGACGACGACAACTTCAACGAATACTTCGATTCACTCGGAATTTAAAATGAGCGCCTTTTCACACTTTCCCGTAATGCTCGAAGAATGCATGCAAGGACTTGACATAAAGAGCGGCGGGATTTACTTCGACGGAACGCTCGGCGGCGCCGGTCATTCCTATGAAATATTAAAGCGCTCCTCGCCCGACGGCAAACTCATAGCCACCGACCTCGACGACGAGGCGATAGCGGCGGCAACGGAGAGGCTTTCGAACTTTCCCGGCAGATTCTTTATTCACAAATCCAACTTCAAAAACTTTGAACAGGTTTTGGCTGAAGAGGGTGTGGCAAGTTTAGACGGGGTGATGCTCGATTTCGGAATATCGAGTCACCAGATAGACGTGCCTGAACGCGGTTTTTCGTATATGTCTCCGGAGGCTCCGCTCGACATGCGTATGGACAAAGAGGGGAAGCTGACTGCGGAAGATGTGATAAACGAATATCCGCAAAACGAACTCGCAAGAATTTTAAAGCAGTACGGTGAGGAAAAGTTTGCACCGCAGATTGCCGCAAATGTGGTAAAGGCAAGGGCGCGCGCACGTATCCGTACATGCGGCGAGTTTGTAAAAATAATTGAAGAAAGCATTCCAAAGAAATTCCAGCAGAACGGCCCTGCCGCCCGTAAAAGTTTTCAGGCAGTGCGCATTGAGGTGAACGGAGAGCTCGACGGATTGTACGAAGCCGTTTTAGGCCTTACCCGAAGGCTTAAAAAGGGGGGAAGAATAGCAGTGCTCACCTTCCATTCACTGGAAGACAGAATAGTTAAAAATGCTTTCCGATTTCTTGAGACGGACTGTATTTGTCCGAAGGAACTTCCCGTTTGCGTTTGTGGAAAGAAAAGAGAAATAGAATTAATAACAAAAAAGCCTGTCGTGGCAAGCCCCAAAGAGGCGGTGATTAATTCCCGTTCGCGTTCGGCTAAGCTGCGTATAGCGCAAAAAATCGTTTAAGCGATTTCATTCAAAGGCACATTTTAAGGAGTGGACTTATGTCAGTAGCAACACCGGTAATCGAAAGAAATACGTTTGTACAACAGCCAGCAGAACGCGAGGCTGCCGCCGGCACTGTCGACGCCGACGCGCTTCACAATTCGCGCATGAAGAATAATCTTGCGCGCCTTCTTAATCCTAAGAATAATCTACAGGATGTTGTGGCAAGCATTGATGCTGAGGGAACGCAGGTAATCAGGACTACTCCCGTAGAGGAGGAGCCCGAGATGCCCCGTTCGGCACACGATGTGCTCTATGGTGCCAGGCCTGCAACAAAGGCTACGGTCACAAGGGGCATAGTCAGCGCCAATCCGCCTGTCAGTCAGCCTGTTTATATGGTACAGAATGCCCGTGCAGACGCCGATATATTCCGTGCCGATAATCCCATAAACCGTCAGGTTTACGCAACTACGCCCGCCGAAGCTTTCGCTGCGGCAAAGGCAATTGCTGCCGCTAACCCTGCACCCGTGCGTCCCGCGGCTCCCGCGGTTGACGAGGAGAGCGAAGACCTCCGTCCCACTGCGACCACAATTCAGTACCAGACAATCGGCGCCGACGGTGCGGTTATAATAAATAACACAACCGGCGTCAGACAGGAGGGCGAAATTGTACGTCCCGAAGAAAATGAGGAAAAGGTAAGCAAATTTTCCCTTTCAAAGCGCGATAAGGCAATAATAGGCGTGGTGGTCGGACTTATTCTCGCAGTGTTCGTTCTTATCATCGTGAATTCGGCTGTAATTTCCAACCTCAATAACGATATCAGCATGCTCGAAGGCATGGCGCAGACAGCGCGCGTTACTTATCTTGGCGCAATGGAGCAGTTCAACGACCTTACTTCTTACGACAACGTTTTAAGCGTGGCTACAGAGCAGGGATGGATAAACTAAAATTCCGCGGAGATTATTGCTATCAAAAAAAGAATAAAAAATAACCATGAGGGTTTTTCCCTCACAGTTTTACAAAAGAGGTTATTGTCAGTCAGTCTGGCAATAGCCTTTATTTTTTGCATAATTATCGGCAGATTTTTTTATATTCAGGCTGTATGGGGTGACGAGCTCGTAATCCGTGCAACTGACCAATGGAACAGGGAAATACCGGTCATTGCTTCCCGCGGGGAAATATATGACCGTAACGGGCTGGTCCTTGCAGGTAACAGTAATACTTACACTGTATATGTGCGTCCGAACGCCGTAACGGATAAGGCCTACTGTGCGACTGTACTTGCGGGAGTGTTTAATCTCGACGCAGACGAGGTGCTTGAAGATATCTCGCGAAAAGGGGTATCGGAAGTTACAGTCACCCGCCATGCCCCGCATGACAGCATTGTTGAAATGATATCTCATAATATCGACGGGGTGTATTACGCGCGCGACAATACACGGCAATATACGTATGGCGAAGCACTCTGTCAGGTTTTGGGTTTTACTTCTGTGGACGGAACGGGTATATCGGGGCTGGAGAAATACTACAATAGTTTGCTTTCGGGCGAAAACGGTGAAATCCTCTATACGACCGACATTGTTGGCGTCGAGACTGAGAACGCCGCTATAGTGTATTCTCCTGCGTCGGACGGTTCTTCTATAAGTCTGACTATAGATGCCGATATACAGCTTGCGGCCGAACAGGCCATGCGCGAAGTTTATGCCTCAAGCAATGCAAAATCAGTATCGTGCATAGTTCTCGACCCGCAGAATTTCGAAATTCTTGCGCTTGTGAATTATCCTTCTTACGACCTGAATGATATTCCGCGCGACGACAGCGAAGCTTTGAATTCGCTTTCCCGCAATAAGGCTGTTGTCGACATCTATGAACCCGGTTCGACGTTCAAAGTTATAACGGCGGCAATAAATATCGAAGAGTATCTTAACGGCAACTCTTCCGCATTTTCGCCCAGTTATATCTTTAATTCTTCGCGCACAAGGCTTGTTGACGGCACAACGATAAAATGCTGGTCGGACCACAGAAACGGAAAGCACTCCAATCAGACGCTTGCGCAGGCGCTCAACAACAGTTGTAACCCGTGTTTTACCGATATTGCTCTCTCGCTGGGCAAGGATACGTTTTACGAGTATCTCTCATCATTCGGATTCGGCAATGTCACCGGGCTTGATTTTTCGGGCGAAGCCGTGGGCATGCTGTTGCCGCAGTCGCTTGTGCGTGCCTGTGACCTTGCCAGAATAGGCTTCGGGCAAACGGTTGCGGTAACGCAGATTCAGCTTGCCTGCGCGGTTGCGGCTGCTGTCAACGGCGGCAATTACTATGTCCCCAGACTGCTTAACGGTATTGTGTCGTCTGACGGCACCGTGGAGCAGATTCCCGCCGTTCTTAAGAATAAAGTTATCAGTGAGGAAGCCTCGCGGATGCTTGCCGAGATGCTCGAGGGAGTTGTTACGGAAGGCAGCGGCAAAAATGCCTATATCGAGGGTTATAAGGTCGGCGGCAAAACCGGTACTGCTCAGAAATATGAGGACGGCAGGGTGGCTGCAGGTAAATATGTATCGTCATTTGTCGGTTTCTTCCCTTCCGACAATCCAAGGTATCTGGCGCTAATAACTGTCGATGAGCCTCAGGGGACATATTACGGCAGCGCGGTGGCCGCGCCTGTTGCAAAAAGCATATTCGAAGATATCATAGCAATAAAAAATATTCAGCCTTATGAATAAGGTTTTTGCGGCGGCATAAAACAGCCTGTTCCGCATTGAACGGAGATTTTAAATATGAAACTTATTCAGCTTGCAGATACGCTCGGCTCTAGCGGAAATGTCGCAGATATCGAGATTACCGGGCTTTGCACCGACAGCAGAAAGGTAGAAAAGGGCAACCTGTTTTTTTGTTACAAAGGGGAAAAGTTCGATTCGCACAGTTGCATGTCTCAGATTGAACGGGCCGGTGCCGCAGCTGTTGTGTGCGAGCGGAAAATGGATAGTACTCTGCCACAGATAGTAGTCAGCGACGGCAGGGCAGCCGTGGCAAAGGCGGCCAGAATATTCTACGGCGAGGCGGATAAGTCGCTGAAACTCATAGCGGTAACGGGAACCAACGGCAAAACCACGACCACTTATATGCTTGAAAGTATTTTTAGGGCGGCTTCAAAAAAGTGCGCCGTCATAGGCACGCTCGGGATATCTTACGCAGGTAAGTTTATCGCTCCTGAACTCACTACGCCCGACCCGATATATCTTCATTCGGTGTTTCGCGACATGGCCGATTGCGGAGTAGAGTACGTGTTCATGGAGGTGTCTGCACATGCCCTGTATTTCGACAAGATAGCCGGGCTGAAATTTGAAGCCGGAATATTTACAAACTGCACGCAGGACCATCTTGACTTTTTCGCCGATATGGCAAGCTATGCGGCGGCAAAAAAAAGGCTGTTTGAAAACGGAAGATGCCGCTATTCAGTGATAAATTCAGACGACGCGACGGGAAGAACTATAGCGGGATTTGCCCCGTCGCCGGTAACTTACGGACTCACCAACCCGGCGGATGTGTTTGCCGTCGATATTGTCGAAAGTCTTGAAGGCGTCAGGTTTGTGCTGAATCTTTTCGACGAGCTCTACGAAATAGAACTTAAGATGCCCGCCATGCATAACGTATACAATGCCATGGCGGCGGCAACTTGCGCGAAACTTATGGGAATAGATATCGATACAATAGCCCGCGGTCTTTCTGAGCTTAAATGCGTGCCCGGCCGGCTGGAGTGTGCGGGACGTTACAACGGTGCGCATATATTTGTCGATTTTGCCCACACTCCCGACGGACTTGAAAAGTCGCTGCAGTCATTGCGTAAGCTGTGCCGCGGCAAGCTGTATTGTCTGTTCGGGTGCGGCGGTAACCGTGACAAAAGCAAGCGCCCGGTTATGGGGGCTGTAGCGGCAAAATACGCCGATTTCTGCATAATAACGTCAGACAATCCGCGCTATGAGGATGCGTATGATATAATACGCGACATTGAGGAGGGTGTTAAGCCGTCAGGCAAGGCCTATGTGACCGTGACCGACAGGGAAACTGCCACGGAGTACGCCGTACATCTGTTAAAAGAGGGAGACGTGCTGCTCGTGGCGGGGAAGGGCGGCGAGAACTATCAGGAAATAATGGGTATAAAACACAGTTATAACGATAATATAGTAATAAAAAATATTATCGGCTGATATCCCGGCTGGCGGTATGCTATGAAGACGGCAATCGCCGCAGCAGTTGCGGCATTTTTTCTCTCGTTTGTATTGTGTCTCGCGTTGAGGCCGCTTTTAAAGCGCCTCAAGGCGGGGCAGTACATTCTTGGATATGTAAAGGAACACATGGAAAAAAGCGGCACGCCCACAATGGGCGGGCTGGCCTTTGTGTGTGCGGCAATTGTCGTCTCGCTGATATTCTGCGGAGTTCAGTCGGTTACCGTTAACCTCACGCTGGTAATTACTGCCGGTTTCTGCCTCGTCGGGTTTGCCGATGATTTTTTAAAAGTATACCGTAAGGACAACCTCGGCCTTAAGCCGTACCAAAAAATAATCTTTCAGTGCGCCATTGCGGCTATTGCCGCCGTATTCTGCTACGTAAACGGAATTACTGAGTTGAACGTCCCCTTTACTAAACTTGCTGTCGATATAAGCTGGGGCATAATACCGTTGGTTATCTTTGTATTTCTCGCTACCGTCAATTGTGTAAATCTCACCGACGGACTGGACGGACTTGCAGGAGGAACTAGTCTTGCCTACCTGATTACCTTCGGGCTGCTCGTTTTATCTTCGGGTATGAACGCCTGCCTGCCTGTGTTTGCCATGTGCGGCGCGGTTGCCGCGTTTATTGTATTCAACACAAACCGCGCCTCTGTTTTTATGGGAGATACCGGCTCTCTCGCGCTCGGGAGCTTTATCAGCTGTGTATCCGTTTTCTCGGGAAATACGCTGTATATCCCAATAATAGGCATAATGTTCGTTGTTTCGGGAATATCCGTAATAGTTCAGGTAATATACTATAAGCGGACAAGGCGCAGAATTTTTTTAATGGCGCCCGTTCATCATCATTTTCAGATGAAGGGCTTTGCCGAGAGCAAAATCTCATACGCATATTCGGCTGTAACGGCTCTGGCCGGGCTCGTCTGTCTGTTATTTGCGTGAGGTGGGAAGGTGTATTTTAAAAATCAGAAGTTTTTGGTTGCGGGAATATCGAAATCGGGCGAAAGTTCAGCCCGATTTCTTCTTAAGCGCGGTGCGGAGGTCTACTTGTATGACGATGTGGTAAGCGACAAGATATCTGCGACTATGGCGGAGCTTGCCGCGCTCGGCGCCCGTCCTGTGGAGGAGGACGGACTTGAGCGCGCAATCAGTCTGTGCGATGTTCTCGTGCTCAGCCCCGGTATACCGATAGATAATTCTCTGCCGGTTTCCTTCCGCAGGCAGGGGAAGTGCATAATAGGGGAAGAGGAGTTAGGAGCGCTTTTTTTGCGTGCAACAGCTGTGGCGGTTACCGGCACTAACGGTAAAACTACGACAGTGTCGATGATAGATTCCGTTTTAAAAGCTTCGGGTAAGAACTCGGTAATGTGCGGAAATATAGGCGACCCTCTCGTCGGTGAGGTGGAGGAGCTGGGATTCGACGATTTTGCAGTGATAGAAATATCGTCTTTCCAGCTGGAAACGCTCTCCAGTCTGCGCCCGCATGTCGCTGTTATCACAAACATAACGGAAGACCATCTCAACCGTCACTACAACATGGAGAATTACATATTTCTAAAGAGTAAAATTCTGCGCAATCTCCGCGGCAGCGAATATGCCGTTCTGAATGCCGATGATAAAATCGTTGCGTCGTTTGCCGAAAAGATAAGGTGCCGGGTAATTTTCTTCTCTATGGAACCGCGTTCCGACGGCGTGTGGTGCGAAAACGGCGCGGTGTATTGCGAAGGCACGCGTCTGTTTTCTGCTAACGATATGAGAGCCGGGGGACTGCATAATTTATACAATGCTCTCGCCGCGCTTGCTGTAGCCCGGGTACTCGGGCTGGATATGAAGATTGCCGCACAAGCCGTATGTTCATTCAAAGGGGTTAGGCACAGGATAGAGACGGTATGCGAAAGGGACGGCAAGATATACATAGACGACAGCAAAGGCACAAACGTAGATGCGGCTATAAAGGCGGTAGACTGCATGCGCCGCGAAACGGTTTTACTGCTCGGCGGCAAGGATAAGGGGTATGAGTATTATCCGCTCTTTAAAAAAATAAAGGAGAGCCGCGTCGTTCATACCGTACTATATGGCGAAAACAGATTCCGTCTGCTTTCCGCCGCGCAGGAAGCCGGATATACCTCCTTTTCGCTTTGTTCCGATTTTGAAATGGCCGTAAAGCTTGCAGACCATACGGCAAAGCCGGGGCAGAATGTGCTTTTAAGCCCGGCAAGTTCGAGTTTTGACGAGTTTTCGGGATTCGAAGAGCGGGGTGACGCATTCGCCCGGTTGGTAAAAGGTGTGGATGAAAGTTTATAAAGCGAAAATTCAGGCAAAGCCGCGTGGCGACATTCCGCTTATCGTATGCGTTTGTCTCATGGTGTGCTTCGGCTGCCTGATGATTTATTCTGCAAGCAGTTATGTGGGTGAAGTGCAGTATGGCGACAGTCTGTATTTTGTTAAAAAACAGATATTGGGCGTTGTTGCCGGCGGCGCCGTTATGGCGTTTTTCTGTTTTTTTCCATATCGGAAACTATATAAATTCAGGTATGCCGCCGTAGTTATTGCCGCCGTACTGCTCGCTTTAGTCTTTGTCCCCGGAGTGGGGGTTACAAATTACGGCGCCACGCGCTGGATTGGCTTCGGGTCGTTCACGATTCAGCCGTCAGAGATTGCTAAATACGCTTTTGCGCTCTTTTCGGCTGCATATTTTGCGGGACATTATCGCAAAGTCAAAACGATAAAGGGGGTGTTGCCCGTCCTTGTGGTTGGGTGTCTCTTCTGTGTGCTCGTGATACTTGAGCCGAATATGTCTATTACTATGTGCATCGGCATCCTGATGCTTGCCATAGTATTTCTGAGCGGCACAAATCTGAAGGCTTTTGCCGTCGTGCTCGTGCCGTGCGCGCTTGCCGTGCCGGTACTTATAATAGCTGAGCCTTACAGGCTGGAAAGGCTGTCGGCCTTTCTCGACCCGTGGTCATCTCCGCTCGACGAAGGATATCAGCTCATTCAGTCTCTGTATGCTTTGGGAAACGGCGGTCTGTTCGGCGTGGGGCTGTTCAATTCGACTCAGAAATACCGCTTTCTTCCGTTTGCCGAAAGCGATTTCATTCTCTCTGTAATGGGCGAGGAGCTCGGCCTTGTGGGGATAATCGTGTTTTTTTGCGCATGCGCGTTCATAATATGGCGCGGCATGCGCATTGCGAGGAGATGCGGCGAACCTTTCGGATATCTGCTTGCCGCCGGTTTTACTTTGGTGTATGGCATTCAGGTAGTGATAAATGCGCTCGTCGTAAGCGGCACAATCCCGCCGACAGGCCTGCCGTTGCCGCTCATCTCCAGCGGAAACACATCGCTCATCATAACAATGGCGTCGATGGGCGTGCTGTTCAATATATCCCGTTCCGGGCTTGAAGCCGGCGTGCCGCTGGGCGGCCTGGCGCGTGGCGCCGTTCACAATTAAATTGATTTTGTCGTATAATAAAATATCGAAGGGTGCGCCGCGCGCATGTTTGTCTGGCGCGCGGCGCACCCGATTTTTTACTTTTCTGGAGACTGTATGGATAAGTATATTATAAATGGAGGTAATAAACTTTACGGTGAAGTCAATGTACAGACGGCGAAAAATTCCGTTCTGCCCATACTTGCCGCGGCCGTTCTCACCGATTCGGAAGTGAGAATTTTAAACGTGCCGCACATATCCGACGTTAAAAATATGGTAAAAATCCTCGCCTGTCTCGGCTGCCGCGCTGTATATGACGGGGAGGATATAATTATAGACTCGTCTCCCGCAGAATGTTACGAAATACCGCGCACTCTTGCGCATGAACTGCGTTCCTCGGTTTTTTTGCTGGGACCGCTTATTGCCCGTTTCGGCAGGGCGAAGATAGCTTACCCGGGTGGGTGTGACATAGGTCTTCGGCCCGTCGACCTTCATCTCAACGGTCTGAAGCGGCTGGGGGTCACAATACGGGAATGTAACGGATACATATTGTGCAGTTGCGAAAAACTTGTCGGCAACGAAATTATGCTCGACTGTCCGAGCGTAGGGGCAACCGAAAATATTATGCTGGCTGCGGTAAAGGCAGAGGGTGAAACTGTAATAAAAAATGCCGCCAGAGAACCCGAGATTGAAGACCTGCAGAAGTTTTTGAACAGAATAGGCGGAAAGGTGCGCGGTGCCGGCAGCGGAACGGTTGTGGTGGAGGGGGTAAAAAAACTTTACGGATGTGAATTTCAGCCCATGGCCGACAGAATAGAGGCAGGCACATTTCTTATAGCTGCCGCAATGTGCGGCGGTGAGATTGCCGCAAGAGGCATAAGCGGAGAAAATATAAGTTCGCTTTTACATAAACTTAGAGAAAACGGTTGCAAAATATATATAAAAAATGATAAAATAGTTTTAAAAAGAGACGGAAAACTCGTTTCGGTCAAATCTATCGAAACGCAGCCGTATCCCGGTTTCCCGACCGACCTGCAGGCTCAGATGACGGCGCTTTGCTGTATCTGCCGCGGTCAGTCGATAATTACGGAAAACCTCTTCGAAACGCGCTTTAAATATGTCCCGGAACTCAAAAAGATGGGGGCTGACGTCACAGTGATAGACAGGAATGCCTTTGTGCGCGGCGTTGAAAAGTTCAACGGGGCGACGGTTGTTGCCTGCGACCTGCGCGGAGGTGCGGCTCTGGTGCTTGCGGCGCTCTCTGCGGAGGGCAGGAGCGAAGTTTTAGACCTTTCGCATATCGACAGGGGATATGGTCTCTTTGAATATAAGCTCCGCTCCCTCGGCGCAGATATCGTCCGCATTGCAGTTTGACCGATATGCTGCAAATGACAGGGTTGCGGCTCTTGCAAACGGAGAAACTATGAAGTACATAAGAAAGGCGATAGCCCTGGTGCTTGCCGCGGTTTTTATTGCGGCGCTGGCCATAGGCCTCAGCGTTGTGTTTGCCGTGCGCAACATAAACGTAATCACAATCGATTATGCTGTCGACAGTGATGCCGACGGCACGGATGAGTTTGCCGAAGCTGTCTCCAGGATAGAAGACGGCCTGAGTCAGTTTGAAGGTAAAACAATCATAACTGTAGACGAGGAAGAAATAGCGGCTGTCGTTGAAAACAGCGGAGGATATGCAGAATTCGTATCGTGCAGCAGGATTTATCCCTGCACTATAAATGTCACTGTGCGCGAGAGGCTCGAAGTTTTTGCCGTCCCCGTTGACGGTGGTTACTCCGTTCTCGACGGCAACTGTGAAGAGATAGCATTAAAGGCTGAAAATATAAACAATATCGACGGTTCCCCCAATGTTTTGCTTGAAAATGTTCCGGCCGACGACTATTCGCTCGTTACGTCCATGTGTGAAAGTTTCGGAGAGATGTTTTCGTCCGTCCGCGCGTTTGCAGAGAGCGTAAGCGTTGCGAGCGACGAGATAGAAGGCGATTCGCTGCTCATCAGGTTACGTTGCGGCGTCACCATGGAAATGCGCGATTATAAAGAGCGCTCCGTGGAGAAGGCCGAGGCATTGTTCAATGCGTTCGGAGCTGCTCCCGATTATCTCAAACTCGGCGGGGTGATGTACTGCCTTGAGACTGATTCAGGGGCAATAAGGGTAGTGCTTTCAGACGGTACTGTGGTTTAAAATGTTAATTTTCGGGTGTGTAAAATCGGCGCGTTCATAAGGGTGCGCCGATTTTTCGTTCTTTTTGTAAAGCCTGTCTGATTTCGCCATATTCATGTGCAAATGTCTACTTTTTTTGCTTTATTTTCTTGACATCAAAGTCCCGTTATTATATAATTAATGCATAGTGGCATAAAGGTGGTTTATATGTTTCAGACAACCGTCTTTCAATGCCGTAGGCGGATTTTGTATGCTCAATAAAAGTGTTGCTGTCGTTGACGTGCGCTCGTCCGATATCACTGCAGTGGTGGCGGAGAGGGGAGTCAACAACACGTTCGTTATCAAAAGTAAATTTTCCTGCGAGTACGACGGATACGCCGAGGGGCAGTTCCTCGATGAGCGCAGCTTTTGCGACGCGCTCCGCTCTGTTGTAAAGAGCACGATTGCCGCAGGCGGTCATGCCGTCAAAACGCTCTATATCAGTGTTCCCGGGGAATTTACCTATGTTGTCGTGGCTGACAACACTATAAGTTTTCAGTATGCAAGAAAGGTCGGCAGCGCCGATGTTTCGGCGCTTAAAGAAGCTTCCGTGCCCAAGAGCAGAAAGGGGTGGCGGCGTGTGCGTTCGGGCTGTATGTATTACGTGCTCTCCGATATGCGCAGGGTGGTCGACCCCGTAGGTATGCTCAGCGACAGTCTGCGCGGAAGGCTCTGCCATTATATGTGTTCCGCGGCGTTTGCCGATTTATGCGAAAAGGCGCTTGAAAGGTTCGGCGCAATATCCAGAATCTGCTACATTCCGTCGGTGTATGCCGAGGCAATCTATCTGATTGAACCGGAGCTCAGGGACGAATATGCTGTTTTATTCGACTTTGGTTCCATTTCTTCGACGTACAGCGTAGTGTGCGGGAACGGAGTTGCCTTCAGCGAAAGTTTCTCGCTCGGTTCGGGACACATCGCGCTCTATCTTACAGAGACGCTGGGAATTCCGTATGAAGCGGCGGTGGACATGCTCGGGAAGGTCAACCTTAATTCGAGGGACAATCCCGCTAGCGTAATTGAAGTTGCGTACGACGGCAAAACTTACGGCTATCCTGCTTCCGAAGTGAAGGACAGGCTCAGGGAAGCACTCGACGGCATTTGTGAAGCGATAGAGGAATGCGGCAAGAGCTTTACTGAGAGAATCACCGACTACAAACCGCTTCATATCACGGGGGAAAGCGCAAGATGCGTGCGCGGCGTGGCCGACTATATGAGCGGCAGGCTGGCGCGCAAAGTCAGCGTTGTTTCTCCGCATATACCATTCTATGATAAACCGCAGTTCGGTCCGCTGTTCAGTCTAATCGATGCGGCAATTCGTGAAAAAGAAAAATCATCTTTATTATTAAAGCTTTTTAGATAACGGCTTATTGCCGTCAATAGCACAACGGAGGTTGAAAATGTTTAACGATAATATCACCAACATCGCAGGCCGCGCCAAAATAAAGGTAATCGGCGTAGGCGGCGCGGGCAATAATGCCGTAAACAGGATGATTGAGGCAGGCATCATGTGCTCTGACTATTATGTAGTAAATACCGATAGCCAGATTCTTGCCCTCTCTCCCTGCGAAAACAAGATTCAGATAGGCAGCGCGCTCACTAAAGGCCTCGGCGCCGGCGCTGAGCCCGACGTTGGCCGTATGGCTGCCGAAGAGAGCAAGGACGCTCTTACCGAGGCTGTAAGAGACACCGACCTGCTCTTCATAACCGCAGGCATGGGCGGCGGTACCGGTACCGGTGCGGCTCCCGTAATTGCCAAAATTGCGCGCGATATGAAGATTCTTACCGTGGCGGTGGTAACAGAGCCTTTTGCTTTCGAAGGCAAAAAGCGTATGGAGAACACCGTTAAGGGTCTTGAGAATCTCAAAAAGTATGTCGATACATTAATTATAATACCCAACGACAAGATTCGTACGGTAGTTCCCAAGAACACGCCCATGAAGGAGGCTCTCCGCGTTGCCGATGAGATTCTCAAGCAGGGCATTAAGGGCATTGCCGAACTCATCGTGAATCCCGCACTCATCAACCTCGACTTCGCCGATGTTAAAACCATCCTCAAGGATAAGGGCGTTGCCCATCTCGGCGTAGGCGTTGCCAAGGGCGAGAACAGGATAATCGAAGCCGTAAGGGTTGCAGTCAACTGCCCTCTTCTCACTACGACTATCGAAGGTGCGCGCGGCGTTATCCTCAACGTTGTCGGCGGCGAAGACCTCACGTTTGACGAGGTTAACGATGCGGCTGAGCTCGTTAAGAGCGTAGTAGACGCATCTGCAAACATAATCTTCGGCGCGAGAATCGACCCGAATGTTCAGGATGAGGTGGAAATCACAGTTATAGCTACAGGTTTCCCCGGTTTCGAAACGACAAAGCGTGAAGACGACCAGCAGCGCGTGTTCCGTAACAACTATGCGCAGCCTGCATACGGCGGTTCCCGTCTCTCTGTTTCCGACCCCTATTATGCCGCTCAGCAGGCAACTGCACAGGGCGCTCCCATACCCCCCGTACGTCAGCAGCCTGTTCAGCATACTCCTCAGCAGCAATATGCTCAGCCTCAGCAGCAGTATTCGCAGGCTCAGCAATATGCCCAGCCCCAGCAGCAGTATGTGCAGCAGCCCCAGCAGGTTCAGCAGGCTCCCGTACAGCAGCCTCAGTATCAGCAGCCCGTTCAGCATGCTCCCCAGCAGCCCGCACCCCAGCAGGCTCCCGCGCAGCAGACAATAGAGCGTCCTGCAGAGAAGAATGTTCCCCGTTTCGCACAGCTTCTTAAAAACCTTGGCAGAAGGGGAGAATAATTCACATTTGTTTTTGAATTATCGTTCATAGAATTTTGACTTTTATTTTAAAAGAGCGGCATGTTTGCCGCTCTTTTTGTATAATGCAAACGAAAAATGCGACCGAGTAATATCGGTCGCATTTTTCCCCTACAAATCAAGTATTCGTCTGTTCAAACCAAAGAAAGCTCATTTATTGAGTGCATCAAAGTAAGCCGTAAGGACTGCCTCTTTTATCTTATCTCGGGTCTCGGTATTAAGCGGATGTGCAATATCCTTATATTCGCCATCATTAGTTTTTCTGCTCGGCATGGCAATAAATACGCCGTCGTTGCCTTCGATAACTTTTATGTCGTGTACTGCGAAGCAATCTTCAATTGTTATCGAGGCTACTGCCTTTAATTTATTGTCCTCCTTGCTGACTAATCTGATTCGTATGTCTGAGATTTTCATAGCGCTCTACCTCCAGACTATACTTTTATGGAAATCATTTTACAATAAAATAATGAAAATTTCAATAACTTTTTCGTTAATTTTTAATATTTTTCGGGATAAAATTTTTCAAACCGTGATATTGCGCCAAAATCTTTAATAAAATTTAGTATGGCGGATAATATTTTGTCGCATTTCGGCAGTTTTTACTTCATCGGCATAGGCGGAGTCAGTATGAGCGCGCTCGCCCGATTTGCCGTGCTTTCAAAGAAAAAGGTGGGGGGGAGCGACCGTGACATCACCTCTGCCGCAGCGCTGAAGTCGTATGGAATAAAAATATTTCCTTGCGGAACGCGCGCTTTAGAGGGGTATGAAGTTGTTGTGTATACCGACGCCATCCCTGACTGTGACCCTGAACTTCGCCTGGCGCGTTCTTTGAACAAGGTCGTCATCCCCCGCGTCAAGTTCCTCGCTGCTGTCTGCAAGTGTTTTTCGAGAGTGACAGCGGTATCCGGTTGTCACGGCAAAACAACCTGCACGTCTATGCTCGCGTCTATTTATTATGCCGCAGGCAAGAGATTCTCCGCTCATATAGGCGGAAATTCACTTCAGTTCTCAAATTTCTGTTCATTCGGCAACGACTATTTTATCACTGAGGCATGCGAATATAAAAAAAATTTTCTCTCGCTCAGGCCGGATTGTGCTGTCGTGCTTAATACAGACGCCGACCATCTTGAGTGTTACGGGAGCGAAAGTGAATTGTACGCCTGCTACCGTAAATTTGCGGCCCGCGCCGATTGTGCTGTTGTGCCGTATGGCGGTCTTTCGTCTGATGTTCCTGGCGCCGTTTCCTTTGGCGGAGACAGCCGTGCCGATTTCTGTTGCAGGGAATTTCCTTGCGGGCGCGGCCTGTACTCATTTGAGCTTTCCGCATTTGCAAAAAGTTTAGGAACGATAAATTTAAATGTCCCCGGGCGGCATAATGTTTCAAACGCTCTTGCCGCGGCAGCGGCGGCAAGTACCGAAGGCATCGAATTTTTATATATTAAGCGCGGTCTGGAGGAGTTTGAAGGCGTGGAGAGAAGAATGCAGCTTTTGGGGAATCTCGGCGGGGTAAGATGTGTTGCCGACTATGCTCATCATCCTGCGGAGATTTCGGCTGCAATCAGAACGGCGGAAAAAATTACCGACGGCAAATTGTATGTTGTTTTCCAGCCGCACACGTATTCCAGAACGAAAAATTTGTTTAAGCAGTTTGTGTCGGCATTGTCGGATGTGCGCAGACTGCTCATCTACCGCACATATGCGGCGCGCGAGTATTTTGACGAGGAGGGTTGCGCATTTACGCTCTCCCGCGCAATAAAAAAAAGCAGGTACGGAGAGTGCCCTGAAGATATCTTAAAGTTTATATCCGCAGCGGTGGATGGCGATACCGTGCTCTTTTTAGGTGCGGGGGATATTTATTTTATAGCCCGTGGACTTGTAAACTCTGCTGCGGAGAACAACTGAGCAAAATCAGATTATTATTCATCGACATACTATTATGCTACGCATAGTATATGTCAGCAAATAACAATATTCTTTAATGCTGACGGCGCCCGCGCAATTCAAATTGCGCGGGCGCCGTTAAAACCGACTCAAAAATCAATTTTTATATTTCGCTTTTTGCATGAGACGGCAAGGTCGACAAACTGTCTTGCTCGCCTCGGCGAACGGCCGCCTTTTACCAGCGCCCACCGTTCTGCAAGGGCAAGAAATGTGTCGTCAGTTGCCAGACCTTCGTCTGAGGCTATGCTCTTAACAAGCTCCAGATATTGTGCCTTGTCTGTAGAGGAGAAGAGTACCGTGATTCCGAACCTGTCAGAGAGCGAAAGCTGTTCCTGCAACGAGTCGCTTACGTGTACTGAGTTTTCTCTGTCGGACAAGTTTTCTTTAATTATGTGTCTGCGGTTTGAGGTGGCCACAATCATTGTGTTGGATGTATTGCCCGCGACTGAACCTTCGAGCGCGGCCTTCAGGCCAGATATCTTTTCATCGCTTTCGTCGAGGGAGAGGTCATCGATAAATATTATAAATTTAAGCGGATTGCTGATGATTTTTTGCCTGATTTTAGGCAATTCAAGCATATTTTCTTTATTGAGTTCCACAATTCTCAGTCCGCTTTTCCAATATTTGTTGAGCATTGCGTGAATAGTTGAAGATTTGCCCGTTCCTCTGTCGCCGTATAAGAGCATGTTTCCGTACGGCAGCCCCTTTATAAAATTTACAATATTGGCGTCAATGACGGCTTTTTCCTGTATATAGCCTTTGAGTGCGTCGAGCGTTATTGCGGAGGGGTTTTTTATGGGAGAGAATTCTCCGTTTTCGTATGCGAATGCGGTGTATTTTGCAAACTGCCCGCAGCCGTACTTCTTATAAAATTTTTTAAGTCCTGCTATCATCGCCTCGTCACCCTTGGCAAAATCGAACATGGACGAAGGTTTGCCTATTGAAAAGTATTTGTCAAATTTTGCCGCTGCTTTTAAAGCGCAGTCAAAAATCAGCTTTACATCGTGCAGATAAGCATTAACTAAAAACGTTGAAGGCGCTTTTCCGTTTGCGCAGCACTTCGTAAAGGCGTTTTCGTCGTATAAAATTGCGTCGCAGATATATTCAAAGAAATTATTTTCGGCGCCGGACAGATATAATTTATTCAGAAAGTTACCTTTATACGAGCAGAAAAACTCATCGTCTGCGCGTTCTTGCAGTTCAAAAAAACTTTTGAGCAAATCGTCGCTGAGCAACCCGCGCAGCACGCTTAGCGAGAGAATGTTACCGTTTTCCATAAAACTAACCTTTGTATCTTGTGAATATTTTTCAGATATTATATACCCAATTGAATAGTTATGCAATATTTTACAAGCAATTTTTCAATATTGCTTGACTTGAAAATACACAGGGGATATAATTGTTACTGTACAAAAATTGGAGGATAAACTCTTATGTCAAAGATATTCTATCAGTCTGACTGTGATATCAATGTTTTAAAGAACAAAACTGTTGCAATCATAGGTTACGGCAGTCAGGGTCACGCCCATGCGCTCAACCTGCGCGACAGCGGCGTCAAAGTTGTAATAGGTCTGCATGAGGGCGGCAAGTCATGGCCCAAGGCGGTTGCGGCCGGCTTTGAAGTTTACACCGTGGCTGAAGCAGTTAAAAAAGCAGATGTCGTTATGATTCTCATAAACGACGAGCGCCAGGCAAAAGTTTACAAAGAGAGCATCGAAAAAAATCTTAAAGACGGCGTAGCTCTGGCATTTGCCCACGGCTTCAACATTCACTTCAAGCAGATAATACCTCCCAAGAATATAGACGTATTCATGATAGCTCCCAAGGGCCCCGGACATACGGTACGCTCAGAATATCAGGACGGCAAGGGTGTTCCCTGTCTCGTTGCCATCGAGCAGGATTATACCGGCAAGGCGCTCGACGTTGCTCTTGCGTATGCGGCAGGTATCGGCGGCGCGCGTGCAGGCGTGCTCGAGACAACATTCAAGTGTGAAACCGAGACCGACCTCTTCGGCGAACAGTGTGTGCTTTGCGGCGGCGTGACTGCGCTTATGAAGGCCGGTTTCGAAACGCTCGTCGAGGCGGGTTACGACCCTAAGAACGCTTATTTTGAGTGCATACATGAGATGAAACTCATTGTAGACCTCATTTACAAGGGCGGCTTCTCAATGATGCGTTACTCAATTTCCGATACGGCCGAATTCGGCGACTATGAGACGGGCAAGAGGCTCATAACCGAGGAAACCAAGAAGGAAATGAAGAAGGTGCTTGAAGAGATTCAGGACGGCACATTCGCTTCCAAGTGGATAGCGGAGAACAACAACGGCCGCGCACATTTCAATGCAAAACGTGCGCTGGAGGCATCTCAGCCCTTGGAGCAGGTCGGCGCCGAGATACGCAAGATGTATAGCTGGAATGACGAGGGCAGCATTATTCAGGCCGAAGAAGGCAAGACCAAGTTATAATTATTTTATAAATTAAACTGCAACAAGATTTGTCAGCGGCGTACCTGCGAAGGTGCGCCGCTGATTTTTATGCGGCGGCACTTACATCGCGCGCGCATATTACAATAATATAATTTGAGAAAATATCTCTCATTTTGTTGCCCTCGGCAAAGCAAAATGTTATAATAATTTGTAGTAAATTTGTCGTAATATTAGCGGGCAGATTTGCTGTCAGTCAGGAGATATATAAAGTGAAAAATAACAATTCGGGCAAAAGTAAATCATTGATTTTTACCAGGGAGACCTTCGGCATGGCGCTGTTGCTGTTCTGCCTCATCGTGCTGCTCGCCCTTTGCAGCGGCAGTACTATATTTGCGGGATTCGGCAGCGCGATATGCACTTTTATGTACGGTGTTTTCGGCTATGGCTGCTTTTTTGTGGTGGCGTTATTTGCATGCCTCGGAGTCTGGCTCGTATTTGAAAAGAGAATAAAAATAAAGGTGCGCCCTGCAATGTTTTTGTCGCTTACCGTTTTTATGCTCTTTTTGCTGTTCCATGCGGTAAGTACCCGTGATTTTGATTTATCGGGCAGCAATTATATCACCGATTGCTATGATATTGCGGCCAATGGTTTTCCCTCGTATACGTTTGGCGGCGTGATTTCTGCTGCCGTCGTTTATCCGGTTGCGGCGCTGACGACCTTTATAGGCGCCTATATAATATTTGCGCTGCTCGCAGTATTGTGCGCATACTTCACAGTTAAATCTTTCATGAAACATTACGGCAAAGTTGCGGCTAAGGCTGAGCAGCAGCCCGGTGCGCATGCGGCGGGCGTAGTGCAGGTAAAGGCAGAAGCTACCGCAACCCGGCCTTCGCCTGCGACAGATTATGCACAGCCCCAGCCGGAGGCCGCAGTGGCAGTGAAAGGTTATGACAGCGGCGCCCAGTATCCTCAGCAGGCTTACGAACAGCCCGTGCAGCAATACCCCCAGGCTTATGACGGTGCTTATCAGGACTATCAGCAGGGATATTCCGCGCCTCAGCAATATGAACAACCTTACGACGATTATCAGCAGGGATACGAACAGCCTCAGGGCTACGTTGACCCCTATGCCGAGTATCTGAGAAATCAGGAGGCATACAACAACGCTATAAGCGGAAGAAGTTCGTCCGCATCCGACGATAAATATGCCCCCGAAAAACTTGGCAGGCAGATTATTTTTGACCGTGACGAGTTTGCCGCCGAAAGCTACAGGCGCAACGGCATTTTCGATGAAAACTCCTATTTCAATCACCCTGTAAGGAGTGAGAGCAGTTACCTCAGCGCGTTCTCCGACGGCAAGTCAAAACCCAAGGGGACGACGGTTGAACCTACATATAACAGCGGTACGCAGAGCAGAAACTTTACTCCGTCAGGCAGCGTTCAGCCTACGTCCGTTCCATCAGCTCCTGTAAAGCAGGAGAATGCGGGAACTACATATACGTCGGCATATCAGCAGAGCGTGGAGGAGCAGTCGACTCCGTCCGTCCCCGGGATAATTTACGGTGCAACGCCCGTTCAGAAACTGGAGGATGACCCTGCATATACTTTTGATGATGACGTGTCTTCAGACAGCTATTCAGGCGGAAATGACGAATATTCTACAGATTTCGACGCCCCCGAGACAGATATAGACCAGCGCGGCGAGCTTGCGGGAAATGCCGCACTCTCTGATATTGATGATGTCCTCGACGGCGGTAACGCAAGGAGTTTGCCGGCGGAAGAACCCGACAGGAGCGACAGGCTCGACAGCATGCTTTTCGGCGGAGAGCGGGGCACAAACGATTTTCTCTTCCCCCGCCGCAGCGACGAGGACAGCAATATCAGTTCGGATAACGAAAGAACTCAATTGCGCGGCGGTGTATCCGACGGGCTTGATTTCACGCGCAGGTCGCGCGGTGAAAATGCAGACATCAGTTCCCGCAGCGTAGGGTTTGCTCCCGGCAGCGACGGCACAGATGATATGTCTGACATAGCAGTCCCCAGGCGCAACGATGAAACAGACCGCAAAATTGTAGGATTCGGTGAACCGACGGAGAGCACAGACCACGGGGAAGTTCCTTTCGGCGGCAATAACCGCGGCAGAGACAGCAGCGGAGACCTGTTCCGTTCCCGAGAAAGCAGTTCTTCCGACAGCGTTCGTTCGGGCGGGCTCTCGTCGCTCTTTTCATCCTCAAATTCACGGCTCGGCGAAAGCAGAATCGAGCCCGACAGGTCGCGTCTATCTCAGCCGCGCCAGAGCAATGCAAATCTTTTCGATGATAATAATACCAACGATTTACCCGGCGAAAATGTCGCGCGGGATGTTGGCAACCTTCCCGGCGTCCCCCGTGTGTCGGCTTCTCCGGCAATATCTCCCGTTGCAGCCGGCGAAAATTCTGCGTCCCAGCCTGCGCCAGAAGAAAACAAGCCGCCTCATATTTGGAAGAAGTATGTGCGTCCGCCCATGGACCTTCTTGACGAATATCCCGAATACACTGCCGCAGATTCCTCTGAAATAGAGCAGAGTAAACGCATAATTGTCGAAACTTTGGAGAGCTTCAGGGTAGGCTGCGAGATATCCGACGTAGTAGTCGGTCCGGCAATAACCAGGTTCGATATAATAATACAGGACAGAACAAATATCAAAAACTCTTTAAGATACAGAGAGTCTATCGCCATGGCGCTCAAAAAGGAGAATGTCAACGCTTACCTCAACTATTCAAAGGGCGCACTTTCGATAGAGGTGCCCAATGCAAAGCGCAGCGTCGTTGGCTTAAAGACTATGATGCGCTCTACTGCATATACAAACGCAAAAGTAAATTCGCTTACTTTTGCCCTCGGCAAAAATGTGGAGGGCGCCTGCATCTGTCCCGACATAACCAAAATGCCCCATCTGCTTGTGGCAGGTACCACCGGCAGCGGTAAGTCGATATGCTTAAGCTCGCTGCTCATAAGCCTGTTATATAAATACGGCCCTGAAGAGCTGCGGTTTATCCTCGTAGACCCCAAACAGGTTGAGTTTATAAGCTATGATAAACTGCCCCACCTCATGATAAATGAAATAATTTACGATGTGGACAAGGCAATAAAGGCACTCAACTGGGCAATAAAAGAAATGGAGCGCCGCTACAGTCTGTTCAAAGACATGACCGAATCGGGCACCAATGCCAAGGGCGGCGTAAAAGTAGCTACAAAGGACATAAATGAATACAACAGCCACCTTGAACAGGGGCAGGAAAAACTTCCCAAAATAGTCATCGTGCTCGACGAGTTCGGCGACTTAATGCTTCAGGCAAAGAAGGATATAGAGAGCAGGATAATCAAGCTTGTACAGAAGGCGCGCGCAGCGGGAATACATCTGATTCTTGCCACGCAGCGCCCCTCGGTGGACTGCATTACCGGCCTTATCAAATCGAACCTGCCTACAAGAATTGGTTTCAAAGTTGGCTCGTTCGACGATTCACGCACGATTTTCGATATCGGCGGCGCCGAAAAACTTCTCGGCAAGGGCGATATGTATTTCCGCTCGGCCGAACGTCCCGAGCTCATGCGTATTCAGGGTTGCTTTGTGGATACGCCCGAAGTGCAGAGGGTGACCGACTTTATAAAGCAACACAACGAAACTTATTTTGACCAGAGCGTTTCAGATTTCATAAACAAGGTGGAAGAACCCGAACAGGCAAGCGGCCTTTCGGAGAGTTCCGAAAGTTCCGAGGAGACAAAGATAGACGATACCTTTATAAAAGCGCTCAAGTACTGTGTAATGTCGAACGCGGCGTCGGTATCAATGATTCAGAGGCGTTTCCCCATAGGTTATATAAAGGCGTGCAAGATAATCGACTGGATGGAAAACATGAACTATATAACCAAATCCGAAGGCTCCAAGTCGAGAAAAGTTCTGCTCTCTCAGGAGGAATTCTTCAATACTTACGGTGACGTCGATGACTGATTTTACCCGTAAAAAATTCGGGCTGATATCGCTCGGATGCGATAAAAACAGGGTAGACGCCGAAAAGCTGTTGGCGTGCATACGTGCGCGCGGCTGTGAAATTACAAACGATATTTCAACGGCGCAGGTGCTGATAATAAATACCTGTTCTTTTCTTGAGGCCGCCAGGAGAGAGGCAATAGAAACGATAATCGAGTGTGCATCGTACAAGTCGGACGGTGTGCTCGAAAAGATAGTCGTAACCGGCTGCCTGCCTAAGAAATTTATCGGCGAGATATATGAAGAACTCACCGAAGCTGATGTGTTTTTAGGTACATACGATTACGACGCGTTCTTTGTTGCGCTTGACCGCGCATATGCCGAGGGAAGATGCAATATGGTGGGCGAGGGTAAAAACCCTTTTACCTGCGAAAGAGTTGTCACCACTCCGCTGCACTATGCATATCTCAAGATTGCCGACGGTTGCAACAACCGCTGCACTTATTGTCTAATCCCTAAAATCCGCGGCGCGTATTTCTCGTACCCGATGGAAAAACTGGTGGAGGAGGCAGAGGCTCTCGGCGAGATTTCTGAACTAATTCTCGTTGCCCAGGACGTTACCCGTTATGGGACGGATATATACGGGCAGAAAAAAATTTGTGAGCTTATACAAAAGTTGACGGCGCTTGACAATATTAATAGTCTAAGATTGTTATACTGCTATCCCGAGATGATTGACGATGAGCTCATCGCGGAAATAAAGAATAATCCCAAAGTCATTAAATATCTCGACATTCCTTTCCAGCACAGCGAGGACAGGATTCTTAAAATGATGAACAGAAGGGGCACGCGCGGTTCCTACCTTTCTCTGATAGAAAAATTGCGCTCGGAGATTAAAGACGTCGCCATCCGTTCAACATTCATATGCGGTTTTCCCACCGAAACAGAAGAGGAGAGCGCCGCTCTCGGTGAATTCTTGCGCCGGGCTAGACTTGATAACTGCGGCTTCTTTGCTTATTCGCGCGAGGAGGATACGCCCGCCTATAAAATCAGGGGGCAGATACCTCAGTCGGTCAAGAACAGTCGCGTCAGAAAGATGTATGCGGTGCAGGAAAGTGTTTCAAAAGAAAAAATGAGTGCCCTTGTCGGCAAAACAATAAGCGTGCTGTGCGACGGAATAGATGAAAACGATGGTTGTTTTTTCGGCAGGGCTTACTTTCAGGCGCCGGATATCGACGGTAAAGTGTTCTTTAATGCAACCTACGCAGAACAGGGAAAGTATTACAATATTTACATAACTGATTGTGACAGTTACAATCTCTATGGCAGAACGGAGGACTACACTGATGAGTGAGCAGAACGAAGAGTTGCAGGTTGATGTGAACCGTGCGGCAGATAAAAAACAGCCTTCCTGCGAGCAGTTTGAGGGAGATAAGTTTTATAAGATTGCAAAGGGCAAGGGTATTATGAATCTGCCGAATAAACTTACAATCAGCCGAATGGTGCTCATTCCTGTTTTTGTGCTGTTTTTCTATCTGAGTTTCACAGGGCATTTTTTTGTCGCGCTTGCGGTGTTTGCGGTCGCTTCGCTGACCGACCTGTTTGACGGTAAAATTGCGCGCAGATATAATCTTGTGACAAATCTCGGCAAATTTCTCGACCCCATTGCCGATAAGGTGCTTGTCGCTACGGCGTTTATTCTGCTGTTGACCCGTTCATATATATTTACGCTTTTTACCGGCGACTGGGCGCTGATTGTCGCAGGGTGCGGCGTGGCTGTAATTCTTGCGCGTGAGCTTATCATAAGCGGCTTCCGCATGGTTGCGGCAAGCACGGGCGAGGTAATAGCAGCAGATATGTTCGGCAAGTATAAAACTGTCTTTCAGGACGCTGCCGTCGTTGTGCTTCTAATTAGTGCGGGGGTGAGTGAACTTCTTATAGCTGATTATTCCGGGGCGCTGTACACCGCAGCTGAAGTTATTAACTATATCGGTCTTGCGCTGTTTGCGGTTGCAATGGTTTTAACCGTCCTTTCAGGCGTAAACTATATAATAAAAAATATAAATGTTTTAAAAAAGTAGGCTTAATGCATAATGAGGAACTGTCTCGTAGTATTAAAAAATAAAAAGATGTGTTCGGAAGAGGCGGAATACCTTTCCTGCACCCGTGCCTTTGCCTCTGCCGGAGTGTATTTCGACAAGATAGCGGTGGTGGCGTTTGATAGTTCGCGCGATATAATTTTTCAGTTGAAAGATTGTCACGCAAATTATGATAATTCTGTAATAATGTGCCCGCGGACTATGGATACCACTTTGAAAGATTATCTTCAGCCGCTCTATGGCGCTTCATTCGACGGCAGCGGAATTTTGGATAACGGTAATCTGTCTGTATTTATGTATTTTACCGACGGCGGGAACGCATCCGATTTCGAGAGGTTTGCGGAACATATTAATTCCAAGCTTCAGACGCCCTTTGAAAGGTCGTACATAAAGGCCGTTGGCGCCCCGAGGGAAGATATAATCAGAATTGCCGACGAGGCAAAGTCCATGAACCCTTCGCTTGAGTGTAACGTTTTTGAACGTTATGGCGACTACACCATCGAGCTTGTCTATCCGCGCGGGCAGACAAAAGTGATGTCTGAGATTGTGAGAAAGTTTGTGAGCACTCTCGACGATTACGTGTATGCACTCGAAAATACCTCGATTGCCGAACAATTGTTTCAGCTTTTGAAGTTGCGTAAACTCAAAATGTCGTGCGCGGAGTCTTTTACGGGCGGCGGCGTAGGGCGGAGAATCGTGGAAATACCAGGTGCAAGCGAAGTTTACTACGAGGGGCTGAATACCTATTCCAATGAATCTAAAAAAGAGAGGCTGGGCGTTAAAGAATCAACTTTGCAGACGGAGGGGGCAGTTTCCGCGGAGACGGCAAAGCAGATGGCAAACGGCCTTATGTGGCGCGGACACTGCAATATTGCCGTGTCTACTACAGGCATAGCCGGTCCGAAGTCCGACAACACTTCAAAGCCCGTGGGCTTGTGTTACATTGCCGTGGCTGTAAAAGACGGACTTACTTTCAAGGGAACGACCGCGTACAAGTACAACATTTCAGGCGACAGAAAGACGATAACAGAAACTGCGATAAATTATGCGCTTTTCCTTGCGTACAGGAGTATAAAACAAAACGTTACTCAGTAAAAAACCTTTTCAGGAGAAGATAATGAACGAAGAAAAACTCAAAGCTTTAAATTCAACCGTTGCCATGATTGAAAAGCAGTATGGCAAGGGTGCAATAATGAAGCTCGGCGACGCCACAGTAAATACCGACCTCGAAGTAATTCCTACGGGATGCCTTTCGCTCGACTTGGCTCTCGGTGTTGGAGGCGTTCCCCGCGGCAGGATAATGGAGATATACGGGCCTGAATCTTCCGGTAAAACCACAGTTGCCCTGCATATCATTGCTGAGGCACAAAAGCGCGGAGGAGTTGCTGCTTTTATTGATGCTGAGCACGCTCTCGACGCGGTTTACGCTAAAAATCTGGGCGTAAACACTGATGAACTCTATATTTCTCAGCCGGATACAGGTGAACAGGCGCTCGATATATGCGAATCGCTCGTGCGCTCGAGTGCTGTCGATGTAATCGTTGTCGACTCTGTTGCGGCCCTTACTCCCAAAGCGGAGATAGAGGGCGACATGGGCGATACTCATGTCGGTCTTCTCGCCCGTCTTATGTCGCAGGCCTTAAGAAAGCTCACCGCCATAACCAGCCGTTCAAAAACTTGCGTTATTTTTATTAACCAGTTGCGCGAAAAGGTCGGCGTAATGTTCGGTAATCCGGAAACGACCCCCGGCGGCAAAGCGCTCAAGTATTTTGCTTCCCTCAGGCTTGACATAAGAAAGGCCGATACGTTAAAGGACGGCGACGGAATTATCGGTAACAGAACTAAGTGCAAAGTAGTAAAAAATAAAGTAGCACCTCCGTTCAAGGTTGCGGAGTTTGACATAATCTACGGCAAGGGAATCTCGCAGGAGGGATGTCTCATCGACCTCGGCGTTGAATTCGGAGTGCTCAAAAAGAGCGGTGCATGGTTCAGCTACAAGGACGATAAAGTTGCGCAGGGCAGAGAGAAGATGAGAGATTTCCTCATCAACAATGTTGAAGCGAGGACGGAAATCGAAGCTGCTATACGTGAAGAATACAGACTCATTCAGGAGAAGAAGGCGTGAACAAATACGGCTTCGTGAGGGTATGCGCCGCCACGCCTGAAATACGGGTGGGTGACGTGAACTTCAACGTTAAAAAAATACTTTCCGCCGCGAAAGAGGCGGCAGAGGGCGGCGCGCAGGCAATCGTGTTCCCCGAACTGTGCGTTACGGGCTATACCTGCGGCGACCTGTTCAATCAGCGAGCTTTACTTGACGGCGTTGGCAGCGCTCTTTCATATCTGGCTGAAAATCTTCCTGCAGGCGCGCTTGTTTTTGTCGGCGCTCCTGTAGAAAACAGCGGCAGATTATACAACTGTGCGGTCGTATTTAATAACGGCAGCATTCTTGCAGTCATACCAAAATCAAACATCCCGAATTACGGAGAGTTTTATGAGCGCCGTCATTTTTGTCCGGCAGATGAAGGGCACAGTGAAATAAAAGTTGCCGGAACTTCGGCCTTATTCGGAACAGACATAATTTTTGAAGATAAAAATATGCCGCTGTTCACTGTTGCCGCCGAAATCTGCGAAGATTTGTGGGTTCCTTCCTCACCTTCTGTAAGGCATGCTCTTTCAGGTGCAAATATAATCGTAAATCTTTCATGCAGCGATGAAATTGCCGGCAAGGCGGAATACAGAAGAAATCTTGTAAAGATGCAGTCGTCGAAGCTTATAAGCGGATATGTTTACTGTGACGCGGGAAACGGCGAAAGCACCACGGATATGGTTTTTGCCGGGCATAATGTTATCTGTGAAAACGGCTCTGTGCTTAAAGAGAGCAAACTGTTTGAGAACGGACTTATCTTTGCCGATATTGACGTAGAAAAGCTCGACGGTGAAAGAAAGAGATGTGCAAGCACATATTATTGCGGCAAGTCTGAGTGCTTTAGCCACAATCGAATTCCCTTTATTTCACAGGATTGCACGGCTTTTACTAACAGAACTTTTGCAAAATATCCCTTCGTGCCGCAGAGCGGAACAAAGCTTGCCGGGCGCACCGAGCTGATTTTGAATCTTCAAACCATGGGGCTTGTAAAGAGGCTTAAGCACACGAATTCAAAGACGGCGGTAATAGGCATATCCGGCGGACTCGATTCGGCGCTTGCCCTGCTTGTGACCCGCCGTGCATTTGAAAAGCTTGGCAAAGATTTCAAGGATATAATCGCGATTACCATGCCCGGATTCGGTACAACGGGCAAAACCTTAAACAGTGCCAGCCGGCTTTGCGAGGCGCTCGGCGTAACGCTTAAAAAGATAGATATAACTAAAAGCGTTTTAAAACACTTTAAAGATATCGGGCACGACCCCGCCGAGCTTGATGTCACTTACGAAAATTCACAGGCCCGCATGCGCACCATGATTTTAATGGACACGGCAAATAAGACGGGCGGTATGGTTATCGGCACAGGAGATTTGAGCGAGCTTGCGCTCGGCTGGGCGACATATAACGGAGACCATATGTCGATGTACGCCGTAAATTCTGGCGTGCCCAAAACGCTTGTAAAGCACCTCATACAGTTTGAGGCTGAAAGGCTTGGCGGCGACGCCGGGAAAATACTTGAAGTAATTTTAAGCACAGAAATAAGTCCGGAGCTTTTGCCTCCCGACTCATCGGGCAATATTGCACAAAAGACAGAAGATATCGTCGGCCCGTATGTTTTGCACGACTTTTTCCTCTATTATATAGTGCGTTGGGGCTTTGCTCCCGACAAGGTGCGTTACATTGCCCGTAAAACTTTTGCATGCGAGTTCAGCGACGGTGAGATAGATAAGTGGCTTAAAAACTTTTATAAAAGGTTCTTTGCTCAACAGTTCAAACGTTCGTGTATACCCGACGGAGTAAAAGTAGGCACAGTAACGCTTTCGCCCCGGGGCGACTGGCGCATGCCTTCCGACGCGGCGGTATCGCTTTGGCTTGACTGGGACGAATAGTGTTAATTTTATGTAAAGCATATAAAAAGGCGGATAAACTCCGCCTTTTTTTACGTAATAACAAAGTATTTTCACAAAAAATCGCCTATGCGTTGACATTATTTTGAATATGTTGTAAAATTAGTAAGGATATAACTTACCCTGCGGTATAAGGCGGTTTTGCCGCCTGCGGGGGTGTATATATTTACAAATCAATCAGGAGGCTTACATGAATTTACTTGGCATAAGCTCCCTGTTTCTCGTAAGCGACGGCGTTGCGATAGGCCTTGGCGTTGCCCTCGGCGTTGCAGTAATTGCCGTTGTCGCGGTGACTCTTTTATTTATAAGGCACAAGCGCAACTCGGCTAAGGCAGAAAAGGAGCTTGGCGAAGCGTCGGAAAGGGCGCAGAAAATGATTGCAGACGCTCAGGCGGAATGCAAAGCTTTGAAGAAAGAAGCCATTTTAGAGGCAAAGGAACAGGAGCTTAAACTCAGAAACGATTTCGAACGCGAAAGCAAGGAAAAGAAGGCTGAACTTGCAAAACAGGAACAGCGATTAACCCAAAGGGAGGACATACTCGACAAGAGGGAGGACTCCTTGACAAAGAAGAGCGATGCGCTTGAACAGCAGAAAAAAGAACTTGCAAACAAAGAGCAGGAAATTAAAAAGACTCAGGATAAGATAAATCATCAGCACGAGTTAATGATTCAGGAGCTTGAAAAAGTAGCCCAGCTCACCAAGGACGAGGCTAAAACCCTGCTTGCAAATGAAATTCTCGACGAAACCCGCCACGACGTGGCGCTTCAGGTCAGAAATATCGAGCAGACTGCCAAAGAAGAGGCGACAAACGAAGCAAAGAAGATTATTACTCTTGCCATTCAGCGTTGCGCCGCCGACCATACTTCTGAGACTACCGTTTCGACGGTATCTTTGCCGAGTGACGACATGAAGGCGAGAATTATAGGCAGAGAGGGTCGCAATATCCGTGCCCTTGAGAATGCAACCGGCATAGAATTTATCATCGATGATACTCCAGAGGTTGTAATTTTGTCCGGCTTTGACCCTATCCGCAGGGAGGTTGCAAGACTTGCGCTGGAAAAGCTGATAGCAGACGGCAGAATTCATCCTGCACGCATAGAGGAAACTGTTGAAAAAGTAAGAAAAGAACTTGATGTCGAAATAAAACAGGCCGGTGAGAGCGCTATGTTCGAGGTCGGAATTTTCGGACTTCACCCTGAGCTTATAAAGCTCATCGGCAGACTTAAATACAGAACAAGCTATGGCCAGAATGTGTACAGGCATTCTATTGAAGTTGCTCTCCTCGCAGGTCTCATGGCTCAGGAACTTGGGCTCGATGTGAACTTTGCAAAGCGTGCGGGTCTTTTGCATGATATAGGCAAAGCTGTCGACCATGAGCAGGAGGGAACGCATATCCGCCTCGGTGCAGACCTTGCCAAAAAGTACAAAGAAAATGCAAATATCGTAAATGCAATTGAGGCACACCACGGCGACGTGGAGCCCAAAACAGTTGAGGCGGTTTTAGTGGCTGCCGCCGATGCGATTTCAGGTGCGAGGCCGGGCGCAAGAAGGGAGACGGGCACAAACTACGTCAAGCGTCTTGAAAAGCTCGAAGAGATAGCCTCAAGCTTCAGTGGCGTAGATAAGAGCTATGCCATTCAGGCGGGCAGAGAGGTCCGCGTAATCGTAAAGCCGGAGCAGATAGACGATGCGCAGGCGCTCTTCCTTGCAAAAGATATTGCAAAGAAGATTGAGTCTGAACTCGAATATCCCGGCCAGATAAAGGTCAACGTAATAAGAGAGTTCAGAAGCGTTGAATACGCCAAATAACTCAGTTTAAAACGCATTAATGCGAAAACCGGAGGAAATTTTTTCCTTCGGTTTTTTGTTGCTTTTTATTCCTTTATATGCTATACTATGCACGGCACACAAATTAATAATCAGGGCATGGGATATAAATCGGCATTTTTGTATCTCTCGTTTCCTATGCTCTGGAATTTTTGTGTGCCAACAATCGGAGATACGAGTGCATGGCGTGTCTTCAAAATATTTGTTAGACACGCTTTTTTATACCATCGGTATGTTATTTTTTGTTTAATTCAGTAGTAAGCTTTGAATAATTGTTCGTCAGCGTAAAAGCAGCTATATTATCGTGCAGATAATATAGAACAGATAAATTTTATTAAAGGAGGCAAATGTGGAAAACGAAAAACAAAATCAGCAAGACACTCAGGGCAAAAATTCTAAAATACGCAGAGCAATCACTGTTATTGTGGTCATTCTGCTTTTGCTTGCTCTTATTGTCTGCTTAATCGTAATCTTTACGCACAGGCATGATATGACTCATTTTGAAGCCGACGGCGCAACCTGCACGGCTGACGGCAATTATGAGTACTGGTATTGTGCGGGGTGCGGAAAATACTTTGAAGATGAAGACGGAAAAACAGAAGTGGAATATACGGAAGTTATTATCCCTGCTGCAGGCCATTCATGGACAGCCGCTTCGTGTCAATCGTCCCGTTCTTGCAGCGTTTGCGGTTTTTCCGACGGCGAGGCTCTCGGCCATGATTTTTCTGAATACATATTCGACGATAACGCCACTTGTACTGCGGACGGCACGCAAACTGCAACCTGTTCGCGCTGTGACGAATCCGACACAAAAATTTTATACGGTTCCGCGCTCGGTCACAGCTGGGGAGATTACCGTACGATAACATCTGCAACATGCACGAAGGAAGGTAAGATTTCGCGCAGTTGTTCTGCTTGCGGCAATAGGGATACCGTATCTGTTCCTGCAACGGGAGTGCATAACTGGAATTTTGAAAGCGGAGTAGTTACCCCCGCAACAGGCACTGCAGAAGGTAAGATAGTTTATAGTTGCAGTGATTGCTCAGAAACTCTTGAGGTTACTTTCCCGGCAACGGGCGAGCATGACTGGCAGTTGGACAAAGGCGAAGTTCGGTCAGTTGCCTCATGCAAAACTGATGGAGAAATAGTTTATCCCTGCGCAGACTGCAGCGAGGTACTAACTGTAAAAATACCGGTAAATTCTGCTGCGCACAGTTACGGCGAGGGAGTAGTTACGGAGCCGGACTGCATAACAAACGGCAGCGTAGTGTTTAGCTGTGAATACTGCGACAGTACGGTAAGCGCGGAAATTCCTGCGACCGGCGTGCACAGCTGGGGCAATGAAAAAGTTACCGGCCCTACATGCACCAAAGACGGCAGCGTTGTTTATAGCTGTGCAAATTGCAGCGAAACCTTAACGGTAACAATTCCTGCCACAGGTGTGCATAATTGGGACGAGGGCGAAGTTACAACACCAGCAACATGCGCTTCGGAAGGCGTGCGTACATACACCTGTGAAGATTGCTATGTTACAAAAACGGAGGTTATACCTAAAACCGAAGACCATGTTTGGGGCAGCTGGACAGCCGCAGGCGATTCTCTCCACTCAAGAGAGTGCTCTGCATGCGGAGCTATCGAATATGAAGCTCACGATTTCGGCGGCGCCGAGTTTGGCACTTGCTCTGTTTGCGGCTATTTAAAGGAACAGCCCGTCGCTGACGAAGGAACACTGATAGAGGCACTTGTTGAA
>CALVWW010000010.1 GCA_944368155.1 uncultured Clostridia bacterium
TGTAATATATGCGGTAAGTTTTGCCGGAAGGCTCGAACACGCCGCCTTTATCGGCGGATATGGGCAAACTGCCGTCCACGCCGGTTTCTACGGTATTGCCGTCAATAAATTCGCCGTCGTGTTCGGGGGCAAGCGTTATGCCTATGTTGCTGTCGCTGCCGATTTTGTATGTATCGTCGTCGTCGCTTCCGCCTCCCTCGTCGCCGTTGATTTTAACGCCCGCGCCGAGGTAGAGATTTTCGGCAGTCGTAGATCCGGTAGTGCCCGCAACATTGTTTGATATTGTTACGTTGCCGGAGATATCGATATCTGTAACATGATCGCCCGTACTGCTTGCAAGCACGCCGCCGCCTATGCCGGCAAGCTTGTCACTCTGGCCGGCATCTATCGCCTGGTTGTTAATAATTTCAATTTTGTTGCCCTCTGCAGCTACCAAAGAGGCTATAGTTGCGCCATCGTCGCCGGAATGGGCATATATGCCGCCGCCAGCCATGGCGGTGTTATATGAAATGGTGCCGTCCGTCACATAGAGTTCGCCGCGGTCGTTGGTGGTGCCGTTTTGCCTGTTTACGTAAATGCCGCCGCCGAAATAGCTTGCGGTGTTGCCGGTTTCGACAGTTGCACCATCCTGCTCACTTGTGCCGCCTATCGTGCCGCCGTTCATGGTGAGCATAGCGCCGTAATGCACATAGATACCGCCGCCGTTGTGGCTGGCTGTGTTGTCTGAAATTTTGGCTTCGCCCGACATAGTCATCTCGGCATAGTTGACATAAACGCCGCCGCCTTCGCCGTATTTAGGGAAGCCCTTGTCTTCAGCAGAGTCAACATTTGAATCGAAAGTTGCCTTGTTGCCAGAGATTTCGCCGCCAGACATGGTAAACTTAACAGGGTCGCTGTCGCTGCCGTAGAGGTTTACACCGCCGCCAAGGCCCGACTGGGCATTGTTGTAACTGCCGTCTATTTTGCCGGCAAGAGCAACGTTGGAGGATATTTTGCCGCCGGACATTGTGAAATCGGCACCGCCAATGACAGAAACGCCGCCGCCTATGTTGGCAATGTTGCCGCAGATTTCGCCGCCCGACATAGTGAACATGCCGCTTGCGCCCGTGATATAAACGCCGCCGCCGCGGCCGGAAGCTGCATTGTTCTCAGCTTCGCTCTTATATGTACTGTTGCCCGCAATCACGCCGCCGTACATGGTGAAAGAAGCGCCTCTGTTTACGTTCACGCCGCCGCCCGAGGTCGCGCTGCCGCCGGTTATAACGCCGCCGTTAACCGAACCGCCGCCCGTGCCGTCGAAATCATAGAGGCCGTCCGTGCCCACGGAATAGCTGTGGATATGGGTACTGCTGCCCGTCTGACAGTCGAAGAGGACAAGCGCACCGTGTTCCACCGTTATTGCCGAGGTATTTATCCCCGAAGCGTCGAGCATATACCCGTTGAGGCAGAGATTGACCGTGCCGCTTGCGCTGATAACAATCGCCGCGTCGAGGTCTCCGTTGAGGTAATAACTGCCGGTGCCGGATATTGTAATTACTTTATTGGCCTCGGAATACGAAAAGCCCGAGCCTTCGGCCGGGTCCGTCGTGAGAACAACGCTGTCAGCGTTATGCGCGTCGCCCTCCGTATCAGCAGTGCCGTCGTTGAACGCGGTGTTATGCGCGTTAATATGCGCCTGCGTGGGCCCGTCCGCGCGCGTAGGGCTGACGGGCGTGCCGAAAAGTGTGCATGCCAAAACTACGCACACCGCAAAGATAACGGCGATGAGCGCTCCTATGGCATACTTTTTGAATTTGTAAGTTTTCATATTACCCCTCCATGGGTGCCCCAAGATTACATAAGGACTTAAATGAAAAATATTTTTGGGAAACGCTTTTTATGTCTGCCGTGCCGCACCACGGCAGACAGGGGCGCGCCCCTGTGATTGCAGCCATGCAAAAATTCAATTTGCCTGCCGCAAAATAAGTAAATACATGTTTTGGTTATTCGCGCTACAAAATCACGGCGTATGCAGATGAACAAAGTTCAATTATACGCCAAAATGCTCCTCACCAAGTATTTTTACAAAGCGACGGAGCTGAACAATGTAGCAAATAATAAATTTACACATAATATTGTAACACGGTTTTATGAGTTTGTAAATAAGAAATGAAAAAAAATATAAAATTTTGCCGTATTTTTGTTGCCGCCGAGCAAAAAATTATAACGGTAAACATTTTGCAAAATCTGCACTTACGAGGATTTCGGCCGCTTAAGTTCCATGCAAAAAGGTAAAATTAAGAAAATATGTGCAGATTAATCGGGGCATATTCCAGCGCCGATTTTAATTTTTCGTCAATTGAGGCGGAAAAAAGGCAGGGACGCCAATCCCTGCCTGTGTTATGAGCTATAAATTTTTATCCTTTCTAATCTCTTTTCCTCTTTCAGCCTTTATATTGCTCTGCTCCGCCGTTTTGTTCGGCGGCCGAACGGGTCTGGCTTTCCTTTTGTTCTGATTGTGCCGTAAGGGAGCCTTTTGCACCCGCGCGGGCGTGCACGGGGGAGGTGAACACCTTTACTCCGCGCTTGCGCAGGGCTTCAACGGCAAAATAGAGCATTGTGCCGAGTACATAGTACCATACGGCCTCGGTCACGGCCATTGACGCCACCTCTGCCCAATATACCACGTCGGGAGAGCCTGCAAGTATCCAAACGGCCGGTATTATGAAGGCGTTAAACGCCACGGGGAATATGCCGCCCGTTATTATTTTGAGTATATCGTTTTTGAACGCTCTGCCGCACAGATATGTGAAGAACGCCGCAAAAAGCGTGGCAAGGCTGCCGAGAAAGATATCATATACGCCGTAGGATGAGAAAAAGTTGGCGAGAATGCAGCCTATATACAGCGCCGGCACGGCTTCCGGAAAAAACAGCGGCAATACGGTGAGCGCCTCGGTGGGCCTTATCTGAAAGGGGCCGTATGCCCAGTTGCCGATGCCGAACAGCCATGTAACTACGGCGTACAGCGCTGCGATGACGCCTGCGCGGCAAATCATCTTTGTGTTCCAGTGCGAAAAATCATTCGCAATGCTCTTTAATAAAGTTTTCATTTTGTTTTTACTGACTACGGCGCAGTATTCCCCTATGCAAATGACGGCAAAAACGCAGATTGAGCGCAATATATGCCGCAATTACAAAAAAAAGGACGGCAAAAAACCGTCCTTTGAAAATACTTAGTCAGTATTCTCCTTTCGGTTTTTGATGACCAATACAAAAGTAACCCTGACCCGCCCTTAAAGGCGTATTTTGCGCGCCTTGCCGCTCATCCTCATTGCAATACCGCAACAATGACGTATTACCAAGGGCTTTAACGCAGTAGATGTAGTGATATGCCCGCTTTAAATCGGGCAAGGATTATTTTGTATTGGTTGGTGGAAGTGTTGAGCCGAAAACCTTCCTGTGATTCACGCCGCAAGCGGCGGTGAAAATTAAGTACGCTTATATGAAGTTTTTGTTACTCTTTATCCTCATCTTTGGAGTTGCCGGCACCGGAGTTGCCGAGGTATGTCCCCAGATAAATCTGCTTCTTTCCTCTGGGAGCCGAGCTGCGGGGAGGACGGGAAGAACGGTCGTTCTCGCGCCTTTCGCCGCGGTCGCGCCTGTCACCTCTGTCGCCTTCGCGCCTTTCACGGCTGAATTTTTTATCGCCGTATCTCTGGCGCTCGCCCTCGCGCTTATCGCGGTTGAACTGCCTTCCGCCGCGGCTGTATCCGCGCTCTCTGCGCTCGAAGGGAACTTCGTTTTTAGGTATGATGACCACCCTGCGGGTGGGTTCCTTGCCTTCGGAAACGGTGGTCACTTCCTCGTTGGAAGAAAGAACCGAGTGAACGACGCGGCGCTCGTAGGGGCTCATGGGCTCCAATGCAACGCGCCTCTTCTTTTCAACTGCCTTGGCTGCCTTTGCAACAGCCATATTTTTGAGCTTTTCTTCGCGCTGGGCGCGGTAATTTTCACAATCGACAACTACCCTGCGGTATTCTTCTCTGCCGATATTGGCAACGGCGCCCGCTATACACTGAATTGCGTCGAGCACTTCGCCGCGCCGGCCTATGACTGCCGATGTATTGGTAGTATTGATGTCAATTTCAATCTTTTCGCCGTCCAAAACAACTTCGCTGACTGCAGGTATCTTTAAAATTCCCATGAGTCCGTCGATGAAGTTTGCTGCGCGTTCGCCGTCGGTGGCCTTTTTAACTACCTTCACCCTTGCCTTAACAGAACCGAAGAGCTTTCTCTTCCCCTCTTCGAGGACTTCGATTTCAGCCTCTTCCTCGGTTATGCCGAGAACCTTCAGCCCCTCCTCTTTGGCTTCATCCACCGTTTTGCCGGTGAATATGTTTTCCATGTTTTCTTCCATTTTAATTTAACTCCTTATCACCGATTATCTCTTTTTGACTCTCTTTTCCTTGCCGGGCTTTGCCGATTTATGCAGATATCTGTCAAGCTCCTGCCTTTCCTCAAGTTTTTTGAACTTTCTGTCAAGCGCCTTATTCACAATAAGCGTGGTCAGGAAGCTGTAAGTCGTGTTCACAATCATGTAGATAGAGAAAGCGGCGCTGTAGAAGAACGAGAATACACCGTAGATAATAGGCATGAGAATGAGCAGCCATTTGTTGGTGCGCTTGCCGCTGCCGTCTACCGTACCCAAATCATTCATTCCCTTCTGCATGCGCATCGTGAAGAACTGCGAGAGGAACATCATTCCTATGGCCAGAACTATGAGCACGAAGTAGCCGTTATAAGTGTTCTTCTCGTCGGTGAGATTTGCCGTTACCTCGTTATACGAATCTTCATAGTTGGCAAGATTGGGGGCCTGCGAAAGCGATGACACAAAGTCATCAAAGTCGGGCACTTCCTTATTCAGCATGGAATCGGGGTACCAGATGCTCCCTACCCATATAAAATCCTGCTTGTTTTCACGGTAGTATGCGGCCGAAGCTGCACGCGCGCTTGAGGGGGCGTCTTCCGCGATATAAGATTTCACCACAATGAGCATATCGTTTTCAGTCTCTGCGTCTTTGCCGAGTACTTCGCGGATATATGCGCTGTATTCAGGAAGTTCGTAAATATCGTCGCCGCGGTTTGCCGTGTAAAAACTTTCGAATTTATCGAAGTCGACGCGGTAAACCTCTTCCTGTTCGTAATCTGAATCGGGAATGAGGAAGCCGTCGGCGTTGGTCTGCTCGTCATACACGTATTCCTGAACGACTTCATTATATGCCGCAACCATGCCGCGGTAGAGTTCGAGGTTGGCGTACTGAGAGTACGTCGAGAACTGGCTGAACACTACCATGAATATTACGAGCGAAACAATTGTGGGAAGGCAGATGCCCATCATGGAATAGCCGTTCTTTTTGTACAGCTCCATTACCTTCTGGTTGTACATCTGCTTGTCGTTTGCGTACTGCTTCTGCAGCTTTTCCATCTGCGGGCGCATGCGCTCCATAACGAGAGACTGCTTTTTGGTTTTGAATTTGGAAAATACGTCAAGCGGCATTACTATCGTCTTTAAAACAATAGTAAAAATCATTACGCCTATAGCTGTTATAGGCACGCAAGTTATAATAGCTTGTATAACTTCGCCTATCCAGTTTAAAGTAATAGGGTCTATATCCTTTACTCCGAATGCAAACCATGCCTCGGAGAGACCCGAAAATGCTGCCAATAAATTCATTTTTAAATATTAAGCCGGGTTAAAGCACCCACCTTACCTTGAAAAAATTTTCGAAAGCGGGGTCGTACCCGCCCTTCGTGAAGGGATTGCAGCGCAAAATGCGCCATGCACCGAGAATTATGCCTAAAATTACCCCGTTGTTGTTGATTGAACGCAGAGTATATTCCGAACAAGTCGGCGTGAACATGCACGTCCCCTTTGAGAGGTTGCGCTGGTAGAATACGATAAGACGCATACACAATATCTTAATGAACGGTTTAAACACCGTGCGCCTCAATTGTCTGTAAATTTTTTTTACGCGCGCTTTCATCACATTTTTTTAAAGCAGCTCAAAAGAGACCTTTCGAACGCCTTTAACGAATAATCGTCCTGCACTTTTGGAAGAAGTATAACCGAGCACGGAACGGGAATGCTTTGGCAGGTATTGTAAAAAGCCTGCCGCAAAAGCCGCTTTATTCTGTTTCTCTTTACCGCTTTTCCGTGTTTTTTTGAAACAATCACAGCCAATTTAAGTTCAGGGGACGGAATATACACCGCCGTAAGCGCGCCGGAAAATATCCTCTTTCCCCTTTTGAAGAGCTTTTGAATATCTGCGTTTTTTTTAAGCCTTGCGTATTTCAATTAAAACACTCCGTTAGCGCCGTATTGTGCAAATATAAGGGAGGTTTACGCGGCACAATCCCTCATCCGTGTTCCGCGCGCCGCACTTGCTGCACACGCCGGCTTCCTTTACACAATGGAGCCGGTAATCCGGAAAAAATAACGTACGCAGGCAGGGATTGCCGCAGTAAAATTTAGCGAGCCGGCGCGAGCGTTAAAAATTTTACAAGGAAAAAGCGTTACCCTATAAAATTTTTAAAGAAATAACGCCGAAACAAGGCAAGGCGGGATTGATTTCCGCCGTTAAGCCTTGTTACGACCAAACTTTTATCTCACGGAAAAAGATTTTGCCCACGGCAAAAGATTTTTCGTGAACAGGGCGCTTACGCGCTGAGATGCTTGCGGCCCTTGTTCCTTCTTCTCTTCAATACATTTCTTCCGGCATTCGACGCCATGCGCTTTCTGAAGCCGTGAACCTTGCTGCGCTGTCTCTTCTTGGGCTGATAAGTCCTTTTCATTTCTGTTTCTCCGTATTTTTTTATTTTTTAAATAACTACACAGCACGGACTTGTCGCCCGTGCCGCATTTTTTATTTTAAAGCAGTATATGCTATCTTCAATTATACAATCAAATTTTAAGTTTAGTCAAGCGTTATTGAACGCAATTTGCCTTAAAGTCAGCCGCCATTTGCCGTTCTTACGGGTAAAATGAGATAGAGAACGTCTTTGTTTTCGCAATTGCAGCAGATAAAAGGCTGAATATTGCTGTTGAACGAGAGAGTTATTCTCTCCTCCTCGAGTGCGGAAACGGCTTCGGTTATGAACTTGGAGTTCATGGCAATCTTCACGTCGTGTCCCTCAGTCTCCGCCTTTACAGGCTCCTGCACGTTTCCTATCTCCGAATTGGAAGATATCTCAATCCTTCCTGAAGAGATATCGAATATAATCAGACTGTTTTTATCCGAGCGGACAAGAATTGCCGCCCTCTCTATGCTGCTCTTCAACGCATTTTTTTCGACTGTGACAACAGTGGAGAAAGTGCGTGGAATGATATTTTCCTTCTTTATGAAATCTCCTCCGTAGAGCCTTGAAGTTAAAACAGTGTCGTCAACGGAGACGAGTATCATGCCCTTAGCCACGAAAATTTCCGTCTCTCCCTCGGCGGGAATCATCTTTTCTATCTCATTCAAAGTGCGGGCGGGGCAGATTATGTCGAGGTCGGAGGTAGCCGAAGTCACAGGCGCGGTTATTGTCGCCAGTCTGAAACCGTCGAGCGCGGTGACGCAAACCTTGCCGCCGGATACAACGAACTGGCATCCCTTCAGATTGGGACGGGAATCGTCGGTTGCGCAGCAGAATGAAGTGGCATTTATGACCTTTTTCAGGTCGGCAGCCGCCATTTTAAAGCTGTTTTCGCTTATATCCGTGCTTATTTTGGGAAAATCTTCGGCAGAGAGAGTCTGCAAAACAGACTGCGAGTCGGCATAAACAATTTCCATGCGCGACCCTTCGACAGACAATGTTATCTGCACATCTTCGAGTTTCTTTATAAAGTCGGAAAAATACCTGCCGGGAACGCATATCTCGCCTTCTTCGTACACCTCCGCTTTCATCGTTTTCTGAATGGAGATTTCGCCGTCCGTGGCGGAGAGAGTGAGCTCATCGTTGTGGGCGGTGAGTTTTATGCATTCGAGCAGGGGAACGGTGGTGCGCACGGCGCACGCCTTTACCACTTTTAAAACGGCTTCCGACAGATTGATTCCTTCGCAAACTACTTTCATAACGTCCCTCTTGCTTTGTTTATTTTGTTTATTTATAAATTTATATAGTGATATTATTAATAGGAGCTGTGGAAATATGGATAACTTATATTTCCGGCTCCTTCAAATGACCGATTACAGCAATATAATAGCAAATAAAGAGGCAAAAAGCAAGTAAATGAGCTTTTTAAAGGTGTTGAGAAAGTAAAATTTTGGGTTGATAACTCTGTTGGCAATTTGTTGAAAAAATTTGAGACGGGTGGATAAAATTTTGTCGGAACGAGTAGGAAAAAGAAGTATTATAAGTTTTTTATGTGCAGTTTATACAAAAATTTTCGGGTTATCCACAAAGTAACACCGATGTTGAAAAAGTTTTATACAATTTAAAGTCTGCAAAATATAGTCAAAATCTGCCGGTTCACGCTTGAAATGGAGAAGAAATAGTGATATAATCGTTAAAGAATATCAAAACTTTATAAATTTTTAAACAGAGTTATCAACTCTTCGGAGATATTTTGCAGTTTAAAGACGATTTTTTGCCTTGCAAAGGGGCAGAGGAAAAGCTTGAAGAGTTCTTCGGGCTTGTAACAGAATACAATAAAAAGGTAAATCTCACAAGCATAACAGAAAGAGATGAGTTCTTTGTAAAGCATATCTGGGACAGTCTCGCCGGCCAGAAATATTTCGGTTTCGGAGCCGACGCCGCGGAAGTGGGTTCCGGCGGCGGTTTTCCCTCCATTCCTCTCAAAATATGCCGCCCCGACATAAAGTTCACTCTGATTGAGAGCGTGAACAAAAAGTGCGTATTTTTGGAAAAGGCCGCAGAGGAGCTCGGACTTGAAAATGTCAAAGTACTCAATCTGCGGGCTGAGGACGCAGGAAAGGGAAGTTTGCGCGAAAAGTTCGACGTGTGCTGCGCCCGTGCCGTGGCGCGCCTCAATACACTGCTTGAATACTGCGCTCCTCTCGTAAAAACGGGCGGAAGTTTTGTTGCTTACAAGGGCATAGCTGACGACGAGGTCAAAGAAGCCGTGCATGCGGCGGCGGTGCTCGGAATGAAACTTGAAACTTTTGAAAGATATGAATTGCCCGGGGATATGGGGGCGCGCAGCATAGTTGTATACAAAAAAGTAAAACCCACGCCCGCAAAATATCCTCGCGGACAGGGAAGAGAAAGGAGATGCCCGCTTTGAGAGAGAAAACTTGCGCTTTTACCGGGCACAGGGAGCTTTTCTCTGATTTTGACCGTGAACTTTTAGAGCGCGTCACCGAGAGCCTCATCAGGCGCGGAATATGTACTTTTTTGTGCGGCATGGCGCGCGGCTTTGATTTGGTTGCGGGGGAAACCGTGTTAAAGCTCAGGGGAAAGTATAAAAATGTCAGACTGATAGCCTGCATTCCGTATGAAGGGCAGGCCGATTACTTCTCCTCCTCCGACAGGGAGAGATATGAAAATATTTTGAGTTTTTGTGATGAAAAACGCGTTTTTGCTGCTGAATATAACCGTTTTTGCATGTTTGCCAGAGACAGATACCTGGTCGACAACTGCAGCACTCTTGTGTGCTACCTGAGAAAAAATAAAGGGGGCACATACTATACAGTCAACTATGCTAAAAGAACGGGCGTGAAAATAATCGAAATCTGATTGAAAGTTTGACGTGAAACAATTGATTTATCTGCGGCATATATTGCTGTCAATTACAAAAAAAACAGGGGCGCAGGGTGCACTCCTGTTTTTTTAGTTATTTATCTTGTTATTTCGGGCATATTGCGGCGTCAATTTTATTGTTGCCGTTTATATAATTGAAAAAGTCGTTTCCTTTGATAAATCTTCTTACTTTTGTTAAAAGTTACTCTTTCGATATAAAATTTCAGTCCTTTATGGCTGTATTATGTTTGAATTTCAGTTATTGTATAAGTGCCTGCATTCTTTGTTTGTCAAAATATTAACTAAAATTACATGGCATATATGGCCTTTTTATTACAAAATCAATTAATCAAAGCGTTAAATTTTGAGTTAAAATTTACATAAATTTGTTATTTATTTTCATTTATATTGTTTTTATGTCAATTTTATCAATTTATGTGGATTAATCTTCAAAATATCATTATTTAACAGTCAAATATTACCTTATAAATGTAGATTGACCTATATATATAGTCGAATTAACAGAAGTTTTCAACATTTCAACAGTGTTTTCCACAGAATTATCTTAGCCGGGTATCAATAGCTTGAACCTGATTTAAAGCGGGCATTTCACATCGTCGAAGCACTCTTTGCAGTGCAAGGCAGTCAAGGTTACCCATCTTCCTTGCCTTGCACGGTGATTATCCTCTTTCCAAAAAATTTTTGATATTCTCAGTATGTTTTTTGCTTTGTTTTATATATTCAGCCTTTCATTTTATAGTTTTAAGCTTCGCTTACATCTTCATTCAGAATGCTCTTCTGCAGGTTGTCCATTATATAAGTCGAAACTCCCTCTGCGATTATATTTGCCATTCTGTATACGATATTCAGGCGTGTCGCAGAAAGAATTGAAAGGTTGAATACCGATTTCTCTGCTATGATTCCTATAATTGAGACGTCGCCCACTCTTGCAAGCTTTTTGTTCGCACCGCTTCCCGGTTTCACGCCGTGTTTGCAAATTCTTATAAGTCCGATATCACCTGCGTTCCCCACAGCAGCGTCGATTGCAATCACAGGATTGTCCGGATGTGTGCTTTTAATAAATTGGTTCAGGTATTTTACTTCATGAGCGGTAATAGGTTTTGAAAGTGTGCCGTATATATAACAATTGAGTCCGCGAAGTTTTTCTTTAAGCAGAGTGCCTACAATCGGCCCGAGACTGTCGCCGATTGATAAATCACTGCCTATACATATTACCACCGGTGCTCCGCTGTGTGAAGGCAGTACCTTTTTCAGTGCAATAACAGTTCCGCTCGGTGCAAGGCTGTTATATAGATTGAATGAATATTCCGTCTGCATTTAATTACCTCTAAGCGGTATCGGATATTACCATATTTCGATTTTGGTTTTGTTTTTACCTTTTAGTTTTTGACGCTCTTTGCTCTGAATATACATGTTCAGGAGTGTTTTTCAGCAAAGCGTTTAAAGTTATTTATAAATTAATGCATAGTTATGTTTACTAAAACTTATTAAATTTTGCCATTTCTGAATAGTTATATTTTCATTTTAATATAGATATAACTGATTCGTTAAATTGCTTTGGCTTATATGACTGTCATTCCGTTTTGTAATGTTTAATAAGCTTTTATAGTGTTCCGGTTTGACTTTCTGTATACACACAGGCTGCTTAAGTATGTTATGATTTTTGCTTGATATAATAGCAAACGGGAGGAGGAGTCAGAAATATCCTTCATTTGTCTGAGCGTCAGTCATCAACTCAGCTATACATATCCGAGTTTATTTTGACCCAAATTTTAATTCAAATAATAGTTATGTTTTGTTAGGCGCATTTGAACGGTTCTTAAATGAATTTTGCTGCGTTTGCAGATGTTTTCCTTGAATATAATTTAATATATTAAATGTTTCAATTTGTAACACTGTGGCAAATGTCGGTTTTTAATTATTCATGCTGATTAGGTGGCGCATACATGTGCTGATTGAGTGGCGCATGCATGTTAAGCATTAATATTGCCGGCGCATATTATTTTTGATGCGCCACTTGGAGCAAGCGCCTGTTTATGTACTTATTAACATCGAATTCCACAATTTATCAACATTTCAACATTCATTGATTTTATCATTTGTTGTCAGTGGAGGAGGTTTACTTAGATTTTATTAACAATTTAAGCCGTACTTATGCATTTTTATCATGATATTACGAAATTGTTGATAGTTAACTGAATTTTTATCAACATTATACACTTTATTTTTGCCTATAGTCGGTATCTCTTCCACATTGATTATTCAATTTTATCCACTGATTTAAGAAAATTTAAGCGTTTAACGTTTCACGTGAAACATTATTAAGTAAAAAATTAATTGCTTAATGTTTCCCGTGAAACACTAAATTAGCAAAATATACCATTGGCGCATGGTAAATTGTGCCATAAATTTGGCATTTTACGAATAAATAAACGGTATAAAAACACCGTGACAACTCAATAAAAATTGCGTGAAGAGGCCTAAATTTATGCTAAATACTTGAAAATATTTCCACAATATGCTAAAATTATTTACAGGTTAATGTATTTGATTCAGATTATATTAATCTTTTTAGCGCTCTGTTTATTTAATGGCGCTAAGAGTTTTTTATGCTGAAGTCAATTTTTAGTATAATTCTTAAAGCACGCCGCTGATTGTAGTCCGAACTGTTGCAGGCGGAGTGTTGTGATAGTCGGAAATTTTTGCCGTATGGCGGCATTAATTTCGTTTTATTAATGATAAATCAGAGGTGATTTAAAGCCTCTGAGACAGAATTAACTGTAATAATTGCGGCGATTTCGATTATTATTCCGGCTCAGGCCCTAATTTTGCTTTTCTCTTCTGGTTATTTTATTTGACCGGGATTGGCAATTATATGCATGACTTGGATATATGACAATTAGGCTTATTTGTCATAGCTGCAATCATAGCCCCTTCTAAAGGCCTTAAATGAGTTTTAAGCCTGTTGTATCGCTTTTACCTATTGTTGGTGACAGAGAGGGAGGGGGAGATATTCATTAATTTTACAGTGCGTGTATGCTATTATTTCTACGCGCGCGCGACATAATAATATAATAGAAGATATAATGGCGGTTTTTGAATCTGCCTTGATATAGAGCGGATATGCTGTGCGCTGCATTAATTGCGGGCAATTTAATGGGCGCATAATCATATTTGCACAATAACTAAACATCATTAGGAAGTTTTCTTCCCGAAGGAGCAAATTTTGAGTAAAAAAAGTAGAATTGTGATGTGGGTGGTCATTGCACTGCTTGTTGTTGCAGTTATAGCGGTAGTAATTGCCACTAGTCTCGACAGGGGCACAGCCATCAACTATACTCAGTTCCGAGAGTATACAAATAACTATGTGTACTCTGTCAAAAACGATGACGGCCCTATTGTGACCGACGGTCACGTTCAGGTATATGTTCTCGACGATGAAGGTAACCGCACCGAACAGACTACGACGGTGGAAACATCACGCGTAATCGAGCGCATGAATATCAGTCAGTATTCAGTTACGGCGTATGCCATGAACGGCACAGTTTATACGCTCACGTCGCGCTCTTATTACAGCGGTGATTCGGCTGATGTGAATATGTGGGCAGACGCGGGAATTGCAATTGAATTCGCCAACCCCAATTCAGGCAGCTATTTGTCGTCGATAATAACCGTAGGCGGACTTATACTTCTGTGCGTAGTGTTCTGGCTTATTATCCGCTCGACGGCGGGCGGCGCAGGGCGCACAATGTCGTTTGCAAAGAGTAAGGCGCGCATTTCAACTAATATAAAAGTGCGCTTTACCGATGTTGCAGGCGCAGAAGAAGAGAAGCTTGAACTTGCTGAGGTTGTTGAATTTTTAAAACAACCCAAAAAGTTTTCAGACTTGGGCGCACGCATCCCTAAGGGCGTGTTGCTTGTCGGCCCTCCGGGCACAGGTAAAACGCTGTTCGCAAAGGCGGTTGCAGGCGAAGCCGGAGTTCCGTTCTTCTCTGTTTCCGGTTCCGATTTCGTTGAAATGTATGTTGGCGTAGGCGCTTCAAGGGTGCGCGATTTGTTTGATATGGCAAAAAAGAATCAGCCCTGTATTATATTCGTCGATGAAATCGACGCCGTAGGCAGACACAGAGGCGCAGGCCTTGGCGGCGGAAATGACGAGCGCGAGCAGACGCTCAACCAGATACTCGTTCAGATGGACGGCTTTGAATCGAATGAGGGCGTAATAGTAATGGCGGCGACAAACCGCGCCGATATACTTGACCCCGCGCTCATGCGTCCCGGCCGTTTCGACAGACAGATATATGTGAACCTTCCCGACGTGCGCGGCAGAGAGCAGATACTCAAAGTGCATGCCCGCAACAAGCCGCTTTCGCCCGACGTCAACTTCAAAACAATTGCAAGAATTACCAGCGGCTTTTCCGGTGCTGACCTTGCAAACCTTCTTAACGAGGCTGCAATTCTCGCCGCAAGAGCCAACAAGAAGTTTATAGGCAATCAGGAGCTCTATGAGGGCGTAAACAAAGTTCTCATGGGTCCCCAGAAGAAGAGCAGAATAGTAACTGAGAGCGATAAGCGTATAACTGCATATCATGAGGCGGGACACGCGATTGTCGCACGCAAATGCAAGCATTGCGACCCCGTTCAGGAAGTTTCGATTATTCCCCGCGGCAATGCCGCAGGCTATACAATGACGAGGCCTGATAACGACGACGCGCATATGTCGCGCGAGAAGATTAAAGACTTCATCTGTATGGCTCTCGGCGGCAGGGTTGCCGAGGAGCTTGTAATAAAAGATATAACCACAGGCGCGTCAAACGACCTTGAGCGAGTTACCGAGATGGCTAAAAAGATGGTAACCGAGTGGGGCATGTCTGAAAAGCTCGGACTTATGACGTACGGCAGCAATACACAGACGGTATTCCTCGGCAAAGATATGGAGACTCATAACACGTACAGTGAAGAGACGGCCAAGATAATCGACGAGGAAATGCACAGCATCATAGATACCGCACATGACCGTGCAGTAAACATTCTCACCGAAAACCGAGCCGTACTCGATAATATGGCAAGGGTACTCATTGAGAAAGAGACAATTTACGCCGAGGAAGTGGATATGCTCATGGAAGGCAAGAGCCATACCGAGGTTATACAGTATATGGACGAACAGGATTCATCCAGAGCGGAAAATCCTTTTAAGAGATACGAGTAAGTCGTATGCGGCGAAAATGTTTCACGGGAAACATTTTCGCCGCCTTAAAACGGGGGCAATATGGCAAAAGTAGTATCATTCACAAATAAGAAGGGGGGCGTAGGAAAGACTACCACGGTAGTAAATATGGCGGCTTACTGTGCAGATTTCGGTAAGCGTATGCTGCTTATCGACCTTGATTCGCAGGGCAACGCCACCACAGGCATGGGTTTTTCAAAGAGCGCTCTTAAAAAGTCAGTTTATAACGTTCTAATCGAAGAAGAGAAGGTTTCGGCAAATATTCTGCCCACGCAGGTGCCGCTTCTCGATATTCTTCCTGCAAACGTAGACCTTACCGGCGCGGAAGTGGAGCTGGTATATAAGCGTAACCGCGACAGAATATTAAAGACCGCTTTAGAAGAGGTAAAAGACAAATACGACTACATATTTATCGATTGTCCGCCTTCATTGGGACTGCTTACAATAAATGCATGGGCGGCCTCAGATTCGCTTATAATACCCCTTCAGAGCGAATATTACGCCCTTGAAGGCGTAAGCCAGCTCATGAATACCATCTCTATGGTAAAACAGCATCTTAACCCTCAGTTGACCATTGAGGGTGTCGTAATCACAATGTATGGCGGCAGAGCGACGGTTTCAAAGCAGATAGCCGCCGAAATCAAGAAGTTCTTCAAAAGTAAATTATACGAAATTATTATTCCCCGCAATGTGCGTCTCTCTGAAGCGCCCAGTCACGGCAAGCCTATACTTCTTCATGACCCTAAATGTATAGGCGCACGCGCATATAAGGCGCTTACTGAGGAGTTTTTATCAAAGCAGTGATTTATTGCGGCCCGGGGCCGAAAATGCGGTAACGCAATTATACTGAAAAGCTTGATTGTCGTGCCGCGCAAGGGCAAGTAAATTAAGGAGTGAATGAGTATGGCAAAAGGTTTAGGTAAGGGGCTTGAGGCTCTTTTTCAGGACACAAATGAGGCATTCGAGCATATCTATGAGAGCGGTAAGCCGTTTGAATATACCGAAGAAGAGCGGAAGAACGCGCAGGACATGCCTCTCGACAAGATATTTGCTAATCCCAACCAGCCTCGTAAAAATTTTGATGAACAAGCTTTGAAAGAGCTGGCTGATTCAATCAAAAAGCATGGCGTCATAATGCCTATCGTCGTTAACGATAACGGCGACGACACCTATATGATTATTGCCGGTGAGAGGCGTTACCGCGCTTCAAAGCTGGCCGGCAATCAGACAATACCTGTAATAATACGCAAGTACAGCGAACGCGAGATAAAAGAGATTTCGCTGATAGAAAATCTGCAGCGTGAAGACCTCAATCCCATTGAAGCCGCAACTGCAATGAAACAGCTTATGAACGATTATAAGCTTACTCAGGATGAACTTGCAGAACGAATAGGCAAGTCACGTCCGGCGGTTGCCAATACTCTGCGCCTGCTTACGCTTGCGCCTGAGGTCATAATGTTGGTATCTGAGGGTAAGCTTTCTGCCGGGCACGCGCGCACACTTGTACCGCTTGCGCCCGAGGACCAGGTTACCTTTGCAAAGGACGTCGTTAAGAATGCATCCTCTGTCAGGGAGCTTGAAAAGAAAGTACGCGCTTACAATATTCCTCCCGAAGTTATTGAGGAGCGCAAAAAGAAAAAGCGTGCGCTTGCGTCGATTGAACTTAAAGATTTGGTTGAAAGGATGCGCTTTACATTCCGCACCAAAGTCAGCCTTATAGGCAATGACAAGAAAGGCAGAATTTACATAGATTACTATTCGCGCGACGACCTCGACAGAATTGCCGAAATTCTCGACATTATTGATAAGCAGAAATAATGGCCCAAGTTATAAATCACTATCAGCTGCGTGAATAAGATGACTCGCACGTTCCAAAGTTATTCAGGTTAAAAACTATTTAAAGCTAAAATACAGAATGATATATTTCGGCTCAACATTCGGCCGAAATATATTTTTACCGAAAATTGCGGATAAAATTTTCAAAAAATTTCTGCTAAAACGGCTATAATTTAATAAAAATTCTGTCTCAGAGGCTTTAAATGACAAAAATTTAATAAAAATGGCCCCAATTTTTGGGTTCGTACATAGCAATTCTGTATCAGAGCCTCAAAATATATGCGGGTTTTGGCTTAAGTCAGACCGAATTTTTTAAACAGTTTGAAATTTTACATATGAACTTGGAATTTAAGAAGCTTACTATTGATGATATAATTGAAAACCGAGACTACTTCTGCGCATGCGGATTTCACATCAGCGATTATTCAGCCGCATTTAAATATATGTGGCAGCAATATTTTACAGAATATTATGTAAAGGTGGAGAATTGCCTGGTATTTAAGGAGTACTATCAGGGCAGAGTATATTTTCACTATCCGATGTCGAAATGTTGTGAAGAAGATGAACGAAGAGCGCTCGATGCTATCGAACAGTATTGCAGACAAAACAACGTGCGCCTTCACTATACATCTGTGCCAAAGGAGCGCATACCATTGATGGTTGAGCGCTATGGGTCTGAGTTGCGCATTAATAACAGGAGGCGCTGGCGCGATTATCTTTATAATGCTCAGGACTTTGTAACATATTCGGGCAAGAAATATTCAGGCCAGCGCAATCATGTCAATAAATTCAAAAAGCTTTATCCGCAGTTTGAATTTTGTGAGTTAGGCGCAGATGATGGAGATGAAATAAGAAAGTTTCTGCACGAATTTGCCAGAAGGCAGATTGCCAAGGGAACAACGATTGCCCGCGAAGAACTTGAATCGGTGTATAAACTGACTGAAGTGCTCGGCAAACTCGGCTTAAAGGCCGGCGGAATAAGAATTGACGGAAGGCTAGTTTCATATTCCGTTGGCGAGGTATGCGGCGACCAGTTGATAGTTCATGTCGAAAAGGCGCTTACACAGTATGAAGGCATTTATGCGACGACCGCTCACGAGTTTGCCCGCCGTTATGTCACAGAGGAGATAAAGTATATCAACCGTGAGGACGATTCCGGCGATGCAGGACTCAGGAAGAGCAAACTTCAATATAATCCTGTTGCGCTGGTAGATAAATATAATATTTTACCGCACCGCGCTATAGACGGCGTGAGTCATCTGCCAAATCTGAATGGCGAACGCATTGAAATACGTGAAATTACTGATATCAACGCGAATGATTTTTATCGTTTGGAGTATGACAGCGAGCGTAATAAGTATTGGGGTTACAATTGGCGTGAGCACTTCAGCGGCGAGCCTACGCCTGAATTTTTTATGCGCGGAATACGTGAAGATTTTAAAAATAAGGAAGAAATACCCCTCGGTATTTTTTATCAGCAGGCGCTTGCAGGAGAAGTTGTTTTACACAATTTCGGATATCGAAATGACTGTGAAATCGGCATGAGACTTCTTCCTGAATTTGAGGGTAAGGGGCTGGCTAAGGAGGCGCTGATTTTACTCATGAACTACGCGTTCTTCGAGCTCGACATTGAAACTGTATTGGCCAAATGCAACAGGGAAAATGAGAGGAGTAAAAGAACCTTGTTGTCCGCAGGCATGCGTGAGTGCGGCGAAGACGAGAGGTATTACTATTTCCGTAAGACGGCCTCTATGTAGAGCTTGTATGATTTGAAGAATAACATTGCAGTTTCACGGGAAACAATATGTAAAAAATGCACAAAAATGTAGTGGCGCAATAAAATTTAAAGCAAAATGGACAAAAAATTTTTAATTAAATCTATAGTATTCAATACCTTATGGCTTGCATGGATAGGGCTTTCGGTTTTTTTCGGATTTCTGATTGCGAAGGCTTTATTCCCTGATAATCTGTTGACGCTTATTCCGTTCAGCCTGATATTTATTGTTGTTGGAATCGTTCCGGCAGCATTTGCATTCCGCAAGCTTTATAAAAGCGGAAATCAGAAACCTGCAGATAACGGAAGGAGTGACCTTAAGTCTGAGGAAGAGCAATCATCAATAACTTCCGTTGAAGGATGCAAAGGGGATAATGACAATTAAAGTTAATACAAGTAAATTTTAACTTCATGCATGGGTATGGGGCAAGAAGTAACTGAACTTTGCCGGAGTCAGTATCTTATAAAATCAAAGGGTGCAAACACACTGAAAAGTGTGTTTGCACCCTTTTGACTCACAGAGTATGCTTTTAAATGAGGGATGCGTATTATACTGCCTTTATCTGAAAGTAAGTCATTGCAGAATAGTTTTATGTGCAGAAATAAGCGATTTTGAATAGTTATATTGTTAAATTTTGTCGGATTGTTTATTTGCCCATCTGCGAGTTGACAATGCTCATGAACCACTCTACTGTGTTCGGGTCGTAGTGGGAGAAGAAGGCGCTTTCACTCTCGTCGAGTGCAGACAGCTTTGCCATGTCGTCGCCTGTGAGCTGGAAGTCGAACACGTTGAAGTTTTCGGCCATTCTCTCTTTGCGAACTGATTTGGGAATTACAATAACTCCGCTCTGAATCATAAACCTGAGTGCAGTCTGGGCAACCGACTTGCCGTATTTCTCGCCGATTTCTTTTACTGTACTGTTGGTAAAGAAATCTTTTCTGCCTTCTGCAAAGGGCCCCCAGCTTTCATGTGCAATGCCGTACTTCTCCATTATTGCATGCGCAGTCTTTTGTTGCTGGAAGATGTGCGTTTCCACCTGGTTTACAGCCGGCTTTATTTCGCAGAAATTATTTATGTCGATAAGTCTGTCGGGATAGAAATTTGAAACGCCTATCGCGCGCACCTTACCGTCACGGTATGCCTTTTCCATCGCGCGGTAGCTTCCGTAATAATCGCCGAAGGGCTGATGAATGAGCAGCAGGTCTATATAGTCGGTCTTAAGTTCCTTCAAGGAGTGTTCTATCGACTTTGCCGCAGCGCTCTCTCCCGCATTGGTTATCCATATCTTGGTTGTTACAAAAAATTCACTGCGGGGGATGCCGCTCTTTTTAATTGCTTTGCCTACACCGCTTTCGTTTGCATAGGCCTGAGCGGTGTCAATCGAACGGTAGCCGACGGCAATAGCGTCGGAAACGCATCTTTCGCATTCAGCGGGGTCTACCTGATATACGCCGTAGCCCAGAACCGGCATCTTTACTCCGTTGTTCAAAAGTCTGTATTCCATATTAAAATTTCCTCCTTAAATTTTTCACTTATATTATATATGTCTTGAGCTTGCATGTCCATTTGAAATATGTTACAATAGTATTAACTAAAATTTAATAGTGCTGTGATAACTATATCAATTTTTAATATAGCTGAAATTGCCACGTCTTTAAAAAGAGCTTATCGCGCTGTAGAGAACTGTCGCATAGCTTCAGATTATAGTCGGATAATTTTTGATTAGTGCGGTAGTATGGCCGATTTAACTGCGTTTTAACGCTTATCAGATTGGCTTGAAGTATTGCCGCCCGTGCTGTGAAAATAAAATTGGGGGCCGCATATGCCCCAAATAATGCAAAGCCGGCAACTGCGGACACAGTTTTTTATGTTAAAAAAGTTTTTGCAAATTGGGCCCGCATATTGCCGAATGAGCGAGGTTTTCATGCTTGAAAGTTTAAAAATTTTTGTTTCCGTGGCTGAGCGCGGCAGTATAAACAGCGGTGCCGAAGCCTGCTTCATAACTCCGCCTGCTGCAATGAAGCGCATTAATTCGCTGGAGGATGAGCTCGGGCTAAGGCTGTTCGAGCGCAGCGGGAGGGGGGTTAAGCTCACGCCTGCGGGCAAAAGTTATCTTGCTGACGCCAAAAACATTATTGCGCTGGCCGAACAAGCCACGGCAAATGCGCGCAGGGCGGCCGGCGGCAGCATTGTTGTGCGGGCAGGCACATCTATTTTGAATCCCTGCAGGCCGCTGATAGAACTCTGGAATTCCTTTACGGAGCAGTATCCGCAATTTCGTATAGAGATAGTGCCCTTTACCGACAGCGTGGCCGAATTATCGGAGATATACGCCCATCTCGGGCGCCGTTTTGACGTCATGTTCGGGGTGTACGATAAATTGGCGGCACGGCGGCTGTTTAATCTGTTGCCTGTCGGCGAAAGTCCGTTTGTAATTTGCGTACCTTCGTCGCATCGTCTGAGCGCAAAAAAACAAATCAGCCCAGAAGACCTTGCGGGCGAACGAGTGATAATCGTTAAAATGGGACTCAGCCCCACTGTGGATAAAATACGTGCAGAAATGGAAAAACACCCCGATATATGCCTCATCGATTCACCTGAATTCTATGATATAGGCGTGTTCAACCGCGTAGCGGCGGAGGGGGTGTTGTTGCTGTCTGTCGCCTATTGGGCCGATGTTCACCCGTCGGTAACATCTGTGCCGCTTAAATCGGAGTTAAGACAGGCATACGGCATTATATATCCCTTGAATCCGCCGCAGCAGATAGAAAAATTTATCGGCATAATCGGAGCAAATTACGGTTATTGACATTAAATACAGAACGGCAAAGTCTGACGGCGGCATGAAATAAAAAGTTAAACTCGGCGGCCGCGGATATTTTCCGCGGCCGCCGAGTTTAACGTGAAACATTCGTTTGAATGCGCGTTGGTCGCGGCATATATGGGGGTTAACCGGTCATTTACGGCGGCGCAGAAGTTGCGCTGAATCCGCGTAAAGAAACAGGCTATCCCCCGGGATATGCCTCATATACTTTAAATCAGGGGAATCTTAAGCCGCGCAGTGCAAAAGCACTGCGCGGCTTAAGTGTGTCGCGTTCTTGACTTTCGCAGTTTAAGCCTTGCAGACTGCCGTGTATGAACGCGCTGTTCAATAATTTTTAGTTGTCACTTACATCAGCGCGTTGCCGACAACGGTGAATACGTCGACTTCGGTTCCGTTTTCTGCGCTCAGATAAACGTAGTACTTCCTTCCGCCGTAGCTGCCGCAGAATTCATATGCGAGCGTCTCTTTGCCGTTCTTCGGAATAATTGCAAGGCGGGAACTTTCAACTTCAAGCATTCCGCCGAGTTTTGCCTCTGCCTGCGCTTTGGTAATCGAAGGACTTTCAATGCTTCTTTGGGTGTGGTTCAAAACATAGGGTAAAGCCTCGACACCCGTCACTATGCCTCGTTCTTCACACACTTTTACCTTTACCATATCGGGATATACAGCCACTCCGTTCTGGGTGTACACAAAATTGAGGTTGCATGTCGTGCCGCTTTCTCCCGACCATACGCAGGTCATGTCGTCGAAGCCGGTCGCTTTCAAAAAGTTCTGCGCAATAGTTATGCAGTTTTCAACTGAAAAATTGTTGTCTGTGCATTCTTTATAGCTGTCGAACATTACAAGCCTGCCGCCCGCTTTGGATACCTGTGCAAAGTATTCTTCGCCTTTTTCAGTCATCATACGCACGTTGTAGGCCGTGAGCTGGTGCGCTGTGGCTTCTCCCGTGCACTTTGTTTCGGTTATGCCGTAGTCTTTGAACCACTGCATGCACAGCTCTTCGGCGCGTCCGTCGGAAATTTCTTCCAAACCTTCCAGGCTGAGTGCGCTTGTCTTTTCGGTATTTTCGGCAAACGGGCCGTCATATATTTCTTTCGGAGTCTCCACCGCGGGGTCGACATATCCTTCGAATCCTTCGAAAATCATTCCCTTGCCCGACAGAGCGTCCATTATGTCCTTGTCGGTGCAGCCCGTCGTCAGACCGTTCAGAAATTCCTTCAGCTGCCTGTTGCATTCATACATATATTCTATGCTCGCCCGCTGCGAGGACGAGAGATTTTCCCCCTCGGCAACAGTTATAAGCATGCCCTGTGCACTCTCGCCCACACGGTTGATGAATGCCGTCATGCTGCGCGTAAGTTCGCCTGCGACCGGCAGACGTTCTATAGCGCTCTCCGCCATTTCGCTCTCTACGGCAATATCAGTGAAAATTCTGGCTCTGTCGCCCGAAGAGGAGGATATCCTCGCCTTTGCAAGGTTAGAGTCGAGGTTATCGACGATGGAATTGAGTTCGTATAGGGAATGAGTGGTGTTTGCCGCCATATCGGCCTGCATGCCGTTCATATTTATCCAGCCGAAGGTGAGCATGGTGCCGAGCGCAAGGGTGGATACGCCGAGTGCGATAACGGCCGCCAGCCATCCGCCGAAGCCGGGGGTGCGCTCCTTTTTCTGTTTGCGCTTTTCCGCCCTCACTTTAAGGTCGTGTTCGCGTTTTGCTATTTTTGCGTTCAGCCTGGCTTCGCGGCGGGCCTTTGCCGCCTCGGTTTTGGCAATTCTTGCCTGCTTTTTCTCCTCGAGCCGCTCGCTGCGCGATTTGCTCTTAAGTGCCTCGCGGCGGGCAAGGCGCTGTTCCTTTCTCTCGGCCTGCTTATTTTTCAAAGCAGCTGCGCGCTCCTCTCTCTTCTGCTTATGCTCGAGCTTTTTCTCCAGCCTTCTCTGCTGTTTTTCCGCTTTAAGTCTGGCGGCGTCAAGCTTGCGCTGTTCCGCGGCGCTGATTTTAACGTCCGTTTTTTTGTTCTTTGAGGAGTCCGCCTTTTCCGCGGCGGCGCTCTTTACGGTGCGCGTCTTTGCGTCCGCAGACTTTGCCGCGCCGCCCGACTTTGCTCCCGTCTTTTTTTCAAGGCTCTCGGCCTTCTTTGTTCCGCTCGAAATTTTTCTCTCGCTCATTTCAGCCCTCCTATATTGCAAAGACGTGTCTGCCGATGGTCATGACCGTCTCCCTTGAAAAAATCCAGCTGCTCGTTGCAGTTGCGGGGTTGTAATAGTACAGGCACCCGTAGGTAGGGTCCCAGCCGTTCATTGCGTCCTGCGCGGCGTTTATCGCCGTCTGGTCGGGCGTAAGGTTTATCTGCCCGTCGTTTACCGCGGTGAAGGCGTTCTTCTGGTATATCACGCCCGAAATGGTGTTGGGGAATTCGGAAGATTTCACCCTGTTCAGAACGACGGCTCCTACGGCGACCTGCCCTACGTAGCTTTCGCCGCGCGCCTCGCCGTATATGCACCTTGCTAAAAGGTACAAATCTGAGCTTGTGTAGTCGGAATTTTCACCCGAACCTGTGCCGGAACCGCTGTCGGACGAGCCGTTCTCCAGCACGCGCACGGAGTCGTTCATGCCGAGAGCGGCATAAGTTGCCTTGCCGCAGATTCCGTCGGGTGTAAGTCCGTTCTTCTGTTGGAAATATTTTACGGCCTTTGCCGTCGCGGGCCCGTAAACTCCGTCGACGCTGCCGTCGTAATACCCCCAGTTTTTCAGCCTCCGCTGAACTTCTTCAACTTCGCCCCCGCGCGCACCCTGCCTCAGAACGGCTGCATATGCCGCCGGCTGGGCAAAATAGTTGTCGCTTTTCGTGGCAAAGGTAGCCGCGCCCGCACAAACTGCGGCCGCGGAGAGCGTTGCCAGGGCTATACTAAGTGCTTTTTTCATCTTTCCTCCTTAAAACGCTCCCTGCGGGAGCTCAAAGTATATGTGTCAAAACTTTCCCGGCGCGCATATGCCCCGTATTGCGGAGTGCATCAGTCGAAAAAGTCTGAAATTATGTCATAAATTAGCGAACGGTAAGTCACGTCCTGCGTGGCGGAAGTAAAGCACAGCGGCGGGTATAAAACACACCACCAATTGTCGCCCGTGCCTTCGCCCAGCTCGATTATGAGCGCGTCATATTCTCCGCTCTCCAGCGTCAGGTCGCCGTAAACGCGCGTGGGGAACTGCTCGCTCCTCACTTCAGCCCTTGCGCCGTAAGAATACCCGTTTTCGCGCAGAGTTTTATCGCATACGTCCGCGATTGCGTCGATGTTGGCGTTTATCAGCTCTACGGCGTCCTCCTTCGAACGGCTGCTTGCCGCCAGCGGCGTAATAAATTCCACAACGGCGTCTTTCACCTTGTATTTTACGCTCTGGTCGGCTTCTGAGTTGGAGTTTGCCCGCACGTGTATGCGCAGATACTCGGCGTTGCCGCTCTCACCGCCGCAGGCGCCGCAGACCGCAAATATTACCGTTGCAATTATTATGAAGAATACAAAAAAAGTTATACCAAAATTTTTCATACGTCTTTTATTGCCCGCAAACTCTCCGTTTATACCTTCATTTTTTGTGACTCCGATAAATTTAATGTTGTCATTACTTACTCAAAACGCCGGCCGCCGACTGTCTTTTGCGGAGCAAATTATGGGATATTTTGTCCGATTATTATTTTTCTTGACGAAAACGTATAAATGTATTAAAATATTGTTGTTGAAAAAAGTTACAGGGAGAATATGAATGGATAAGCTTGCTGATTACGAGCCGCTGGAATACTATTCAAAGCAGCTCAAAGACGAGTTTGAAAAAAATGCGCGCGACTACTTCGAAGATTTAGTAAAACGTTCGGGCGTAAACGAGGAGGAGAACGCCGCCACCGTTAAAAAATACAAGGCCGCCCTAAGCAAGGCAGAGGAGGAGGGCAAACGCCTTTCCTCGGGCAAGGCTCTCCGCGGATTTGTAATTTTTGTCGCCGTTGCCGCGCTCGTTGCCGCGGCTATACTCTTTCTCGTGTATTTCGGCGGCAATTCAAACTGGGTGTTGCTCTTTGTCGGCATACTGTGCGTCCTTCTCGGCATAGCTGCAATCGTGCTTTTATGCACCAAACTCAAACAGCTCATAAAGCTCAGGCAGCAGAAGTATGAAAAGGCAATGGCCGCCGCCGAGGCGATAAAACAGCAGGCGCTGGAGCAGATGCGCCCGTTGCATGCGCTCTTCACGTGGAATATGACGCGTGAGCTTGTGCTCAAAACGCTGCCCTTTATCACGCTCGACGAACAGCTCGACGTAAAGCGGCTCGACTTGTTCATCAAAAAATACGGCTTCCGTGCCGCCAACGCCGATTCCGACAGTTCGACTGTATTTTTGCTCTCCGGCACGGCCGACGGCAACCCCTTCCTGTTCGAACGCAAGTTCTGCCACAGAACTATAAGCAAAAGATATTCCGGCTCGCTCACAATACATTGGGTTACATACACGCGCGATTCAAACGGCAATACGCGCACAGTGAACCACTCCCAGACGCTTGTGGCGCACGTGGAAAAGCCCGCGCCTGCATACGATTACGAAACGTGCATGTACTACGGCAACGAGGCCGCGCCCGACCTCACATTTTCACGCTATCCCAAACATTCGCACGCCCTCGACGATAAGGAGAGGGAGAAGATGATAAAAAGCGGCGGCAAAGAGCTCGCCAAAAAGAGCCGCGAGGCGATAAAGTCGGGTACCGGCGGCTTTACAGAAATTGCAAATACCGAGTTTGAAGTGCTCTTCGGCGCCACCAACCGCAACAACGAAGTGCAGTTCCGCCTCATGTTCACCCCGCTCGCGCAGAACAATATGGTAGATTTGGTCACCTCGCGCGAGGGCTACGGCGACGACTTCGCCTTCTATAAGATGGGTAAGCTCAACTGCATCCGCTCCGACCACGCCCAAAGCTGGCAGACGGACGCCAACCCCGCACGCTACATGAGCTATGACCTCGCCGCTGCCCGCGCGGCATTCCTTGCATATAATACCGAATATTTCAAATCGTTCTATTTTGACCTCGCGCCCGTGCTCTCCGTGCCGCTGTACCGCATGCAGAAGCCGCGCGAGTTCATCTACCGCGATGTTTACGGCTCCAACTATACCGAGTATGAGGCCGAGGCTACGGCAAACAGGTTCGACCGTTCGGTATTTGCTCCGCCCGAGGCAAAGACCGAAAGCATACTCAAGGCCTCGTTCATTCAGAAGGACGGCGCTGCCGATAAAATGGCGGTCACGGCATATTCCTTCGACGCCGTCGAACGCATCGACTATGTTCCCGTTCTCGGCGGCGACGGTTATACCCACAACGTGCCCGTGCCCTGGATTGAGTATATCCCCGTCTCCCGCACGAGCGAAATGGAGCTTAAAGACACAGGTCTTTCGCGTGATAAATACGAAGAGGCGCGTTCATCTTCAGCGCTCGCCTCGTTTGTGCGCAGGTTCTCGGCGGGCGGCCATGCGGCCTATTGCGACGGACTTCTGGGAATCCCCGTAAACAACGGCGGATTCGGCGCCGGCGACGATAAAGAACTCAGCGGAATATTCGGCCTTAAAGAGGCCGTTGCAGGCACGGCTGCCTTCCTCACGGGTATAGAGGCGGTAAAGGCGGCGGCCGATATGCTCGACAAGGGTGAGAAGTCAGCGACTGAAGAGAGTGGAGTTTCCCGTTTGAAGGCAGAGGACGAAGAGGCGGCATATGAAGAGGCGGCCGCGGCCGACGCGACGCTTTCTGATACGGCAGAGTCTGAAGAAGAGACCCCCGCGGCTGACGCGTCCGAAGAAGAGCCGGAGGATGAAATACCCGCAGAGGGCATGCCTGAAGGAAAGGATGAGCCCGACGGGGAATAAATAAGACCCCGAAGCTCTGAGAATAAAAAATCAAATAATTTTAAGGAGGAACTTTAAATGGCAAACGAGCTTGACGAACTCACCGGTCCCGTGAATAAAGAGGGGCGCGACGTAGCCGTCATCGAAAAACAGCTCCCGATAAAGACGGGAGTGGGGTCTATTATCTTCGAGGTCATCCTCTGGATATTGGGTATAATTCCCGGCATCGTCTTTCTCATCATGAAGATAAAGGCGGGCAACTATCTTTCGCAGCTCCAGCAGAAACTTCAGCACGACGCTTCGCAGATAGATAACTATCTTGAACAGCGCGTGGTAATTCTGCAGAACTGCGCAAAGATTCTCGATAAGGCTATCGACCTCGACAAAACGACGATGACCCAGATTGCCGCTTACCGTTCGGGCATGAATCCCGGCGACGGCGAGCGCAACGCAATAGCCCAGCAGATAGACGCAGTCGGCAGGAGCATCAACCTTGCTTTCGAAAGCTATCCCGACCTGAAGGCTCATGCGGAGATTGCCGACGCAATGCAGCAGAATTCATATCTTCAGAAGGAGATAACTGCCGCCCGCGAGCTGTACAACGATACCGTAAATATCTGGAACAGAGATATATACGCATGGCCCACCAAGATGATAGTTGCGGCAAAGCGCGGCTATACCACCCGCATACCTTTCACTACGTCTGCCGAAGTGAAGGAGCAGGCAAGGGGCGTATTCTTTTAAGATGTAAGCCTCTTTACGGCAATGCCGGCAGCCGTAAGCTGATTCGGCGTGAAAAATTGAATTAAAAAACGGGGCGGCGTTCGCATATTTGCGAACGCCGCCCATGTTTGATTAGAGGACTTAAATTCCTCTTTCAGTCGGCTTTATTGATTGCCTTAAAACTGTGTTATTTGCGGCATATGCGCGGGTCAACAGGCCCGCGCATACCCTTTCGGCCGTATGCGCCGCGGCTCAAAGTCCGCGCATACTATTTTCCCGCGCATACTATTTATTTACCGCACTTTGCGGCGTATTATTTATTCTTTTTCCTCAAAGCCAGCACAATTCCCGCAGCCGCGCCGGCAAGCGCAATCACCGCGACGGCGCCTATTATCCAAAGCGCCGTGGTGAGGCCGTCTATGTCCGAGCTGTTCCCATCGACTGCCGCCTGAAGAGCCTCTATAGCGTCCCATATCGCTTCGTCAGCCGATTCAAGAGAAGCTTCTAAGCCGGCTAAATCTGCCGCAATCTCGCCCGCAAGCGCGTCGTCCGCCGCCGCAAAATCTGTGCGGATGAGTGCGTCTGCCGCCTTATATGCCTCGTCGAGCGCCGCAAGCGCATTTTCGAGTTCGGAAGTATCCGCGCCGCCTGAATTTATCAGCTCTTCAAGCCTTTCAATCTCGCTTTCAAGGTTGTTCTGCACGGTATTTATGCTTTCCTGCAAAGTCGTCTGCGTCTCGTCAAGCTTGCTTTCAAGCCCGCTTATAACGCTTTCTATTCCGTCAATATCTGCATTAATGAGTTCATCTGCCGCCTTATATGCCGTCGTCAAACCATTTATCGCCTGCGTGAGCGCAGCGGAGTCGGCTTTTGCCGCGATAGCCTCTTCGAGGTCTTTTACCGCTTTGTCAAGATTTTCCTGAACTCCTTTTATAGCTATGTCAAGAGCTTTGTCGGCCTCAATAAGCGTATTTTCTAATTCGGTCATGTCACCGGAAATGTCTGTTGCAAGCGCGTCGTCCGCCGCCTTATAGGCGTCGATAAGATTTGCAAGCGCCTCGGCAAGCGTTGCCGAATCGACTGTCGTCCCGTCGGCCGAGAGCAATTCGTCCACCTTGTCAATTGCCTCTGTAAGAGCGGTGTTGATGCTGTCAATCGCCGTCTGCAGTTTGCCGTCGGCCTCTTCAAAAGCGGTCTCTATAGTATTCTGAAGGGTACCCAGCGCCGTTTCAAGCCCGGTGCCGGTTATATAGTCGCTGTTAATTGTGGCAACGGTGTCCTTCAATGTTTCGAGCTGTGAAATGAGCTGCGCAAGGCCGCCTGCAAGGTCGGATATATCTGCAGTGGTATCGGTCAGTCCGTCAAACGAATCAACCGCGGCCGTTATCAGCCCGTTTATATTTGTTATCTGCGTCTGCAGGTCTGTTCCGTCAACCGTTCCGATATCCTCTTTGAGCTCCTCAATGGCCGCTTCCAGTGCGGAAACGGCACTGCCCAAATCGTTGGTCACGTTGATATAAGAGGCCTCCGGGGCGATATAGTTGCCCGCATCTTCGCCGCTGAGTGAGTAGGTAACCCGCACCTTCCAGCCGCTTTCGGCACTGCCGGTAACTTCAGTTACGGTAGCAGTAACGGTCACGTCGTCGCCCTCTTCCATGCCCGAAATTGAAAGGTAAGTAACAGTTGCCGTCGGCGTTCCGCTATCGTCGGTGGAGACGGTGACTTCCACACTGTCTATGGTGAGTTGCCTGTGTGCAATTTCCACGGTGAACTCAACCGAAGTTGAGGGGTAATAAAGTTTATTCGCACCGTCAACATATTTCGCAAAGGTTGCCGTAACGGTATGTGTGCCAGCCGCTGTGGGCAGGCCTTCAATCGGCTGCCCGTCTGTTCCTGTGTACGAATACGTAACTTCCACATTATATGTATTGTTTTCAACGACGGGCGCTAACGTTTCGCCATAGGTGATATTTTCCGCAGTAACGGAGTATTCGGGCGGCGTACGCGTAGCGTATACCGCATAGGGGTAGTCATCGTTATAGCCCGTATCGCCGTAATTATTTTCGTCTTGAGAGATATCCGCTTTCAACTGCAATTCCTGCCGCGGTATTTGCAGAAATATCGGCCGAAGCAAAATATCCTCCAGTAATAGTGACGATGGAACTGTAAACCGTATAAATATAATTTTCACCAAAATAGCCACTCTCAATGGTGAAGGGACCATAATTTGCCACGCCGCTGCCATAGGATTCAGCCGTATTGCCCGTAATTTCGCCACCCTTCACAGTAAAGCCGACCCCGTGCGCATATACGCCGCCGCCAAAACCGGATGCATTGTTGCCCGATATCTCGCCGCCGTACATGATAAAACTGGCGTCAGTATTCACATACACTCCGCCGCCGTTGACTGCCGAGTTACCCGATATCTTGCCGTCGTACATGGTGAAAGTTGCGTTGCTGCCGTACACATATACGCCGCCGCCTCGATTCGTATTTCCGCCTCCTGTGATAACGCCGCCGGTTATTGTGCCTGTTTTTGTTGCAGAAGTATAATCCGAATCGGAAGTATCCGTTACAAATACATATTTGTCGTTGCTGTCAACATAGTAAGCGTGCTGGTGCTCTGTTGCCGTGCTTGTGCTCTGGCAGTCGCACAGCGTTAAGGTTGCGCCGCTTTCAACCGTTATAACCGAGCTCGAGCCCGTGCCCGTCAGCATATAGCCGTTTAAGCACAGCGTTACCGTGCCGCTGACCGTAAGGTCGGTCGTAAGGTCAACGTCGCCCGAAAGATAGTAGTTGTTGCCGCCCGTGAGAGTAGCGGTATCTGCCGTCAACTCAGACCAACCGCTATGGGTTGTATCGTGGGCATTTTCGGCGCTCGCCGACTGCGTTTTCGGCATTAAAAAGTAAATGCCCGGCGCCGCGCACAGCACAAACGCAATCGCAAGTATTGCCGAAAGTAATGTGCGCTTGCTCTTGGTAGAGTTCATAAAATTATCCTCCTTATATTTTGCAGGGGATATTTTTTCGGCGACGAAAAAGCGTGCCTTCAACCGAAGACACTCCCTGCATCAATATCTCCGATTGTTGCGACACAATTTCCACAATATACGGAAAAGAAGATACCAACTGCCATATAGTTGTATCCGTATTCTAACAAAAATATAATGTTGTGTCGCAGTTACGATATAGCACAAGCGGGGGTGTTTTACAAGGGGCAGATTGTAAGTTTTTGTTGCAATTTTTGCGTGCCGCTTATTTCTTTGCGGCTGCGTTTGAATAAAAAATAAGAGCGCCCCCAATTAAGGGAACGCCCGCAGAGTATGTATCTCTTAATTGTTTGCGCTATAATTTATCCGAATAAGGATATAAAGGGTACACCAATGCCATTGTGTAACCATATCCGGACATATAAAATTATAGCGCAGATAAATTATAACATATTCTGTTTAAAAATGCAATATCGCTATTGATTGCAACGCAAATCACGCCGCAGACAATAACTTTACGCATAAAAAACAGTATTTTGCAGCGCTGAATAAAAATTCTGTTAAAGGGGAGCAGAAACAAAGCCCGGTCAGTTTAGCATATATTGTGTATAAAAGGGAGTAAAGAAATATATATTGTATATATAGCAACAATAAGTGCCTGCCGCAAAATTTTTTCATAAAAAAGCTGAAAAAAATAATGAAAAACGCTTGATTTTTGCAAACAGATTTGGTATATTAGTTAAGCGTTCGGGAGCTTAGCTCAGTTGGGAGAGCAACTGCCCTACAAGCAGTGGGTCACAGGTTCGAGCCCTGTAGCTCCCACCAATAAGATAGTGCGTATGAATATCATGCGGGAATGGCTCAGTGGTAGAGCGTCACCTTGCCAAGGTGAATGTCGCGGGTTCGAATCTCGTTTCCCGCTCCAATTTATTCATCCGCACTATTTTTTTGTTTAAAGCGGCGCTATAGCCAAGTGGTAAGGCAAGGGCCTGCAAAGCCCTGACTCCCCGGTTCAAATCCGGGTGGCGCCTCCAACAAAAAGTGCTTTAAGCCTCGCGCTTAAAGCACTTTTGTTATTTTATCCAAACAACGGATACATACAGAAACAATTTAATAATATGCTACTGTGGTGGTTAATAATATGCTTGTGTGGTGGAATCGGCAGACACGCGTCGCGGCAAACTCTGCTTCACGGCCGCTCGGCTTTTCGCCAAGCGGCGGGCTTGTGTCGTTGCCGCTCCTTTTCGCAAAAAATCTTGCCATGCAATCTTTTTTGCGAGTTATAGTTTTTTTAAAATTTTTGGCAGAAAGAAACTAACAAAAAATTCACAAAAAATCTGAAAACTTCACAAAAACTCATGCTTGTGTGGTGGAATCGGCAGACACAAGGGACTTAAAATTTTTGGCAGAAAGAAACTAACAAAAAATTCACAAAAAATCTGAAAACTTCACAAAAACTTACGCTACTGTGGTGGAATCGGCAGACACAAGGGACTTAAAATTTTTGGCAGAAAGAAACTAACAGAAAGTTCACAAAAAATCTGAAAACTTCACAAAAATCATGCTTGTGTGGTGGAATCGGCAGACACAAGGGACTTAAAATCCCTCGGTTGAACAAACCGTATCGGTTCAAGTCCGATCACAAGCACCATCGAAAAAGCGCTCATTTTGAGTGCTTTTTCGTCATTTTAGCGGCAAAAACGGACTTGAATAAGTCCGCGCGAGGGCGAACGCCCGAAGCTATGCCGAGGGGACCCCTTCAGGGGTTTCGGCATATCGCTAATTGAGAATCGGGAGAAATTCACAGCAATTTCTCCCGTTTTGTTATGTTTGGGAAGAGATTGGGTAGTAAATTTTTGCCGTTTTTGCCTAAAATTTGGCATTTTTAATTGATTTTGTTTGTTCTTCACAATTCGTAGTCGATTTTGTTAATTTCTTGCAGAGCGTATTCCTCGGAATAGTCCGTGTAGCCTCTGTCCACGCGGCTGGTCTTTACGTCCTGGTCGTACTCGTGCCCCACCCACTTCATTACAATTTCGGGGTTGCACCCGCACTCTTTCGCCCTGGTTATAAAGGTATAGCGCAGCTCGTGAATGTGCCTGTCGGGGAATATGCGTTTGAGCGCATCCCTGATTGTGTACCTGCTGACCGCCTTGGCCTGTTCGAGGTCAATAAGTGGCATCACCCTTTTCAGCATCGGCGAAAGAGGGATTTTTCTTATTACGTCTTTGCGCCCCTTTCTCGTCTTTTCCGAAACGCAGGTTATGTACTTGCCGTCGAACTCCATGCTGTCAATCTCGCCCACGCGCATACCCGTATAGAGAAGTAGCAACAGGGCGGAGTTGCCTGCAAACTGTCTGTTTGCCGCGCAGAAGTCGATAATGCGCTTTTCCTCTGCCTTGGTGAAGGCGTTGCCCTTCTTGGCTTCGTAGTGCGAAAGCACGATTTTTCTCATGGGCGACTTAATGTCGTAGTCGTCGCAGATTACGTCGAACATTGCCGTCATCAGCACTTTAATCTTCTGTGCTGTGCGCATTTTGCCATCGTCGGTGAGTTCAAACAGGAATTCCTGTATTTCCTTACGCGTTATCTCGTTGACGTGATACTTGCCGAACCTCGGTACGACGTGGTAGTTGATGAGGTTGCAATAGCTCTTATAAGTCGTCTCTTTCACCGTCCTCCTTTTGATTTTCAGCCACTCGGCCACAAAATCTTTAAAGAGGGGGTAGTTGTGATTGAGCCTTTCGCGCTCGACCTCGGCGAACTTGTCCAGAAACTTGCGTTTCATAGTATTGAAGTCTTTTGAGGCGACTTCGATGCAATATCCGTCGCGGCGGTACCTCGCCTGATAATATCCGTCCTTGGTCACGCGGTAGGTTACAATTTTGTCGTTGATGGTAAATAATTTTCTTAAATAGTCGGGCATAGAATTTATCTCCTGTTTAGTAAATCTGATAAATTTGTCTGCGCCGACCCGTTTAAAATCAGCCTTCTTTTCTTCCTTCTTTTCTTCCTTCGCCGTAATGGCTTTCAGCCTTTCCAGCGTTATGCTCTCCGACGCGGCTTTGAGTATGAGGCGCGTCGCCTCGTCCCTCTCGCCCTCGTCGGGAACGTACTTTATTGCATTCAATATTTTCTCTAATTCCTTATCGGTCATGTTCCTCCTTGTCGGTTAACTATGCGTAAAATACTACCATACTTTTTCGTAAAAAGCAATAGTCCGCGCAATCATTTCCCCCAATCATATTTAGATTTTTTATTCTGTGCCTCTCTCTGAGCTTCGGCAAGCTCCTTTTCGCGGTCGGCTTTCATCTCCTCTTCGATTTCGCGAAGGCGGGGGTGGTAGCCGCGCGTCTCTTCCGAAAATAAAGAGGCAATGGAGGAGAGAAAGCTCTCAATTCCCTTGCCTATCCTGCGTTCTGAAAATAAGATATTGCGCCTTAGTCGCCTGTCGTTGGCTTTATGCTTGAAGCGTTTGCTGTATGTATAGGTGTTCTTGCGAATAAGCCACGCCTGGTTTAACACAATGTCGCCCAGCCGCCTGTGGTAGTCCCACTGCAATCGCTCGATTGTCTTTATCTCTTTGAGCTTAACATTACGGCCACCAAGTGGATCGTTCATGTAGTTGTTGTCAATGTTCAACTTCTCTTTATAGTACTTGCCCATCATGCCGGCGAGTTCCTTTTTCTTCTTGTCGAGTAGCTCTTCAAATTCCCAGTACTTGTCGTACACTTTAATATTTGAGGCGAGCACCTTCAGCACCACTTCGTCAATGCGCTCACGGTAAGGCTTCATAGCTGCATTGCCGTATCTCCACACGCAGTCGTCCGGCAGCTCTTTTGCCAGTTTGCGCAATTCCCTCGCCGCCCTGTCGTGACGATAGGCGGTCATGCCCTCCGTCGAGCGGGTAAATTGTCTTTCAGCTTCATCTCTCGCCGCTAAAAGTTCGTCGCTGATTGCAATGGCGTTGAGCCTCTCGGTCATGGCGGCGATGGCGTCAAACTTAATCTTGCCCTTGGCTCGGTACTTGTAGCCCGCCGCACGTTGGTTCTTGACCTTCGGCTCCTTCTCCCAGAACACATAGTGAATATGCAGATGCGTAGGTCTGTCGAGGTGGAGGGAGCACATCAGGTCAACGTTGTCGGGGTCGAGCCCAGCTTCTTTAAAGAACGGGCGGAATGTTCGCCGCACGAGCTCAATGCACTTTTGCGGCGTATTAATCTTTTCGGAGTGTTCCTCGTCAAAGGAGATAAAGCCGTGCCAGATATTTTTCTCGCCGCTCTGCGCGCGGAACTTCATGTCGGCAAGTTCATCCTTTGAAATCATGCCGTCGCCGTTGAACACGCCCGTGGACTTTTGCAGGTATTCCAGCACGGTCAGCTGCTTTAAATGCTCGCCGCAGATTTTTCCCTCGCGCGTCATATATCTGTAAATGGTGTCGCCGTCGCCCGTCATCGTAAAAAAGGCACGCTCCTTTGCGTGCTTGGCAATATCTTTTTCTGACGCCCCTCGCTTTAAGTGGTGGGGAGTGTAGGCAATATCAAAAATTACGGGCGCAGTGCTCATGCTCTCACCTCATTATTAAAGGCGGACGGCAAATTGCCGCCCGCCCCTGAAATGCCACTATAATTTCCAACAGGCGAAAATGCAGTAAAACTGCATTTTCTTAGCCTGCTACAAGTTTGTTTTCCAAATATGCCCATTTTATCGTTGTTATTTCCTTTAAAAGCTGTCATTTAACCTCCTTGTTTTCACCCTTGCGTAGTCTTGTAAAATCGTCGAGATACATGCACATAATATCGAACATTTCCATGTTCTGAATCTCCGTTCGTTCGGCTATATATGCGTGCAAATCGCGCAAATCAACGTCGGTGAACAGCGTGCTGCTCTTGTCCAGCGGCTTTTGTATGTTAGGGAAATCTTTATATATTTTGGTGAGGGTAAAACGCTCTTTCCTGCCGTTTGAAGCCTTGTTCTTGCTCTTGGTAAGTTCACCCTTCAACAGATTGAAATAGCTGTCAATCTTGCTGCAATCTTTGTCCTTCACGCGGTTGCCGCCAAACATAAAATCGCACACTCTTTTAATGAGCAGTCCCGCCTGCGCATCTTTTAAAGAATAAAAAATGTTCGCATACACCTTTAAAAACGCAAAAGATTTATTCTTTCGCGCGGGCGCATTCTCCATTTTCTGCTCCGCAAGCTCTTCGCTTATCAGCATCAAAACGCTGCCGGTCTTGTCCGTAGCATTGTCGTCCAGCGGTTCGTCCGCAAACATAAAGCGGCACATCTTCTTTATGAACTGCCCCGCTTCGTCATCTGCAAATTCGCCGATAATATCGGCGTAAGTCAAGTAAAATCTGAATTTTTTAATCATTATATTCCTCCTTGTTATTGTTTTTAAAGTTTAGTTAATTGCCATATATTAGTGGGTTAATGACCGTTATGGCGGTCTGATAGTTACTTTCATTATTGTTTCACCTCCTATTTTAGTGCACGCAAAAGGGCGGCGGTTGCTTTAATGCAACCGCCGCCCTTCATTGGCTTATATTAAAATGTAAAGCTCCTGCTATATAAGTAGATTTAAATTTTACCTGAAATTTCAGGCAAATTAAAATTTCTTTAAATTTTTTTTCATTCGGCGAGTTTCTATGATTTCATTCGGTTAAATTCTGACCTTTGCATGTTTAAACAACCCGAAACACCGAAATATACAGCACCCGCCAATTAAGTAGATAAAATTTTTATAGAAAATTTCAGTCAAACAAAATTTTTTTAAAAAAATTTCTAAAAACTACTGAAAAAATTTTTTAATTATGCTTATTTCTGTCATATTTACTATGTTATAATATACCTGATGAGAATAAGACAAACCAGCCCTGAAAGGCGGCTTTTGCGCGCCTTGCGGCTTATCCTCATTGCAATACCGCAGTGGGTATTGCTGCTTCGTCTGTCGCCACAATTCATCGCAAAATACGCTCTTTAAGGGTGCGTAGCAATTTAAAGCGGGTAGATTGCCGCAGATGCAAGGCAAAGCCCGCAGTTAATACAGCGAAGTATTGGCAAGGGCTTTAACGCAGCAGATGTTGTGATATGCCCGCTTTAAATCTGGTTTGCATTACTCCCATCAGGTATCAGCATGAACGACGAGTATTACAAAGACGAGCAGCCTTTCAAATTCCGACCTACCCATATCAAAAAACAGCGCAAGCCGCCGTTTGTGCGCGAGTTCGGCTATTTTTCGCCGTACCTTTTAAACCGCAAACTCGTTCCGGCCGAACGCGAGGGCTACTACCATTACTATTATATGGAGAGCTATTTCACGCCCCGCGCGGTCAAAGTCGGCAATAAATACGTCATGGTTTATGATGAGCACGTCTCGCGCAAGAGCGTGGAGGTCACCCTCGAACAGTTCCAGAAGCTCCACAGCAAGGATAAGGATGATTTCAATACAAACCGCTTCGAAGACCAGCAGCTGGAGTTCAATATCAGAATAAAGGACAATCAAGTCAACCCCTTTTACGCGATTATGGGCAACTGGGACAGGTTCAATCACGAGCCCTTCTGGGTCAATGCTTTCGA
>CALVWW010000011.1 GCA_944368155.1 uncultured Clostridia bacterium
AAGGAGTTACAGAACTTGCAGACAGAATTTCACTCTGTCGTGGGCAAGAAATGGAACTTACAACGAGGCAAAGAAGGAAGTCAGGCGAAGCATCTCGACACAGCAGCTTTCAAGCTAAAGAAGATGAGCGAAGCTGCACACCAAGCCGAACTACGGGCGGACAAGGCAGAAAGTAAGCGAGCATTTGCAGAGCAGCGGCGAGTCCACGCCGAACGGGAAACGCAACAGCTTGAAGATAGACAGAAGCAACTTCAACGCGAAACAGCTCCGCTACAAGCCGCTGCCGAATTTTTGCAGGAGTATAACGACGGCAAACGCAAGCTCAACAAAAGGGATTTGCCCGTCATTGCGGCAGAAGCGGCAAAACTCAAAGCAGAAAACGGGCAACTCGAAGAGCGATTGCAAGTCAGCACCCGCGACCAACACGATGTGTTTACTCTCTATCAAAAGACTGAACGTGAAAAGCAGGCACTACAAGGTGACGCCGACGTTCTGCGAGAGATAAGGGAACACGCGCCCGACAAGTTGCAGGAAGTTATGGAAACGGTCAAGCAACGCAAATTGGACAAGTATCGCCCCAAGCCCTTCAAGTCGTCGGGCAACCATTGGAGCAAGTAAAACTGAATAAACGCTTAAAAGGAGGAAATGTTATCGGATAAAAAGTTATGTCGAGGCGGAGGAAAAATGATACCGGGATACCCGATTGCGAAATCGATTCCCTTGCACGAGCATTATTGCCCGCAATACAGAACTATTTTATGACGGAGGAAGGTCAAAGAGAGTTTGCAGCGTGGCGCGCCGAAAGGCAATCACAACTGAATACAAAACTTAATAGCAGAAAGTCCGATTGAAACCATACGGACACAGACTACCGTTAAATGAGTACGGTGACGACCGCGAAAGAACGCGGTATATAAATACATATTTTCTCATTTACAACCTACAGAGGTTGTGCCGAATGTTAAAAAACCTTGAATAACGGCAGGACGGCGGGTGTTTCATACGAAGCACCCGCCGCTTTTTTACATTAATCAAAGCTAAAATATAATTATTTGAAGAGCTGTTCATTTAATGCATCAAACCTATCTTTACGTGACTTTAAATCCGACGAATTACGTATACCGTTGCAATATTTTGCTAGACTGCTATTGCTATCAACGGTTGCTCTATATTCCATATTTTTTTGATATAGGTTTATTGTATTACTAAACTCGACTAATTTATTGGATATAGCTACTCTATCATCTTTAGAAAATGGCAAATCGCCCTCACGGTCAGCAAGAACTAAAAATAATGTATAAAAGTCAATTAATTTTACCCACCTGGTTTTCTGTCTATCCTGTAATAGTGAAATTATTTCATTACAAACATTGTCAAACAACTTTTCTAGGTCTTCAGAATCGTTAAATTCTGTTTCGTATAACGTATAATAGTAATCTAATTTATCTTTCTTATTTTGTGGTCCATTCAAATAAGCTATAGCTAATTCACTAATAAATTCTACATCTATCATTCTTCTAACTTTCTCAGCCGAAAACAGTCCTAAATCTTTCCAATAAGACTTATCCGCCAGTTTATTCATAAGCTTGATAAATTCTCCAGAGTATGTAGACTGTCTTAGTTCTTGAGCGTTTAGAGCTATATTATTTTTATTGATTCTTTGAAAGATTGACCTAATTTCTGAGTCGGTAGTATCGGGTAAATTTCGTACGACAAATTTATAGGCGAAAAAATTTTTTTTATCATCGGATGACAAGTCATCAAAACTGAAAGATGCCCATTTTTGACTTTCGCCTTCAGCAATTGCAAAGTCTCCTCGAATAAATTCTAAAATAGATCTAATACGCTGTTGCCCGTCTACAATAATATACTTGCTGTCTCCAGAATCGGTAATTTTTTCTTGAATATAGATTTCAGGGATAGGATAACCCAGCAGAACAGAGTCTATTAAAAAGCTTTTCTGGTTTATCGTCCAAACAGGATTCCGTTGAAATGGAGGACTCATTTCTAATTGGCCCAAATCGTATTGTTTTCTAAACCAAGCAATATTCTGATTTGATGTGTCAAGATAATTTTTCATTTTATTATTCTCCGAGTAATTTTGCTTTACATTGAGATACACTAAGCGATAAATATTTTCTAACAGCAGTCATATCTTTATATATCCTGAAATGTATCTCGTGGTTTTGAAAATATTTAGTTTGTTTATAATCCTTTATAATCTTTTCCCATTTCATACCGAATGACAAAAGTGGTAATATTTTATCAGTGGCAATTGTTCCCCAATATATTAATCTAGTCCGATGGTCATCTATTGCTACACGCATTTGTTCATTAATCCTCTCTACATTTAAATATAATAAATCATGCCAAGCAACTTCGAAATAATGAGGAGCTACTACACTAATATCAATATCGGAATTTGCATCGAATAGTTTAAAATTCTTATATGGATTTAAACTTACGCCTAATGCTGCTGAACCAGTTATAAAAATTTCACTCGGGTCAATGTTAAATTTTTGAGATAAATCCATTTTCCAAGAAAAATAGTCGTCCCAATTACCTTTAAAAATATACGGAACAGGTTCGAATATTTTTTTTGAAATAAAGGTGGATTCTGGCATGGACAAAAGGTCTTGTTTTATACAATCTACCATATTCATCAGAAAGTTTATTATTTAATATAAGTTTTATCTATTATAGCATACTACATTAATAAATACAATAAATAAAGAGCAATTGCTCAAGAAAAGATCGCGTAATGGACAAAGTGACGGAATAGTTTGCTGTTTTTGAATTGGCATTACACTAGTCCTTGCTTATATAAAGAGAAAATCCGAACCATTCGCTTGTTACAAGCAAATAATTCGGATTATACCTCTTTGGTGCACCGTAAGGAATTCGAATCCCTAGCCTTTGGTTCCGTAGACCAACGCTCTATCCAGTTGAGCTAACGGTGCGTGTTGAATCGGGCTGAATATGCGCCGCTGATTATGCAAACATCTCTGCACGGCAGAAGGCGAAAGAATCTGCCCGGGCGGATATCTAATCATTCACAACAGCCTACTTATTATATAAAATACCTCGGCTTTTGTCAAACAGTTTTATTTGTATTGATTAACTTTTGATTAAAAATTTTGCAGTTTAACTGCCCGGCAGGGCTGAAATTTCATTTATTGGCGGAGTCGCTATCCTTGCGGAAGGATTGGCTACAATTGTGCAATTGCTCGGACGTACAGCCGTAGCAGTGTCCGTCACAGCCGGCACATTTGCCCTTGTTTTTAATTTTCCGCCTGATAAGATATACTGCGGCCAGCACGGCGCATACGCCGACAATACAGGATATTACTATTGTAGGAATCATATATATTTTCCTTGAACGGAGAGCGGGGGAAGCGCGTTGATTGCGGCATATTCCCGCCCCGATGGGTATGTTATTTTAAAGCGGCGGCACCGAATGGCGCCGCCGCGCCTTGAAAAATCACACAATCAGAAGGCCTATCTGATAAACTATAAGCGTTATAACATAGGCGACAATAAGTTGAAACAGAGCGGTAAAACCCGTCCATGCCCAGCTCTTCGATTCCTTATGTATGGTTGCGAGCGTCGCGGCGCAGGGTATATACAGCAGGCAGAACACCATCAGGCATACGGCGTTGAGCGCTCCGAAGCCGATTGAAGAGAGCGCCGCGGCAAAACCTGCGGCATCGGCGCTCGCATTGGCAATGCCGAATAGAACCGCACAGCTTGAAACAACTACTTCCTTTGCTGAAATGCCGGCAATCAGCGCCACGACTATCTGCCAGAAGCCGAGGCCTATCGGCTCGAATACAGGGCTTAAAAATCTTCCTACATATGCGGCAAAACTGCCTTCTCCGCCTTCGCCCACAAAGCCCGAGGGGCCGAAGTAGAGGAGCGCCCACATAATGAGTGTGGCGATAAAAATCGTCGTGCCCGCTTTTATAAGGTAATCCTTTACTTTCTCCCATACATAAATGCCGACGGTGCGCGCGTCGGGCAGCTTATACTCGGGCAGTTCTATAAGCAGATAGTTTACAGTCTTTTTGCGGTCGATGAGGTGCAGTACCGCAGAAACGCCGATGGCCACCAATATGCCGAGAATATACATTGAAAATGCCGCAAGAAATGCATACTCCGCAAAGAACATTTCGGCAAAAAGTATGTAAATGGTCAACCTTGCGCTGCAACTCATGAAGGGAGTGACGAGCATTACTTTGAACCTGTCGCGCCTGCTTTCAAGCGCGCGCGAGGCCATTATCGCGGGTACAGTACAGCCGAAGCCGAGCAACATGGGAATGAACGCTTTGCCCGAGAGCCCCAGCCTGCTCATTATGCCTTCCATGACGTAAGCAACCCTTGCCATATACCCGCTGTCTTCCAAAAAGGCCAGCGCGAGGAAGAGGATGAATATATTGGGAAGGAATGTGATTATTGTGCCTACGCCGCCTATTATGCCGTCGTTAAGCAACGATATCACTATTTCGCTTGCATTGGCGGAGGTAAGCCCGTTTTCAATTGCCTCTGAAAGCGCGCCTATGCCCAGCTCCAAAAGGCTCTTTATAAGGTCGCCGACAAAAAATGTGAGAAAGAAAACAACTGCCATTATGCCAAGGAAGATGGGTATACCCCACACCTTGTGCGTAAAGGCGCGGTCAAGCTTATCGGTCAGTTTGTCCTGCCGCTGCTTGTGCACCATTACCTCGTCGATTATTTCACCGATAAAAGCGTATTTCTCATTGATTATCTCCGATTCTGCATTTTGCGTTATTTCGGGCATATCAATGGGGTAATTTGCTGTTATCTCCCTGTCGTTCTCAAGCGTTTTGATTGCGTGCCAGCGCAGGTTGGAAATGTCGGGATACTTTGCTTTGAGCGCAGTCTGTATCTCGTCTATCCTGTCCTCAATGCCGTCGGAATATACCATCGTAAACTCGGAGTGGTGGTCGTGCTCGTGGCTTGAAATTTCCTTATGTTCGTGAATGAGCCTGTCCGGTCCCGTTGCCCCTTTGTGGTGGACGGCGGCGTGAATGAGTATGTCCAGCCCGGTGCGTTTGCGCGCGGAAACGGGTATTACTGGTACGCCCAGCATTTCAGGCAGGCGGTGCAGGTCAATTTCCATGCCGCGCTTGAGCACAATGTCCATCATATTGAGGGCGACTACGACGGGCTTGCCAAGCTCCAAAAGCTGCAGAGTGAGGTAGAGCCCCCGCTCCAGCGCAGAGGCGTCGACGACGTTTATGACCACATCCACTTCGCCGCTTAAAATAAAGTTGCGCGCAACAGTCTCTTCCATGGTGTAGGAGGTGAGACTGTATGTGCCGGGCAGGTCTACAAGCCTTATCTTTTCGCCATGGAATTTATAGGTGCCCTCAACCTTTTCCACGGTTACCCCCGGCCAGTTGGCAACTTTCAGGTTGGCGCCGGTATATGCGTTGAACAGTGTGGTTTTGCCGCAGTTGGGGTTGCCTATAAAGCCTATTGTCATAGAGTAGTCATCGACCTTCTTGTCGTCGGCCGCGGTTCCGCAGCAGCCCTTGCGTTTAAACAGTTTCATCGGGCTGCACCTCTATGTTCTTTGTTATATTGTAGCCGAGGGCAAAGCGCGTGCCGCGCAGTCTGATTATCAGTATTCCCTTGCCTTTGCGGCCGAGTACTGTTACGGGCGCACGGTCGGTCATGCCCAGCGCCTCAAGCCTCCGCTGTGTTTCAAACGGAAGCGCAATTTTCTCCACGGTGTAGTTTTCGCCTACCCGCGCTTGGCTTAAGTACATCTCTGTTAGTCTCCTCGGGAACTGATGTTCCCCGTTCCGCTAACATTATAGTAGTCCCCGCCGCGCAAGTCAATGATTTTTGCGGATAATGGTAAAAGCGCGCGTTTGTTATGGTGGCAAACGGGCCGAGCGCTGCATTGATTTGCCGTTGTTCAAACGGTCTTCAAAAATTTCACATATCAGCATATGCGAATATATATTCAATATTAACGAATAATTATTGGTAAATATGCAAGGTTCATTGCATGACAAGTATAAAATTGCACAAATAAATTTTATTTATACGCGTCTTAAATATAATTTATGCACGAAAATAAGCGCACTTGTCGAAAATTCATTGACAAATTTGTAAAAAGTATGTAAACTTTATTTATGTAAATCGGGAAAGGCTGTGAGAGAGCAATTATTCAATAATTTTGCATTTCGCGCCCGGGTATTGCAAAGTGGTTTTTATGGAGCAGTCAATGGCTTTTTGACCATAAGCGGGATGATTTTCTTGCGAATGGTACCCCGGCGGTGCTTTTTCTCATGCGGCGGACGCTATGCGCAGTCTGCCGTATAAACGTTCGTATAATTGCGCGTATGGATTTACAATAATATTATTGACGCGCTAAAAATTTTGGAGGTTTTAACACACATGAGCAAAATCAAAAGACTTGCTGCTTTTGTTGTATCGGTCTGCATGCTTGGCAGTGTGGGTCTCATGGCGGCTTGCGGTGGCAACGACGACACGCACACCGAACACCGTGATGAAAACGGCGACGGCCTTTGCGATATCGGCGGCGAACCCTGGACAGACTCTAACCCCGATACTGAGCCCGATGTAACGACTCTCACCATCAACCGTACCAACGTTTCCCTTGTTGTCGGCGATGCGATGACCCTCGTTGCAACAGCTCCCGAAGATTCTACGGTAACTTGGTCTTCCAGCAACCCTTCCGTTGTAAGCGTAACTTCTGACGGCAGAGTTACCGCGCTTGCCGACGGTACCGCTACAATTACAGCTACCGACGGAACGCTCAGCGATACCTGCACGGTTGTTGCCGGCACATCTTTCACCTACAAAGCGTCGTACAGCGCTGACCCCACTACGTGGAACCCTCACACATGGGAAAATAACACCGACTCTATAATTCTCGGGTACATCACGACCGGTTTCTATGATGTTGAACTTGTTTATGACGAGGCCGGCAACGCTGTAGACTACGAGTGGACGACCGAAATGGCAGCCGCATTCCCCGAAGACGTAACCAGCCAGTATGCCGGCACATACGGCATAAGCTCCGGCGACGAGAGAAAGGCTTGGCGTATCGAACTTAATGAGGACGCTAAATGGCAGGACGGCACCGCCATAACTGCGGATGATTATGTTTATTCTATGCAGCAGCAGCTTGATCCTCAGATGTTTAATCGCCGTTCCGACAGCTACACGAGCTCGACTTTCTCTATTTACGGTGCGCGTAACTATCTCTACAGTCTTACCGAAAGCACTTACGAAACTGTAGGCTCCCAGGGATATGATACCAATGCCGAAGCAATTGCCGCAGGCGAGACGCTTTACATTGATATGTGGAACTTGTGGAACTTGGAAGGCATGGTTGACGCTGCAGGCAATGAATGCCCTCAGTGGGTTGAGATAACCGATACAACCGAGTATCGCGACCTTGCTACTGAAGCAGGCGAAGACGGTGACTGGATATCTGCTGCAGATATTTGGGAGGGCAATTCTGCCTTACTCGAAGTTGGCGGAGATTATGAGAGTTGTGTAAGTATCCTCGTTAACAACGACCACCTCGACTATACCTGGGAATATAATTCCAACGGAAACGGCGGTGTAGGTGTCGTTAAAGTGGACGATTACACTATCGATATTATTCTCAATAACGAGATAAGCGATTTCTATATTAAGTACAACCTTACCGGCAACTGGCTGGTAAATGAAGAGCTCTATGAGGCCGGAAAAACGACCGTAGGCGATACCGTTCAAACCAACTACTGCACGACGCTTGCTACAACTGCATCTTACGGTCCCTATGTGCTTTCTTCATATGCTTCCGGACAGTATTTCGTGCTTGAGCGCAACGAAAACTGGTATGGCTACACCGACGGACAGCATGAAGGCCAGTATACTACGACGGTAATCGACTATACGTATCTCGAATCGGGTACGGCAAAGGAAACATCGCGTGAAATGTTTATGATGGGTGACCTCTCAGACTATTCGCTCGACGGTACCGAAATGGCTACGTATGGCAACAGCAGTTATGTTGTATCCGTGCCTGAAAGCTACACCTATCAGTTCTTCCTTGCAACTGAAGCTTCGCAGGATTATCTGAACTCCGAATCTTCTGAGGGTGAAAACCATGCTGTGCTCGGCCTTACTACTTTCCGCAAGGCTCTCTCTTATGCGTTTGATCGTGAAGCTTACGTTTCGAGGTTCCAGCCCACAGCAGAACCCGGCTTCGGTATATTGAACTATCTGTATATTTATGACCCCGATACCGGCGCTGTTTACCGTGAATCTGAACAGGCAATGAGAACTATTCTTCTTGCTCAGGATTTCTATGAGGAGAACGGCGTGTGGTACGACGTACACGGAACTGCTTACGGCGACCTTGAAGCCGCATATGATGCGGTTACGGGTTATGACCTTGCTTATGCTGCAGACCTTTTCGAAGAAGCTTATGCAGAAGCTGTTTCCGAAGGTTATATAGCTCAGTATGGTGCCGACGTAGTTCTCACTTATAACTCGGTTGGTAATGCTTCCGAAAATACCAATGCTTTCATCGCAATGATGAACCAGTGGTTTGCTGCAGCTCTCGAAGCGTGCGATGAGCCTACTTTCAACAGTATTACCGTTGAATTCCACGGACACGCTAACGAGTCTTCATACTGGGAGGCGCTCAAGGCAGGCCGCATGGATATCTCCTTCTCCGCATGGGGCGGCTCTGCAATGGATACATGGGGCATTATATACAGTTGCTATGTAAACCCCGAAAATACCAACAACTACGGCTTTGACAGCCTTGCAAAGACTATCGACGTTACTGTTGAATATGATGGTGATGAGTATACCTACAGCCTGTACGATTGGACTATGTGGCTTTACAACGGACAGTCAGACGACATGTACGACTCCGATAACCTCTATGAGATTTTCGGCTCGCTCGACGATGCGTCTGCTGAATTCAAGCTTGAAGTATTCTCGGCTTGCGAACTTGCGCAGCTCCAGAAGTATGCTAACCTGCCTATATTCTACAGCTATGTAACGTCTTTGAGAAGCGCGCAGTACAACAACGGTTCTACGACCTATATCAACAATATGATAGGCTACGGCGGAATCCGTCACATCAACTATAACTATAGCGATACGCAGTGGAGTGCTTTCGTTGCTGAACACAACGGCAACCTTGAAGATTTCTATACCGCTTCGTAAGTTGTAAAACAATAAAACAATTAAGGGTGCGTAAAGAGTTTGCGGGCCATATGCGCCCGCAAACTTTTCGCATTCCGGGTTAATTTTATGGTTAAATATGTAATAAAGAGATTGCTTCTCGCTGCACTCACTTTGTTTGTAATTCTTTCACTGTGTTTTATCCTTATCAAACTGCTTCCTTTGCCCCCCGTTAACGGAACGGCAGAGACTGTTGCAATAATTGAAGCGCGCAGAGAGGCAATGGGGTACTACAAGCCCATAATAGAACAGTTCTTCCTCTTTTGGGGACGTATTTTCACGTCTTTTGATTGGGGAATAGGCGAAACAATGTATCAGACTCAGGACGTTATGTCCATTATCGGTCAAAGATTGCCCGCTACCATAGGGGTTAATGTTTATTCGCTTGTTTTCAGTGTGCCCATTGGTCTTCTTTTGGGTATTTTTGCCGCCGTTAAAAAGAATAAGTGGCAAGACCATATTATATCCGTCGGGGTAATGATTTTCATTTCTGTTCCGTCGTTTATAGTAGGTTTTTTAGTTCAGTATATATTCTGCTATAAACTGCAGTGGTTTGACCTCAGCGTCAATCGTATAGATTACAGCCTCAATATCTGGTCACAGATATTCTCTCCGTCGATGTTTGTTTCAATGATTCCTGCAATCATGTCGCTGTCATTTGGCTCGATTGCAGGCTTTACCAGATATACAAGGGCGGAGCTTTCCGAGGTGTTGACAAACGACTACATGCTTCTTGCGCGCACAAAAGGTTTAACTCGCCGTCAAGCTACAGTGCGCCACGCGCTCAGAAACGCTATGGTCGTTATATTCCCGATGATACTCGGAAACTTTATAAGCGTTCTTTCTGGTTCGCTTATCATCGAGGGGCTTTTCAGCATACCGGGAATCGGCTCTCTTTATATCACGTCGATAACTTCGCTCGATTACAACTTCTTTATGACGATATCTGCGTTCTATACCGCCGTAGGTTTGGTTGCGGGCATAATTATTGACCTGAGTTACGGTTTTATCGACCCGAGAATAAGAATGGGGGTAAAGTAATATGGAAAAAATACAGACGTATACAGAAATCCCCGCAGAAAAATTCACTTTTGCCCAGGCTGATAAAAAGCTTGGCGATAAAAAACTTCAAACTAAGCCTGTCAGCTATATGCGCGATGCCTGGCGCAGATTTGCAAAAAATAAGTCGTCTATCGTTGGCATGGTCATCATCGCCGTCCTTCTGTTGTTTGCTTTAATTGCCCCGATGGTTTCAAATTACAGCATAGCATATAACGATGGCTACTACCGCAATGTGTTGCCCAAGGTATCGGCACATGCGGACGGCGGTTTTTGGGACGGTACTAAAAGGTATGAATCCAACCTTGCCACTTACCAGTATAATTATGCAATAGGATTGGAGAGCGGCAGGCTTGCGGTTAAAGATTTTTACGGCACACAGGTCGTGGCAAGCAGCAGTGGTTCGTCAGTGCTGTATTCTTACAGATTTGATACCTATAACGCCGTCGGTTATGAATTTGTAACCCTCACGAGTGAACAGCTTAACGCCCTTCAGGAATATCAGAACGAGACCAATATACAGGTTATATATCCGATGCTCGATACGTCGACCCGCAACCAGGTTATGTACAACACGACAGATGCAAACTATTGGTACAAGACGGTAATCGACACCGAGAGTCCTAACAACGGACAGGCCGTTTTAGATGAAAACGGCAATTATATTCCGCTGTATCTTACAGGTTCTTCTACTGTTTACAATCTGTACAACAGTCTTCGCATAGCGGGTGACCCGGGGATAGAGGACCCGACCTCTGAAGACAGTTATCTTTACTACCGCGTCGTACAGGGCGGATACAGAGTCCGAGTTCTTTATTACGAATATTACACATACATCAACGGGTTTGAGCCCTGTCATATATTTGGCGCCTCGGCATCAGGACAGGACCTCTTCACTCTCGTTGCCGCGGGAACGAGGTTTTCGTTGATGCTTGCGGTAGGCGTGGCTGTGGTAAATCTTATCATTGGTGCTATTTACGGTGCCATAGAAGGTTTCTATGGCGGAAAGTTAGACCTGTTTATGGAGAGAATTGCAGATATTCTGAACGGTGTACCGTTTATGGTCGTGGCGGTTTTGTTCAATATGCATTTGGCGGCGACAGCCGGCGTTGTCGGCGCACTGCTGTTTGCCTTCGTGCTCACGGGCTGGATAGGAACGGCGGCAACAGTGCGAATGCAGTTTTACAGGTTTAAAAAGCAGGAATATGTGCTTGCGGCAAAAACTTTGGGCGCAAGGGACAGAAGGCTGATTATGAAGCACATCTTCCCCAATTCGCTCGGTACGATAATAACAAGCGCCGCGCTCTATATACCAAGCGTCATATTCTCCGAGACGTCGCTTTCTTATCTCGGAGTAATTTCTCTCAACGATACGTCGAACGGCATTATAAGCCTCGGTACGCTGTTAACAGCCGGGCAGGGAGCTATTTCAACCTATCCTCATATAGTATTGTTCCCCGCGCTTGTCATTGCGCTTCTTATGATTTCGTTCAATCTGTTCGGCAATGGTTTGCGCGATGCCTTTAACCCTTCGTTAAGGGGGTCTGACAGCTGATTATGGAAAATAAAGAAGTAAAACTTTCTGTTCGCAACCTCGTAATATCATTTAAAACTGCGGCCGGTAACGTACAGGCAGTGCGCGACATCAGTTTTGACCTGTTCAAGGGTGAAACTCTTGCCATAGTCGGTGAATCGGGCTCGGGCAAGTCGGTTACAACGCGTGCTATTCTCGGAATACTCGCAAATAACGCCATTAAAGAAGGTGGCGAGATTATTTACGACGGACAGGATTTGATGAAGATTTCCGAGGAAGGATTCCACAAAATCCGCGGCGATAAAATCGCCATGATTTTCCAGGACCCTCTCTCCAGCCTCAACCCCATCATGCGCATAGGCAGGCAGATGACCGAGGCCATGCTCATTAAAGGCAAGCTTTCGCGCAAGGAGTCGCGCAAAGATTTCAATACTACGCTCAGCCGCATCAATTATTTTATGGATTTGGCGACGGGAGCGGAAAATAATCAGTCTCTCAAATCTGAAAATCAGCTTAAGTGCAAAAATTTTGACAGGTTCGAATACAAACACCTTGAGCTTGAGAATGCTTATAACCGTGCGAGAGAGGCGGCCGAAGATGCGCTTTCGGATACCGAAGAATTGCTTTTTGAAATAGAAAAGCATGCCGTTTCCGATATTTATGCAGAAACAGCAGAAATAATTAAACTCGCTGAAAAAAGCGTCGAGCGTTATATGGTTTACGCTCGTGCCGAAGAGCTCCAAAAGGCGTTGGTAAGGCTTAAAGAACTTACAAAGCGCACGCCTAAGCAGTATTGCGGCGAATTAATCCGCACATATGTCATTAAAAACAAGAAGAGCAAGACTACTGAACAAGATTATAGAGAGGTGAGTGCACAGCTTGAGATAGTAAAAAACATACTCGAAGAAGCTCTTGCTTACACAAAGCCTAACTTTTTCGCTTTGGGTTATTATCTCACATTTTCCTCCGAAACATTGCCTGATATGAAAGTGGAGGAACTCAATAAGTATCTCCGCAAATATCTTGATGAGCATTTCATGTTCGATTTTATCGCGACAGCACAAAAGGCTTTGGAATATTCGCGCAGACAATCGATTGAAAACAAAAAGAATGCTGTTAAGATTATTGACGACAATATGCACGTGTTCGAAAAACAGGAACTCGATAAAGCGGAAGTTGTCGGTGCGGCGAAGAGTATCGTAAGTGCGGTGGAAAATTCTATCGACAGGCTTGAAATCGTAAAAGATAACACTGCATACACATTCGGTACTAGTCTAAAGTCTGCAATAAATCTTTATTTTGACGGCATAAAGCGCAATGCGAAGGAAGAAAGGCGCTATGCGCGTCAAAAAGCCGGCTACGACAGACGTGTTGAAAGGGGTAAAACTCCTGACTGGCAGGTCGCAGATAAAAACCTTGTAGACCTTGAGGCCGCTGTGGCCGATATACGCACGCTTATAAACAGGGTTCGCGATAGTTATGCCGCAGATGTAGAGCTCGGGATGAATATCGATTTTACAGCCAAAACAGTGGCAGTAATTGATTATCTTAAAGATAAGGCGTCGAATGTGGCGTTTAAACTGACGCGTCAAGTCGCAAAAACCCGTGCGCTTAAACTGCTCGAAGAGGTAGGCATACCCGTACCTAAGAAACGTTACAGACAATATCCTTTTGAATTTTCAGGAGGCATGCGTCAGCGTATCGTTATCGCTATTGCGCTTTCTGAAAATCCGGATATACTTATCTGTGACGAACCTACGACCGCGCTTGACGTTACCATACAGGCTCAGATTCTTGAACTCATCAATAAAGTAAAGCGCGAAAGAAAACTCTCTGTAATATTCATAACGCATGACCTGGGAGTAGTTGCCAATATGGCGGACAGAATAGCTGTTATGTATGCAGGTAAAATCGTTGAAATAGGTACGGCGGAAGATATCTTCTATGACCCCCGTCATCCCTATACGTGGGCGCTTCTTTCGTCTATGCCCGACCTTGATACTAAGGAGAAACTGGAGGCAATTCCAGGAACTCCTCCCAATATGATATATCCTCCCAAAGGCGATGCATTTGCAGAGCGTAACAAGTATGCCATGCAGATAGATTTTGAACAGCAACCGCCCATGTTCAAGATTACCGACACGCATTATGCGGCCACTTGGCTGTTGCATCCCAACGCGCCGAAGATAGAGCCGCCCAAGTCGGTTACAGACAGAATAGCAAGAATGAAGGCGCGTGTTAAAAAAGTCGGTTTCGCACAGTCTGTGCAGTCGGAAAATCTTGAAGAGCCTACGGAAGAGAGACGAGCCGAGCATTTAGAGCAAGAATCTGCCGAAAATACGGGAACGATGTCTGAGACTGTTTTTGGCGGGCATGAAACCCCTGGAGGACAGGCGATGACTGAAGGAGAGGCAGATGCCGAAGATGTTGAAAAGCTTGCGGAGGAGACAGAGGCGGCGGTTGAAGAGGGAATTTCAGAAGCTGGCGACAACCTGATTGTTAAAACTGAGGCTACTATCGTTCATGCCGACCCTCTTATGGGCAGCAAAGAAGAGCCTGCAGTGGATGCCGTTGAGGAACAGCTCAATGAAAAAACAGCTGAGGCCGAAGATTTAAGCGGCAGGCAAAAGCTTATAGAAACTATAAAAAAATCGTTTAAGCGTAAAGTCAACAACAAAGCCGACAAGGATAGAAAAAATAAGAGGTGAGCAAGATGGAAGAAAACGAAGAAGTTTTACTTAAAGTAGAGCACCTCTGCCAGTATTTCAAAATGGGCCCGGGCAGTGAACTTAAAGCTGTTGACGACGTCAGCTTCGATATTAAAAAGGGCGAAGTTTTCGGCCTTGTAGGCGAAAGCGGATGCGGCAAAACAACTACCGGCCGTTCTATAATCAAGCTGTATGACATAACTTCAGGAAACGTATATTTTAAAGGCCAGAGGATATGCGCCGGCATTCGTTCCTATAAATATGCGATTAAAAAAGCAAAAGCCGATTTTTCTGAAAGCAAAAAGTCTCTTCAAGAAAAATTAAATGTTGCGCTCAAATCTGATTCGGCAGATGCTGCATCTTTAAAAAAGGAGTATGTAGCAGAATTAAATAAAAAGAAAGCCGAGTTAAAGAAGACTATTGCCGAACAAAAATCGCTTATCCGCGCCGCAAAGAGTGACTATAAGAACTGCGAAAAGATTTACTTTAATAAGTTAAAAGAAGAGTATGCCGAAGCGCTTGGAAATGCCGGCAGTAAAGTCGAAAATCTTTCCGAAGAAGATAAAGAAAAATACCGTGCCGTCATCAACCAGCCTAAAATTCCCCCAAAGGCATGGCTCATTACGGCGTTTACATTGTTTTTTGCAGCGGTAGTAATTTTGGCTATGAGCATCTGGCAATACGTAGTATTCAATAATGAATACGGTTCGTATGTATCTGTTTCGGCAATTGTAACAGCTTCGGACGAAGCGAGCGGCACGACGTTTGTAGATTTCAGTGTTACAGATGAAGACGGGGAGACTGTTTCATATTCTGCCGTGGTGGACTATTACGACCCTGAACTCGGTGTATCGACTGATGAGCAGCGCGTGCGTCTAACCGTGTACTATAATTCGGATAATCCCGGAGACAATGTGTTGGCATATGAACCTGTTGCAGGCGTTGCAAATGCTCTTCTTATAACATTCTTTGTATCTGTTGCAGTAGGAATAATCATTATACTGTATGTCAACGAGCGTTATAATCCTTCAAGGCTCGTAACCCAGATACAGATGATTTTTCAGGACCCTATCGCATCACTCGATCCCAGAATGACAGTAAAGGACATTATAGCGGAAGGTCTAGTTATAGAAGGCGTCAAAGATAAGAAGTATATAGAGAAGCAGGTTTACGACGTGCTTGAACTTGTCGGACTGGTTCCCGAACATGCAGGAAGATATCCTCATGAATTTTCTGGCGGACAGCGCCAGCGTATTGGCGTAGCTCGCGCGGTAATTATGAAGCCTGAGCTTATAATTGCCGACGAACCGGTTTCGGCGCTCGATGTATCCATTCAGGCGCAGGTTATTAACCTCCTGAACGATTTAAGGAACAGGCTGGGACTTACCATTCTCTTCATCGCTCACGATTTGTCGGTCGTTAAATACTTTTCCGACAGAATAGGTGTTATGTATTTCGGTAAGATGGTCGAGCTTGCTTCATCAGACGAGCTGTTTGCCCATCCATTACACCCTTATACGAAGTCGCTCCTGTCGGCAATTCCCTTGCCTGACCCGGAATATGAAAAAACTCGCAAAAGATTTGTGTATAATCCTCTTGCCGAGCATGACTATTCTGTGGAGCAGCCCACGTTCAGAGAGATTATTCCCGGACATTTTGTTCTTTGCAATACGGCCGAGTTCGAAAAATACAAAAAAGAACTTGGCATGGATGCCAAAACGGAATGAAAAAGAAGATTATAAGATATGCCATAACGTTTGGGATTGGTCTGATAATGGCATTGTGTGTGTCGTTTGCCAAATCATTGTATTGGCTTGACGATACTACAGAAATTTTGATGGCTCTTTGCGATTGCTTTACCGTTTCGGGCATGTTGCTTATTTTGTTTGCATTGCTTGTAATATGCAGCAACGGCGGCACATTTGATATGCTTGGTTTCGGAGTTAAAAAGGTTATCGTTTTGCTCAAAAGACACCCTAACGAAAGAGATAAGGAACGTTTTTATGAATATCGTAAGCGTAAGCAGGAAAACAAGCGTTCTTTTGCCTACTTGCTTATTGTAGGTGGAGTATATTTCGCTATAGGACTTCTGTTTTTCGTTCTCTATTATAATGTTTGATTAATATCTTAAGCCGTCCCCGTATTTGAGGTGGGCGGCTTAAGACTATAGAAACTATCATTGGCACTAAAAAGCCGCATATATGCCGCAACTATCGGTTGAGTGGCGTTTGCATTGCATGCCGCCTGTTTATAACAAAATATGAGCGCGTGATATCCGCCACGGCGACTCCCGGTGTGAAACGGCGAGGAAATACACGCAAATAAATTTGATAAGGAGAATTATGTACAAGTTCAGAGAGGGATTCTATTCCGACGTAAGGGTGGAAGAGAGGTTTATCACTTCAATAAGATACCGCAACGGTGTGCTCGAAGAGAGCAAGCAGTCTACGGTAAAAAAAGCATTCATCCGCGTATATGACGGGACTATGTGGTACTACGCCTCCACATACCGCCTTGCCGCCGTGCAGGAGGAGCTCGACAAGCTCTATGCCATGGCAACGGCAAACACCGCGGTGGAGGACGACCCCGTTGTAGAGCGCCTGCAGGCAAACAGGGAGACGGACATAAAGTTTGCAGATAACTGCATAAAGGACGTCTCCATAGAGAGAAAGCGCAAGCTTTTAGAAGATGTGCTCTCTGCGGCCGGCAGTTCCGAATATGTAAAAATGTGCGTCGGCTTGTATTCCGACAGATACTCCGTATACGAGTTCTGCTCCTCCAAAGGCGCAGATATAAAATATGACATGCAGCTGTGCGGCGCGAGGGTGGCGCTCGCCCTCGCTGAAGGCGAGGAAAATTTTTCCGACTCAGAGGGCTGTACGGAAAATAGCTTTGAAAAGCTCGCCGCCTCGTTCACGGCCGGGAAGATAGAGGAGTTTGCCGCCGAGCTCGAAAACTTTTTGCTGCATGCAAAGAGTGTGCAGGCGGGCGTGTACCCAGTAATTTTGTCGCCCCTGGTGGCGGGTGTGTTTGCGCATGAATCTTTCGGACATAAGTCGGAGGCCGATTTCATGCTCGGGGACGAGACTATGAAGCGGGAGTGGACTCTAGGCAAAAAGGTGGGCGCAGATATGCTATCAATCTACGACAGCGGAGCAGAGGACGGCTCTGGCTATGTCCCCTTCGACGACGAGGGCACCCGCACTCAAAAGACTTATCTTATTAAAAACGGCGTGCTCGCCGGCAGGCTGCATTCAGCCGAAACTGCCGCAGACCTCGGGGAAGACCCGACGGGCAACGCGCGTGCAATCAACTGTGAGTTTGAACCGATTGTGCGCATGACTAGCACGGTTATAGAGGCGGGAAATACTCCTGTGGATGAACTTTTCGCGCGTGTAAAGCACGGTTATTTTATAAAGAGTTATAAGCACGGTTCGGGCATGAGCACATTTACGATTGCCCCCAACCGAGCCTATGAAATAATCGACGGCAAGATAGGCGACCCTGTGAAGATAGCCGTAATTTCTGGCAATGTATTTGAAACGTTGAATCTTATTGACGGGCTCTCCGATAAAGCTGAAATCTCTTCAAGTATATTCGGCGGCTGCGGCAAAAACGAGCAGTTCCCCTTGAACGTATCCTTCGGCGGGCCTTATGTCTCCGTTTCAAAGATGAATGTTCAGTAAGGAGGAAGATAGAATGAACAAGCAGAAAATTGTTGAAAAATCTCGCTCATATGCCGCCACACTCGCAGCGGGCGAGGTAAGTTCCCTCCGCATAAAGGAGGACGAAAAAACCGTTATAAGGGTGTATGAAGACGGCAAGATAGGCGTAGCCGGCAGAATCGGCGAGGGGGACGACGAAGCTCTCGAGGCGCAGGCCGCGGCCGCGCTCGTGCAAAATATCCCCTATCCCGACGCAATGTGCGGCGGCGAAAAGAGGCACATAGACCTCGTAAAGGATATAATACCCGAGGACGAATTTTTAAATACGGTAAGGCACCTCGCTTCCCGCCTGAAGGAGCGCTTCCCCGACTTTATCTTCAGCGATAAGTTTGCCATAGAGGAAGAGGCTGTTTCCTACAGCGACAGCGCAGATACAGATCTGAGCTACGCCGATAAAGCCGTGCTGGTCGGCCTTTCAATAAAGTCTGCCGGTTCGGCAAACATAATGGACCTCGGCTACTACGCCCGCAAGAGGCACTACGACGAGGACGCGGTGGTGGAGGATATCGCAAAACTTCTGGACGTATACTCCAACAAGCTCCCCCTGCCCGAGGAAAAGTTGCCCGTCATCATGGACATGAGCTTCGTTCAGCATGCTCTCTCGCACGTGGTGGCGGAGATGTATGCAAGCGGAGCCAGTCTGTTTGCAGGCAAGCTCGGCCAGAAGCTGTTCGACGAGTGCGTGAATATCCTCATCGACCGCACTCCCGGCAAGAACGAACTCTCTCCCTTCTTCGACAGCGAGGGAGTAACTCTCGAAGGCGACAAATTCTACTTTGTAAAGGACGGCGTATTCTGCGGGCTGGCAACATACCGCCGTTCTGCGGCCATGCTCAACCTGCCCCTCTCGGGATGCGGCTATGCCGATTTCGACGCAGTGCCCCAATGCGGCAACTTCCGCGGCATAGAGCTTGACACAAAGGGTAAAAAACTTTCTGAGGTGTTCAGCGGCAAGGCGATATACGTATCCGTCACATCTGGCGGCGACATGACCCCCGACGGCAAGTTCGCCACCCCCGTAATGCTCGCCTATCTGTATGATAACGGCAAGCTCGTCGGCACCCTGCCCGAGTTCGGCGTCTCCGGTAACATATTCGACCTTCTCGGCAAGGACCTCATCGCCATCGCCAAGAACGATGTCTACGGATACATGGACGAGGACGTGGTTGTGGCAAACTTCAACATAGATAAAAAATAAGACTCGCAAATTTTGTAACCCTACGCCTCCGCGCGGCGCCCGCGCCGCAGAATGTCGGTGACTGACGCATAATCAATAGAACAACGCAAAAAACTATCAGCCCGCCGCGGCATGTTGCCGCGGCGGGCAAGGTGTGTAACAAAAATTTTATTTTTATGAAAAAAGTTAATTCAAAACAAAAATTTACAAAGGCGGGCATACTCGGCTACTTTTTAAAGGGCTGTTATCTGCTGTTCGGCGCGAGCATTCTTGCCAGCTTTATCACTACCTTTTTAAACGTGATACTGCCGCAGATAATCAGCTTCACGGTAGACAGCGTTATCGGCGAAGAGGCTCCGAGCAGCATATTTGCCCATTTTGCCGGCCTCTTCGGCGGGGTGGACTATCTCAAAAGCAATATCTGGATAATCGCCGTGATAATCGCCGTGATAGCGCTCCTCATGGCAACCTTCCAGTACTTCGTCACATACTTCAACCAGCGCGCAAACCAGTCGCTCATGCGCCGCATGCGCAACAGCCTCTTTTCGCACATTCAGCGCCTTCCGCTCCGCTGGCATATCGAGCACCAGACGGGCGACATAATTCAGCGCTGCACGTCCGACGCCGACGCAATTTCAAACTTCGTTTCAAACCAGCTCGTATATCTCTTCCGCATAATCATAATAGTCGTGCTGTCAGTTGTGTTCATGTTTATCACAAACGTGTACCTCGCACTTATCGCGCTTGCCTTCGTGCCCGTGCTCATCGGCTATTCGCTCTATTTCTATCGCGGCGCCCGCGCCTCCTTCAAAAAGTGCGACGAAGAGGAGGGCGTGCTCTCGACTATCGCCCAGGAAAACCTTACGGGCGTGAGAGTTGTGCGCGCCTTCGGCAGGGAGCGGTACGAGAGGGACAAGTTCGAAAAGCAGAACGTATACTACACAGGTCTGTGGGTGCGCGTAATGCGCTCCATGGCGCGCTTCTGGACGGTAAACGGCGGCGTTGCCGCCGTTCAGGGCATGGTGCTGCTCATAGTCGGCACGGTGTTCTGCGTAAAAGGCGACCTCTCCGCGGGCGACCTCATCGCCTTTATCTCATACAACACCATGCTCATGGGCCCCGTGCGCCAGCTCGGCAGAATTATCTCCAACATGAGCCGCGCGGGCGTGTCTATTGCCCGTATCGGCGAGATTATGAATGCCGAAGAGGAAGAGTACGGCGCCGTCGGCGAGCTCAACGGCGATATCGAGTTCAAAAACGTCGGCTTTGAGTATGAAGAGGGCAAACCCGTATTGCACGATGTAAGTTTTAAAGTGCCGCAGGGCTCCACGCTCGGCGTTCTCGGCAGCACGGGCAGCGGCAAGTCCACGCTGATGTATCTTCTGGACAGGTTATACCCCGTAACCGAGGGCACCATAACCATAGGCGGCACGGATATCAACGAAATCCCGCCTGCAACCATACGCTCCAACATAGGCCTCGTGTTGCAGGAGGGCTACCTCTACACGGGCACGATAGCCGAAAATATCTCTGTCGCGGGCGACAATATCGGGCAGGAGGGCATAGAACACGCCGCCGCGGCCGCCTGCGTCGACGAAAATATTAAGAGCTTCTCGCAGGGCTACGACACACTCGTCGGCGAGCGCGGCGTAACGCTCTCGGGCGGGCAGAAGCAGCGCGTCTCCATTGCGCGCACGCTCGTGCGCAAAACGCCCATACTCATTTTCGACGATTCGCTCTCGGCTGTCGACAGCGACACCGACGCCGCAATACGCGCCCGCCTTGCAGAGGAGTTCGGCGGCGCCACGGTAATTTTAATTTCGCACAGAATTACTACTGTAATGCACGCCGATAACATCATAGTAATGGACGGCGGCACCATAGCCGAGCAGGGCACCGGCCGCGAGCTGTTGCAAAAGAACGGCATATACAGGCAGATATACGACATGCAGATGAGCCTTCCCGATGAGCTCAAAAAGGAGGTGGGTTATGGCGAATAAGGCAGAAAAATCGCCCCGCTTTAAAAAGCGCGCGACGGCAGAGCCCGCCGCCCCCAAGGTGAGGCTGTTCGGGCTTCCAAAATTAAAGCCCTTTCTTGCGCCCTACAAATGGATGTTTCTTGTTATGATACTCGGCACGATAATAGTGGGCGTGCTCAACACCGTAATGCCTCTGTTTCAGGAGTATGCAATCAATAACTTCATTGCAAACAGCACCTTAGACGGACTTGTGCCGTTTATAGCGCTCTATGTTCTGTGCCTTATCGTAACCTTGGCCGTAGACTACATAGCTTCATACAACTGCTGCCGGCTGGAGCTGTATATTTTGCGCGACATGCGCCGCACGGTGTTCAACCACCTGCAAACGCTGTCTGTCTCATACTTCAACGTCAACAGCGTGGGCAGAATACACGCGAGGATAATGAGCGATACCTCAAACATAGCTTCAATCATCTCGTGGGACTGCTACAATGCAGGTTGGTATCTGGCATATATTTTGAGCGCAATTATAATAATGCTCGTGCTCAACTGGGTGCTCGCGCTGTGCGTAATAATAATTCTTCCGCTCGTTGCGCTCGTATCGTGCTATTTCCAGCGCAAGCTCACAATACTCAACCGCCGTGTGCGCGAGATAAATTCCGAAATCACCGGCGGCTTCAACGAGGGCATCACGGGCGTCGAAACTTCCAAAACGCTCGCCGTGGAGGAAAAGCTCGATAAGCGCTTCTTCAACAACACAAACCGCATGCACAGGCAGGCCACCCGCCTCGGCCATCACCGCGCGCTCTTTTATACGATAATTTCCTTTGCGGCGTATGTTGCGCTTGCCCTTGTTCTGTGGTACGGCGGCATTCTCACTATGGACGAGATAATTCAGCTCGGTACCTTAACAGTATTCATGACGTATGCACAGGGCATAATGGCACCCGTGCAGTGGCTGGTCGACGCCATTGCCGATATGATAACGGTAAAGGTAAACGTTGAGCGCGTCACAACTCTCCTCAATACCAAGTCCGACGTCTACGACGTTCCTGAAGTGGTTGAGAAATACGGCGATACTTTCAATCCGAAAACTGAAAACTGGGAAGATTTGCACGGCGATATAGAGTTCAAAGACGTAACATTCAAATACCCCGACGGAGAGGAGTATGTTCTTGAACACTTCAATTTAAAGGTGCCCCAGGGCACAAATGTTGCGATAGTGGGAGAGACGGGCGCCGGAAAATCAACGCTTGTAAATCTCGTGTGCCGCTTCTTCGAGCCTACAGAGGGGCAGGTGCTGATAGACGGCAGAGACGCGCGCGAGCGCTCCGTCGGCTGGCTGCACAGCCATATCGGCTACGTTCTGCAAACTCCCCATCTCTTTTCGGGAACGGTGCGCGAAAATCTGCTGTACGGCAGGGAAAACGCCACCGACGAGGAGCTGATGGCTGCCTGCAAAAGCGTAAATGCCGACAAGATAATAGCCCGCCTTGAAAAGGGGTTCGACAGCGTCGTCGGCGAGGGCGGTAACACGCTCTCAACGGGTGAAAAACAGCTTCTCTCTTTTGCCCGCGCAATACTTGCCGACCCGGCAATCTTTGTGCTTGACGAGGCCACTTCCTCGATAGATACCATAACCGAACACCTCATTCAGGAGGCGATAGAAAAGCTTATGGACGGCAGAACAAGCTTTGTCATCGCACACAGGCTCTCTACCATACGCTCGGCAGACGTAATACTCGTCGTCAACAGCGGTAAGATAGTCGAGCGCGGCAGGCATGAAGAGCTGCTTGCAAAGAGGGGATACTATTATAACCTCTATATAAAGCAGTTCCGTGAAGAAAAGGTAAAATCGGCCATGAACGGATAAGCGGCAGAGCCGTGCATGCGCGGTGTTTTAATCTCGCCCGGGAGGCTCAGGCGGCGGTGCAGACACTTTGCGCCGCCGCTTACCGCGCTAAAATTTACTTATAAAATATTGACAAGTTAACTGTGCTGTTATATAATAAAACTACAGTATCGGTTAATAAAACTTTATATCAGGTAGCGGAGGTATACAAATGGCTGCAAAATTTCAGCTTGAACTTTTAAACGGCGTAAGAGCTGCAAGAAAGGAGCGCGGCTGGTCGCAGGCCGAACTTGCGCAGATGGTCGGTGTTTCGCGCAATACGATAAGCAGCATAGAGACGGGTGCATTCAACCCGACGGCGAAGCTTGCATTGATTCTGTGCATTGCCCTCGGCAAAAAGTTTGAAGAACTCTTCTGGTTTGCAGAATAAATCAGATAGATTATCACGGGGCGGGATGTAATATGTTCCCTGTCCGCGCATCGCAAATAAAATTGCCGCACGGCGGAAAATTCCGCCGTGCGGCAATTTTATTTTAAATATCTGTTAAATTTCTACGCCGTGCGGCGGGTGATTGGCGCCTCAGGCAGAGCGCTTGCTTTCCCCGGCCGGGTAAATTTTTCTGCCGCGCTCATAAACTTCGGCTCCTACAGGCCTGCGGCTGTCGTCCGTTACAATCAGTTCGCCTATTTCGTCGGCGCATATCTTTCCGCTCTCGGGGTTTTTCACGGAAACTATCCCGCCCTTTATTGTTGCCTCCACATCGCTGTATTCAAAGGTCAGGTCGCAGTCTTCGGTAGTGCAGTCAATAAGTTTCAAGTTTTTGCAGTAACACAGCGGCTGGGTACCCTTTATGTGGCAGCGCACAAGAGTAAGATTTTCAGAATACCACGCAAGGTATTCTCCTCCTAAAAAGCTGTCGTATACGGTGACGTTCTTTGCGTGCCAGAAGGCGTCCTTTGTCTGGAAACGGCAGTTTTTAAAGGTGGAATTCTCTATGTACTGAAAGGTATACTTTCCTTCGAGTTTGAGGCCGTCGGCTGTAATGTTTCTGCTCTCGAAAAAGGCATATTGCGAAATGATGCTGCTGTTTTCAATGACGATGCCGCTGCTTCTCCAGCCGAACTCGGGCGAGTCTATAGTGCAGTTTTCAATAGTCACACACGTGCATTCGCGTACGGCTTTGATTCCGCCGAGAGTGCAGTTTTTCAGCTTTATGTTGTTGTCGTACCACAGCGCGGCACGGCAGTTTTCAGTCTGCACCGTGTTTTCGACTACAAGGTTGTCGCAGTGCCACATGGGATACCTCAGGTCGCAATAGCAGTTTTCAACAACGACATTGCGGCATTCCTTCAGCGCCGACTCGCCGTCGGCGGGTCCTTCAAAGCGGCAGTTTACAATTTTAACGTCTTCGCTCGCATACAGAGCGCGCTCCTCATCAAAACGTAAATTCTCAATAACTCTCATAGTATATTTTTAACCGCACGTTTGTCCTGTTAAACGCCGCGGGCAGTACCTTCCGATACCTTTTTTTACATGCAGGTATGCTTGTAAGGCATGTGTCTGCATATGCTCAGCGTACCTTTCACCGAACGCGGCGTTTGTGTTGATTTTTGTTACGCAATTGTGGTATACTTATTTGTGTATATGCAAATGGGGGAGGGCGCATTGCGCCCGTTAAAACTTTAATGATAATAAATTATGGTTCGCCCGCCTATTTTATCCCGTTTATAATTACGGGCGGAGTTGTGGCGGGGCTGTATTTCGCCCTGCGCAGGCGCACTGAATTCATAAAAAAACTCGTGTTGTTTATTATGATGGCGGTAAACATCCTTCAGCACGTTTTAAAGCAGTTCATATGGCCGCATTATTTCGGTAATTCCTATCCCGACCTTATTAACGGCGCCTACAACGTCTGCGCCACGCTCATCTTCATGAGCCCTTTTGTGCTCCTTTCAAACAGTCGTTCGTTCAGGCAGTTCATGGCATATGTGGGGACAGGCGCGGGTCTGCTCACGATGCTCGTGCCGCACTGGTACATCGGTCAGACAATGTGGCAGTGGGATGTGCTGCGCTATTATTTCTGCCACGGACTATTGCTTGCAACATCCGTTCTGCCCGCTCTATGGGGCATATACAAGTTCAACTGGCGCGATTTTTATAAATTCCCGTTAATCTTTTTTGCCGTACTGATTTTTATCGCCTTCAACGACCTTGTGTTCTACAGCCTCGGCATAGTGGGCGAGGGTATGAACTTCTTCGACGTTTTGTATGAGGCAAACCCCTGCTGGATGATGCATCCCGACGAGGGTTTTGCCTTCCTCATCCCCGTAATAGATTTCTTTACTCCCGACGTGTTCTTCCCCGACGGTGCAGGCAGGCCGTATACTCCCATACTTTGGTACGCAATTCCGCTTTTTCTGGCTTTCTGCGTCATCGGAATTGTTCTCGGCGCCCTGCTCGACAGGCATACGTTTATTGCCGACATGAGGGCGTTTGCCGGCTTTGTGCGCAGCATTTTTGCCCGCCGCGGCGCGCTAAGGGTAAAGTACAAAAAAAGGCGCTTTAAATATAAGCGCTATAAAAGGTAAATTTTGCGGCCGCATCTTGCGGCCGCATTCATGGTAAATTATGCTCTTTCGTAACTATAAAAAAGATTTATCGCCGTATGTGTTCGCGATGTTTGCGGTAATCGGCGGCTTTTTAGAGGCGTTCACCTTTTTGCTGCACGGCGGAGTGTTCTGCAACGCGCAGACGGGCAACGTAGTCATGCTTGTGATAAACTTCGTTCAGGGCGATTTTTCTGCGGGCCTGAGATATCTCTACTCCATTCTCGCCTATGTAATAGGCATAATATTGTCCACGGTAATACCTGCCCGCTTTAAAAATGTAAACTGGCCGCTTGTCGTCACCGCGGCAGAGATTGCCGTCCTCGCCGGAATAGCATTTATCCCTGAGAGCGTGTCCGATTGGTTTACATATGTTACGGTCGCCTTTTTGTGTTCGGTGCAGTACAACACCTTTACGAAACTGCACGGAGTTGCGCTCGCAACGACATTCTGCACCAACAATATCCGTCAGACAGTCATGCACCTTGTGCGCGGCATAAGCGAAAAGGACAGAACCGAATACAAGAAGAGCGCCGTATATGCCTTTATAGTGATATGTTTTGCCGCAGGCGCGGCGGTCGGCGTAGTGGCGGCGGAGGGGCTGGGAAACTATTGCATACTCATATGCGCCGCCCTGATTGTGCCCGTGCTTGCTCTGTTTGTTGCCGACAGCGCTATCTCCGTGCGCCGCCGCAAAAACGACAGCTCATCAAAAGACGATTTGCCTGCGAATATGTAATATTTTTGTAAACTGTTTTTGATTTGCGAATATATGCAGGTCAATCGCCGGTTATGCCGCCTGTATGGCGGCATTTTTCCTTTGCGTAAAGTTGCCCGCAGACGCCGCCTTATGTTATAATGTTTACGGAGGAATATTATGAATGTAATCGAAGTCCGAAACCTGCAAAAATCTTACGGCCGGGTGCTTGCCGTCAACGGCATAACCTTTTCGGTTGAAAGGGGTAGTTTATTTTCCTTTCTCGGCGTTAACGGCGCCGGCAAGAGCACAACTATAAATATTCTCTGCTCAATCCTCAAAAAGGACGGCGGCGAGGTAAATATCTGCGGTTTTAATCTCGATAGAGATTCCCGTGAAATTAAAAAGCGCATTGGCGTCGTGTTCCAAAAGACAGTGTTGGATGACCGTCTCACTGTGCGTGATAATTTAAAGGCGCGCGCCGCGTTTTACGGCATCACAGGCAAAAAGTGGTCGCAGAGGCTGGCGGAACTTGAGGAGCACCTCTCGCTTACTGATATACTTTCCCGTCCGTTCGGCAAACTTTCCGGCGGTCAGCGCCGCAGAGCGGATATCGCCCGGGGACTTATCAATAAACCCGAGCTTTTATTTTTGGACGAACCGACTACGGGGCTCGACCCTCAGACCCGAGCCTCCGTGTGGGAAACGGTGAATTCGCTGCGCGGAGACGAGCACACTACAGTGTTTCTGACCACGCACTATATGGAGGAAGCCGACCTCTCGGACAGGGTGATAATTATAGACGACGGGCAGATATCCGCGGAGGGTACCCCTGCCGGACTTAAAAACCGATATTCCCGCAGCCGGTTAAAACTCTTCGGCGACGCCGCCTCAATAAGGTGCAGTTTGGCGGAACGCGGCATTCCCTTCGATGAGGACGGCCCCGTGACGGTCGTGTACTGCAACAGTGCACAGGATGCACGCGGTTTTATCTCTGAAAATGCTCCGCTGTGCGCCGATTTTGAGTATGTAAAGGGCAGCATGGACGACGTGTTTTTAAGCGTTACGGGCAAAAAACTTCAGGGAGGCGTGCAATGAATACTTTTTGTGCGCTCATGCGCCTGACTGAACGCAACATAAAGGTGTTCATAAAGGATAAAGCAAACGTAGTTTTTTCTATGCTCGCGCCGCTCATTGTGCTCGCGCTGTACGTGCTTTTCATCGGCAGAATGCAGTCCGACGGCATAATAGCTTCACTCGCCGAATACGGCGTTTCGGCGGACGACGCCGTGCGCGCCTTTTCCGACAGCTGGATGCTCTCGGGTGTTATGGCAACTTCCTGCATAACGGTTCCTCTGTGCGCATGCGGTACGATGGTGTATGATAAAAACAGGGGCGTTTCTTCCGATTTCGCCGCCTCGCCCATACCCGCTTGGCTGCCGTCGGCGGCATACTTTCTCTCCGTCGTTGCGGCGGGGTTAATAATATGCCTTATCGTGCTCGGCGTGTGTTTTGCGTGGCTGGGCGTATCGGGCAGCTGGCTGCTCTCCGCGGGCGACGTGTTCGCCTGCATAGGCTTAACCTTTTTATCCGTGCTCTCGTCTTCAACATTGCTCGTGTTTTTAATCGGGTTTCTGAAATCGGAGGGTGCTTTTACAGGTATAAATGTAATCATCGGAACGGTCACAGGCTTTTTGACAGGCGCATACATTCCCGTAAGTAATTTTCCCGCAGCCGTGCAGTATGTGACGCTGTTTGTTCCCGGCAGCTATTCGGCGGCTCTCTTCCGCACGTTCTTTATGGACGGAGCCGTATCTGAAATGGCGGAAGCCGTTTCACCGCAGTTTGCCACAGAGCTTGCCGACAGCTTTTCGGTCCGCTTGAATTTCTTCGGCGAACCGCTTGCCGCAGGCTGGGCGGCGGCAATACTTGCAGGCACCGTGCTTCTCTTCGGCGTGTGCTTTGTCGTAAGTTCTGTAATAAGGGCAAAGCGTATAAAATAGACGCGCATTTTTTGACCCGATTTGTGCACATAGGCCAAAAGTTTATTTTTAAACAAAAAAATCTGTTAAAACCGTTGACAAAACCGTTTGTATTGCGTATAATAACATTAATTTAATAGACTAAATCGTTGAAGTAAAAAGTAACTCGCGAATAGTTTCCTTTTCAGAGAGCTCCGGGCGGTGGAAGCGGGGCGGTGGCTGCGGGTGAATGGGTTACTGAGAGCGGATGTGAAGGGGGGTATCCCTGCGTAGCGTCCGACGGGGCTTTCCCGTTACAGGAAGAGGGCATTGTTTGATGCCTGCAAAGAGGCTGTTTTTAACAGTGAAATTGGGTGGCAACACGGATAAATTCGTCCCAAACGGATTTACCCGTGTTTTTTGTTGTTCCGGCCGTGCCGCCATGCGTCGCGCCGCGGCAACAACCAAAATAATACAGGTTTAGGGCTATTAAATGATTTTCGCCGCGGCAAAAATTCAACGCCGCACGGTCAGACAAAACAGGAGGTAAAAATTATGTCTGCAAACAAAATTCCCTACAAAATGTATCTCACCGAGGACGAGATGCCCAAAACCTGGCTCAACTTAAAGGCGTTCATGCCCGAGCAGCACGAGCCGTTTTTAAACCCCGGCACGGGCAAACCCTGTTCCGCCGAGGAGCTTGAGGCGGTGTTCTGCAAGGAATGTGTGGAGCAGGAGCTCAACTGTACAGATAAAGAGATTGAAATACCCGAGGGTATACGCTCGTTCTATACGAATTTCCGGCCTTCACCGCTCGTGCGCGCCTATTTTCTGGAGAAAGTTTTAGATACCCCCGCCGAGATTTACTATAAGTTCGAGGGCAACAATACCTCCGGTTCGCACAAACTCAATTCCGCCGCGGCTCAGGCGTACTATGCCAAAAAGCAGGGCTTGAAGTCGGTCACCACCGAAACTGGTGCAGGACAGTGGGGCACGGCGCTCGCCATGGCGTGCGCGTTCTACGGGCTCGATTTAAAGGTATTCATGGTTAAAACTTCCTATGAGCAGAAGCCTTACAGAAAGGAGGTAATACGCACCTACGGCGCCGATATAATTCCCTCGCCCTCCGATACCACGGAGGCCGGCAGAAAGATTCTTGCGGAGTTTCCGGGCACGGGCGGCTCCCTCGGCTGTGCGATAGCCGAGGCGGTGGAAACGGCAGTAAAAACTCCCGGCTGCCGCTATGTTTTAGGCTCGGTTTTAGACCACGTTCTTCTTCATCAGTCTGTTATAGGTATGGAGAGCAAAATTGCGCTCGATAAATACGGCGTTCAGCCCGATATAGTGATAGGCTGTGTGGGCGGCGGTTCCAATTACGGCGGGCTCATTGCTCCCTATATGGCAGAGAGGCTTCAGGGCAAGAACAATATCCGCTTTATCGGCGTGGAACCGGCAAGCTGCCCTTCGATGTCGCGCGGCAAATATGTATACGACTTCTGCGACAGCGCCAAGATAACTCCGCTTGCAAAGATGTATACGCTCGGCTGCGAGTTTATGCCCTCGCCCGACCATGCCGGCGGGCTGAGGTACCACGGCATGAGCCCCGTAGTTTCCAAGCTCTATCACGACGGCTACATGGAAGTAAAGGCGGTAAAACAGACGGAAGTGTTTGAGGCCGCCGAAAAATTTGCAAAGTGCGAGGGTATATTGCCCGCGCCCGAGTCGTCCCATGCCATAAAAGTGGCCATGGATGAGGCGGTTAAATGCCGCGAAACGGGCGAAAAGAAGGTAATTCTCTTCGGTCTTACGGGAACGGGCTACTTTGATTTGACGGCATATAAGTCATTTAATGAAGGCACAATGAAAGATTATATTCCAACTGACGAAGACCTTGCCCGCGGTTTTGCCAGCATACCTGAAATTTAAAGCGGCACGCAGGCGCTGAGCGCGGAGTAAATGTTATATTAAGACTATACGCACATTTGTGTTGTTCCGATTTGATAATTCAGGGGCGCCGGCGCGGCAAAATTGCCGCGCCGGCGCTTCTGTGCAGCGGATATATATGTTCCGTTTGGTGCGGCGCGTTTAAAATTCCGTACAAAATTCTTGCGCAATAAGCTGTTGCTGTTGTATAATAAATATATTGTTATTAAAGATATGAGGGAGCAGAATATGTATAAATCAAAACTCAACCTGATGGAAACAGAGCACGCAATCAAGTTTCTGAAGTCGGCGTTCGAATGCGAGCTTGCCTCGGCGCTCAACTTAACGCGCATAAGCGCGCCTCTCTTTGTCGAACGCTCGAGCGGCCTCAACGATAACTTGAACGGCGTTGAGCGCCCTGTCTCTTTTGACGTTAAGGCAACGGGCGGGCAGGTGGAAGTCGTTCACAGCCTTGCTAAATGGAAGCGCTATGCCCTCGCAAAATACGGGTTTTCTCTGCACAGCGGCCTGTATACCGATATGAACGCCATCCGCCGCGACGAGGATATGGACAATCTCCATTCAATATACGTCGACCAGTGGGACTGGGAGGTGGTCATCTCCCGCGAGGACAGAAATATTGACTTTCTCAAGACCACGGTGCGCAAAATTTACTCCGCCATCCGCGCCACGGCCGAAAATGTGTGTGCGGAGTATCGTGTGCTTGAAAACCATCTTCCGGGCGATATAACATTTGTAACCGCCCAGCAGCTTGAGGATATGTACCCCTCGCTCACACCCAAAGAGCGCGAACGCGAGTTCGTAAAGCAGCACGGCGCGGCATTTGTCATCGGTATAGGCGCGCCATTAAAGTCGGGCAAAAAGCACGACGGCCGTGCTCCGGACTATGACGACTGGAGTTTAAACGGCGACATAATTTTATACTACGCTCCGCTCGACTGCGCTTTCGAAGTCTCCTCTATGGGTATCCGCGTCGACAAAGACAGCCTGATGAATCAGCTTAAGGCCGAACATTGCGAAGAGAGAGCGTCCCTTCCCTTTCACAGAGCTTTGCTAAACGGCGAGCTGCCCCTCACAATGGGCGGCGGCATAGGGCAGTCGCGCCTTTCCATGTTCCTTTTAAATAAACTGCATATAGGCGAAGTTCAGGTCTCTGTATGGGACGAAAAGAATATAGATTATTGTTCTGCCAACGGAATTGAGCTGATGTAGTTTGGCACAGTACAAGTTATATTGTTAAAAATCGCGATATTTGAATAGTTATATTAGCATTATGCTTTAGGCAACGTAAAGCCGCGCACTAAATTTCTATTCCGGCCGCAGAGCGTGTTTTTAAGCTGCAAAAAGCCTTAAAAAATGTTATTCAAAAGGTTGTAAAATTTTTTTAACCGTGGTATAATACAGGCAAAATTAATAAAGATTATTAACAGGAGACATAGTATGGCAAAGATAACAAAGGATACTTTAATCGTTGACTGCCTTAAAATCAATCCCAACAGCGCCGAAATTCTTCAGTCCGTCGGCATGCATTGCATCGGTTGCGCAATGGCTCACGGCGAAACTATTGAAGAAGCTGTATTTGTTCACGGCAACGATTTGGATAAGCTTTTGGAAAAACTCAACGAAGGCGTTGAATAATCGGTTTTGCTTAAAAGGCGGCGCTTGGCTCCGCCTTTTATTCATATTCAACTGAAACGGAGGGGAAGTATGTATAGCGCTGAGCAGCTCAATAAATTCAGGAGCATAATCAACGGTTCGAAGCACGCCGTTTTCTTCGGCGGCGCGGGCGTTAGCACGGAGAGCGGAATACCCGATTTTCGTTCGCAAGACGGCATTTACAGCCGGAAATATGCATATCCGCCCGAATACATGCTTTCGGCGACATTTTTCCGCACTCATACGGCTGAGTTCTTTGATTTTTACCGCGATAAAATGGTTTACCCGGGAGCCAAGCCCAATGCCGCACATATAAAGCTTGCGCAATGGGAGCGCGAAGGCAGGCTCTCTGCCGTAATAACGCAGAATATCGACGGGCTTCATCAGGCGGCAGGCAGTAGAAATGTTCTCGAACTGCACGGCAGCGTATGGCGCAATTACTGCACGCGGTGCCGGAGGAGTTATCCTGCCGACTATGTTTTAAATTGTGCCGGAGTGCCTGAGTGTGAATGCGGAGGCACGGTAAAGCCCGACGTTGTGCTGTATGAAGAGCAGCTTAACGGTGATACGCTTGAAAGAGCCGTCCGCTTTATCCGCAACGCGGATACATTGATTGTCGGCGGTACCTCCTTAAACGTCTATCCTGCCGCAGGATTGGTCGATTTTTTCAGCGGCGGAAACCTCGTTGTCATCAATAAAGGCGAAGCGGCGCGCACTCTATCGGGCGCCCTCATAATCGACGCTCCGATAGCCGAATTTTTCTCGGCGGTATAAATCAGCCGTATAATTGATATTCTATACATAACTTTGCATAATTTTTTCTTTCTACAGGCCGCGGCGGCGCGCAGAATCTTGCGCGCCGCCGCGGATTTTTTATTCTTGCAGAGCTTTCCAATTTATGTAAGTTTATTGAATTGCCTGCAATATATGCCTCAATCATTGTAGTTTTTCCAACATTGCGCACTATTGGAAAATTTTTTGCATTGACTGTATTCATATCCTTCCGTATAATTTCACTGTAATCAATTTTTATTCATTGTTTCGGGAGGAAATTTATGAAGACCAAACTTTTTATACTGCTTGCGGCATGTGCCGCTCTCACAATGGCAGGCTGTGCTGCCTCCGGTGACGACGGCGTTGTACCGCCCGTCGGCGAGGAGATAGTGGGCGGGGACAGCTCTCTGCCCGAAGGCGGCGACGGAGAGGGTGAGAGCGGAGGAGAAGATGAGCCCGAACTGCAGACGTATCAGAAATACGTCACGCTCACCGCTGACGGCGTCAATATACGTAAAGGGGCGGGAACATCCTACACGGCCCTCGGCACCGGTGAGGAAAACACGAGCTATGTTTACCTCGGCGAGGAAGACGGCTGGTATAAAATTTACTACAAGAATACAATCGCCTATATTTCCAAAAAGTATTCAAAAACTATGGAGATGAAGGCGAGCGACAACGATAAAGTGGAGGACGTCATTGCCGAAGGGCATAAGCTGCTCGGAACGAAGTATGTATACGGTGCCGTGCGCTATCACGACGGCAAGGGAAACAAACTGAAAAACTTCACAATTTCGGCATTTGACTGTTCGTCGCTCATGCAGTATATGTTTTATATGGGTGCCGACGGCCATCTTCTGGCGGTAACTACACGCACTCAGGTGGTTCAGGGCAAAACCGTGGCCAAAGCCGACTTGCAGCGCGGCGACCTCATGTTTTTCACCAATGCGCAGCGGTACAACAAAACGGGCACCGAACGCATCGGCCACGTGGCTCTGTATCTCGGCAACAACCTCATTCTGCATACTGCATCCGATTATGCCAAGATTGAAGAAATCTCCGCCACACGTTGGAAGTACTACATTCAGTCGCAGCGTATGATTTGATTACAGCGTTTTACGCCGTACCGTCAGCCGCTTAAATTGCAAAATTGCTTACACCGTAAGTATTTCTCCGAATACTTAAAAAGCGCCCGCGCAGCTGAAGCTGCGCGGGCGCTTCATTTAAAAGGATATTTAAGTATATATTATACCATATTATATATTAGGCACGGCGGCTGAAGCTTGACGGCAATATAAGCTGTTGCTTATTCGCCTTCGACGTCCATGTCCCTGTCGGAGTCGGAATCGGTATCGCTGCGGTCGGAAGGCGTGCGGGGCACTCTGCCGGTTATGAAATCGCCTGCGGGAGGGGGAGGGTTGTCTCTGTTCTCCTTTTGTTCCTGCCTGCGTTTGAAAAGCAGAGTGAGCATAAAGAACGCTGCCGCTGCCGCTATGCAGATAAAGCCCCACATATCAAAGTATACAAAAATAAATATTGCCGCAGCTGCGCACAGGGCGGAGAGCACGCAGCAAATAATTCTCAAAGTCTTAAACATATTATACATTATACACACTGCTTGCCCAAAAATCAAGCGCCTTATAGGCAATGAATCAAATGCGACAAAATTCGGGTAAAAATTGCAAAAACATAACAAAATATCTTAGGAATTAACATATTTTAAAATTTTAAAAAAATCGGAAATAAAGTTGACAACAGCCGCCTGTTAGTGATATTCTAACTGAGCTGTCGCCGAGAGCACGGCATGAAAGTTAGCTTAGAAGGGTTTTTAAAGCGCAATTTAAGGCGCCAAAAAAAATCAAAAAAAGCGCAAAAAACTTTCAAAAAACAGTTGACAAGTACATATCAAGTGTGATATCTTAGATGAGCTGTCTGAAAGAAAGCTTTTCTAAAGAAGCGGGAGCTTAAAGCTCTCTGAAAGATTGAAATTAAGGTCAAAAAAACTTTAAAAAAATCTTAAAAAACTTCGAAAAATTACTTGACAAGTACATATCAAGTGTGTTAAAATAGAAAGGCTCTCAGCAAAGAGCACCGCACTGATGTAGCGGTTAACGCAGTTTAAAAATTGAATAGAAGGAAATGAATTTCTTTAAATTCTTTCGAGTTTAAAGAGAAGTTTCTGTCAATAACTTTGAAGTACATTAGTACCACAAAGCAAAGTCAGCAAAGATAATGACTAAAGTTTAGTCGAAGATAGAGCCTCGATTTCTTAGGAAATCGGTTTTATACCAATCAACTCAAGAGTTTGATTCTGGCTCAGGATGAACGCTGGCGGCGTGCTTAACACATGC
>CALVWW010000012.1 GCA_944368155.1 uncultured Clostridia bacterium
AGAATCGCTTCCGGAAGAGTATGTGCTCGTAAAACATGTCGATGCAAAAAATATCAATCGGCAGGCCGTTGTTTATGCTCTGTTTTTTGATCGCGGGAAGTTACATGGAACGCAAACAAGGGACCTTGCTCTTTTTTGTTTTCATGATCACCCTGTCTTTCTTTACCGCCTTTGCCTCCTGTACCAACGATTCCTTAGATTGGAGAGGTTTCTCCTGCGCCAATTACGTGCTGTATAGCTATATCCTCATCGATTATCTGTTTGTATTGCTACAAAAACACAAACGCACCCGATCCAATATCATTGCCGGGGCGGTCATGCTCGGCCTGATCTATTTTGCCACATAAGAACGTCAGGTTTGATACGAGAATTTCTATCAAAACCTGGCGTTTTTATCGTATTTTGCCCTAATTCTGCTTATTTTTGTGAATATACCTCATATATTAAGGCAATTTTCCCCTTTCTACTCTATCTGTGTGGGCTATACATATTTTTCCGTTAAATTTATGCCATTGCGTTAAAATTATGGTTTTGCTATTAAAGCTAAACAAAAATAAGGCACTTGAGGTTCTTGCCCCAGGTGCCTTTCTCTTTTTAACGGTTTAGACCTCTACCACTCTTTCGTTTTTGAATTTGAATAGCCACTTCCCTTCACGGGTAATGGTGACGCTTTCCAGCAACGTAGTCCAAAGCTCCTCGTCAAACTCGTCAATAATGCCGTTCCGCTCCTTTATTTCGAACATAAATCCACCGATTACATCCGCCCTTTGCTTACGCTCTTTTACGCTGGATTGCAGTTTTGCAAGTCTGTCGGATAAGCAGTTGCATTGTTCTTCAAGTGTATTGTAGCGTTTCCAAAACTGCTCCTGGTTCATCGCTGAACGCATGTTCCCCTCAACGTGCTGACGCAACTCCGCTGTTGAATCGCCCAATTGTTTTGAAAGATCGGCTATCTCCTGCTCCATTACCATGGTATCTGTGAGCATATGTTGCAATGCCCTGCAATCCGCAATAACGCCAGCCTTATCGGCCATAAGGGCATTATAAGCAACAACGAACGTCTCCTTTATTGTTGTTCACTTATTACTGCCGTTTGGCATACACGACCGCCGCAATCGCGGGAACGCTGATAAGGTTAAGATATTCTTCCATAGACTTTGCCTCCTTTTATTTATGCGCTCTTTTATTGATAAAGTCCTCGATTTGGTCGATTGCCTCGGTAACGGGGCCCTCGCACCCTTGTTCCTTGAGTCCCTTCAAGCAAGCCAGGACGCCGTGTGTCAGAACGGTCTGTTCCTCCTTCATCGCCACGATGTCGATGTCCTGCTTTTCCTGTTTAAGGAACCACTTAAACGCGCCGATGACCACGCCGATGATTACGCCCACCGCCGTGATGACCGATGCAACCGTTGTTATGATTTCCACCATGCAGTCCTCCCTACTCCTCGAACGCGATGATTGGATAGCGTTTTTAATAATCTTCCCCATAGCATAACCTCGTGTAATGAGTACTTTCATTATACCAATAAATACCGCCAATTGCAAGAGAAAGAACGAAAACCCTATGAACCGAAATAATCTTTATAGCTTGCAAGCAATACACGCAACTTCTTAAAAAGCTCAATTTTCAGCGCGTGCGCTCTTGAATTGCTCACACCAAGTCGTGCGGCAATCTCCCTTTCCGAACGCTCGTCCAGGAACATCTTTTTTTAATTTCCTTTTATATGCTATCATCTGAAAGACGTGTTTGAATGCGAACACGGGGTGAGTAAAAATCACGCGCGGGCCCGACCACTTCATTACGTCCTTTATTTTCTCCCGCATATCGGGTTTATAGCAGTGCACCTTGCAGAAGGAGCAAAACTGTTTATTTACCTTGAAAGGACATTTTTCGAGGCGGAACAGCGCATATTCGGTGAGCTTTTTACACTCTTCGCATATATTCTCACCCTTTGTCCCGTGATTGCCGCGGCAGTAATTCCGTATCATAACGGGTATTAGCTTCTTCTCCCTCTCCCACGCCCTGAACTCTTTTGCTGTCTTTTGCATAATATTACCGTTCGTTATAGCGAACTCCATTTTAAAAAATTAGTTCGCTTTTGCGAACATTTGATATTATATAAAAACTTAACCGCGGTGTCAAATATATTTACCGCGGTTAAGTTATTTTGCGACACATAAAAAATGGAGCGCGGTCGCGCTCCCTTTTTAATCAGATATAAAATTTCTGAACACTTCCATCATTTCGTCGGATACTACGTGTTCAATTCGGCAGGCATTCTCCTCTGCGAGTTCTTTTCCTGCGCCTGCCTTCATGAGAACCTTTGTGAGCGTGCGGTGCCTTTCGCAGATACTCTCCGCCTTCATTGTGCATGCCTATCTTTCAACAAATTTCGCGGATAAAACTGTAGAATGACGACATGTCGTTTTCACGCAAATCGATATAAAAGCATCTGCCGAAGTAGCCGCTGTCGCTGTTATAGCGGATTACATTGAAACCCTTATACTCGGGCCTGACCTCTACAAGCAGCTTTTCGAATGGCAGTTCGTTTACTTTCAGCTGTTTGGAAAATGAAAATTCCACCCACACGCCCTTTTGCTTGCCCTGAACGGTCATATCGTTTATGCTTACGCCGAATGCAGGCATCACTATGCTGTCTGTGAGAAGCTCGCTCCATTTTACACAAATTTCTTCATACTGCCGTTCTCCGCAGGCATAAGACGTACTTACGCCGTCGTTATATACGGCAATTTCTTCAGCTGTGCAAAAAACCTGTTGCAGTTGCATGTACCCTCCCATTAAATTCCTCCCGCCGGAGACGGCGGACGGCGTCATAAATAATATGGTTTACTTTGACTGCAGGTATTCGTCTATCGCTTTTGCGGCTGTTTTGCCGGCGCCCATGGCAAGTATTACCGTGGCCGCGCCTGTAACGGCGTCTCCGCCTGCATACACGCCCTCTTTGCTCGTTTTGCCTGTAGCTTCCTCCACTATTATGCCGCCGCGGCGGTTTACATCGAGCCCTTCCGTGGTATTTTTTATAAGCGGATTGGGGCTGGTGCCTATCGACATTATAACGCAGTCGACATCGATTATGTATTCGCTGCCGGGAACTTCGACGGGACGGCGCCTGCCCTGTTCATCCGGCTCGCCAAGCTCGCATTTAATAACCTTCACGCCTGTAACAAAACCGTTTTTAGGGTCGCGCCTGTCGTCGGGGTTATGATAACCCACTATCTCAACAGGATTGCGCAGGATATCGAAGACAATACCTTCCTCCTCCGCATGTTCGACTTCCTCGCGGCGGGCGGGAAGCTCCTCCATGGAACGGCGGTAAATTATATGCACACTCTCGGCGCCCAGCCTTAATGCCGTTCGCGCCGCGTCCATGGCCACGTTTCCGCCGCCCACCACTGCAACGCGCTTAGCGTGCATTATGGGGGTATCAGAGCCGTCTTTATAGGCCTTCATGAGGTTGCTGCGCGTTAAAAATTCATTGGCGGAATAGACGCCTTTTAAGCTCTCTCCCGGAATTCCCATAAACCTGGGAAGGCCTGCGCCCGAACCTATGAATACCGCTTCATAGCCCATTTCAAACAGTTCGTCTATTGTTAAAGTTTTGCCTATCACGACGTTTGTATCTATTTCCACGCCGTACTGCTTTAATGCCTCTACTTCCTCTTTGACGATATCCTTGGGCAGTCTGAACTCCGGAATGCCGTATACAAGCACGCCGCCGGCCGTGTGGAGAGCTTCGAACACGCTGACCTTGTATCCCTTTTTGGCAAGGTCGCCGGCGCATGTAAGTCCTGAGGGACCGGAGCCTATGACGGCAACCTTATGTCCGTTGGAGACGGGAACGCTGAGTATTCCTTCAAAATGCTTGTTATGGTAATCGGCAACAAAGCGTTCAAGGCGTCCTATCGCAACCGGCTCGAACTTAATTCCCAAAGTGCACTTACTTTCGCACTGGGTCTCCTGCGGGCACACCCTGCCGCATACGGCCGGAAGCGACGAGCTTACAGAAATTATTTTATACGCCTCTTCAAAGTCACCCGTCTTTACTTTGGAAATAAATTCGGGTATTGATATATTTACCGGGCAGCCTGCAACACACGGCCTGTTTTTGCAGTTAAGGCACCTTGCGGCCTCTGCCACAGCAGTCTTTTCATCGTAGCCTAATGCCACTTCGTCAAAATTGTGCGCCCGCACCTTAGGGTCCTGAACGGGCATAGGGTGTTTTTTAGGTTCTATCGGCATATCACTCCGCCTCCTTTTTAAAGAGGTTACAAGTTTTTTCTCTTTCGCGCGATTCAAAGTCGCAATACATGCGCGAACGGTCCATAGCCTCGTCGAAGTCCACTTCATAGCCGTCGAAATCGGGGCCGTCGACGCAGGCAAATTTAGTTTTGCCGCCGACGGTCAGGCGGCAACCGCCGCACATGCCCGTGCCGTCAATCATTATGGGGTTCATGGATACCGTTACCGGCACCCCGAAGGGTTTTGCCGTAGCGACAACGAACTTCATCATTATCAGCGGACCTATTGTTATGATTCTGTCATAATTTTCTCCGCCCTCAAGCGCTTCTTTAAGCGGCTCTGTGACAACGCCCTTCCTGCCGTAACTGCCGTCGTCGGTCATGACCGTGAGCTTATCCGAACAGGCGGCAAACTCCTCCTCCAGAATGAGTAAATCTTTATTTCTGAAACCTATGACCGAGTGTACCTCACAGCCGAGCTCGTGCAGTTTCTGCGCCACGGGCAGGGCTATCGCGCAACCCACACCGCCGCCGACAATACATACCTTTTTAAGGCCGTCTGTTTCTGTCGCACAGCCGAGGGGGCCGCAGAAATCGGAAAGGCTTTCACCGACCTCTTTACTATTGAGCTTCATCGTGGTTGCGCCCACTATCTGAAAGATGATTTTGACCGTTCCGGCCTGCCTGTCGTAACCTGCGACGGTGAGAGGAATGCGCTCGCCGTCTTCATCGACGCGGAGTATGACAAATTGCCCGGGCTGAGCTTTTTTTGCCACGAGCGGCGCATAAATATCCATCATGGTTACGGTGGAATTGAGCGCGCGCTTTGATTTTATTTCGTACATCTTTTACTCCTCTTGTTTTACAACTTCCCTGATGTATTTTATCAGATAAACGGGAAACGGCGCATTATGCGGCAATTCAAACCTGACTTCACGCACCACGCCCTTCTGAATGTTGTTGTGCCTGCCGAGAGGCGCAATCACCTCGTCACCCTCCCTTATCTCTTCGAACGGACAGGCATACCAGTATTTAAGGCCGACGACGTTCGGGTCGTCGACAAATTCTACAGCAACAAAACACATCGGCTCGTTCATTATACAAAATATTATAGCACAAAAAAACGGCGCATAACAACAAAATAAGGCTTGCTTTTGAAGCAAGCCTTATAAAAATTTTGGTAAGCTGTATATTTATTCAATCAATGCTTATTCGTATTCCACAACGTCTATCCAGCGCATGAGAAAGGCCTTTTCCTCCTCGGGCGCCTTAACAAGACGGGACGCAGCAACAATAGGTATCCACTTCTGTACATACTGAATTGCCGTATCCGTCTTTTTGCAGAATAGTTTTAAATACTTCTCCGCAACATCGTCCTTTCCTGCAAGATAGAACAGAAGATAGGTGCGTGCAACGTCGGCAGAGGCATTGCCCTGAGTGGCATGCGCCCAGTCGATTATGTAGGGCGTGCCTTCGGGCGTTATTATTATATTGCTGGGGTTGAAATCACCGTGACACAGCTTGGTATGCCTCTTCATGCCGGAGAGCCTTGTGTGCAGGTCGTAGCGTGTGGTTGCGTCGAGCGCGGCCGCGCTTATCTTTCTGTTCATCTTCTCGATGAGCATATTTAAAAGAGGCACGCGCTTGGTGTGCACGTTGCGCTGAATATCGACAAACAACTCGAGATATTCGTCGAGTTTTTCGGGATGTTCGTTCATAAGACTTTCGAGGGTGGGGCCTTCGATGTAGTCCATAGTTATAGACCAGCTGCCGTCGACAACCGATACGGCCTGAATTTTAGGAATATTCAGGTCGGTCTCCTCCACGCGCGCCTGATTGAGCGCTTCATTTAAGATATCCGCCTTGGAGTAGCCCTTATCGAACGTTTTGACAAGCTTGCCGCCCTCTTTATAAATCTTTTTTCCCGGCCTTTCGGCCACTATTTTATCGTTGCTCATTTTTTCCTCCTTATTTGCCGTAGTATGCGTTGAGATACATCTGCTTGATTTCGCTCATCAAAGGATAGCGGGGATTTGCGCCGGTGCACTGGTCGTCGAAGGCCTGCTCTACCATGTCGTCGAGGCGGGCAAGGAAGTCTGCTTCGTCAATGCCGTATTCTCTGATGGTCTTTTTGATGCCAATCTTTTCCTTGAGCTCGTCTATTGCCTTGATGAGGTTATTGAGCTTATCCTCGTCAGTTTTGCCCGAGATGCCGAGAGCTTCGGCAACCTCCGCATAACGGCGGAGAGTTTTGGGATGGTCGTACTGACTGAAAGTGCCCATCTTGGCAGGGGCCTCCGACGCGTTGAAACGGAGAACTTCATCTATCATAAGCGCGTTTGCAACGCCGTGGGGCAGATGATGGAAGGCGCCGAGCTTGTGCGCCATAGAGTGGCACACGCCGAGGAAGGCGTTGGCAAAGGCCATGCCCGCCATAGTTGCGGCGTTGGCCATCTTCTCCCTCGCCTCAACGTCGGTCTGGCCGTTTTCATAGGCGCGGAGGAGATATTTGAATATAACTTTGAGCGCCTGAATCGCAAGGCCGTCGGTGTAGTCGGTCGCCATGACTGAGGCATAGGCTTCCAGCGCATGGGTAACTGCGTCGATACCCGAAGCCGCCGTGAGGCCCTTGGGAGCCGACATATGGAGGTCGGTATCCACTATTGCCATGTTGGGCATGAGCTCGTAGTCGGCAAGGGGATACTTTACGCCCGTCTTTTCATCTGTGATAACAGCGAAAGGAGTTACTTCCGAACCTGTGCCGGCAGAAGTGGGTATGGCGATGAAGTATGCCTTTTCACCCATCTTGGGGAAAGTGTATACCCTCTTTCTGATATCGATAAAGCGCATAGCCATATCGAGGAAGTCTGCTTCGGGGTGTTCATAGAGCACCCACATAATCTTGGCAGCGTCCATAGCGGAGCCGCCGCCGAGGGCAATTATAGTGTCGGGTTCGAAAGCTCTCATCTGGGCAACGCCCTCGAGCGCGCAGGCGAGTGTGGGGTCGGGCGCTACGTTGAAGAACGTATCGTGCGAGATACCCATTTCGTCCAGTTTATCTGTTATGCACTTGGTGAAGCCGCTCTTGTAGAGGAAGCTGTCGGTTACAATAAACGCCTTCTTTTTGCCCATAACCGTCTTTAATTCGTCCAACGCAACGGGCAGGCAGCCCTTTTTGATGTAAACCTTCTGAGGCGCTCTGAACCAAAGCATATTCTCCCTCCTCTCGGCGACTGATTTTATATTTAAAAGATGCTTTACGCCGACATTTTCAGAAACAGAGTTGCCGCCCCATGTGCCGCAGCCGAGCGTGAGCGAAGGTGCAAGCTTGAAGTTATATAAATCGCCTATGCCGCCGTGCGACGAGGGAGTGTTTAAAAGTATGCGGCAGGTCTTCATGCGCTCGCAGAACCTGTCGAACCTGTCCTTAGCGATATTTTCGTTGAGATAAATTGAGGATGTGTGACCGAATCCGCCGTCGGCAACGAGTTTTTCGGCCTTGTTCAAAGCGTCGTCGAAGTCCTTGGCCCTGTACATTGCAAGCACGGGCGAGAGCTTTTCGTGCGCGAACTCTTCAGAGATATCTACAGATTCAACCTCTCCTATGATTATTTTTGTGCTTTCGGGTACGTCCACGCCGGCGAGCTTAGCGATGGTATGCGCCTTCTGACCGACAATTTTTGCATTGAGCGCACCGTTAATTATTATGGTTTTGCGCACTTTTTCGGTCTCTTCGGGACTCAAAAAGTAGCAACCGCGGTATGCAAATTCCTTTTTTACCTTGTCGTAGATTTTATCGGCGACAATTACCGACTGCTCCGACGCGCAAATCATGCCGTTATCGAAAGTTTTTGAATGAATAATCGAGCTTACTGCAAGCAGGATATCGGCGCTCTCATCAATGATTGCCGGCGTGTTACCTGCGCCGACGCCGAGTGCGGGCTTGCCTGATGAATATGCCGCCTTTACCATGCCGGGACCGCCCGTTGCAAGAATCGTGTCGGACTCGGTCATGAGAAGGTTTGTCATTTCAAGAGAGGGGCTGTCTATCCAGCCGATAATGCCTTCGGGTGCGCCTGCCTCCACAGCGGCCTCATATACCACCTTTGCAGCTGCAATAGTGCTCATCTTAGCGCGGGGATGCGGGCTTATTATCACGCCGTTGCGCGTCTTTAAGCAGATGAGCGTTTTGAATATGGCGGTTGAAGTGGGGTTAGTTGTGGGAATTACCGCCGAAATGAGGCCGATAGGCTCGGCTATTGTTTTAAAACCGTAGGACTTATCCTCATCTATTACACCGCAAGTTTTTGTAAACTTGTATTTGTTGTAGATATATTCGGCTGCGTAGTTATTCTTTATTACCTTATCCTCCACTACGCCCATACCCGTCTCTTCAACAGCGAGCTTGGCAAGGGGGATACGCGCTTTGTTTGCCGCAATCGCACAGGCAAGGAAGATTTTATCGACCTGTTCCTGCGTGTAGGTAGCAAATATCTTCTGCGCTTCCCGCACTCTTTTGATAGTAGCTTCAAGCTTTTCAACGCTGTCGCAAATGTCGTAATTGAACTTGAACTCCATATGTTTCTCCTGTAAATAATTTGTCCGATTGAAATAAATTAAATCGTAATTTTTTTATCGATTAAATTTTAGCAAAGATTTATCAGTAGAGCAAGCGCATGACAAGGCCATTTAAAAATAAGCGATAAATGTTAAAAACAACTAAAAACAGTTAAATTTGAACACAATATGCCGCAAATACGGCACGGATAAGCGATTGGCCATTTTTCAGCCGAACATAATTCAATTTGCTAAATATCGGTCCAAATTTAAATTTTCGGCACAAATATAGCTTGACTTTATAGCGGCGTTTAATTATAATTGATAATGTTATTCATACATAGCACAGATTGTTGCATTGCATTAATACAGTTATATATTCAATGCGATATGGTGCGGGCAGACGCGCCATATATATGTAATCTAAGTTTATTAATGCGGATATGGTGCGGGCGGACGCGCCATATATATGTAATCTAAGTTTATTAATGCGGATATGGCGGAATTGGCAGACGCGCCGTACATTTAATGCGGATATGGTGCGGGCAGACGCGCCATATATATGTAATCTAAGTTTATTAATGCGGATATGGCGGAATTGGCAGACGCGCAGGTTTCAGGTTCCTGTGGGCGACCGTGCAGGTTCAACTCCTGTTATCCGCACCAAAAAGCAGAGGAGCAAGTATATGCTCCTCTGTTTTTTGATTCTTGTAGATTATACAGGAGTTGAGGGGGGGCAAGCAACCTTGCTGGTTGCGCAGGTCGGAGGTTTCAACCGACGACTTGACAGCCCTCGGCTTGGGCTGTCAACCGTGCGCCGCGCTCAAGCGGCAACTCCTGTTATCCGCACCAAAAGAGAAGGGACGCTTTGGCATCCCTTCTCTTTTATTATAATTGTGGTAAAATAATCGGTTAAGGGCGGGCAGGGCACGCAATCAAACGTAGTACAAATTTATGTGTGTGTTTTGGTATAAAAGAAGCGTGGCGGCAAATGCAATATTTGCCGCCACGCCCCTTGCGTTGGAAAAAAATATAAAGTGAGTTATATAGTATGTGAGCAAGATTAAATGTTGCCATCCTGTCGGGCGCCGGGGAGTACATTGTAAGGAAAGGCGCCCGCAGGAGGAACATTTTGTGAACTGTAATTAAATTACAGACCACGGAACTTAATAACCTTGGGGGAAATTAAGTTTTTATTTTTAGGATTTAAAGCTTGTGCTTTAGTCTGTTGCGTTACTCAGTAACTGCTACGATATTGAGAGTACCAAGCACTTTGTCAACTTCAGGCTTATCTGCGGGGTCACCTACGGAGCCGTCGCTTGCCCAGATAACAATCATCTGGTTGCAGTTCTCGCAGATGTAACCAACGTAGGTTACAGCCTCTTCGCCTTCGGGATAATCCCACTCATAGGTGAGGCCATCGCCCTGCTCGTGACCGATTGCTTCTACCTCATTCCTGAAGGAATAAGGAACGTTTACAGTCGTGGTCTCTTCTGCAGGAGTGAAGGTGATGGAAGTGTCGCCATTGGTGTAAGTATAAGGCTCGTTTTCAAGCTCATACTGTACATCTATGGAGTACTCGATAACGCTGTCAGTCTCGCAACCGCCGGAAATAACGGCCTTAGTCCAATCGCTGTCTGCAAGTGCAGGGAGCGTGGTTGTGAAGGATACGTCGCAACCGGTGCAGGAAATGGTTATGCTGCCTTCAGTTGTATCGGTAGGATTGGTTACTGAAGTTACTTTCCATTCATGTACGCCTGCAACTTCGTTAGCGAAGTAGTAGGTATCGCAATCGGTGCAGTGCATTACTGCGGGATGGGTATGAGTTGCCTTTTCTGCAGTCTCAATGGACTCGGGGTTGTGTGCACCGGTCACATTAATGAGAACCTTCTGCTGGCAGGACTGGCATACTACATATACATAGCCGGACTGGCTGCAATCGAAAGGAACGTTTACAAATTCTTCGTAAGTGAAAGACCACTCGGTAAGGTTGTAAGATACACCGGACTCATAGCCCTCGATTTCGGTGCCAGCGATAGACTGGCCAGCATGTGTACCGTCTGAGAACAGGTGGTAAGACTTACCGATGTTAACGCCGTTGAAATCATATGCAGGCTCGGTTTCGGTTGCTGCCTTGTAGAAGTCAACAATACCGTCGGTATCGCATTCCTGTGCAACCTGAACATTGTCAATTATTGCATCTTCCACAGTGTACTGAGTGGTGATTTCGCCACCAGTTACGCCGCAACGTGAGCAATGAATTGTGAGGTCGTAGAGAGCATTGTTGTTGCCATCAACTTCACCGGTTGCAGTCCAGCTGTCAAGTACCCAGTTATGTCCGAGTGCGGAATCTTCAATAAGAATATCCTTGTTGCATACGGTGCAGTGTCTTACGCCGTCATCTTCGCAGGTAGGAGCTGTTACCCAACCGTCAGCATATGTATGAGCCACTCTGTATTCAATAAGAACATTGTGTTCGCATACGTCGCAAACTATCATAGCTTCTGCACCTTCTTCAGCACAAGAAGTAGGAACGTTTACGAAGAACTCAACAACAGAAGCAAGAGGGTCATCACTATAGATAACCTGGTCAGGAACAATCTCGTACTTGGTACCTTCGATAGTTACGCTGTGGTGGGTGGTTTCGGAAGTGGTGATATCCTTAGTTATGGTCTCACTGCTGTTGGGGTCAACATAAGTTACGTGATAGATTGTTTCAATCTTCTCGCAATCGTTGCCGACGCCTACAGGAGTGGTAACAACTTCGGTAGTAACTGTAGCATCATCGATAACTCCGCTGTCTCCGCAAAGTTTGCACTTGTAGGATACAGTGATGTTTTCAAGGTCGGAATCGTCTACAGTTACTTCATAATCATGAGCATCTTCATCAACAGGTGCACCAACACGGATGATGGTCTCGCCGTTGTAAACAGTGTTAGCAGCTATATCTTCAGGATTCGTTACGATGTTGTCCTTGCAGAAGCAATCAGGATCGCTGCACTTAACGCTCCAGTATTCAGGAGTTACGCAGGTAGCTTCGTGATGGATAACATCCTCAGAATCGATGGAATTAATGAGCTCGCCGTCTGCATTGGTATGATAGCCATATACATTGATAAGTACGTTGCCTTCGCAAGCTTCGCATACGAAGAATACATAGCCCTCTACAAGTTCGGAGCAGCTGTACTTAACGTTAACGAATGTCTGGAACTGGCTGTACTGAAGAATGTTGTAGTTAGGGTCAGAAGCATCAAGGTCTTCAATAAGAATGTTAACCCTGTTACCGTTATCATCGGTGAAGTAGTGCATACCGCCTTCAACAACAACGCCTTCATACTCTTCGGTGAATGCTACGGTGCTGGTTGCAGTAGTGGTAGCAGTGCCGCCCTTAACGCTGTTAACGGTGAACTGGTCGCCTTCAGCAATATTGATAGCGAAGGTGTAGTAGCTGTCTTCAGCGCAGCCGCCGTCTACTTCGGTAGTTACATCGTAGAAGCCGGTAGCGCTGCCGGTAGCTTCGCCGTCGATAGTTGCAGCGTTCTCAAGAGTGAGAGCGGGAAGAACTACAGTTACGGTGTTGTTGCATACAGGGCAGGTACCATACATCGTACCGGTAGAAGTTTCGGTAGGATCTTCGCTGATGGTCCATGCGCTTACGGAGTGACCTCTTACTTCAATCTGCTCGCTAATCTGATAGTCATCACACCTCGAGCAAAGGGTTATGTAGAGACCGCCGTCTTCGCATACTACATCGCCGGCATTGTAAATAGGATGGCTCTCCTGCCAATCGTGTCCGAGTGCAGTACCGGGCTGCTCAACGCCGCCTTCAACATAGCCGCAAACTTCGCACTGGTGACCGCCTACAACAGCATTGTGGGTGCAGTCTGCAGGGATATCCTGATCCTCGCCCCATGTGTGCATAACGGTGTCGCGAACGATTTCGGAATAGTCGCACTCGGTGCATTCAACGAGGTAAACGCCATTGGTGAAAGTATCGTTAGCTTCGTCATAGGAATGCTCCTTAAGCTCCCACCAATCTATAACGTGTTCGTCAGTGTGCTCCACGCAGTCGCATTCAAGGTCTGACAGGTCAAGTTCTTCGGTAGAACCGTCGGAATAATATATAATGAGGGTATTACCACTCACTTCCATACTTTCAACGGTTCTATCAGAACAGCCGGAAAGACCGATTGCAAGCGCAACAGCACAGCATACGACGCACAGCAACATAATCAACTTGATAAGCAGTGACTTTGTTTTCTGTAACATCTTTGTCTTTAAATCTCCTTTTATTTTTAATAAATTTTTTGAAACCAAAGTTTCTTGGCCTTTGGAGCTCACTTGAATCTCCTCAGGCAATTGGGCGGGCATTTTCCCGCCGGGAGCCCTTTATCCGGACTCCGATTGGAATCATTAAGACTCCATATAACTCAAATATAATTCTCCTTTACAATACCTCCCCGCAAGATTTGTTACGCTTTCGCTACAAAGAAAATACTGACCGTTCTGACCAAAAGGACAAAACAAGCCCGTAAAAATCTTTGTCGCTAAATATTCTAACGCATTTAATTTTTATTGTCAACTATTTTGGTAAAATTTATTGTTTCATTTTCACTGTCATCTCACAGTTTGCTCTTAAATCGATAATTTTTGCCAGAATATGGCAATTGTTTACACAACGGCAGCGGAATATTATTTTTTCGGTTCGATTGCACAGCCTGAATCAGGCGCAATTTCAGGCCCGTGCAGCTTAAACAGAGACTGCCTGAACACGCTTTTAAAAAGCTACGGCCGTTGCGGAGACATAAATAATATAATAAATAATATGGAATAAGCGTTTCTGACAGAAATATCAGAGTTGCAATACCTGCGCATATGTTGCTGTGTGCAAGAAAAAACCTTAAAAATTCCTTCGCTGAAACAGACGTTCAATACCCGAATACTTCTTTTGCCGCCGCCATATTTTTTACCGCTGAAACGCCGAAAGGACAACGTTTTTCGCAGGCGCCGCAGGCAATGCAGTCGCCGCCGTGGGCGGTGAGCGAAGCATAGTGTTCGCGCACGGTTTCGGGCACGTTTCCCTGCGCCCTGGCAAGATTGAGAAATTTGGTCACGGTTGCCACGTCTATGCCCTTGGGACAGGGAGCGCAATGACCGCAATACATGCAGTGCCCCTTCCAGCTTATCTTGGGGAAGGACGCAAAAACTTCGGCATAGTCGCGTTCGCTTTCGGAGGCCGTCTCATAAGCGAGCGAGGCCTGAAGCTCATAAGCTGAGTGAACGCCGCTCATAACACAGGCTACGGCAGGACGGGTGAGCGCATAGTGTATGCACTGAACGGGGGTGAGCGCCCTGCCTGCGGGGGAGTTTTCGGTGAGAAGGTCGCCTCCGCCGAAAACTTTCATGACGTCAATACCGACGCCGCGGCGCTGACAGGTTTCATAGAGACGCTCGCGAAGCGGTTCTATATTGAAAAGCGGCTTTTCATAGCTCTCATCTGCCCATAAATCATTGCAATCTTCGCCCGCGGGAAGAAGGTCGTAGCAGGGATTGATTGAGAACATGAGGACATCAATCAAACCGCTTTCCACAGCCATTAGCGCAACTTCGGGATTGTGCGAGCTGAGGCCGACAGTAAGTATTATGCCATCTCTTTTAAGTTTAAGGGCATAATCTGCAATGCCGCCCTCTGCAATACGCTTCCACAGCGCAACTGAATCAACGTAATGTATCATGCCTACATCGAGATAGTCCGTGCCAAGATTTCTTAACGAAAGCTCAAATGACGAACGTACCTCATCTAAATTGCGGGTAGCCATATACTGGCCGTTCTTCCACGCCGTGCAAAGATGAGATTGAAGCACGAAATCTTTGCGTCTTGACCTGATTGCGCCTCCAACAAGGCGTTGAAGGTCGGGATTGGGGCTGTACAGGTCCATACAGTTGACCCCGCTGTCGAAGGCAAGCGCAAACATTGCGCCGGCTTCACTTACGCTCTTGCCGTTGAACCCCTCGCAACCGAGAGCTATTTCACCGACTTTAATTCCCGTTTTACCTAATTCGCGATAATTCATTTTATCTCCCCTGAATATGATATTGAGATGTTTTATTTGCAAAATATGCTGAATATGATAAGTTTTATATGAATATGTACTACGCAAGTGCAACGAGATTGACAACAAAAAATTTTAGTTGTATACTTGCATTGAACTTTGAGTTTATTATATAAGTTAAAGAATACTTTAAGTCAATAGTTTAAATAAAAATATTTAAAAAATTATCCTTATGCCGGCGCGGAACTTTTGCTAAAAGCCGTCTGCCGGCAGACGGCAGAGGTGAATTAAATGTTTTATACAGTAGGCGAAGCCGCAAAAATGCTGAAAGTGGCGCCCTCCGCTCTGAGGTATTACGACAAAGAAGGGCTTTTGCCCTTTGTTGAGCGCTCCGGCGGAGGCATCCGCATGTTCAAAGAGAACGATTTGGAGTGGCTTAAACTTATCGGCTGCCTGAAGGCGACGGGAATGCCAATAAAGGGAATAAAACAATTTATTGAATGCACCATAAAGGGCGACGAGACGATAGATGAACGGCTCGGAATTCTCAAGGCGCAACGTGAAAACGTCGTAAAACAGATTGAGCAGTTAAAGGCGCATCTTGAGATGATTGATTACAAAGTTTGGTATTACCAGACGGCGCAACGCGCCGGGTCAACCGCCGCAATTGAGCAATTAAGCGCAGACGATGTGCCCGAAAAATATAAAAAATTTTTGAAAAAGTAAGATTCAATTTATTTAAACTGATATTTACTACATAACGAGGGGCGCGGCGCGCAAAAATTTTGCGCGCCGCGCCCCTCGTTTAAAATAAAACGGCAAAGCTTTTCAGCGTATTGCCGATAAAATCAATATAGTTATACATAAAAGCGATTAAAAACGGTTGTATTTGGCCAACATTATTGCGGAGGAATTGTTATGAACCCTTTTAAAGAGAGATGCAGAACGCTCGAAAACAATTTTTTACCGCTGAAGAAGATGTACCCCAAGAGCTACAACAAGGATAAGACCTCTCCCTACACCAAGACTCGCGTGATACTTATGAACGGCACGGAATTTGAGTCGGCCTGGTTCATGCACCAGTTCGCGCGGCACTGCGACATACCCGAAATCAAACAGGCGCTCGCCGTCGTGCGGAGGCAGGAACAGCAACAGCAAAAACGCATAAGCTGTTTAAAGCCGCTAAATGAGAGCATATTGGAGACCACCGTAGGATATGAACAGCTTGCCATAGACCTCACTGCCACTCTCGCCATTCACGAGAGCGACGAAAACAACATAAAGGCGCTCAATTTTGCATTATTGGAGGACTTTGACCACCTCTACCGCTATGCAAACCTTTTAAAAATGGACAAGGGCATAGACGCGGACATGCTGGTTGGAAAGTTTACTGAAATAATGCCCGGCCGCCCCACTATTGCCGAACACAGATATCCCGCCGACGAAATAAAGCCGCACATCGATTGCAAGACGGCAGATTTATACAGCAAGCTGGTGGTAAACACAATTACCGCCGCCGAACAGCAGACGATGAACTACTATATGAATATTGCGCAGTGGTATAAAAATGATTTGGGCAGGAAACTGTACGCTGAAATTGCCATGATTGAAGAGGCGCACGTTACACAGTACGAAAGCCTTAAAGACCCGAACACCGGCTGGCTTGAAATGTGGGTGATGCACGAATATACGGAATGCTGGCTGTATTACTCGATGTTTGAGGATGAAACCGACGAAAATATAAAGAGAATATGGCTGGAACACTTCAAGACGGAAGTTTCGCACCTGAAGACGGCGGCCGCGCTCCTGAAGAAATATGAACATAAATCTTATGAGGATGTCGTCGGCGGCGACGGAGAATTCCCGAGGCTTTTGAAACTTGGCTCTAACAAGGAATATATACGCAAGGTTTTAAAGGAGACCATAACGCTCACCATGAAAGACGAGGGATATTCCGAGCTGAAGCGCCTTCCGGACGACTACCGGTTCTTCACTTTCCAAGAAAAATTTTTATCCGACGGGACAAAGACGCCGTCGCATATGGTTATAGAAAAGGCCATTAAAACATTCGGCAGGGACTACCGCTATCAGGATGCAGAACATCCGGTTAAGAGCCTGCGTGACAGGCAGAGCGACAACGTAAACGTTGCAAGGATAAAAGGCGAAAACTAATCAATTACCGCAAACAGCCGCTGACCTGCAATAATTGCGGCATATGTGCGGGGCAAACAGATTTATGCGGTGCGCGGCGCGGGCAGATTGCCCGCGCCGCGCACCTTTTATTGACAGGGCACTGCCGCTGTGATATACTTTTTGCTGTACTTTGAGGAGGGAATATTTTATGCATGTTGTTCTGCGCAAATGGAGTGGAAGCGACGCGGCAGAGCTTGCCGGAATACTTTCCGAGGACGATGTACACGAATTTATAAGCGACCTGCCTAGGCCGTACACGCAAAAAAACGCTATGGAATACATTGCTGCCGCGCTCAACTCTTCCGACGGCAACTTTCAAAGCTTTGCAATCGAAGCCGACGGAAGACTTGCGGGGTGCATTTCAGCCGAACGCGGTAAAAATGTTTACAGAATGAGTGCGGAAATAGGATATTACATAGCAAAGCCGCTTTGGGGCATGGGAATTGCTACCGCCGCCGTAGGTAAACTTGTGCAGTTCATTTTTGACAATACCGATATCATACGCATTTACAGCACGGTGTTTGCCGGAAACGCAGCCTCGGCTCGGGTGCTTGAAAAGTGCGGCTTCCGCCGCGAAGGTACGCTTAAATGCGCATTGGTGAAGAACGGCAGACTGCACGACGCTCATATCTACGCGCTTATAAAAGGGGAAACGCTGCAATAAAACCGCTTTGCGGTAACGCCGTTTAAAACCGCCGTTGACCATGCGGCGCATATATGATATAATATTTTTAAGGAGGGAATATATGAACGACAACGGCAACAAACACTTCGGACACGAAAGGACAAAAAAGATATTGAAAATTACGGGCATAATTGTAGTGAGCGCAGGCGCGGTGCTGACTATAATTGGGCTTGTCAGCTTCTTTTCGGCATTTGGCGGCGGAGAAGCGCCCAGACTTTTCTGGTGTACGCTTTTGGGACTTCCGATGCTGGGTGTGGGCGGAATGATTTGCATGCTCGGATTTAAAAGAGAAATTACGCGCTACGTCAAAAACGAGTCTGTACCCGTAATCAATGAAGCGGGCGAAGAAATTGCGCCTGCAGTAGGTGCGATTGCAGACGCCGCGCGCGGAGAATCGGGCGAAAACCTGTGTCCGCACTGCGGCAAGCCGAACACCGACGAGGCAAAGTTCTGCCGGCATTGCGGCGGAGAACTCACCGTGACCTGCCCGGTTTGCGGCGAAAAGGTTAAAGACGGCAAGTTCTGCGACAATTGCGGCGCAAAGTTGAAGCAGTAAAGATATTCCGTGCAAAGAGAATTTTCCACTCTCTGCGCCCGTTCGAAATGGCAAAGAGAAATAAATAAAGAGAAATAAATTTTATAACAGCGTTAATCAAAAAAATAATTATATTATATAAAAAACGTCCCGCGGCGCAAATGTCTTGCGCCGCGGGACGGGCTTTTACCGGGATATCATTATTTACGGCGCAGATGCGCCGCGATATCAGTCTTACCCCTGAATATTACAAACTTTCGTGAATGGTACGCGAAATTACGTCGTCCTGCTGCTCTTTTGTGAGCTTATTGAAGTTTACCGCGTAACCCGATACCCTTACCGTGAGCTGAGGGTACTTTTCGGGGTGAGCCTGCGCATCGAGCAAAGTTTCGCGGTTGAACACGTTCACGTTGAGGTGATGCCCACCGTCTTCGACGTATGCGTCAATCATATTCACAAGGTTATCTACTCTGTCTGATTTTTCCATACTTATCTCCTTTTAAGTTTATATTATTTTCAGTTGTCCGGCCTCAGGCACAGACGCGCTTGAGGATACGGGCGAAAGACAATAATCACTCCGCCGCGCCTGCCGCATAAGCACAAAACAGGCGTTAGTTGCGGCATATGTGCAGCGCAATCAGTTTTTACCGAGCGAATTCGGCGTTACCGAGAAAGTGTTTGAAATGCCGTCGCGCGAGTACTCGTAGGGCAGTTTTGCTACGGACTCGAGCGAAGCGAGCGCGCCGTTTTTATCGCGGCCGTGCATGGGATTGGCGCCCGGAGCGAGCGGCTGACCCGCACGCCTTCCGTCGGGCGTGTTGCCCGTATTTTTGCCGTATACAACGTTCGAAGTTATCGTGAGCACGCTCATCGTCGGTTCGCTGTCGCGGTAGGTGGTATGGCTCTTTATCTTGGTCATAAAAGTTTTTACCAGCCACACTGCAAGCTCATCGGCACGGTCGTCGTTGTTTCCGTATTTGGGATAATCTCCCTCTATCCTAAAGTCGGTGATAATTCCATCTTCGCTGCGTATGGGATATACCTTTGCGTACTTTATCGCCGAAAGAGAATCGGCCGCGCACGAAAGCCCGGCAACGCCCGTCGCGAAGAAACGGTGCACCTTCGTATCGTGCAGCGCCATCTCAAGCGCCTCATAGCAATATTTATCGTGCATATAGTGAATGACGTTGAGCGTATTCACATAGAGCCCCGCCAGCCAGTCCATCATCTGCTCAAGTTTTGCCATAACGTCGTCGAAGTCGAGCGCGCCGTCACCGAGAACAGGCATAAATTTCGGGGAAACCTGCAGGGGTTTGCCTGTAACTTTGTCCTTTAAAAGCTCGTCCGCACCGCCGTTGAGGGCGTATAAAAGGCACTTTGCAAGGTTTGCGCGGGCGCCGAAAAACTGCATGTCTTTGCCGACGCGCATGCAGCTCACGCAGCATGCTATGCAATAGTCGTCACCCATTTCGGGGCGCATCAAATCGTCGCTCTCGTACTGAATAGCCGATGTTGTTATAGAAACCTTTGCGCAATACTTTTTAAAGTTTGACGGAAGGCGCGTAGACCACAACACCGTAAGGTTGGGTTCGGGTGCAGGGCCCAGATTTTCGAGCGTGTGCAACACGCGGAAGGAATTTTTGGTGACCAAAGTTCTGCCGTCCACTCCCATGCCGCCTATCGATTCGGTGACCCAGGTGGGGTCGCCCGAGAACAGCTCGTTATATTCCTTTATGCGCATAAATTTTACTATGCGCAGCTTCATAATAAACTGGTCGATTATCTCCTGCGCCTCAAGCTCTGTCAGCACTCCCCGCTTTAAGTCGCGCTCGATATATATATCGAGGAATGTTGAATTGCGGCCTATCGACATAGCCGCGCCGTTCTGCTCCTTTACCGCCCCGAGATAGCCGAAGTACAGCCATTGCACGGCCTCCTCGGCGTTTGCCGCGGGACGGGTTATGTCCTTGCCGTACATTGCCGCCATCTTGGCAAGGTTTTTGAGCGCCTTTATCTGCTCGGAGAGCTCCTCCCTGTCGCGCACCTTTTCGGGCGTCATATCGCCGTTTAAATTGAGCTTGTCGCGCTCCTTGCAGGCGACGAGATAGTCGGTGCCGTAGAGGGCAACGCGGCGGTAGTCGCCAACTATTCTGCCGCGGCCGTAAGTGTCGGGCAGGCCTGTGAGTATGTGTGCACGGCGGGCAAGGCGCATTTCGGGGGTATATACGTCGTATACGCCGTCGTTGTGAGTTTTGCGGTACTTTGTAAATATCTCCTTGACCTTGGGGTCAATCTCATATCCGTACATGTTGAGTGCCTGCTCCGCCATCTTTATGCCGCCGAAAGGCTGAAGCGAGCGTTTGAAAGGTTCGTCGGTCTGAAGGCCGACTATTCTCTCAAGGTCCTTATCTATATAACCTGCACCGTGAGATGTGAGCGTTGATACTATTGCGGTATCGGCATTGAGAACGCCGCCCGCCTCGCGCTCCCTCTTTGAAAGTTCCAGAACTTCGTCCCACAATTTCCTTGTGGCTTCGGTTGCGGGGGCAAGGAATTCGTCGTCACCCTCATAGGGGGTGTAGTTGCGCTGAATAAAGTCGCGCACGTTTACTTCATCGTCGCTCCACTTTCCTGAAACAAAGCCCTCCCATTCCGGGCGCATATTTTTATCGTTTGCCATTTTTATGCTCCTGTAACTTAAATTCTATCCAATATTCGAGTATTTCCTGCGGTTGATAGCCGCGGCAGTTTGCAAAGGGCACGCCGCCGTCGGCAAGATACAGCGAGGGAACGGCGGAAACTTCCCACTTTTCAACAAGTTCACCGGCCTCGCCTGAATCGAGATAATAAAAAGGTATATCAAATTTTTGCGCCGCCGCACGCGCCTCCGGCATGAGTGCGTGGCACCCCGCGCACGATTCGCCGCCTATCTCGACGAGGCAAACGCCGCGCGACAATATTTCTTCTATCATAAATTTCCTTTAAAAGCGCAATAGTTGCGCCATATATGCGGGGCAATTTGATTTTGAAGGTAAAATCAGATTGCGCCGAGAATTTTTTTTGCGTTCTCTACCCGCTCGCTTTCGGGCGGCTTTACGCCCTCGAGGGGATAACTTATGCCGAGGTTTTTATACTTAACCTCGCCCATTGTGTGGTAGGGAAGAACCTCTATGCGCCGCACGGTTTTTAACGAACCGATAAACGCGCGCGTTTGCTTAAGATACCTGTCGTCGTCGGTGATACCGGGGACGAGCACGTGCCTTATCCATATATCCTTGCCGTTTTCCGACAAAAATTTTGCAAATGCAAGCTCGTTTTTATTATCGGCGCCCGTAAGCTCCTTGCATAAGGCGCTGTCGATATGCTTGATATCGAGGAGAAACAAGTCGGTATATTCAAGCAGCTCCTTATGTTTATTTACGCTCGCCGCGCTTTCGGGGTTAAAGGTTATACCCGAAGTATCTACGGCGGTGTGCACGCCGTTACTTTTAAGAATTTTGAAAAGCCCGATGACAAAATCCGGTTGCATGAGCGGTTCCCCGCCCGATACGGTGACGCCCCCGCCGCCGCGCCAGTATTTTTTATAGCGCAGGGCGTTTGCCGCGACCTCTTCGGGGGTATATTCGCTGCCGCCGAGCATGTCCCAGCTGTCGGGATTGTGGCAATATTTGCACCTTAACGGGCATCCCTGCATAAAAACAACAAACCTGATACCGGGGCCGTCGACGGTGCCGAAACTTTCGAATGAATGAATTCTTCCCTTCATAAACCTGCCTTTTAAACCTTACGAAGAGCAAATTTGACGGCTGACAGAAAGGTGAAAACTGTAATTTTGGGGCAAAAAAAGGGCGGTTACTATCTTGTAAACTGCCCAGACGAACGACAAAATTAATACGCCGCGCCGCTCCCCCGCGGTTTTGCCGTGTTTTGCGCGGCGTTCCGCTTGTTTCGTCAGTTGCGGCCGGTTTCAATTTTTCAGAAAAGCGAAAAGCTCTCTTACCCCTCTCCTTTCCGTCTGATAAGATTATATCAACAGTATGCGCTTAAGTCAAGAGTTTTTCCGTATTTTGTTTTGTAAAATTTTAACAACCACAACATGTTGTGTGTTTACCCACACAACACACTAAACGGAGAGCGCCGCATAATGCGGCGCTCTCCGCCTGTTTTCAATACAAATTTATTTTTAGCCGCAAAATTCAACACGCTTTAAGTTCAAAAATTTTACTTCCTTAAGGCGCCGTTTGCAAACCTGTTTAAAAAGTCCGCAGTATAAGCGTTGTTTTTGCGCGCGGCTCTGCCGCTCCAATTTAAAGAAAAACAGTGGTTATCGGCATACTTGCGCGAATGAAACTGCTCGTAATACACTCCGTTTTTTTTGAATGCGGCAATGAGCGCCTCTGACTGACCGCCGCAGAAAATATCTTTCTGCGCATAAGTTAAAAACGTTGCGGGGAAACTGCCGTTTACGAGCGCCGGCACATCACAGAGAAAATTCCATTCATAACCTTCCATTTCATTTTGCTTTATTCCCGCTATATCCTCAAGCACACGCGGGCCGAGGCCGAAGGGTATGTTGCCGTGCATAAGCATATTCATATCGTAAACGCCGCAATTCAAAACGGCGGCGCCGAACTTTAGACGGGTAAAGGCGCCTATTCTCTGCTGAAGCGTATTGTCTGCACATATACAGGCGAGCACCGAGGCATAGTATGCGCCCGCACTGTCGCCGCCGACAGCAAGACGTGACAAATCTATATTGAAAGTCTCTGCGTTATCCTCAAGCCAATTGAGTGCCGATATAAGCTGGCGGTGCTGCCGAGGGCATTTATATTCCGGCCCGAGACCGTAATTGACGTTGACGACCAGATAGCCAAGCAAAGCAAAAAAAGCCGAAAGCGCGCGGCGGTAATGCTTATCGCCCGCGACAAACCCTCCGCCGTGGAGATAAAACATGACGGGATACTTACCCTCGTCCGGCAGACGGCAGATATCGAGGCGGCATACCTGCGGCTCACCCTCGTCATACACAATATCCCTGTCGAGAATATAATCTCTCCCGGCAAGTTTTTTGCGTACGCGCCTGTTCTGCGCTCCGTCCATAACCTTGTCTATCGCCGTGAAAAAACCTTTCTGAAAACTCATATCCCCTCTGAAGTTAAAAATTACTGCCCGCAAATAAGTTTTATATGTATATATTAGCACATCAAAACACATAAGTAAATACTTCTACCGTTTTTGGTTTGCACTAAAAGAGAAAACCGATGCGCCCGCAAAATTATATACTTGAATTATAATCGGCGCGTTCACCTATAATCAATGTGAACGCGCCGCAGGTCATTAAATTACGTTTTTAAGTCTCGGCATTTATTCCAAAGCTTTCTTCTCCGCACTGAAAGTGAATTCCCCGCCGGAAACGCCGACGGTGACAAGTTCGCCGGGCTGAACATGTCCGGAGAGAATTTCGTCGGAGAGTTTATCCTCTATCCGCTTCTGAACTACCCTCTTCATGGGACGGGCGCCGTATTCCTCGCTGTATCCCTCTTCAAGCAGCTTATCCATGGCCTCTTGGGTAATTTTAAGAGCTACGTTCTTTACCTTGAGTTTTTCGGCAAGCCCCTCGATAATCTTTTCGCATATCTTGCCCTGTTCCTCGCGGGTGAGCTTGCGGAAGATTATAATATCGTCGAGCCTGTTCAGAAATTCGGGTTTGAACTGCTCGCGCAGGGCCTCGTTTATATTCTCGCGCATGTCGACGTAGCCGTCGTCCTCATCGGAGCGGAAACCGAAATTTGACATCTTTTTTATCTGGCTGGCGCCGACGTTCGACGTCATGATGATTATGGTGTTTTTGAAGTTTACCACCCTGCCTTTGCTGTCGGTAAGCCTGCCGTCGTCGAGAATCTGCAGGAGAATATTAAACACATCGGGGTGAGCCTTTTCAATCTCGTCGAACAGCACTACGCTGTACGGCTTGCGCCTTATCTTTTCGGTGAGCTGCCCGCCGCTGTTATCGTCATATCCGACGTATCCGGGAGGCGCGCCGATAAGTTTAGAAACGGTATGCTTTTCCATGAATTCCGACATATCCAGCCTTACCATGAGCTTTTCATCGCCGAACATACACTCGGCGAGCGCCTTGGCAAGGTCAGTTTTTCCGACGCCTGTGGGGCCGACAAAGATAAAGGAACCTATGGGTTTATTGGGCTCGTTCAGGCCGGCCCTTGCGCGGCGTATCGCGCGTGCCACTGCGGAGACAGCCTCGTCCTGGCCGATAATGCGCTTGTGAAGATTTTCTTCAAGGTGCAAGAGCTTTTCGCTCTCCTGCTCGGTGAGCTTTGTAACAGGCACGCCCGTCCAGCCGCTGACTATATCTGCTATCTCGTCCGAGCCGATAGAGGGCGCGTTTGTCTGTGCGCCGCCCTTCCAGTCTTTCTTCGCCGCGTTTATCTGCTGCTGAACGGCATTTATCTCCTCTACAAGCTTTTGCGCCCGGGAGTAGTTTTCGTCCTTTGCCGCCTTTGTCTTTTCCTGATTGAGCCTTTTGAGCTTATCTTCAAGCTCCTTTACGGCGGCGGGAGTATTGTAGCTGTTGAGGCGCGCACGGGACGCCGCCTCGTCGACAAGGTCGATGGCCTTATCGGGCAGGTATCTGTCTGTTATATACCTGTCGGAGAGCGTTGCCGCGGCTATTATAGCCTCGTCGGTTATAACGACTTTGTGATGAGCCTCATATTTATCGCGCAGGCCGCGCAAAATTTCGATAGTGTCCTCGACGGTGGGCTCATCCACCTGAACGGGAGTAAAACGGCGCTCTAACGCCGCGTCCTTTTCTATATATTTTCTGTATTCCTCAAGCGTGGTCGCGCCTATCGTCTGCAATTCTCCGCGGGCAAGCATCGGTTTTAAGATGTTGGCCGCGTCCATATTGCCGTCGCTGGTTGAGCCTGCGCCGACAAGCTGGTGAATTTCGTCGATAAAAAGAATGACGTTGCCGTTGGTCTTAATCTGGTTGATGGCGTTTTTAAGCCTCTCCTCAAAGTCTCCGCGGTATTTGGAACCTGCCACCATGCTGGCAAGGTCTAACGAAAACACAATTTTATTTTTTAAAAGGTCGGGCACCTGATTGTTCACAATGGCCTGGGCAAGCCCCTCCACCACCGCCGACTTGCCGACGCCCGGCTCGCCTATTAAAACGGGATTATTTTTGGTACGGCGGGAAAGCACCTGAATTATCTTGTCTATCTCCTTTTTTCTGCCGATTACCGGGTCGATTTTACCCTCGCGTGCCTTTTGCGTGAGGTTGGTGCCGTACTTCTCGATTTCTCCGCCGAGCGAATCGCTCTTAGCCGAGCTGCGCTGGTTCGCGCGCGCGCCTTCGTTTCCGTTTATCTTGAAGAATGCCGCAAAGGGGGGCGACTCCTCTTCGTCGTCATCGTCGTTAAGCCCCTCCTGAAGCACAACCTCGAGCCTGGTAGCAAGACGGGTCAGGTTGACGCCAAGAGCTTCGAAAATGCGTACAGCGAGGCAGGAAGGTTCGCTCATCACGGCATAGAGCATGTGCTCCGTACCGGCGAGCGCCTCTTCGCCGCCCATGCGCACGGCTATCTCGACTGCCTGCATGAGCATATGTTTTGTTCGGGGCGTAAAGCCCTTTATGTTTGATTCCCTGTCTATCGAGCGGGCAAAATAGGCGCGGAACGCGGGTTCCTGCACACCGCACATATTCATAACCTTGCACGCCGTGCAACCGGGCGTGTTGAGCATGGCAAATACCATATGCTCGCTGCCTATATAGCTGCTGCCGTAAAGCTCGGCGGCATTTTCCGCCTTTTCGATAACTTCAAGCAGGTTTGAGGTAAATTTGCCGTAGTCTTCCATTATATTTTTCTCCTTTTTCTGCAAATATGCAGAACAATGAACACAAAAACTGCATTAATTGCGGCATATAGCCGCATCTGTCAAATAAACTCCGGTACCGCCGGCATTTACTTTGCGCCGGTAAGCCGCTTCAGGTGAGCAGATACATATTCCGCACGGTATGTGTCGCGCTCGCTTACAGAGAGTTTTTTCCCCGCGGAGCTGTTTATGCTGTACGGCCGCATGCGCAGCACAAGGTCGTCCACCGCGGTGACATCGGATATTGGCAGGAAACCGAGGCAGGCTCCGAGCTTTACATCTGCGGCAAGCGTTACCAGCTCGCCCGAAGAGAGTACGGCGCAGTTTGTGGCAACGCCGTATGCACGCATGCATTTATCTTTAACAGCCAGCCCCGACGCTCCCGCTTTCAGCCTTTCCCTCTCCGCGCTCTCGAGGGCGCGTATTTTACGGGCGACTTCATCGACCTGAGAGATTATTTCCTCCTCAGAAACGCCCAGGGTAACTTCGTTGCTCACCTGATACATATAGCCCTCGGCTTCGCTGCCCTCGCCGTAAACGCCGCGCACCGTGAGGCCGAGTCTGGAAATAGAGCGCACTACCTCGCGCATGTTTCCGTTTATCGTAAGAGCGGGCAAAAAGAGCATTACTGAGGCGCGCAGACCTGTTCCGAGGTTGGTGGGACACGCAGTAAGATAGCCGAGCTGCTCATCGTATGCAAACTTTATCGTGCGGCCTATCTTGTTGTCTATCTTAGAAATTTTATCGTAGGCGCGCTTTAACTGCAACCCCTTTATTATGCATTGTTCGCGCAGGTGGTCCTCCTCGTTTATCATTACAGAGAGGCTCATATCTTCGTTTATCAGAGCCGCGCTGTGGCGCTTGCTCTCCATAAGTGCGGGACTTATCAGGTGGTTCTCTTTAAGCGAATTGGCCGCATCCTGAGGTATTCCGTCCATGTAATACAGTCTGAAGTCGTCGAGGCGGTTGAACACCGAGGAGACCAGCCTTATAATTTCCTTTGCCTGCTTTTCGTCCTTTAAATGCGAGGGGAAGGGATAGCCCTCGAGGTTGCGCGCGAGACGTATGCGCGTTGAAACAAGGGTGCCGTCGTTAAATTCACTCATTGCCCGCCTCCCCGCTCTCTGAAATGCGCTTACGCACGTCGGATATCTTTATATTTATTTTCTCTGCGTCGGAATATCTCCTCTCGCGCACAGCGCGCTCCAGCTCTTCCTGAAGGCGGGACAATGTGCGCATGAGGTCCTGCTCGCGGGCGTCCTGACCCACTTTACCCACATGGACTACTTTGCCCTGTATGCGCTCGATATACGGCATGAGTTCCTCTTTGAATACATCGTAGCAGGAGGCACAACCCAAAAGGCCCGTGCGCTCGAAATCGGAATATGCCGTTCCGCACACGGGGCAGGTACGGGCGCGCCTTCTTGCAGGCTGGCCGAAGAGCCCGGCCAGAATGTCGGTGTTGACCGCGGAGCTGAATGCGCCGAACATCTCGGCATAACATTCGCCGCAAAGGTGATAGCCGAACTTTTCGCCGTTTATCACCTCTTCGTATATGACCGTTGCCGGATTCTTTTTACAGCGCTGACAGAGCATACTTTCTCCTTATAAAAACCTGAAAACAGTCTTTGAAAAAAATAAAAGCGATGTAATGATACAATATAATTATAATACATTTGCACTGCTTGTAAACACAAACTTTTGCGCGCTATGGCACTTTTTAGCACACATTGCGAAAAAGGAAGAGAAACATGGGTTTTTTAAAAATTTTTTACATGAACGGGTCTTTTTTTCGCTCTCAAAATATTGATTAAAGAAATTTTTTATGCTATAATCGCTTTTGGAAATATTAGCGGCGGAAAGTTCGTAAGGTTTTGTTGCCGCCGCGGCGAAAATTTAAACGGAGGAACACAAAATGCAATATTCAAAAGACGTTGAAAATATGATTTGTGTTGCCAAGGGCGTTTCCGGCAGATTTGAGCACGGCCCCGCCCCCATTCCCGAAGAAGGGCAGTGGATTCAGGCAAAGGAAATCAAGGACATCAAAGGTCTTACCCACGGCGTGGGCTGGTGCGCACCCCAGCAGGGCGCTTGCAAGCTTACGCTCAACGTTAAAGACGGCGTTATCGAAGAGGCGCTAGTCGAGACCATCGGCTGCTCGGGCATGACGCACTCTGCCGCCATGGCCGCAGAGATACTTCCCGGCAAGACCATATTGGAGGCGCTCAATACCGACCTCGTGTGCGACGCGATAAACACCGCCATGCGCGAGCTCTTTCTGCAGATAGTTTACGGCAGAACGCAGTCTGCCTTCTCGGACGACGGCCTTGTTATCGGCGCCGGACTTGAGGACCTCGGCAAGGGTCTTAGGTCGCAGGTGGGCACCATGTACGGTACCAAATTAAAGGGCGTGAGATATCTTGAAATGGCCGAAGGTTATGTTACCTCTATCGCGCTCGACAAAAACAACGAAGTTTGCGGCTATAAGTTTGTTTCGCTCGGCAAGATGACCGACTTCATCAAGAAAGGTCTTACCCCCAACGAAGCTTACGAGAAGTCTGTAGGCACATACGGCAGATATACCAAGGAACAGGGCGCCGTAAAACATATCGACCCCAGAACGGACAAGGAGGTTGACTAATAATGGCACTTTTTGAAGGATATGAGAGGAGAGAAGCCAAAATTTTGGCTACCCTTAAGGAATATGGCATAAACAGCATTGAAGAGTGCAGAGATATCTGCCTTGAAAAGGGCGTGGACTGCGACAAGATAGTCCGCGGCACGCAGCCCATATGCTTTGAAAACGCCGTTTGGGCCTATACCGTAGGCGCAGCCATCGCAATAAAGAAAGGCTGCACCAAAGCTGCAGACGCTGCTGCCGCTATCGGCATCGGTCTTCAGAGTTTCTGTATTCCCGGTTCTGTTGCAGAAAACAGAAAAGTCGGCCTCGGCCACGGCAACCTCGGCGCTATGCTTTTACATGAAGACACCGACTGCTTCTGCTTCCTTGCAGGCCACGAATCTTTCGCGGCGGCAGAGGGCGCAATTAAGATTGCCGAGAATGCAAACAAAGTGCGCGTAAAGCCTCTCCGCGTTATACTCAACGGTCTCGGCAAGGACGCCGCATATATCATTTCGAGAATCAACGGCTTCACATATTGCAGAACGCAGTTCGACCCTTACACCGAAACTGTTAAAGTCACCGACACTGTAGCCTTCTCCGAGGGCAGCCGCGCCAAAGTAAAATGCTACGGCGCAGACTCCGTTCCGGAAGGCGTTGCAATAATGAAACTGGAAAACGTTTCCGTTTCCATTACAGGCAACTCCACCAATCCCACCCGTTTCCAGCATCCCGTTGCAGGCACCTACAAAAAGTGGTGCAACGAAAACGGCGTTAAATACTTCTCGGTGGCATCCGGCGGCGGCACAGGCAGAACGCTGCACCCCGACAATATGGCGGCGGGCCCCGCAAGCTACGGCATGACCGACACTATGGGCAGAATGCATTCCGACGCGCAGTTCGCAGGTTCCTCCTCCGTTCCCGCACACGTTGAAATGATGGGTCTTATAGGCATGGGCAACAACCCCATGGTCGGTGCTACGGTTGCCGTTGCAGTTGCCGTTCAGGAAGGCATGAGCAAGTAAGACACACAAGATATTGTGTTTTAACTCAATTAAATAACAAAATAAAGTGGTTTTGGAAATTTTCCAAAACCACTTTTCTTGTTAAATTTCTCAACCATAGGGTTGAACGGGCTCTCAGTTCAACATTAGTTCAACATTCATTACCAATGTTGAACTGAGTTCAACGTCCGATTTTTTTACCGATGTTGAATTTTTCGGCAAAAATTCAACATCATTCTACTATGTCTATTCAATTATACAGTTTATTAACTACAGCTCTGCCTCTGCTCCTTAAATTTTCCGTCGTATGTTCATAGACATCGATAGTTATTTTTAAGTTGCTATGTCCAAGGCGTGTTTGAATATATTTCTGCTCGGCACCGGCTTCAAGTAACATACTCGCATGAGTATGACGCAAAGAGTGAAAATCGAAATCAGGGAAAATTTCTTTCTTAATTACCCTTGATACGTGTTGCATTGTTCTGGGAGATACATAGGTACCGTTTTCTCTTATACATATTAGATTAATATGGTATCCGGAGTCATCATCGCTGATTTTATTTATGCCACACTCCCGTTCAGGCTTTGTCCCGTCAAAATATAAAGGATTTGCCGCGTAATAGTTTTTATAAAATATCCCATAGTAATCACGGGCTTTGAGCTGTCTATCTCTTGCGTTAGTCAAAATATTTGCCAACTCGTCACTTATTTCAACCACTCTATAAGACTTATATTTAGGCGGGGCAAAATACCAAAATCCATTACCACATTCAGCCGTACCGTTCTTTTTTATTATTTCCTCAAGTTTACGCTCCTTGTCCTCATACCATTGAACCTGACGATTGATACGTATTACCTTATTTACAAAATCTACATCTTCCCAACAAAGAGCAAAAACTTCGCCAAGTCTGAGTCCACATTCATATGCTATTTTTAATGGTAGATAACTGGATGAGTTTTCGGGAAATCGCTCAAATATTTTCTCCATGTACTCTTTGGGAATATATGTATGCGGGGCAGAACGAGTAGGTACTTTGGGAAGCCTGTTTTTAGGTATTTTCAATCTTAAAGCAGGCGAATAGTTGACATAATGATTATCGACTGCGAAATTAAAACTTTTAGTCAATAACCCCTTAATGACCGTCAAAGAATTGTATGAGTAGCCCTTGTCATACATTTCTGTAAGGAATGTTTGCAAGATCTCTTTTGTTATAGACTTCAATTTGTATTTACCCAAATTTGGCTTTAACAAAAGATTAGACATCTTTTCATACTTTGAAACAGTAACAGGCTTTAAATCAATTGCACAGTCGTTCTCAAGCCAATAGTCTATGAAATCGCTATAAGAAATCTCGTCTTTTGATACTACCTGTCCAAAATTTTCATAATTTTGTTGTGCAACTTCCCCTGCCTGTTTTGCTTCTTTTTTAGATTTAAAACCGTACTTTGTAAACCATTTTCGTTTACCGCCCACATTAGCAATTTCAAAAGCAAAACCGTATGAAACAGCCCCTCCCTTCTTATATTTACTTCTTATTTGAACTTCGCCCATATGTACCTCGCAATTTTTTACTAAAAGCTCTCGTAACTGTCAAGAAAGTTGTCAAGTGCTTCCTTTCTAATTTTCAACCCGCCGAGGTTCATAGCTGATAAGCGGCCATCCTTTATCAGCTTATATACCCTTGCCTTACCTATGCCTAGGATTTTACCGACCTCGACGACGCTGTATAGTTTTTTATTTTCAAATTGAATATCCTTCATTTATCCTCCTCTTACTGCGAATACCGCTATTCATTCTGTTTTTCGTATTGATTTACGAGAGCATTATAGCCCTCGTAAATCAATTCTACTTTTTTTAGCCCGTGCTTTTTAAGAAAAGCGTTAATCTCTTCGGCAAACTCGCGTTCAATGCTCGTTCCCCATACTTTGTTCTTTTTAATCCGCTCTTCCTTATTTCTTTCTTCATACCTTCTGCGCCAAATGCGTTCAGGCGTATCTTCTTTGCGTTTCATTGACTTTTCCTCTTAATTGCCTGCAATAGCGCAGATAATCGCGCCGATGAAGTTCATAATACAAGTACCGATTATGACAAGCCCCATAAACGCTATTTTGAGCAATCCTTTTCCAAAACCTATGACCTTATTCATATTAAACCTCCTATTCAGTCAACATACACAAGTTCGTTGAGTATCTCTTCCTCTATAAGCTGCTTGACTTCGGTCTGGCGGCGATAGTCTTCCATAAAATCGCCCGTCCTTTTGTACCGCTCGTCTTTTGACAGCCTTGCGTACATACTGTCGTACAACTCATCTGCCTGCCTGTCAATGCCGTGCAGGTACTCTGGCAGATTCTCAATCACCCACAGCTTGCCCACATTGTGCTCCTCCATATATTTGAGAGCCAATGTGCCGTACTTGCCATAGACGTGTTTTACAGGTTTGACAGCTTGCTGATAGACCTTAATTTCCTCTACGGTAAGCCCCTCTCCTCTGTCCGCTTTGGCTATGATTTCCTTTGCGTTCATACGATGACCTCCTTGCTTCTTTCTTCGTGTTAATACGATTACCACATTTTTCTTGGTTTGTCAATAGGTTTTGGCTAATTATTCGTAAAATTATTTTCAGGTCACAAGCGCAGCAATGCCGCGTATAAGGTACGGACACGCGACAAGGATTGCAAAGATGACAACAAGACCTATCACATAGTTTACAATCATCTTCTTCGCCTTTTCTTTGTCCTCATTCTTCTGTGCTATCGCAAAGAATACACCCATCACGATACTCCAGATGCCTGCCGTGGCGAGAAGCACCCACCACATATACGGACGGTATTGCTCGAACAGCTCTTCAATATATGAAGATACCTCCTCATATTGGTCGCCGAGTTCCTGAGTATAACTGTCGCCACAAAGTGTACAAGTATATACCCTCGTTGTTATTCCGTTCTCCGAACTCGAATCTGTAATTGCGTAGTTATGCCCCATTGCGGGGATTACTTCTGTGTACTCATCGCCGCACTTATCGCATACATATCTGCGTTCGCCGTCCTGCGTACAAGTCGCCGCTTTGACGATAAAGTTGGAATAGTTATGCCCCGTCGGGTACACGCCGTTGACATTGCTGTGCGAATCTCCGCATATCTGGCAGGTATAGACGGTCATTCCGTATTCGGTACAGGTAGCCTCCTTTGTCGTAGTCACATAGTTATGACCGAGCGGCTGTGTTTCGTTGTCCTTGTAAGAACTTCCGCACCTTGTACAGGTATGAATTGTATAACCGCCCTCGCCGCAGGTCGCGGCGACGGTATTTGTTTCATAGACGTGACCGAGCGCCCCCGTTTCGCTGCCGTGATAGCTTTCACCGCACCTCGTACAAGTATATACAGTACCTCCGCCTTCCGTACAGGTTGCAGAAACGACCTCGGAAACATAGTTGTGTCCTTTGGCAGCCGTTTCATTGTCGCGGTAGCTATCTCCACATTTTGTGCAGGTATATATCGTATAGCCGCGCTCCGTACAGGTAGCCTCTATGATTGAGGCAACATAACTGTGCCCCAATGCCTCCGTGGGATTATCTGTATAACTCACACCGCAACGGGTACATTTATATACGGTATAGCCTCCGCTCGTACAGGATGACGAAGCCGTAGTCGCTTGGTAAGTGTGTCCGAGCGCCTCCGTTCTGTTGCCCGTATAACTGTTGCCACACCTCGTGCAAGTAAACGTGGTGTACCCGCTGCTTGTACAGGTAGGAGCTGTAACCGTTGCCGAATAGCTGTGCCCCGTTGCTCCCGTTGAATTGTCGGTATAGCTGTCGCCACACCTTGTGCAGGTGTATGTGGTATAACCTCCCTCCGTACACGAGCCTGTTGTAGTAGTTGCTTTATAACTATGACCGAGTGCCTGCGTTGTATTGCTCCTGTAACTGCTGCCGCAGGCGCTGCAAGTATAGGTTGTATAACCGCCCGCCGTACAAGTGGGAGCCGTCACCTTTGAAGTATATGAATGTCCGTTCGCGCAAGGGTCGGCAACGGTTATCGTGTATGTCGCGGTATTTGAAGCCTTGTCCGTTATGCGGAATGTGTACATACCCTGTGCCGCTGTGGGCTGAATTTCAGTCCCCGCTGTATAGGTACTCCACGTTGAAGATGACGGCTTTTTATACTCTATCTTCGTAACGCCGCTACCGCTATCCGTTGCAGAGAACGTGAAAGCCTCTTTTGTCGAACCGCCCGAAGCAATCGTATTTCCATTCTCCAACGAGAATGTTCCCGCGGGCGCAACTGTATCGAGATACACATAATAAGTAGATGACTGATTACCCACCTCGTCCACGGTATAAAAACGATACAGCCCGTTCGTCGAACTTGCGGAAATTGTTTTGCTCGATGAGCTTGTAGATGAATACGAACCTGCGCCCGGCTGCAACCAATAAATTTTGTCCACGCCGCTGCCGGAATCGTTGCCCCTTACAGTAAACGTCGAGTTCACATATTTACCCGTCGTCGAGGTAGAAGCTCCGCTCATCGTAGGCTTTGTTGTATCAACGCGGAACTGAAAATCCGCGACGATTTTGACCGCGCGAGGAAAATCTCGTATATTATTAGAATCTTTCCATTCTGTACCACCAAGGTATGAAACTGAATACAGTCCATCCGACAATCCCGAAAGTGAAAAAGATTTTGTCGACGCAGTTTTTATAACTGCACCTGAACTATTCTTCACCTCGTATGTATGCTCGCTGAATGTGCCCGTGTTTGTGATATTGATTGTACTTGAACCAATGTAACCGCCGTTCGAGAGATTACCTGTTCCCGAATAAGACGAGCCGTAAATCTGAAACTGTACCTTCCTCTTGCT
>CALVWW010000013.1 GCA_944368155.1 uncultured Clostridia bacterium
GCATACCGCGGCTTTGAAGGATTGCCGCAGGCGGGCGAAAAACTGATATGCACGCTCAACAACTGGGAACAGTTCATCGACGAAGAGATGCGCTACAACATGGTAAACGGCATAATAGGCTTTGTGCGCGAAGTTAAATACGAGGGTGAAAGCATGGGCTTTATGACCTTCCGCGCCGATTTTTTAAGCGAGGACTGCCCTGAGACAGTGCCGTTTGATACGGGCATATTCGAAAACGGAATGTACCGCTACCGCCACGGCGACTATTTCGAGCGGTTCGACGAAGAGGGCAACGCCACCGGGGCGTTCACGCTGAACAGGTTTGAGTTCGGCTACTGCATATCCTGTCACAAGGCGCAGGGTTCGGAGTTCGACAGCGCTATAGTCTTTGACGAAAGCTACGCCTTTAAAGAGGATGCAAACCGCTGGCTCTACACCGCAATCACCCGTGCGAAGAACAAACTGATAATTTTACGGTAATTTGCAAAATAAGCGGGACGGATTAAATCCGTCCCGCTTATTTTGCGTCATTGCTTCATGCTTTAATCAGACTATGCCTACTATAACGAGCACGATTGCCGCCACGAATACGAGAACGAAAATCGCCGTCAGCACTTTGAAAAAGCCGCCGTGCCTGCCGGCAAACGCAAACGCGCCGAACGCAAGGCCTATGAGTGAAACAATTTTGCAGACGAGGTCGAGAATGTTCATAACATCTCCGCCCACCGCTATGTCTGTGCTGATGAGGGGCAGCAGATACGTTATAAACGTAATTACCGCCGCAACTCCCAGTGCAACAAAGCAACACAGCAAAGCGAATCCGCCGTTACCTTTTTTATCGCCCATAATAATATCCTCCTTATCAGAATTTCTTTTTAAAAAATTTACACCCAAAAGGCAGGTTTTGCAAGTATATGTCCGTTGAAAAATCAAACGTTCACAATAATTTCACATGCCGCCATGCGGCCGCAAAACTGCGGCACGTTCGGCAAACGCCCAAAAAATGCATATAACACTATTTTATTATGCTCAAAAAGCGCGCCGTTAAGCCTTACGGCACAAACAAAAAGCGCGCGACTGAATTTTTAAATTCAGCCACGCGCCCCGAAGTAATTTAATAATACCCGATTTATGTCTCGGTCAATAGCGGCTGTCGTAGCCGAGCATTTCGCCGTGCTCCGAGAGAACATAATTCAAAAACCCTGCGCACCCGTCAGAAATGTCCGAAAACGCCCTCTCGAAATCGCGCGTGTACCACGGGTCGGCCACATCGCGCGGGCGTGAGGTAAACGAGCACAGTTTGAACACCTTGTCGGAACAGGCGCCGCCGGTCAGGCGGAGCACGTCGAAGAGATTTCCCGAATCCATCACGAGCACATAGTCGGCGTTTATCACCTCGCGCTTTGTGAGCTGGCGGGAAATGTGCCCGCCCTCTATGCCGTGCGCGCGCAATATCTTCATTGCCGGCGGATAAACGGAGTTCCCCTCCTCCTCGTCGGAAGTTGCGCGCGAGGAGATACTGAACGAAAGCTCCAGCCCCCGCTCCTTAACCATCTGCTTAAAGACAAGTTCCGCCATGGGCGAGCGGCAAATATTGCCCAGGCAGACAAAAATCACAGAAATCACCGCCCTGTCCTCAATCGATGCTTTTAAGCTCTCTCCAAGATTCAGACGGGGGGCAATAATTTTCGAGATAATCTAAAAGCTCATCGGCGTCGGTAAAATATTTATACATATGAAGGCATCCCTCTGCAAGGAACTTCTTTTGCGCCATCTCGCGCATAAAGGTTTCAAGCGTGTCGAAATAGCCCTCAATATTGAACATCGCAATGGCCTTTTTGTGCCTGCCGAGCTGCTTGAGGGTTATAACTTCAAAAAACTCTTCAAAAGTACCTATGCCGCCCGGCGCTATTATAAACGCGTCGCAGTCGTCCTCCATCAGCGTTTTACGCTCGGCCATAGATTTTGTATATGTGAGCTTATCGCATTCAGTGTATATTTTTTCCACCCTCTCTTCGCGGAAAAATTCAGGAATTACGCCGTGGATATAGCCGCCGCCGGCCTTTGTGCCGCGCGCCGCCGCGCCCATAACGCCCGTAGCGCCCGCACCGAACACCAGCGAATGTCCGCGGAGCGCCATCTTTTCGGCAAGCGCCTCCACCTCCCTTATATATATTTCGTCAATATAGGCGCTCGAAGCGCCGAATATGCATATCTTCATATCTGTACCTGCCTGCATATACTGCATGGACGGCATAAGCCGCAATTGAACGCGCAGCACATTAATTATTTTGCCGCCGCTCTTTTATTATACGGAAATGAAAAAAAATTGTCAACCCGCGGCATTGCCCTTACTCTGTATGCGGTGAGGTTCAGGCGCCGGCGGCGTTCAGCCGTAAAGCCGGCCTACTATGTAATTTACCAGCCGCCAGGGCAGAATTTTTTTCAGAAAAAGGAAAATTTTGTACTTGGTTCCACCCGCCGCGGCTACGGGAGGGTTTTTCCTTGAGGCAAGACGCACAATGCACTTTGCTATCTTCTCAGGCGGCATGCCGTTTTCTTCGTCGCGCTCCATCGCCGCGACAGCACGGGCGATTCTTTCGCCGTAGGCCGGGCTGTTTGCGGCATTTTTTTTGCGTGCCGAAGTAAAGTCCGTCTTAACATCTCCCGGGAGCACGCAAGCCACCTTTATGTTGAAAGGCGCGACCTCGTTGCGAAGCGCGTACGAAAGCGAGGAGAGCGCCGCCTTCGTCGCCGAATAAAAGGACTGAAAGGGAATGGCAAGCTCTGCCGCCACGGAGCTTACATTGATAATTGTACCCCCGCCGCCTTGCCGCATTGCGGGCACCGCGGCCTTTATCACATTGAGCGCGCCGAAAAAATTCACGTCGAATATTGCTTTTGCGTCCGGGAGCGAGGTATCTTCCACCGCCCCGGATATGCCCATGCCCGCGTTGTTGACGAGAACATCTATCCTGCCGTGCCCCCTCATTATCTTTTCCACAGCGGAAAATACGGCCTCTTCGTCGGTAACGTCGGTCGGAATGCACTCAAAGTCATTCACTGCCCGTCGGGCAAGGCAGACAACCTCGGCGCCTTCAGCCTTGAAAAGCCTGGCCGCCGCCATACCTATGCCGCTGCTCGCTCCGGTCACGACAACTGTTTTTCCCTTAAATCTGTTACCCATAAAAAACCGCCGCCTTTTTAATTTGCCCCGCACTATGCCCTATTCAAAGCAAAATTATTGTTCAGGTTATTTCTTTTATTTTATTTATTGCGCTTATCCTGCTGTCTACGCCGAGCTTCAGATATATAGAGCTTATGTAGTTGCGCGCTGTGCCGTCGGAGAGCTTTATGGCCGAAGCAATCTGCCTGTTGGTAAACCCGTCTGCAAGCATGAGAGCGATATCGACCTCCCTGTCGGACAGGCCGAAGGCCTTTTTAAGCTTTAACTGCTTGTCCGAAGAGACGAGCATTGCGGCGTCGGTTATTTTTTTTGCTATCTTCGAAGGCAGAATAGTATCGCCCGCATATGCGTTCTTGATGGCGTCTATGAGCGCCGCCGAGCCGATATCCTTCAAAAGATAACCGCTTGCGCCGTTGTTTATTCCGCTTAAAATATAGTCGCTGTCGTCAAATGTCGTCAGAATAATTATCTTGGTATCGGGGCAGATTTCTTTTATTCTCTTGGTTGCGGCTACGCCGTTCATTTCCGGCATGCGCACATCCATGAGTATTACGTCCGGATTTAAAGCGCGGGCCATCTCGACGGCCTGCACTCCGTCGTAAGCAATTCCGCACACAGAAATATCGGGGCATGTTTCCAGAACGCTCTTTATGCCCTCGGAGAGAATTTTCTGGTCGTCTGCAAGCATTACTTTAATCATAATAAAATACCTCACAAAATTTTCGCTGCGCCGTTATTTGTTTTTATACTCTCACAAAATTTTCGCGCGGGGTATGCGCGCCATCATTTAACTAAACCTTTATCGTCACTTCAACTTCGCAACCCTCGTCCGGCTCGCCTGAAAGCCGTATACCTCCGCCGAATTCAGCAGCCTTTTCGCGCATGCTTTTAAGTCCGTACCCCTCTACCGCTCCGGCCGCTATGCCGCTGCCGTTGTCAGATACGAGCAACGTGACTTCGTCGTTTCTCTTCCTTGCTTCGATATAAAATGCAGTGGCGCCGCCGTGGCGTATGCCGTTGGAAATACATTCCTTTACGCTGTTGCACAGGAAGCGCGTGCGCTCCTCCTCCAGCGAAATATCTTCAACGTCGCACCTTATTTTCAAATCTGTAGAATCGACAGTCTGCGCAACAATCTCCTCGACGCCGTCCTTTAACGAAGTCGCGGCAGGACGCCCTGCCAGCAGGTGGACGCTGGAACGCATTTGCTCAAGCGCGTTCTTGGCCTGAATATTGGCCGAGATTATTTTACTTTTTGCCGCCTCCGGGTCGCTGTCTATGAGCAGTTTGGCCGCCTCTGTCTGCATTATGACGGTAGTTATAGAGTGCCCGGCATTATCGTGTATGTCTTTGGCTATTCTGTTGCGCTCTTCAAATACTGCCGTCTGCGAGAGCTTTTCATAGGCCGACTTGAGTTCCGCCTTGTTCTCGTCCGCCTCGGAAAGAGCTGCGGAAAGCTGCCTGCTCATGCGGTAGAAACGCATTACCGCCACGACAATGATGAAGTGTATGCATAGAACGATGAGGCCGAAGAGACAGCCGCCGAGAATTTCGGTTATGGACATAGGGAGCGAAGCTCCGCTGTATACTCGTACCCAGCCGAGTACAAATGACGCAACGAATACCGCGGCGCTTACGCCGAAAAGTATTATATTTGTCCTGAACCTGTCGCAGCTCATATAAAGCTCGGTTGCCGCAAGGCAATAGAGTATGACGGTAAAATCGTTGCCAGTTATAATGGAAACAATAAGCAAAAAAAACAGGTCGGCGCCGTACATCCCGATTTTTACGTTGAGCGGTTTTACAACATAAAAACCGAGCGCGACAGAAACGCTTAAAAACACACAGCAGACGACGAGCATTACGTACATCCACCACTGTCCGTTATCGCCCCTGTCGCCAGCCAGATACTGGGCTCCATACTGCGCGCAGATAACCAGCTCCATAATTATAACAGACACGACTATCGCCGCGCCAAGCCATTTGCGGACGTCTTCGTAATTCAGTTTGAATCTGTGTTTATTTTCCATGCTTAATCAGGTTGCGGATTGAGTATTCGCGCTCGATTTCATCCAGCCTGCCCGCGTCGAAGTAGCTGAAAATATCGCTGTCGGAGGAGTAAATGACGTGGTCGTAAAGGCGGACGTTGTTCATGCTGCATATTATCTGGCACTGCTTTGTAAAATCATCGTCCATCTGCGAAGGACGCGAGCCTCCGCCGGTATGGTTATGCGCGATAATCATGCCGTACGGGTGCGAAACGGAAATCAGCTTTATGACTTCTTCCGGCTGAACGACCACTTTGTCGCTGTCGCCAGAAGAAAAGCGGCATATTCTCATAAGTTTGCCATTCTTATCGAGAAAGTACAGCTCAAGTTTTTCCACGGAAAGGCCGCGCATTCTAAGCTTAACAAAGTCGTAAATGTCGCCCCTGTTTGCGAGCACGGTAAATGAAGTCGCATTGTTGCCCTTTTCAACGCACTGCCCCACGCACATAAGATAGAGCGCCACCTGTTCGCCCACGCCCGGCACAGAGATAAGCTCTTCAAAGTCAGCCGAAAGCACCTCTGCAATACTCGGAAAGCGGTTGAGCAGTTCATGCGCTATAGGGTTTGTGTTCTTTCGGGGATAGGCGTTGAAGAGCAGAATTTCGAGCAATTCGTGCTCATAAAGGTTTCCGCCGTTTTTAAGTTTTTCATACAGCCTGCGCCTGTGACCTTCGTGCACTTTGCTTTTCTCCGATAAAAAAGTAAAATTGTTCTTAAAATCATTTTAACATAAAATTAAAAAAGTGTATAATATTTTTAAGCCGCGCGCAAAAAATTTGGCGGGCGGAAACTACATTTTATAAGCGCGCGGCATTCCGCGCGTTCAAGGACGGTTTTTTATATGTCAGTTTACACCGACGAAATCAAAAAGAAAATTTCGCAGATAGTGCGTTTCCCTTCCTACCAACAGCCTGCGGAGCACGGGATGCCCTTCGGCGCGCCCGCGGCCGAGGCTCTCACCTACTTTTTAAGCCTTGCTAAAAATATGGGTTTCGAAACGCACAACTACGACAACTATGCCGGCGAAGTTATCTTCGGCGAAGGCGAGGAATTTGCCGTGCTCGCCCACCTCGACGTGGTGCCCGCCGGCAGCGGCTGGGAGCATGAACCTTTCGGCGGCGAGATAGACAATGAAAACGGCCGCATCTGGGGCAGGGGCACCATGGACGACAAGGGTCCCGCAATAATTATGCTCTATTGCCTAAAGGCGCTCAAAGACGAGGGGTTTACCCCTTCGCGCAAGATAAAACTGATTGTCGGTTGCAACGAAGAGACGGGCTGGGCGTGCATTGAGCACTACAACAAGGTTGCGCACATGCCCGAAGAGGGAATTTCTCCCGACGCCGACTTCCCCGTTATCTACGCCGAAAAGGGCATACTGCACATAAAGTTCACCTATACCGTAAAGGGAGCACGCTTTGCCGAACTCAAGGGCGGCGAACGCGCGAACATGGTGTGCGATTTATGTTCCGCATCGGCAGATTCCTCATACGGCGACCCCTCTGCATACGGGCTGAGCCTTGAAAACGGCAAAGTCGTATCGCACGGAAAGTCGGCGCACGGCTCAACGCCGGGAGAGGGCGTTAACGCAATAGAACCAATGCTGCGCTACTTAAAGCTCGACGGCATGGCAGATATGCTTTTCAAAGAGCAGTTCTCTTTGAAAGGACTTAAGGACGAGACCGGCGAACTCACCTTTTCGCCCGACATGATAAAGAGCAGCGGCGAGGAGATTGCCGTCACCTGCGACATACGCTATCCCGCCACGATGACCGAAAGCCAGATATTATCGAGAATAAACGGATACGGCATACCCTATAAAATCATGCACTCACAGGCACCTTTATACGGTGAAAAAGACGGATTCCTGATAAAAACGCTGTGCGACGTATACAACGAGGTGTGCGGAACGGACGTTCAGCCCATCGCAATAGGCGGCGGCACATATGCAAGAGCACTTAAGCGCGGCGCCGCTTTCGGGCCCGAGGAAGCCGGCGAAGAGAGCACAATTCATCAGGCGAACGAATATATAACGTTTGAAAAGATTGAAAAATGCTTTAAGATTTATAAACTCGCCCTGGAGAGGCTGACAAGGTAATTTAACGCGCAGAATTGTGCCGCCGCGCGCAAAATTTTGTGCGCGGCGGCATTAAAAAAAGCCCGACATAAAATTTGCATTACTTTTTGCAAAACCTTTTGATAAAAGTTTTGACAAAACGGCAAAAATGTGATATATTGTGTAAGTCTTTACGGCGCAGGCCAAAAGACGCGTGCCGACAAGAGCTATCTGCACGCAAAACATTTGCATATGCAGATGTACCCAAGTGGCTCAAGGGGCTCCCCTGCTAAGGGAGTAGTGCGGGAAACTGCAGCGTGAGTTCAAATCTCACCATCTGCGCCAAAAAAGCGGAGAGGAAAATTCCTCTCCGCTTTTTTGGTTGTAATTTTGTGTTATGGTGAGATTTGAGGGCGGGAGGCGCGAGCGAGAGCGAGCGGTTTGCGTACGAATTAAGCAACAGCGGCTTACAATACGCAAACTGAAAGGTGGACACCCACCTTTCACCGGGGCGCGTCCGCTAAAGGCGCAAATCTCACCATCTGCGCCAACCTATTCACAAAAATGCCGAGCAAGCCGTGCTCGGCATTTTTCGTGAGCTTTAGGGGCCAGCCCCTCTTTGCGCAATTTTAAGAGCCCGCGAAGTGTATAATTGCGCAAATTCACCCTGCTGAGGCGCAGGTATACGCAAATTGAGTCCTGCTGCGGCGGGAAACCCGCCTTGCGACATAAGTCATTTTAAAAGCAGGGCGCGTCCGCTCAAGGCGCAAATCTCACCATCTGCGCCAAATGGTTCACAAACATGCCGCGCACTGCAGTGCGCGGCATGTTTGTGAGACTTGAAATTAATAATTACCTGTAATTTACACTGAACCGTATTGCTTTTTAATTTATTTAATGTTATACTCTTTATGTCGCTATGAGAGATGCGTTTTCAGGTAATTCTTTCATTAGGTCGCACTTCTAGTATTTTGCAATATTCTTCAATGCGGGTTGGTGAATCATTATGAAATTTGAAATGTGGTCTGTCTGGCATTATTTGCTGATGCTTGCACCTGTAATAATAATGACAGTGATATACCTGTTGCTTCGCAAAAGAAGCTACAAAGTAAGATATATCGTCGGCGTCGTTATAGGCACGATTTCTTTGGGCATCTTGTTGCTCAGGAATATAGATATCTATGTAAGAACGGGATTCTGCCCCGACATTATCCCCCTGCAGGTATGCCACTTCGGCAATATCATGGTGTTTGTTGCACTGATATTCAGAAGCAAAACTGCAACTTCCGTCGTATGGTGCCTCAACCTCATTGCCGCATTCGGCTCGCTGATATTTGCAGAAGCCCTTGAAGGATATTCTACAATTCTGGCAATAAGGCCGCAGACTTATATTTGGGGTCACATATTTATTGTGTTGGGCGCGCTGTATGCCGTAATCATGAAAATCGTCAGAATAGACCTGAAGTCATTCTTCTGCGGCATAATCGTTCTTCTCATTCTGCTCATTCCGTCAATCATTCTCAACTCTTACTTTAACGACGTACTCGGAATGGCATGCAATTACTTCTATATATATAATCCCGACGGAGTGCCGTTCGGGTTCCTGTACATCGGCGAACGGGCGCAATACGGCTGGTTCACGATTAACTGGATATACACAGTTCTGGTAGTTGCGCTTGCGCTTGTTGTCATGTTTGCAATATACAACATTCAGAAGCTCCTGTACCTCAAAGAAAAAGAGTATAAAACTTACAATATTTTTACGGCTGCAAAAATGCGCAAATGTGCAAAATAGCAATAAACTAACCCCGTCCCTGACGGGGTTTTACTTTGCCCGAAAAAAATTCCGCCTATAAACGAGGCCTTATTTAATCATTAAATTATTCAGACATATTATATAAAGCGGACATTTATCCCGACATAAAATATTCAACACTTTTTTTATGCGGGGCTTGATTTTTACTATGGCAATATGCTAAAATGTATGGGTAGAAAGAATATGCGAGGGGAACTATGAAAATTGTTTTTATCGGCGACTCCATAACCGACTGTGAACGCGACAGAACGGACGAAAATTCGTTGGGAAACGGATACGTCAAAATACTTGCCGACAAACTCCGCCCTATTTATCCCGACATGGACATTCAGCTTATCAATAAGGGCATTAGCGGCAATGAGGTCTGCGACATTTTAGCGCGCGTCAATGCCGACGTTATAGACTTAAAGCCCGACGCCGCTGTGCTCATGATAGGCATAAACAATGTCATTCATCAGTTCAAATACGGCAAGCAGCTCGACCTGAAACAATTTGAGCGCGACTACCGCGAACTGCTGTTAAAGATTAAAGAAGCGGGCATAGTGCTCATTGTTCTGGAACCTTTCCTGATGCCTGCTCCCGACAAAAAACGTATGCGCCCGCTGTTCAACAAAGAGCTTGAGATAATCCACAGCATAGCCGTGGAAATTGCCGACGAATTTGTAGCTTACGATGAAATGTTCAACGGACTTTCGGAGTCTATCCGCTACACCGAATATTCGGCCGACGGCGTACACCCCACCCACCGCGGTTCACGCCTGATTGCCGACACGGCCATAAAGGCCATACGCAAACATTTAATGTAAAACAATATTTCGCCGCAAATCTTTTTGCTTTGCAAAAATCTTTGCGGCGAGAGTTTTCGGTAAGTTGTGAAAAAGAGGTATCAGCAAAATAAATTCGGGCGTTTATCAGTTTTTCGGCGATTTACTTAATTAATAATTATTTTTCCGCCGCAATAAATTCATTTTTTTATTAAATATAAATTTAAAGCCGCTTCGTTTTTGCGAAGCGGCTTTTCAACTGCACTGTTTTAACAAGTTGTAACTAATTATATGCGTGCGGCGCCGCTCCTTATGGCGGCCTCCGCCACCGCCTTTGCGACTGCCTCGTGCGCAGACTTGTCATAGGCGTACGGCAGAATAAAGTCGGGCGAAAGTCTGTCGCCCACGCATTCGGCTATCCCGCGCGATGCTGCGAGCATCATGTCAAAATTAATATCCTTTGCGCGTACGTCGAGAGCCCCGCGGAAGAGGCCGGGGAACACGAGCACGTTGTTTATCTGGTTAGGCTTTTCGGACGAACCTGTGCCGACTACGGCCGCCCCTGCGTCCAAAGCGTCCTCGCGCGAAATTTCGGAAACGGGGTTTGCACAGCTGAAAACTATAGCTCTCTCCGCCATACTGCGCACCATATCCTTTGAAACAACATTAGGGGCCGAAACGCCGATAAACACATCCGCTCCGCGCATTGCGTCGGCAAGAGAGCCGCTAAGACCGCGTATATTTGTAATTTCGGCCATTTCCGCCTGCGCCGCGTTCATGCCTGCGGCGCCCCTGCAGATTACACCGAATCTGTCGCACATGACAATGTCTTCCACACCCAGCTTTAACAGATACTTTGCTATGGCAATTCCTGCGGCGCCCGCTCCGTTTATTACAAGGTTTAAGGAGTGAACATCCTTGTTTACCACCTTAGCGGCGTTTATAAGCGCGGCCGCCATCACTATTGCCGTGCCGTGCTGGTCGTCGTGGAACACGGGAATATCCAGCTCGTTTTTGAGCCTCGTCTCTATCTCAAAGCATCTCGGTGCGGAAATATCCTCCAGATTTATGCCGCCGAACGACCCTGAAATTAATTTAATTGTGTTGACTATTTCGTCAACATCTTTGGATTTTATGCATATGGGGAAGGCGTCCACTCCGCCGTACGCCTTGAAAAGCGCGCACTTGCCCTCCATAACAGGCATGCCCGCCTCGGGACCGATATCGCCGAGTCCGAGGACGGCGGTACCGTCGGTTATCACCGGAACGGTATTCCACCTGCGTGTGAGTTCAAAACTCTTTTCCGGCTCGCGCTGTATTGCAAGACAAGGCTCGGCAACACCGGGGGTATATGCGAGAGAGAGCGCCTCGCGGCTGTCCACGGGAACGCGCACCTTTGTTTCAATCTTGCCGCGCCATTCGGCATGTCTTTTCAATGATTCCTGCCTGTAATTCATCTTATCTTCCTCTTTAAACGGGCGGCCGCGCCGCCTTTAGTATTTCCAGAATATTTTACCACCAAAACGGCAAGTTGTAAAACAATATTCGGTCCCGGCAAAAGAAAAATACATTACGGCCGCTAAAGAGAATGAGGCGCGCCGCAAACAAATGCGGCGCGCCCGTGGAACATTAATTTATGACTGTCTGATTTTACGCCTGACGGCAGTATGCACCGGCAGCGCGGAGCGCCCCTTTTTCCTGTCGAGAAATCTTAGCACAGCCTTATAAATTTCGCCGATTAGCACAACGGAAAGCGAAAGAGCGGCGACTATGCCCCATTGAGCGGGCGTAAGCATCACAAGACCGAACGCCGCCGAAAGTGGCGGAACTGCGCACAGGAGTATGTTTACGCCAAGGCCGATAAGTACGGTCGCAATGAGAATTTTATTCGTGAAAAGTCCAGCAAACGCCGAAGCCCTCTCCGAACGTGTATTGAAGGAATGAAAAAGTTCGAGGAAGGATATCGTGAGAAAAGTCATAGTACTGGCGACGGCATTGCCCCACAATGCAAGCGCCGCAATGAATACGCCGAGGGTAACCAAGGTCATATAAAGTCCGAAAAAGAGCACCGAACCCATAGCCCCGCGCGAAAACAGCGCCTTTTCGGCGCGCTCGGGCGGGCGCTGCATGGCGTAGTCGTCTGCCCGTTCGCAGCCGAGGGCGAGCACGGGAAAACTATCGGTGATTAGATTTATCCAAAGCAGCTGCGTAGAGCGGAGAAATTCAAAGTTGAAAAATACTAAAGAGGCAAACAGCACGGCGAGCACTTCGGCAAGGTTTGTAGCTAAGAAGAAGCAAATTGTCTTTTTTATATTTGAAAATATGCGCCTTCCCTCGCGCACGGCGGCAACAATCGTGGTGAAGTTGTCGTCCGTTATAACCATATCGGAGGCGTTTTTTGTAACGTCGGTGCCGCTCTTGCCCATGGCTATGCCGATATCTGCGGTCTTTATCGACGGAGCGTCGTTCACCCCGTCGCCCGTCATGGCTACGACGTTGCCGTTCTCTTTGAGGTAGCCTACGATGGCATTTTTGTGGCGCGGAGTGACCCTCGCAAATACCGTGCACATCTTTACAGTCTCACGCCACTGCAAAGGCGTCATTTTATCGAGTTCCTCGCCTGAAACGACCTGCCGCTCTTCAGAGGCTATGCCCGCCTTTTTTGCTATGGCAAACGCCGTGCGCTTATGGTCCCCCGTTATCATAACGGTCGTTATCCCTGCGCGCACACATTCGGCAACGGCCTGCGGCACACCCTCTTTTATAGGGTCGGTCATGCCGCACAGGCCGAGATATGTAAGTCCGCTTTCCCTCGCCTCACCCTCGCGGAAGGCAAAGGCCAGCACCCGCAGCGCGCGTCCGCTCATATCGTCGTTTAAATACAGGATGCGCTTTCTGTCCTCCTCCGTTATCGGCCGCACGCCGCCGTCGGAGTAAATTTTCGTGCAGGAGCGCAAAATAACATCGGGGGCACCCTTTGAAAAAGAAAATTGGCCGCTGTATATGCCGTAAGCATTGCCCCGGTCCGCCTGCCCGGGCGAAAGATTTACCCCCACCGTCATCATTTTTCTCTCAGAAGAAAACGGAATTTCAGCCACACGCAAAATTTCAGGTTCCCGCATGAATGCGAGCGCATAATCTTTTACCGCGACTTCGGTGGGGTCGCCGATATATGCGCCCGGCGCTCCCTTCACGTTGACGCAGGCGTGCATACATAACAGAAACAACCCCCGCCCGGCGGAGCTTCCCTCGGCCTCGGCTACGCGCATTTTGTTCTCGGTAAGAGTGCCCGTCTTGTCTGTACACACAAAGTTGCAGCCGCCCAGCGTTTCCACCGACTTTAATTTGCGTATGACCACATTTTTTTTGCTCATGCGCTGGACGCCCATCGCCATTATTATTGTAACGACGGCGGGCAACCCCTCGGGTATGGCGGCGACGGCTATGGCGACCGCCGTCATAAAATTGCCGGCTATGTTGTCGTGCCGCACAATGAGGGACAGAATAAATATCACAGCAGTGACGGCGAGCACGAAGCCCGTTATGAATTTGCCGAGCTTATTCAAACTGTTTTCAAGGGGAGTAGGGCTCTCTTTCGCGCCCGAAAGCATGGCGGCAATTCTTCCTATTTCGGTATTCATGCCGGTTGCAAACACTACGGCAGTTGCCGTGCCGCTCAATACATACGATGATGAAAACAGAATATTTTTCTGCGCTGAAACAGATATGTTATCGCCCTTTACGGGGGCTGCCGACTTCATCTCGCCCACGCTCTCGCCTGTAAGGGCGCTTTCGTCGCACTTGAGAGCCGCGCAGCTTAGAACGCGGCAGTCCGCAGGCACCATGTCGCCCTCGGAAAGCGAAATCACATCGCCGGGAACAAGCTCTTCGCTGCTAATCTCCATATCTTTCCCGCCGCGCACACACTTCACCTTGCATACGGAAAGTTTTTTCAGCCCCTCTATCGCCTTATCGGCACGGTATTGCTGGATGGTGCCCACCAGCGCATTGAGAATAATGATAAATATTATGATAAAAGTATCGGTCAAATCTGACTTATCGCCCGAAATAGCGGCTATTACGGCTGTTACCGCCGCGGCCGCCATCAGAAGAATTGTCATCACATCTTTGAACTGTGAAATGAACAATTTGAAAAAGCCTGCTTTTTTGCCGCTCTCAAGGGCGTTTGCGCCATATTTTTTTAATCGGGCCTCGGCCTCGCCCGCGGTAATGCCGATAGGGGACGAGTTGAGACTTTTAAGCGTCTCTTCCGCCCCCAAACGGTAATAATTCAACATCGGTCACCTCAGAGATTGTTAAAATATAGATATTCAACCTCGTCCCGTCGTATGACTTAAAAGCCGCGGCGCTTATACAAAAGCGCCGCGGCAAAACCCATGAAGTAAAAATGCCGCGGCATATATTGCCGCGGCGTTTACAATGATTGCACAACAAATTATTTTCGCCGGAAAAGTGCATGGTTGAATGTTTCAACCGCCGTGCACTTTTTCGACTTTTCCCCCGTCCGCCGCGCGGCTCATTCCGCCGACGTAAAACGCTGTGCTTTACCGCACATGCATCTTAAAGGAATTTTGGCAGATTTTCCTCTGCTACAGCTATATTATATTGCATACAAGTAAAAAAATGCGCACAGAATTGTAAAAATCAGGTAAAATTTTATATATTTTAAATTAATATTACCTGTGTCCGCCCCGCCGCGCGTAAAAGTCGCTTGCCTTTTTTAGACGATTGTTTTAAACTGTATGCATGAAGAGAAGGCACACGGCCGCCGCGGCGGCATATATTCTTTTGACAGCGGCGCTTGCAGGTATACTGATAGCCACTACCGCACTCAATGTTTTAAAGAAATATGAAGAGGTACGGACGGTAGAATTTTTTATTGCGCCGACGGCTGCCGTTATTGCGGCGGTTGCATTGCTTGAAAACGGGAAAGACAGACTAAAAGAGAATATAACGGTTTTGGCGGCGCTTATTTTTACAACCTGCGCCGACTATGTGATGGTAATACTCAACACAAACTATCCCCTTTCCCTTGCATTCTTTTCGGCGGCGCAGCTTTGCTACTATGCCCGCATACTCTGCATACGTGCAGACAAAAAATATTTTGCGGTGAGCGGCCCCGTGCGCACGGGCATCTGCACGGCAGGCGTCATTGCGGCCGCATTAGTAGTGCCTGACGGAACGCTTACTGCGGCTCTTGCCGTATTTTACTTTTTAAATCTGTTATTGAATTTTGCCGAGGCCGCCTGCCTGTGCAAAAGGGCCGGCAGATATATTGTGTTTGCAACCGGCCTGCTGTTATTTATAGGGTGCGACGTATGCGTAGGCCTGAACGCCGCCGATATAGTCGGTATACGCATCCCGTCAGACTGGCGCTTTGCCATTAACATTATAATCTGGCTGTTCTATGTTCCGTCACAGGCGCTCATCGCCCTTTCTGCCGCTATGCGCGACAGAACGCCGTGCGAAAAAGGGCACTCAACCTGCGGTTGAGATTTTTTCAACCTGCAGTATAGCGCACTCAACTTTCAGCAAGTTGAAAACTCTTGCTTTGAGTGATATAATATTCCCGACAAAAGCAAACGGAGGACGTTATGAATAAACAAGAAAGCAAGCAGGTTCAGCAGCTATTGTGGGACATATATAGCGGTATTTTATTCAACACAAAAAACTTTGCCGCCGGACGGAACATTGATATTACTTACAAATTCAACTGCCCTGAATATGCACAGTTGCTTTTGCGCTACCCAATAGAAAAAGCTGCCGGCAAAGGCGGAGATTTTGAACGGGCGCTCCGCCTGTGCCGCTGGCTGCATCCGAGACTGAAACATGAGAGCTATTACGATAATCATGTGCCGTGCAATTCGCTTGCATTGATGGAATACAGCTTCGAGAAGCCCGAACACGGCATAAACTGCCTTAATAAGGCCAAAATACTTACCGAATGCTGCCTTGCTTTGGGAATATATGCGCGCAGGGTATATATGTATCCCTTTTCGCCGTATGATTTGGACAACCACGTCGTCACTGAAATTTACGATAGAAAGAGGCGCACTTGGATAATGCTCGACCCTTCCATGGGTACATATCTTGCAGACGGAGAGGGTACTCCGCTCTCCCTTTCAGAGGCGAGAAAGAATACGGGCAACGGAGAGAACGTAACGGCGGTGGCCTCAAGACAGTCAACAAGGGATATGTCTGCGCTGTTTGAGCATAACATCGCCGAGGGATATAACGCATACTATGCCAAAAATATGGCATATTTTGCCGTCGATATTAAAAACGGGTTCGGAGACGGCACAGAACAGGCCTACCTGCTTCCCGAAAATTTCAATCTTAAGGGAAAACGGTTACAGACGGCAAAATACCGCATACGCATCATAAAAGAGATGGGTAAGGACGAACTTCTTTCCATGCTCGAAGAGGCATACAACAACATTTTAAAGGAGAGCGAAGGAACCGTCATATCGGAAAAGGCCTTTTCTTCCGCTCCTGAGAGCCGAAAATAAAAGGAGGAATGTATGAGGAAAATAAAGGCGGGAAAAACTGTAAACGGAATAATTACGGCGGTGTTTGCCGTTGCGCTGTTCGTATTCCTCATTTCCTTTTCAATAAGCCTGCCGATTTTAAACCGCTGGTTTTATTATATTCAGATAAACACACTCAATCTCGAAGAGGCTAGCGGGCATACATATGCCGAAATAAAGGAGGCTTACGACCTTATACTCGACTATCTGCTGCTGCCGGGGAGAGAGTTCAGCGCTGGCGTGTTTGAAATGACCGAAAGCGGGATTTCGCACTTTGCCGACTGCAAACCGCTGTTTATACTCGACGTCGCACTGGCAGGCTCTGCGGCCGGCATACTCATAATAATTCTTGCGCTGCACTTTGCTAAAGTTGTAAAGCTCGGCTCTGCCAAGGGACATTCGGCTGCGTTCTGGACGGCGGTAGCGGCCATAGCCGTGCCAATGATTTTAGGCTGCCTCGTCGCAATCGACTTCGACCGCGCATTTGAAATTTTTCATTCAATATTTTTTCCCGGAAAGGACAACTGGATTTTCAACCCGCGCTACGACCAGATAATTACCGTAATGCCCCAGCAGTTTTTTATGAACTGCGCAATATTCATAGGCGTAGGGCTTATTGTTTTTTCAGGCGCGATAATTGCCGCCGACTGCATAATAGCGCGCAGAAGAACTTTAAAGGCGCGCCGCGCCGAACTTGCAGACGGACTGGACGACGAATATATTGAAAACGATAATTGAGCCGGCAATATGGCCGAACTAACGATTATAAAATGCGGCGCGCCCGAAAAAATTCGGGCGCGCCGCATTTTATATTTTTTAACTTACTTATCTTCCCCGTACAGTTCGCGCTCCACCTCTTCGCAATAGCGCACCGATTCCATGGCGTCTTTTGCATACTTTGCAGCGCCTATCATCTGGGCATACTCTCTGTTGAGCACCGCTCCGCCGACAAGCGTGCGGGCCGAGGGATATTCCTCCTTCAAAAGCGCGATAGTATCCCTCATCGAAGCGACAGTAGTAGTCATCAGAGCCGAAAGGCCCACTATCTCCGCACCCACTTCCTTCGCCTTATCGACGATTGCGCGGGCGGGCACGTCGCGCCCCAAGTCATACACCTTAAAACCGTAATTTTCGAGCAATGTTTTTACGATATTTTTGCCTATATCGTGAATGTCGCCCTTTACCGTAGCAATGACGATTTTTACCTTCTTGGAATTGCCGTCGCCCGAAAAGGCGCCCTTTATAACTTCAAACGCACCCGAAGCTGCCTCGGCGCTCATCAAAAGCTGTGGCAGATAGAGCGTTTTGTTTTCAAATTCCCTTCCCACTTCGTCGAGTGCGGGAATTATCTGTCCGTTTATAACTTCCATTGGAGAAAGCGACTTTAACAGAACGGCGGCCGCCTCTTCCGCCTCCCTTTTAAGCCCCTTTTCAACGCAATATTTAAGCGTTTTTTCTCCTTCTGTTTTTTGTGCAGACTGAGATTGGGCGGCAATTATGCCCGATTGAACTGTTTTTGCAAAATCAATGTAATCTAAACAGCCGTCATCAAAACCGCTCAGCGCGCAAAAACTTTTGTACGTTTTAATCATCTCTGCGGAATTGGGGTTTATGATTGCCGCCGAAAGCCCGTTTGCAAGCGCCATTGAAAAGAATGTGCCGTTAATAAGGTCGCGGCAGGGAAGCCCGAATGAGATATTCGATACCCCGAGAGAGGTATTTACCCCCATACTATGCCTTATGTAATGCAACGCGCCTATCGCGGCATCTGCCGCGCCTTTGTCGGCAGAGACGGCCATGGCAAGCGTATCGAAGATGATATCCTTCTTCGATATGCCGTATTTTTCCGCCTCGCGCAGGATATTTTTTGCAATCGCTATTCTGCCCTCCGCAGTACCGGGAATACCGTCCTCGTCGAGAGTGAGGGCGATGACGGCGCCTCCGTATTTTTTAACGAGCGGGAAAACCTCCTCCATTACCTCTCTCTTTCCGTTAACGGAATTCACAAGAGGTTTGCCGTTGTAGCGGCGCATAGCGCGCTCCATGGCGGCAACATTTGAGGTATCTATCTGAAGTGGAAGGTCGGTAACCGTCTGAATTTCGCACACGGTGCGCTCCAGAACGGCAGGTTCGTCAATTTCAGGCAAGCCAACATTGACGTCGAGGACGTGCGCTCCCTTCTCGGTCTGGGATACCGCTTCGCCGAGGATATAGGCATAGTCGCCCTCTTTGAGCGCCTGTTTCAATCGCTTTTTGCCTGTGGGATTAATTCTTTCGCCGATGAGCACAGGCGCGCCGCCGAAATACACGGCATGCGTATACGAAGATATCACCGTTAAATTTTTATCGGTTATTTTTTGCGGCTCTAAGCCTGTCGCCATGCGCGATAGTTCGGCTATATATGCGGGTGTAGTACCGCAGCAGCCGCCGATAACGCGCGCTCCGAGCGAAAGTATTTTTTGCATCTCCTGCGCAAACTCACGTGCGCCGACGTTGTATACCGTGCGGCCGTCCCGCTCTTCGGGCAGGCCTGCGTTGGGTTTTACAACTACGGGTATTGAAGCGCAACGCAACATGCGCCCTGCAACTAAGCCCATCTCCTTAGGACCGAGCGAGCAGTTGACGCCAAGCGCGTCCACTCCCAGCCCCTCCAAAAGCGCGACTGCCGCCTCGGGTTCGGCGCCCGTCATCATCTTGCAGTCGGAGCCGAACACCCCCGTGGCGATTACGGGCAGACCGCCGCCGCATTCCTTTGCTGCGAGAACCGCGGCCTTCAGTTCATACAAATCGTTCATCGTCTCTACCGCGATGAGGTCGGCTCCGGCCGCAACGCCAGCAGAAATTGTGCGGCCGAATATCTTTACCGCGTCCTCAAAATCGAGGTCGCCCAGCGGCTTTAAAAGTTTGCCCGTGGGGCCGACATCGAGCGCGACGAATTTCCCGCTTTTTTCTCCGCGGGCACGCAGTGCGCACTTAAGGCCGGCCGCAACAATCTCTTCGGTGCGGTCGCCGAACTTTAAACAGTTGGCGCCGAAAGTATTTGCGTATACCACGTTGGCTCCCGCCTCAAAATATGCGCGGTGAATACCCTCCACGACTTCGGGCCGGGATATGTTCCACTCTTCGGGGAGCATGCCGAGAGGCAGACCTGCGTTCTGCAATTCTGTGCCCATGGCGCCGTCGAGCAACACAATATTATTTTTTAAAAATGTTCTGAAATTCATAATAAATCAAACAATAAACAGTACAAACGGGCGCCGCAGTCTCCGATAGAAACCTCAGCGGCTCTGTATCCCGACTATTGCCGTAACGCTCTTGGAGGGCATCATCAAATCGCCTTCGGTCAGGGTTACGCCTATGTGTTTTGTGACTGAGAGCGCAGAAAATATATCGCGCTGAAGAGCGAGCGGAAGGTCGCCGTATCCGCAGGAAAAACGCGGGCGCGTCACACCGTATTTTGCGCGGATGGCTGCGTTAACCTCGTCGCACCACTGCTCTACAGCGGCCGCACCCATAGCCTGCAAAACTAACGCGCGTGCCGGCGAAAGTTTACTGTACTTTAATATCAGCCTGTCGACCTCCGCCCCGACTGTGGCGGCGAACAGCACTATGCGCGTGCTGTCCTTAAGATTTACCGATAGGGAATGACTGTGCACCTTTGCAAAGCCGAGGTCGAGTTCATCGTTCTCCCCGCACTTTAAGGGGAATGTATCATACACTGCCCGCGGAGCAAGCGCAGGCAGCAGCATTTTTTCGCATTCCGACATAACGTCGTCCATACCCTCGGCGCTGCGCACCCCGGCATAACCGAGATAGCGCAGGGTCTCTCTTATATCCAACCGTTCGACCGAGCCGTTTAAAAGCGTTATCATGAAATTATTTCCGAAAGATTACCCCTTATCGCACGGGCAACTTCAGGCTTGTTCATGGAATATATATGTACCGCCTTTATGCCGTTGGCGTAGAGGTCTATGACCTGCTCTGTGGCGTAGGCCACGCCTGCCTGCTGCATCGCAGCAGGGTTATCGCCGAACCTGTCGACAATTCTTCTGAATTTTGCAGGCAGGGGCGAACCCGAAAGGTTTAAAGTGCGCTTTATCTGGCTTGCGCGCGTTATGGGCATTATGCCGGGAATTACCGGCACGGTTATGCCTGCCGAATAGGCCTTTGCGAGAAAGGAGTAAAACAGGTCGTTATCGAAGAACATCTGCGTGGTGAGGTAATCGCAGCCTGCGTCAACCTTGCGCTTTAAGTGCTCTATGTCCGAAAAGAGCGTGTCCGACTCGGGGTGCCCCTCGGGATAACATGCGCCGCCTATGCAGAATCCGCCGAACGACTTTATCTCCGCGACAAGCTCGCTGGCGTATTTATAGTCGAGGTTGCCGTCGAAGCCGTCGGGAATATCGCCGCGCAGGGCGAGGATATTTTCAATGCCTGCCTCTTTAAGTTGTACAAGCTTTTGCTTTACGTCGGCCTTGGTCGAGGAAATACAGGAAAGGTGCGCGACAGAATTTACGCCGAGCGCCTTTATCCCCTGGGAAATTTTTACCGTATAGGCTGAAGTGCCGCCGCCTGCGCCGTATGTAACGCTCATAAAGTCGGGTCTGAGAGCGGCTATCTCCTCCACCGCGCGCCATACGCCGTCAAATTTATCGCCCGTCTTGGGCGGAAACACCTCGAACGAGAGCACAGCGCTCTTCGACTGTAGAATATCGGTTATCTTCATAACTCTTTACCGTATATAAAATGAATTTTGTTAATTATAGCATATTTTGCCGCGGCAGGCAACCGCCGCGGCAAAATTAAAATTCACAAATTAAAATTGCGCACATACACAGTTGCACGCCCGTGAAATCACGGAATACTGTTCCGCAGATTGCGGCGCGCAGAGCGCAATTTTTTACCGGTCAGCTATACAGCGCCGTAGACAGATACCTGTCGCCGCTGTCAGGCAGAAGGACCACAATTCGCTTACCTGCATTTTCAGCGCGCTCTGCAATGACCCTTGCGGCAAAGAGCGCCGCACCCGAAGATATGCCCGTTAAAAACGCCTCTGTCCTGGCGAGTAGCCTGCCCTCGGCGAGCGCGTCCCCGTCGGAGACGGCAATCACCTCGTCATAAACCTTTGTATCGAGCGTCCGGGGGACAAAGCCGGCGCCTATGCCCTGAATTCCGTGCTTCCCTGCAACGCCCTTAGAGAGCACGGGCGAACCAGCGGGCTCCGCGGCAATTATTCTGACATCGGGGCAGACCTCTTTAAGAACGCTGCCGACTCCGGTTATAGTTCCGCCGGTGCCCACCCCCGCAACAAAGAAATCTATCCTGCCCGCTTCCCGCACAATCTCCTGCGCGGTCGTCCTCCTGTGGGCCTCGGGATTGGCGGGATTTTCGAACTGACCCGCAATAATGCTTCCTTCAACGGCTTCGCGAAGCTCTTCCGCCCGTTCTATCGCGCCCGTCATGCCCTTGGCGCCGTCCGTCAGAACTATCTCCGCGCCGTAAGCGGCAATCAGCCTTCTGCGCTCTTCGCTCATGGTTTCCGGCATAGTCAGGATGAGCTTATAGCCGCGCGCGGCACACACCATGGCAAGGCCTATTCCCGTATTGCCAGAAGTTGGCTCTATTATCGTGCCGCCCGGCTTTAAAAGGCCGCGCGCCTCAGCGTCGAGCACCATATTGAGCGCCACTCTGTCTTTAACCGAGCCGGCGGGATTGAGATACTCGAGCTTTGCTATTATCTGGGCATTGAGGCCGCGCACCTCTTCGTACTTATGCAGCCGCAGCAGCGGCGTGTTTCCGATGAGTTCAGTTATGTTGTTGTATATCATATTTCACCTGTAATCTTATTCTGTCTGTTTTAAAGCCGATAAATACAGATATATTATATACCCGTTTACATAAATTTGCAACAGCGCCCGCAAAATTGTTGCAGATATAAAAACGGCGCCCGCGCAAACCGCGCGGGCGCCGCCTCTGCATCAGTTAAAACTTTTCGGCAAGTTTTGCCTGAAGCTCGTTCACGTCAGCGGCCGTTGACTTGGGAACGCTTATCACTACTTCCATGTTGTCCATGTCGTAAGTGAGCTTCCAGCTCGTCTTGAGTTCTTTAACAGTATAAACCCAACCGCCAATCTGGATTTTTCCGCTTTCGAGTACAGTTACGGGATAAGACATGATTATTTTCTCCTTAAAATTATATTTTCACGCACGTTATAATTAATTAAAAATTAATTTTTGCGCAAATTTCTGCCTTAGTTCCGCCATATATGGCGGTCAATCAAAATTTAATCTTCAAATTTTTCTAAAAATGAATGTTTTTCGCCGCCCGATTTATAGCCGGGGAGAGTGTCAAGCTGTACGTTGTGTATACTCTTGAAAATACTTTTTTCAACGTCGGGATTACGCTTTTTCAGTTCTTTGACGAGCTCCTTCATCTCCTGCCTTACCGACCGGCCCTGCCCGTTTTCGGCAAGCTTTGCAGTAAAACTGCATGCGCAGGCAATAAATTCGAGTCCGTTATAATCGCGCCAATGCTCTATATCCTCCTCTGATATGCAGTACATTGGACGGATGAGCTCCATGCCCTCGAAGTTTGCGCTCTTAATTCTGGGCATCATGCCCTGTATCTGCCCGCCGTAAAACATTCCCATCAGAGTAGTTTCAATGACGTCGCTTCGGTGATGGCCGAGCGCTATTTTATTGCAGCCGAGCTCCTGCGCCCTCGCATAGAGATACCCGCGCCTCATCCGCGCGCACATATAGCACGGTGAATCGCCGCCGACTATATTTGCCGCCTCGAATACGTCCGACTTAAAAAATCTCACAGGCACACCCAAAAGAGCGGCGTTAAGCTCGATTTTTTTTGCATTTTCTTCGTTATATCCGGGATTCATGCAGATGTACTCTACATCAAAATGCATTTCACTGTGCCGCTTCAGCTCCTGAAAGAGCTTGGCAAGCAGCATGGAGTCTTTCCCTCCCGAAATGCAGACGGCTATTTTGTCGCCCTCGGATAAAAGCTCATACGCGCGGAGCGCTTCCAGAAAGGGCGCCCATATCGTTTTGCGGAATTTGGTTATGATTGAGCGCTCCACCCACGCCCTTTTATCGCCGGGTGCAATCATTCGACCAACCCCGCCGATACTAATTTAAGCACTGCCTCGCGCGCAAGCGCAAGTCCCGCCGCTGCAGGAGCAAATGCATTTGAGGCAGGAATATGCCGCGACGAACTCTCTTCAACTATGATATTTTTAGGCTGTTCTGTAGAAAACACTGCGGTTACTCCGCTTGCAATTCCGCGCTTTTTTAGCGCGGTGCGCACAGCGCGCGCAAGAGGACACACGCTCGTTTTGGAAATATCTGCAGCCCTGAACGCCGAAATATCGAGCTTGTTTCCCGTTCCCATGCAGGAGATAACGGGAACGCCCGCCCTTACCGAGCGTTCAATTATAATCACCTTCGAAGTGACTGTATCTATGGCGTCGAGCACGACGTCGTAGGAGGCAAAATCTATACTGCCGATGTTCCCCTCATCGATAAAAATATTGAAAGGCCGAACATCAATTTGCGGAAAAATATCGCGCATGCGCGCAGCCATGACTTCGGCCTTTGGCATGCCGACGGTGGAATGGAGAGCAACAACCTGCCTGTTTATATTTGAGAGTGAAACAGTATCTCCGTCAAAAATATCGACGTGTCCGACGCCGCTTCTCGCGAGCGCCTCGGCGCACCAGCCGCCTACTCCGCCCACCCCGAACAGAACAATTTTCGAACTATAAAGTTTTTGCATCGCCTCGCGCCCGAAAAAGGCCTCGGAACGCGCAAATTCTTCATACATATGTTTATTTTATAAAATTTTGCGCCGCCTGTCAACAAATGTGAGCAAACTGCACCCCGAGCCGTATTATGTGCCGAATTTTCAATCTCCGCACAAAAACAGAAAATATTAAACAAAAAACAGCCTGAATCAGGCCTGTAATTAAAAAAATTTACAATATTTTCCAGATATAAGGAGAACAAGTTATGAATAATTATAAATTGCTTTGCAATCCGATTATAATTTTTCTGTGCAAAATTGCGGTAACCGTGTAAAGATTGCGCCGCGGCGGCTCTTAATGAGCCGCCGCGGCGCAATTAAATAAAAACTTATTAAAAATAAACAATAAAAAAGACGGTTATTCGTGAATTTCCTCGTCCTCGTCATGTTCGGGGAACTGCGATTTATCGTATTCTATGCCGTTCTTGTCATAATAATCTTTTATCGCCGCGCGGATTGCCTCCTCTGCAAGCACCGAACAGTGCATTTTGTGCGCGGGAAGGCCGTCGAGCGCCTCGGCAACGGCCTTGTTCGTCAGCTCGAGAGCCTGAGACAGAGGCTTGCCCTTTATCAGCTCGGTAGCCATTGAACTTGAAGCTATAGCGCTGCCGCAACCGAACGTATTGAACTTCACGTCAACAATAACGTCGTTTTCAATCTTTAAATAAATCTTCATTATATCGCCGCAGCGCGCATTGCCGACTTCGCCTATTCCGTCGGCGTCAGGAATTTCGCCCACGTTGCGGGGATTTCTGAAATGGTCCATAACCTTTTCGCTGTATAAAGCCATATATCAACCTCGTAGCGGCGCATTTGTGCGCCTTAAAATTATTTTCCCTTGGTAATTGCGGCATATATGCCGCTCAATTCAATGAATTATCCGTCTTTCAGATTATATGGGGCAACTCTCCGCGCTCCATTTCCTTCCATACCGGCGACATGTTTCTGAGGTATTCAACCACCTCGGGCACAGCCTTTATTATTCTGTCGGCGTCCTCCTCGGTGTTATATTCGCAAAGGCTCAGACGGAGCGACCCGTGCGCCACTTCATGCGGCAGTCCTATCGCCAGCAACACGTGCGAGGGGTCGAGCGAGCCCGACGTGCAGGCCGAGCCCGACGAAGCGCAGATGCCTTTATCGTCAAGGTGAAGCAACAGCCCTTCGCCTTCGATGCCCTCAAAACACATATTTATCGTGCCGGGAAGATGACGGGTCATATCGCCGTTCACCTTTGAGTGCGGTATTTTCGATAACTCCGCTACTATCCTGTCGCGCATTTTGACAAGTCTGGCCGAATTTTCAGCCATATTTGCGCACGCCTCTTTGAGTGCCGCCGCCATCGCGACGATTTCAGCGATGTTTTCAGTGCCGGCGCGCTTATTTCTCTCCTGCGCTCCGCCGTCGATAAACGGCAACAGGCGTATGCCCTTGCGGCAGTACAGCGCGCCTATTCCCTTTGGCCCGTGAAACTTGTGTGCCGAAAGCGAGAGCATATCTATATTATCTTCAACGACGTTTACCGGTATATGGCCGACTGCCTGAACGGCGTCGGTGTGAAACGTGACCTTAGCCTCGCGGCATACGGCGCCTATCTCCCTTATCGGCTGAACGGTACCTATTTCATTGTTTGCATACATTATAGTGACGAGGCACGTATCGGGACGGATGGCCGCCTTCACCTCTTCCGCCTTAACCACGCCGTTTGAATGTACATCGAGATAAGTTATCTCAAAGCCCTCCTCCTTTTTAAGCCGCTCGAGCGTATGAAGTACGGCATGGTGCTCAAAAGCGGTGGAGATTATATGTTTTTTGCCCTTTAAAGCGCCGGTGTGAGCCGCAGAGCGGATAGCCTGGTTATCGCTTTCGCTGCCGCAGGAGGTAAAATAAATTTCATTCGGCTGTGCGCCGAGGCAGGCTGCGACATCTGCGCGCGCGGCCTCAAGCGCCTCTTTTGCGGCCTGCCCCGCCGAATGCAGCGACGAAGGATTGCCGTAAACCTTGTCCAGATAGGGCAACATGGCGTCTATCGCCGTTTTGCTCATCGCAGTTGTTGCGGCGTTATCCGCATAAACCGTTCTTTTAGTTTCCACTTTGCTCTTCCTCTGATTTTATCTTCGGCTACACAATCAAACTTGTAACCGCGGTTTAATTCCTACTTATTTAGTATGATATTATTATAGGCAGTAATTCCTATTTTGTCAATAGGATTTAACACACTTTTACAAAAAATTATAGGCAATTTCTCATAAAATATTTAGGCTGGGATAAACAGCGCGAACCATGTTTCTGAAAAACCGCCAAAAAGCATGCGGCGGTAAAGAGCAATAAAGCCGAGCGGAACAAAATGTTTCGCGCGGCTTTATTGCTAAACGTAAGGTTTTAATGAAAAAGCAAATGCGTACCGTTATCTTATAGGCGAAATTCTCCTTGTGATTTTATTTATTCGAACCGCTTTTGCGGGTCGCAGACAAAATAATTTTAAAATTTAACATGCCGCTGCAGCAGCTTTCCCGAGCTCGCGGCACTTTTCCAGCCCCTCGTCATCGGGGGTGGAATAAACGGCAAGTCCGTCGGCGATAAGGTTTGCTCCGTCGCCCTCGGCGCGCGCCTGCCATGTGCGCATCCATTCTCCCTCGGCCCATTCGTAGGAGCCGAAGAGACCTATTTTCTTGCCGGAAAGCCTGCCCTCCAGAGAGGAAAAGAAGGGTTCGAATTCGCTGTCCTCCAGTTCCTCGTTGCCCATCGCGGGGCAGCCGAAGAGCACCACTTCGGAATTTAAAACACTTTCGGTCGCCTCTGCGACGGGTATGACTTCAACCTCCGCGCCGGCGCTTCTGACGCCTTCGGCTACAGCGTTTGCCATTGCCTCGGTGTTTCCTGTTCCCGACCAGTAAACTATGCTTACCATAAATAAATATACTCCTTATATTTTTGTTGTATATAATGCGCTGTTGCGCATATTCTGACATTATTGTTTATACATATGTGCCGCTCAATTGAGTTTAAAAATATTTTCGAGCGACTGCCCGCACTGCATTTTTCCGCATATACAGCGGGCACAGCGTTCATATTGTCTGAAGAGTTTTTCGCGCTCGGCAACTTCGCCGTACACCTTCCAGTAACCGCAACTTATAAACGTGCCGCCGCATTTATCCTCGATGAAGCCGCGCACGTCTTCCAGCGGATAGCCGAGGAACAGACCGACTTCATGCGGGAAATCTTCCTCTCCCTCCATGCGGCGCTTGAGTTCCCTCAGGGCTTCGCCCGCTGTTGAATAGACATATCCGCGCTCACGCAAAAAAGCGTAATTCTGACTGTCGGACAGAATTTGCTCCAGCTTGCCGCGGTGGAACACATAAAACAGCTTGCGCCCCGCCGCGCTCTTAACGGTCATAAACCGAAAATCTTTTTTTGCAAACACCCTGCGGTAATATGCCAAATCTTTATCATGCCCGTCCTTCAGCCAGAAAAGGCTAGCAGGCTTTATTCCCGCAAATGTTATTCCGCAGTTCAGCCCGAGGCGGTATCCTGTTTCGCTCAAACAGCTCCTCCTTTAACCTTGCGCCGCTTCAGCTTGCGCCGCAAAATAAATACACTTTGGTTAATTCCTATAAATATTATATGGATTAACGGCGTGTCTGTCAACTAAATATTAACCAAAGTTAATTTTTATTTTGTCGTACATGCATTTTTGGGCAGATTGCATAATTTTTTGAGCAAATATTCACGCATTTTTGCTGCGCGTGGCGGGGGCAAATAATAAAACAGCGAAAAAAAACTTGCGAACCGAGGAATTATTTTACATATTCAATAACCTTGACCGCAAATTTATGTTGTGGTATAATCATAGTACACTTATAGGAGTTAAATATATTGCGCGCTTTCGGCGCATGAATACTGATTGCCGCACGTGCGGCCTTACGGAGTTAAAGATGTTGAAAGATTTACAGCAGGAGATACTGCGTTTAAAAAAGGAGCGCGACGTATGCATACTCGCGCACAGTTATATGAGCGAAGATATCTGCGAAGTCGCCGACTTCACAGGTGACAGCTACGCCCTTTCTGTTAAGGCAAAAACTGCGCCCCAGTCGACCGTCGTTATGTGCGGCGTACGCTTTATGGCGGAAACTGTAAAGATGCTTTCCCCGCAGAAGAAAGTAATACTTGCCAACCCCGACGCCGGCTGCCCCATGGCCGAACAGATGGACAAAGAGCTGATATTGCAACTTAAAGAGAGCCTGCCTGGCTATACGGTCGTGGCCTATGTCAATACCACTGCCGAATTAAAAACAGCGTGCGACGTGTGCGTGACCAGCTCGAGCGCAGTAAAGATTTGCAAGGCTCTCCCCACCGACAAGATAATCTTTATTCCCGATATCAACCTCGGCACCTACGTTAAAAAGCAGATACCGGAAAAGGATTTCCAGCTTGTTTCAGGCGGCTGCCCCACGCACGCGCGCATGACGAAAGAGGACGTTTTAAAGGCCAAAGCCGCTCATCCGAACGCACTGTTTTTAGTGCATCCCGAATGCCGGCCGCAGGTCACCGAGCTTGCCGATTACGTGGGTTCCACTACGGGTATTATGGACTTTGCCGAAAAATCTGACGCTAAGGAGTTCATCATCGGCACCGAGAACGCGATAGTGGAGCATTTGCAATACAGATGCCCCGGCAAGAAGTTCTATCCCCTCTCCAAAGACCTTGTATGTCACAATATGAAAATAACTACGCTTATGGACGTATACAACGCCGTGAGCGGCGAGGGCGGCGAAGAGATGGTTATGGATGAAAAGACAAGACTGGCGGCAGTAAAATGCATAGAAAAAATGATTGAATACGGCGGTTGATTTGTTATGATGATAACAACTAAAGGGCGCAACGCGTTAAAGGTAATGATAGACCTCGCCCAGCACAACGACGGCAACAATATATCGCTCACAGATATAGCCGAGCGCCAGCACGAGAGCGTTAAATATCTTGAAGCTGTTATGGGACCGCTTTCCCAGGCGGGGCTGGTGGTATCTTTCCGCGGAAAATCGGGCGGATACCGACTTGCAAAACCCGCCGAAGAGTGTTCCGTCGGCGAGATAATAGTGGCTGCCGAAGGTCCTCTTGCGCCTGTCTCCTGCCTGTATTCCGACGTCCCGTGCGAAAACGCGGCAAACTGCCTCTCTCTCCCCCTCTGGAAGGAGCTTGACGAGGTGATAATGAATTTTTTAAATTCCAAAAAACTTTCTGATTTGATAAAATAAATTTTAATTTTTAATTTAAACTTTTTAATAAGTCAAAGCCGCCCGCCGCGCAGTTTCTGCGCGGCGGGCGGCTTGTTTGGGTATTCATATGGCGAATAAACAAAGCAGTATTTGCTATTGCCGTTAAACGCGGCATAAATTTCGCACCCATGCGGCTGAGCATGGTGAACGGGGGCTATTTACTAAACAAGCGGCGCAATTTATTAAATAACAGAGGCCGGCTGAACAGCCGACGGAGGAGATACCCCTCAGATTGATAAAAAATGCCGGGCACGGCCGTGCCCGGCATTTTTGCGAACTCACTCTAATTCAAACGCCCCGGTATAAAGCTGGTAATACTGTCCCTTCTGTTCGAGGAGTTGCTCGTGCGTGCCGCGCTCTATGATGCGGCCGTGGTCGAGCACTATTATTACGTCTGAGTTTTTTACCGTTGAAAGCCTGTGCGCTATCACAAACACCGTGCGGCCCTTCATAAGAGCGTCCATTCCGCGCTGAACTATCGCCTCGGTTCGCGTATCTATCGAAGAAGTAGCTTCGTCCAGAATCATTACGGGAGGGTCGGCAACAGCGGCACGGGCGATAGATAACAGCTGCCTTTGCCCCTGCGAAAGGTTGGCGCCGTTGCCCGTTATAAATGTGTTGTACCCGTCGGGCAACCTCGTTATAAAGTCGTCGGCGCCGGCAAGTTTCGCCGCGGCTATGCATTCTTCGTCGCTGGCGTCGAGCTTGCCGTAGCGGATATTTTCCATAACTGTTCCGGTGAACAGATTCGTATCCTGAAGCACCATGCCCAGAGACCTGCGCAGGTCGGCCTTCTTTATTTTATTTATATTTATTCCGTCGTAACGTATCTTGCCGTCGGCAATGTCGTAGAACCTGTTCAACAGGTTGGTTATCGTCGTCTTCCCCGCGCCCGTTGCGCCGACGAAGGCGACTTTCTGACCGGGTTTCGCATAGAGCGATATGCCCCTCAGCACGGGTTTGCCCTCTTCATACTCAAAATCCACGTCGAACATGCGCACGTCGCCGCAGAGCTTTGTGTAAGTTACCGAGCCGTCTGCATGATGAGGGTGCTTCCACGCCCACACGCCTGTGCGCTCCTCACACTCGACTATCCTGCCTTTCTCCTCTCTGGCGCGGACAAGCGTCACATAGCCGTCGTCAACCTCAGGCGGGCGGTCAACAAGTTCGAACACGCGCCTTGTGCCGGCTACGCCCATAACGACGGAGTTGACCTGCTGTGAAACCTGATTTATATTGCCCGTGAACTGCTTGGCCATGTTAAGGAAGGGAACGACCACGCTTATGGATATGGCCATGCCTGAAATGCTGACATTTGGCACATTGAGCCGGGGAATGAGGAATACGCCGCCGACAACCGCAAGAATTACATACAGAACGTTGCCTATGTTGAACAGCGCGGGAGCAAGCATATTTGCATATCTGTTGGCGCGGCGGCTGGCCTCATAGAGTTTTCCGTTCACCTCGTCAAAACCCTGTTCGGCCTCCCTTTCGTGGCAGAAAGTTTTGATTACCTTCTGGCCTGTGAGCATTTCTTCGATATACCCCTCCTCTTCTCCTATCGCCTGCTGCTGCTTTACAAAGTAGCGCGCGCTTCCGCCGCCTATCTTCTTTGTTACGACGAGCATAACAGCTGTGCCGGTGAGCACGACGAGCGTAAGCCACAGACAATAGTAAAGCATTATCACAAGCACGGAAAGGACGGTTATGCCCGAGACGAGTATCTGCGGAGCCGACTGTGAAATCAGCTGACGCAACGTATCGATATCGTTGGTGTAATAGCTCATAATATCGCCGTGCCCCGTGGTGTCGAAAAACTTTACGGGCAACTTCTGCATGCCGTTGAACATTTTATCGCGCAGCTTTTCGAGCGTGCCCTGAGTGATTATCGTCATCAGCTGGCCGAATACGGTGCCCGTGACTATAGAGGTCACATACAGCGCGATGAGTATATACACGTCGTTCAGTATCGCCGGGCCGGCCTCCGCCCACGGCGTCTGATTGTCAAAGGCCGCGCTTATGCCGCCAATCACCCTCTGCATGAAAATTGCAGGCACGGCGCCCACTACCGCGGTTACGGAAATGCAGGCGATTGCCACGGGAAGAAGCACGGGATAGAAGGAATAAACCGTTTTGAACAGGCGGATAAGCACGCCCTTGTTTCTCTTTTCAGTCTTCAAGGTCGTGACCCTCCTTGTTCTGAGACGTATATACTTCGCGGTAGATGGCATTGCGCTTTAAAAGCTCTTCGTGCGTGCCTATATCGTTTATACTGCCGCCGTCCATTACGATTATTCTGTCGGCGTCCTCTACAGAGGCGGTGCGTTGCGCGATTATCAGCTTGGTGGTTTCGGGGATGTATTCGCGCATAGCCTTCCTTATCTTGGCGTCGGTATGCGTATCGACCGCAGAAGTCGAATCGTCCAGAATGAGTATCTTAGGTTTTTTCAAAAGGGCGCGGGCTATACACAGCCTCTGCTTCTGCCCGCCCGAAACATTGGCGCCGCCCTGTTCTATGTATGTATCGTACTTATCGGGGAAGCGCTCGATAAATTCGTCGGCACAGGCAAGATGCGCTGCCTCCCTGATTTCATCGTCGGTGGCGTCTTTATTTCCCCAACGCAGATTTTCGGCAATGGTCCCCGAAAACAGTACATTCTTCTGCAATACCATGGCAACGCCGTTCCTCAGCGCATCCATATCATACTGCCTCACGTCCACGCCGCCCACTTTTACACAGCCTTCGCTTACGTCGTATAAACGGGATATGAGCTGAACCAGAGTCGATTTGGAAGAACCTGTACCGCCTATTATTCCTATCGTTTCGCCCGAAGCAATGTGAAGATTTATGCCGGAGAGCGCTTGTCTTTCGGCATTCTCCGAGTATTTAAAGCTGACGTCCTCGAAATCTATGCTGCCGTCGGCAATATCAAATACAGGCTCGGCGGGATTTTTGAGCGTACTTTCCTCCGTGAGCACCTCCACGATTCGTTTGCCCGATTCGCCGGCCATAGCTATCATTGTGAAAGCCATTGAGAGCATCATCAGGCTGTTGAGCATCATAAAGCCGTAAGTGAGTATGGACGAGAGCTCACCGACGTTGAGATTGAGCCCCATGCTGTCTATGACCAGATATGAGCCGAACGAAAGCACCGCGCACATGACGACATAGAGGCAAAACTGCATTATCGGCTGGTTGAATGCGAGTATACGCTCGGCCTTTTGGAAATCTTTCCTCAAATCGTGCGAGGCGGCGCCGAATTTATTCTGCTCGTAATCTTCGCGCACATACGACTTTACCTCGCGCGCGGCCTTTACGTTTTCCTGTATGGAGTTGTTCAGTTTATCATATTTTCTGAACGCCCTGTGAAAGAGCGGAACGGTTTTTATAACGATGACTGCGAGGCCTATGCCGAGTATGGGCACCACCGCCACAAATACCCACGCGAGGCTACCGCCCATTACGAACGCCATAATAAAGCTGAATATAAGCATTAACGGCGAACGCACGACGAGGCGGATAAGCAGCATGTAAGCCGTCTGCACATTGGTTACGTCGGTCGTCATTCGCGTTATCAGCGACGACACATTGAACTTATCGATATTTTGGAAGGAATAGGACTGTATTTTATAGAACATATCCTTCCTCAGATTTTTTGCAAGCCCGCTCGATGCCGAGGCGCACGTAATTCCCGAACTTACGCCGAAGACGAGCGACGCCGCCGCCATGGCAACGAGTATGGCGCCGTACGTCAATATAACGTCCAGCCCGCATCCGTCCTGAATTTCGTTCACAAGCAGCGCTATGACATAGGGAATGAGGCATTCGAGCAAAACTTCGAACGTAACGAGCACGGGGGTAGCGACGGATACGCGCTTGTACTCTCTCAGGCTGTGCGCAATTTCCTTTACCATAAAACCTCCTTAAAATTTCAGCTCTGCGCATATGCGCAAAATAAACCACGGCAGAAAACCTTTTCGCCCTGCCGTGGAGTGTTATTTCAGCCGCATTTTAACAAAAACTGCGAGCGCCTGTCAAACAATAATAACTAATGGCAGCACGCAAAAATTAATTAACATATTTGCCGAGGAATTTTGTTAAAAACTGGCAAAAAAATTTTATGCCCGCCGTTGGATTTGGACTGACAATATGTTATAATATCTGCAAGCGAGGCACAAAAATGAAAAAATGCAGAATTACAGCCGTGCGTACTGCCGTTTACGGCGACCTTATAGAAAAATACGAAAATCCGATAGAGCATGCATGCGATATCAAAGAAGGCGATACATTCATAGCCAACGGCTGGAAGCGCCCTGAGGGGCTGTGCGTGAGCGCATGGGAAAGCATGTCGCCATTCGTGCTGGCGCTCGCCTGCGGAGGAGAGAACATCTACGACGGCTGGATGAAAAATAAAAAATCGGCCATGATATCGTGCAACGACGGCTTCCGCCCCGTAAGTTTTTACATTGAGGCGCTCGAAGAAGACGCCGACTGATAAAGGAAATTCTTCACAGAAAAGCCAAATAAACTCTTGGGAAAATACTTGTTTTTAGGTTGATTTTTTTGTGAAGTACGGGTATAATAAATCAGCCGCAAAAATTTTTGCGCACAGTTTTCGGGCCTGACATAGTTTCGATTGCGGGCAGAGGACGGAGTAAGCATACCGAAGGTCCGGCTTCGTAAAAACGGAATTTAAATTTAAACG
>CALVWW010000014.1 GCA_944368155.1 uncultured Clostridia bacterium
ATTCTGCTGTGGTACGCCGACTATTTCGACGTGTCGCTCGACTACATTTTCGGGCGCACGGACAAGCCGCAGGGCAAGCTGTATGACTACAACCCCAAAGCCTTTGATGACGAGAAGATGCAACAGTTCGTGGAGATGTGTTTCGACCCCAAATCTCCCGCCAACGCCAAACTCAAAGAAGCGGTTTTAAAATTATTGCAGGAGGAAAAATAAATGGCTATTAAACCTATTAAACAAATTAAGAATGTGCAATCTAGAACTTTAAACTTTGTTCTTTCGGCAATAGTAATTGCTTGTGGCATTGATTTCATAGTATCTGGAATAATTGATTATGTTGACAATAAAGAAGGTTGGATTTACATAATTATAGGTAGTATTTTGGTTGTCATAACTATCTTTGTCCTTTGCCTGATAGAATTACTTCAATCAAGAAGCACAACGATAATTGAATGTGCGGTAACTTATGACAAACAGAAAAAAGAGTTAATTGAAATTCCAGGATATTCTTTTTCTGAGAATCTAAAGAAATACCTAGAGGCAGCATGCAATGAGAGTGATGATATCAAGAGTGTATGGACTAAAGACTATTTAGGATTAACAGGTATTATAAATGGTAATAAGGGCAATACAAAAGTTTCACTTACACAGTCATCAATGCTCTTAAATCAACTAATAGAATATATTTTATTGAAAGAGCTTTCATTGATAACGATAGATTACTTTAATAAGCCAAATTTTAAAAAGAAAAAAGTCAATGAAATTAGAAAGATAGATGTCCCTGATTTGGTAGCGACAAATATTTTCCTAAATTTATTTGCAAAAGATACAAGTGAAAGAGTTGCTTTCGATAATAGAGAAAATCCAAATGTCGTTATGGCGTACGCGCCTAATGGTGCTTTATTTGAAAAATTTGAACTTAAGTTGCCTAAGAAATGCAAAATTTTCAAAAGTGGTTTTAATGTAATTGAATTAAAGCATCCTCTTTTTACATTGAAATTAACTCCAGCATTTACTGGCTTTGGCGAAGTATTACCTCATAATTTTGAAAGGCATTATCTGCATAGTAGCATTTCTAAAGTCCAAAGTTATAAGGCAATGATAGGGATAGAATTAAAATTATCTTGGAAGGCTTTCTTCATAAGTAAATCAGAATATTTTGAATGGATTGATAAGTATATAGAGTATCTTTTGGCGCATAATTCTTTTCAGTATTTTATTGACACAATACATTGGGATGTAGTAGAAACAATTATTGAATGCAACACAAAGGAACAGAAATAATGAAAGCCGTTATCTACGCCCGCTATTCGAGCGACAATCAGACGGAAGCGTCCATCGAAGGTCAGTTGCGCGAATGTATGGAATTTGCCGAGCGCACGGGCATTGACGTTATAGGCAACTACATAGACCGTGCGTTTTCCGCCAAGTCCGACCATCGCCCCGAATTTCAGCGGATGATAAAGGACAGCTACAAGCACGCCTTCGACTGCATTATCGTGTGGAAGCTGGACAGGTTCTCCCGCAACCGCTATGACAGCGCACACTACAAAACGCTATTGCGCAAGAACGGCGTAAAAGTTATCTCTGCAATGGAGAGCATTTCGGAAGGTTCCGAGGGAATACTGCTTGAATCTGTACTCGAAGGTATGGCGGAATACTACTCCGCCGAGCTTGCAGAAAAGGTTGTGCGCGGTATGAAGGAGAACGCACTCAAAGGTATAAGCAACGGCGGGCAGGTTACTTTCGGCTACAAAGTCAACGAAGAGCGCCGCTATGAGCGCGACGAGGTGAATGCTCCCATCGTTGAAGAAATCTTCACTATGTATGCCGACGGCAAGACGATTAAGCAGATTGTGGACTACCTCGATGCAAAGCAGATACGCACCTCTCGCGGCGGGAAGATAAATTTCAATGCCGTTCAGCGTATGCTATCCAACCGCAGGTACATAGGCGAATACAAGTTCCGCGACGTGGTTATGCCCCACGCCATACCCGCACTCGTTCCCGACGACCTGTTTGAGAAAGTGCAGAAGAAGTTGGTCAAAAATAAGAAAGCGCCTGCCCAGCGCAAAGCCGAGGACGAATACCTTTTGACCTTAAAACTTTTCTGCGGAAAGTGCGGCGCACACATGGTAGGCGAGAGCGGAATGGGCACTTCGCGCATCTACCGCTACTACAAATGCACCAACACAAAGAAGGTTCACACCTGCGACAAAAAACCTGTCCGCAAGGAATGGATAGAAGATTTAGCCGTCAAAAAGGCGCTTGAAATCCTCAACGACGAAAAGCTGATAAGCTATCTGACTGACAGAATTTATGTGTTGCAGGGACAGGAAAACCCGAGGATACCCAACTTAAAGGCGCAACTTGAAGATACGCAAAAACGCATAGGCAACATAATGGACGCCATTGAGCAGGGAATTCTCACGGAAAACACCAAGAGCAGACTGACACAGCTTGAAAGTAAGCAGAAAGAGCTAGAAATTGCTATTTTGCAGGAGAAAATAAAAAAGCCCTTCCTTACGAAAGAGCAGATACGGTTCGGCATAGAGAAATTTAAAAAGCTGGACATCTCCACGCAGGAGGGAAAACAGCGTTTAATAGACGGGTTTATCAACTCGATTTACCTGTTCGACGACAAGCTGACGATAACATTCAATTTCAAGGACGGAAGCAGAACTGTAAGTTTTTCCGAAATTGAAGCGGCAAAAAATTCGGATATTGATTGCGTTGCTGCACCACACGCAACCTAATTCGAATATTAGGTTGCGTTTTTCTATAAAAATTTAGTTTAATTATACAGTTAAAATTTTTCGTTAGATTGTTTGCAATCCATAAAAAGTGCTGTTATAATATGGGTGTTACTTTTATTTTGGAGTATTTATGAAGCTGATACAGACATATCCGCAAAACAACGCAAAAAATATTTGTATAGATACTGAAATAGCCTTATTTTTTGACGTCAAGCCGACTTTAAATAATAGTGGTTTGTTAAGAGTATATGATTATCAAACAGACGAACTTATCGACTGTTTGGATTTAAGTATTCCAAATGGTCCCGTCGAACCCCGTAAAAATCCGTCAGCCGATTATTTGCATACGTTTTATAAATACGGTAGTAGTAAAATAACAAATAGAACGACTGTTGCGGGGACACCTTCTGCCGATTATGAGAGAGTAAACGAAAATTTTCAACTTACAATAATAGGCGGTTTTTCTGACGGTTTTCATTTTTATCCAGCTTATATCAAAGATAATGCCGTTTTTTTTCAATTGCACCATAATCTTTTGGAATACGGGCGTAAATATTACATTTTGGCGGACGAGGATATAGCGGACGGTTTTATCGGAATAAACGATAAAAATGCGTGGACGTTTACAACTAAAAGCGCAATTTCGCTTTCGGACGGAAAAATTACCGTTGCTAAAAACGGAAAAGGCGATTTTGAAACTGTACAGGGTGCTATTGACGCAATTCCCGACCATTTGGACAAATCGTCGCCGTATGTTATTCATGTTAAAAACGGCGATTATCGAGAACTCGTTTATTTCCGCAATAAAGATTATATTACGATAATAGGCGAGAACGTTGACGACGTCGTCATACATTACGCCAATAACGAAATTTTTAACCCGCACCCCGATTTAATTAAAACGAATGAAAAACGCGGCACGTTTCCTTCAAGAAGAGCGGCTTTTGCCATTGATAACTGCACGCATATTATTTTAAAAAATCTTACGGTTAAAAATGACGCGCACGGTCAGGCGGAAGGGCTTTTAATTAACGGTAAATGCAACTATTTTGAAAACGTCCGTATAATTGGCAGTGGAGACGCCTTGCAGACAAACGGTTCGGCATACTTTAACAACTGCGTAATCGACGGCGAAGGCGATACGGTTTTAGGGAGAGGTCCGGCGTTTTTTTATAAAACAGTGCTCAACAGTTTTAACGCCTTTATGTGGATAAGAAATACAAAGGAAAATCATGGCAACGTGTTTGTAGAATGTGTATTTAACGGCAAAAATAATAACGCTGTTATCGCAAGATTGCCAAACAATAACGGTTTTCAGTACCCGAATGCGGAATGCGTGCTTATCGACTGCGAGTTAAACAATATTCCGCCTATCGGGTTTTATCCGATAGATGACGACGCTTTAACCGCTACTTTGTGCGAATATAACAGCCACGATAAAAACGGAAAACCGTTAGATATGTCGTCAAGACATAGATGCGTAAAGATTTTGACTTACGATAACGATAGAGAATTTATAGAGAACTACAAAAATTATAAATTCGTTTTGGGTAAAGATTATGATTTAGATATAGAATAATAATTTCGGCACTGTGGCGGGTGCTTGATAAAACAAGTGCGGCGCGCTAACGCGCGCCGCAGCCAAGCACACGCCACGCAAAATAAACAAAACAGAACGGCGAAAGAACAACCGCAAAACCGCGTTACGGAAACGCCGAGCGGGTACGGGCGTCCGCCGCTGAACCGCTTGGCGGATCGCCCTTTTCCCCGCTCGCGTGTTTGTTCCGTATGTTTTACGAAATTTTTTAGAACATTTGTTCGTGTTTTTGACATAAAACTGTTGACAACCGCTTTTTTGTATGGTAAAATGATAGGCAGTTGAATAGCGAAAGGCGCGTATAGTTAGTTTTTTCGTCAAGTTTTAGTTTTATCGGATTATTAGTGCGAAGTAGCGTATAGTGAAAAGCCGCCCGAAACAGGGCACAACCAAACTGAATTGAAAATATTTTAAGCGTAATAGGGTTTGAAAAGATTTTAAGAGCTGTATTGCGCTTTTTTCTATTCTTCAATCTTCACAAAGGGGGTGCACTATGCTGAAAACGGACTTGACCATTCAGACACACGGCAAGCCAAGCCTGCAAGCAATGCCCGAAAGCGAACAGCGTTCTTTTCTCGGTACGTTGTTCGACCGTATCATTGACTTGCAACAAAAGCGGGATAATTCCCAAAATCACAACTGAATAAAAGCGATTGAACCAAACCGAAAAAGTATTGTATAGTATAGTTTAGTGTAATAAAAAGTTTTTTGAAAGTAAGGTCAAGTATCATAATTAAAAGTATTGTATTGATTGAGAAAGAATAGAACGCGCATAGCGAAAAAATAGATAAAACAAAAAAATTAAATGAACCGAAACCGAATTGTAAACGGCAGAGTATGAAATGTATGGTGTTTTATACTCTGCCGTTTTTTTATTTTCCGCACCATACAGAAATACAAGATAACGTTATAGCCGAGCATGCTTCTGTTTTTGAGGTAGCGCGCAATTTCCTCTCTGTCCAGATTGTAAAACATAAGCCATGCCGTATCACCCAGCCAGTAGAATGGCCTGCCGTTCTCATACAGATAGGCGCCCTTGACCTGCAACATATTATAACCTCCGTAACATTGCCTTTATATAATATTGCCTTTATATAATAATAAAACAACCGCAAGCTCAAGTCAATAGCCATATGAATTTTAAATTATGAATTTTGCATTGTCATTATGGAACTCTTTGCATAGCAAAAGCCTTCCGCGCAAAATTGCGCGGAAGGCTTGAATATTTATTTAAAACGCTAAAATTAAATTTTTCTAAGGTAAGCTCTATATATGACGCTTTATGCACACCCTTACGGCGCCGCCGTCCGAAACGACATTACCGCAACAGATAGTTTTCACTATATAGAGCCCTCTGCCGCTTTCGGCAAATACGTCAGGCAGATTTGCGGGGAGCTTCGCACCGGAAGTACTTTCGGAAGATACCGTTATAATTATATTCTCCCCGTTCATTCCGCCTTCGAAGCTGGCGGTTTCGCCGAGATGCCTGATGACGTTTGTTATCAGTTCACAGGAAACAAGGCGGCTGTTGAATATATCGTCATCAGTTGCACCGAAACTGCGCAAAAAGTCTAAAAACGGCTTAAGGCAGTCGTTTATATTCTTTATGTCATCCACCTTGAAAGTAATCATTGCGATAGCGCTTCCTTTAGTTTATCCACTATTTTGCGCTCGGCGCGCGAAACAAACATCTGGCTTACGCCGAGTATTTTTCCCACTTCCGCCTGCGACTTGCCCTGCATAAATCTCAGCGCAACGACCTGCTGCTCGGTCGGAGTAAGCTTTTTTATCTCGTCGCGCAGCGACTGGGCATCGTCAAATTTTTCAAACGAATCGACAGGGTCGGGTATTACGTCGTACAAAAGTCCGTCGCCGTCTTCGCTCGTGACCGTGCCGTCAAGGCTTATGGGATGGCGGCTCTCCATTGCCTCCATAATCGCCTCTTCGCTCTCACCGAGTTTTTCGGCAAGCTGCTTTACGGTCGGCTTTACTCCGTGCTCTTTAAAATATTCATTGGTTTCGTTCTTTATTTTTGAGCCGAGAGTATAAATTCTGCGCGGCAGGCGCACCGAACGGGAATAATCGCGGAAATAGTTTTTTATCATACCCGTTATCGTCGGCGTTACATATGTAGTGAACTGATTGCCGAGCGACGGGTCAAACTTTTCCACGCCCAAAATGAGGGCCTCGGACGCAACCTGCAGAAGGTCGTCGTACTCCACCCCCCTTCCGGCAAACTTTTTCGCCAGAATTTCGGCTATATACATGAAATTTTCAACGAGCCTGTTTCGTATCGACTTGTCGCCCGTGCGGCGGTACTCATTGAACAGCTCGTTTGCCTGTTCATTAGTCATCATAATTCAAGGGTGAGCGAGCTTATCACGCCGTCCTTTTTATCTATCGAGCATTTCTCGACAAGCGCGCCTATGAGCGCGAGTGAGAGTTCGTTTTCCGCCTCAGCGGGGCTTCCGCCCTCGCCCGAAAGCTGCGCCTTTGCGCCGCCCTGTGCGCTGAACACGGCGTTCACGCTCTTAAAGCCGCAGTTTTTTAAAATAATCGCACCCTCCGTCACGCACACCTTAAAGTCCTCCGCCGCATCCACGTCGCGCTCGGCAAGAGAACAAACCGCACCGGCAACCAGCCTGAGCGCAGTAAAATATTCACTGTTTTCCAAGTCAAATTTAACCGATAAATCTTTCATCAGTCTATCTCCATAATGGTATCGAGCGAGCAAATCTGGAAGAGTTTTTTAATTCTCGGCTGCACATTGCGCAAAACAAAGGTGTGCCCGTCCTGCTTTAAGTGCTTGAATATTTTAACAAATGTGCCGAGGGTGGTGCTGTCGATAAAAGTGAGGGAAGAACAGTCGAACACTATATCCCTTTTGTCATGCACATATATTGCGTTTACCTGCTCATAGAAATCATCCACCGTCGAGGCGTCAATTTCGCCCGAGAGCGCTATAACAAGCTTTTCGTCGGCGGAAATCAGTTTAACCTGCTGCATATAAGCTTACATCTCCTTATCTGTGTGCGGCGAATTGCCGCAAGCTTTGCCTTTTTATCCGGCATACTTCTCTTGCATATTTATTTATAACCGCCTTTTCAGTCTGAGAAACAGCCCGTTTCCCTTTTTTTGAGTATGCATAAGCACATTCTGCTTTATTGCATTAAAGTATTAAACCGCCGCAAACGGCAATTCATTTGACAAAACCGGCAATCTGTGGTATTATGAATAAAATTACCGCAAATTTATGCAATGGGAGCTGATTATTTTGGATTTTAATGAAGCCAACCTCTTAGTCAAATACTCATACAAAATTTCAGAACTTGCTGAAAAGAGCGCACTCTCCAACAGGATAGAGCCTTCGCTGTATGAAAAGTACGACGTAAAGCGCGGCCTGAGGGAGAGCAACGGTAAGGGCGTTTTATGCGGCCTTACCGAAATTTCGGAAGTAACTTCATGGAAGGAGGAAAACGGCAGGCGCGTAGAGATACCCGGCATTCTGTGTTATCAGGGCTACAACGTCAAAGATTTAGTCAAAAACTGCATAGCGGAGAACCGCTTCGGTTTTGAAGAGACCGTATACCTTCTACTCTTCGGAAAGCTGCCGAACAGAACTGAATTTGAAGAATTTTCGGAAATGCTCTCCGAATTTTCCGTACTGCCCAGAAACTTCGTTCGTGACGTCATCATGAAATCGCCCTCGAAGGATATGATGAATATGCTGGCACGCTGCGTGCTGAACCTTTACAGCTACGACCCCGACCCCGACAACGTGAACATATCCAACGTGTTGAGACAGTGCATCCTGCTGATTGCGCAGTTCCCCATGCTGGCAATCTATTCATACAGGGTATACCGCTACTACAACACCAACGACGGCTCGCTGATAATTCACAAGCCCAAGCCCGAATATTCGACGGCGCAGAACATTTTGCATATCTTGCGAAAAGACAGCGAATTTACCGACCTCGAGGCAAAAGTTTTAGATATTTCGCTCATTCTGCACGCCGACCACGGCGGCGGCAACAACTCAACTTTCACCACCCACGTCGTAACTTCGTCAGGCACCGATACATACTCTTCCATGGCGGCGTCATTGGGTTCTTTGAAGGGACCCAAGCACGGCGGCGCAAACATTAAAGTTATGCAGATGATGCAGAACATTAAGGAAAACGTACGCGACTGGAAGGAGGATACTGTAACCGATTATATCGACAAGATTTTAAAGAAGGAAGTCTTCGACCACGCCGGCCTTGTATACGGCATGGGGCACGCGGTTTACACACTCTCCGACCCGAGGGCGGAGATATTGAAACTTTACGCCGAAAAACTTGCAATCGAAAAGGGCAGGGAGGAGGAATATCACCTGTACGAGACGGTTGAAAACTCGGCCAAGAAGCTCATAAACGAGCAGCACAAACTTTCAAAGCCTGTATGCGCAAACGTTGACCTCTATTCAGGTTTTGTATACTCAATGCTCAACCTGCCGACCGACCTGTATACGCCGCTGTTTGCAATATCGCGCGTAGGCGGCTGGAGTGCGCACCGCATGGAGGAACTTATCAACGGCAACCGCATAATACGTCCATCATACCACTGCGTGAAGCCCGATTTGGAATACATCCCCATGGATGAAAGGGAATAAAAAGAGAAGTTCACGGCAAATCTTTTGCCTGCGGCAAAATCTTTGCCGTGAGGTTTATAGCGAGGTCGTAACGGCACTTAACGGGTGAAGTAAATTCCCCCTTGTCCCGTTTCGACGTAAATTATTTTGAAAATATTCACGAAAAATTTAGCGCGGGCCGCGCACTAAATTTTTCGTGATTTTGAGAAACTAAGTTTCTCTGGCGGCATATTTAAGGGCCCACGTATTGTAGAAATGCCGCCATTCACTTAAGTAGAGCCGGCTTTCGCCGCAAATTGGGTCGCGCTTAACGGCGAACTAAATTCGCCTTGCGCACATTATTTATAAAAATAAAGCAAACCGCCGCCCGCGTAAAATTTTCCGCGGGCGGCTTATTTTGTTATATACTCAAATTGACCGCCATATATGCCGCAACGAACGGCATATATACGATTCTTACTTCTCAAATTCTTTGCCGTGCGTCTTGAAAAACTCATAATACTCACGCACATTTTTGAGCTCAGTCCACTTCTTTACGCTTACCGGCTCATCGTCCAAATCATATATGCGTGCTCCGCGCATCGAGAGAATAAAGGGCGAATGAGTTGCAATAATCAGCTGGCAGCCGAAAAAGCGCACGCAATCGCAAAGGTAATCGCGCAACTTTAGCTGCAAATCGGGCGCCATGCTGTTTTCAGGCTCGTCCAGAAGATATAGTCCGCCGTCTTTTAATTTCTGCGTGAAATAGAAATAGGCGCTCTCGCCGTTGGACTGTTCCTTTATATTTTCGCCCAGCCTCGATTTCACATATTTCGACTGGGTTAGCCTGCGCGAATCAACTATATTTCTGAGCCTCTCGTAATCTTCAAGCGAACGCACGTTTGAAAGTTCGCGCTTTGAGCGGTTATACTCTTCAAACAGTTCCTCCCGCCGCAAGTCCACTCCGTCGTTGACAGCTCGGACATCAAGCATATATGAAAATACATCGTCGCTGGTTATCACGGCACTGTGGGCGGGGATATCGCGCTCATTTACGCACGAACACATTTTAAGATAATCGCCGAAGAAGGAAGAGCGGTTATACAGCGTGCCGCGCGAGAGGTTGAGTTTTTCGGCCATGACGTTCAGAGCCGTAGTCTTACCCGAGCCGTTGCCTCCGTATAAAATGGTTACATCGTCAAAACACAGCTGCGAAAGAGCGCGGCGCGAGAGTACGAAAAAGGGATACATGGTGTTGTAACATGTGCGTTTTACTTCATCAAGACGGAAACTGTACTCCCTGTCCCACGACGGAAAACTGAATGACGAAAGGTATATCATATAGTCCTCATTTGCAAATTGGCCCGCATATATGCCGCAATCAACGCAATTTAAGCCTCTGGAACAAAGGCGCTTTCAAATATTCTGCCGCTTAAATATGCAAGTTTCCCATGCAGTTCAAACGACACGTATTTTGAAACAAGGCGCTGTCGCCGCGCACCAAATTTTTTATTCAGCCTGCCGTCGCCGTATTTTTCATCGCCTAACAGCGGGCAGTTTATGTGTGCCATATGCGCGCGTATCTGATGGGTCTTGCCGGTATGCAGTTCAACCTGCACGAGCGCGAGCTCCCCCCTGCGCTCAAGCACGCGGTATTCGGTAACAATCTTTACACAGCCCGCGTCCGGCGTATCCGATATCCTCACTTCGGCGCGCGCGCCGTCCTTTAAAAGATAGGCGGTGAGCACCGCGCGGTCTGATTTGAAATTATTTTTACAAAGAGCGAGATATATTTTTTTCACCTTCCGCTCTCTGAATGCGGCAAGGAGCTCGCTTTCGGCCTCCGCATTCCTGGCAAATACTATTACCCCCTCGGTGTTCCTGTCGAGCCTGTGCACGGCAAAGACCTTGCCTCCTTCATTCAGTTCGCTCAGCAGTCCTTCAGTGGAAACACCCGAAAATTTATCGCACACAAGCACATTTTCGTCGGCATATATCACGCGGTGACTTGCTTTTTTCTCCTGCGCAGACGAGGTATAATATAAAACTTCGTCGCCTGCGTTCAGCGCTATATTTTTGCCTGTGCGCACGCCGTTTACACGGATATCTTTAGCACGCAGAAGCGCCGCAAAGGCATAGCTTGCCTGCGGGAAGTGTTCGTCGGTAAATGTTTTTAAATCGGTTGAACAATCTGCAATAAATTTTTTCATGAGCAAATCAGTGAAATTACAAAATGCACGGCATAAGAAAGCACAAACGCCGCGGCGAGCTGAAATAAAAGAAATAGCGCCGAAGTTTTAAAGCCCGTCTCCCTGCAGGAAGCCGAAAATGCCGAAATGCAGGGCGGACAGGTAAGAATGAATGTGCTTGCCGCAAGAGCCGCGGCCGTATCAAGCCCGGCCCCCTCCGGCATAAGCATGCCGATAGTGGCGGCAACATTTTCTTTGGCGGCGAACCCCGAAAGAAAGGCATAGGCAAGCCGCCAGTCGCCGCAACCCATCGGGTAAAACAATGGCGAAATGAGGCGGCTTATGTGCGCGAGCATGCTTTGCTCCAGGCCGCATGGTGTAAAGGTAAAGGTGAAATTTGAAAGCACCCAGCTAATAATGCAGAAAAGCATTACCGCCGTAGCCACTTTAATTATAAACCCTTTGATATAAAAATACAACTTTTTTAGCACTACGGCGGGCGAAGGGAGGGTGACGGGCGTAACTTCGGAAAGCAACTCCTCCGTTCTGCCGCCGAAGATGAGGCAGACGAGGAAGGAGAGCGCAATGCCCGCAAAGTATAATGCAGTTATTGCGGGAAACGGATTTTTGAACAGCGGTGCAAGGAGCGTTAAAAATACGGGCATTTTTGCTCCGCAAGGTATGTAGGCGAGCGCAAAAATAGCGCGCCTTTGAGTTGACGGAGAGGTAAATCCGCGCGTGGTGAGTATGGCCGCCGCCGTGCACCCGAAGCCGGAGACAAGCGAAAATGCCGCCCTGCCCGAAAGCTTTACCTTTGAAAAGAGCCCGTCTGTTATAAATGAGAGAGCCGACATCACCCCGCTTTCGTCGAGCAGCGTTAAAAACAGATACAAAACGGCGAGCTGGGGTATGAACGACAACACACCGCCCGCTCCGCCGATAATTCCGTCGCACACGAGCGAACGCACCTTGCCGGCAGGCAAGAGCCCCTCTGCCGCGCTGCGCAGTTTAACAGATATAAGTTCCTCGCAGAGCCCCTTTAGAGCGTCGCCGGGCATGCCGGGGAAAAAGGCGAGGAAAAACATTGAAATAACGCAGAAAATAAAGAAAAACAGAGCGAAATATCTGTTATAAAAAAGTTTTTCCGCACGCGTGAGCGAGCAATTGCCCCCGTAGTATATGCCGTTCAACGAAATTTTTGCGCCGTTTGCAACAAATTTATTGCCGCCGCTTGCGCAAGTTTTTTTGCCGCCGCTTAAAGCCGAAAGATAACCTTTCAGCCCCTTTACTTCGGTGAATACAGGAATGCCGAGAGCGGCGGAAAGGGCGCAGACATTCAGTTTCCCTCCCCTTCTTTTAAGCTCTCTGAGCTTGGTCACATACAAAACTGTGCGCATGTTTCTCTCCATAATCTCGCGCGTGAGACTGAGAGAGTTGCCGAGCGTAAGCCCGTCCGCAACGTTAATTACAACGTCGGCAGAACCAATCTCCTCGGCGGCACAGTCCTCCTCCATCGAATAGCCGCTGAATGAATACATTCCCGGCACGTCGGCATAGGTCACTCCCTTCACTGTTTTATATGCAGGGCGAGTGGTCACTCCGTGCCAGTTGCCCGTTTTGAGGCGGCTTTTTGTCAGGCTGTTAAAAAGCGTAGTTTTCCCCGCATTCGGGTTGCCGGCCAGCACTACCTTCATGTCCGAACTCCTATTTTTCCGGCAAGAACTTTCCTTGCCGCGAGCCGTACCGAACCGCAGGATAGTAGCACGCTGCTTTTGAACAGCGAATAACCAAGAACGGTTATTTTTCTTCCGCTTACAAATCCGAGGGAGCGCAACCTTTCCCCGGCTCCTCCGTCGGCCGAAATTTTGTCTATTATTGCACTTTCTCCCACTTCCAAGTCGAGCACAGTCATAATTATAAGGTATGAAAAAGCCGCGCAGGCTATGCCTGCGCGGCAAATTAATACTCAATATAAACTTCGTGCAAGTGAACCATGAATCCATCCGTCATGCAAGCGCAACACCGTATTACGAAGCTTATATGAAGTTTAGCGGCGTATGATTGAAATTGTAACCTTTTCGCCGTTGATATTCTGCTCCTTAGAATACGCCCCGTCGGGAGCCGCCCCCTCTGTAACAGAGTCGGCAAGCACGTCCTTTGAAAATTTTGCGGCGGCTAATACCTTTGCGGCACGCCCCACGGCACTATAGTAAACGGCTATTCTGTCGGTAACTTCAAAACCGGCGTCCTTGCGCATGTTCTGAATTTTTGAGACTATTTCGCGCTCTATGCCCTCCTCTATCAGTTCTTCGGTGAGCACGGTGGAGAGAGCGACTGTGACTCCCTTGTCCGACTGGGCGACAAAGCCGTTTGCGCTTTCGGTGAATATCTGCAAATCTTCGGGCACAAGCTTTACGCCGAGGTTTTCTATCTCATATTCGCCGCTCTCACGCATCTTTGCCACCACCTCGTCGCCGTTGCACTCAGCAAGAAATTTCGAAATTGCTCCAAGCTGCTTGCCGTATTTGGGGCCTAAAGTTTTAAGCTGGGGCTTGAGCTTATATCTTATATAAGCCGAGGCGTCGGAGGCAACCGTCATCTTTTTGACGTTGAGCTCCTCCAAAACTATGGCCTTCTCCTCCTCGGAGAGGCACAGCGGCTTTTCGGACACAACAACCATCTCGCCAAGCGGCTGACGGTTCTTTAAATTGCCCGCATTGCGCGCAGAACGGCCGTTTACCACGATATTTAAAACGCCCTCCATACCGCGCTCGAGCTCGCTGTCGATTAAGCTCATATCCGCCTCGGGGAAGGAGCAAAGATGTACCGATACAGGCTGGTCTTTAAAGAAGTGCGGCACAAGGTTAGAATATATCATCTCCGCGACAAACGGCGTGTAAGGCGCCGTAACTTTTGCAAGTGTGACTAAAACTGTATACAGCGTAGTGTATGCCGCAGCCTTGTCGTCTGTCATATTACTGCCCCAGAACCTGTCGCGGCAGCGGCGGACATACCAGTTTGAGAGGATGTCGGCAAAGTCCTGAATGGCGCGCGAACTTTCGGTTATTTCATAGCGGGCAAGGTGCTCGTCGACAAGCTTGACAAGACTGTTCAGCTTGGAGAGTATCCACCTGTCCATAAGCGAGAGTTTGCAGTCCTTAAGACTGAACTTCGAGGGGTCGTATTTATCTATTTCGGCATAGAGTGTAAAGAAGGCATAGGTGTTCCACAAAGTGCCGAGATATTTTCTCTGCGCCTCGGACACGGCCTCTTCATAGAACCTCGAGGGCAGCCAGGGTGCTGACGATGTATAGAAATACCAGCGCACGGCGTCTGCGCCCTGCTTGTCCAGCACCGTCCAGGGGTCGACCACATTGCCCTTGTGTTTGGACATCTTTATGCCGTTTTTATCGTTGACGTGCCCCAAAACTATGCAGTTTTTAAAGGGCGAAACACCGAATAATATGGTGTTTACGACGAGCAGGGTATAGAACCAGCCGCGCGTCTGGTCGACGGCTTCGGATATGAAGTCCGCGGGGAAAGTTTCGTCGAACAGCGCCTTGTTCTCGAACGGGTAATGATACTGTGCAAAGGGCATGGAGCCAGAATCGAACCAGCAGTCGATAACTTCGGGCGTGCGTTTCATTTTGCCGCCGCATTTGGGGCAGGAACATGTGAGCTCGTCGAGATAAGGACGGTGCAGCTCGATTTCGGCGTCGGGCTTTAGGCCGCACTTTTCTTTAAGCTCGGCCTTGGAACCTATCACCTCTATCTCCCCGCAATCGGGACATACCCATACAGGGAGAGGGGTGCCCCAATACCTGTCGCGCGAGAGTCCCCAGTCAATCACGTTATCGAGGAAGTTGCCCATGCGGCCTTCCTTTATAGTGTCGGGCATCCAGTTTACCGAACGGTTGGCGGCCTTTATGTCCTCCTTTACCTTGGTGACTTCGATAAACCAGCTTGAGCGGGCATAGTACAAAAGGGGCGTATCGCAGCGCCAGCAATGGGGATAATCATGTTCGAAAGGCACAACTTTAAACAGGCTGCCGTTCTTTTCGAGCATCTCTAAAATTACCTTATCGGCCTTTTTTGCAAACAAACCGTCAAGTGCGGGGAAACGCTCGTCGAAACAACCGCGCTCGTTCACGAGCTGAACCACGGGAAGGGAATAGCGCTTGCCCACTTTGTAGTCGTCCTCGCCGAATGCGGGGGCAATGTGAACGACGCCCGTGCCGTCGCCCATGGTAACGTAAGTGTCGCACACGATGAAGTGCGCCTTATAAGCGGCGTTTGCAGGTGAAATGCGCGCGGCTTCCTTTACCGTTTCGGCAAACAGAGGTTCGTATTCGAGGCCCTCCCACTCCCTGCCTGCCTTCTCTTCAACTATCTTGTAGTTCTCAAAAAAGTTCGACGCCAGCGCTTTTGCCAAAATATAGTGCACTCCGTCGCTCTCAATCTCCACGTAGGGTTCGTCGGGATTCATGCAGAGCGCAACGTTTGAAGGGAGCGTCCAGGGAGTCGTCGTCCACGCAAGGATATAACGGTTTTCTTCGCCCCTGACTTTAAAGCGGGCGACTACAGAATTTTCCTTTACGAGTTTATATCCCTGCGCCACCTCGTGCGAGGAGAGCGCCGTACCGCAGCGGGGGCAATAGGGAACTATCTTGTGTCCCTTATATAAAAGGCCCTTATTGTAAATGGTCTTGAGTGCCCACCACTCCGATTCGATATAGTTGTCGTCGTAGGTGACATAGGGGTTTTCCATATCCGCCCAGTACCCCACGCGCTCCGACATTCTCTCCCACTCGCTCTTATACTTCCACACCGACTGCTTGCACTGCTTTATAAAGGGCTCTATGCCGTACTTTTCAATGTCCTGCTTGCCGTCCATGCCGAGCGACTTTTCCACCTCGAGCTCGACGGGCAGGCCGTGCGTATCCCAGCCGGCCTTCCTTAAAACATGCTTGCCCTTCATCGTCTGATAGCGGGGAATGAGGTCCTTCATTACCCTCGTTAATATATGGCCGATGTGCGGCTTGCCGTTGGCCGTGGGGGGGCCGTCGTAGAATGAAAATTCCTCCGCCCCCTCGTTTTTCTCTACCGACTTTTCAAACACGCGGTTCTCTTTCCAGAAGTCGATGACTTCCTGTTCCCTTGCGGGGAAATTTAAGGTTGTGTCTACCTTCTTATACATAGTTTTAACTCCTTGCGGCGGCAAAAAAATAAAGCACGCGTTATTTCGGACACCGAAAACGAGTGCTTGTAAACCACCAAAACAAACTATTATTTGCCATAACTTGTAACGGGTTATGAATCCGTATTTTCTTACTTGCGCCTTTGCATGCCGCAAACCGCTTTGGGAAAATAAGCTGGGAGGTGATATCCGCTGCGCGCCCATATCCCCCTTCCACCACTCAGGGAACTCTCTTAAATGAACCTTCGCAGAGGCCGTTGTCCTCCGTAATCGCCTTTAAATTAAGTTGTACATAAGTATTATAGCCGAGCCGAAATAAATTGTAAAGCGATTTACAAAATAAAAATCGTCCGATAAGGCACATTACTGCCCCAATAGCCCCGAATTTCAAACTTTGAGGGTAAAATTACTGCAAAGGAATGGCTGCGGCGGCGTTTACGTTCAAGGGAGAAAAGTTGCCTTGCATGTATTGATTCAAACCCTCCGAGGCTATCATGGCGGCGTTGTCCGTACAGAACTTTTTTTCAGGCAGGACGAGTTCCAGCCCCGCCCTCTGGCAGGCCTCGTTCAGGGTGCTCCTGAGATAGGAATTTGCAATAACTCCCCCGCCTGCGGTAACGGTATGCACGCCGCAGGCCAGCGCGTACTCCACCGTCTTTTTGACGAGCGGGTCGATGGCCGCCCGCTGGAATGACGCGGCTACGTCGAACCCGTTGAGCACCTCCCCCCTCTGCTGTGCATTGTGGCAATAATTTATCACCGCCGTTTTAAGCCCGCTGTACGAAAAGCGCATCTCTTTGGAATTTTTGACGAGCGCCGAGGGGAAACTGATACACGGTGCGCCGCTTTCGGCAAGTTTTTGCACATTGGGTCCTCCCGGGTACGGAAGTCCGAGAACGCGCGCGCATTTATCGAACGCCTCGCCGGCGGCGTCGTCTGAAGTGGACGCCAAAACCTTGAACTGCGTGTATGACGAAGTATATAAAATGGCCGTGTGTCCGCCGCTTGCAAGCAGGGTTATAAACGGGGGCTTTAAGTCCGGTTTATCGAGATATGCCGCGGCAATGTGTCCGCGGATATGGTTGACCGCGACGAACGGCACATTCATGGCATAGGCAAACGCCTTGGCAAAGGACAGCCCCACAAGCAGCGCGCCCAGAAGACCCGCGCCGTAGGTCGCCGCAACGCAGTCGATATCGGCAGGCTTTAAGCCCGCGTCTTTAAGGGCGAGACGGCACACCTCGTCCACCGCCTCGGTATGCATGCGCGAGGCAATCTCCGGCACGACTCCGCCGTACTTTGCCTGCTCGGCCGCCGAGGAGATTATTCTGTTTGAAAGAATTTCCCTGCCGCGCAGCACGGCGCACGCCGTTTCGTCACAGCTCGACTCTATGCCGAGTATCACGGGACTTTGCTTAACTTTAAACTCTGAAATATCGTACATAGTAAAATTAAAATGCGGCGCCCGCGCCGCATATTCGAATATTGGTCACTTTTTATCATTATAGGGCAAATCGAACCCGTCGGGGTCGTCGCCCCCCTCAAACGTGACAGGCACTACGGGCTGAACGCCAAGGCAGTACTGTTCAACCATTACTGTAATATCGTTAGCGACAGAGATTGCAAGCGACAACATATCCTCAAGTCCGGCGTCGGGGAACAACCCGTCACGCCGGGCGAGATTGAGATTATAAATGACCTTCTGCACGCACTTTACAAGCTCCACCGCCTGCTCTGCGCGCATGGAGGCGGCAGGCAGATACGCCATAGCGTTTATTCCTGCGCCCAGCTCGGACGAATACTCCGCAAGCAGATTGAAAATAACGCGCTCTTCACTGCCGCCGAAATTTTCGCCGAGCGACATAATTTTTGAAGAGAGCATAAAACATTTTTCCGTTGTATTCATGCCCGCCATATCATTGTCTCCATTATATTATGAGCTTACAGAACTCAGCCGGTGTACAAATTTCCCGAACAGAAAGCTGTCGGCTTAACCCGCCTTTTTGAGGTAGTCGATTATAAACCCCTGTATATCGCCGTCCATCACCGCCTGAATGTCTGTCATTTCATAGCCTGTGCGGTGGTCTTTTACCAGCGTGTAAGGGCAGAACACATATGAGCGTATCTGGCTGCCCCATTCAATCTTCTTTATTTCGCCTTTGAGCTCGGCGTCGGCAGCCTCGCGCTCGGCAATCTGCCGCTCTATAAGTTTTGCACGCAGATACTGGAAAGCCATGGCCTTGTTCTGCAACTGACTGCGCTCATTCTGGCAGGTCACAACTATGCCAGTGGGAAAGTGCGTTATTCTTATAGCCGTCTCGGTTTTGTTTACCTTCTGTCCGCCCGCACCGGAGGAACGGTATACGTCTATTCGTATATCCTCGTCGCGTATCTCCACTTCGCCCTCGTCGTCCACCTCAGGCATAACTTCGAGGGATGCAAAGGACGTATGGCGGCGCTTATTGCTGTCGAACGGAGAAATTCTCACAAGGCGGTGCACGCCCTTTTCAGCCTTTAAAAAACCGTAGGCATTCTCGCCGTCTACTTTAAAACTCACGCTCTTTATCCCGGCCTCGTCGCCGTCCTCTCTGTCGAGCTCAGTGACTTTGAAACCTACGTTTTCGCAGTAGCGCTGATACATGCGGTACAACATCTGAGTCCAGTCGCACGCCTCCGTGCCGCCAGCGCCCGCGTGAAGGCTTAAAATGGCGTTATTTGAGTCATACTTCCCCTTGAGCAGCGCCTTTATGCGCATCTCCTCAATGTCGTCCTCAGCCGACTTTATCATGTGCTCGAGTTCGGGGATAAGGCTCTCGTCGTCGGCCTCTTCAATGAGGTCTACAAATGCCTGGGCGTCCTTTAAAGCGCTCTCACCCTTGTTGTATGCGGCAATCTTGCCCTCTATAACAGAAATTTCCCTGCCGATGTGCTTGGACTTTTCCAAATCATTCCACACCTCGGGCTTCTCCTGTTCGGCCTTCAGCTCTTCAAGCTTTTTGCCTATGTTGTCAATATCGAGGGCATATTTTGCCTCGGAAAGCGTCTCCGAGAGTGATTTTAATCTTAATCTGTAATCGTCTGCTTTAAACATAAAACTCTCTTTAAGATATCGTTCAGCGCCGCATACCGCGGCACCTAAGTAATTGCAAAACGGTTGAAATGCGGATGAGATTTCTCCGCTCGCGGAGTATTGGTTTGCGGTATCCCAAAGGGAACTCTCCGCAAAACCCCGCTCCGCTCGGTCGAAATGACACATTGATTAAACCGCATCAATTTTAAAATAACTTATGTCGTGCGAGTGTAGCGCTTCTCTGCCGAAGGTTCCCGCTTGCGGGGAACGGCAGAAAAAACACAAGGCGGAATTTATTTTCGCCGTTAAGTGTTTTTCCGACAAATTTATCCTCACGGAAATAGTCGCGCACGGCCTGCGCGAGAATTTCGTGAATGTCTTTTTTATTTGTGGTCTTTCCAATAGCAGCACTTTTTATATTTTTTGCCGCTTCCGCAGGGGCATGGGTCGTTGGGCCCGACTTCCTTTTTCTTGACGATGGGCGCCTGCTTACCCGTGGGGTTGGGAGTGAACTCCTGAGGCCTCATCGCAAGGTTTCCCGAAGGCATGGGCACGCGCTGAATGCTCTTTGCCAAATCTTTGTCACGAGAAGGCTGCGGCTCTTCAGACACGGCGGCCTGTTCTGCCGCAGGCGCGGCAGTCTGCTCTTTTTCACCGCTCTGCGCGGGCATATCGCCGGCGGGAGCTGAGGGAGCGGCCGTCTGACGGGCAACTGTTTCCTGCCCTGCAGATTGGGGCAGAGAGGGGTTCTGCTGTGCAGCCGCAGGAGCTGCGGGCGCCTGTTGTGCAGGCTGAGGCCTTCCGGGAATCTGTCCGGGACGCAGACGCACAATTCTTCCCTTTAAAAGGCGGGATATAGTCGTCGTCTGCACGCGCTCTATCATCTCGCTGAACATCTCGTATCCTTCCTGCTTGTAGGCGATAACGGGGTCCTGCTGTGCGTAGCCGCGCAGGCCGATGCCCTTTCTCAGTTGGTCCATCGCGTCGATATGGTCTATCCAGTTGCGGTCGACAGCGCGCAGAAGTTCGTTTCTCTCTATCTGGTGATAGTCTACCTGACCGTGGGTCTCTTCCTTTATATTGACTATCTTTTGCTCGTAAGCTTTTATAACTTCCTTGGAAATTCTGCTTATTGCACGCTCATAGTCCCAACGCTCGAGCATATCGCGCGTAATTTCAAAAGTACATTCGTCGGGGTATACCTTTACTTTAAGCGCCTCGTTCAGCTCATTCTCATCCCACTTTTCGGGCATGGCGTCGGTATTTACTGTTTCGTTTACGATTTTTTCAACATAGTCGGGAATATACTTGAGCATCTGCTCGTGCACATCCTCGCCCTTGAGCACTTTGAGCCTTTCGCCGTATATTGTCTTGCGCTGTTCATTCATGACTTCGTCGTATTGCAAAGTGCGCTTACGTATTGCGAAGTTGCGGCCCTCTATGGCCTTTTGTGCATTCTCGATGCTGCGCGAAAGCATCTTCGACTGCAGGCACTGGTCCTCATCGAGTTTGAACGTATCGTAAATCGACTTTATTCTCTCTCCGCCGAAGCGCTTTGCAAGGTCGTCCTCGAGCGAGATAAAGAATATAGATACGCCGGGGTCGCCCTGTCGGCCTGAACGTCCGCGGAGCTGATTGTCTATACGGCGGCTCTCGTGGCGCTCGGTACCTATTATGCACAGGCCGCCGGCCTCGATAACCTTAACCTTTTCGGCGTCAGTTTCCGCCTTGAATTTATCATACAGCTCGGCATAGCGGGCGCGCGCCGTCTGCTCTTCTTCGGTAAATTCCCTGTCGGCATAAGAGATAGCGACCTCTATCATGTCGTGGTCGTATCCCTCTTCCCTCATGCGCTTTTTAGCCAGATATTCGGGGTTGCCGCCGAGCAGAATATCGGTACCGCGGCCGGCCATGTTCGTGGCAATCGTCACGGCACCGAACCTGCCCGCCTGGGCCACTATCTCCGCCTCGCGTTCATGGTTTTTGGCGTTTAAGATATTGTGCTTTATTCCGTTGCGGCGAAGCAGCCTTGAAATTTCCTCAGACCTGTCTACCGTTACGGTACCGATGAGAATGGGCTGGCCGGTTGCATGGCGCTCGACAATCTCGTTGACTATGGCCTTCTTCTTGCCGTCGACGGTGGAGAAAATCATATCGGCATAGTCTTTCCTCTGCACGGGCCTGTTTGTAGGTATTTCTACAACGTCGAGGGAATATATAGTGCGGAACTCCGCTTCCTCGGTCTTTGCAGTACCCGTCATGCCCGATAGCTTGTTATAAAGACGGAAATAGTTCTGGAATGTAACGGTGGCCTGAGTTTTGTTCTCGTCGCGTACCTTTACGTGTTCCTTGGCCTCTATTGCCTGGTGAAGGCCGTCGGAATAACGCCTGCCGTGCATAAGACGGCCTGTGAACTCATCGACTATGAGAATTTCGCCGTCGTTCGAAACGATATAGTCCTCGTCGCGCTTGAACAACTCGTGCGCCTTCAGCGCCTGCTGTATGTGATGGTTGAGGTCGGCGTTTTCTATATCGGCAAGATTGTTTATGCCGAAGAAGCGCTCGGCCTTTTCAGCACCCTTTTCTGTTATTGTAACCGACTTATCCTTGCGGTCGATTATATAGTCCCAGTTCTCCATCTCCTCTAAGATGGCGGCAAGACGCTCGTTTGCCTCCTGCTCCTCCTTGGTGAGCTCCTTCTTGCGCTTGGAGGGTGCGGCCTTTTCGGCGTCCTTTTTATCGTCGTCAAATCCGCCGGAGAGCGTGCGCACAAATCTGTCCACGTCCTCGTAGAGCTTCGAGCTCTCTCCGCCCTTGCCTGAAATGATGAGCGGCGTGCGCGCCTCGTCGATTAAAATAGAGTCGACTTCGTCGATGATACAGAAATTGAGCTCGCGCTGAACCATCGCCGGTATTGAAGATTTAAGGTTGTCGCGCAGGTAATCGAAACCAAGTTCGTTATTGGTGGCATAGACAATGTCGCAGGCATATGCCTCCTTTTTCTGTTTATCATCCATGCCGGGCACGACTACGCCCACGGTGAGCCCCATAAATTTGTGTACTTTGCCCATCCATTCCGCGTCGCGGCGGGCGAGATAGTCGTTGACGGTTACAATGTGCACGCCCTTGCCCGTGAGCGCATTCAGATATGCGGGCAGCGTGGAAACGAGAGTTTTGCCTTCGCCCGTTCTCATCTCTGCAATACGCCCCTGATGCAGGCAGATACCGCCGATTATCTGCACATGGAAGTGCTTCATCTTTAAAACGCGCCAGCTGGCCTCCCTTAAAGCGGCGAATGCGTCAAACATAATGTCGTCGAGCTTTTCACCCGCGGCAAGCCTGCCCTTGAGGATGGCCGTCTGCCCCTTGAGCTCTTCATCGCTCATTGCCTGATACTTCGGCTCGAGCTCCTCCACTTTCAGAGCAAGCTTATTAAGCTTTTTTAAGCTCTGGCGGCTGTCGGAACCGAGAATATAGTTAATAAGTCCCATTTAAACTCCTTAAATTATATACGAAATAAATTTTCCGCGGCGGCGCGGCAGAAGAGCCCGACCCGCGCGCGTGCGCGAAAGAATGTATGATAGTCCGTTTAATATTTTACTACATCGCGGGCAATAAGTACAATCGTTTTTTTGCGGAAATTGAAATTTTTTGTATAACGGACGCATGAATTTGAATAAAAACGCGCCGCCCGCACACTGCGGACGGCGCACTGCCTGTTTAATTAAAAAAACGTTTGTAAAAACCCGTCATTTTATGAGTTTAGTTCTCATTGCGTTGAGCACGGCTACAAGCATGACGCCAACGTCGGCAACCACCGCTAAAATGAGCGGGAAGTCGGCAATGACTATGCCCAGCACCATGACGGCGAGTTTTACTGCAAGCGAACCTATTATATTCTGAAACACCACGGCGCGCGTGCCCTTGGCTATCTTTTTGCCCTTGGGCAGAAGTTCGAGGTTGTCGGTCACAAGCACCACGTCGCTCGCCTCTATCGCCGCGTCGGAGCCGACTTTGCCCATAGAAACGGCACAGTCTGCCGCCGCCATGACAGGAGCGTCGTTTATGCCGTCGCCAACATAGACAAGCTTTCCGCGCTCTTTGAGCTTTTCGGCGACCTCGAGCTTGCCGTCGGGGAGAAGACCTGCTTCATAGCCGTCGAGCCCGACGGCGTCCGCCACCACCTTTGCCCGCGCGGAGTTATCGCCTGTGAGCATAGTGCAATAGGAAACACCCTGCGCGCGCAGCGCTGCTATCGCTTCCTTTGCCCCCTGCTTGATGCCGTCGCCGATTTCAATGCTTCCGACATACCTGCCGCCCAAAGCAACGTGAATTACCGTATATACGCTTTCGGCCGACACAAACTGTATCCCGTTCTCTTCCATAAACCTCGCATTGCCGCACAACAGCGTTTTTCCGTCTGTCATGCACTTTACGCCGCGGCCGGCAATCTCCTCCGCGTCCTCGGCTTCATACGGCGTAGCCACATCGGCAAACGCCGCGGCTATTGGATGGGAAGAATATTTTTCCGCGGCGGCTGCAAGCGCAAGCGCATCTTCCGAGGTATATGAACTCACCCTGAACGAACCTTCGGTTATCGTACCCGTCTTGTCGAACGCCGCAACCGTGGCCTTGGCAAGTTCGTCCAGGCAGGTGGAACCCTTTACGAGTATGCCGAATTTGGCGCAACGCCCTATGCCGCTGAAATATGAAAGGGGCACTGAAATGACAAGCGCGCACGGACAGGAAATTACGAGGAAGGAGAGCGCTTTCGATATCCATTCAGAATAAGTGCCCCACACATATATGCCGTTCACCGCACAGATTATAGTGGGCACTATGGCCGCAACTATAAGCGCCGCGGCGCACACCGCAGGGGTGTAATATTTTGCAAATTTAGTTATAAATTTTTCAGGCGCGGCCTTTTTGGCCGTGGAATTTTCCACGAGGTCGAGTATCTTTGCCACCGCAGAATCGGCGTACTTGCGGATAACTTTTACCTCTATCACCCTTGAAATGTTTATTGCACCCGAGAGAATTTCCTGCCCCTCCTTTACATCGAGGGGAAGCGATTCGCCGTTTAGCGAGCGCATGTCGAGCGAGCTCTCTCCCTTTATTACGACGCCGTCCGCAGGAACCTTTTCGCCTGCCTTCACCAGAATAATGTCGCCGACTTCCAGCTCCTCGGGGCGCACGACTATCTGCTGTCCGTCCCTCAGAAGCGTTGCCGATTCGCTCTTCAAATCCATGAGCTTGGTTATTGAATTGCGCGATGAGCCTACGGCAATCGACTGCAACAGCTCGCCTATCTGGTATAAAAGCATTACTGCAACGCCCTCATACAGCCCGTCGCCCGAAACAATTCCCAGAACTATGGCGGCAACAGAGGCAATCGTCATGAGGAAATTTTCGTCGAATATGCGCCCCTTGGCAATATTTTTCGCCGTGTTTAAAAGCACTTCCCAGCCCACCGAAAAGTAAGAAACGGCAAACAGGGGATAGGATATTATTACGCCTACCTCGCCGCCCGCAAGATTCAAAACAAGTGCGGGGACAAAAAATACAGCTGAAATTATTATGAGAATAATTTCTTTAAGGTGCTGTTTAAAAAGTCCCTTGGGTTTTGATTTTTCGGGAGCGCCGTCAACTATCTTTACATCCTCGAAGTGAGATATTTCATACACAGCTTTATCAAAAGCCGCTTGGCTTTCGCACCTCAAAATCACCGTCATGTTCATAAAGTCGACTGTGGCGCTCACTCCGTCAAGCTTGTTGAGTATCTCTTCAAGTTCGCGGCCGCAATTGGCACAACATAAATTCTTTATTTTTATCCTGCGCTCCCCCGAAACCGTCGGCACGGCAGTTTCAATCACCACCTTTACATCTTCAAAGGTATTGCAACAGTTTATTATTCTTTCAACCGCCTCCTCTTTGCAGTCGAAACGCACTTTTTGCCCCATGAAGTCGACCGAGGCGCTCTCTACGCCCTCGATTCTGAGTATCAGCTCTTCAAGTTCGGCGGCGCAGGCGGCGCAGTCCAGTCCTTCGAGTTTAAGTTCGCGTCTGCCGGCAGGGACGACAGCTGCACTCCGCCCCACGGCAGAGTGGTCGCCGCCATGTCCGTGGTCATGTCCGCAGGCACAGTGTTCGTGTTTATGTTCGCCATCATGCTCATGTCCGCAGGCGCAGTGTCCGTGCTCATGCTCGCCCTCATGCCCGTGCCCGCAGGCGCAGTGTCCGTCTTTATCGGAGCACTTTTCGCCCGAAGCAGCGGCACCGCCGACAACTTTTACATCCTCAAAACCGTTGCAAACCCTTTTAACCTCGGCCGCAACATCTTCACTGTCGCACTCAAAGCGCACCTTCTGCCCCATAAAGTCGACCGAGGCGTTCTTAACGCCGTGAACTTTGTTTATTATCTCTTCAAGCTCTGCGGCGCAGGCGGCGCAGTCCAGCCCTTCGAGTTTAAATACTTTACTCATCATGGTGCAAATGCTCCTTTGCCGCCTCTATCATCGCCATGATATGCTCATCGTCGACTGAATAAAGCATATTCTTGCCGTCGCGGCGGCATTTGACTATTTTGTTATATTTTAAAGTCGTGAGCTGATGCGACACAGCGCTCTGATTGCCGCCAACGGCCTTGGTTATGTGCTCCACGCACAGTTCGCCGGCAGAGAGCGCAAGCAGAATTTTAAGGCGCGAAGGCTCGCTTATCGCCTTGAATCGCGCAGCCATTATGCCTATTTCGCCGTCGTCGGGCATCGTTGCAAGCGCTTTTGCAATTACGCCCTCGTGTTCTTCGGGCGTTTTGCAGATATCTGACATCATTCCATCTCCTTATATATGAATGTTTATTCATATGATAATATAAGTTTATGATTTTGTCAACCGTTTTTGCTAAAAAAATTAATCTAAAATTTCAGCGCACGCAAGCGGCCGCGTGCGTGCACTTAAACAACGCCCTCCCCACCCCCCCGGACAATTTATAATAAAATTAAATTGCATATTGACAAACTTATAAAAGCATTATAATATTTTTACATGAAAGCAGATGATTTGAATATTCAGAAATTTTATATGGAAGAGACCTCTCCCCTGTCACATAAAAAAAGTTCTGCCTGTAAAGCAGAACTTTTTACCTCCGTATGCGGGCGGAATTTATATGTTTGCAGATACAAACGCGCCCGTTATGCCCGAAACCATGCCGCTGACTGCCGCCAGCCACATGCCCGCCTCGTCTGAATAGGAGCCGTAATTCCCGAAAGCGGAAACAACGCCGTAATTATCTGACGCAACGTCGCAGAAAGAATTTGTGGCAATTATTACAAGCACGCTGAAAACTACGCACAGCACAGAGAGAACGGCAAGAATTATCTTGTAAAGCTTAAGTTTAAACTTATCGCACAATATAATAAACACTATTTCTGCAGCTGCCAGCACAAGCGCAAGAAAACCGTAAGCGCCGAGCTGCCCCACAGCGCTGCCCACTTCCGCCGGAATTCCCCTTCCCGCTCTTACAAGAATATTGAAAAAGGAATAGCTGATTATGCGGTTATCTGAGCCAATATCATAATAATTGACCGACTTTGCCCAATTTATGCTCATGCCGACTACCATAAGCACTATGGCAACAGCGATAATTATAACTGTGATGAGACTGAACACGTCAATTTTAAGTTTATTTTTCTTTTTCTTTATATTTTCCATATACCCCTCCTGAGGCAGGCATATTAATAACGGCACGGCATGAGCGCCGTCAGCTTTAACATTATACACATAAGAAAACAATAAGTCAAGAAAAGAGAAAAGCGGAGCACGCGCAATTTTTATGCGTGCTCCGCCAACATATTATGTAATTTCTTTATACCTCTCAGGCTTTGAAAGACGCAAACGCGCCTACAATGCCGGAAATCATCGCGCTCACCGCCGTGAGCCACGCGCCCGACGCAGGATAGGCACCGCTGAGGTTGGTAAGCCCCGGCAGAACCGTAACCGCAATATTATCGCAGAATACGTCCGTCGTTATAATGCACACAATTCCGCTTATAAGGCACAAAGCGGAAACGATGAGCAATACCAGCCACAGATAGCCGCCGAACAGCTTTGCCAGCGCAGTGAGCGCCGCGGTTGCCGCAACGAGGACAACGGTGATTATAGCAAACGCCAACATAGCGCGGTACGACGACATCGAGGTATATCCCGCTATGCCCGACAAAGTGTCGAGCGAAGGACTGTCTTCCACAAGCCCCGATACAAATACCCTCGATATCCAGGCGATACACACACCGACGACGGCGAGAACGAGCATGATAAGAACGATGAGCTGTGCAGCCATCCACACAATTTTTCTTTTGCTTTTAGCCATAAAATCTCCTTGCTGTCCGCGCGGCCGCACGGGATACCCTTCGCCGCGGTTTAATTTTAGCTTATGTCAGATTATTTTTTAACGGCAGCCAACACTCCTGTTATACCTGCCAGAATACCGCCTACCGCCGTGAGCCATGCGCCGGCCGCGGGGGTATTGTCGCCTTCGAACAAACCGGAAATACCGCCGCCGCCAAGCTTATCGCAGAATGTGAACGAAGTAATTATGCTCACCACGCCGCATATAAGGCACACAATCGCAACAATAACAAGGACAAATTTAAAGAGTTTCCAATCAAGCACTTTGCAGATGCCCGCAAGAACTGTTGCCGCAGCGGTAAGAATTACCGTTAAAATGGCAAATGAAGCCATTGCCTTGAACGAACCGGCCAAATCGCCGTCCAAATCTTTAAATACTTCAAAGTAATCTGACAGCGGAGTTCCCTCCGTTTCCGTATAACTGCCTAACGATACGCTGGTATTCACCCAATCAATGCAAACGCCGACTATCGTCAGAATGAGCATTACCAACATAACGAGCAATGCAATTAAGCCCACTTTACTTCCTTTACTTTTTGCCATAAAACCCTCCTTATCAAACTATTCAGGTCGGCGGCTCTCTCTTCCGCCGGCCGTTATTGTAAATATTATACAATGCAACCCGCTTAAAGTCAAGGGCTAATTGCCCTTTTGCCACAACAGTAACTGCAAGCCCCAAAGGCATGATATGCCGCCTGACGCATTAAGCGGCCATCTCACTTAAGACATTTTTTTATAAAATCTACCGCCGCCTGCATGACTGAATCGTCCTCTTCACATACTGCGCGGTAATCAACCGAAGCAAAATATTCATCTCTCTTTTGCGGGTCAGTCTTTTCAGCCGACATTACAGCCCCGCCGAGTTCCTTTAAAAGCTTTTCAGCGGCAAAAGTGTTATAGGGGTTATGTCCCTTGCCGCTGCACAGCACGCGTTCGGCATTGGGGCAATCGGCCGCGGCATAAGCCGAACATCCGATGGGAACAACCGTATCGCAGTCGCCGTGGAAAATTACTGCGGGAACACCTGAAGAGCAAACTGCACGCGAAGCGCTCATATTGCCGTATCTGCCGAACCTGAGTTTAAGCACAGCTCCGACGAAGGGACGCAAAAGTTTTGCAACAAATCTGCCGGCCGCCTGCGCGGCATTGTGTTCCACAATTGCAGCAGGCCTCTCGGGAGCGGCAAACGCCACCGCGCCGCACGGTTTTATAAACGCAGCAGCGCACAGCGATGAATACGCGCCCATGCTGTGCCCCGCATAAAATGTTTTAAAATTTTTAAGCCTTTCATCTGAAGCTGCAAACTGCGCCGCAGCGACGAGCGCACGGGTAGAAGCCTCCAGTCCTCCCAGCCGCTTTCCGTCTGAAAGACCGCTGCCTGCACAGTCGAAAGCGAGTACGGCAAAGCCGCTGTCGCAAAACCTGCTTATCTCCGTGGTGTATGCGCACTGCCCAGGCCCCATTCCGTGCGAAAATATGACAAGAGCCGCACTCTTTGAAAGTTCGCCCCGCCAATATATGTTGCCGCGAAGCACGACCTTGCCGTCGGCAGTTTCCACGGGCAAAACATTCAGGTTGAAATCTTCGGCGGAAAAATATTTTAAATATTTGTTTTTATCAAACCTGCCGCCAAAGCCCTCTTTAAGCGCATACAGCGCAAACGCAAACATCAGCGTGCAGAATATGACTGCCACACATAAAACTACGATTAATACAATAATAAAATCAGGCATTTTTTAATTATTAATTATCTATTCCAAATTTTTTGCGGGCGGCAATATATGCCGCCCGCACCATTTTAATGCAATTATTTTTATTTTTCTTCAGTGGGATAGTAAATGAATTGCTCCGGCCCCGTATCGCGCATTAAAAGACGCTTATTTTTATATTTGAATAAAAGCAGACACGTCATGTATAAGTCGCCGATACAGCCGCCGAAGTGTACGCCGAGCACCAATGTAACTGCCGCATAATAGGTGTGATTCACAAAATACAGCCCCGCCGCCAGCGCGCTGAAGAGCAGGCTGAACACCGTAAAGGGCGCAAGCAGCGCGATGAGAGCCGTTCTGCGCGAAACATATATATCCGGCACGCCGCAAAACGCAACGGTGAGCGTTATGCCGAAGGTGAGCTTTCTGCCGGTAAGCAGTTTATATGCCGCACCGTGCACAAGCTCGTGCGCAACCACATAACCGATAATCAGCGCACAGCATACAAGCAGCGCAATCAGATTGAATGCCAGGCTTTCATCAAGGATATCGTCTGTTGTAAGCAGGCACGGCAGAATTACAGCCAGAGCCATTACGAGTGAACCGACAGATAAAATGAGCCCTGTCTTTTTTGCCTTGGCGTTTAAATGATATACCTCGCGATAACCTTCCGGCAGTTGTTCGCAAAAATTCCCGGCGCGCATTCAACCGACCAACTTATACGATATACTTGGAATCAAGCTCGGGAGCGGAATCTATCTCCGCCTTCTTTGCCTCATACCCCTTCTTGCCGAGCAGGGCAAAGGTCGCCTTCTTGCCGTTTTCAACGCCGGGCTGGTTGAAGGTGTTTATGTTGAGCATTGCGCCCGCATATGCCGTCTGAAGCTCTAAAAGGAACATAAGCTGGCCGAGCGTAAATGCGTTGACTTCGGGAACATTTATCGTATAGTTCATTCTGCCTGCGCGCATGAGGGCATAGGCCGTAGCTTTGTTTTCCGCCTGAATGAGCTCCTGCATTGTATGTCCGCCGAGGAAACCTACGTCGGGAATATCCTCACAGCCGTGGGCTATCGGCATTTCGCATGCATACTTGCCTATGGATATGAATGTTATAACCTTGTCGTAAGGGCCTTCGATATAGAGCTGAACCTGCGAATGCTGGTCGGTAACGCCGAGGCTCTTAACGGGAGTAGTTCCGGCATTTACAACGTTGCCATCGTAGTCCTCCTGCTTGCCGATACTCTCTGCCCACAGCTGGCAATACCAGTCGGAAAGAAGGCGGAGATTATCGCAGTAGGGCATCATAACGTGGATGTTTTTGCCCTGCTTCATGGTGATGTACATTAAAGCCGCACAGGCAAGCGCGGGGTTAGTCGCAATAGCGGGCTTGTTGCATATGCTGTCCATATAGGCTGCGCCTGCAAGCATGCCCTTTATATCGATGCCTAAAACGGCCGCGGGCAGGAGACCCACGGGGCACAGTTCGGAAAACCTGCCGCCTACACCGTCGGGCAGCACATATTTTTTGATTTTTCCGCCGAAGCTCTGGTCAATCTTTATGAGATTGCCGCGGCTTGCGTCGGTGGTGAATATCATATTCTTTGTCAAATCTACGCCGGCTTTGGTAAGAATGTCTGAAATGATGAGATACTGGGTCATCGTCTCGGAAGTGGCGCCGGACTTGGATATAACGTTGAAGCAGGTTTTTTCAGGCTCGATTACGTCTAAGAGAGCCTTCATGCGAACGGGGTCCACATTGTCTTCAACATAGAACTTGGGCGCGCCGCCGCGGCCCTTGGAATTCAATTCGTTGTGATGAAGATGGCAGAGCGCGTTGAACACCATCGAGGGGCCGAGAGCACTGCCGCCTATGCCTAAAACTACAAAATATTTAAAGTTTTTGCGCACTTCCTTTGCCGTTGCAAGTATATCGGCAACTATTTCAGTCTGGTTGTAGGGAAGCTCCGTCCAACCCATGAACAGCTCGTCCTTGCCGCGGTTTTCGGCGACATATCTGAACGCCTCCTCAGCCTTTCCCTTTACGGCCTTGAGTTCTGAATCTTTGATTCCCCTCTCGCCGAGGAACTTTGCCATCATGTTGTTATAGTCTACGGTGACGCGCATAGACTTGCGCCATTCCTTTGTTTTGTAACCCATACATTTCCTCCGATTTTTTTACTGCGCGCACTTTGTGCACACCATATCATTTAACATTATAAAGCAAATTTATCGCTTAGTCAATAGCCATTTTTAAAATTAATGGCTAAAATTTGCCAAATTTTGCCCAATTAAATATTGTCTTTGCAATATGAATGTTAAAAAACTTTTTACTTTTGCACAGCTTCCCTTCAAACGCTTTACAAAACATATGTTTGTGTTATATAATGGCGCTATGGCATATGAACTAACAGCCGACCAGGCGGCTGCCGACAAGTTAATAGCCGATTGGTATTTCAAATCTACAAGGCAGGTTTTTGTGCTTTCGGGGCTTGCGGGCTCCGGTAAGACGACGCTTTTAAAGCATACCGTATGCGACACGTTAAAGCTCGTGCCGGACGTGAGTGCCGCCTTCGTCACTCCCACGGGCAAGGCGGCAACGGTGCTCATCCGTCAGGGCATACCCGCCACCACTCTCCACCGCCTCATCTATCAGGCGATGACGGAAGAGAGGGAAACAGAGATAAACGGCAAACTTGTTACGGTGGAAAAGCTGGTGTTCCGTCGCAGAGAGAGCATAGACAAGAGCATAAAACTCATAGTTTTAGACGAATTTTCCATGGTCTCGGACGAAGTCCTCTCCGACATTCTGCGTTTCGGCGTAAAGATGCTTGTCTGCGGCGACAACGCGCAGCTGCCGCCGGTGGAGGGCATGAACAGTTTTTTGGCCTCGCCGGACTTTCAGCTGACAACGATTGTGCGCCAGCAGGAGGGCAACCCGATAATAAAACTCGCGCGCGACGCCATGGAGGGCACAGAAAGCGGCACTTTTTAAAGGCCGAGCAGATAATTTGCGGAATAAACAAGACAAGGACTAAGATAAACGACGAAATGCGCGCATACCGCGGCTTTGAAGGATTGCCGCAGGCGGGCGAAAAACTGATATGCACGCTCAACAACTGGGAACAGTTCAT
>CALVWW010000015.1 GCA_944368155.1 uncultured Clostridia bacterium
GAATGACATAGGTCGTCATCGTCGATAGATGACGTCTGATCGATCGGATGCCGTCGGGCTGTCCGTTATGGTAGATGATTTCAAGTTTCTTACTTGTTGCCATTGCTTGCCTCCTCATTGATGACATCCATAATATCGCCGACGTTACAATCGAGCAGCTTGCAGATCTTTAAGAGGACGTCCATTGAAACGGTCTCATTTTTTCCGAGTTTGGCAAGCGTCGTCGTGGAAATATCTGCCTGAAGGCGCATTTGCGTCTTGGTCATTCCCTTGTCGATGAGCAGTTTCCATAACTTGTTGTAGCTGATTGCCATGCAGTCACCTCGTCCGGATCGTATTACGAAGTAATTATAGCATATCCGCACGAGGATTTCAATAGGATATGCGAAATTGCTGATATATTATTTGAAAATAGTGCGGCATACAACCGTATCGGATTCGACACGGTTAAAATCCTATTCCGAAAAAAGGTGGCTTTCTGCCTTATTTCGGAGAAGAGGGAATAGGCGCAAATCGCGGGGGCAAAACGGCGTGCGCAAAAGAACGGCAGCCCGGATGGGCTGCCGTTTGACTTTGTTCCGAATGGCTTTATTTTCTTTCCCTTATGTTACCTGCTCTGTTGCGCCGGTAGGACCTGTGGCGCCTGTACCCGTAGCGCCGGTAGCACCTGTAGCACCCGTAGGACCAGTAGGGCCGGTAGGGCCTGTGGCACCTGTACCCGTAGCGCCGGTTGCACCCGTTGCACCGGTAGGACCTGTTGCGCCGGTAGGCCCTGTGGGACCTGTTGCGCCTGTACCCGTTGCACCCGTGGGGCCTGTAGGTAAGGTAACATATGGGATATTCAGCTATTTTTTATCTGTCGCAGAAAATTTGTAATAAATGTTAATCTCACGCTTGCCGTCAAAGTCTTCCCCGACTGTTATAAATTCAATCAGCGCAAGACTCATTTCGCGGGTCAGTCTTTCACAGTTACAGTATGATTTAAGCTTTTCTATGTATTTTTCGGTTTTAGCTCCGCTCGAATCTGTTGAACAAGTAATTTTTTCCAGTTCAGTAATTTGCCGGGTGATTAAAATCTTTTCCTGTCTGTATTTATCGCACAGTTCAGCGCAAATCTGCGCATTCATATCTCCGAGTACGCGTTCTTCAAAAGTCGCTTTTATAAGTTTATCCAATTCTGTAATACGTGAACTCAACTCTGCAAGTTGTTTTTCGTGCCGATTGTTTTTTTGGGCGTCACGTCTTCCGATTTTTTTTATGAACATATTTGCCGCCACAGCTTCGTCAATTTTCACCGAGCACATCGAGCGAATATCGCTCAAAACTACTTTTTCAAGCTCAGCTTCGGAGATGCGGTGGGGTGTGCAGTATTGTTTCCCGAGGTCGCAATAAGTACGGCAACAATAGCAATACAATCTGCCACTGCCGCTGTATTTGCCCTTGAGTTTTTTTCCGCAATCGGCGCATACAAGCATTCCTGAGAGCGCATGCAGGCGTCCTGAGCCATCCTTTTTTCCGCAGGAACTGCTGCTGATACTTTGAACCCTTTGCCATATTTCGCGGCTTATAATGGCTTCATGGGCGTTCTCTTTTATTATTTGCCGGCTCTGCGGCACTTTTACCACGCTGTGATTTTTATAAGAAACACAAGTGGTTTTGTGCTGTACGGTACAGCCGGTATAAGTGCAATCGGACAGAATTGCTCCCACTGTTTTCGCCGACCAGTAAGGCGAACAGTGCCGGAGTGTTTTTTTTCCGTCTGCACGTGTGAAATATGTTGCGGGATTGGGAATATGCTCATCTGTAAGGATGCGCGCTATTGAGCGCAAAGAATTGCCCTGCAGGCGCATGTCGAATATTCTACGGACAACGGTTGCAGCATATTCGTCGGTCACCGCCGTTCTGTTATCATCGTTTCCCGCTCTGTAGCCGTACGGGTAACTCCAGCCTGTATATCTTCCCGTGCGCTGGTTCGCCTCTAATACGGCACGTATTTTTTTTGAGGTGCTGGCGGCATGCCATTCGTTGAATACATTCATAACCGGCATCATATCCATTCCCGCACTGTTTCTGTCGGCAGTATCAACATTGTCTGCAAGCGCGATAAAGCGGATGCCGTATGCGGGGAATATGTAATCGACATACTGACCTACCAGAATATAGTTGCGCCCGAAGCGCGACAAATCTTTGACGACGATGGTATCAAGCTTTCCGTCCTTTGCGTCGTTTAAAAGTCTTTTTACGGCAGGTCGCTCGAAATCCGTGCCCGACCAGCCGTCGTCTATGTATTCGTCCGCAATTACGCCGTTATTCTCTGATACATAGTTCAGAAGTATCTTCCGTTGATTTTCTATCGACATTGACTCTCCCAGCTTTTCATCATCGCGGGAGAGGCGCATATAAATTCCGGTCCTGCCTGTGTTCAAAAGCTTATAACCCCGCTTCACGGTCTGCACGGTTTACGGCAAGTTCATATATTATTTCATTAATACTTCTCTCGCCGATGAAATATCTGGTCACAATATATTGTTTTTGTGCGCTTTCATATTCCCGCACCGATTTTATGCATGGTGAGTATAAATTTTTTAACTGTTCTGCTTTGTTCATCATTCCTCCGTTTTCCGACTACAATATTTATACGGAAATTTTATGATAGCGGTGAACATGCGGAAATTTTAATAAAAAACTGTGCGGCCATATTCGGCCGCACAGCGGAATTGAAAAGATATTAATTTATTTTGTCCCGTAAAGCCGGTCGCCTGCATCGCCCAGGCCGGGAAGTATATAGCCGTGTTCGTTGAGCCCTCTGTCGAGCGTGGAGACATAAACGGGGACGTCGGGGTGAGCATCGGCCACGGTTTTAATGCCTTCGGGCGCGGCAATTATCGACATAAGTTTGATTTTTTTGCAGCCTCTCTTTTTGAGCGCATTCAGCGCGTCGCAGGCTGAACCGCCCGTTGCGAGCATGGGGTCGATAAGAAATACCGTTTTGTTTTCAATGCCTTCGGGCAGTTTGCAGTAATATTCGTGCGGTTCAAGCGTTTTTTCATCGCGGTACATTCCGATATGGCCGACTTTTGCAGTGGGAAAAACCTTGTGCACTCCGTTTACCATTCCTAATCCTGCGCGCAGTATCGGAACAATGGCAATACTGTCTTCAGCGACCCTGTACTGGGTGGTTGCCTCAAGCGGAGTTTCCACTTCTACGGGGACAAGCTCCACATCTCTCATGCTTTCGTAGGTCATTATTGTGGTGATTTCCTCGATAAGCTCGCGAAACTCTTTCATCCCGGTATTTTTGTCGCGCAATATGGATATCTTGTGCTTGATTAGCGGGTGGTCGAAAATAAATACATTCTTATATTGCTCCATTGTTTTTCTCCTTGGATTGTTCGTCGGAAAGAGAAGGGGTATCCTCTGAAAGTACGGCGGCCTCTGAATTAGCGGCATTATTGTCTTGCGCGGGCAGAGCGTCTGAGCCGTCGCCGGCTTCGGCTGAATCGCCGCTTTGAGTCTTTTTTCTGCCGCGGATGTTTACAAGCACATTTGCAAATATTCCGAGTATGAGCGCGCAGGCAATGGCGGTAACCGTAACTTTGCCGAACTGGAGGGCCATTCCGCCGACGCCCGTTATTAAAATTATGGATACAACAAACAGATTCTTGTTTTCGTTCAGGTCAACTTTCTGAATCATCTTAAGTCCCGATACGGCAATGAAACCGTAAAGCGCTATACATACGCCGCCCATAACGCAGTCGGGTATGGTAGCGAGGAAGGTTACGAACGGTGCAATAAACGACGCTGCTATGGCAAATACCGCAGTCGTGAAAATTGTTATAACAGAGGCGTTGCCCGAAATTGCAACGCAACCGACCGATTCGCCGTATGTGGTGTTCGGGCAACCTCCGAAAAATGCGCCGACGATAGAGCCGACGCCGTCGCCGAGAAGCGTTCTGGAGAGTCCGGGGTCTTTTAAAAGGTCTGTTTCGATGATTGAAGAAATATTTTTATGGTCGGCGAGATGTTCCGCAAAGACGACGAAAGCAACGGGTATGTAAGCTACCGCCACGGTGCCTATGTAGGCGCCCATATCTGCGGAGGCATAGTCGACTTCGAACAGCTTGAGGAAGGTAAATTCGGGATACCATTCCATTTCTGTGAACTTTGAAAAGTCTATTATTCTCAGAGCCTCGGCACCGTCGATATAGCTGAATCCGGTAAATATTGCAGCAACAACATATCCCGAAAGTATGCCTATGATAAACGGAATCATTTTAAGCAGTTTTTTGCCGTAAATGGAGCATATAATCGTCACGGCAAGGGTGATAAGGCCGCAAACGAGGCAAACAATGCCGTGAACGTCCATAAGGTAAGCGCCTGTATCCGCGTCGATGACATTGCCGGCAACGTTTCCAACGGCACTGCCCGCAAGGGACAGACCTATAAGCGCCACGGTCGGGCCTATAACTACTGCGGGCATGATTTTATCTATCCAGTTCACACCGACAAATTTTATAATTACGGCGATTATCACATATACAAGGCCTGCAAATAATGCGCCGATAATCAGTCCGAAGTAGCCGAGGAAGGAAACAGACGCTGCGCCTGCAAACGCCGCAGACATTGAACCTATAAATGCGAAAGAACTGCCGAGAAACACGGGGCTTTTAAATTTTGTGAACAGCAGGTAAACTATTGTGCCTATGCCTGCGCCGAACAGTGCCGCCGAGATGGACATGCCGTTGCCTATAATCATAGGGACGGCAATGGTGGCTGCAAGAATAGCCAAAAGCTGTTGCAATGCAAATAAAATAAGCTGTCCGATTTTAGGCCTGTCCTTTACGCCGTAAATCAACTTCATTGTAAAATTTCCTCTCTTATGTATATTTCAAACGGATTGCTCCGCCGATTTCATTAAAACCCCGGTTGCAAAATTTGTGACCTTAATAACTATAGCACATAGTTTAAAATGTTGCAACCGAACCTGCAAATTAAGGCTATAAAATATTTTATTCCCTCTCAGGCAAACGGTTGCTTCCCATGTGTAACCTGTGCGGTAGGGCCGGTAGGGCCTGTTGCACCTGTACCCGTGGCGCCTGTTGCGCCCGTTGCACCGGTAGGACCTGTTGCGCCGGTGGGACCTGTAGGACCGGTGGGACCTGTAGGACCGGTGGGACCTGTAGGACCGGTGGCACCTGTACCCGTGGCGCCGGTTGCGCCCGTTGCACCGGTAGGACCTGTTGCGCCAGTGGGACCCGTAGGGCCGGTGGGACCTGTAGGACCTGTTGCACCTGTACCCGTAGCGCCGGTAGCGCCCGTTGCACCGGTGGGGCCTGTAGGACCGGTAGGACCAGTTGCGCCGGTAGCGCCCTTAGGTCCTGTAGGCCCTGTAGGCCCTGTAGGCCCTGTAGGCCCTCTGTCTCCGCACGCGCCCGTCGCGCCGGTTGCCCCTCCGCAGGGGCCGGTAGGACCGGTGGGACCTGTTGCACCCGTTGCGCCTGTAGCTCCGGTCGGACCTGTAGGGCCGGTGGGACCTGTTGCACCCGTCGGACCTGTAGGACCGGTAGGGCCTCGCCTGTCATAGACTATTTTTTCTATGGCTATATCAGCCGCCGTGCAGCACGGGCGGCAATCATCGGAAAAATTCATACATACCTCTTATAACGGCGCAAATGCGCCTATTCCATTTTATGAATGTCTGTATTCAAACAGTTACACAGCATAATTTCGCTTTTTGGATAATTCCGGTTCGAATGCAAAAAAATAAAATTTATGCAGGCGGAAATTTTTAATTAAAGAACATTTTAGCGGATTATTATTTCTATTACGAAATAAGAAAACGGAGCGGTGCAAAATGTATGCACAGCTCCGTTTTTTAATTAACTAAATTATTTATTGACTAATTTTTTTTATTAAATTAAATACTTTTTAATTTTATTGCTCTTCGTTTTCGTCGTTGTCGTATTCTCTGCCGCCCGATTTACCGCTCTTCTTTTTGCGCCTGTTTGCGCCGCTCACATATGCAAGATAAGCAACGCCCGCAATGACGAGCACTACTATGACTATAACAAGCACAACAGTTAAAATAACGTCGTCCTCGCTGTAGTCATCGGGAAGAGTCGGGGCGGTAAATTCTCCGTCTTCGCCCGAAAAGTCGTACATTGTCAAAAATGCGGTGGCGATGTATCCTTCAATGTCTGTTCCGTCGCCGGTTGTATAAATCACTCTGCAGAAATTTGTGACAAGAGCGCTTCCGGCCGTCTGCTCCTCGGCTGTTATCTGACCGATAACACGCACGGTTGCGCCCGGTTCGAGCGCAATAAGTTCGGTAGCTTCGCACATATATGGCGTACTGTAAATACCGGCAGAATAATTTAGCTGCGCGCCCGCGAACGGAGCTTCGGAGGTTGAAAATTCAGCCTTGCCGCCGAGGGAGGAGGTGATGTAAGTTTTGTTGCCTATTGCTATCAAATCAGCATCGCCTGTTGTGCAGAGAACGAGCGCATAGGTGCCGCTTTCAACAGAAACCGTACCGTCGCTCCCCACTATAAAGTATTCGCCGTCGAGCGAAGAGAGGTCGACCTCTGTCATGTATTGCCCTGCGGGGACGAGCGCATAGCGCGGAGAAGATACCTCTTTTAAAAGGGTTGCCGTATCGCCTACGCTTATGGTCTGTTCCTGGGTTACATCTCTGTATCGGAATACTATGGGGGTAACGGTGACCGTGGCAAGCGTTCCGCCCTCGATTATGCACAGTCCACCGTCGCGAATGGCGTAGACGCTGCCGTCGATAAGTTTTATTTCAGAATAAGAGTTTTCTTCAAAACGTCTGTATTCCGTTCCGTTAGCAACGCTGAGCACGCCGTCATCGACAATAAAGTAAGACAGCCCTGCATTGGTTACGGGGTAGGATACGGGAGGAATGACGGCGCTTGCCGCGCTCACTTCTCCTTCGGAGTAGAGGTAGACGGACGAGTCGTCCGAAAAGAGCAGCCCATCGTCTGAAAAACTCATATTTACGATTGCCGCGGAATGCTCATAGGCAAAGAGCCTGCCTTCGGGCGCGTCCATAACGCCGCCCTCGTAAACATATGTTGAATTGTCGCTTTCGTCGGACTCGGCAGTGAGTGTGCCGCCCTCGTAAATATAGAGCCTGCGTCCGTTTGAAAAGGCGAACGCATCATCGCTTACGGCGTAAGACTGAGTTCCGCCGATATCGAGCTCTGAAATAAAGTCGGGATACTGAGTGGAAGCGCGCGTTTCTGCCTCTGCATATTCAGTTTGCGCCACCGCGGCCGTTCCGCCATAAACAGCGGCCGCACAGCCCGCGGCGGCAAAAATTAATGCCAATGTCTTTTTCACGTTAAAAATTATAGCACACGCAGGTTCGGTTGTAAAGATTTTTGAGTTGAACAGTTAAATTTTTGTGTGCGCGCGTGCGCGAATAATGTCGCACATTCAACAATTATATTGCCGCCGGGCAACCGGCAATTGTTGCTCCGTTCACAAAAATAACAATAATTTTCTTATAAAAAGGTAAAAAAATTTTTTAAATATGAAAATTCTGTCATATTTAGCGGTTATAATCAAATTGCAAAACAAACAAATGTTCGCTTTTGGAAAGGAGAGATGAAAGTAAAAGCAATTTTGAGATTCTACTTTACCGCCGAAAGGGTGGAGGCCATGCTCGACAGGCTTATTTACAAAAAGGCGCTTTCGGTAAGCGCAGGGCGCGGGGCGTATGAATGCGCGGAGGAGGTGGCGGAACTGGTCGAAAAAAAGGGGGAGCTATGCGAATTTGCCGTATTTCTGGGCAGAGCGCTTTCAAAATTCAGCGCACGTGAACTGGAAGTGCTTAAACGATATGCCTTTTCTCCGCGCAGGAGTGAGGTGGAGATGGTGCGGGAGGGCGGCGACGGGGCGGCGGAGGCGCACCGTCTTGCCGTGGCGTTTGCCCGCAGGATACGGGGCGGAGCCGAAAAATATTCGGATGGTATGCGTGTGGCTGCCGAATTCTGCTTCTGGTAAAGAAGCGCTTGCGTTTTTGGAATTTATATAGATATGCGGCGGAATGCACATGCGGGTGCCGCTGAAACGAAATGCCGTGCCTGTGCCAAAAAGCGCAGGCACGGCGGTAAAACACCCTTCGCCATGTAAAAATTACTCCATATGCGGCTATTTCAGCTCCCGAAAGGGTCTTCAGGTTTGCGGCGTTTTGATTTTCTGCCCGAGAGAATGACAAGCCCTACGGCGAGCGCTATCACTACAGAAATTATAACGACTGCCACAATAGTTCCGTCGCCCGAATTTTCATCGGCGGGATGTTCGTCTGCCGCCGGGGTATCGCCGCCTTCGGGAACAATCAGCGGGTAATCTTCATTTGCGCCCGAAATATATCCGAACGAACCGTTGCACAGCACGTATGAGTAGCCTGCCGCGCCGCTGTAGTAAGAACCGTAAAACGCCGCCGTCACGGTAATGTCGTCAATCTCCGGAAGTCCGCCCGTAGGGGCGTCCTGGGAGAAATTGACTGACACCGAGCGGTAGAGATATACGGTGGACGGACGTTCGGAGAGAAGTTCGAACTGTGATTTAAGAACATATCCATATACGGCGCGGTATATCCCGTAATCTTCGGCGTATTTTACGCGGTACCAGTCGCCCTCTTCATAAAGCACTTCCACGCAGTATGTGTACGGCACGGCAAATATACCTGTGGCAACATCGGCCGAAGTGCAGAAATAGGCCTCGCGCGAGGTTGCGCGCGCGTATTGCGCAGCACTGTAATCCTCCCCCGAACTTGCCGCGTCTGCTGTTGTGTAAGCGTCCGCGCTCAGCGGTAAAGCGAATGCGAACGCTATGGCGGCAAACAGCGCTGCCGCCAGCTTTAACACCTTCATATAAGTCCAATTGTAAGCAGTTATTCGTCGTGAAAAATATATATTTTTGTAATATAAGGTCTTTTTGCAAAGGTAATAAAATATGCGCAGGGAAGAAATTATAGATGAGATAGCCGCCATAGACGGCGAGCTTAAACGCAGGCGCGCGCAAAATAAGCTCAGTCAGTACAACAGCGGCAGGAAAAAACATAAAAAACAGCTTGCCTTTCACAGATGCAAAAAGCGCAACAGGTGGGTTTTCGGCGGCAACCGTTCGGGAAAAACGGAGTGCGGCGCGGTGGAGGCGGTGTGGCTGGCGCGCGGCATACATCCCTACCGCAAAAACAGGCGCGACGTGTTCGGGTGGGTGGTCTCGCTCTCCCAGCAGGTCCAGCGCGACGTGGCGCAGAGCAAGATACTTTATTATCTGCCTAAGAGCTGGATAGCCGACATAATTATGCTGTCGGGCCGCAAAGACAGTCCCTCGTCGGGTATAATCGACCAGATAAAGATTAAAAACGTGTTCGGCGGAATATCCACCATAGGATTCAAAAGCTGCGACCAGGGCCGCGAAAAATTTCAGGGAACGTCGTTAGACTTTGTATGGTTCGACGAAGAGCCGCCGCGGGACGTATATGAAGAGTGCATAATGCGCGTGATGGACAGGCAGGGAGATATATTCGGAACAATGACGCCTCTTAAGGGCAGAACTTTTATCTATGACGAGGTCTATTTAAACAGACGCGGCAATCCCGAAATATGGTATGAATTCATGAACTGGGAGGACAATCCCTTCCTTTCAAAGCGGGAAATAAAGTTGCTTGAAGGCTCCCTGAGTTCTTCCGCGCTCGACAGCAGAAAATACGGCAGATTTTCCGAGGGCTGCGGACTGGTGTATCCCGAATTTGACGAAGGCGTGCACGTAATCGAGCCTTTCGCCGTGCCGTGCGGGTGGCAGGAGATTATTTCGATAGACCCGGGGCTTAATAATCCGCTTTCGGCGCACTGGTATTGCGTTGACTGGGACGGAAACATATATGTCGTGGCCGAACATTATGCCGCCGGTAAAGATATAGATTTTCACGCGGAGGCCATACTCGGTATAAGCAGAAAGCTTGGCTGGAAGACGGATTCCCGCGGCAGGGTGCAGGCGCTTATAGACAGTGCCGCGGGTCAGCGCACTCTCGCCTCGGTAAAATCGGTCGCCGAACTGTTCTATGAAAGGGGCATACTTGTGAATACGTGCGTAAACAAGGATGTATTTTCGGGCATTTCGCGCGTGAAGAGCTATCTTGCCCGCGGCAACGGCACGCCCGATTTGTATATTTTCAGCAATTGCAGGATGATGATTTCCGAATTCAAGGGCTATTGCTGGGGTGCGGGAGACAGCCCGGTAAAGCGCGACGACCATGCGATGGACGAGCTGAGATATTTTGTGATGACCCGTCCCGCGCCCGCCGAGCGGACGGAGGAGCTCTCGCCCGTTGCACGCGATAAATTGAGGAGAATAAGGAGGTTGCATAAAAAATTTGAGCGATGAAGGTGTGAAGAAAGCGCTGGTAAAATGCGCCGTCGGTTTTGATACCAGCGAGATAGTGGAGGAGTACGCCGTCGACGGCGACGGGCTGAGGCTTGTAAAGCGCAAAGTGACTAAGCGCGACGTTCCGCCCGATATTAAGGCGGTGAAAATGCTGCTCGACGGCGAAGCGGGGCTTGACGGAATGAGCGACGAACAGCTTGAAGAGCGGAGGAAAAAACTTATTGAAATGTTAAAGGAGGAAGGCTTTGACGGAGAAAACTCAGACTGAAAAGGCAGAGGAAGCCGCGCGCCGCGCCCTCGTTGAGGAGGTGCAGGCCGATTTTGAGGCGAGGCAGCAGGAGAGGCGCCGCCTCGAACGCGGCTGGGAGCTCGACATGAACTTTCTGTGCGGCAACCAGTACTGCGGCATAAATGCCGCGGGGGAGATTGAAGAGGAGGAAAAGAGCTTCGGCTGGCAGCCGAGGAGGGTGTTCAACAGAATTGCGCCCGTAATAGAGCTGCGCTGTGCAAAGCTCGCGCGCATCCGTCCCGCGCTCTCTGTGCGTGCCCGCTCGGACGATGAGTCGGACAAGCGGGCGGCGGCGCTGTCGGCGGCGATTCTCTCTGCGGCGGGCGAGAGGACTGGGCTGGACAACGCCCTGTCTGCGGCCACGGTGTGGTCCGAGACGTGCGGCACCGCTTTTTATAAGATTATGTGGGATAACGACGGCGGCGGCATGCTTGCGCAGACGGACGACGGCGGCAGAATATGCGAGGGGGACGTGAAGGTGACGGCCGTGTCGCCCTTCGAGATTTATCCATATTCCCTTTCGGAGGAGAGTATTGAGGCGCAGCCCTCTTTAATCCATGCCCGGGCTGTCTCAGTTCAGGATATATATGCCGCCTACGGGGTAAAACTTGCAGGAAGGGATATCGACGAATTCGCCCTCTCGCCTTACTCGGCTTCGGCGCATACCTCCGGCGGGAGCGTGCGGGCAAAGAGGAGGGGATACGAGGTGGTGATAGAGCGTTATGTGCGCCCTACCGCCGAACTGCCCGAGGGCAGGCTGACGGTCATAGCGGGCGGCGTGCTTTTGTATGACGGCAGTCTGCCGTATGTAAACGGCGATAACGGTTGCAGGACTTATCCGTTTGTAAAACAGACGAGCATGCCGCTTGCCGGCAGTTTTTTCGGCGCGAGCGTAGTTGACAGGATGATACCCGTTCAGCGTGCCTACAACGCGGTGCGCAACAGAAAACATGAGTTTTTAAACAGAATTTCAATGGGCACCGTGGCGGTTGAGGAGGGTTCGCTCGATACCGACGACCTCGTTGAAGACGGGCTGCGTCCCGGAAAAGTGATAGTGTACAGGCAGGGCGGCAAACCGCCCGAAATGCTCACCCTCGGCTCGCTGCCCGATTCTTTTGAGAGAGAGGAGGAGACGCTTTCCGACGAATTTTCAAAAATTTCCGGCACGGGCGATTTGACGCAGGACGGACAGACGTTTTCTTCGGTTACGAGCGCGACGGGCTTGCAACTGCTGGTTGAACAGGACGAGGCGCGCCTAAATGTGTGTTACGACTCTATAAAACAGGCTCTCAAGGCCATCGGAAGGCATATCCTGCGCCTTTACCGCCAGTTTGCCGCCGAGGCGCGCCTTGTTCGCTCTTCCTGCGACGGGGAAAAGACGGGCTTGATTCTGTTCAGGGGTGCAGACATCTCTTCCGACGAGGTTGTGCTCGAGTCGGACAGCGACGTAAATCTGACTCCCGCCGAGCGGCGCAACGTCGTGTATGAAATGATAGACAGGGGTCTTCTGTCCGACGACGACGGAAAACTCAGCCGTCACACCAAGAACAAGGTGCTCTCCTTTATAGGATACGGCAGTTTTTCGGACGGGAGAGACATTTCCCGCATGCACGCCGAGCGCGCCGCAGGCGAAAATCAGATAATGCGCACGGGGGACGCCGATGTGAAAGATTACGACGACCACTCCGTGCATATAGAGGAGCATACCGCATTCCTGCTCTCGTCCTCATGCGACGGCGGGACGGAGGCGCGGATATGCAGCCATATAAAACTACACAGACAAAAAATTAAGGAGGAGACAAATGGATAACCTTGAAAATGAATGCCGCGGTACGGCAAACACTGCGGAGGCGGATGAAACTAAGGTTGCGGCAGACCTCGGCAAGTTCAAAGACGTAAAGGCCCTTTTGAATGCATATAACAACCTTGAGGCCGAGTTCACCCGACGCAGTCAGCGCCTTAAGGAGCTGGAGGCGAGCAAGGCGGAAAACCCGCCCGCGGAGGCGGCAAGCGGGGCGCCCTCACCTTCGGTAAGAAGCGCCGATTCGCTCTATGCGGAGGCGGCGGGCGATGAGGAGGTAAGAAACAGAATCATCGCCGACTACTTAAAATCGGTGTCGTCATTTAAAGGCGCGCCCATGGTGACGGGCGGGATAGTCGTTCCGTCGCCCAAGTCAAGGCCTGCAAGCATAAGGGAAGCCGGCAGGCTCGCACAGGAATTTTTAAAGAATAACTGAAGGAGGAACACAGTTTGATAACACTTTCCAACGCCGATAAGGCGCTTAAAACTTACTATCTCGACGCGGTGTCGACCCAGCTCGACGCAATTTCGCCCTTCTATGCGGCGATAGACAAGCACAGTGCGGAGGTCTACGGCAAAGAGGTAAAGCTCGCCGTGGTCAGGGGAGACAACTCCCGCGTGTCGGCGGGAACTGAGGACGGGGACCTCCCTGCGGCCGGGTCCAACAGATACGTAAATCTCACGTCGACGCTCAAAAATATCTACGGCACCATCGAAATTTCCGATAAGGCGCTGCGCGCTTCGGGCAATACCGGCGGAGCATTTATCGACCTTCTCAATGCGGAAATGGAGGGGCTTGTTTCAAGCGCCAAGGTAAACTTCTCGCGCATGCTCTACGGCGACGGCAACGGCTTTGTTGCAAACATAACCAAGACGAGCGGCACCAGCCTCTATCTCGATGCTATAGGCAGGGTGTATGAGGGCATGGTAATAGACCTCAGAAGCAATACCGCAGCCGTTGAGGGCGGCACGGGGCTTACTGTCGCAACGGTAAACTACGGCGACGGTTATATAACGCTCTCCGATACAGTTGACGCCACCCTCGTCGGAAAGATGGTATACGTGCACGGCGCGTACGGCAACGAAATTACCGGTTTCAAAGCGCTCTTCGGCACGGGAGACATCTACGGCGTAACGCGCTCGGAAGAGAGCCTGATGCAGCCGGTAACTTTCACTGTGACTTCGCTCACTGAAGAAGTCATTATGGAGAAGATAAACTATCTCGAGGCGTTCTGCAATAGCCGTCCCAATATGCTGCTCTGTTCTTATAAGACCAAGGCGGAAATTTCGGCACTGCTCACCGGCACGAGAATGCAGGTAAACACGGCGGAGCTCAGCGGCGGCTACAGCACAATACTCTTCGACGGCATACCCGTAGTTGCCGACAGATATTGCCCCGACGGTGAAATATATCTTGTTAATACCGACGATTTCGTGCTTGCACAGTTGTGCGACTGGTCATGGCTGGAGGATGAGGACGGCAAAATTTTAAAGCAGGTGCCCGGCAAGGCGGCATACAACGCTACCCTCGTCAAGTATGCTGAACTGATATGCAAAAAACCCTGCGCCCAGGGCCTTATAAACGGTTTCTGATATGCCGCTTAGTTGCAGGTCCGCTATAATTTATCGTTGAAAGGCGGGCGCCTCCGCGCATGCGGCGGCGCCCGCTCTGTAAAAGGAGGTAACCAATGCTTGTTTCTGATGTGATAAAAACTGCGCTGGCCTTTCTCAACAGACAGGACGCCGCAGACAAGATAACAGACGGCACATACTCGTCCGACGCTGAAGTCTCAAAACTTATAACCGCCCTCATGCACTGCTTCAACGCCGTCGAGGACGAGCTTGCCCGCGGTTTTTTCCCGCTTGCAAACGAGGAAACTATTGTGTGTGCGGGCGGAAAGATGTACTATACTTCATTTGCCAAGTCGCCCTATAAAATTCTTTCGCTGGCCAAGAGCGGCGGGCAGGTCGAATATACTTTATATCCCACTTATATAGAAGTTGAAACGGGCGTCTATACTGTGAAATATCTCTACGCGCCCGCGCCCAAGGCGCTTACGGACGAGAGCGACTTCCCCGGTTATCCTATAGGCGAACGCATGCTCGCCTACGGCATAGCGTCGGAATACTGTCTGATTGCCGGCGACGTGGAGGCCGCCGAGAGCTGGGAGAGCCGCTACCGCGCCGAAATCGAACGTTTCCGTCCGCACGAAAAGGCAAAGGGGACAATCCCCTCGAGGTATTGGATATGAAACCGAGATATGTTCCGCGCATAACTGCGTTTTCCGCCGTGAGCGAAAAGGAGCAATACCTGTTGTCTTCGGGAACGCTTTTTTCTTTGAAGAAAGAGGGCGACGCTCTTGTGCCTGCTTTCGGCCTCGACGAAATAACGGTGGACAATATGCCGGCTTCGGCTGAGGCGGCGTATTTCACTTCGGCGGGAAATCTGTATGTATACAGCTCGGGCACGCTCTATCGCTGTACGGGCGCATACGGCAACTTCTACGTCTTCGGAAGCGGCTTCAGTTCGGCGCCGTTTTTTGCCGAGTGTCACGAGGACGGGGAAGATTATGTTCTGATTTGCGACGGGACGAAGGCCCTGCGCGCAAATTCGTCGAGCGTGCAGAGCGATACCTGCCCGCCCGTAAGGCAGGGCGTGGTTCACTATTCGCGCCTTTTCGGCATAGACGCGGACGACAGCCGCACGGTGCGTTGGTCGGAGCCCGGTAATGCCCGCGGCTGGACGGAGGGCATTAACGGAGCAGGTTTTGTGCGCCTTGACGCCGCCCGCGGTGAAGTGAAGAAGCTTGTCGTGTGGAACAACAGGATTGTCGCCGTGAGAGAGAGCGGGCTTACCGTTATCCGCGCCTTCGGCGAGGCCGAAAGTTTCAAAGTGGACGTAACTGATACCGATACGGACGAAATAGCCGCGGAAACTGTATCGGTGTGCGGCGGAAGGCTCTATTTTTTTACTTCTACCGGGTTGTATTCTTACGACGGCGGCCTTGATAAGTGCACCTTCGAAGGCTTGCACGGCTTTAAAGGCGCAACCTGCGCGGCGGCGTGCGGCGGATATATTTATGCCGCCGGTAAGCTTCGGGATGAGGACGTGGTCGCATGCATCGACGCGGAGAACGGCGACGTCAGCTACATAAGGCAGCGTGCCGACTGTATCTGCGCGCGCGGCAGAGTATTCTTCTACGGCGACGGGCTGTTCGAAATTTTGGCGGACGGCTCGTCGGGCGAATGGGAGAGCGGTCCCGTGGACTTCGGCACTCCGCGCAAAAAATATCTCAGGAGCATATCGGTATCGGGCGCGGACTCAATCACTGTGACAAGCGGCGCGAACGTGCGCGCATTTGCCGGTGCGGAGGGTGAGGTGCCCGTGGGAATGTGCGGCAGGGAATTTTATTTCAGCGCAAAAAGTTCGGGAAAACTGCGTTCGCTTTGCGCGCGGTATTCGGTAAGGGGGTAAAAAATGACTTTTGACATCATAGATTTCAGCGAGGCCGAACTTATTGCTCTTTCTACCGTGCAGATGCGCCTTCTCCGCACCGCTCAGAAAGAAAAAGACCAGCTCACCGAACAGCTTGCGCGCGACAAGCAGACGTTTTATAACATTCTCATTGCAGACGGAATGCTCAACTCCAGTCTTTACGAGGCAAAGTGCGATGAACTTGACGAGGAGTACGACAGGCAGGTTTCCGTTCTTAAGGACGACCTCGTCTACAACCTGTCGCTCAATGTGCCGACTGCCGATGACGACGACCCTTCGGGCGGCGACCCGGGCAGCGGCTCGGACGACGACCCTGCCGTGGGCTACATTGTAGATTATTCGCTGTCCTATCTCGACCGCTACCAGATAGTGCGCAACTACTACATGTCTATATCCGACCCGGCCGAGCGCCTTGCGGTCTATTCTGCCGATACCATAGCGGTGAGCTATCTCGGACAGTATTACAATACGCTCTATAATGTATTGGCGCAGTATATATAGCCGCTTGCGAAAAATATTTGTTTTGCAAAATCTTTTTCCGTAAAATTTTTAACTGTGTCGTAACAAGTCACGACGGCCGAACTGAATTCGCAATGCCTTGTTTCGGAGTTATTTTTTAAAATTTGTCTTTCCTTCCGGCGGGAGGGCGCGCGTGGCGGCGGAGGAATTGTTTCCTCCGCCGCCTTTTTACTTTACTTTTTTTGCCGTATATTATATAATTCTGCCCATGAAGATTGCAGACAAGTGGAAAGATTACAGCATAATAGCCACGGGCGACGGCATGAAGCTTGAGCGGTGGGGAGATATCGTTCTGCTGCGGCCCGACCCTCAGGTCATCTGGCGCCCATCATGCAATCTCTATTCATATGAGAAAATCAACGCTGTATACCACCGCAGCGGCAAGGGCGGCGGCGGATGGCAGTTCCGCACCCCGATGCCTGAAGAGTGGAATATCTCCTACGGCGACCTTGAGTTTATAGTCAAGCCCATGGGGTTCAAGCACACCGGGCTGTTCCCCGAACAGGCGGCAAACTGGGACATGATGCGTTCACTCATAGAAGAGCGCAGGGGGCAATCTCCCGAAAGACGGATAAATGTGCTCAATCTGTTTGCATACACTGGCGGCGCCTCTGTCGCCTGCGCAAAGAGCGGAGCGCTCGTTACCCACGTAGACGCCGCAAGGGGCATGGTCGAGCGTGCGGGGCGCAACGCCCGTCTTTCAGGAATAGAGAGCGGTATCCGCTATATCGTCGACGATTGCTTTAAGTTTGTAAAAAAAGAAATACGCCGCGGCAACAGATATGACGCGATAATTATGGACCCGCCAAGCTACGGGCGCGGCCCCGGCGGCGAAATGTGGAAGATTGAGGACGATATATTCGACTTTGTTTCAACCTGTTCGCAGGTGCTCGCCGAAAATCCCCTGTTCGTGCTGATAAACAGTTATACGACCGGCCTTCAGCCCACGGTTATAAAAAATATACTCACCCTCGCGCTCAAAGACTTCAAGGGCACGGCGCAGGCTTACGAACTCGGCTTGCCTACGGAGGAGGGCATAAACCTGCCCTGCGGTTGCTCTGGCATTTCAATATTCTGATTGCGCCGCTTTCCCTCGTATAAGCGTCGCATTACGTTGTCGCCGTTACGGCTTCGTTCAGTCACTTACCTCAAAGTAAGCTCTTTCACGACTTCCGCCGGCTCCGCGTACTGCTCGCTTCTCCGAGGGTTATCTGAGCAGGTGCGGTGGAGAGCCTCCCATTAAGGGGAGGTGCCGTGTGGCAACACGGCGGAGGGGTTCTTCCTAGTATCTATGCAGTCACTATGAAAGAGCGGGCAAAACAGCAAAAAATTTTAAAGGATATATATGAACACCGAAGACCTCGTAATTTTATACGAAGACAATCACATAATCGTAGTGCTTAAGCCGCAGAACATTGCCTGCTGCCCCGATGAAAGCGGAGACGATAATCTCTTCGACTGCATCGCGCGCTATATAAAGGAAAAATACAACAAGCCAGGCAACGCCTTTGTTGGCCTCGTTCACAGGTTGGACAGGCCCACGGGCGGCGTTATGGTGTATGCCAAGACGTCTAAGGCGGCGGCACGCCTTTCAGAGCAGATGAAGAGCGGAGGGTTTGAAAAAAAATATCTTGCAGTGCTTTGCGGCGCACCCTCACAAAAGAGCGGCACGCTCGAAAATTATCTGCGCAAAAATTCCATAAACAATATGGTCTATGTCTGCACGCAGACGGAGGAGGGTGCCAAATTTGCCTCGCTCGAGTATAAGATAATCGGGGAGGCGGGAGGACTTTCGCTTGCCGACATCAAGCTGCACACGGGGCGTACCCATCAGATACGCGTGCAGATGGCCGCAATAAACACGCCTGTGTTCGGCGACATGCGCTACGGCGGCGAGAATGCTGTAAAGGGCAGGCTTGCTTTGTGGGCATATTCTCTCTCATTTCCCCACCCTACTACGGGCGAGAGGCTGCGGTTCATCGCCGAACCGCCCCTATCAGAAAAACCGTGGAAGTTCTTCCGTATAGAGGTTGGGCGTGAAAACGGTATAAATTAATGTGAAAAATTGAAAAGTATTTGTCGGGCACAAATAAAAGCGTTTGACAAATACTTTTTTTAATAGTAAACTTAAGCAGTAAGTGTGCAGGCGCGCACGCGCGCGTGCTTGCCTTTTTATATTTTCGCCGCGCAGCTGTGCGGCAGACGTATTTCAGGTATCCACAACCCATTTCGGAGCGGTTTATGACTAAGAAGAGAAAATTATCCATAACAACACTCGCGTTTGCCTCGGTGGCGTCCCTCGTTTCGGCCGCCGCTTTGCTCGGCGGAACGCTTTCGGCAGACGCTGACAGAGAGGTTACCTTAAACGGTTCCAATTATTTCTACACCACCGGCGGTGCCGATATAGACGAACAGCAGGTGGGCGATTCCTACTATACCTCTTTTGTGTTCACCGAAGAGGACAGCACTATAACTTACAGAAAGAACCTTGCTTACCACTGGTTCGGCTCGGTGAAGGACGAGGGGGGCAACCCCACCGCCGAGGCTGAAGAGGGGTATCTTTCTACCGAAATAGGCTTTGAAGAGCTTTCTTTTGAAACTTTCACTATAAGATTCCAGTCGCAGCAATATACCCAGACCGAGGATGACGTTACCGAAAATTATCTGACGTTTATTGCGGACGGCGGCAGCGTATATGTAAAGATAGGCGAGGCTCTGCCCGAGGATGAAACCGAGAGAGCGGATGCCATAGAGGAAGTGATTTCCTCCGGCAGCGCCCTTTCTCCCGAGAGGATAACAATAAACTTTTCTGACTATGCCTCCGGCGTATATCAGGTGAGCGTGAGCGACGGCACGGCCGAAACCCGCGGCGAATTTGCCAACGTCGGCGGGAGCTACGCAAGCTATGTATCTTCCAGCAGCAACACATCGGTCGTTCCCCTTACCTACAGCGCGCAATTTTCCGGCGACGCGGAAACTTCGGCGTCAATGGTGCTGTATTCCTTCAACGGACAGAGTTTTGAACTTGTCGGCGACGACGGCGACAGAACCATAAACGACGACACTCCCCCCGTAGTCTGCCTCTCGGAGGACTTCACGGCGATTGAATACGGCCGTTCGATAAGCGTCGACTATGAGGTTATCGATATGCTGGCAACTTCGCCGAGGGCGACGCTCAACTATTACATTCTCACCGAAGAGCAGCTTGCCGCGGGCGACCTCAACGCCACAGGCGACGAGAGCAATTTTATATCTGTGTCGAGCGGCACGGTTTCCCCTGTTATACGCGGCAACGGCACATATATTCCCGATTCGGATGAAAACGCCGGCTACGATACTCTCTGCCTCGTTAAGTTCTTCTATACCGTTCAGGACAGCACTTCTTCCGGCGGCAACAGCGACAATGTGTTTATAGAATGGTATGTCCCCGCCGAATACAGATACACCGTAACTGCAGGCGACGGCATTGAGTATGATTTCGTGAGAGCTACGAACGACGGAGTGGGTGCGACTTATTCTTCGTCCGACGCTTCCGGCTATCAGCAGCTCATAGACGAGGCTGTCGAGGCGCAGAGCGCTTCGGCGGGCGACGATAATTACTTCTATCTGCCCAGCTTCGAAGATTACATTTCAGACAATCTTACTTCATACCGCGACCTTGAGTTTTCCGTTTATTATATAAGCGACAGTTCGCAATCCGCTACTTCGCTTGCGTATAACGAGCTGTCGATAGAACTTGCGGCCGACGGCCTGTACCGCTTTGCCATATATGCCACCGACGCGGCCGGCAACGATATGTATTACATCAATGAGGACGGTGAAATGGTCACCTTTACAGGCAGCGACCTTGCCGACCTCGTGTCAGACCCTGCGAACAGCGACCTTGCGGACGTAGTTCCCGTATTCCAGTTCAGCGTAAATTACGGAGGCTTGTCGGTAACTACTCCCGAAGGTCAGGAGATAGGTTATGTCGGCACGCAGTACAACGCATCCGCCTTCGAAATTTCAGGTCTCTCATCCAACTATACTACAACGTATACCTTGTACCTCTTCGACAGATTGGCTTATACCCGCGATAACGGCCCCATTTCATACGCCGAATTTATCAGAATAGTTGCCGACCTGTTCAACAATCCCGAAACGAGGGCCGAGTATTTCACCACCATTCAGGCCGCCGACAGCGTAGACAGTTCCGACCCCAATTACGAGCTCTATTCCGACTATGACTGGGACTCCGACAACCTCACTTTTGTTCCGCAGGAAGATAACTCCTTCTATGTTATAAGAATGTCGGCAAAGGACAATATTTATAACACGGGTGAGATTGAAAGCTTCATGGCGATAAGCGTGTCAGCAGCGGCCGACCACCTTCCCGGCGAGAGCGACTGGCTGGCAAACAACGTTGCCTCCGTCGTGCTCCTCAGTATAGCAGGCCTTGCGCTCATAGGCATTATATTGCTAATTGTGATTAAGCCGAAGGAGAAGGGTGATATCGACCTTGTTGAGCAGCAGCCCGCAAAGAGAGTATCCGCGAGGAAAAAGGCTAAAAACTAAGCAAAAATTTTAAATAAAATAAATTTCCGCCGGCGCGCATATTTAAATGCGCGCCGGCGTTTTTGGTGCGGAACAGATTAAAATTTGCGTATTGACAAATAAAATAAGTAGTTTTATAATATAATTAATCAAATAAAATCAATGTGAAATAAGGGGGCAAGGCAGGATGAAAAAAATAAATAGAGTATTAACGTTTGCCCTGTGCGCGGCGATAGCAACGAGCATTTTTGCTGTCTTTACGGGTTGTAAGCATGTGCATGAGTGGCCGGACGAGTGGGAGAGCGATTCTGCGGTCCATTCGCGTGAGTGCACGGGGTGCGGCGAGATTGAGCAGGCAGAGCATACATATGAAGACGGAGTGTGCATGGTGTGCGGATATGAGTGTGAGCACGATTACACCGACGGAGTGTGTACGATATGCGGCTGTGAGTGCGTGCACGAGTATGCCGCGGAGTGGTCATGCGACACGCAGACGCACTGGCACGAGTGTGCAATATGTGCAAGCAAAATAGATGAGCGGGCGCACGAATATTTGCTTGGCGAATGCACGGAGTGCGGGTATGTGTGCGCGCACGACGGATTGCAGTGGAAAATTACCGAATTAAACCACTACGGCACCTGCGCGCAGTGCGGAACAACGCTCAGCGGGCGGCATGAATATTCAGGCGGCGCGTGCATTGTCTGCCTCAAGCCTGAACCGGAAGTTATTGAAGTTGATTGTTTGATTGAAGACGTTAATCGTATTGTGGTATTATGGTTTTTTTCGAGCTTTAGGTATGACACGACAGATCCGGGGGTGATAAGCCGCGTGACAGATGTTTTTGAAAATGTTCAATTTACCGAAACGAGTCGCACGCTTCATGATGTATATGGCGACAAGTTTCAGGCAACGGGACAGTACATGACATACATTGTGGAATTTCACGGATATGTATATTCTGAAGACGGTGAAGCTGCTGACTTTGAGTATGCTATCGACATTAATGTTTTTACTGACGGAACCGGCTTTATAGAACTTAAAAAAGATGACGGCTGGCATTATTACATAACTGATATCGGCGCAATAGATTATGCCGTAATTGATGAAGTGCACGACGAACTCGAGGATCAATTTTGGGAGGATAGATGAAATAGATTAAAAGACGTTGGCTAATATGTGTTTTTTTGTTTATTATTGCCGTGTTATCCGTTGTTTGTTCTATACAAATTTTAAATGCAAGTGCCGAAAGCGATAATACCGTTATAGTATATACGCCCAAAGGTTCACCTGTTGAGCTGCATGTAGAGGGAGGGTCAACCGATAACAGCGAGTATTGGTCAGTCAATACTTTTGCAGATAGGTCTAATATCGAAGCCGTAGCGCTTGCACCTAAATCGGGAAAATATAACTGCCATTCCTATGCATGGTACCAGCAGACAACAACAAACGAATACTATCTATATGACCCTTCGCCATATTATGAGGACGGGAGCTATATTGAAGTCAGTTCGCCGCAGGTTGGCGACATAATATGTTATTTTGATGAAAATGGTGATAATGATCATTCGGCTGTAATAGTTGAGGTGGATAACAGCAAAAGCGATTTGCTTGAGTCGCTCACCGTAGTTTCCAAGTGGGGGCCGCAGGAGCTGTATAAACACAGGGCAGATAACTGTATTTATATGAGATTTACTGCTTATACCAGAATTTTCAGAAATGCAACGATGCCATACAGTCATGAGCACGCATTTGGCTTCAGGCACGAGCAGATATATGAAGAAGTTGCAGAAGAGCAGTATGTTTCGAACGTGCAGTGCCATAATATTCACTGCATATGCGGCGACTATATAACGCAGGCCCATACATACAGATATGGGGACATAACAGAGACAGGTCATACAAAGAGCTGTGAGTGCGGTTACAGCGATACGGAAGTACATGAATATACAAAAAGCATAAATAAAAATACGGCGTATCATAGCAAGAAATGCGCCTGCGGCGCAACGGTAGACGAATTGCACGAATACGGTGACAATGAGTATGAATATGTGAATAAACAGAACCATAGAAGAAGATGCGAAGTATGTAATACGTATGTATTGAGCCGTCATGCGATTAAAGCAAGCGAGGGCTATGACCACTGCGCATACTGCAGAGGAGCGTTGGATAATGGCGAATATTATCCTGCTCTGCCGAATGCGCAGAACAGAACGCCAAACGGAAGCTATATATTGCCGAACGGCATAATAGTGCTTGTCGATGAGGATATCGAAGCCTACGAAAACGGCACATTGAAATTTTACAGCGATTTGCCGGAGGTGCAAATAAGTTAGCAAAAAATAAAATAAATTTCCGCCGGCGCGCATATTTAAATGCGCGCCGGCGTTTTTTACCGCGCAAAACATTCGGCGGTATATCTGTTATTAAAATACCTATTGACAAACATAATAAGGCGCCTTATAATATAATTAAACATATAAAATAATGCGCAATTAATGGGGAAACTAAAATGAAAATAGTAAAAAAGATATTAACGGCGATATTATGCGCGGCGCTTGCAACAGGCATTGCTGCGGCGTTTGCAGGCTGCGGTCATGCGCATGTGTGGTCGGACGAGTGGGAGAGCGATTCTGCGGGCCATTCGCACGAGTGCACGGAGTGCGGCGAGGTGGCAGCGGAAGAGCATACCTACAGCGGCGGCGTGTGCGTGGTGTGCGGATATGAATGTGAGCACGGGGAATGGGAAAGGGATAAATTGAATCATTGGCAAACGTGCACCGAGTGCGGAGAACAGTTCAGCAGCGAACACAACTTTGTATCGGGTGAGTGTACTGTCTGCGGCTATGAGTGCGTGCACGAGTATGCCGCGGAGTGGTCATGCGACACGCAGATGCACTGGCACGAGTGCACAATATGCGCAAGCGTAAACGGTGAAAAGGCGCACGAATATTTGCTTGGCGAATGCACGGAGTGCGGGTATGAATGTGCGCATGAGGGGTTGAAATGGGGATATGACGGCTATCATCATTGGGGCGAATGTGCCGTTTGTAAACAAAATATTATAGCAACCCATGTATTTATTAACGAAGTATGCACAATTTGCGGCACTTCCGAGCCTGAGCCTACGGATATTTCATATATCCTAGGTGCAAAAAGTGTAGAAATTTGGCATATAATGAGCAGTCATAGCCCAGTTACTACTACGGATGAGGTATGGTTGAACAGAACGCTGAACGCGCTTGAGGGGGTAAAGTTTGTCGAGGGAAGTTATACTACACAGGAGATATTGGAGCACGCTCCCGATTTGCAAATAATAGCGGTGGGAATAAATACCGTCGAAGGTGCACTTGCCAGCTTTAGAATATATCAGGACGGCTCTGTATCGTTAGAATATCCGTTTGACGCTTCAGAAGAGAAGCAGTATTTGGCGCCCGTCGGCTCAGTTGATTATGGTGAAATTCAGTCAATAGCCGATGGAATAATGAATGAACATTACGAACATTATCACTAACAATAATTTAACTAAGGGGAGCTGCTTATAATAATGAAAAATGCAAAAAAGCAGATAATTTTAATAGTTTTAATCATTTTAGCAGTTATAGCTTGCACATTAGCGTTTTTCGCAAGCAACAAAGAAATTAATGCTTTTGCTTATCGAAGAGATAAAAATAGTATTTCAGATTATGCCGTATCTTCATTAGATTCGGCAACAATTTATTCTGATATGATTGGAGATTATTATAAAGATGAAGTGACAATTTACAACGGAAAAGAGATTGAAATAAAACGATATATTGATGATTATACCGATGAGGACAGAGAACGCAAACATAAATTAGTGGCAGACTTATACCCAGATGCAATTTTGTTAGCACCTGCAACTAAATTATATAATTGCCATTCATACGCTTGGTATGAAAATGGAACAACAAATACTTGTTGGATAGATAACCCGATAGATTTTTACTCGACTGGTGGTTATAAAGAAGTGTCGGATCCTCAAGTGGGTGATATTATATGTTATATAAATGCCGATGGAGTTAATATACATTCAGGTGTTGTAGTTGAACTAGACCCGACAAAAGTTGGACTAAGTTCAATAATTGTAATATCAAAGTGGGGAGCAAATGCACTTTATAAACATGCAGCAAATTATTGTTATTATTATGATTATGAGTGTGAATACATAACATATTATCAAAGAGATGGTTATGTCTATAACCATATACACGAATTTGGCTTCAGGTATGAGCAGGTCTATGAAGAAGTTGCAGATGAGCAGTATGTTTCAAACGGGCAGTACCATAATATTCACTGCATATGCGGCGACTATATAACGCAGGCTCATACATATACATACGGAGATTTTACAGAAACAAATCATACAAAGGAGTGTATATGCGGATATAGCGTAGAGGAAGAGCATGAAATAGTAAAATCCACATATAAAAATACGGCATACCATGGCAGTCGTTGCGCCTGCGGCGCAATGGTAGATAAATTGCACGAATACGGTGACAATGAGTATGAATATGTGAATAAACTGAACCATAGAAGAAGATGCGAAGTATGTAATACGTATGTATTGAGCCGTCATGCGATTAAAGCAAGCGAGGGCTATGACCACTGCGCATACTGCAGAGGAGCGTTGGATAATGGCGAATATTATCCTGCTCTGCCGAATGCGCAGAACAGAACGCCAAACGGAAGCTATATATTGCCGAACGGCATAATAGTGCTTGTCGATGAGGATATCGAAGCCTACGAAAACGGCACATTGAAATTTTACAGCGATTTGCCGGAGGTGCAAATAAGTTAGCAAAAAATAAAATAAATTTCCGCCGGCGCGCATATTTAAATGCGCGCCGGCGTTTTTTACCGCGCAAAACATTCGGCGGTATTTTTATTTCTGTTCATTTTTTGTTAATGCAAATCATGAAATATTGCCTCATGCCTTGCAATCGACCACAAAATATGGTATAATAACAAAGATAATTATTAATTTTACCAACCATGCGGAAATTGACGGGGTATTAGTTCTATGGCGGAAAAAAAGGTTCATTCTTACGACGCTGACGATTTAAAAATATTGGAGGGGCTCGAGGCCGTGCGCGTGCGCCCGGGCATGTATGTCGGCTCTACAGGTGTAAAGGGTCTGCACCACATATTGTGGGAGATAGTCGATAACGCCATAGACGAGGCCGCCAACGGTTACTGCGACGAGATTACTGTAAAACTGTGGAAAGACGGCTCGGCCTCTGTGTGCGACAACGGGCGAGGCATGCCGACCGACATTAATAAAAAGGCGAATATGAGCGGCGTGGAGCTGATATTCACAAAGCTGCATGCGGGCGGCAAGTTCGATGAGGGCAATTATGCCTTCTCGGGCGGCCTGCACGGCGTGGGCGCCTCGGTTACCAACGCGCTTTCGCGCTGGCTCGAGGTGGAGGTGTGCCGCGGCAAGGTATATTCCATGCGCTTCACTTCCTCATACGATTCAAAGAACAAAAAGTGGCTGTGCGGCGTGCCCGAAGGCCCTTTGAAGCAGGTGGGCGAAAAGCCAAAATCTCACGGCACATACGTGCGCTTTATGCCCGACGACAGGGTGTTCGAAACGGTCGAGTGGAATTACGATACTATTTCAAAGCGCCTTAAAGAACTCGCCTTTTTAAACAAGGGGGTAAAGATAAATTTAGAGGACGAGCGCGAGCTCTTCCGCACCGTTACAGGCGATGACGGTGAGGAGATAAAGGAAAAGCTCCCCGAGCGCCAGCCCGTCAGCTTCAAGTTCGACGGCGGACTTGTGGACTTCGTCAATTATCTGAGCGCAGACGTCTCCAAGGCATACGCAAATCCGCTGTATTATTCCGACACAAAAGATATAACAATCAAGGGTTTCGCTCCTTCGAAAATAAAGGTGGAGTTTGCAATCTGCCACACCAAGGAAGATACCGAAAATTTGTATTCCTTCGTAAATAACATTTCCACCGTCGAGGGCGGCTATCATGAGACGGGATTCAGAAACGGCCTTTTAAAGGCTGTAAATGAATACGCCCGCTCTAACGGCGTATTAAAGGCCAAGGACGCGCCCTTTATCGTCGACGATATAAAGGAGGGGCTCACCGCCGTTCTCACCGTAAAGATGAACAACGTCGAGTTTGAGGGGCAGACCAAAACCAAGCTCGGCAACCCCGAAGTAAAGCCCGTAGTCGAACAGGTGGTGACGGAGGGGCTTAAAAAACTCATGGATACGCGCGGCAACAAGTCGACTTTCGACGAGATTGCAAAGAAGGCCAAGTTCGCCGCCGACGACAGAATAAAACACCGTCATGAGCGCGATGTGGCAAAGGCCGCGTCTGAAAACGACGGCCTCAATCTCGTGGGGAAACTTGCCGCATGCTCGGGCAGGGACCCCGATAAAAACGAACTGTTCATAGTCGAGGGAGACTCGGCGGGCGGCACGGCCAAGCAGGCGCGCATACGCCAATTCCAGTCGATACTGCCGCTCAGGGGAAAACCTTTAAACGTGCAGAAGAAGTCGGCCCTTCAGGCCCTTCAGAACGAGGAGCTCAAAACGCTCATCTCGGCGATAGGCGCGGGCTTCGGAAAGTCCTTCGACGTTGAAAAGACGAGATATAAAAAGGTTATAATTCTCTCCGATGCCGACCAGGACGGCATGCATATCCGATGCATACTCTTAACTTTCTTCTTTAAATATATGTGCGACCTCATAAAGGCGGGGTATGTGTATATCGGCATGCCGCCGCTGTATAAGGTATATAAAAAGGATGTGGTGGAGTACGCCTACGACGACAAGGAACTCGACGAAAAGATAAAAAAGGTGGGCAAGGGCTACCAGATTCAGCGCTACAAGGGGCTTGGCGAGATGTCGGCCGAGCAGCTGTGGGAGACGACTATGGACCCGGCCACGCGCAACCTTATTCAGGTGACGATAGAGGATATCGCCGAGGCGGGCAGGGTCATAGACATGCTCATGGGCGACAAGGTCGAAGGCCGCAAGGAATTTTTGAACACCAACGCCAACTTCAATAAAGTTGACGGGTTTATCGAGAAGGTGCACTTCAAAGAGGAAGGAAAGAGCACCGAAAGCGACTATTACGATTAAAGGGCAGGCTGTATGGCAAAGAAAAAAGACGGTAATTTCCAAACATCCATTCCGCAGGGAAATGTGTTCGTAACGCCGATTGAGGACGTGATGCCCCAGTCGATGCTGCCCTATGCAGAGTTTGTTATACTCGACAGGGCGCTTCCCCGCGTAGAGGACGGGTTAAAGCCCGTGCAGAGGCGCATACTCTACACCATGCTCGAGATGGGCTTAACGCCCGATAAGCCGCATAAAAAGTCGGCGAGAATAGTCGGCGACTGCATGGGTAAATACCACCCCCACGGCGACAGCTCGGTATACGACGCAATGGTACGCATGGCGCAGGATTTCAATATGCGCATGACGCTTGTAAACGGCCACGGCAACTTCGGTTCCGTCGACGGCGACCCTGCCGCGGCAATGCGTTACACCGAGGCGAGGCTGGAGCCGCTCGCGCTCGAGCTGCTCAAAGACTTGGACAAGGAGACGGTGCCCTTTTCATTCAACTTTGACGACAGTTTATTGGAGCCCGACATTCTCCCCGGCAGGTTCCCCAACCTGCTCGTAAACGGCGCCAACGGCATAGCTGTGGGGCTGGCAACCAACATACCGACGCACAACCTCGGCGAGGTCATAGACGGCGTGTGCGCCTATATAGACAACCCGCGCATCTCTTTAAAGGAGATGATGAAAATTATCCCGGGCCCCGATTTCTCCACAGGCGGTTATATAATCGCCAACGAACTCGAGCAGGCATATGAAACGGGCAAGGGCAGAATTACGCTGCGTGCCAAATATCATGTCGAGGCGGGGCCGGGCGGCAAAAAACTCATCATTGTAACAGAACTGCCATATCAGACCAACAAGGCCGAACTTTTAAGAAAGATAATGCTCTTAAAGGAGGATAAAAAGGAACTTTTATCGGGCATAACCGATATCGTGGACGAGTCCGACAGAACAGGCATGCGCGCAGTTATTGCCTGCAAAAAGGAGGCTGAAGTCGACGATATCCTGCAGGTATTGTTCAAGTATACCGATTTAGAGTGCACATTCGGCATAAATATGGTTGCCATTGCCGGCGGCAGGCCGCAGCAGCTCGGGCTTCTGGATATAATAAGGTACTATGTAAACTACCAGCGCCTCGTGGTCTTGCGCAGGGCAAAGTATGAGCTTAAGGAGGCCGAAGCCCGCAAACACATAGTCGAGGGCCTAATCATCGGCGTCCACAACATAGAGGAAGTCGTAAAGATTATCAAAAATGCCGACAGCACTCCCGACGCAAGGCGCAAACTGATGGACGCCTTCGCGCTCTCCGAACGTCAGGCTCAGGCCATACTCGATTTGCGCCTCGCACGCCTTGCAAAGCTGGAGGTAAAGAAGCTCGAGCAGGAGCTTGAAGAGCTCGAAAAAAAGATTGCCTATTTAAAGAAAGTCATCGGCGATAAAGCCATGCAGATGGATATCGTCAAGAGCGAAATAAAGGAGATAAAGAAGAAGTACCCCTGCCCCCGCAAAACGGAGATTAAGGGTGCCACGGGCGAAATTTATGTGCGGCGCGAGGACGTGAAGCGCGCCGTTGCCGAGTGGGCTGTATCTTTAACGGCCGACGGCAGGATAAAGTTTACCGATAAGAGCGAGTTCGTTTCAAAATTTAAAAAACCGCTTGCAAATTCCAAACTTTCGGGCATGCACACGCAGATAGTCTTCACCGGCTCCGACGCGCAGCTTCTGTGCTTTACAAACGCCGGCAACTGCGTGTATATCAATCTCGACGACGCCGACCCCTCTGCCTACCGTGAAGAGGGTCTGCCGCTCAGCGAAATTTGTGAGGACGTGCCGGAGGGCGAGCGTGCGGTAAAGCTTTTCTCCCGCGGGGAACTGCACGGCGACGTGCTGTTCTTCACAAAGTACGGAATGGTAAAGCGCACGCCATGGACGGAATACAACCTTAAAAAACCCTTTTATCAGGCCATGACTTTAAAAGACGGCGACGAGGTCATAAATGCGGAAACTTACGATGAAGACGAATTTTCGACTATGTTTTTCGTAAACTCCGCAGGTTTCGGCCTCAATGCCGTAAAGGATAACCTGCCCGTTCAGGGGCGCGTTGCAGGCGGCGTGCGCGGTATAGCCTTAAAGGAGGGCGAGGAGTGTATTTTTTCCTCGCAGATAACCGCTGAGGGCGAGCTTGTCGTCGTTACGGCCTCAAACTTCTTTAAGCGCGTCATTGTCTCCACTATAACGCCCATAGGCCGCGCCTGCAAGGGCGTAACCATAGCCGACGTAAAGGACTGCGGCAAGCTGCTCTTTGCCGACTATGTCACCATCCCCTATACGCTTGCAATAATCAATAAAGACGGCACGGTGTGCGAGATAAATACAGAGGAAATTTCTATCGAGAACAGGGTTGTGAAGGGCAAAAAGCTCAAGCGCACCCCTCCCGTAGACCCCGAAAAAATAGTTGCGCTCAAACAGAAGTCGGACTATGCCGACGGAAACGTACAGCTCAGAATGTAAGTTCACAAAAATTTAGCTCTGGCCGAGAGCTAAATTTTTCGTGAGTTTGAGGGGCCAGCCCCTTTGGCGACGATTTTAAAGAGCCCTATATAATAATGTAAAAAGGCGGCGCCGGGGGCGCCGCCTTTTTTTATGCGTAAAATTTTTTGTGATTTTTTGGTTAAAGCAATCTGCCGTTGTTTATATTAATATTGTAAATTGAATCGCAGGTAAAAATATGGCAAAAAAACATGAAGAGAAGAATGCGGCAGCAAATGCCGCAAATGACGAAAGCTCTGAGCAGGTAGTTGAAAACGAACTTCCCGAAGAGGTCAAAGTGCCCGAAGAGGCAAAAGAACCCTCCGAGCTTGAGAAGGCTCAGGCTCTCGCCGAGGACTATAAGCGCAAGTGGTATTCGGTTGCCGCCGAATATGATAACTACCGCAAACGCACGGCCTCGCAGTCTTCTCAGGCGTATGCCGACGGCAAGGCTGAGGCTATTTTAAAGCTCCTGCCCGTCTCAGATACTTTCGGTTATGCGCTCGATTCTGTAAAGGATGAGGCCGCAAGGGCGGGCATAGATAAAATAATTAAAAATTTCAACGCTATTTTAAATTCTCTCGGCGTAGTCGAAACGGAAGTAAAGCCGGGCGATAAATTCGACGAGAGCGTTGCCGAAGCGGTCATGAACGTACCGTGCGGCGAGGGTGAAGAGCCAAACACCGTAAAGCTTGTGCTCAAAAAGGGCTATAAGCAGGGCGAAAAGGTAATACGCTTCGCCCAAGTCTCTGTCACCGTATAGAGTAGTTAAAGTAAAAAAAACAAATTTATAAATAAACTATGTTTCAAGGCGGGTTTCCCGCCGCAGAAAGACCCAATTTGCCGCGAAAGCGGGCTCGCCAAAGGGGGAATTGTC
>CALVWW010000016.1 GCA_944368155.1 uncultured Clostridia bacterium
CTTGCACTACTCGCTTCTATGAAGTCATTATGATTAGGAAAATGCGGTGAAAATTATCTGCTCGCATCTCCGAGGCCACTATGAGCGTGTGACGCTTCTTGCACTACTCGCTTCTTCGAGGGTTATCTGAGCTTTTTATTAAGGTGTAAAATCACGAATTTTTTCGTGTGGCACTAACACGAAAAAATTGTGAGAGGTTACATATGGATTTAATCATTGTAGAATCGCCTTCAAAGGCAAAAACAATTTCAAAATACTTAAAGGGCAAATATAAGGTGGACGCCTCCGGCGGACATATCCGCGACCTGCCCGAACGCACACTGGGCGTTAAGATAACCGATAACTTCGAGCCGAGGTACGAGGAATCTCCCGGCAAGAAGGACATCATCGCCCGCCTAACGAGCGAGGCGAAAAAGGCGGGAAAGGTTTATCTTGCAACCGACCCCGACCGTGAGGGCGAGGCCATCAGCTGGCACCTTCAGACTGTGCTCGGTCTCGACCCCGAGGGGGAGAACAGAATCGAGTTTAACGAAATATCTCCCAAGGCCGTGCAGAACGCATTGACCCACCCCAGAAAGATAAACTATAACCTCGTCGACGCCCAGCAGGCGCGAAGGGTTTTGGACAGACTGGTAGGTTACAAGCTTTCCCCCCTTTTGAACAACCGTATACAAAACGGGCTGTCTGCGGGCAGGGTACAGTCTGTTGCCCTAAGGCTGATTGTCGACAGGGAGCGCGAGATAAAGGCCTTTGTGCCCGAAGAATATTGGAACCTTGTCGCGATGCTTCAGGACGAGGAGGGTAAATACGCTCCGTTCAAGGCCGTTTGCCAGTTAAAAAAGAGCGGCAAGAGCATACCAAAGGAGCAGGCCGACGAGGCAGAGGCAAAGGTAAAGGCGGCAGGCTTTACCATAACCAAGGTAAAAAGCGGCGTATCAAAACAACATGCGCCCGCGCCTTTCACAACATCTTCGCTCCAGCAGGACGCCTCAAATAAGTTCGGCATGACTTCGCCCGAGACCATGCTCGTCGCACAGCATCTGTATGAAGGCATGGACGTGGGCGGCGACCATATCGCGCTCATTACTTATATAAGAACGGACTCCGTGCGCGTGGCCGAAGAGGCACAGGCGGGCGCCATTGAATTTATCAAGAATACCTACGGTGAAAAGTACGCCCCTGCAAAGCCTAACAGGTACGCAACAAAGAAGGGCGCGCAGGACGCGCACGAGGCTATCCGCCCCATAAATCTTGCAATCACTCCCGAGAGCGTTAAAAACTCTCTCGATAAAAAGCACTACAATATATATAAATTGGTATACGACCGCTTTATCGCCTCACAGATGGCGGAGGCACAGTACAACACTATGCAGATAGAGGCTACGTCTGCCGGCTATGTGTTCAAGGCCAGCGGCCGCTCGTTGCTGTTTGCCGGCTTTACGGCCGCGTATCAGCCGCCAAAGGAAAAGGACGAAGAGGAGGAGTCGGCAAAGCTCCTTCCCCCCCTTGCCGAGGGCGATACCCCGAGGCTTGCAGATTTTTTAAAAGAGCAGAAGTTTACCCGTCCTCCCGCACGATACACCGACGCGTCGCTCGTAAAAGCGATGGAGGAAAAGGGAATAGGCAGACCTTCGACATACGCGAGCATAATTTCCGTGCTCACCAAAAGGCGCTATGTCGAAAAAGACGGCAAATATATGGTTCCCACCGAAGTGGCCTATAAGATAACCGATATGCTGGTGCACTACTTCGACGACATAATGGACGTGGGATTTACCGCGCGCATGGAGGATGACCTCGACAAGATAGAGGAGGGGGGCACCGACTGGCATAAAATTATAGCCGATTTTTATCCCGGATTTGCCGAAAAACTTAAAACAGCCTCTACAGACGGAGACGAACTCACGGATATAAAGTGCGAAAAGTGCGGTCATCCCATGATTCGCAGACAGGGCAAATACGGCAAATATCTCGCATGCTCAAATTATCCCAAGTGTTCCAACATAATAAGCGAGTCCGAGCAGGAAGTGTCCTCAGTGCGCTGTCCTAAGTGCGGCGCAAACATGGTGGTGAAGAGCGGTAAATACGGCAAATTCCTTGCCTGCCCCAATTATCCCGAGTGCTCATCCATACTTCCGATGGATGCCAAGATATCCGACGAGAAGTGCAGGGAATGCGGCGGTGAAATGCTCATTAAGAAGGGCCGTTACGGGCAATATCTCGAATGTGCCAAGTGCGGCGTCAAGCGCCCCCTGAACACGCCCGCCCAAAGCGACGGCGAAAGGCACGACGGAGTGTGCCCCGAGTGCGGCAAACCCATGCGCAGAATGCGTTCTAAGACGGGCAAAATTTACTACGGCTGCACAGGCTATCCCGACTGCAAATTTTTAAGCTGGGATATCCCCACGGGCGAAAAATGTCCCAAGTGCGGAAAGGGCTACCTTGTAAAGAAGGGCAAGGAGATAAAGTGCTCCGAGAAGTTGTGCGATTATTCCGCGCCGTTGCCCGAAGAGGAAGATAAAAAAGATGCCTCAGACGGTTAAAGTAATAGGCGCCGGCCTTGCCGGGTGCGAAGCGGCGTTCAGGCTTGCGGAAGAGGGGTTCGTAGTCGAACTTTACGACATAAAGCCGGAGTCATTCACCCCTGCTCATTCCAACAAAAACTTTGCCGAGCTCGTGTGCTCCAATTCTTTAAAGAGCAACGATGTTTTCGGCAACGCCTGCGGACTTTTAAAGGAGGAGATTAGGCAGCTGGGCTCACTCACCATGCAGGCGGCGGAGGTTTCAAAGGTCCCTGCGGGCGGCGCGCTCGCCGTAGACAGGGATATATTTGCAGATTATATAACGCAAAAAATAAAATCGCATAAAAATATTAAAATTATCTGCCGGGAGGTGCAAAAAATTCCCCCGGCACCATGCATAATTGCCACCGGCCCGCTTACATGCGGCCCGCTCGCTGAAGATATTATGCAAAAACTCGGAGGCGGACTGCATTTCTACGACGCTTCCGCTCCGATAGTTTCGGCTGAGAGCATAGATATGTCGCGCGCGTTTGCCGGCGGCAGATACGGCAAGGGCGGAGACGACTATCTCAATTGCCCCATGACAAGGGAGGAATACAAGGAGTTCTATTCGGCGCTGATGTCGGCGGAGCGCGCACAGCTCCGTTCCTTTGAAAAGCGCGAGATATTTGAGGGCTGCATGCCGCTCGAAGTTATGGCGGGGCGCGGGGAGGATACCCTGCGTTTCGGCCCGTTCAAGCCCGTGGGGCTTAAGGACGGCGAAGGCAAAAGCTACTATGCCGTGCTGCAGCTGAGGAAGGAAAATCTGGAGGGCAGTGCATATAACCTCGTGGGCTGCCAGACCAACTTAAAGTTCGGTGAACAGAAGAGGGTCTTTTCCCTCGTTCCCGCCCTGAAAGGGGCCGAGTTTTTGCGCTACGGTGTTATGCACCGCAACACATATATAAATTCACCCGCGTGTTTAAACGCCGACTTTTCGTTGAAATCGGACCCGTGCATATGTTTCGCGGGACAGATAACGGGCGTTGAGGGTTATGTGGAATCGGCCGCGAGCGGAATTCTTTCCGCCATTCACCTTTCGCGCAGGCTGCTCGGAAGAGAGATACTGCTTCCGCCCGAACATACCGTATGCGGCGCGCTCTCGCGCTACATTGCCGCCGATAATAAAGATTTTCAGCCCATGAACGCCAACTTCGGACTTCTCGGTGCGGCCGCGACGGGCATACGCGACAAAAAGGAGCGCTACAGGCACCTTGCCGAAAGGGCGCTCACACAAATAAGGGAGTATAAAGATTTATTATGTCAGTAGAATTTCATGCAACCACCATCTGCGCCGTAAAAAAGGACGGCGTAACGGCCGTCGCCGGAGACGGGCAGGTGACGATGGGTGAGAGCGTAATTTTTAAAAACAGCGCAACAAAGGTGCGCAGAATATACGGCGGCAAAGTCGTTCTGGGCTTTGCAGGCTCGGTTTCCGACGCGTTCTCCTTAAGCGAAAAGTTCGAGGGTATGCTCAACAAATTTTCGGGCAACCTCATGCGCTCTGCGGTAGAACTTGCAGAACTGTGGCGCTCGGACAAGATGGTGAGAAAGCTGGAGGCTCTTATGATTGTCGCCGATAAGGATACAATGCTCATCGTCTCCGGCACGGGCGAAGTTATCGAGCCCGACGGCGGCGTGTGTGCAATCGGCAGCGGCGGGAATTACGCCCTGGCCGCCGCCCGCGCCCTCATTCAGAACACCGATTACTCTGCCGAGGAGATAGCCACCAAGGCGCTCAAAATCGCCAGCGAAATTTGTGTGTTTACCAACGACAACATCAAATGCGAGGTCGTGTAAGATAACATACGTTGTCCGCATGCCTTCATATAAGCGTCGCATTACATTGTTGTGCTTACGGGTCTGTTCGGTCACTTACCGCTAAGTAAGCTCCTTCACAGCTTCCGCGCACGCCGCGTACTGCTCGCTTCTATGAAGTCAGTAATTGCTTGTTTTTAGAGGTGCGTTTTAAGCTCCTTCGCGGCATTCCGCCGGCTCCCTGTCTTGCTTGCTTCTTTGAGGTTGGTATGGGCAATGGATTGCGGCAAAGTTTTTTATAGGTGAAAGAAAATGGATTTATCGCCCAAACAGATAGTACACGAATTGGATAAATATATAATCGGGCAGAGCGAGGCCAAAAAGGCCGTCGCCATTGCCCTCAGGAACCGTTACAGGCGTTCCAAGCTCTCGCCCGAGCTCATGGACGAGATAACGCCAAAGAACATTATAATGAAGGGTCCCACGGGCGTGGGTAAAACAGAGATTGCAAGAAGGCTTGCAAAGCTTGTAAAAGCGCCTTTCATTAAAGTTGAAGCTACAAAATATACCGAGGTCGGCTATGTCGGCAGGGACGTGGAGAGCATGGTGCGCGATTTAGCGGAGTGCGCCATCCGTCTCGTGCGCGAAGAAAAGACGGCGGAAGTGGAGTTCAAGGCGCGTGCCGTCGCCGAAAGAAAGGTTGCTAAAGTGCTGGCCGAAAATAATAAATCGGACCGCGGAGAACTTTCGAAAGAGGTGTTTGAACAGAACTTTGTCGACGCCATTCACGAGGGCAAGTACGACAACGCCGTGATAGAGATAGAGGTTGCCGACCAGCCCAAGCCTTTAGAGCTCTCTCCGGGCAGCGGAGCAGCCATCGATTTAGGTTCCATATTCAGCGGCATGGGCATGGGCAAGCGCAAGCGCCGCAAGCTCACCGTGCGCGAAGCCGTCAACATTCTTATGGCCGAGGAGGCGGACAAACTTATCGATAACGACGCCGTAAACGCCGAGGCCATCCGCCGTGCTGAAAACGACGGAATTATCTTCATCGACGAGATAGATAAAATAGCGGGCAAGGGCAACACTTCGGGCGCCGACGTCTCGCGCGAGGGCGTGCAGAGGGATATTCTGCCCATAGTCGAGGGTTGCACTGTGATGACGAAGTACGGCCCCGTTAAAACCGACTACATTCTATTTATCGCGGCGGGCGCCTTCCACGTATCAAAAGTTGAGGACCTCATTCCCGAGCTTCAGGGCAGGTTTCCCATTCAGGTGGAGCTTTCTTCGCTGACAAAGCAGGACTTTATCGATATTTTAACCCAGCCCGAAAACGCCATAACCATGCAGTATTCGGTGCTTCTCGCCGTCGATAATATCGACCTGAAATTTACCCCCGACGCAATAGAAAAGATAGCGGAGATTGCCGAGGACATAAATTCCACATCGGAAGATATCGGCGCAAGGCGCCTGCATACGGTAATGGAATATCTTCTGGAGGACATTTCCTTCAACGCGGGCGGCGGCGATTACCCCGTAATTCCCGTGGAAATAAACGCGAAGTATGTTGAGGAGCATCTGGAGAAGATAATAAAGAATCGCGACCTCAAAAAATATGTGCTTTAAAGTTCACAAAAATTTAGCGCGGGCGGCGCGCTAAATTTTTCGTGAGTTTGAGGAGCTCCGCTCCTCTTCGCGCGACCATTCAGAGCCCACAATTATATAGTCGCGCGAATTCACCTCAGGTGAGCTCGCTTTCGCGACAAATTGTGTCGCGCTAACGCAGGGAAACCCTGCTTGCGCAAGTTTATTATTTTATAAATTTATGCCGAAAAAACGCAAGGCTGAATTTAGTTCAGCCGTTAAGCGTTTTTACGACCGAATTAAAAAAATCGTTGCAAAGATTTTCGCAGGAAAAGATTTGCAACGAGACGGAGTTTTTATGATTTCAGCACCAAAAGGTACAAAGGACGTTCTGCCGCAGGACAGTTACAAGTGGCAGTATATAGAGGACGTCGCACGCAAAGTTGCAAAGGATTTCAATTTAAAGGAGATACGCACTCCCGTATTTGAGCATACAGAGCTCTTTTTGCGCGGCGTGGGCGACACTACCGATATAGTCAACAAGGAGATGTATACCTTTAAGGATAAGGGCGACCGCTCGATAACTTTAAAGCCGGAGGGCACCGCGGGCGTTGCGCGCGCTTATATCGAAAACGGCCTTTCAAACGGACCGTTGCCCGTAAAGATGTACTATATCATCCCGGCCTTCCGCTACGAGCGTCCGCAGGCGGGCAGACTGCGCGAATTTCATCAGTTCGGTATAGAAGTATACGGCTCGCCTTCGCCCCTTGCGGATGCAGAGGTCATTTCTGCCGCAGCACTCTTTTTGGACAGGCTGGGTATAAAGAAAATAAAGCTCAACATCAACTCCATCGGCTGTAAGACCTGCCGCGCGGAGTACAATGCAAAGCTCAAAGAGTATCTCCGGCCACACCTTGGCGAAATGTGCGCCACCTGCCGCGAGCGCTTCGATAAAAACCCGCTGCGCATTCTCGACTGCAAGGAGGAGGGTTGCAAAAAGATAACGGCGGGCGCGCCCAGAATGATAGATTATCTGTGCGACGACTGCGCCGCGCACTTCCACGAAGTGCAGGCTTGCCTTAAAGCCGGCGGAACGGAGTTCAATATCGATTCGAATATTGTACGCGGGCTTGATTATTACACCAAAACGGTGTTTGAGTTTGTGTCGGAAGATATCGGCGCGCAGGGCACTGTGTGCGGCGGAGGTCGCTACGACGGGCTCATAGAAGAACTCGGCGGCAATCCCACTCCTGCGGTCGGCTTTGCCGTGGGGCTTGAAAGGCTGCTCCTTCTCATGGAGAACACCGGCTCCCCCTTCCCCGCAGACGGTGGTCCCGGCGTATTCTTTGCCGCAATGGACGACGAAGGGCGCAGGTTGGCTTTTTCCTTTGCAGTCAAGGTGCGCGCGCTCGGCGGTTCCGCCGAATGCGATAAGATGGGCAGGTCGTTGAAGGCACAGTTCAAATATGCAGACAAAATAGGCGCAAAATATGTGGTGGTGCTCGGCGAAAGCGAGATTGCCGCGGGTAAGTGCAGCGCAAAGCTGATGTCCGACGGCAGCATTACCGAGCTTAAGTTTGAAGATATCCCCCAATTTTTTGCCTGAATGGGAAAACGGGCGCATAACAAAATTTTTCTGTAAAAACTGTTTATTATGCGCAAAATAGTTTTATAAATAATAAACAATATCACTAAAGGATGGATTTATTTATGAAACAGATAAATGAACAGCAGTTCAACGAGCTTATTTCCGGCGGCAAGCCTGTAGTGTGCGATTTCTTTGCAACGTGGTGCGGTCCCTGCAAGATGCTCGCACCTGTACTCGAAGAGGTTTCGGCAGATTATTCGGACAAGGCCGAGTTTGTAAAGGTCGACGTGGATGAAGCGCCCGCACTTTCGGCTAAGTACGGCATTATGAGCATCCCCTTTGTGGCGGTGTTCAAAAACGGTGAGCTTACCGCAAAATCAGTAGGCTTTATGCCCAAGGGAGAAGCAAAACAGTTTCTCGACGAGAATCTTTAATTTCGGCAATTGAATAAATGAGCGCGGCAGCGCGGCAATTTTTGCCCCGTTGCCGCGTATTTTTTATCGCTGCGGTATTTACAAACCTCTTCAACGGTTGTATAATTTTATTGTGCATTATAATTAGTCCAAATACGCAGCGAGGTTTGAATATGCAGTTTGAATTTTCCGTGCCTACGCGCATAATTTTCGGCGAGGGTACGCTCTCCGAACTTGAAAAACGTCCGCTCCCCGGCAGTAAGGCCCTGCTTGTAATTTCAAACGGAAGCTCCGCAAAGCGGAGCGGCGCGCTGGATAAGGTGCTCACAGCCCTTCGCTCAGGCGGACGCAGTCCGTGCATTTATAACGGCATAGGTGCAAATCCCACTTTGGGCGAGGTCAACGCCGGCGCACGGCTTGCTCGCAGAGAAGGGTGCGATTTTGTCGTTGCGCTCGGCGGCGGTTCGGTCATGGACGCGGCCAAAGCTATAGCGCTCACTGCTGCCAACGGGGATAATTATTGGGACTTTGTTGCGGCGGGCACGGGCGGCGGACGTCCTGTCTCACGTATGCCTCTGCCTATAGTAGCGATAACCACCACCGCGGGAACCGGGTCTGAGGCGGACGGCACGGCCGTCGTTACCAATCCCGATACGGGCGAAAAAATAGGTTTTGTGCATCCCGGAATGTTCCCCGTGCTCTCCATTGTGGACAGCACTCTCACGCTCGGCGTTCCGCCCGCGCTCACTGCCTATCAGGGATTCGACGCGCTCTTCCACGCAACCGAGTGCTATGTGTCGGCAAAGGCCAACAAGATGAGCGACATGTTTGCATTGACTTCGGTAGAGTATTGCGCAAAATACCTCGACCGCGCGGTAAACTGCGGCGCCGACAGGGAGGCCCGCGACGGAATGTCGTTTGCAAACATGCTCTCGGGCATGGTGATGACACTCTCCGGCTGTACTTCAAAACACGGCATGGAGCACGCCATGAGCGCGCTGGCGCCCAACCTTCCGCACGGAGCGGGGCTCATAATGATTGCTCCCGCATACTACGGGCACTTGCTGGATATCCACGCCTGCGACGACAGGTTCATGACTCTTGCCAAGGCTATGGGAGCGGAGGGGAACTCTCCGCGAGACTTTTTGACGGCACTATCCTCGCTCATGAACGATTGCGGCGTCGATAGCCTCAGAATGTCTGACTATGGAATTTCGCCCGAGCACTTCGAAGCAATGGCCGAAAATGCCATGTCGTCGATGAAGCGGGTATTCCTGAACGACAGAGTGTCCCTATTCAAAGAGGATGTCATCGCAATATATGCCCGTTCATACAGATGAATCTATGCCAATGTTCAGTGGCGCCGGCCGCGCGGTTCAAGCCGCGCGGCCGGCGCCGTATCATGCGGCGGAACGCATATGCATTAAAATGTATGCGTGCGGCAAAAAGTGCGCTCAATCTGTTGAAAAATGATTGATAGTGTGATAAAATAACTATTGAAATAAAAAATAAAGAACGGAGCACGAAAATGATTGATATCTCACTCATAGAAAAAACCGACCCCGAAGTTGCCGAGGCGCTCAGGCTTGAACTCGGCCGTCAGCAGGGCAACATAGAGCTTATCGCGAGCGAAAATTTTGTTTCCCCCGCGGTCATGGCTGCCGCAGGCACTCATCTTACGAACAAGTATGCCGAAGGTTATCCCGGTCATCGCTACTACGGCGGCTGCCAGTTTGTGGACATCGCCGAAAATCTTGCGCGCGACAGGCTTAAGGAGCTGTTCGGCTGTGAATACTGCAATGTTCAGCCCCACAGCGGCGCTCAGGCCAATCTCGCCGTATTCTTTGCCGTGCTCCAGCCCGGCGATACAGTCATGGGCATGAACCTTGCACACGGCGGTCACCTCTCGCACGGTTCGCCCGTTAATATCTCGGGCAAATATTTCAATATCGTGCCCTATGGCGTAAGCCCCGAAAGCGAGCTCATCGACTACGACGAAATGGAGCGCATCGCCCTCGAGTGCAAGCCCAGGATGATTGTTTCGGGTGCCAGTGCCTACCCCAGAGTTATAGATTTCAAGCGCATCCGCGAGATATGCGACAAGGTGGGCGCATACATGATGGTGGATATTGCTCACATAGCAGGCCTCGTTGCGGCGGGACTTCACCCCTCGCCCGTGCCCTATGCCGATTTTGTTACCACGACCACGCACAAAACTCTTCGCGGCCCGCGCGGCGGAGCAATCATGTGCAAGGAGGAGTTCGGCAAGGCGGTGGACAAGGCGGTGTTCCCCGGAATACAGGGCGGCCCCCTCATGCACATAATCGCGGCAAAGGCCGTCGCCTTCAAGGAGGCGCTCTCGCCTGAATTCAAAGCTTACCAGGCCCAGATTATAAAGAACGCCGCGGCCATGGCCGACGAATTTTCAAAGCTCGGCGTAAAGATGGTTTCGGGCGGCACCGATAACCACCTCATACTGTTGAATCTCACCGATAAGGGCATCACCGGCAAGGAGCTGGAGAAGATGCTCGACGAAGTGCACATCACGGTGAACAAGAACGCCATACCTTTCGACACGCAAAAGCCCTTCGTAACTTCGGGCATACGCATAGGTACGCCCGCGATGACAACGCGCGGAATGAAGGAAGAGGAGGCCCGCACCGTCGCACGCCTCATCGATAAGATAATCGAGGAGCGCGAGGGGGCCTTCGAATACGTCAAGGCAGAGGTTGCAAAGCTGTGCTCGGCTTTCCCCCTGTACGCAAACGACGTGAAATGAGTTCACAGAATTTTTGCCATAGCCGTTTCAGGCGGCCGGCAAAATTCAAACTTTTAAACCTTATTTAAATTAAAAAGACCTGCGGAAATTTTTCCGCAGGTCTTTTATGTAACGTAAACTTTTTCGCGTTATAAAAGAACGCTTGTGCTGCAGGCCGCAATTCCGCAGCCTATAAAGGATAATATTGTTACCAGCAGGGCCGCAGCTACCTCTACGATGACGCCTATCAGCGCGCCCTTGCCGCAGGATTTTGCGCGCAGGGGCATAGTATCGTGCCATACAAGGTAGAGAATAAGTCCCACTACCGGGAAGAAAAAGCATAGCACGGCAAAGCCTGTGCTGGGAGCATCTTCGGCAGAAACGGCCTGCTTTTTTTGTTTGTTGAAATTGTCTGTGGGACAACCGCAGTGCGGGCAAACCACAGCATTGTCGTCCAATTGCTGTCCGCAGTTTTTACAAAACATTTTTTCGCCTCCCGTTCAGCCGCTTAAGTGGCGTTTATCAGCGCTGCAATCAGAATGCCGCCCGCAAACGCCCATATAAATATCCAGAACACCAGCGAAATAATCGAAACAACCAGCCCTCCCACGGCAATGCCGTGTCCCGAACCTGTTTCCTTGGATTTTTTCAGCCCTATTCCGCTGAAAATGACGCCGAGCAGCGGCACTATGCAAAATAAGTATCCGCCGCCGAAAAAGCCTATTAGGCCGAGTACGAGCCCGGCTATGGCATAACCGTTGACGGGCGCCGATTGCTGTGCGGGCGCCGCTTTGAAGTTATCTGTCGCGACGCCGCAATGCGGGCAAACCACAGCATTGTCGTCCAATTGCTGCCCGCAGTTTTTGCAGAACATCTTTTCACATCCTCCTCGAAGTTTTTATAATAATGGCTTTAATCTGCTCCTGAAGGCACGAATGAGAAAAAATTTAACTTCGGGCATGCAGGGGCGCATAAAAGCGCTTATTTTCTATTATACCAGCATAATTATAAAAGTTATGCCTATATACAGCCAGAACGCAAGCCATACAGCCAGTCCGATTGCCGAAATTATCAGCCCGCGCTTTGCAATTTTCCGTCCGCTGTCTGTCTCCCTTGCCTTTTTTAAACCGAGCGCACTGAAAATTTCGCCGAGCAGAGGTATTATACAGAAAAAATAACCTCCGCCGAGCAAGCCGACAAGTCCGAGTACAAAACCTGCTATAGCAAAGCCGTTCAAGGGCGGCACGGTGTTGCTTGCGGAATTGCCCGCCTCGTATCTGGTTACCGGTGTTTTACAGTACGGACATACGTTAGCTCCGTTTTTTATGGTTTTACCGCATTTTTTGCATTGCATTTTACTATTCCGTATAGAATATGAGTGTGAATATATTTTCAGCTTACAGAATAATTATATCACGCCGCGTAATAACCGTCAACATTTTTTTATCAATGGCGGAGCGGCGCTTTTTTGCCCGCCGCAATTTATGAGTATAATAAAACTGTTGCCGCCGCAAGGCCGCGGCGGCAACGTTAATGCTTTGTAAAAATTTTATTCTGATATGAACAGCACGCCGAGCGTATTTTTGCCGCAGTGTCCCGTTATAACGCCGCCCGCAACGGTTTCGTGAATTTCGTCGAACGAAAACGAATTTTCAACCAGTCCGCGGACCATATCTACGACTTCCTTTTCGCAGCAGCTGTGCGTTATAAAACAGCGCGTGCTGTCGTAGTGCGGATATTCGGCAACAAGGTCGTTGACATAGTTTTTAAGGCAACGTGTAAGACCGCCCATGTATTTTTTGGAGGCGTAAAGCTGGCCTTCGTTCATCTCTATCATTGGGTGGAGCTTTAATACTTTCGCGCCCATCAGCGCAGCTAAAGAACATCTGCCGCCCTTGTGCAGGTATTCCAGAGAATCGGGCACGAAGGAGGTGTTTACTTTGGGGCGCAGCGCCTCGGTTGCCGCAACTATTTCGTCGGGCGATTTCCCCTCTGCCGCAAGGTCGCACGCCTTTAAAACGAGCAATCCCTGCCCGGTGGAGAGGGCAAGACTGTCTACAACCTTAACCTTGCCTTTAAAGCGCTTTGCCGCTTCGGCGGCGTTTCTGTTGGTTACCGAAGCCTTGGAAGATATATTGAAGTGAATTACGGCGTCGTTGCCCTTTAAAAATTCCGCAAAATATTCAGCATAAGCTTCCTCGGTGCAGGCCGCCGTTTTGGGCAGATTGCCGGTAGCTTTTACAAAATCAAAAATCTGTTGCGGCGTTATGTCTACGCCGTCTGTATACACTTTATCGCCCAGAATTACCGAAAGGGGTGTTATTCCGATGTTATACCTTTCAATCAGCTCGTTGCCGAGGTCGCAGGTAGAATCGGAACTGATTTTTATTTTCATCTTTTCCTCCAATACAGCACCCAGCGGTGCAGTTGTTGTCAACGATTATATGATAACATATTTTAATCAGAATTTCAATAGCAGAAAGTACATTGCCTGCCCTTTTATGTCATTTTATTTTAGGTCGCAAATGTAAATTGTGTATAAATTTACCTCTCTCTGCGGTTGACAATATTTAAATTTGAATATATAATACTTACACAGATAAAATTTCAACATAGTTTTTAAAGTTATTCTTTGGGGCGGGGTGCAATTCCCCACCGGCAGTGATTGCTTCTGCGTGCAGCTGTATTCATATGCGTGCGGCGGCATAAGTCTGCGACGAGAGGGCGTTTATTCTTCCTTTCCCGATTCGGTGAAATTCCGAAACCGACGGTATAGTCCGGATGGTAAAAGAATTATTTTATCAAACCGCATTTTGGCGCGCCCTTTTACTGTTGTGAAGGGGCGCTTTTTTTCTGCGGGGCAAAAGAACGACTTTAGAATAAATATTTTTAAAAGGAGTTCTTAAAATGGAACAAAATGTCAATCCTTGCACGGAGCCTGAGTCGCACCGTGCCGAAAAAAGTGAAAAAAGAAGTCTTAAAGAGCGTTTCACCGGGTACTTTACCGCAACACGCATGGCCTATATTGCCGTGTTCACGGCAATATCGTTTGTGCTCTATCTGCTCGATTTTTCACTTCTCCCCGGTACCCCCGTCAGCTTTCTCAAGCTTGACTTTTCCAACGCGTTTGTCATGATAGGCGGTTTTACCCTCGGCCCGGTGGCCGGCGTGATAATTGCCGTACTAAAAGAGCTGATTCATGCACTCACCATAGGAAATACGATGTTCGTAGGCGAGCTTGCCAACGTGCTGTTTATTTTGCCCTATATGCTCATTCCCGCAATAATATATAAAAAGCATAAGGGACTCAAAACGGTAATAATCACTCTCGTACTGGGATGCGTTGCACTGCTTGCCGTGTGCATACCGGTAAATTACCTGCTCAATTTTCCTGCTTTCTATTACTTCGGCGGCTTAGGTACATGGCAGGAGGGGCAGCAGCTCACGCTCGATTTATGGTATTGGGTATTGGCTTTCAACGCCATAAAAGTAGTGCTGATAACGGCTGTGACGCTCGTGCTTTATAAACCTCTTTCACGGCTTATAAAGGCTACCAATGCCAGGTTTGAAAACATGCGCGGCAGGCGCAACAGGAAATCTGACGGCGGCAAAACGGCGTAAACCTGCGCTTTAAAAAACAAACTTCAATTTAATTGCCAAAAACTGCCGTGCGCGCTATAATATAATGCGTATGGCAGTTTTTATTTCACGCTCCGCACATGATACGCTGGAGTTTGCAAAAGCTTATGCCTCAACGCTTAAAGCCGGCGACGTTGTGCTTTTAAACGGCGATATGGGCGCGGGCAAAACTGTTTTTGCCAAGGGCGTGGCTCTTGGGCTCGGCATAGACGACGAAGTCTTAAGTCCCACATACGCCTATATGAATGACTACGGCGGCAGGCTGTATCACTATGACTGCTACCGTCTCTCGTCGGGCGCTCAGGCAGAGGCGCTGGGACTTGCAGATTATTTCTACGGCGAAGGCGTGTGCCTTGTGGAATGGGCGGAGAATATTGCAGACATTCTGCCTGAAAACTGCAAAATAGTGACGATACAAAAACTCGGCGAAAACGGACGCCGTATCGAATACTGAGCCTTTAAAAGTTAAAACGGCGGCAGACGCCGGAAGGAGGTGCGAAAATTGAATAGATTTCTCGCGGTTGACACAGCGTCGTCGCACCTCACGGTTCTTGCCGCAAACAATGGCAATATCGTGTGCAGGCACACGGATAAATGCGCGCTCAAACAGTCGGTTATGATTATGGACGAGGTGGACGCCGCCATGAGCGAGGCAAAACTTTCGTCGGGCGGCTGCGATTTTTTCTGCGCCGTCACAGGTCCGGGGTCTTTTACGGGCATAAGAATAGGCATATCGGTTGCAAAGGGGATGGCGCTCGCCGCGGGCAAGCCGCTCATGCCGCTTACATCTTTCGAACTCATTGCATATAATGTTACAAGCGGCGATTTTTTCGCCGCGATAGACGCCGCACACGGGCATTTCTACGCATGCCGCTTTGTAGCGGGCAGGGCGGAGGAGCCTAGGTACATTTCGCGCGAAAATCTCATCTCATACGGTATTCCCGTATTCGGTTTCGAAAAACTCGATTTACCTCTCTATACCGCGCTGAATGCGGGCGAATGTCTTTTGCCCGCCGTGCTGAAAAAACTTGAAAGTGCGCCGTTCGGCGATATGCATGCGCTGTATGTGCGCAAATCGCAGGCGGAGGAGGGCAGAAAATGACGCTTCGTCATTGGAAATTTGAAGATATTCTGCGCATCTCCGAGCTGGAGAAGGAGTGTTTCCCCAAGGACGCATGGAATTACCGCATGCTTGCAGACAGCTTCGAGAACGACAATTTTACCGGCATATTGTGCGACGACGGCGGAGAGATTGCCGGTTACGGCGGCGTTACCGTAGGCTACGATACCGCCGATATCGACAATATTGCCGTAGCCGAGCGCTACAGGCGGGAAGGAATAGGCGGAGCCATTTTAGAAGCTCTGGTTGCCGCCGCGGCCGAGAAAGGAGCGCGCCGCGTGTTTCTGGAGGTGCGTGTTTCAAATTCGGCGGCACTCTCGCTCTATTTAAAACATGGTTTTTGCGGCGTACATGCGCGAACGCGCTATTATTCCGACGGCGAGGACTGCCTCGTGATGGCGAAAAATATATAAAGCGGTAAATTAGTCTGCCGCAAATCTTCGGCAGCAGCGCCACGGCGCGTTGTGGGCTGAATTAAGCAAAGTTTGCGGCGAACGCCGCACGGAGGTAACTGCTATATTTGTCGGCGGCCGCCATGTTGCCGTACTGAAAGACGGTGCGGGCAGCGAAGTGCTCTTTCTGCACGGGTATATGTCGTGCAAGGAGAGTTTTTACTATAACATAAAGGCGTTCAGCGCATATTTTTCCGTTACCGCGCCCGATTTTCCCGGGTTCGGCGCCTCGGCGCCCCTGCCTGCGGCGTGGTCTGTGGGAGATTACAGCCTATGGCTGAAGGAGTTTATCGCCGCATGCGGGCTGGTAAGGCCGCACATTGTCGCCCATTCCTTCGGCGCAAGGGTGGCGCTCAGGCTGGCCTGCGAATATCCCGGGCTTGTGGGAGATATGGTGATAACGGGCGGGGCGGGCATAGTAAAACCGCGCACGCGCACATATAAAAGAAGAGTGGCGGCGTACCGCATTGCCAAAAAAATTGCTCCCCGGTTTGCCGAAAGTCACTTTGGGAGTAAGGAATACAGAGAGCTGTCTCCGCTCATGCGCGAGAGCTATAAAAAGATAGTTAACGAAGATTTGCGCGGTTGCGCAAAGAATGTGCGCGCCCGCACTCTTCTTATTTACGGCGAAAACGATGAGGTCACTCCCCCTTTTGAGGAAGGGGAGATATTTCGCTCATGCATCGCCGGCTCGCGGCTGGAAGTTATTCCGGGCGGGCACTTCTGCTTTTGCGAAAATTACAAACTTTTCAACGAAATTGCGCTCGCCTTTTTAATAAATGGCGGGACGGAGTTATGATGGGTATATTTATTTCTGTGGAAAAAACTGTGGAGTGCATCCTGATAGCGCTGTGTTTCGGAGCCCTTCTGACCATGTCGTCGGTCAAACTTTTGGGCGCGCTTCAGGGCTGCAATTACCGCAGCGGTAAACTGATGCGCTGGGCTGCAAAGCGCAACAATATGTCGTTCGAACGGCTGACGCTTCTCGGTCTTTTGTGCGCTCTCTCATCGGCCATAGTTTCGCTCTGCTTTTCGTTTGCAGGCGGTTGGGCGGCTATAGTCGGCCTTGTGCCCTATGCGGTATTTTTCGGGCTTTACATCTATGCCGACGGAAAAATTGCTCTGCGTGTGCCCGCCGTGCGCACCAAGCGCTTCAAGCGGCTCGAGGGTGTGCTCTTCTTTGTGTGCGCAGTCATATCGTACGTTCTGATTACCCTTCTGAATTTTGCCGCAGAGGTGTGGGGCGCGCAGCTCTTCACCGTGCTGAGATATTGTCCTCTCGCCGTATTGCCTCTTCTGCTCATTCCCATGATATGCCTTTCCAACGAGCTTGCGAAGATATACGAGGTTCCTCATAACCGTACCTATATAAAAAAGGCAACGCAAAAACTGGCGTCTTCAAAGATAACCGTCGTGGGAATTACCGGCAGTTACGGCAAAACGAGCACCAAGAACATTCTTTTTGCAATGCTCGGCAAAAAGTACAGGGTGCTGTCCACTCCGCGTTCGCACAACACTCCGATAGGCATAGCGCTCGCGGTGAACGCAAACGATTTGAGCGGCTTCGATATCTTTATAGCTGAAATGGGCGCGCGCAACGTCGGAGATATAGCCGAACTTTGCGAAATCTGTCCGCCCGATTATTCTGTGATTACAGGTATCTGCGCCCAGCATCTCGAGACGTTCGAAAGTCTCGATAATATTATCAGGGCAAAGGGCGAAATACTTTCGGCCACCAAAAACAAGGCCTTTCTTGCCGCCGACTGTGCTGATTATTTTAAAAATTGCCCCTGTCCGTTTGAAGTATGTTCGTGCGTGTCTGAGGTGGAGGCCAGTGCCGAAGGCACATCTTTCATGCTCACTCTGGGCGGCGAAAGCGTCCGCGTAAAAACAAAGCTTCTCGGCGCACATTGCGCTTACAATATAGGGCTTGCGGCAAGCCTTGCATTCGAACTGGGCGTAAGCCTTGCCGACATTGCCGCCGCGGCCGAGGGGCTTGAATTTGTAGAGCACCGCCTTCAGCTCACGAAGTCGAACGGAATAAATATTCTCGACGACGGCTACAACGCCAACGTAAAGGGCGCCCGCGCCGCGCTCGACGTGCTCCGCTCATTCGGGGGAAGAAAAATTATAGTAACTCCGGGCATAGTTGAGCTGGGCATCCTCGAGGAGAAGGAGAACAGGCAGTTCGGCGAGCTTCTTGCCGGGCTCGACCTCGTGATTTTAGTGGGCGACACGCTTGTTACGCCTGTAAAGGACGGGTATCTTTCTGCGGGCGGAGACCCTGAAAAATTAATGGTACGCCAAACCCTCAAGGACGCGCAGGCCGTGCTCAGAAGCGAGCTTGCAACGGGCGACACCGTTTTATTTCTCAATGACCTGCCCGACATATATTAGTTTTATAGAACAACCGGCGCCGCCGCAGTTGTCGCGCGGCGGCGCCCTTTAAAAATCAGCAATATTTTCCCTTTCACCAAAGCAAAAGCCGAGGTGATTTTTTTTTGTCCGCCGTGCGGGCTTATATTTTTGCGGAGGTGTTTTATGCTGAATGGCAGCATAGCCGTCGTGTTCGGCGGAGTTTCAAACGAAAGCGAAATTTCAGTAATCACGGGCACCATGTGTGCGAATGTGCTAAAGGGCGGAGGGGCTAAGGTTATTCCCGTTTATATCTCTGCCGCGGGTGCAATATTTTGCGGAGACGGGCTTGCCGATATAGAGGTGTTCAGACGGGGCGAGGAGTGTAATTTTCCCCGTTGCTTTATTGCAGACGGCGGTTTGCAGGTGCTTGGCAGACGGGGCAGAATAAAAAAGTTTATCCCGCTTGCCGCGGCAATAAACTGCTGCCACGGCGGTCTTGGCGAGGGCGGCGGCATAGGCGGCGTGTTTGCCTGCGCCGGGATACCCCTTGCCGGCGGCGACATATTCTCCGCCTCGGCGTTTTTAAATAAGCGCTACGCAAAAATCGTTCTGCGCGGGCTCGGAGTAAAAATTTTACCCTATATTGCGGTTTCGTCGCTTTCCGATTTACCCGCCGCAATAAAAAAGACCGGGTTGCCCGCGATAGTCAAACCGGCCTGTCTCGGCTCCAGCATAGGCATTGTAAAGGCGGTAAACGAGGAGGAATACGCCGCTGCAATAGAGAGCGCACTCTGCTACGACAGTATAGCCGTATGTGAAAGATATGTTGAAAACAGGCGCGAAGTCAACTGCGCTGCCTGTATGTACGGCGGCGAGGTTCACATTTCAGAGTGCGAAGAGGCAATTTCGTCGGGCGGACTGCTCTCCTTCGACGATAAGTATTCGGGCGGCGGAAGGTCGGTCATTCCGGCCGATATACCTGAGGAGTTCTACGAAAGAATAAAGGACATCACGCGCAATGTTTACTCCGAACTCGACATGCGCGGGATTGCCCGTTTCGATTTTATTCTGGAGGGAGAACAGCTGTTCCTCAGCGAAGTCAATACCGTGCCCGGTTCGCTTGCATGGTATCTGTTTGCGCCTGCCTTCAAAGAATTTTATCCCGTGCTCGAGGGAGTAATTTTGCAGGCCGTGGCCGACTTTAAACTTTCGCGGGAGAAACTCATTTTAAAGACGGGTATACTTAAAACCATACCCGTCGCCTGCGGCAAACTCAAATAGCTGAATTTTTTTCTGATGAACGGGGCGCGCGGCAGATTTTGCCGCGCGCCCCGCTTCTTTTAAGCGGATATTACAAAAAAATGTGTACTTTTTTTTGTTAAATCGTCAGACTCCAATGGTGGCCCTACACCAATCATTTTAGCAACTTTTGGCATATTTTGCAACATATATTTTGCAATACCATTAAGTCAGTAAAAGTACAGTTTATTTGAGGAGCAGGTTATGGGAGACGGCGTCGACAAAAAAATAAGCATAAGCGTATGGGGTTGCTGTGTTTCTCGGGATTCATTAGCTTATAGACAAGATAAATATTTTATTCCGCGTTTTGTGCAATCGATTTCTCCATATTCGGTCATGAGCGGCAGAAAAATTGAGTGCAATATAGGAGATTTTGCAGAGTATCCGCAAATAAGCAATTTTTTTAAACGAAATATTTGTTTGGACGCTAATAAAAATGCGGTAGAGTATTTAACGCAAGAAAAAAGTGACTGGCTTCTTTTAGATGTGTCTGAAGTGCGTAGATATATTCTTGAATGCAGTGAAGCCGATATACTGCTTACAGAATCATCCGCATTGCATACGGTTTTACCTGCTCTGAAGAACTACTATGGAGAAGTGAATTTTATTGTCCGTAAATCTTATGAATTGGATGAAAGTATATTGTTATCGCGTGTGTCTGATTTATGTTGCAGGTTTCTTAATTTTTATAATTCGGAGCGCATTATTCTGAATGAATTCGCAGGCGTTAATGATTATATGGATGATGACGGCACTATAAAATCTTTCGGGAATGGAAACCTTAGTGAAACAAGCCTTACAAACAAACTTATCAAAAAAGCGAATAAAGTTTGCGAATTGGTGTTGAAAGGGTGTAAAGTTATAAGAATGCCGCCAAATAATTTTGCTGTTGCCGGTCATAAATGGGGACTTGCGCCACTGCATTATACAGATTTATATTATGATTATGTTGAGAAGTGTATTTCGGCAATAGTACAAAGTAGCGATAAAAATTTGTTGGACGAACAACTCGGTATACTATATGAGCTGTATAATCAAAAAATGTATTGCGCGCGAATTGAAGCGGTAAATGTAATTTCTGGAAATAAAATAAAAGAGTTGAATAAAAAGTGCGTATTATTGGACCAGAGCATAAGCAATTTGCTGGCGCAGAAGGAGGAGCTTGAGAGGCGTGAACGTGAGCTTAAGGACGAAATTTCCGCTCTTGAAAAACATAGGCTCGGGCTTGAGGGGGAAATAGCAAAGCTTAAAGAGCAGAATGCAGAAATTTTGACTAAAGCCGAAATGCTTGCGCAGCAGAACACAGGGCTTGAAACCCGGCTTACCGTGCAAAAACTTAAGCTGCAGGAGGAGCAGGCGGAGAAAAAAGCCGTGCAAAAGGAGCTTTCCGATATACGCGCCTCGCACTCGTATAAGCTCGGCCGCGCGGCGACATATCTGCCGAGAAAATTAAGGGATGCTCTGAAAAGAAAATAGCCGTCTGCATTCCCATGCATATGCAACTGCAAATATTTTTCAGACTGCGCCGCGCAATTTTGCGCGGCGCATGTGTATGTGCGGCCATTTATTTGACAGACTCGGGCCTGATTTTATATAATTTAATGGTAACAAATAAGTTTAAGGAGGCACGCTGTGGCTGAAAAAATTGCAATGAAAACGCCGCTCGTCGAAATGGACGGTGATGAGATGACCCGTATTCTCTGGAAATGGATAAAAGAGATTTTAATAGAGCCGTACGTCGATTTAAAGACCGAATACTATGATTTGGGCCTGCCCGAAAGGGATAAAACTGACGACAGAGTGACCGAACAAGCTGCGCTCGCCACAAAAAAATACGGCGTTGCTGTAAAATGCGCCACCATAACTCCCAACGCGCAGCGCGTGGAGGAATATAAGCTCAAGCAGATGTGGAAGAGCCCCAACGGCACGATAAGGCGCATACTCGACGGAACTGTGTTCCGCGCTCCGATAATAGTAAAGGGAATAACGCCGTATGTGCCCGGCTGGAAACAGTCCATAGTGCTCGCCCGTCATGCCTACGGCGATATCTATAATTCAGTTGAGGCGCGCGCAAACGCCGGAGAGAGCGCGTATCTCGTGATATGCGACAAGGACGGCAAAGAGGTCTCCCGCAGTCTGATTAAGCAGTTCCCCGGAGAGGGTATAGTGCAGGGGGTGCATAACCTTGATAAATCTATCGAAAGTTTTGCCGTAAGTTGTTTCAACTATGCCCTCGAGAATAAAATACCCCTTTGGTTCGGAGCCAAAGACACCATTTCAAAGACCTACGACCACCGCTTTAAAGACATCTTCAACGAGATTTATGAAAGGGACTATAAGGAGAAATTTGAGGCGGCCGGCATATACTTTATGTATACCCTCATCGACGATATTGTTGCCCGCATAATGCGCAGTGAGGGCGGAGTGTTATGGGCCTGCAAGAACTACGACGGCGACGTTATGAGCGACATGGTTGCAACTGCATACGGCTCGCTCGGCATGATGAGCTCGGTTTTAGTCTCTCCCGATGGAAACTACGAGTATGAGGCGGCGCACGGTACCGTTACCCGCCATTACTACAGGTATCTGAAAGGGGAGGAAACTTCTACCAATTCCGTTGCTACAATATGGGCGTGGACGGGCGCTCTTTCAAAGCGCGGCGAGCTTGACGGAATTCCCGAACTTGTCGCCTTTGCGCAAAAGCTTGAAAAAGCTGTTATCGATACGATTGAGTCGGGCGAGATGACAGGTGATTTGATTGCTCTCTTCAAACGCGAGGGGGTAACGCCAAAAAAGCTTGAAAGCCGCGAATTTCTTCGTGCAGTCGCTTCAAGACTTTAATCGTCAGTAGTTAAAAAGATACAATTCAGTTGAATAATGGCGCGCGCCGTTGACGGCGCGCGCCATTTCTGATATTATAATAAAAAATAAAATCAATAAAATAATAGTATCAGATTATGTTCTCTTACGACTTATCGGGAAAAAATAAGTACTATACTCTCTATGAAAGTATACGCGGCGATATATTGCGCGGCAAAATAAAATCGGGCGAAAAACTGCCCGGCAAACGTACGCTTGCCGCCGACCTCGGCGTGAGCGTCGTAACCGTTCAGACGGCATACGACCAATTGCTTGCCGAAGGTTACATAACTTCAAGGGAGCGCAGCGGCTACTATGTGTGCCCGCTCGATATTGAATACCGGGCGCCCGGGGAAAGAGCTCATTCAGGCGGCAAGGATGAGTCTGAAAGGCAAATTTTTTCGGCCGACTTCGTTAAGGGGAGCGCGCCTGCGAGCCTCTTTCCGTTCTCAAGCTGGGCGCGCCTTATGCGTTCGGTGCTCTCTGACTGCGGCGAGCACCTTCTGGAACGGGTTCCGTGCGACGGAGACGGCGAACTGAAAGAGGCGATTGCCGCTTATCTTTACCGCACGCGCGGCATTAGCGTGGACGCGCGCTACATAGTGATAGGCGCCGGCGCCGAGCAGCTGTACGGCGCGATAGTGCAACTCATCGGGCGCGACAAACTTTATGCCGTCGAAAATCCAGGCTATCGGAAAATTTACGATACATACATGCTGAACGGTGCGCGCTGCGACTTTGTGCCCGTAAATTCCGACGGCATAGAGCCGGAAAGCGTCCTGCGGAATATGCCCGACGTGCTTCATATATCCCCTTCACATCAGTTCCCAACGGGCGCTGTTACTCCCGCCTCTGCAAGGGCAAGGCTCATAAGCGCCGCCGAGAGGGCGGGAAGTTTCATCGTCGAGGATGATTACGACAGTGAATTCCGCCTCGTGGGTAAGCCTCTTCAGAATATGTATGCCCTCAGTCCGGAAAGGGTGATATATTTAAACACTTTTTCAAAGACGCTGGCGCCTTCCATGCGCATGGGATATATGGTATTGCCGCCCGAGCTGTATGCGCGATATACCGAGGTGTTCGGCAGAACGTCGTGTTGTGTTCCCCTGTTTGAGCAGAAGACGCTTGCCCGCATGATTTCAAGCGGCGGATTCGAGCGGCACATAAACAGGATGAAAAATTATTACCGCGGCGTTCATGACGGGCTTGTTTCAAAGATTTCACGGCTTGCGTGTCCGCACGAGGTGTGCGATACCGCCAGCGGACTGCATTTTACGGTAAAGCTGCCGGAAGCGCCCTCTGACGAATATATAAAGGCGCGGGCAGTGCAGGCCGGGATAAATGTGCGTTGCCTTTCGGACTACCTGCTCGCTCCGCGCCCCGGGTGTGAAAAGACGGCGGTAATAAATTTTTCAGGTCTGACAAAAGAGCAGGTCAATTGCCTCGACTTTTCATTATTTTGAACGTTTAACATGAATCTTATATAAAAAAGCTGCCGCGCGTTTGCCCGCGCGGCAGCCCTTGGTTTCTCGGGTGAATGGTATTCACTCTTTTGTCTTCATGTTGATTTTACAATCGGCCGACAGCTCTTAGTGAGCGCAGCCCAGAGCCACATAGGAGAGGGGTTCCACGCCGTATTCGCTCTTGTTGTCTTCGCTTTCGATGTCGTTAAGCATTTCGTAAATAGACATATTAAAACCTCCTTTTATAGGGTTCAGTAATTTCTGTTATCAAAAATTTTCCGTAACGCAATGCGGCCTTCTGCCGCTGAATGGGTGTATGAGCTTATCTTGCGCAGCCGAGTGCTACGTAAGAGAGGGGTTCAACCCCGTAATTGCTCTTGCTTTCTTCGCTTTCGATGTCATTAAGCATTTCGTATATACTCATAATAAAACCTCCTTTCAGGTTTATGTATCCTCAATTTTCTCAGATTAAAGTCAATTTTTTTCAAGGCAGGGAGCTTCGCTGCCCGTCCCTGTCATTGGTTGCTGTTCAAACAGCCGAACATATCAGTTCCTTGCGTTTGTGAGTGCAAGATAAACAAGGGGAAGGGTTGCCATTTCGTCCTTGCCTTCCGCGGTATCTGCCTTTAAAAGTTCGCTGAATATCATGGCGCTTACCTCCTTTTATGTTTGTGTTCGCATCAGGTTCTCCCCTGATTTCGATATCAGTATATCACGGTAATTTTTGTTAGTCAATAACATTTCAAAAAATTTTTAAAATTTCAAAATTGTTAGTTCATAACATTATTCTATGATAATACCGATAAAATGTGTTAACTTTCAATTTAAGTATTTAAAATTTTGCAAAAATTTTACACTTTTATTAAAAGTTAACATTTTTTACACTTCTATTATAACCACGTTTCAAACGTTTAAACGGCAAAAAAAATTTTTATTCCTGCCGCCTTTTAGGCCGTTTCCCGCCCTTGACGGCACGCCGGCTTTGCGGTATAATTATAAAAAATCAGGCAAGGGGGCAATATGGCGGCACATAATCTTACTTTAGAGCAGATGAAATATCTTGCCGATGTGGCTTCAGGCAGGCAGCCTGCAGAAATCGTATTAAAAAATGTAAACTACCTCGATGTGTTCTCGGCGGAGGTCCGCTCGGGCGATATTGCAATAGCCTGCGGAAAAATTGCCGGCGTAGGCAGGTACAGCGGCAAGACCGAACTTGAGTTTGAGGGCAAAGTCGTAACTCCCGGGCTCATCGATTCTCATGTTCATATAGAGAGCACTCAACTCTCTCCCGAGAGTTTCGCCTCGCTTGCCGTGCCGCGCGGAACGACATTGGTTGTCGCCGACCCTCACGAAATTGTCAACGTATGCGGCCTTGCAGGAGCAGATTACATCAGGCGCGCCGCGGCGCGCACGCCGTTGGAGGTCAAGCTTATGTTGCCTTCATGCGTGCCCGCCACGCCTTTTGAAACGAGCGGCGCCGTGCTCACTTCAGCAGATACCGCCCGCGCGCTTGCCGGAGACAATTTTTTCGGTTTGGGCGAGATGATGAACTATCCCGCTGTGGCGGCCGGCGACGGAGAGGTGCTCGGAAAGCTTTTCGCCGCAAATCAGGCGAAAAAAATAATCGACGGCCACGCCCCTGCAATGAGCGGAAATGCGCTCAACGCCTATATAGTTTCGGGCGTGCGTACCGACCATGAATGTTCAACGGCGGAGGAGGCGGCGGAAAAACTTGCGCGCGGCATGTATATCCTCATGCGCGAGGGGTCCGCTTCGCATGATTTAAAAAATTTGTCCGGGGCGGTTACGGAGAGCAATTTCCGCAGATTTGCCCTGTGCACAGATGACCGCCATGCCGATGACCTTGCCCGCGAAGGGCATATGGACCATGTCCTGCGCACCGCTGTAAGCTGCGGCATAAGGGGCGAAGTTGCCGCCGTTATGTGTACGCTGAATGCGGCGGAGTGTTACGGCCTTTACGGCAAAGGTGCGATAGCGCCCGGTTACGACGCCGACATCGCAGTATTCGATAACCTCACAAATTTTAATTGTTCCGCAGTTTTTAAGCGCGGCGAGCTCATAGCCGAGGATGGAAAGCCTCTGTTTGCCTGCAAACCGCGGGTTCCCGCGGCGGTAAAGAACACGGTAAAGGTCGCGCCCGTCACGGCTGATACCTTTAAACTGCCGCTCAAAGGTTCCCGCGCCCGTGCAATCGGCCTCATGCCCGATACGCTCGTCACTCACAATCTTGTGGTGGATGTTGCCGTCTCCGACGGCGATGTTGTGCTTGACGGAACCGACCTTCTCCGTCTTGCAGTTGTCGAACGCCATTTTGCAAGCGGCAGAGTGGGGCTGGGATTAGTTAAAGGCTACGGACTGAAGGGCGGAGCGGCGGCAATTTCTGTCGCCCACGACAGCCATAATATTATAGTGATAGGCGACAGCAGGGAGGATATGGCTCTTGCCGTAAACGAACTTTCCCGTATAGGCGGCGGAATGGCGTTCGTGACAGGCGGAAAGGTCAATTCCGTTCCGCTCGATATAGCCGGGCTTATGAGCTCGGCTCCCGTTGACATTCACGTGGAGCGTTCTGCGCAGCTGCAGGAAATGGCGCGCGAGGCAGGCGTAAGCCGTGGAACGGAACCGTTTATGACCCTTTCTTTCCTCGCACTTGCAGTTATTCCCGAACTTCGCCTCACAGATAAGGGACTGTTTGACGTAAATGCCTTCAATTTTACCGACATAAACGCCGACTGAACGTACATGGCAATCATCATATCACGAAAAATGCAGAGCACGGCTGCTCTGCTGTTTATAAATAAATTTTTCCAATAGCGAGAGAATTGCACAGAACGCCTTTCCTGTCTTTCAGTACCATCTCCCCTAAATGGGAGGCGGCGATTCGTATGAATCATTATAATACTTAAGTCGCAAGCAAGGTTTCCTTGCGCAGCAGGCCACAATTTGCTGCGGCAGCAGGCTCACTGGAGGTGAATGGCGGCATTTCTATAATTGTGGGCACTAAAATCATGCCGCCAGAGGAACTTAGTTCCTCAACGTCACGAAAAATGCAGAGCACGGTTGCTCTGCATTTTTCGTGAATTTTTACATATGCCACAGGAGCTGCCTCGCGGCAGCTCCTGTGGGGAGAAAAAAAGGATTTTATCCGCACCGCATGTTAGCGGAGCGGACAAAATTCCGCTGCTTACAAAAATTTAAAACCGCAAAATTTCCGCGGGAGTTTTTTCTCAAATGCCACAGGAGCTGCCTCGCGGCAGCTCCTGTGGGGAGAAAAAAAGGATTTTATTGAACAAGGGAGCTTATTCCCCTGCCCACGCATCGGTTATAGTATAGCGCGATGTTGCAAAAAAATAAGCACAAAGATGTAAAAAAATAGTAAAATTTTTTGTTTCACTTAAAATCTTTTGCTTGCGTCCCTCTATGCTCTTTCGTCCGCTACCGACGCCGCATGGTTGCTGAAGTAGTTTTGTCAGGTGAGAATTAAATTTCTGGTATTATCAAATAATATCAATCTGGATATTACATTAATATCAGATTTTGATATAATACGTTGTATACACCCGTTGCAAGGGGTGTTGCAGTTAAATACGATTCAATTTTAAGGAGATAACTATATTATGGATAAAAAGCTTCTTACAATTCAGGACCTTTCGTGCGTGGGGCAGTGCTCTCTCACCGTGGCGCTCCCCATTCTCTCGGCCTACGGTATCGAAACGTGCGTTCTGCCTACGGCCGTTCTCTCAAACCACACCATGTTCAAGCAGTGGAGCTATCTCGATTTGACCCCCGAAGTCGATAATATCTACGATAACTGGAAGGCAAACGGTTTCAAGTTCGATGCTTTTCTTCTCGGCTATCTCGGTAAAAAGTCGCTTATGAACCTTGCCGAGCGCGCTTTCGACGAATTTGCCGCAGAAGGCAGGCTGATAGTAATTGACCCCGTGTTCGCCGATAACGGCAAACTTTACGGCGGGTTTGACATGGAGTATGTAAAGGGTATGGCTCATCTTGTGCGCAGAGCAGACATCATCCTGCCCAATCTCACAGAAGCTTGTTTTATGACGGGCATAGAGTATAAAACGCAGTACACCGCAGAATATGTGGAAGAGGTGCTTGCAGCGCTATCTGAACTCACAAACGCCGTTGCCGTAGTGACGGGCGTTGAACTCGACGGAAAGATAGGCGAAGCTATAAATTGCGGCGGTAAAATTTCGTATGTGATGGGGGAAAAACTTCCCAAAAGCTCGCACGGCACGGGCGATATATTTGCCTCGGTGTTTACAGCCGAATATCTTGCAGGGAAGTCGCTCGAAGAGGCGGCGGACAAGGCCTCGGTATTCGTGCAGGATTGCCTCCGCGCAACGCAGCCCGAACACTTTTACGGCGTAGTTTTCGAAAAGATTCTGGCCTCTCAGCGCAAAAAATAATTCTGTTGCCGGCATAGGGGGGGGATTTTATGCGTTTGAATGCCATTCCTGCATGGACGGAAAATATGGCCGTACGCGCCGCAGTGGCCGATGTTCTGCTCTCCGAGGCCGACACGGCCGAATTTTTGAGTGAGGAGGGCTGCGGCTATACAGAGCACATCTCAGACTTATACGGCACGGTTTTTGAGGATATCATTCCCGCCCTCGTCTCATCGCACAGCGGCGAGTCGTGCGGCAACATGTATGGAAAAATCTATAAATTCACGCTTACGCCAGAGCTGAAGACACACATAAGGAGTTTCGGACCCGAGGGCATGTTCATTGATAAAGATAGCAATGTCGTGTTGCAAAATCTCTGCCTTTATAAGGGTGGAGAGCTGTTGTTTTCGTGCGTCTCGCACGAGGTGTTCAGCGGCTGGGAGATGGACGAAATCGACGGCCGTTTAAGGGAAAGAGTACTTGCAGCGGCATATGCCGTGCTGGCGGCGGATGATACCTTTAAGGAGATGCAGTCCGTCTGCGAGGGGCTTATAAATTTCAGCCGTAAACAGCTTGAAGAGGACATCGCTCTTTTATACAATCTGTGCAATTATGTGGACATGGAGCGAAAGTACTTTGTCTATTGTGAGCCCGCGCGCAGGTGCACGTATAAGCAGTTTTGCGCAGTTGCAAAAAAGTATCTCACCGCCGATATCGTCGCACAACTTGAAAAGTGCGGCAGCTTTTTTGCGCTGTATCTTTATGAGGGGCCTGCAACGGCGGAGGATGACATTGCCGATAATGCGCAATGCAAGGGGCGCTTTCAGGATACACCTCTGTGTAAAAGGGTGGAACTTGAGCTGTGCTATATCAAAATAATTCTCGGTCTGCCCGAAGGGATGGGTAAGCGGGCGTTATGAATGCACATCTGCCGCTAAAGAGTTTTATAAAGCAACAATCAAAGCCTTCAGCGCGCATTTCCGCGCGCTGAAGGCTTTTTTAACAACAGTTATATCTGCTGGGAGCACTCCCTTTTGAGGGCGGAGAGAAAGAGTTCTGCCGGTTTTGAAAAAAGCGCGTATTTTTTCCACAACACGTCTATGTGCGTTGAAATCTGAGGCTCCAGCCGCCTGAATGCAAGTCCGCTGCCCTTGGTGTTTACAATGCCCTCAAGGCTGAGCGCCACGCCTGCGCCCTCTTCAACCAGTTGCGAAGCTACATACAGCAGATTGTATGTAGCGGTTATTGCTATTTCGTCGGAGTCTTTGCCCAACCAACGGGCAATCAGCCCCTTTGCAAAAGATTGGTCGGAACATATCAGGGGCACCCCGTCGAGGTCGGCGGGAGTTATGAAAGGCTTTTCCGCAAGCTTGCAGTCACTTCTCATCAACGCGCCCCAGGCGTCTGAAAGCGGCAACCGCAATGCGTTGTATTCGCCGGAGATGTCGGCGTCGATAATAACACCGAAATCTATCAACCCCTTGTCGAGCTTTTCAAATACCGCCGCGGCGTCGCCGCTGAAAAATTTGAATTTTACCTTGGGGTGTTCGCGCTTTACGTTCAGCGCCGCGCGTATTACGCTCTTCATTGCAGGCGATTCCCCGCCGCCTATGCACACTTCGCCGCTTACATCGTGCGCCGGTGCGCTCACGTCGTTTACCGTCTTTTCATACAGTTCCATCAGTTCTTCGGCACGCTTTTTTAAAAGTTTTCCGCGTTCCGTAAGTGTGATTTTTCTGTTGCCCCGCTCAAACAGCGCTCCGCCCACTTCGCGTTCCAGATTTTGCATCTGCCTCGAAAGGCTTGGCTGGGTTATAAAAAGAGCCTCGGCCGCGCCGGAGATGCTTCCTTCGTTTGCCACAGCCAAAAAATATTTCAGCTCACGTATTTCCACAATAAATGCCTCCGATAAGCTTTTTTTAATTATAGCAATAAATAATATGCCTGTCAAGCATGAGATAATATTACATATAGGTATTTGACATACTGCTTTGCCTCATATTATAATATCCGCGTAAGATACGCAGAGGTGATACGGGAATGACGATTGAAGAGTATAAGCGGATAACTGCCCGCGGAGATTATATCGCAGGCGGCAGTCCTACTCATGAGTTTATGCACGCTGCCTCCCAGCAGGCCATTAAAATTACGAGCGAAATCAATAGCGGCTATCACTCGCCCGAAGAGCTTCGCGCGCTTATGTCGCAATTGGTTGGATACGAGCTGGACGAAAGTTTCGGCCTGTTTCCTCCGATATATTCCGATTTCGGCAAAAATATAAAAATAGGGAAAAAAGTGTTCATAAATTCCGGTTGCTGTTTTCAGGACCAGGGAGGAATAGAATTGGGAGACGGTTGTCTAATCGGACACCAGACGGTTATCGCCACGCTGAATCATGACCTCGACCCCGATAGGAGAGGAGGAATGTTGCCGGCAAAAGTGGTTATCGGCAAAAATGTCTGGGTGGGAGCGCATTCCACCATTCTGCCCGGCGTAACTGTGGGCGATAATGCCGTAGTTGCCGCGGGTGCGGTGGTAACAAGGGACGTGCCCGCAAACTCGGTTGTTGCCGGTGTCCCGGCAAAG
>CALVWW010000017.1 GCA_944368155.1 uncultured Clostridia bacterium
AAAAAGGGCGGCGTTGTAAGGTTTATAATCTGCCTTGTCGTAACCATATTCGGCTTAGTTATCGGCTGGTTAGACGCCATCTGGTGCCTGCTTACAAAAGACTTGCTTTTCCAATAAGAAAAGGGACGCGCATGCGCGTCCCTTTTCTTATATAGTTTAAGGCTGAATTTATCATGCAGTACACATATGAGTGCTACATATGGGCGGGCGTTGAAACTCTGCTCGCCCTATTTTTTGTGTTTTTAGCACCAGCACAATAAATCGATAATATAGAAAAATAAGGTTGCTGACTTCTCATTCTTGAACAAAAAAAGCATCTCACATATTTTATGGTAGGGAACCACTTGTTTAAAACCTAATTGTTCTGTATATATGACGCAATTATGTCATATAGAACCAACCTTGCGATTTGGCTATTAGAAATATTATAATTACGGCAGCAATTAAAAAAACAAAATCTGCTAGGATAGTAATCCAACCTGCTTTTTTATTGCCACCACTTATAAGGTACACTCCGACTATTATACCTATGCACCACACCGCATAGCAAATGTATAATGCAATACCGAGCGGAGATTCGCTAAACGCGAGTTCGTCTGAAAGTCTTCTGCCAACGTTGTTGGCTGTTACCATACCTATGGTTGCGCATAATGCACATGCAACGGCACCGCCCCAGCAGGCAATACTAGTAGGACTTTCCTTTATCTCGGTTATTTTTAAAGTAAAAGACCCAAACTTAACCCTGTACACGCTATAACCCGCACTTGCAAGAGCTAATGCAGCAACGCCAAATATTATCGCTGCGATAATGAGGTGTGTAAACACCATTTCCCATTACCTCCTTTGTGATTTTCAAATTTTAATTTTATTTATATCGGTTATTTAGATATAAGTAAAAAAAGCTTAATAATATTCCCTGTATGGACTAATGAACTATTCAAGATTTATAGGCATCGTTTCTTGTTATAATACGTGCAGAACAGTTGTAGCGTAAACCATACTATAAATTATATTTTTCGCGCGTCCGGTTTCAAGATAATAGATATTATTGGTAATTATGTTGTTGCTGTGGTTGTATAAAGAGTAGTTTTTAATTTTTTTCTATTTTAGCAAAAAAACGGAAAAATAGCAAATATATTGGCTTGCTTTAAAAAGTATTTTATCATTTGCCATTAAATGTAAAAATAAATATCCCCTTGTGAGGGGTCTGTCTTCACATTATTAATCTGGTGGCGACTATATACAAAGGTGATTTTAAGGTAGAATTTATAGTACGGCATGCATACGCGTGCCGCATATAGTAAGGGCACACAGAGTTCCTGCACGCGCTCTGCTTTTTCGATATCTTCGGTATCAGCCGAGATAGGTTTCGCCCATGAGAATGCCGTGACCCTTCAAAAGCACCCAAACGAGGTCGACTATCCACATGAAGAATGCGCCGGGTATAACTGTGAGCACACCGAGCACTATCCACAAAACGTCACCCTTGGCAATACCCTGCACTACGCGACAGATGCTGTAGAATATGTCGAGCACGGGTATGCAGAGTATAACCTTGGCTATCAGGGGAAGCCCGTTTACTGTTCTAATCAATTCCTGCATAAAATACTCCTTTTTTCATTTATTATGGTAACGCAGTATTACTATTAATTATATTATATCACTTGTGCGGCTCATGTCAATTGACGGTCACGATTTTTGCCGATAAATTTGATTTGGCGGAAAAAACGGTTGCAAATTTGACTGTGCCGCAGCGCTGTGGTATAATAAACGGGCATGCGCCGTGAAGCTGCGCAGCAAACGGAGAAATGTACCTATGAAGATACGAGTAAACAGGCGGAAGGTCAACTATAAAAAATACAGACAGCCTCTGTCTCCGCACCGCCGCGCGCTCGGCGTAGCGGCAATAGCCGTATGTTCGGCGATAGCGGCATATCTTGCGCTGATGCTCATACACGGCCGCACGCAGCTGTTCGACAGCAACTGTTCTATACAGTCAGATTACAGTTCATAAATAATATGCGCCGCGCGAGACAATCGCGCGGCGCATGTGTTTTTATTAGTCATAGCAGCAAAGCATGCGGTCATACGGTAACCTGTTTATATTCTTTGCCTTCGAGCGTTTTGAATGTAAAAGTGCGGTTTTCGTATATGATATATCCGCGTTCGCTTCCCTCCTTGGGCAGACTCACCGAGCCGGGGTTGAGGTGCAGATAAGAGGGCTTTTCTATGAGAGGGACATGAGTGTGGCCGGTTATATATACATCGCTTTCCGTCATGGGAGGGACGTCGCGGTGTCCGTGCGAAAGATAAATGTTGATGCTGTCGGCATATACGAGAGCGTAGTCCGAAAGGCAGGGGAAGGGCAGCACCATCTGGTCGACTTCGGCTTCGCAGTTGCCGCGCACGCACACAATCTTTTCTTTCAGCGGCGACAACAGTTCGCATACCTCTTTGGGGGAATAACCGTCGGGCAGAGGATTACGCGGTCCGTGGTAGAGAATGTCGCCGAGAAGAAGCAGTTTATCTGCCTTTTCTCTTTCAAATGCCGAAACGAGCATTCTGCAATATGTTGCCGACCCGTGCAGGTCGGACGCTATAAGAAGTTTCATAACAGCTCCTTTATCTTATTAATCACGCCGAATTCGGCGTTGGAAGGTATAATGTTGGGGATAAGTCTTTTAAGTTCGGGGAAGCCGTTGGCAGTGACATACGCCTGCCCGCTCGCCTCGAGCATCTCCAAATCGTTCATGTGGTCGCCGAAGGCCGCGCACTCCTCGCGGCCGGCCCCGAGCGCATTCAGAAGCGCCTTGAGAGCCTCGCCCTTGTTGGCGCTCTCCGTGCAGACATCCAGCCAGTCATACCCCGAAACTTTGGTGCGCAGCCCCTTTATTTTAGGTATAAGCACACCCGCCGCGTGCTCGGACGCGGGCAGTTTGTCCCATACTGAAATTTTGAGTATGGTGTTGTTTTTTACTGCGGAGTTCAAATCGGCAACGCGCTTGGCGCTTGAATACGAGCGGTGCAGCACTTCCTCGAATTTGCTGTCGTCCGAGTCGTAAAATGCGCAGTCAACGCCGCTGCAAAGGGGATACAGTCCCTCTTCACGTTTTATTATGTCGAGGGCGTAGAGTATGTCGTCGGCGGGCGTCGGGTTGCAGTATATGATTTCGCCGCGGTGCCAGCACAGTCCTCCGTTTTCTGCGATTATTGCGATTTTGTCGAGTGCGGGGGCAAACAGCTCTTTCAGGTTTGGCAGCTGCCTGCCGCTTGCAGGGGCAAACGTTATGCCGCGGCGGTACATTTCGTCAATCAGCGGAAATGTTTCGGGCGGCATTATTTTTGTGGGAGGCAGAAGCGTCCCGTCGAGGTCGCTTGCTATTAATTTAAGGTTACTCACGTTTTTTATTTGAATTTATTTATTATTTAAAGCAGTAAATTTTATTATATTAATCAATAATAATTTTATTATTGCCGATAAATTAGCAATTTTTGCAATTAATTATTTAACCGGAATTAATTATATAATCAGTTTAAATATCGTCATTTTGCCCTTGCGCGTGACGGTTACATCGTTGAGCGATTTATATATTATATTCGGGTCGAATTCTGTTAAAATTTCTTTTTCAAACACATCGGTGTTCACGGCGTCATGGACGAGAAGGTTGATGGCGGTAGTGGTGTAGCCGTATCCCGTCATTATGCTGGTGAGCGTGGCGTTCTTGTCGCACAATTCGCGCGCGGGTATGTTGAAATTAATGGGCGCAAATCCTGACAGAACCGCGCACTTGCCCTCGGCCAGAACGCGCATGGTGAGCGCCGGGTCGAGGCGGGAACAGGTGGTGTAAACCGCCGCGTCGCACAGCTGTCCGCTTGTCGCGTCGTTCAGGTTGGACATCAGCTCTTCGTCGGCGGCAAAGGAGTAGTATATGCCGCATGCCCGCGCCTTTTCAAGCGCTACAGGGCTGTTGTCTATGACTATCGGTATGAGCTTGTGGTACTGAAGTACCTGCGCCAGAATATTTCCGGCAAAATTACAGCCTATAACTGCCACCCTGCTGCCTGCGGGCAACTCAAGGCGGTCGTAAATGCTTTCGGCAAGCGCAACGGCCTCGGTGCAAAGCGCCTCTATATCGTTGACTGAGTCGGGAAGTTCGGTCACCTCGTCATACTTGCATACGACAAAGTCGCGCAAAAATCCGTCGAAATCGCGCCCGGCAATAGCTACGGAGGAACATTCCTCCTCCCTGCCCGTTTTGCAGCTCAGGCACCTGCCGCAGGGACGCGTGGGCTTTAAGAGCACGCGCGCGTTTCTCTCCAGCCCGTAGCATTCAGCGCCCGCCTCCGTAACCCTGCCGACTGCAAACCTGCCTATGGTCTTGGGGTAGCGTGCTCCGCCGTCGCCGGAGTAGAGTACGGCGTCGAAATTGGAAGCGAGCACATAGGCCACTTTAACCTTGACTTCGTCGGGGGCTATGGTGCGTTCCTGCTGTTGTTCATTTACGAGCGTGTTTGCGCTCTTCAAAATCCAATTATCCATAATTACAGATTCATTATACTCATAAATTTTTGTAAAGGCAACTAAATTGCCGAAAATTTTTCTGCCGCGGAGCACATGCGCGTGCAAAAAAGATGAAAAAAAGCACATTGAATACAAAATTATGCGCATATAAGTAAAGAATTTTTATTTGCGGCCTTTTTTTTGTTGACTGCCCATTCAGAATGATATATAATAGTTTAGCATTGAAACTTTAGCGAGGTGAATAAAGTGAAGCCCGAAATACATCCCGGATATCATGAAGTGACGGTTGTATGCGCCTGCGGCGAGACATTTACTACGGGTACTACCAAGAACGTTGAAACGCTCAGGGTAGATATCTGCAATAAGTGCCACCCGTTCTTTACAGGCAAGCAGAAGCTCGTTGATACAGGCGGCCGTGTAGACAAGTTCAAAAAAAGATACAATATGTAACAAAACAGGGCGGCTCCAATTTTTTTGGCGCCGCTTATTTTCCTTTTGCGGAAAAAAAGTTGCATGCGCGGCATACCCTATATAAGGCCGTATGCACCGCGCATATTTTTTCGGCAAACGGTGTTTTGGCGTGCGAAAAATTTTTGGTTTGCGTTTGTAAAATATGAGGGATAAAAAAGCTGGAAAAAATAAAATAAAATCGTGCTCGATAGGCGGCCAGGCGGTGCTCGAGGGCGTTATGATGATGGGAAAAACGTGCATGGCTACCGCCGTGCGCGACCCCGACGGCCAGATACAGGTAGAGGCCAAGCGCCTGAATACTTCTATGGGAATGCGCCGTGTGAGCAAAATACCGTTTGTCCGCGGCATTGTCAATATGGCGCTCAGCCTTATCCGCGGCACCCGCACGCTGATGCGCTCAGCGGAAGTATACGGCGAGGACGAGGAGGCTGGCAGGCTTGAAAAGTGGCTTGCCGAGAAGTGCAAAATCAACCTCATGAGCGTGGTTTCCACAGTGGCCGTAGTGCTCGGCGTGGTGCTGGCAATCGCGCTGTTTATGGTGTTGCCCAATCTGGCCGTAAGCGGTCTTAAACAGCTTTTTCCCGAGCTTGCCGGCAGCGCTTGGGAATACGTCATTCTGGGCGTTTTGAAGCTGATAATTTTCTTTGCTTATTTAGGCATAATACTTTTGCTCAAAGATATCCGCCGTCTGTACATGTATCACGGCGCCGAGCATAAAACAATAACGTGCTATGAAAAGGGGCTGCCTCTCACGGTTGAAAACGTCATGCAGTGCTCGCGCCTTCACGCGCGCTGCGGCACTTCTTTTCTGTTTATCGTTCTCGCAATAAATATTCTGGTAATTTCGCTTGTTAACTGGGCGCTGGGCGTTGCCGCCATACAAAACGGAGTTTTACAATTTCTGGCAAAGCTCGGCATAGAAGTTGTTCTTCTGCCCGTGATTGCAGGCATTTCTTATGAAGTTTTAAAATTTGTTGCAAAATTCAACAATAAATTTGTTCTGATTTTCAAGGCTCCCGGTTTCTTTATTCAGAAGGTATTCACCACGCGCGAACCGGACGAAAGTATGGCGGAGGTGGCCATTGCTGCCTTCAATAAGGTGCTTGAGATGGACGCCGACCCCGAGATGCCCGAAACAGAGTTTGTTACCGGCGGCATTCTTTCGCAGAAACTGGAAGATACAAAAAAGAAGTTTGCCGAAAAGGGCATAGACGAGAGCGACGCCGAATGGATTTATTCAATCGTGCTCGGCATAAAGCGAAGCGAACTCAAAGAAGAGCGTATGATTTCCCCTGCGGAGAGCAAACAGATTGCCTCAATCATTGACGAAAGGCTCACCGGGCGCCCGCTGTGGTATATTATAGGCGACGTGGAGTTCTGCGGCTGCAAGATAAAGGTGGACGAAAGGGTGCTGGTACCCCGCCAGGAAACCGAGCAGCTCGCCGATATCGTCATAAAGACGGTCGAGGAAGGGGACAAAGTGCTCGATATGTGCACAGGCAGCGGCTGCATAGCCATATCCGTCGCCAAGGCCTGTGAAAAGAAGCGCGCAACAGTGACTGCCGCAGACGTATCAGACGCGGCGGTAATGCTCGCCAAAGAGAATGCCAACTACAACAGCGTGACTGTAAACTTTGTTCAGTCAGACCTGTTCGAAAATATCCGCGGCAGGTTCAACATAATCGTCTGCAACCCGCCATATATCCCTTCAGAAGAGATACTCACGCTCTCTAAAGAAGTAAAGGACTTTGAGCCGAGGATAGCGCTCGACGGTGGTGAAGACGGCCTTGATTTTTACCGCAGGCTGGCAAAGGAAGCGCACCGCTACGTTGCCCGCGGCGGCATGCTCATCCTTGAAGTCGGCGAAAATCAGGCGGCAGACGTCCTTCGCCTCTTTACCAAGCGCGATTATGCAATCGTTATAAAGGATTTGGAGGGGAAGGATAGGTTTTTGAAGATAGCGTTTTAAGTTCACAAAAATTTAACTTTGGCCGAAAGTTAAATTTTTCGTGAGCTTGAGAAACTAAGTTTCTCTTGCCGCGATTATTAAGGGCCCACGAATATATAATCGCGGCAATTCACTTCCACTGGCTCCTTGCCCCTCTTGTGTAAATGGCGATTGTTGCCTTACTAATTTATTTAATTGTTTTGTAACTTTTGCAGATATTTGCAATTTGCGCGGCGGCGCGGCAGTGCCGCGCCGCCGCTTTAAAATATAAGTTTGGGGGAAATATGAAAAAGAGCATACGCCGCTGCGGTGCCAAACTTGTGTTCAGCCAAACGGGTATTGCGCTCTGCCGCGGCATATTCGGCAGGCAATGTAAATTTTTGCGCTGGGACGAGGTCGCCGCAGTGGGCTACTTTGTGTGGGATATGAGCCACGCCGATATCACCATCGACTGCGTTTCGCTGTACCCCGCAACAACGGTAAATGCCCGCGAGTATCAGGCGCCAAACCTGTTTGTCTATTTTTCGGTGTTCGCGCCCGCGGGCTTCGGGTATGACGACGTTTTGCCCGTGTTCCGCGAGGGGCGCAACATATGCTTCAACCTCGGCGGGGGCGAGCCGTGGAACACGCGCGGCATAGAAAAAACAGCCGAAAAATCGGCGGCAATTATAAGCAATTTTTACGGCGGAAAAATTATTAACCGCAATGCGGTGTATCACAAATAGAGGGCATATTTGCAACACGTGTACTCTCTTTTAAATTAAAATTAATTTATTTTTTAATATTTTTTATTATGGTTTTTTTAGAAAAATTAAAGGATATTTACAACAAATATTTATCTCTCTCCGAAAAGATGTCCGACCCGGAGATTATTGCCGACAGTGCGGCATGGACATCCCTTGCAAAGGAACAGGCGGAGATTTCAGAGACTGCCGAAAAGTACGGCGAATACATGGAGTGCGAGCGCAGACTCGCGCAGACTGTCGAGGCTGAAAAAAACGAGAACGACCCAGAAATGAAGGCATTGCTTTCTGAGGAAGAACTGTCGCTCAAAAAACAGCTGGAGACCATCGAGGGCGAACTTAAAATTTTGCTTCTCCCCAAGGATAAGAACGACGAAAAAAACTGCATTGTGGAGATACGCGGCGGCGCCGGCGGCGACGAGGCCGCACTGTTCGCAGGTCAGCTTTACCGCATGTACCTCGGCTACTGCGAAAAGCACCGCTTAAAGACGGAGGTCGTCGATATGAGCGAAACCGAGCTCGGCGGAATCAAGGAAGTGGTGTTCAACGTCAGCGGCAAGGGCGCTTATAAACTTCTTAAGTTTGAAAGCGGCGTGCACCGTGTGCAGAGGGTGCCCGAAACGGAATCGCAGGGCCGCGTTCACACCTCTACGGCCACTGTTGCAGTGCTCCCCGAGGCTGAGGACGTCGACGTGGAAATACGCGACGAAGACATAAGGGTGGATGTGTACCGCTCCTCAGGTGCAGGCGGCCAGAAGGTAAATAAAACTGAAACCGCCATAAGAATAACCCATTTCCCCACGGGCATAGTCGTCACCTGCCAGGACGAGAGAAGTCAGCTGAAAAACAAAGACAAGGCCTTTAAAGTGTTGCGTTCCCGCCTGTACGACTATTACAGTTCACAGAACAGGAGCGAGTACGACAGCCGCCGCAAGAGCCTCGTCGGCACGGGCGACAGGAGCGAGCGCATACGCACCTACAACTTCCCCCAGGGCAGAGTCACCGACCACAGGATAGGGCTGTCGCTGTTTTCGATAGATACCTTCATGCAGGGCGACATAGACGAGATGGTGGAAGCGCTCACCGTGGCGGAGAGGGAGAACCAGCTCGCCGAATAAAGGGCTTTGGCAGTTTTTTATGGCCGGAGCGGCGAAAGCTGAAGCGAATCTGAAAAATATCTGCCTTCAATTGACTTTTTCTGCAATACAGGTTATAATAAAACAGTAGCAGATTTTTGCTGCAAATTTTACACGGAGGTAAACTGCGTTGCGCATATGATTTTCTGCAAAATTTATTCCCGCCGTTTCCGTGCGTTTTACGCGCGCTGTCCGGCATGCAGAAAATTATCTTATAACACGCAATGCAGCGCAACCGAAATTTAAAATTTCAGGGTAAGGGGCTTTTGCGCCCCCGCCTTCTTAAACGCTCAAGCGCAGTCTGTCCGCAGATAATTTTCTGCGGACTTTTTTTGTTTTAAGGAGGTGTAATATGTCTCTGATTAGGGCAGAGGGAGTGAGCTTTTCATACTTCGGCTCGCTTAAACCCGTATTTACAAATTTGAATTTTACAGCCGATTCTTCGTGGCGTACGGGGCTTATCGGCGCAAACGGCAGCGGCAAAACCACTCTGTTCAAAATACTCTGCGGTGAAGAGAAGTGCGGCGGCAAAATAATTTCAAATCTGCGGTTTGTGCGCTTTCCTTTCGCCGCCGACCGGTACGAAAGCGTCAGCGATATCGCCGCGCGGTGCGGCGAAGAATGGCGCCTTGCACGCGAACTATCCCTGCTCGGCTTAAGCGGGGATATCCGCTACCGTCCGCTGTACACGCTCTCGGGCGGGGAGAGAACAAAGGTCATGCTGGCGGCGCTCTTCTGCTCGGACGGTTTTCCGTTGATTGACGAGCCAACCGACAGCCTTGATATGCGCGGCAGGGAGCGCCTTGCCGAATACTTAAGGGGCAAGCGCGGCTATATCGTTGCCTCGCACGACAGAGCCTTCCTCGATAAATGCACCGACCATACGCTCTCGCTTGCAGACGGCTGCGCAGAGATAGTGGCGGGCAGTTACTCCGTGTGGAAGGAGGAAAACGACCGCCGCATCGCTTCCGCAGGAGAGAAAAAGCGCAGCCTTGAAAACGAGGCCGAAAGAATGACCGCCGCGGCGCAGAGGACGGCGCGCTGGGCGGCCAGAGCCGAGCAGGCGAAATTCGGCATACAGAAGAGCGGACTCAAGGCGGATAAGGGCTTCGTGAGTGCAAGCGCCGCGCGCGTCATGAAGCGCGCCAGAATATCGGCGGAGAGAAAAAATTCGGCGGCGGAAGACGCGAGGCAGCTTGCCGCCATGCTCCCGCAGGAAGAAAAGATTACGTTTACGCCGCAGATATGCCGCAAACAATGCATATTTGAGATTGCCGACGCCCGAATAGAGGCCGGCGGCACGGTGATACTGCGCGGAGTAAGTCTGCGGGTGATGCGCGGAGAAAGGCTGGCAGTCGCAGGCGAAAACGGCTGCGGCAAGAGCACGCTGCTTAAGTTTATAGCTGAAAATGTGCAGGGAGCGGAGGCATCTTACGTTTCGCAACAGTGCGAGGATGTCGTCGGCACGCCCGCACAGTATGCCTCGGAGTGGGGTATAGATGAACCGTCATTCAAGAGCATGCTTTCAAAGCTCGGTTTCGGCAGAACCGACTGGGATAAGGATATGTCGCTGCTGAGCACGGGCCAGCGGAAGAAGGCGGCGCTTGCGCGCAGCCTTCTTACAAAAGCTCAGCTGTATATCTGGGATGAGCCGTTCAACTATCTGGATATCAGCGCGCGTGAAATGATTGAGGAGGCCATAACAGCCTCGTGCCCTTCGATGGTGTTCGTCGAGCACGACGCCGCGTTTGTGTCACGCGCGGCTACGCGCGTTTTGCAACTGGGACAGGACGCCCGCAAATTGTCTTCTTGACATATCTGCCGGACTGTGATACAATATCCTGCGATATCACCCGGCAGAACAGTTGCCGTTTTACGGAGGGGAAGCATGAAGCACAGTCAATCGAGCGAAGATTATCTTGAGACGATACTCCTTCTTTCCGGTAAACAGGACGCGGTGCACCGCATAGACGTGGCGCGCGCCGTTGGCGTATCCCAGCCAGCCGTGCAGAAGGCAATCAAAATTCTCATCGCACAGGGCTACGTAGTCACTGACGGCATGCACATTCATCTCACCGAGAGCGGCAAGGAATACGCCTGCTCTGTTTACGAGCGCCACTGCACCATACGCACCTTTTTAAAGCTGTTCGGCGTAAGCGAGGAGAATGCAAACAGCGACGCCTGCGAAATGGAGCACATCATATCGCCCGAAACTTATCAGATGATGCAAAAATATATTGCAGATAACTGCAAAAAATCATAATACTTTCCATACTTTGTATCTTGTTAATATCTTTTTTGCGCCCGCGTGCCGTTCAAGGCACGCGGGCGCTTTTTTCATGCGCATTTCAAAAAAATTTCAAAAAGTTATTATCCGTGGTTAATTTTTTGTTGACAATCTTAACTGCGGTTACTATAATATATTATGTAAATAAACCTAAGTTAATTTATTGTCGGCGCCGCGGGCGCAAGATTTACAGGATAAGGAGTTTTTGGATGCCTCTTTCAATAGCGCCGTCGAATGTGACGGTGGAGGTAAAAAGGATAATCGCGGACGAAAAGGTTGCAAAGCATCTTAACGAACTCGGCATAACTGCGGGCACGCGCGTTACCGTGCTTTCGTCCGACGGAGGGAACGTGATACTTATTGTTAAAGAGGGCAGGCTCTGTCTCGACAGAACGCTGGCCTCCCGCATAACAGTAGCGGTAGTTCAGGATAATCTGAGTGCGGCAAAAAGCTGAATTTTTTGCGGGTTATTGTAACTTGGTTTCTAAATCTCACGGACAGACGTGCGCGCGTCATGCGGCCGGTTTTCCGTGAACATATAAAAGGAGAATATAGATTCAAAATGGGTAAACTTCTTTGCAATTTTGCCGTGGGAGAAAAGGGGCGCATTGCCTCGGTCTCCGGCGAAGGCAGGGTCAGAAGGAGGCTGTTTGATATGGGCGTCACTCCCGGTGCGGATGTGATACTGGTAAAAAAAGCGCCTTTGGGTGACCCGCTGGAAGTAACTATCCGCGGTTATCAGCTCACGCTGAGAAAGGCGGAGGCAGAGTGTGTTGAAACGGAGGCGGCAAAATGAGAACTTTCGCTTTAGCTGGCAACCCCAACAGCGGTAAAACCACGCTGTTCAACGCGCTCACAGGTTCCACGGCGCACGTCGGCAACTGGCCGGGCATAACTGTGGATAAGAGGGAAGGCGTTTATAAAGGAGGGAAGGAGCACGTCGAAATAGTCGACCTGCCCGGCATATACTCTCTCTCGCCCTATACCCCCGAAGAAGTTATTGCGCGCAACTTTATTTTAGACGAACACCCCGACGGCATAATCAACATTGTCGACGCTACCAATCTCGAGCGCAATCTGTACCTCACCACCCAGCTTCTGGAGATGGATGTTCCGGTGATTATCGCGCTCAACATGATGGACTCTGTAGAAAAATCCGGCGACAAAATAGACGCTAAGGTGCTTGAACAGAGGATAGGAGTTCCCGTCGTGCCCATCTCGGCGCTCAAAGAGACTGGTATAAAGGAGCTGATGGAGCGCGCTGTCTCCATGCCTCCGATGCGGAATGGCAGGACTGTGCTCGCGGAGGCGCTGTCCGCGCCCATTGCCGAGGCTGAAAAGTATTTTGCCGAAAAAGAGGTAAGCTCCCCCGTGTTCCATGCCGTAAAGCTGTTGGAGGGAGACGAACTCGAAACGTCCTCGCGGGAGGCAAAAAATCTGCTTTCCGGCGTTCAGGCGAGATACGGCGAGGACCTCGAGGCAACCATTGCCGACGAGAGATACAAATATATATCGGCAAATTTTTCCACCGCGAAGCAAAAGGCGGCAAAGCCTGTGCTCAGTAAGTCCGACAAGGCCGACAGGGTGCTCACGCATAAGATTTGGAGCATCCCCATATTCATAGTAATACTCTTCTTTGTATTCCACCTCACCTTCTCGGAAAACCTGTTCTATCTGAACGGTTTTACCGAGAGTCAGGCATGGATGCCCACGATGGAGGACCTCGGCTACGGAGAAACTCTCGGCGGTTCGGAAATATATTCCAACTTCGGAATAGCGCTGGCCGCATGTTTCTATGACGGCGCCGTGTTCTCTCCGGGCGTAATACTGACTAATCTTTTAAACCTTGTACTCAATTACATAACCTACGGCATAGGTTTGGGCATTGAGGCCGCGGGCGCCGCAGAGTGGGCGTCAAGCCTCATCAACGACGGTATTATAGGCGGTATAACGGCCGTGCTCGGCTTCCTGCCGCAGATACTTACACTCTTTTTATTCTTCTCCATTCTCGAAGACACAGGCTACATGGCGCGCGTGGCGTTCATTCTCGACAGAATTTTCCGCCGCTTCGGCCTTTCGGGCAGGGCCTTTATGCCCATGATAATGGGCTTCGGCTGCTCGCTGCCCGCTATGATAAACACCCGTACCCTTGCGGACGAAAAGGAGCGCACGGCGACGATAAGGGTAATACCTTTCTTCAGCTGCGGTGCAAAGCTGCCCATTCTCACGGCTATAGCCGGCGGTATATGCGGAGTGTTCGGGTTTGACAACGTAGACGTAATCACGTACTCCATGTATCTTCTCGGCATTATCACCGCAATCGTCTCTGTGATAATAATGCGCGCAACCACAATGCGCGGCGAGACGCCCCCGTTCATCATGGAACTGCCCGCATACCATGTGCCCGGCTTCAGGAATCTCATGCTTCATCTGTGGGATAAAACAAAGCACTTTGTAAAGAAGGCGTTCACCATAATCTTTGCCTCCACGGTGCTCATCTGGTTCTTGCAGTCCTTTACATGGAACTGGACGTTTATCGGCGCAGACAGCATGCAGACTTCCATTCTTGCCTCTGTCGGCCAGCTTATTCAGCCCCTGTTCACGCCGCTCGGCTTCGGTTCGCAGGCGGGCGAATACGGTTGGGTATTTGCGGTTGCGGCCATCACCGGCCTGATTGCAAAGGAGAACGTGATTGCCACCTTCTCCGTGCTCGCCGCCATGTTTGTCGCCAATTTCGAAGGCACGGAAGAGGGCGTTGAAGAGGCTATAGTCATGATTCAGAATACCACGGTGACATGGCCCGCGCTCATCGCGTTCATAATGTTCAACATGACGACCATTCCCTGCTTCGCGGCATGCGCAACTGCGAAGGCCGAACTGCCCAAGGGCAAGTTCAAGTGGACGGTGCTGTTCTGGATAGTAACGAGCTATCTTGTCGGTTCAATCTGCTACACCGTGCTCTCGTGGTGGTGGACGCTCTTCATCTGGCTCGCGGTTGCCGCCGTATTTGCGGCACTGGTTATTCTCAAGAACAAAGGCAAGATAAAACTGCCCGCGTTGCGCAGGAAAAAGAGGGCGTGAACGGACGGAAAGCAATAGCGCAAAAAAACAGATTAAAAGGGGCATATTATGGGACCTTTTGAAATTGTAACGATAGTTGTTGTCGGCATAGCCGTCGCAGGCGTGCTTGCTTATCTGATATACAAGAAAGCAAAGGGACAGAGCGTCGGCTGCGACTGCGGAAGCTGTTCTGCCTGCCCGCATTGCAGCGCGTGCCGTTCGAAGGCTGCGGCCGGGGATAGCCATGCGCACGGAGAAAAAGGCCGCGCTGATATGCGCAAAACCGATAAGTAAGATTTCCCCTCTCTGAAAGCTTATGTCCGGGGAATGCGGCGCGGCGGCACGCCGCCGCGCCGCACAAAAATAAAATCTGACGGTATTTTTTACCTGTTCTCATTGATATAACTGTTTATTCGGTACATCAAAAACTCCTAAATAATACGTTTATGTTGCCGCCCGCGCGCCTTCCGTGCACGGGCGGCAACGCCTTTATACCGGTTTGACTTTCGTATTGCCGCGGGTGCGCGCAGTCCGCGGCGGCGGAAACGGGCGTTGCGCCGCCGCGCCGGCTTTTTAAAAATAACAAAATTTTATTGTGATAATAACAAAACCCGCCGTTAAAACAAATTTCTTTCAAACATTTGTCAAACGGCGGCAAAATGTGATAATATAATAGAGCAATAAAAATTATCGTATATATTGAATAAAAATTTATTTCGCGGGCAAAAACTCATTAAGAGCGGGCGCATTCTGCACCCTGTCCGCCTTCAAAGGAAGTACGAATATGTCAAAATTATCCCAAAGAGTTTCTACAATCTCTCCCTCTATGACGCTTGCCATGTCGGCAAAGGCGGCAGAACTTAAAGCCGCGGGCGAAAACGTCATTTCTTTCGGCGTCGGCGAACCCGACTTCATCACTCCCGCCCACATCATTCAGGCGGCAAAGGATGCGCTCGATAAGGGCTACACCAAGTATGTGGCGGCGGCAGGTCTGCCCGCGCTCAAAAAGGCGGTATGCAAGAAATTCAAAGAGGATAACGGGCTGGACTATGAGCCTTCCCAGATAATAATTTCCAACGGCGCCAAGCACTCTATTTTCAACGCCGTATTCGCCACAATCGACTCCGGCGACGAGGTTATAATTCCCGCGCCCTACTGGCTTACATATCCCGAAGTAGTCAAGTGCTGCGGCGGCGTGCCCGTGTTTGTGTACGCCACGCGCGAGGCCGGCTTTAAGGTTACCGCCGAGCAGATAGAGGCCGCCGTCACCCCCAAAACCAAGATGCTCATCTTCAACACGCCCAACAACCCTACAGGCGCGGTATATTCCGAAGAGGAGATAAGGGCGATTGCCGCCGTATGCGAAAAGCATGATATTTTAGTGCTTGCCGACGAGATATATGAAAAGCTCATCTACGGCGGACAGAAGCACTTTTCGATAGCGACCGTGTCGCCCAAGATGAAGGAGCTCACCATCACCATAAACGGCGTTTCCAAGTCGTATGCCATGACGGGCTGGAGGCTGGGATATCTGGCCGCCGCACCCGAAATTGCCAAGGCTATATCTTCGTTCCAGAGCCATGCCACGTCAAACGTGAATACTATGACTCAGTATGCCACAATCGCCGCGCTCGAAGGACCTACCGGGCCCATGCAGGAGATGATAAAGGCATTTGCCGCCCGCCGCGACAGAATGATTGAGATTTTAGACGGCTTGAAGCCCCTCGGCCTCGACTACGTAAAACCCGAAGGCGCATTCTATGTTATGCTCGTCTGCGATAAGTTCTACGGCAAGAGCTATAACGGCAAAAAAATCAGCGGCAGCATGGATATGACGGAAATGCTTCTGGAGCATGCAAAAGTTGCCCTCACCCCCGGCATATGCTTCGGTGACGACAGCTGCATCCGCTTGTCTTACGCGCTCTCAATGGAAGAGCTCGAAGAGGGCCTTGCAAGGATAGAAAAATTTGTGCGCGAGCTTAAGTAAGCTGCTGCGGACGGGATACAAAGGCAAGGCTTTCACATAAACGGCATTTATAGCGGCTATTTATAAAAATTTTGCGTAAATTTTATTAAAGGTATTGAAATTCCTCCGTTTTATGATAAAATAGAATAAAGGTACCGTTAAAGCGGTATGACAGGAGGATTTAAATGATAAAAATTGTAGCGGGCGCCAAAGGCACGGGCAAGACCAAAAAACTCATCGACGCAGCCAACAAAGACGCGGCTTCGGCAAAGGGCGTGCTTGCGTTCATTACCGATACCAAGAGGTACATGTACGATTTGAACCGTGCTGTGCGCTTTATCGACGTTTCCGATTACAATATTGCGGGCGAAGACGCTCTTTGCGGATTTGTTAAGGGTGTTGCGGCCGGCAACCACGATTACGAATACATCTACATAGACGGCATTGCGCGCATAGCGGGTAAGGAACTTAAGGATATGGCCGGCATATTCTATATGCTCGAAAAACTTTCTAACGACAACAACATCGTGATAACCATCACATGCAGTTGCCCTGTAGAGAGCCTGCCCGAATTTATTGCCAAATACGCATGATTATTGCGTACTGAAATAAGCCATTTAAAGGGGAGCGCAATTTTTTCGCGCTTCCCTTATGTTTTGCCGCACGGCGTTTGCGGCGCAATAGGAGAACGAGATGAATTTTATAAGCACGCGCGGCGGCGAAAAGGTAACGGGCGCAAGGGCGATAGTCAAAGGTCTGTCTGATAACGGCGGACTGTTCGTGCCCGAGACATTCCCCCCCGTATCGCGGGGAGAGCTGGAAGAGATGCTCACCATGAGCTACCCCGAAAGAGCGGCAAAAGTACTTTCAAAATACCTCGATGATTACGACGAAGGCGAACTTCTTTCCGCGCTGGAGGCGGCATATTCCAAGTTCGAGGGCGACCCGGCGCCCCTTGTTAAGATTGACGACGGTATATATATTCTCGAGCTTTGGCACGGCCCCACCTGTGCCTTTAAGGATATGGCGCTCACCGTGTTGCCCTATCTTTTAAGGAAGGGTTGCGATATCTGCGGTATCAAAGAGGAAGTGCTCATTCTTGTCGCAACCTCGGGCGATACCGGCAAGGCTGCGCTCGAAGGCTTCAAAGACGCCGACGGCATTAAAATCATGGTGTTCTACCCCGATGACGGCGTGTCAAAGATGCAGAAGCTGCAGATGTGCACGCAGGAGGGCAAAAACGTAAACGTCGTTGCCGTAAAGGGCAACTTCGACGACTGCCAGACCGCCGTAAAAGAGATTTTTGCAAGCAAAGATTACGCCAAAATCCTAAAGGATAAAAACGTAATTCTTTCGTCGGCAAATTCCATAAATTTCGGCAGGCTTGCGCCGCAGATTGCCTATTATTTCTCGTCCTACCTCGACCTTGTGAGCGGCGGGCAGATAGAGATGGGCGAAGAGGTGGATTTCTCCGTGCCCACGGGCAACTTCGGCAACATTCTCGCGGCTTACTATGCAAAACGCATGGGCCTGCCTGTAAGGCGTCTGCACTGCGCCTCGAACATGAACAATATCCTCACCGACTTCTTTGCAAGCGGCCGCTACGATACACACCGCAATTTTTACAAGACCACGTCGCCCTCGATGGATATACTTATCTCTTCCAATCTCGAGCGCCTTTTGTTTGAAATCTGCGGAAGAAACGAAAAGCGCACCGCAGACCTGATGAGACAGCTCAAAGAGAAGGGCGAATATGCCGTAACTTCGGAGGAGAAGGCAAGGATTGCAGAGGTATTCGACGGCGGCTTCGCCAACGAGGACGAGGTGGTTGAAACTATCTACGACCTGTTTTGCGATACCGGCTACACCATGGATACGCACACAGGCTGCGCCATGAAAGTTGCGCTCGACTGGTTCGACAAAAATAAAAAAGACGCCACAAAGATGGTAGTGGTATCGACGGCCAATCCCTATAAATTCCCGCAGGATGTGCTGTATGCCGTCACCGGCAACGATGTGAAAGACAGTTTCAAGGGTATAAAGAGGCTGCACGCCGCAACGGCCATGGCCGTGCCCAAGAGCCTTTCGGGTCTGCGCGATAAGCCTGTGCGTTTTTCAAAGACGGCCAAGCGGGAAAATCTCTTCGACGAAGTGCTCGAATTTGTCGATAACAAATAAAATTCGTATAAATAAAGTTGCCCCGCGGCGCCGTGAAGTGCGCCGCGGGGCTGCGGTTTTTAATTTCCCCGCATATATGCCGCAATCAACAGTGCCCGCGGCTGCCGCTTTAATGCCGCGGCCCTCTCATCGCGCGGACGGGAGCTTGCGGTCGGTGAAAAGGCGGTGTAAATTTCAGCTTACTTTGGTGATTGCTTCAAAAGTTAGGCACAATTACGTTGCATTTTGCACTGTTGTATGCTAAAATATGTGCATATAGGCAAAAATTTACTGTGGTATTTTCGTCCGCGGAAAAATATGCGCACAGTCGAGGGAAATTTATGGAAGAAGTTACTCAGGCGAAAAAAACGCTCTATTCAGCCGTGCAACCTACAAACGCGCTGACAATCGGCAACTATATAGGCGCAATAAAGAATATGGTGGAAATGCAGGACGAATATAACTGCTTTTTCGGCATCGCCAATATGCATGCCATAACCGTGCGGCAGGTGCCCGCACAGCTCAGGCAGAAAACGCTCTCGCTCCTCGCCCTGTACATGGCCTGCGGCCTCGACCCCGAGCGCTGCACAATATATGTACAGTCGCACGTGCCCTGCCATGCCGAGCTTGCATGGGTGCTGAACACCTTCACTTATGTCGGCGAAATGGAGCGCATGACGCAGTTCAAGGATAAGAGCGCAAAACACGCCGATAATATTAATATGGGCCTCATGGACTATCCCGTTCTGATGGCGGCGGACATTCTTCTCTACAAGGCAGACGTCGTGCCCGTGGGCATCGACCAGCGCCAGCATCTTGAAATCACGCGCGATATAGCCATCAGATTCAATAATATTTATTCCCCTACGTTTGTCGTGCCCGAGGGCGTATATCCCAAAGTCGGCGCAAAGATAGGCGACCTTCTGGAACCTTCAAAGAAGATGTCAAAATCTGCAGAGAACGCAAACGGCACAATCTTTATGGACGATGACCGAGACGCGATAATCAGAAAATTCAAGCGCGCCGTCACCGACAGCGGAAGCGAGGTGCGCTACGACCCCGAAAATAAGCCAGGAGTGAGCAATCTGCTCTCCATCTACACTGCATTTTCCGGCAAGAGCATAGAAGAGGCCGAAAGGCAGTTTGAAGGTTGCGGTTACGGCGAATTCAAACTTGCCGTGGGCGAGGCCGTCGCCGATAAGCTCGCTCCCGTACAGGCCGAGCAGTCAAGGTTGCTTGCGGATAAAGAATATCTCAATTCGGTTTTGAAATCGGGTGCCGAAAGGGCATACAAAGTTGCATCGTCAACGCTTGCAAAGGTATATCGCAAGATAGGGTTCTATCAGCTTTAAAGGAGGCATATGTTCGGCTATATCGGTCCAGACAGGCCATATCTCTTTATAAAGGATGAAACCCTCTATAAGGCGCTGTATTGCGGAGTGTGCAAGTCGATAGGCGCCGAGTGCGGACAGGCTGCGCGCAGCGCGCTCACCTATGATATGGCGTTCATATCTGCACTCGTGCACAATATTTCAGGCTGCGACGTAAAAATAGTCAGGCGGAGATGCGCCGTTCATCCCATACGCCGCCGTCCCATGGCCGCTGTCGACGACGTAACGCGGCTGCTCGCCTGCGTAAACACCGCGCTTGCATACTTCAAATTTGAAGATGACCGCCGCGACGGCGAGGCGAGGGGCGCGCTCAGGTTTTTATACAAAAAAGGTTACAGGCGCGTGCTCAGAAAGCACCCCGGGATAATAGATATAGTAAAGAGGCAGACAGATTACCAGTCTGAACTTGAAAAGGCGGGCTGTTCCAGCATCGATATGGCATGCGAACCCTCGGCGCTGATGATGAAGGAACTTTCAGAGTGTGTGCTCGGCGATAAAGCTACGGAGCATACTTCGGGCCTCATGTATGCGATAGGCAAATGGATATACCTTGCCGACGCGCTCGACGACTATGATAAGGACGTAAAGCGCGGACGCTACAATGTTCTTTTCTTAAATTACGGTAAAAAAACTCTCAAAGAGGCGGTTGAAGTCGGTGAAAGCGAACTTGTATTTATTTTCGACAGTCTCTTTGCCGATATGCGCACGCACCTTGCGGGCATAACATTCAAATTTAATCACGACCTTACCGACAATATAATTCTGCGCGGCATCCCAATAAAGACGCGCTCTCTCATGTACGGCAAGGCCAATCGGGAGAAAGAAAAATAATGAAAAAGTCCGACCTTGAACTTTTAGGCCTCTCTGAAGGCGCAACTGAAGAGCAGATTAAGGAGGCATACGAGAAATTGCGTGCCAAGTACCTCGAAGACCGTTTCAAAGACGGTGAAGAGGGAAACGAGGCCGCACGCATGCTCACCAAGCTCGATACGGCGTATTCCGAGATAATGAGCGAGCTCGCCGAATCGAACACCGATAAGGGCGGCACTTCGTTCGAGAGGGTGGAGGAACTCATCCGCTCCGGCAATATTCAGGAAGCGCAGCGCGTGCTCGACAGCTTTAACGAGCGCAGTGCACGCTGGCACTATCTTCAGAGCGTGGTGTTCTACAAAAAAAGCTGGATGAACGAGAGCAAGAAGCAATTGGAAATTGCCATGCAGCTCGAGCCGGATAACGATAAATATAAGGAAGCCTACCGCAAACTAAACGACAGAATAAAGAGCACGGCACAACAGGCACAGGGCCAGCCCAACAACGGCGGCCAGCAGGGCGTGTATCAGGGAGAGACAATGCAGTCGACGAGCGACGAGCAGATGGGCGGCAATTTCTGCTCTACCTGTATTCAGTGCTGCGCTTTAAATATGTGCATAAACATGCTTTGCAACTGCTGCCGTTAAAAATCTGTCTTTTGCGCGGGCGGCAGGGCCGCAGGTCTTTAAATGGACGAAGAACGTAAAAATGCCGCCGGGGACGGGGAGCAAACCCCCTCCGAAGAAGGCGGAAAAAATCAAAACACCCCCAGGTATCCTGAAAATAACGGGGATGACGAAAAAAATCACAGCGCAGAGGAGCAAAAGCCGGGGCGCAGATTTTTGCTCTGGCAAAGGCCGATAGAGGATAAAAACAGGCGCAAATATTCGCGCGCCTTCCAGATAGCGCTTGCAGGCATATCATGCGCTATTGCGGTGGCGGCGCTCATGCTCGGGTATTATGTATATTGGATACTTGCCACGGCTTATATCGTCGCGCAGGTTGCACTCATGGTGCCCCTTTCAAAGCAGTTTTACGTCATGGACGTGCTCGCCTATATCGCCACGGTAATTCTCGCGTTGCTTGTGGGCGGTCTCGTGGGCAGGTGGTGGGAGTTTATCCCGTTCGTAATGTTCTTCGGGCTTCATCCGCTGGCCAATTCCCTGCAACTTAAATACAGGGTAAACAGGTGGCTCGCGCTCGTTGTAAAAATGGTTTGGTTCGACGCCATGTTGTTTGTAATGTATTACGCACTCGGCAACTTTATGGGCCTCGATACCAGCACTTTCTGGCAGACCGTAAACGACTACGTGTGGATAATCATTCTCGTCGCCGGTTCGCTGTTTTTGTGGCTGTATGACTATGTTATGTTCAAAGTGCAGATATGGATAAATATGCTCGTATACCGCATAAAGAAATAAATCATCTTTAAAATAACAGGCCGCGCCCGCAAGCATTGCGGGCGCGGCTTAAAAATAGACTGAAAGGAAATATTTCATAATTGGTGCGGCAATATGCCGCAATCAATACAGATTTTGCCGCTTTTTGGCGGCCAATTTAAGGGTTATATGAAAAAGAACGATGTAATAATTTCAACGGCAACCGGTTACGGTTCGGAGGGGGAAGCCATATTCATGCACGAAAACTGCCCGGTATTCGTCCCCTTCTGTCTTGAGGGCGAGAGGGCGGCGGTAAAAATTCTCTCCGTAAAGGGCAATATTGCATACGGCAAGTGCGTTGAAACAGTTGCTCCCTCCAAAGAGCGGGTGCAACCCGCCTGTCCCGTGTTCACAAGGTGCGGCGGCTGCCAGCTTCAGCATATGAGCTATGACGCGCAGGTTTCGTTCAAAACTCAGCTCGTCAGAAATACGCTTAAAAAAATTGCGGGAATAGACGCCGATGTCCTCCCCGCACGCGCAAGCGCGTTGCAATACCGCTACCGCAATAAGCTGGTGCTGCCCGTCGGAGTGAATGCCGACGGAGGTACTTCGATAGGCTTCTACGCCGCGCGCAGTCACCGCATAGTGCCCGTGGACGACTGCCCCATCCAATCGCCTTGGTGCGGCAAAGTTATATCGGTAGTTAAGGCATATATGGCGGCGAACGGACTTTCGGGCTATGACGAGACGGACGGCAGAGGCGATATCCGCAGGATAGCCGTGCGCGAAGTGGGCGGAAGGTTCATAGTTGCGCTTGTCGCCGCAAAGGCGGTCAACGCCGCACCTCTCGCCGACATGCTCGAAAACGCCTTAGGTAAAATCACGCTGCTTCTCAACATAAATAAATCGCATGGAAACGCAGTTTTCGGCGAGCAGTGGAGCACTGTGCGCGGCGACGGCTTTTTTGAGGCGGAAGATTTAGGCATAAAATTCCGTGCGGGAGCAAATACATTCCTGCAGGTCAACGACGGCGTGCGCACGGAGCTTTACGAAAATATTGTAAATGAAGTTTCAGACGTCGGCGCGGCGATAGATTTATACAGCGGAGGCGGCATGCTTACCGCTATGCTCGCGAAAAAGTGCGGCGCGGCTTATGGTATAGAAGTGGTAAAAGAGGCCAGCATATGTGCCGACGAACTTAAGGAACTCAACGGCCTTTCGGGCAGAATGACCAATATATGCGGCAAAGTTGAGGACGAGCTTGCCATGCTTTTAAAGCGCACCGCCGGTTTGCGCAGGGCAATTGTGTGCGACCCTCCCCGGAAGGGCATGGAGCGCTCTGTGGTGGAGGCGATAAAGGAGAGCGGTGCCGATAAAATAATTCTCGTATCATGCAACCCCGCAACGCTTGCGCGCGACCTCGGCATTTTGCTCGGCTCGCTTAAAGACGAGGACGGCGTACTCAAAAAGAACCCCGACTATGCCGCAGCTAGCGCATACGAAATAGAGTATATCCAACCCTACGATATGTTCCCCCAAACCAAACATGTAGAGACGCTCGTCGTATTATCCCACAAAAAACCCGATTCTCATATCAGCGTTACGGTAGATTTCGACAATACCTCGCTCGATAAAACCGCAATCGCAAAGCGTGCAGTGGAAAGAAAATAAAGGTCTTTCCGACCGTACTGTGAGAGGCATCAATTTAATAATTTAATGTGAAAAAAGCAGGGGCTGCGGCTCCTGCTTTTTGTATAAAGAAACCCTTGGACAGTCCGGGGGGTTCAGAAATAGACTATTGCCGATGTGGTATTGAAAAAGGAACTCCGTTTTGTCAGAATGGGAATGTGACCTGCCTGTTGCAATCAAGCAACAAAACAGAGGACAAAAGAAATTAACTCTAATGACAACAAAATATTATTACAAGGTAAATATCCTTGGGGATATTAAAAAATAAAGCACAAAACAGCAAATTCGTTGTACTGACTGTCGTTTGACAGTCGGTATTTATATGATCGGTTAATAAAAATTTTTTCTGCGATATTGACTTAATCACATAAATTTGCTATAATTTTACTATAAGCAATTGTCGGATATCGGCAATGATATTTGAGGTGAAAAACGTGTCGTTCAGTGACAAGGTAAAGTATGTTCGAGAAAAACTTCATCTTAGTCAACAGATGCTTGCCAAGGAATTGGGGATTGCCTTTTCAACGGTAAATCGTTGGGAAAACTGTAAGGGGAAACCTCAGTACGCGGCGGTAAAGAAGTTTTATGACTATTGCGCAAAAAACGGAATAGAATTCGATGATTAGTACTGTAAGTCAAGCCAAATATCTTGCACATAGGCTAACAAAAGAAAGTAAGTTTGGCGAAATGGAAAAGCTGATACCCGTTTATTTGAAGTCGGGAATTGAAGTATATCCGCATCAGATTGCTGCGGCGTATTTTGCTGTTTCAAATCCGTTTTCAAAGGGTTTTATTCTCTGTGACGAGGTAGGGCTTGGCAAAGCAATCGAGGCTATGCTTGTGATTGCGCAGTATTACTATTCGGGACGAAACAAAATAGCGGTGGTTGTTCCTCCGCTCCTTATACCGCAATGGCAAAGGCTTATTTCGGACAAGTTCGATTTGCCCTGTAAAGTCATAGAAAAAGATTTTGAGTCAGAAAAAAAAGACGAAATTGTTCTGATAAGTTACACGCAGGCAGCAGAAGAGTGGGAAAGCCTCTCAAAAATAAAATGGGATCTTGCCGTGTTTGAGGAGGCGCACAGACTTCGCAAATACTACACGGGCGAAAATCGCACGGCAACAAATCTTCACAAAGCGTTTGACAGCACGCAAAAACTTTTGCTAACGGCAACGCCGATGCAGGTCAATGTGATGGACTTGTACGGACTTGTCAATTTCATTGACGATACCGTGTTTACGGATGAACGGGCGTTTTATAAAAGGTACTATAAAAAGCCGGAAAATTACAAAGAACTTCGCGAGCGGCTTATGCCGTTTACCTTCCGAACGCTGCGCAATCAGGTGCGCGGTGATGTGAAGTTGCCGGACAGAATAATCCATACGCAGGAGTATGAACTGAACGAAAGCGAAAAGAGGTTGCTTAAACTGCTTTCCAAGTATGTGGACAAGCCAAAAAAACTTGCTTTCCCCGATATGGATACCTATGAACTCAATCTGATGCTGTTCAAATTGTTTTCGTCGAGTATATATGCGTTAAGCAAAACGCTTTCGGGAGTGTTTTTCAGGCTCAACCAAATGGGAAATGCGGAAGCGCTTGAAGAAGCCAAAGAAATAAAGGTTATGCTTGACCTTGCGACAAGCATTGTCGATACAAGCAAGTGGGCAACCTTTTTGCGTGGGCTTGAGCAGGGCTTTGCGGCGATAAAAGAAAAAGGTCAGCCGCAGAAGGTTGTCGTGTTCACAGAAAACAGGCAGACGCAGGAGTACATATTTAAGCAGCTTGGTAAGTACACGAAATATAAGACAACGCTCTTTGAAGATGAAAGCAGCATAGAAGCGTGGCAAAAGCGCGGCAACATTCTGATAGCGACGGACAGCGCATGCGAAAGTTTTAATATGCAGTTCTGTTCGTTCATCATCAATTATGAATTGCCGTGGAACGTGCAGAAAATAGAACAGCGAATTGGCAGATGTCAGCGTATCGGTCAGGATAATGACGTGTACGTTCTGAATTTCCTTAACAGGGAAAACTATGCAGACGTAAGGTTTTACGAGCTTGTATTCAAGCGCACGACGATGTTCGACGGAATATTGGGCGCAAGCGACGGTGTAATCTCAGACGTTGTTTCGGGCAAAATCGAGGAGACAATGGCAAAAGGTTTTGCCTTGGTCAGATCGAAAGAGGAAATAGAAAAAGAGTTTGACGATATACGAGCGGAATACGATAAGGAAGTAACAGAGCGAAAAAAGCAGTCGGACGAATTGTTGTTTAATACCTTTGACGGCAAGATCGTTGAAAAGACAAAGAATTACGCAAGTATGCTGAAAACCGAGTGTGCGAAGTTCAAAGCCGATTTATGGGATTTTTGCGAGTTTGCTTTCAAGAAGTATGGCAGCGTTGACAGTGAGAAAAAGACAATTTTTCTTTCGCGCAGCGTGTTCAAAAGCGGCAATATCCCCGAAATGAATTTGTATTTCGAGGGCGACCATCTGCGCAGCAGTATGATAACCGTAACGAACAGAACGGTAAAGGAAGTTCTCGGAAAGTACACTTTGCAGGATGCCGTGCAAGAAACAATCGAATTCGACGGCGGGAACGGAACTTATCCTTCTTTTGGGCGAATGGCGCTGTTTACCATTACTTTTTTCGATAAAACAAGTGCGTTTTCAAAGAATGTTTTGATTGGGACAGATGCAGACGGCGTTCCGATAGATGAGTCGGTTTTGCGTGAAATACTGTTTCTGCCCGTGTCGCGTTCTTCTGAGGCAAGCTTGGCAGACTTTGAAGGACTTAAAAAGCTCTATGAGGAAAGAAAACCGCAAATAGTTCAAAAGGCAAGGAAAGAGCAGAACGATACGCTTTACTTTGAAATCGGGCGTATCAGACAGCGAGCGGAAGATAAAAAGCGCGAACTTGCCGCAGAAATCGAGACCCTCACGTGGGAAATAGAAAGCATGAAAAAGAAGGGTACAACCAAACACGAACAAGCCTTTGTCAACAATCAGAGTGCGGCAGACCTGAAAGCAAGGCTCATGAAGCTAAAACAAGATGAGTTTATGACCAAAATGACACTAAATAAGCAAGTTCAGGAAAAGATCGCGGAACTTGAAAAAAACATAACTGTATCTCTGTATGAGCGAACAGCGTTTATGATGCAATTTGAAGTGAGGTAAATTAATGGATTGGTTGAGCAAGATACCGAATTGGGTAAAAATCCCCATAAAAATATTGCTGCCCGCTTTGGCAATATTTTCAGGGTTTATTGTTTTGGCGAGTGATAATGTTTTAGAGTATTTGAATTTGCTTGAATTTGAACAAAGAAACGGATTTGCTTTTGCGATTGTATTCCTGGTATGTGTGAGCCTGCTAGTGTGTTATATAGCCTCATATTTGGTGGATATTTTTGTAAAACAAATTAAAGCGGTTTTACTTAAAGAAAAAATGTATAAAAATTTTAATAATTTGCAGGACGTATATAAAAATACTCTTATTCAGATTTATCGCCAGCCGACAAAATCATTGAAAATGGAAATGTCAAACTCAGTAGCGGCATATCTAACGGCTATTCGCGCAATTGACAGAAGCGAACTTTCGGATATGGGTTATATATTTGACTACTTCTTACAACCGTGGGTAGTTATGAGTATAGAGAGGTTGATCGAAGAAAACAAGAAATATATTAAAAAATTAGAGAAAGCGATACCTAAGATTAAAGACAAGGACGAACAAAATGAGTTGAAAGAAAATCTGAAAGTTTGTCGGGCTAATTTAGAGTATTTGACAACCGTAGATGAGTCTAACAATTTTAACGAATGGGAGTAAAAAGGAGAACTCAAATGGATAAAATGGACGGAATGACAATGAATATCGAACAGGAGAACGTGGAAAAGCTCAAAGAAGTTTTCCCTGAAGTGTTTGCCGACGGCAAAGTGGACTTTGATAAATTGCAGGGGCTTTTGGGGCATTATATTGCAGACGATAAGGAGAAGTATAGCTTTTCTTGGAAGGGAAAGGCAGACAGCCTGCGTCTTGCGCAAAAGAGAAGTACGGGGACGCTCCGTCCTTGCAAGGAAGAAAGCAAGAATTGGGACACGACGGAAAACCTCTATATCGAGGGCGATAATCTGGAAGTGTTGAAACTTTTGCAGTCATCCTACCTTAATTCCATTAAAATGATATACATTGATCCTCCTTACAATACGGGCAATGACTTTGTCTATACCGACGACTTTGCGGACGGTATCGCGCACTATAAGGAAGTTACGGGACAAGCCACAAAATCAAATCCCGAAACGGCAGGCAGATACCACACAAATTGGCTGAACATGATGTATCCGCGCCTGAAACTTGCCCGCAATCTTTTGACCGACGACGGCGTTATCTTTATTTCTATTGATGACAACGAACAAGCAAACTTAAAGAAACTTTGCGATGAAGTGTTCGGGGAAGATAATTTTGTTGCGGTTTTTCCTTGGAGAAAAAGAACAGCTAAGTCAGATGTGCCTTTTGGGGTTTCGCAAGACTATGAATGGATTTTAGTATACGCGAAATCACAAGATTTTTTGGCGGCTATCGAAGGAGGAACAAGGAAATACTTTGAAACGCCTGACTTTCCAGGACGTCCTTGGAGAATACACGATTTAACTAAGCAGACAAGTGCAAGTGAACGTCCAAAAAGTTTTTTCACATTGGTTAATCCTAAAACGGGGAAAGAATATCCAGCAAATCCTAATAGGACATGGGCTATTACGAAGGATACATTTGAAGGATATTATAAACAAGGCAAGATAGTTTTTCCTGATGATTACGATTTCTTAAACATAACTCAACCAGCATTTAGATACTTTAAGGATGATGATGAAAAAAAAGCGGGAGAAATGTTTGGATGCATAGCTGTATCAACAAATCTGCCAAAAGAAATTGGAATGACTAAAGAGGGTACAGCCGAAATTACAGAGCTATTTGAAAAAAAGGTTTTTGGTTTTCCTAAGCCTGTTGCTCTGTTAAAATTTTTGATTTCGATAACAACAAAATTTGATAATGATGCTATCATTCTGGACTTTTTCAGCGGTTCGGCGACAACGGCGCATGCAGTTATGCAGTTAAACGCAGAGGACGGCGGCAATCGTAAGTTTATTTGCGTTCAGCTCCCTGAAAAAACAGACGAACAGAGCGAGGCATACAAGGCAGGGTACAAAACGATTTGCGAAATAGGCAAAGAGCGTATCCGCAGAGCAGGGGAGAAAATAAAGGAAGAAAATAAGGATAAGGAAGGCATTGAAAATTTAGA
>CALVWW010000018.1 GCA_944368155.1 uncultured Clostridia bacterium
ATGCCGTAGTTGCCGCGGGTGCGGTGGTAACAAGGGACGTGCCCGCAAACTCGGTTGTTGCCGGTGTCCCGGCAAAGGTAATCAAATTTATAGAAGGCGGGCAGACGGACGGTTTATGAGTTTGCCGCGCGCGGCGTTTCACACAATTTTTAACTTAAATTTCATTGAGCGTATTGACTTAAACTTAACTTTATAGTTTATATTATAGCTGACGGGGCGGACGGCTCGTTTGCCCTCGGCTGCATATGCCGTAAAATTCAAACTTATTGCCGCGGCTGTTTTTGCCCGGCACCTTTTAAGGAGATATTATGTTAGGAAATTTTACTTACTGCAATCCCACTAAGCTTTACTTCGGCAAAGATGCGCTTGAAGGACTCAAGGAGGAGCTTCCCAAGTACGGCAAGAACGTTTTGCTCGTATACGGCGGCGGTTCCATAAAGAAGAACGGAATTTACGATAAAGTCGTAGCCGTTCTGAACGAATGCGGCAAAACTGTATATGAGGACGCGGGCGTAATGCCCAATCCCACAGTTGAAAAACTCTATGAAGGCGTTCAGCGTGCGCGCGACGCCAAGGCCGACCTCATTCTCGCCGTAGGCGGCGGTTCTGTGTGCGACTATGCCAAGGCGGTGTCGATATCTGTAAATTGCAAAGAGGACCCTTGGGACAAGTACTATATCCGCTTTGAAGATGTAGAACCCGACTGCGAAATTATCCCCGTCGGCTGCGTGCTTACAATGGTCGGCACAGGTTCGGAGATGAACGGCGGTTCGGTTATCACAAATCATGCGCAGAAATTGAAGATAGGGCATGTTTTCGGCGAAAATGTCTTTCCCAAGTTCTCAATTTTAAATCCCGAATTTACTTATACTCTGCCCAAATATCAGATGGTGGCAGGCTTCTACGACATTATGTCGCACATTCTCGAGCAGTATTTCTCGGGCGAGGACGACAACACGAGCGACTACCTCTCCGAGGGATTGCTGCGTTCACTCATTCACAGTTCTGAAATTGCCGTAAAAAATCCTGTCGACTATGAGGCGCGTTCCAACATAATGTGGACGGCGACGTGGGCTCTGAATACGCTGATAGCCAAAGGTAAGTCCACCGACTGGGAAGTGCACATGATAGGTCAGGCGGTAGGCGCCGTTACCGACGCAACGCACGGTATGACGCTCGCCGCAGTTTCCATGGCTTATTATAAGCTCATCATGCCCTACGGCTTAAAGAAGTTCGTGCGCTATGCAACTAACGTTTGGGGCGTAAGCCCCGTCGGCAAGACCGATGAGACCATCGCCGAAGAAGGGTTGAAAGCTATGGAGGCGTGGATGCGCCGCATAGGCCTCGTCATGAATATCTCTGACCTCGGCGTAACTGAGGAGAATTTGGAGGACGTAGTAAAGGCTACTCTAATCATGCAGGGCGGCTACAAGGTGCTCACAGAAAACGACGTGCGCAGCATCTTAAAGGCAAGCATGTGATTTTAATGAGAACGGCAAGTTTAAAATAAACAGCCGCGCGCGGACAAACTGTCCGCGCGCGGCTTTTACAATGATTCCTATTTGTCATTGTGTCTTGTAAAGCAAGTATTACCTGTCATTTCGACCGAAACACACATAGTGTGCGTAGCGGAGAAATCTCCAAAATGTGCGGCTGTCAGCCGCAATGCGGAATAAATTTCTCGGCTTCGGCTGACGCCTACGTTCGAAATGACAATTTATATTTCTAAAACAAATAACGTGCGCAAGGCGAATTTAGTTCGCCGTTCCCGCAGTAAAATGTAGCGAGCTGGCGCGAGCGTTAAGCATTTTACAAGGAATAAATTATATCCTTAGCAAGTTAAAAATAAATATGTTCGGAAAAAGAGCAGGCGAATTTAGTTCGCCGACACCTCTTTTTCACGACTTCCTGTAAATCTCACGGCAAAGATTTTACCTGCGGCAAAATCTTTGCCGTGAACAGTTTAAAACAAATAACGTGCGCAAGGCGAATTTAGTTCGCCGTTAAGCGCTACCCAATTTGTCGCGAAGCGAGCTCACCAAAGGGGGAATTGAACCGATTATATAAAAAGAGAGCCCCTAAATCGGGGCAAGGGGGAGCTGGCTCCCCCAAAAATCACGAAGATTTCCGCACATCACCTGTGCGGAAATCTGTGAGCATTGTTATAGGTCAAACGCTATCGCCGTAATGTCGTCGTTGAATTCGCCGCCGCAGAACTCCTTTAAATTACGCTGCAAATTCTTTATGAATTCGTCGGCCGAGCGCGAGACGGAGAGCGTCTTTATCGCCCGCTCGCCGCCGAACATCTCCCCGCGTTGATTTCGGCATTCGGTCACGCCGTCGGTGAGTAGCGCAATTATATCTCCCTTGGAATAGGGTAGTGAATCTTCAAAATATGTGGGGTTTTCAAACCAGTTTGAAACGGGAGGGGAATTGAGCGTTATCCTCGTGATTCCGCCCGCCGTTTTAAAGAGTATGGGTACGTTGTGTCCGGCCATTGAATATGTTATGCTTGCCGCGTCTATCCTGACTGCGGCAACCGTCACATAGCTCCTTTCGTCGAGGTTGAGCTCATTGAATTTAAGGCACAGACTGCGTATGGCCTGCGCGGGCGAATATTCCGTCTTGTCGTATGCGGCTTTTACGAATGCCGAGAGCATGCCGGCGGATATTCCTTTGCCTGAAACGTCGGCGATTACGCCGAAGGCGGAGGAGCCTATCGTATAAACGTCGGGCAAATCGCCGCCTATCCCGCGGCAGGGAATATACATATATGAGTAGCTGTGCCCTGCCGCCCAGTTGCCTGCCGGCAGCAGGCGCTGCTGAATATTTTTTGCGTTTGCAAGTTCGCGCGCTATTTCCATTTCAAAGGCGCTGTCGATTATGCCCATGTACATTCCGTCGCCCAAGGGCTTTACGTTTAAGTTGAATGCCACGTCGCGCGTGCCGTCTTCGGTGCGGGCCTTAAGGAGAACGCGGCGCTGCACTTCCGACTGCGAATAAAAGCAGTCCTCAAACGCTTCGCGTGCCGTGCAGTTCTGCGCGCAGGGCGCCCTTCCGCAGCGTTCGCTGTTTTCGGCGCAACAAAAAAATTTCCCCAGTTTGCCCCGCCGTGCGGCCGAGGGGAAAAGTTCTCGGAATTTTGCGTTTGCAAATACCGCTTTAAGGTTTTTGTCTACCACGATTACCGCGGCGGGCATACCGTCGATTATGCGCCTGTAAAATTTTTCTATCATCTTAAATCAAATAAATTAATTATATATAATTCTCCGCTCAGTCGGCGTGCGGAGGAAGGTAAAACCTCAAACCGCCCTCTACTATGTGCGCGTCAAGTTGCATGCCGTCGTAAATTTCGCCTTCAGCCTGAATGCTGCAGGGTACATCGGTGGTGAATTTTGCGCTCTTCACCTTTGCTGCCTTCACCTCTTTAATGGCGTTTATTCTGCCGCGCATGAGCTTTAAAAAGGCAAAAATCGTTTTTATGCGCGAAATATAGTCGACAATAAGTATGTCCATGTAACCGTCGGCAATTTTTGCGTCGGGAAAAGTCTTTATGCCGCCGCCTATCTGCCTGCCATTGCCGAGCGCGGCTATCAGTCCGTAGTGCTCTTCCTGTCTGCCATCGTATTCCACGGTAAAATTATAGCTTTTAAAGTGCGCCAGACAGTATATCAGACTTGACAGGTATTTGCCCTTCCCGCCGCCCTTTTTTGCATAGGCGTGCTTTAATACGTCCACGTCTATACCCATGCCTACGGCGTTTATGCTCTTAAGCCCGTTGGAGAGTTCTATGTAATCAATATTTTCGGGTGCGCGGAAAGCTATTATCTGCGCCGCTTTTTTTATGTCTTTGGGAATGCCCGCGGCCTCGGCAAAATCGTTGCCTGTGCCCGAGGGTATCAGGCCGAGGCTGCATTTTTCAAAGTTTTTTATCCCGTTTATAACTTCGTGCAGGGTACCGTCGCCGCCCATGACTACAATTGCGCATTCTTCGTTGCAGGAAGTCAGTTCCTCGGCGATTTTCTTAGCATGCCCCCTGTTTTGGGTGCGGTGCACGGCTGTTTTCTTGCCCGCGCTTTCAAAAACTTCGACGGCGGCTTTTATCTGTCTTTCGCCCGTGCGGGCGGAATTGACAATAATGTTGAATATCATGCGTAAAAATCCTACCTGTGCGTCTCTTGCGGCGACGAAGTTTATGCTGCGCATAAGCCGCCCTTTAACCAAAAGCAAAAATACAAATTAATTATATACCAAATAATTAATAATTGCAATTAATTTAAAATTCTGTTATAATAAAACAAGTATTTTAGTTTTGACTTTTATTTGTCCTTTCTGCCGGTTTGTGCCGCAGTGAGGGCGCGGGGCTGCCATGCTTGAAATTTTACCCGAAAAGTTAATAGATTTGGCGCATGCCTGTCCCTTTCCGCTGTATGTGGTGGGCGGCACCTGCAGAGAGTATCTCTCTTCAATGTTTCCCTTGAAGCCCGATTATGATATTTGCGCGCCCGTCCTTCCCGAGCTGTTTGCAGAGGCGGCTGAAAAGTTCGGTTTTGCGCAGTGCGCCGTGTACAAAAACACGGGCACGGTAAAGCTTAAGGCCGAAGGGGAGGACTATGAATTTACTTCATTCCGCTCGGACAAGTATGTGAGAGGCACTCATACCCCCGCTAAAATATATTTTACCGACGATATCGAACTGGACGCCCGTCGCCGCGACTTTACTTGCAATGCCGTTTATTACGACATAAAGGCGGAGGAGTTTATAGACCCTCTCGGAGGTATCGAGGATATAAAGCGTAAGGCGCTCCGCACGGTTGCCCCCGCGGGAAAAGTTTTCGGCGAGGACGGTCTAAGGCTCATGCGCCTTGCCCGCATGTGCGGTGCGATAGGGTTCCGCCCCGACGAGGAGTGTATTGAGGGCGCCCGCGCCAACTGCCGGCTGATTTCCGACATCTCCGCCGAGAGAATCTATTCGGAGCTCAGGGAAATTCTGCATGCCGACAGCAAATACGGCGTAAAATACGGACAATACGCCGCCCTTTCAATGCTTCGGGAAACGGGTGTGCTCGGCGTGATAATTCCGGAGCTTTCGCTCGGAGCGGGCATGACCCAGCGGCAGGATTTCCATATGCACGACGTGCTCGAGCATACTCTCCGCTGCGTTATGTACGCGCCCGACGATATCCGTCTCGCCGCCCTTCTTCACGACGTCGGCAAGCCCTACTGCAAAATAACTTCGGGCAACTTCATAAATCACGAGGTGGAGGGAGCGCGCATCGCACGCGAAATATGTTCGCGTCTCAGGGTGCCGAAAAAACTTACCGAGGAAACTGTGCGGCTGATAGAGCTGCATATGTACGACGTGGACTGCAAGGCGCGCGAAAGCAAAATCCGCCGCATGATAGTGAGCAACCGCGATATATTCTTTAAACTTGCCGAACTCAAGCAGGCCGATTTTTCCGCCTGCCGCGACGACCTCTCCGAGGCGCCCGTCATATCAAAGTGGAGGGAGATATACCAGAACATGGTGTCAGAGGGCGTGCCTTTCAATCTGAGGGAACTCAGAGTGAAGGGCGACGAGCTTATAGCCGCGGGCATTCCGCGCGCAAAGTGCGGCGCTGTACTCGACAGGCTTTTGCTGGAGTGCGCCGCCCTTCCTCAGCTCAACGAGAGAAACAAGCTGATTATAACGGCCAAACGCGTAGTCCGTGAGTTGTGACGGCGCACTTTCAGCCCGCTTAAAGCGGAATTTTATACACATACCGGAGAAAAATCAATGACGGACATTCTTATTATTATTGCCATAGTCGTCGGTATTGCATGCCTTGCCGCCATAATTTTTGTGGGCGTAAAGGTAAAGAACAGCTCTTCGGCCCAGAATGAAAAGTGGCTGGAGGAGATAACGCGCAATCTGATAAAGCTGGAGGCGGCCGCAGGTGAAACGGCGCGGCTTGCGCAGGCTCAGGAGGCGCGCATCAACGATTTGAAGAAAAAGCTCGACGACGACCTTAAATATATTTCCGATTCAACGGCGCGCAGCGTGGAAATTATCCGCGCCACAGTAGAGGAGAAACTTGCCTCGACGCTCGAGGGCAGGCTCTCAAACAGCTATAAGATTATCAACGAACAGCTTGAAAAGGTTTATAAGGGAATAGGAGAGGTAAATACTCTCGCCGCAAATGTTACCGACATTAAAAAACTGTTTTCAAACGTAAAACTGCGCGGCACGTGGGGCGAAGTTCAGCTCGGCACTCTGCTCTCGCAGATGCTTGCGTCCAGCCAGTACGCATCCTCTGTAAAAGTGGACGCGCGCAGCGACGGCATGGTGGACTTTGCCGTCCGTCTTCCCTCGCGCGACGAGCGCACGGTGTGGCTGCCGATAGACAGTAAATTCCCCATTGAGGAGTACACACGGCTGTTGGACGCCTCCGACAGGGAGCAGTCGGCGCTTGCGCTAAAGAGGCTGGCCCAGGCGGTAAAGCTTCAGGCGGACAGTATTGCGTCGAAGTATATTTTCCCCCCGTCGACTACGGACTTTGCCGTTATGTATCTCCCGCTCGAGGGATTGTACGCAGAAATAACCAAGCTGCCCGAGCTTGACGGATATTTAAGAAGGCGCCGCGTGCTTGCCTGCGGGCCGACAAATTTAAGCGCTCTTCTTTCAACCTTGCAGACGGGCTTTAAAACTGTGGCCATTGAAAAGCGCTCGGGCGAGTTGTGGCAGCTTCTCTCTGCCTTCAAGGTGCAGTTCGACAAGTTCACCCTCATTCTGGAAAAGACGGGCAAAAAACTTCAGGAGGCGCAGAACACGATAGAGGAGGCGGGCAGACGCACGCGCACCATATCCAACAAGCTCCGTTCCGTGGCCGACATAGGTGAGGCCGAGGCCGAAAATCTTTTATCCGACGGCGAGGAAGAATAGTTATCATTTACGATAAATTTAGCTTACCAAAGTTAAATTTTTGTGAACAGTTCATTTTGTTTGACAATTTTATTCTGTTATAGTAAAATTTATGAGCTGTTTAATTGCGCCGTTCGGCGCCGTTTTCGGCGCGCGGAATTACCGCGCTTACCTTGCGTGCATGAAATATTGTACGCCGAATAAGACCAGGAGGTAAAAAAATGAAATCTTACGAAATGCTGTACGTTATCGACAATTCTGTTGCCGACGAAGCTAAAGACGCGCTCGTTTCAAAGTTCGAGGGCATCGTGACTTCCATGGGCGGCGAAGTTGTTTCGACGGACAAGTGGGGTTCCAAGAAGCTTCCCTATGCCATTCAGTATAAGAATGACGGCTTCTTTGTGCTCATGAAGTTCAATTCCGAACCCACCGTTGTAAACGAACTCGACAGAATTGCAGGCCTTTCTGATGAGATACTTCGCAGAATGATTGTAAAGGCCTAAAATTTTAAAAATATACGGCGTAATACTTTGTCGCGCTGTGGCAACCTTCAGTCATGTACGTCTTTGTACACTCCTTCAGGTTTTCCTCGCGCTTCGCGTCTTACTTGTATCTTTTTAAAATTTGAACCAAATCAGATACTTGCGTCGCAATGCTTTGATTGGCTCAACCACACAAGCTTATAAGACCACCAACACAGGGGGTAAATAATGAATAAAGTATTTTTAATCGGAAATCTTACGCGTGACCCCGAACTTTCGGAAACGCAGTCCGGCATATCGGTATGCCGCTTCGGTATAGCTGTAAACCGTCGTTCCGGCTCTGCCGACGGCGAGCGTAAGGCCGATTTCTACAACGTAACAGCATGGCGCGGTTTGGGTGAAACGGTCGCCCGCTACGCCAAAAAGGGAAATAAAGTCGCAGTTCTGGGCAACATCGAACTCAGAACATATGAGGACAGAGACGGAGTCGAGCGCATGTCGGTAGACGTGATTGCCTCCGATGTTGAATTCCTCACGCCGAAGGGTGCCAGCGAGGACGGAGGCGACTACGCCCCCGCACCCGCGCACACCGAGAGAAGAAAACCTTCTCTTCAGTCCTTCGACGACGACGGCGACATTCCCTTCTGAGGCTGAAACAAACTGCTGCGGCTAAAGGCCGCTTTCTAAAATAATAAGGAGATAATTATGGAAGAAAATAAGCCCGTAAGAAAGAATTATAAAAAATCTTCACGCAAAAAGGTTTGCGTTTTCTGCCAGGAAAAGGTAGAAGTTATAGATTATAAGGACGTGGCCCGTCTTCGCAAGTTCATCACCGAGGGCGGTAAAATAGTTCCCCGCCGTATGAGCGGCACATGCGCAAAGCACCAGCGCGAGCTTTCAAAGGCTATCAAGCGCGCGAGGGTGGCTGCGCTCCTTCCCTTCAAGGGCGAATAAAAAACCTCGCATATGCGTCGCAATACTGTGTTGCGCTGCGGCAACCTTCGGTCATTTACGCCTCAGTAAACTCCCTCAGGTTTTCCTCGCGCGCCTTGTCTTGCTCGCATCTCCAAGGTTTTTATTTCACAAAAATCTTTTTGCTTTGCAAAAATCTTTGCCGTGAGAGTAAATATGTCGTAACGCGGCTTAACGCCCGAACTCAATTCGTGCTACCGCGTTTCGGCATTAAATGTTTTAAAGAATGTTCATGTAAAATTCCCGTCATGTACGACGGGAATTTTTTTATACGGAGCTGTGGACAAAATTGTGCACTGTGCTGTTGTTTTAGTGAAAGGCAAATTTTGCCAAGGGGGTGAAAGTATGAAAAGAGTTTTGCTTGTAATCATTGCCGCACTGTGCGCGCTTGCGGCTGCATCATTCGGCGGGTGTTCGCCCGAAGATGAAATACTGCGCGCATGGAAGAGGGAACATAATTATTACGCAGAGCCCGGCGGTTATCCGCTCTCCATAGATATGCGCGGCGAGTATGGCGGCACATATGTGTTCTATGTAGACGGTCTGGCCGCGGGAGCCGCGATAACGGTCGACGTTGTCGATAACGTTTACTTTGCCTATCCATCGACGCGGCAGCTCGAGGTCTATAACGGCGGCAAGTTCTACACCCTCTCAGCGGCGTTTGAAGCCGGGCTGTTGTCGCACGCGGACCTTTTGGATATTCAAAAGAACTATAACGGCAGCTGGAACTGGAGCTCGAGCGGAATTATAAAACAAACTTACTTAAATGAGCGCCGCGAAAGTCCGCTCACACCCGACGATATCGTGATAGAGGTATACTGGGCGGGCTATGAGCAATTTGTGCTGTTTATAAATGCCGTAGGCGACAGCTTCGATACTGCCGTCACTTCCGAGAGCGCGGGGGGAGTGGAGTTCACCTACCCCACAACGCAGACTCTGCTGTTCTACGGCGGGTATAACGCCGAGGAAAGTACAGAATTCAACACCCTCACATGGGCGTATGAAAACGGCTGGCTAACCGTCGACGACCTTTTAACGCTAAAGCATAACTACGAAAACGGCATAACAATTTCAATCGACTGAACATAGAAGTCAAACGGCTATAAAGTTGCGGCGTGCGCCCGAAAAAATTCGGGCGCACGCCGCGTTTTTTAGTTTACTTCAATCTGCCATAAAATTTGTAATTTCCGCGCGTTATTATGGCATTTTTTGCCAAACGGTGCATAAATTCAGTTATACTGCCTCGGGCCGAAGATAGAGGTGCCAAGGCGCACCATGTTTGAGCCGCACTCCACGCACAGCTTCCAGTCGCCGCTCATGCCCATGGAGAGGTGCTCGATATTTTCGTCTCTTTCGCGCAACCTTTCAAACAGTTCGCGCATCTTTGTTGCGAGAGGGCGGAGCACCGTTTCGTCGTCGGTGAATGGCAGCATCGCCATCAGCCCCTTGACCCTCAGCGCGGGCATGGTTTTCACCTTCAGGTAAGCGGCCGCCGCGTCGTCATATTCAAAGCCGCCTTTAGTTTCCTCGTTGCCGATATTTATCTGAATGAGGCAGTCCGAAATTATATTTGCGCGTTCGCTGCGTTTTGAAATTTCTTCGGCGAGCTCCATTCTGTCTACCGACTGGTACAGATAAGTTTTACCGATGAGGTATTTCACCTTGTTTGTCTGAAGATGCCCTATAAAGTGGCGGCGGGGGTTGCCCGTGATAGCTTCGTACTTGTCGCGGAATTCCTGAACGTGGTTGTCGCCTATGTCGGTAATTCCCGCGGCGATTGCCCGGTTTATATCTTCAACTGTCTGAGTCTTTACTGCGGCCACAAGTGTCACCTTCTCGCCGAAGGGGTTTTCGCTCACTTCCGAAAGCAGTTTTTTTACATTCTCTTCAATCATTTCTGTTGCCTTTAATCGGGCCGCGGAGCGGGGCGCGCCCCGCTCCGCGGCAAATTCATAACATATATAATTTGAATCTGTGCCGGCATATGTGTTTAAATGCACTTATATGCGGGGCATGCAGATTTGTTTAAATTCTGTCGCATATGAGCTGCGCCATCTCGCTGCCCTTAACTTTAATGCAACCCTCGCTCATGATGTCGGCCGTCCTGTAGCCCGCTGCAAGTACGTTTTCAATTGCGGTGACTATAGCGTCATATTCCGCGGTCAGGCCGAAGCTGTCGCGCAGCATCATGCCTGCGGCAAGAATGGTGGCAATGGGGTTTGCAATGTCCTGCCCCGCAATATCGGGCGCAGAGCCGTGTATCGGCTCATAGAGGCCGCACTTTGTGTCGCCGAGGGAGGAGGAGGCGAGCATGCCGATGGACCCCGTAACCTGAGCCGCCTCGTCGGAGAGTATGTCCCCGAATATGTTGGATGTCACCACCACGTCGAACTGGGCGGGATTTTTTACTATCTGCATGGCCATGTTGTCCACCAGCACATCTGTGACCTCTATTTCGGGGTAGTTCTTTGCGGCGTATTCGTGTACAGTCTTTCTCCACAGGCGCGAACTCTCCAAAACGTTGGCTTTATCAACGGAAACAAGCTTTTTGCTGCGTTTCATGGCAAGTTCGCAGGCAATTCTGGTTATACGCTCGATTTCCGGCACGGAGTATTTTTCAGTGTCCCACGCGAATTCAGCGCCGTTTTCTTCACCCCTGCCGCGCTCGCCGAAATATATTCCTCCGATGAGTTCGCGCACGATTATTATTTCAACGCCGTTCTTTACAAGCTCATATCTGAGCGGCGACGCGTGCGCCAGCTCTTTCCAGAGCTTCGCGGGGCGGATATTTGAATACAGGCCCATGGCCTTGCGTATGCCGAGGAGTCCCTTTTCAGGGCGCTTTTCGCCGGGAAGATTGTCCCATTTGTAGCCGCCTACCGCGCCTAAAAGCACCGAGTCGGAGGCGAGGCACTTTTCTACGGTAAAATCAGGAAGGGGGGTGCCGTAGTTATCGATTGCAACGCCGCCTATCGGAAGTTCTTCAAATGTAAAGGAGTGGCCGAACTTCTGTCCTGTTTTATTCAAAACTTTAATTGCGCCCGCACATATTTCAGGTCCTATGCCGTCACCTGAAAGCACGGCAATATTATAGTTCATTATTGTTTTCCCCTTTTAAAGTTTTTGCATATAAATTTAAGATGCGCGGCGCGGCGGCAGTATGCCGCCGCGCCGCACATAAGTCGCCTATTAAAAGTTATTTCTGTGATTTCGTGAGATGTTTTAGTAATCCGCCGTCTGCAATAATTTCCTGAATGAACGGAGGGAAGGGTTCTGCCTTAAAACTTTCGCCCGTCGTTTCGTCTTTGATTATGCCCTCGCCCAAATCGCAACTTACAACATCGCCCGCCGAAATTGCCTTTACCGCTTCGGGGCATTCAAGTATCGGCAGGCCTATGTTAATGGAGTTGCGGTAGAATATGCGTGCGAAGCTGTTCGCAATGACAATGCTTACGCCGCTTGCTTTGATGGCGATGGGCGCATGCTCGCGCGAGGAGCCGCAGCCGAAATTATCTTCGGCAACGATTATGTCGCCCGCTTTCACGGTTTTGACGAAATCCGGGTCAATGTCCTCCATGCAGTGGGCGGCAAGCTCAGACTCGGATGTGGTGTTAAGGTATCTTGCAGGTATTATTACGTCGGTGTTGACGTCGTTTCCGTACTTAAAAACTCTGCCTTGAACTTTCATAGTATATCCTCGATAATTATTTTCGGACGAAAAATTATATTTCATCAGGGGCGGCTAACTTACCCGCAATTGCCGAAGCCGCTGCAACATAGGGTGAGGCGAGGTAAACCTCGCTTGAAACGTGCCCCATTCTGCCTACAAAGTTGCGGTTGGTGGTGGAAACGCACCGTTCTCCCTCTGCAAGTATACCCATGTATCCGCCGAGACAGGGGCCGCATGTGGGGGTGGAAACTATCGCGCCCGCCTTTATAAAAATTTCGACAAGCCCCTCTTTTATCGCCTGAAGATATACCTCGTTTGTTGCGGGGATAATTATGGTGCGCACATTTTTTGCCACTTTTTTGCCCTTTAAAACTTTGGCGGCAATCCTTAAATCTGATATCCTGCCGTTTGTGCAGCTGCCTATCACGACCTGGTCTATCTTTATTTCGCACCATTCTTCGCTTGTTCTTGTATTTTCGGGCAGGTGGGGGAATGATACAGTGGGCTTCAGCTTTGAGAGGTCTATTTCATATTCCTCGTCGTACACGGCGTCATCGTCGGCCATATAAATTCGGGGGCTGCGCTTGAATCTTCCGTTCATATATTCGAGCGTTAAAGCGTCGACGGGGAATATGCCGTTTTTTGCGCCCGCTTCGATAGCCATGTTGCACACGGTGAATCTGTCGTCCATGGACAGGTATTTCACGCCGTCGCCGAAAAACTCCATCGATTTATAAAGCGCTCCGTCCACGCCTATCATGCCTATTATGTGAAGTATCAGGTCCTTACCGCACACGTTCTTGCCGGGCTTGCCGTGAAGAACAAACTTTATCGCCGAAGGCACTTTGAACCAGCATTCGCCGCTCATCATGCCTGCGGCCATGTCGGTAGACCCAACGCCTGTGGAGAATGCTCCCAAAGCGCCGTAAGTGCAGGTATGGCTGTCGGCGCCTATCACAAGGTCACCAGCGCCGACAAGCCCCTGTTCAGGCAGCAAAGCGTGCTCTATGCCCATTGTGCCGACGTCGAAAAAGTTTTCCAGATTCTGTTCGGCTGCAAAGTCGCGGCACATTTTGCACTGTTGCGCGCTCTTGATGTCTTTGTTGGGCGCAAAGTGGTCCATTACAAGCGCAATCTTTGCGCTGTCGGCAACTTTTTCGACGCCCGCTTTTTTAAATTCTTTTATTGCAACGGGGCCTGTAATGTCATTTGCCAAAACCAAATCGAGTTTGGCGTTTATTAACTGCCCGGCCTTTACTTCTTTAAGTCCCGCATGCGCAGCAAGAATTTTCTGCGACATAGTCATCGGCATAGCTGTTTTCTCCTTAAAAGTATTTAGCGCGGCGGGCAACGCCCGCCGCAGTCATAAGCCTATAGAAAGGTTATATTTGCAATATCTGCACATATGAGCATTTTTTTGCAAATAAAACAATGAATTAAACGCGTTCAAGCGTTTAGTACGCATGTGTATTTAACTTCACGCCTGAGCTTCGCTGAAGTCCTCGTCGAAGCTTGCGGATTTATTGAAGTCGAGCACCACACTGCCGCGCGCCGCGTGCGCCTTTATCGACTTTCCGCTCGTGGAGAGGTTTTCTTTGCCGCTGACCGCCGCGCCCGTGAGCGAAATGGTGTAGTCGCTCTCGTTGCCGACCATGCTTGCTGCTATATTGCCCTCTTCAGAGTTCAAAAGGGCAAATTCGCAACCGGAATTGCACAGCCCTATATTGCCTTTTTTAACCCTGCATTCTGCCTTTTTGCAGAATGTTTTATCAAATTCCACTCTGCCGTCGGCAGCGAGCGCGTTGGCAAGGTTTTTGACGGTTATTCCGTCCGCACACACATCGAGTTCGTCGGCTTTTATCGTAAGGTTTTCAAAAGTGGCGTCGAAGCATGAAGCCTTCAGTTGTTTGCCGTATATCGTTACGTCGTTATAAAATCCGCCGTTTATACTTATGTTGCCCCTGAAGATATCTGCCCTGACGTCGGGAAGAGAGCTTTCGGGAACATGCACGGTAATTTTGGTGCGCTTTACTCTCCAGAAAGGGCCTTTGAGCTGGCGAAGGGTTACAATGCCGTCGTTTTCGGCAAAGTGAGGCTCAAAGTTTTTAGAGTATTCTATGTAAAGTTTTTCAATCTCTTCAGATACTATGTCGATATCTGCGCAGAAAACACCTAAATCTATCTTAACGACGTCCGCTTTGGCGCGGTAGGTCGCCATTCTCCTATTCAACATTATTAAATTATCTCCTTATTTAAAGGGCAAAGCCCTGAATGGTGATGCCGCCTGAGCGTGCATCTCTTTGCGGGAATAAATGCGCCGTGCTGTGGCACGCGCCATGGATGAGGAGGCTCTTGCCGCTTTTATTAACTGCATTCCCGTGCGGCGCGCGGAATTTCCGCGCATCTATGCGCCCTGCGCACATTCATTTTTTGTGCGCGCGCCTTGTGTAGTGGAGCCATATTTAATTTTCTCCGATAAATTGTCGATTTTATTTTATAACACAATAACGGCCCGGGTCAAATTTTTTTTGCCGTTTGCTGAAAAATTACCCTTAATTAACAAAATTAACATAAATTACAACCCGCAGACCGCCGTTTAAGGGCTGTCTGCGGGTATTTTGTTATTATTTAACATGCCGCAGAACAGTTCACAGCCATATTATATGCCCTGAACTTAAAAATTATCTGCGGAAAACAGCGCCTTCCGAGGCCGAGGTAACGCTCGCGCGGTAGCGCGCAAGGTAGCCGTCTACAGGTTTTATCACCGGCCTGAAGTTCTCTTTTCTCTGCGCGATAACTTCTTCGCTCACACGCAGATTAATCGCACAGTTCTCAATGTCGATGTCTATAATATCCCCGTCCTCGACAAGGCCGATAAGTCCGCCGGCCGCCGCTTCGGGGCATACGTGCCCTATTGCCGCGCCGCGCGTCGCGCCCGAAAATCTTCCGTCGGTTATAAGGGCGCAGTCTGCGCCCAGCCCGGCGCCCACGATGGCGGAGGTGGGAGTGAGCATCTCACGCATGCCGGGTCCTCCGACGGGACCTTCGTAACGGATGACCACAACGTCGCCTTTCTCTATTTTGCCGGACGAAATCGCGGCCATCGCTTCCTCCTCGCTGTTGAAACACTTGGCAGGGCCGCTGTGCCTGTACATTTTGGGGTCGACGGCAGACTTTTTAACGACCGAGCCCTCTTTTGCAAGGTTGCCCTTTAAAATTACCAGCCCGCCCGTTGATGAGTAGGGGTTGGATACGGGACGTATTATCTCCTCGTCCAGAATTTTAGCGCAGGCCACAGTCTCCGCGAGCGTCTTTCCTCCCGCGGTTTTAACGGTGCCGTCCAAAAGGCCGGCATCCAGCAGTTCCTTCATCACGGCCGAAATTCCGCCGGCTTCGTTCAGTTCCTCGATATAGTGCTCGCCTGCAGGGGCAAGACGGCACAAATTCGGCGTTTTTGCCGAAATTTCATTCATTATATCTATCGAAACTTTATCTTTAAGCCCCGCCTCGTTGGCGATGGCAAGAAGATGAAGAACGGAGTTGGTGGATGCGCCTATCGCCATATCCACCGTCTCTGCGTTTTTGAACGCCGCCGCCGTCATTATGTCGAGGGGACGCACGTTATTTTCAAGCAACCGCATCACCGCCTCGCCCGCCTCTTTGGCGAGTGCAAGGCGCTGCGAATATACAGCGGGTATGGTGCCGTTGCCCGGAAGAGCCATGCCGAGCGCTTCGCAGAGGCAGTTCATGGAGTTGGCCGTGAACATGCCCGAGCACGAGCCGCATGTAGGGCAGGCGCCGCATTCAAAGGCTTTTAAAGTTTCGCCGTCGATTTTGCCGGCATTATAGGCGCCGACTTCTTCGAACATTGTCGACAGCGACGTCTTTTTGCCGCGCACATGTCCGGCAAGCATCGGCCCGCCTGAAACAAATATGGAGGGAACGTTCACCCTCGCCGCTGCCATAAGCATGCCGGGGATAATTTTGTCGCAGTTTCCGATAAACACCGCCGCCTGAAATGCGTGTGCGCGTATGAGTATCTCGGCGCTGTCGGCAATTATTTCTCGGGAAGGGAGGGAGTAGCGCATGCCTGCGTGCCCCATTGCGATGCCGTCGCAAACGCCTATCGAAGGCACGATGACGGGCTTGCCGCCCGCGGCGATTACGCCCTCTGCGGCGGCTCTTGCCACTTCCGAAAGGTGGGTGTGGCCGGGTATTATATCGCTCTGGGCGCAGATTATGCCCACGAGCGGTTTTTTCATTTCCGAATCAGTCCAGCCGAGCGCCCTTAAGAGCGAACGCTGTGAACTCATATCGGTGCTGTTAGAAAATATGTTCTCCATAATAACTCCAAAATATCGGCGGCATAGGGTGTTGTCCGCGCCTTGCGCTTGTGCGCAGATGTTCTTGCCGCCTTTTTTGTATTATTTCGCGGTGCATTGCCGCAACTCATTTACAAAATTTTTTAAATACGTCTGGTCGATTGTTTCGCTGAAGCTAAGCGCCCAGCGTTCCCATTTGCAGAACACTCCGCTTATTTCAAAGTGCCCCATGCCGTCGCTTGCAAAATTCACGTAGTTGTCGTCCGGTTCGTGCCATTCGCACAGCCGCGCTTCACCCTCGCGCAGGGTGGTGTACAGCTCTTCGAGCTCGGCAGCAAACTGCGCAAAAGTTTCTTTGTCGCACGGAAAGGACGTCGCCCCTGAAAATCGTTTTCCGCGCACGTTTAAAAGAGCGGTGGAATTTTCAATGCTGATATCTAACCTGATTTCAGGGCTTTCAAGCGCAGGCACTTTTGCCTCCAGTTAAATTAGTTATGCCGTAATTTTAACTACTCACGGCAAATTTACAAATAATTATGCCGAAACGGGACAAGGGAGAATTTACTTCACCCGTTAAGTCCCGTTACGACCTGCCGTAAATTCATGGAAAAAGATTTTGCAAAGCAAAAGATTTGCGGCGAAATCAAAAATAATTTACGTGCGCAAGCAGGGTTTCCCGCAGGAAATTTCTAAAATAATTTTCGTCGCAAGGCGGCTATGCCGCCACAGCAGGCCCCAATTTGCGCATACCTGCGCCTCAGCAGGGTGAATGGCGGCGCATATAAGTGCGAGGGCAACAGCAGCGCCGCCAGAGGGGCTGGCCCCTAAAGCTCACGGAAAATATCCGCCGCGCAAGGCGGATATTTTCGTGAGTTAGGTCATATGTTGTCCCCGTAGCAGTCCCTGTCTTTGAGAGTGTGCCTGCCGCGCGCCAGCACGGTAAGGCCGGTGCGCTGCATTTCTATTATGCCGTAGGGCTCTATAACTTTGATAAAGGCGTCAAGTTTAGTGGGAATGCCCGTCAGCTCGAGTATCATTGTGTCTACCGAAAGGTCGACGACTTTTGCTTTGTAGATTTCCTTTATTTCAACTATCTGACTGCGCACTTCGGCCGTTGCGGGCACCTTAACGAGCAGAAGTTCGCGGTAAACACAGTCAAGCTCGTCTGCGCAGCCTATCTTCTTCACGTCGTCGAGTTTGTCCATCTGCTTAATCATCTGGTAGAGCGTGTATTCGTCGCCTATCAGCACAATTGTCATCCTCGAAAGCTCGGGGTCCTCTGTTGCGCAGACTGTGAGACTCTCGATATTGTACCCTCTGCGCGCAAAAAGCCCGCTGATTCTTGTTAAAACGCCGCTTTTATTGGAGACAAGCGCGGCAATAGTATTCTTTTTAGGGTCTTTTTTATATTCCGCCATTTCAGTTTTCCTCCATTTTCAAAAGCTGCGTATCGTAGGTCGCGCCCGGTTTTATCATGGGCAGAACATTTTCATCGGGCGAGATGCGGCAGTCGACGAGCACGGGGCCTTCACCCTTCTGAATGTATTCGAAGGCCTCCTTCAAAACGGGTTCCACGTCGTCCTCATTTTCAATCTTAAGGCCCTTGGCGCCGAAGCTTTCGGCAAATTTTACATAGTCTGTCTTTTTATTGAGCGTTGTCTGTGAAAATCTTCTGCCGTAGAAAATTTTCTGCCACTGGCGCACCATGCCTAAAACTCCGTTGTCCATTAACAGTATGGCTATCGGCGTGCCCTGCGTCACGACGGTGGAAAGTTCGTTCAGATTCATGTTAAAGCACCCGTCGCCCGTAACGAGTACTGCGGGCTTGCCTGTTCCGAAGCACGCGCCGATAGCCGCGCCGAGGCCGTAGCCCATGGTGCCGAGGCCTCCCGAGGAGCAGAAAAGGCGGGGTTTGTTCACATGATAGTGCTGCGCCGTCCACATCTGATGCTGCCCGACGTCGGTAACTACAGGTATGTCCTTAGGCGCAAGCTTTGACGCCGCGCTTATAATTTTATATGCCAGAAGGTTGGTATCTTTTTTCAGTTTTTCTTCGGCCTTCCATGCCGCCGCTTCGTCGAGCCATTCCGCTCTCTGTACTTTATTAAGCTCGGGAATGAGCGTTTTGAGCGCCTCGTACATATCGCCCATAACATGAATGTCGGCGCGCACGTTCTTGTCTATTTCGGCGTTGTCTATGTCGATGTGGATAACCGTCTTGTTCTTTGCGAACATTTCGCGGTTGAGCGCGACTCTGTCGGAAAAGCGCGTGCCGAGAGCAATTATCGTGTCGGCGTTCATGAGCGCCTTTGCCGCGGCGACCGTGCCGTGCATGCCCAGCATGCCGAGGCAGTGCCTATCGTCTTCGGGAATGCATCCCTTGCCCATAAGAGTGTAAACGACAGGACAGCCGATGCCTTCATAAAGTTCCTTTAAAAGGGAGGAGGAGTTGGAAGAGATTATGCCGCCGCCGGCGATAATGAGCGGTTTTTTGCTCTCGTTGATGGCGGCAATGGCAGGTTCAAGCTTCTCCTTTTTAACAGGCAGCGCTTTGTAGCGTTCGGGTTTTGCGGGCTCGTATTCGCATTCCTCTGTCTGCACGTTTTTGAGTATGTCTATAAGTACGGGTCCCTTTCGTCCGCTACTTGCAATATAGAATGCTTTGCGAACGACGTCGGCAAGCTCTTTAACGTCTTTGACAATAAAGTTATGCTTTGTAATCGGCATAGTTATGCCGCATATATCTATCTCCTGGAACGAATCTCTGCCCAAAAGACTGAGTCCTACGTTGCCTGTTATGGCGACCATGGGTATGGAATCCATATAGGCCGTGGCAATGCCGGTAACAAGGTTTGTTGCGCCGGGACCGCTGGTTGCAAAGCAAACGCCCGTCTTGCCGGTAACGCGTGCGTACCCGTCGGCGGCATGCGCCGCGCCCTGCTCGTGCGCAGTTAAAATGTGGTTTATCTTGCCGTTGCGGTAAAGCGCGTCGTATATGTCGAGCACCGTGCCGCCGGGATAACCGAAAATCGTATCTACGCCCTGTTCAAGCAGGCAGTTGATTAATATATCCGCTCCCTTCATTTTCATAGTAACTCCTTCTCACAATATTTTCGCGCAGGCAGAAAATTTCTCATGCGCGGCCGCAAAAATATCAAGTACTGTATTATATCTATAATAGAGTATCGATTGTATTCTGTCAAGCGATTTATCACGCTAAAGTGCCGCGGACGGGCTGTTTGCCGTCATATCTTGCCGTAATCGGCGGCAATGGCGCACATGACGTCCTTTGTGTCCCCGTCAACCTTTACCTTATCTGAAATCTCCGCGCCAAAGACGATTAAAACGTCGTTTCCGTCGCAGAGGAGGGGGATGCTCTTTCTCAGGCGCACGGGAATCTTTCTGTCAGTGAACCAGTCGCCTAAGCTCTTTGTGCCTCCGCCGAATTTGGTGAATTTGTCGCCCGCGCGCATAAACCGCACCACGGCGTCTTTGGGAATTTTGCCGCCGTCGTAGCGCAGCACTTTAAAGGTAATTTCCGGATAGCAATGCTGCACCACGTCCTTCATGTAGTCGTCCAGCTCGTAGTCAAAACATACGGTAACAACCTGCCCGCAGTATTCCATGGCATGCTGGCGATAAACATCTTCGTAGGGCGTCCCCTCGTTTTCGTAGTGGAAAAGCTCGTCGTCGACTATGCAAATTCTTCCCTGCTCTTTAAAGGCAGCGAGGTTCAAAAACTCAAATCTTTTTCCGTTTTCGGCAAATTGCAGGTTATAAAGCCTTTCAAGCTGTTCGCTCGTATAGTCTTCTTTCTGGTGCCAGTCGGCGATAATTCTCAACGCCGCGCGGCGGAAGATGACCTTTTCTTCGCAGTGCGCAATGTAGTCGCCGTACGGCTTGCGGCTGGAAAGCAGGGATTCTGCCTGTCTCTCAAAATATTCTTCGTCCTCGGCAGCCAGGCGTGAAAAGCGGTATATCGCCCTCGCTGCACCGGGCACGGCCTGCTCCAAGGCGGGCAGCACGTTGTGCCTTATCTTGTTGCGCGTGTAGTCTGTCTTAAAATTGGTCTCGTCGTCGACGTAGGGAATGGAGTTTGCCGCAACATATTCGTCAATCTCTGCGCGCGGGCAGGCGATAAGCGGGCGTATCAGTTTAAACGGCTTGTTTGCAAATGCCGGAAGGTCGATGTCGGTTATGCCCTCCATGCCGTTCAGCCCTGAGCCGCGCGCAAGGTTAAACAGCACCGTCTCTGCATTGTCGTCAAGATGGTGCGCCGTGGCAACGCAGTCGCACTTTTTGGCTTCCTCCAGATAGCATTTTAAAAGTCGCCATGACCGCGCTGCGCCCTCGTCGTCCAGCTTTATGTCGGCTACGTAACGGGAGAGGGGTATACCCGCCCTTTCGCAGTAGTCGGCGACGAACGCGCTGTCGCGCGCGGAGGTCTCCCGCATTCTGTGGTCGCAGTTCAAGGCGGTGAGGGTGATGTTATACTCGCTTGCGTGCGCGTGCAGGTAGTGCAGCAGCGCCATGGAGTCGCGCCCGCCCGAAACGGCCACGCATATATTCAGGTTTGCATACTTTTGTAAATTTACGTTCATAAAACTATTTTAGCACTTTTACATGCTCTTTGCAATATGCTTTTGTGTGTTTTTAAAAGCGGCACGGCGGCAAATTTTGCCGCCGTGCCGCTGATGTTGACCGCGGTAATGGTCCGCAATACCTGTATTTTAAAAAATTTTGTAAAGAAAAGCAAAAAACGGTTGACAAACTGCGTATTATCTAATAAAATAATAAGGCTTTACAAATGAGTTTGTAAATTCATCGCGGGGTAGAGCAGCCAGGTAGCTCGTCGGGCTCATAACCCGGAGGTCGTAGGTTCGAATCCTGCCCCCGCAACCAGCTCGGAGCACGGTTGCCCTTGCATTAATTCGGGCTCGCCCGAATTAATTGCTTTCGCACCGGCTCCTCGCTTTTCGCGAAAAGTTCTTCTTGACTTTCGCGAGGAACAAAATGAGGTAGAGATTTTTGAAGTCGGTACCTCATTTTCACCAAAAATCTCCGGAGATATTTTTGGTGAGGATATTAAAGCTGAGGTAAAGATTTTTTGAAGTCGGCTCCTCGCTTTTCGCGAAAAGTTCTTCTTGACTTTCGCGAAGAGTTTTAAATTAGGTAAAGATTTTTTAGAAGTCAGCCCGTTATTCTCCATTGTTATTTCGGCTGGGAGCATACGGCGGGCATGGCGGAGAAATCTGCAAAATTTAAAAAGCAACAAACGTGCGCTTAACGCGCGGCGAGGGCCGCCATTAAACGCACGCTTTTAATGGCGACGTAGCTTAGTTGGTCTATAGCGGCCGGTTCATACCCGGCAGGTCGGCGGTTCGAATCCACCCGTCGCTACCAATTGCATAAAACTGCATTCAGGCAGTTTTACATACAGCCGAGCGCGACGAGCGCAAAGCGTCATGGCCCCATGGTCAAGCGGCCTAAGACATCGCCCTTTCACGGCGGTAACCCGGGTTCGAGTCCCGGTGGGGTCACCAAAACAGCAGGCAGCACCGAATTCGGTGCTGCCTGCTGTTTTGCTATCATTCGGATAGGCGAACCCGC
>CALVWW010000019.1 GCA_944368155.1 uncultured Clostridia bacterium
GGGGTCACCAAAACAGCAGGCAGCACCGAATTCGGTGCTGCCTGCTGTTTTGCTATCATTCGGATAGGCGAACCCGCAGGGTTCGCGCGAGGCGTAGCCGAAGCTCTGACAAGGGTTACTTCAGTGGTATGTCAGATACCCGGTGGGTGACAATTAATGCAGATACTCTGCGAAAGGCAAAGGGCTGCCCGTTTTTTTAAGGTAACTGTCTTTTGTGCCGCCTGCGCCGCTATTTGCTTGACAAACCTTTTTATTAAAAGGTATAACTTAATAGATTGAAATTATAACCTTTACGGTAACGATAAATGCTTACGGATGAGATTTACAGGAACTACATATCAATTCTGAATGAAGAACTTGTGCCTGCAATGGGATGTACCGAACCCATTGCAATTGCATATGCTGCGGCAAAGGCAAGGGAAGTGCTCGGCTGCATGCCCGAGCGTGCAGAAATTGCAGTCAGCGGCAACATAGTAAAGAACGCAAAAAGCGTGGTGGTGCCCCATACGGGCGGACTGCACGGCATCAAGGCGGCGTTCGCCGCGGGTATTGTGGCCGGTAAAGCTGAAAGGGAGTTGCAGGTCATATCCGACGTAAGTGAGCAGCAGCATGGACAGATAAGAAATTTTGCTGAAAATTTTCCCGCGGAAATCGACGTGCCCGCCGACGCGGAAATTTTCGATATCGGAATTAAGCTGTTCTGCGGCGGAAGCAGCGCCTATGTGCGCCTTGCCGGAGACCACACGAATATAGTGCGCATTGAGCGTGGCGGAAAAGTGCTTTTCGACAGACCTGTGTACAGCGCCGCTAAAACGGACAGAACTGCGCTCAATGTGCACGATATACTCATGTTTGCAGACAGCGTGGATATCGACGACGTCAGGGAAGTTATCGGAAGGCAGATAAATTATAATATGGCCATAGCCGAAGAGGGGCTGTCGGGCGACTATGGCGCCAACATCGGCAAAACAATCCTGCGCTCATATCAGCCCGACATAAAGACAACAGCCAAGGCGTATGCCGCGGCAGGTTCCGACGCGCGCATGAACGGGTGCGAACTGCCTGTAATCATCAATTCCGGCAGCGGCAATCAGGGAATAACGTGCTCGGTGCCCGTCATAGTCTATGCGCGAAACCTCGGCCTCTCTGAAGATAGAATGTACAGAGCGCTGTGCGTTTCCAATCTGATAACCGTGCACTTGAAATTCGGCATAGGCACTCTTTCGGCCTACTGCGGCGTTGTATCGGCCGGGGCCGGGGCTGCGTGCGGAATAAATTATTTGCTCGGCGGGAGCTATTCGGATATAGCGCACACACTGACCAACGCGCTGGCAATAGATTCGGGAATAATTTGCGACGGGGCAAAAGCCAGTTGCGCGGCCAAAATTGCCACAGCCGTAGAGAGCGGATTGCTCGGCATGAGCATGTATGAGAGCGGCAACGAGATCTATGCGGGCGACGGCATAGTCAAAAAGGGAGTAGAGGAGACTATCCGTTCCGTCAGCCGCCTTGCGCATAACGGCATGCGCGAAACTGACAGGGAAATAATAAAAATCATGCTTGACGTCAAATAATCTGAAGGCGTATGCGCGGCAAAACAGCCGCGCATACGCCTTTTTCAGCTTCCTATATCGTCGGTATTGAAGCTGCCGCCGCCATACATTCTTCTGTAAAGCTCTATGTCCTCGTTTGATACGGGGATGTGCTGCACAAATCCGGTATATTCGTTTGCGCTGACGATTTCATCCCGCAGCGCTTCTCCGCCGCTGCGGGCGGTTTTTTTATTTCTCTTTTTCATATCCTTATTTTGCGCCGCCGCGCACCGTTTATGCGCGGCGGCGCATATATTTTATTCACTTTTTGGCGGGCGGGCGCATATGTTAAAAGTATCGTATGAATTTTCTGCACGTTGCGCCGCACGGCGCTTATTATTCCGTGCGTGAGTTGAAAAAGCTGGGCGCGCGAATCGAGGGCGAAGGGGTAATTGTGGAACGCACCGCTAAAATTGCGTGCGGCGTTTTGCTTTCAGGCCCTTGTATTGTTTCGGGGAAAACCGAAATCGGCGCAGGCGCCGCGGTCCTGCCTTTTTCGCATATAAAAGACAGCGCATTGGGGGCGGGGGCCGTAGTGCGTGCGAGCACAATCGAAAGTTCCTTTGTGGGGGCAAACAGCTCTGTGGGGCCGTATGCCTTTTTGCGCGGAGGCGCCCGCGTGGGTGAAAATTGCCGGGTGGGTGATTTTGTCGAGATTAAAAATTCTTCGCTCGGCGCAGGGAGCAAGGCGGCGCACCATGCCTATATCGGCGACGCCGCAGTGGGGAAAGACGTCAATATCGGCTGCGGCGTCGTTTTTGCAAACTATGACGGAAAAGTCAAGTCGGAGACGGTGGTGGAGGACGGCTGTTTTATCGGCTGTAACTGCAACATAGTCGCTCCCGTGCGCATAGGCAGAGGAGCGTATGTCGCTGCCGGCACAACATTGACGTGCGACCTCGCCCCGCTCGGTTTCTGTGTGGGCCGCGTGCATGAGAAAATGATTCCGCTCGGCGCTGAAGGGAGGTATAAAAACGGGTAAATATTTCGGTACCGACGGCTTCCGCGGCAGGGCGGGAACTTTCCTGACCGCAGAGCATGCATTTGCAATAGGCAAGTTTCTCGGCACAAAATTTTATCACTCCGACGGCACGCCCTGCCGCGTCGTCCTCGGCAAGGATACCCGCCGTTCTTCATACATGCTCGAGTATTCGCTGGTTGCAGGTCTCACTTCGGCCGGAGCCGACGCATATATCATGCACGTCACTACGACGGCCTCGGTGTCGTATATAGCCCGCACCGACGGGTTTGACTGCGGAATAATGATTTCCGCCAGCCACAACGGATTTTGCGATAACGGAATAAAGCTCATAGGTCCGGGCGGCGAAAAGCTTGACGACGGCGTTATTTCAGAACTTGAAAATTACCTCGATTCCCCGTCTGAAAGAGCGGGAGGGCGCATAATTTCGGGTGAAAAACTCGGCAGGTCGGTTGATTATGTCAGCGGCCGCAACAGGTATATCGGCCATCTGATTTCCATGTCTGCGTGCTCATTCAAGGGCTACAGAATAGGGCTGGATTGCGCCAACGGCAGCGCATGGCAGATAGCTAAGAGCGTTTTCGACGCCCTCGGCGCCAGAACTTATGTGCTCGGCGGCGAGCCGGACGGATTCAATATCAATGAGAGCGGCTCGACAAAGCCCGCGGCGCTTTGCTCTCTCGTCAGGCGCGAAGGGCTGGATATGGGTTTTGCGTTCGACGGCGACGCAGACAGATGCATAGCCGTCGACGAGCGCGGAGAGGTGGTGGACGGCGACGGCGAGCTGTTCATATTAGCCAATATGCTAAGGCGTTCGGGCGAGGGCGGCGGGGTGGTCTGCACGGTTATGAGCAACTCCGCGCTTATCTCTGCGCTCACCGCCCGCGGTATGCCGTGTTACGTGACAAAAGTTGGTGACAGATATGTGTATATGGAGATGTGCCGCAGCGGCGCGCCGCTCGGCGGAGAAAAGTCGGGGCATATCATAATCTCCAAGTACGGCGTATCCGGCGACGGTCTGGTGACTGCGATAAAGCTGCTCGAGTGCGCCGCAGAGCACGGTAAAACGCTTTCGCAGCTTGTGCGCGGGTACGAACCTCTGCCTCAGGTGCAGCTCTCCGTGCCTGTAAGGAACAGGCAGGAGGCGGAAAGCGCAGCCTTTTCCGCATTCTGCGAGAGGGTGCGCGTTGAAGAGGGATGTGCCAGGCTTATCGTGCGGCCTTCGGGCACAGAACCTGTGATACGCCTGATGGCTGAAGGCGCCACGCAGGAAATGTGCGAGCGCTGCCTCTCCCGCGTGGAGGAGCGGCTCAGAAGTTTGTGAGGAATTATGTGCGGAATAATAGGCTGTACCGGCGTTAAATGCGCCTCAAAGATACTCTATAAGGGACTTGAAGACCTCGAATACCGCGGCTATGATTCTGCGGGCATCGCCGTGCTCGACGGCGGCAAAATATTTTCGGTGAAGCGCCGCGGCAGGGTGAGCGAAATAAAGAGCGGGGCGGAAAAACTCCGCGGAACGTCGGGTATAGGCCATACGCGCTGGGCGACGCACGGAAGACCCTCCGACGAGAACGCCCATCCGCATACCGCAGGAGCTTTTTCCGTAGTGCACAACGGAATAATCGAAAATTATGCCGTTCTGAGGGAAGAGCTTGTTTCAGAAGGCCATGTTTTCTCCTCGCAGACGGACAGCGAGGTTGTGGTGCACCTTTTGAACAAGTACTACAGCGGCGACCTTAAAGCCGCGGTATTGTCTGCGGTGGAAAGGCTGAAGGGCGCCTTTGCGCTGTGCATTCTCTGCGAAGGTTACGAAGGTTTTGTGGCGGTAAAATACCGCAATCCCATAATAGTGGGAGTGGGCGGTGACGCGCTCTATGCCGCCAGCGATATGCCGGCGCTCGCCGGCCTTGCAGAGAGCGTAGCCGTTTTAAAGGACGGCCAGATTGCCTTTGCCTCGGAAGGTAAAATTACCTTGTGCGATTTTAACGGCGGGGCGGCAGGCCTCAGCCTTTCGCCGATACCTGCGGCGGCGCGCTCCACCCGTCTCGGCGGTTTCCCTCACTATATGATAAAGGAGATAAACGAAATCCCCGCCGCGGTAAAAAACACCGTGCATGCCTTTACCGAGGAAAAGTGCTATGCCGCACTCACCCGTGCGGCAAAAAAGCGCGGAGGTTTCAAGGATATAATATTGTGCGGCTGCGGCACGGCCTATCACAGCGCGCTTGCCGCGGCGTACACCGCAGAGGAGCTCCTCGGTATTCCCGTCCGTGCCGAAACCGCCGGTGAGTTCAGGTATAAAAAGTCGGCCGCAAATTCCGGTACGCTTTTTGTGGCGGTGAGTCAGAGCGGAGAAACTGCCGATACCGTAGAGGCCGCCCGCGCGGCAAAAGGCGCCGGCGCGTGCGTTGCCGCCGTTACCAACGTGCCCTATTCCGCTCTCACGGGAGTGGCGGATATAGTCGTGCCCGTGCGTGCCGGCACGGAGGTGTGCGTAGCAGCCACCAAGAGTTACTGCGGTCAGATTGCCGCCCTCGCCCTCACGGTAACCGCTCTGAAAGGCAGGCAGGCATACATTAAAATGCTTGCCGAACTTAAAGATATCGGCGCAAAGTGCTCGGCGGCAATATCCGACTGCATGGTGGAGGCGGCCGCCCGCGCATGTGCGTCATCTTCGGGCGTATACTTTATAGGCAGAGGCATAGATTATCCGGTAGCGCTCGAGGGAAGCCTGAAACTGAAGGAAGTTTCCTATGTGCCCGGCGAGGGATATCCCGCCGGGGAACTTAAGCACGGCACAATCGCCCTCATCGACGGCGGTACGCTGACCGTCGCGGTGATAACGGATAAAACTCTCGCCGAAAAGACTGCTTCCGCCATAGAGCAGATATATTCGCGCGGGGGCAGGGCGGCGGTTGTGTATGCTTCGGGTTGTGCGCCGGAAAATCTTATCGAGCGCGCCGAGTTTGCCATAGAAGTGCCTGCAAGTTCGGACAGCATATCCCCCATAGTTTCCGTCATTCCGCTGCAGCTCATAGCCTACCGCACGGCGGTGATTTTAGGGCGCGACCCCGATAAGCCGCGCAACCTTGCAAAGAGTGTGACAGTGGAGTAAAATTCATATGCGTCTATACGGCGCGCGCCGCTTGTGCGGCGCGCGCTTTTATATGTGCGCGCATTTATGTGCGCGCATTTATGTGCGCGCGCCGCCATATGTCTTATAATGCAACCTATTTTTGTGCATACTGTTGACATATCATTCAGGTTAATTTATAATTGAATTGTGCCGCGGCGCATGTTTTTTTCGCGCGGCTATAAGGAGGCTCCTCTTTTGAAAAATATCTTGGTTACGGGCGGCGCCGGCTATATCGGCAGTCATACATGCGTTGAACTTTTAAACAGCGGATACGGTGTGGTCGTGGCGGACAACCTCTCGAATTCATGCAGAGAGAGCCTTAACCGCGTTCAAAAAATAACGGGCAAAGAACTTAAATTTTATGAATGCGACGTGCGCGACCGCGCTGCTGTGAGTAAAATTTTTGAAGAGAACGAAATCGACTGGGTAATACACTTTGCCGGCCTCAAGGCCGTGGGCGAGAGCTGTGCAAAACCCGTGGAATATTATGATAACAACCTGTTCGGCACGCTTGCGCTGCTGGAGGTCATGCGTGCGCACGGCTGCAAGAAGATAGTTTTTTCCTCCTCGGCAACGGTGTACGGCGACCCGGAAGTCCTTCCACTTACAGAAGAGTGTAAGACGGGCGGCACGACCAACCCCTACGGCACGAGCAAATATTTCCAGGAAATAATGCTTGAGGACGTCTATAAGGCGGACAATGAGTGGACTGTGGCTCTTCTTCGCTACTTTAATCCCGTAGGCGCTCATGAGAGCGGGCTCATCGGCGAAGACCCCCGCGGTATTCCCAACAACCTCACCCCGTATATCGCTAAAGTTGCCGTGGGAGAGCTGAAGGAGATAGGCGTTTTCGGCAACGACTACCCTACGCCGGACGGCACGGGCGTAAGAGATTATATTCACGTAGTCGACCTCGCAAAGGGCCACGTTGCCGCAATAGACAAGATTGACAGAAGCGGAGTTTATATTTATAACCTCGGCACGGGAACAGGCTACAGCGTTATGCAAGTCATTCATGCCTACGAAAGGGCGTGCGGCCGCAGCCTCCCCTATGTTATAAAGCCGAGAAGGGCGGGCGATATCGCCGCCTGCTATGCCGATGCCTCCAAGGCGGAAAGAGAACTCGGCTGGAAGGCACGGTACGGCATAGATGAGATGTGCTCATCTTCATGGAACTGGCAGAAAAACAACCCTAAGGGATATGAGGGAAAGTAAACTTGCCGTGTGCTGAATAAAATTCGCCGCTCCCGCCCGCGCATCATGCGGGAGCAGAGAAGGGCTTTTTCATCTGCTGTAAACGCGCACAAAATTTTATATAATTTTGCGCGCGTTTTTTTACAACTTTTTTACGAGTAGAACGGAAAGGTTAAAAAATTTTACAAATTTATTACAACTTTGTGAAATTTATATTACAGGCAGATGTTAAAATAAAAATGCCGCACGGGGAAGGAGAGAGCCCCGCACGGCACGCATCAAAGGAGAAAAAAATGGATTTTGCAAACTTAGACACAGCGAGCAGTATTATTTTGCTGCTCGTGGGCCTCGGCGTATTTTTGCTGGGCTTCAAGTTCCTCGGCGACAGCATCGAAAAGCTTTCGGCGAGCAAAATGCGCGCGCTGTTCAACAAGGCTGCGGGCAACCGCTTCGCGGGCGTGGGCATAGGCGCTCTTGCCACGGCTATCGTACAGTCGTCGTCCGTCACCACGGTAATGGTCGTGGGATTTGTAAATGCGGGCGTAATGACGCTCACGCAGGCGGCGGCGGTCATCATGGGCGCAAACATAGGCACCACCATCACGGGCTGGCTGGTATGGCTCAATCAGTTCAATGTTATGATGTACGCCATGCTCTTAACGCTTATTGGCCTTGTCTTGACCATGGTGTCGAAGAACAACAAGGTCAACACGGCGGGCAGCCTTGTCGCCTCTCTGGGTCTCGTGTTTGTAGGTCTGGAGATAATGTCCGGCTCGATGTCTGGCTTCACCGATAACCAGTTTGTCATCGACGCGCTCTCGTCTGTATCCAATCCGTTGCTGCTGTTGCTCATAGGTGCAGGCATAACGGCAATTGTTCAGTCGTCTAGTGCGGTAACATCAGTGCTTGTTGTTATGGCGAGTGCAACGCCCCCTCTTTTGGTCGGCGGAGGCGGCAACGGCATACTCTTTGTCATACTCGGTACTAATATAGGTACATGTATAACTGCGGTACTCTCTTCGATAGGCGCCAACACAAACGCAAAGAGGGCATGTCTTTATCACCTCTTATTCAATGTAATAGGCTCCATAATATTCCTCATAGTATTTTGGATATGGGACGGTTTCTATGATGATGTGCTCATGGCGATGTTCCATAACCATACAACCTGCATAACCTTCTTCCATACGGCGTTCAACGTTATCTGCACCTGCCTGTATCTGCCTTTCATCAAATATCTCGTAAAACTTACAGAGATAATAATTCCGGACAAGAAGAAGAAAAAGAGCAAAAAGGCCAAGGAAAACGAAGGCTTTATGGATAAACGGCTTTTGCTCACCCCTTCGCTTGCAATCGGCCAGCTTGTAAAGCAGACTACTTACACTGCCGGCATCGCTGTTAAAAGCCTCAATGCCGCGGTTGCAAGTTTTATAAACAAGGATGATTCAAAGTTCGAAACTATCTCCGGCGATATAGCCAAGGTGGGCGAGCTTTCAAACGATATAACCGAATATCTCATTGAAATTTCCGCAAAGGATATCTCGCTGCACGACGAGCGCATAGTCAATATGCTCCACCGCGATAACACCGACGTTGTGCGCATTGCGGACATTGCCGAAAATATTGTCGGCTACACAAGGAAGGCCATCGATGAAACGCTGACCTTCTCCGAGGTTGTGAGGCACGATTTGAACCGCCTTATGAACCTTCTTAACGAACAGTACGAGCTGGTTGTTGACATAGTTGAAAACAACAATCTCGTAAAAATAAAGCAATCTGACGAAATCGAACAGGAAATTGACCAGACCAAGAAAAGGCTTCTGAACGAGCATATCGAGCGCATGTCGCGCGGGGAGTGCAACGCCGAAAACAACAGCCTTTTCGTCAGTCTTATATCCAATCTCGAGAGAGTGGGCGACCACCTGAGTTTAATGGCCCACTCCGTGGAGGATGTTGCCTGAGCTTTCGCCTTTGCATAGTGAGGGATACATGAACGGAACGGTTTTTGCCCTCGAAGACGACGCCAGCATAAGCGGACTTATAAAAGTTGCGTTGCAGATGAACGGAATCGAATTCGAGGCGTTTTCGAACATAAAAGATTTTTACTCGGCGATAGATATGCGCCAGCCGGACGTGGCGCTTTTAGACATAATGCTGCCCGACGGCAACGGCCTTGACGTTCTTAAAGCCGTAAAGGCCCGTTACCCGCAGGTCTCATGCATAATGCTCTCTGCGCTCTCCAAGGAGGAGGACAAGGTAAACGGCCTCAACCTCGGTGCGGACGACTATGTTGCAAAGCCCTTTTCCGTGCTTGAACTCACCGCGCGCGTCAACGCCGCTCTCCGCCGCAAGAGGCAGTCTGACGAAGTTACTGTCGGCGCGCTCACCCTCAACTACGACACCATGGAGGTAAAGCTTGCGGGACAGAAGCTCGACCTCAACAAAAAGGAATTCGAACTTCTCAAATATTTTATGCAACACCCCGGCAAAGTGCTCTCGAGGGAGGTGATTCTCCTCGAAGTATGGGGCTACGAGCAGGGCGAAACGCGCACGCTCGACAACCACATCTCCCGCCTAAGAAAGCTGGGGGTGACCAACCTCGAAACGGTGTTTGGTGTGGGCTATAAGCTCTCTGTAAATTAATTTTATATTATCTGGTGGCGCGTATCCCGCGTTACGGCTGTAGCGCGGCGTTCGTCCGCGCTATATTAATTGGTAAATATGAAGATACGCATACTCTTAATTTCAGTTTTAATAACCTTTCTGGGTATTCTTGCATATTCGTTTGTTTCAACCGAACTCTACTACGATTCCCTGCTCATGCGCACGCAGGATACGCTTTCGGTTTATATGAACTCATTCGACGAAGAGCTCTATTCCGCTCTCGGCGAGGATGAGGCGGGAGCGTTTTCTGATAAGCTCGACGGGGCGCGCGTTACATTCATATCTTCAGACGGCACTGTGCTTGCCGACAGCGAAGATATCGAGGTGAACGAGAACCATATGGACAGAGCGGAAATTGCCGCCGCTGCCGAGGACGGCGAGGGCTATGCCGTGCGCAGAAGCGCCACCGTGGGCATAGATTATGTATATTATTGCCGCGCGTTCGGTTCCGGGGCGGAGACCTACTATGTGCGTATAGCTGTACCCACGTCGAGCGAGTGGTCGCTGTTTGCCGAATTTTTGCCGACGGTCATCATATACCTTATCATAGACCTTCTGGCCTGTGTGGTGTTCACCTATGTGTCGACATACTTTATTCTGCGCCCAGTGGAGAGCCTGACGCGGCAGGCTGCTCTCTCGCAGCGCATCAGCACAAAATACAGCGAACTCAGGCCTATCGCAGAGGTATTAAATGAGCGAAATGAGGATATAGAAAAAAAGATGAACGAGATAAAGGAAGAAAAAGAGCTCGTGGAAAGGGCTCAGAATTCCAAAAATGAATTTATTTCCAACATCACGCACGAGATGAACACTCCGCTCACTTCCATAAGGGGATATGCCGAATTGCTCGCCGCGGGCGTAATGAACAAGGAACAGCAGGACGCGGCATATAAGACCATATTAAAACAGTCGGAGCGCCTTACCAACCTCATTGCCTGCATTATAAATTATAATGAAATAGATAATTCCGACGTTCCCTCCTGCGAGGTAGACCTTTCAAAGCTGGCAAAAGAGATGCTCGCCGTTGTAAAGCCCGAGGCGGACAAACGTCAGGTAACGCTCATCGACGACATAACCGACAATGTGATAGTGCAGTCCACGCACGAGCGCATGAGCGAAATGGTGGGCAACTTAATCCGCAACGCCATACGTTACAACAAACCGGGCGGCACGGTTAAAGTTACTTTGAATGTCGACAGGTTCGAAGTCGCCGATACGGGAATAGGAATCTCTGAGGAGAATCTGAGCAGGGTTTTCAGCAGGTTTTTCACGGTAGATAAGTCGCACAGCGGCAAAAACGGCGGATTCGGCCTCGGCCTTGCCATGGTAAAAAAGATATGTCAGCGCGAGGGCTGGAATATTTCGGTAAAGAGCGAAGAAGGCGTAGGGTCAACCTTTACCGTTAAATTTTAAAATAAAGCACGCACGGGAATTCAATATAAAAAGGCAAGCGCTTTAATATGCGTTTGCCTTTTTTGCTGCCTTATGCTCATAATAAAAATTGCGCAATTGTGCAAAATAATTACAAATATCTTTAGTTTTTAACAATCTGATTACAATCGGCCGTAAACAGATTTTTAAGGAATATATTTTGTTACAACTTTATTACAAATGTGTGTAAGATTTTTTTACAAGTCTTTGATATGATTATCACGTCGAAAGCAAAAGACCAAGAAAAAATCATTTTAACAAGGAGTTAAAAGAAACAGTATGAAAAGAATTGGCAAAATAGTTGCAGTAGCAGCTGCATGCGCAGCGCTTGCAGGTTCGGTAGCGGCATTTTCCGCTTGCGGCAGCGGCGATGTTATTACCATCGCAGGTTCCACATCCGTTCAGCCTCTCATGAGCGAGCTTGCAGACGCATACTATGAGAAGACAGGCGTAACCGTTAAAGTAGACGGCGGCGGCTCGGGCGTTGGTATCTCCAAGGCGCAGGACGGCACTGTAGACCTCGGTATGGCTTCCAAGGAAGTTACCGACAAGGGCGTTACCCCCATACAGATTGCAACCGACGGCATCGCACTCATCGTAAGCGCAGATTCCGCATTGGAAGAAGTGAGCAAGCAGGAAGTTTATGACCTGTATGCAAATCACACCGCTATCCAGAATATTGTAACCGACGCAGTTTCCAGGGACAGCAGCTCTGGTACACGCGAAGCTTTCATGGAACTTATCGAGCTTGAAACCATCTATGCGGGCCAGCCCGAGCTTACCTCTCAGGATGCGGTTATAGAGAACGTTGCCGCTTCTGACAAAGTTATTGGTTACTGCTCGCTCGAGGCACTTGCAGGAAACACCACGATAAAGGGCGTAAGCTACAAGGAAAACGCAACAGATACTGCCGTTGCTCCCACTACCGAAAACGTGGCAAGCGGCGCCTATACTCTTGCACGTCCTTTCAATATCGTATATAACACCGAAAACGGTCTCAGCGACCTTGTAAACGATTTTATCGACTTCATATTCAGCGATGAAGGCGCGGCAATAATCGAGGCAAACGGTCAGGTAGTTGTAGCAGACAGCAGAAGCTGATTATAAGGGTTTAAAAATGGCTGAAATGGTGACCAAAGAAAAAAATAAACTTTCTTTCAAGGAACATGTTGCAGCCGCATTCACTAAAGAAAATATCGCAAAGGTAATTTTTATTATCTTTGCGGCATTTTCAATTTTGGCGGTTTTTGCAATAATTATCTTCATGCTGGCGGAAAGTATTCCTGCATTCAGGGAGATAGGCATTATAGACTTCCTGTTCGGTTCGGTATGGAATCCCTCTTCCGACAGCTACGGCATATTCCCGATGATACTGACCAGCCTTGTGCTGACAGTGCTTTCGGTGGTAATCGGCTCTGTTCTTGCAGTGTTTACTGCAATATTTATCGTATTTTATTGCCCGAAAAAGCTTAAGAAAATATATACGCAGATGGTCAACCTGCTTGCAGGCATTCCCTCAATCGTGTATGCATATTTCGGCTTTGAAATGATAAAGCCCATAATCGAAGATTTGTCGGGAAGAACGTTTGGCTACGGCATTCTGCTGAGTACAATAATCTTAAGCATAATGATACTGCCTACCATTGCATCGATAACCAAAAACAGCCTTGAAAACGTTCCGGCACAGTATTACGAAGGTTCGCTTGCGCTCGGCAACACAAAAAATCAGACGGTTTTTAAGGTAATGGTGCCTGCGGCAAAGAACGGCATACTTGCCGCAATAATACTCGGCATCGGCCGTGCCGTCGGCGAAACGATGGCAGTGCAGTTCCTGCTCGGCGGTTCCGTAGTCTACCCCACCGATTTTATTATATCCATAAGCTCGCTTACTTCCAAAATAGCGCAGGAGTTCGGCGAATCTTCCGGACTTCAGAGGCAGGCGCTGATAGCAATCGGCTTTGTGCTTCTTGTTATTATCCTCATAATTAACCTTGCGTTGTGGCTTGTTAAGCGCAACAATGCGATTGCGGGCAACAGCGTGTTTACGCGAAAGATTAAAGAAAGCGATATAGAACATACTGCGCCCAACTATAAGCGTACCGGTACATTGCAGGACGCGCTTCGCATAGTCAGCTATGTGATAGCCTGTCTGGTTGCGGTGGCGCTCTTGTCGATAGTTGTGTATGTGCTTGTCAAGGGTCTTCCTGAAATAACAGTGGATAACCTGTTTGGACGAAGTACAAACTCTAATCCCACACTTGCGCCGGCATTTGTGACCACCCTGTATATAATTGTTATTTCGCTCGTCATAGCTCTTCCGCTAGGCATAGGAGCGGCAATTTATCTGAACGAATATTCGAAGCGCGGCTCTAAGTTCGTCAACACGCTCAGGTTGTTCATCGATACGCTTGCCGGTGTTCCGTCCATTCTGTTCGGTCTGTTCGGATATATATTCTTTGCAAAAATGTTCGGCGGTGCATGTATTCTCGCCGGTGCACTTACAATTGTGCTGATGATTTTGCCTACCATAATAAGGTCGACGGAGCAATCGCTTTCCGAAGTACCCGACTCAATGCGCGAAGCTTCGTATGCGCTCGGGGCAGGCAAACTCAGAACAATATTCAGGGTTGTGCTTCCCCAGGCATTGCCCGGCATAATAACGGCAATCATACTTTCGATTGGCCGAATAGTCGGCGAGAGTGCCGCTCTTATCTACACTGCTGGTTCTAACTTCCTTATGCCTAACGGCGTGCTTGACTCAGGCAGCACGTTTGCAGTATTCATGTTCCAGTTGCAGAGTGAAGGACTTGACACAAAGTATCTTGCATATGCGGCGGGCGCCGTGCTTATAATAATAGTTTTGCTGCTCAATATACTTATAATGGTTCTGGAGAACTATTTTAAAAACAAGGCGGCAAACAAAAAGGGAGCAATACGCAGGTTTGTAGATAAACTCAGGAAAAAAGAGGTTAAAGATGCGCAAAATTGAAAATTTTAACATACAGGGCGATGTTGCAATAAGCGTAAAGGACATGAACCTGTACTACGGTACGTTCCATGCCCTCAAAAACATTAACATGGAGTTCCCTGTGCGTCAGCTCACCGCCATGATAGGCCCCTCTGGCTGCGGCAAGTCAACGCTCATCAAGTCGCTCAACCGCATGAACGACCTGATTGAAGGTTGCAAGATAACGGGCGAAATAAAGATTGGCGACACCAATATTTACGAAAGAAAGACCGACCTCGCAAGACTCAGAAAGAATGTGGGCATGGTGTTCCAGCGCCCCAATCCCCTTGCCATGAGCGTGTACGATAACATAGCCTACGGCCCCCGCACCTTCGGCGTACGTTCAAAGTCGGTGCTCGACGGTATAGTTGAGCAGTCGTTGCGCGGCGCCGCGATGTGGGAAGAGGTAAAGGACAGGTTAAACAAATCTGCACTCGGCCTCTCTGGCGGACAGCAGCAGAGGCTCTGCATAGCGCGTTCGCTCGCCGTTGAACCGCAGATTCTGCTTATGGACGAACCTACATCCGCGCTCGACCCCATCTCTACAGGTAAGATAGAGGAGCTGTGTACCGAACTCAAAAACAGAGTGACTATAATCATGGTAACTCATAACATGCAGCAGGCATTCCGTATCGCCGATAAAACGGCCTACTTCCTGCTTGGAGAAATGGTCGAAATGGGCGACACAAAGGAGCTTTGGGCTCATCCCAAGAATAAGAAGACGGACGACTATATAAACGGCCGCTTCGGTTGATAAAACAGTTCACGCAAATCTTTTTGCTGTGAGGCTTTATGGTAAGTCGAAAAACGCAAGTCAGATTCAGTTCGGACTTGCGTTTTTTTCATAATTTATTTAAATATTTCACATTTTGCCCGCCTTGGTGACTGCCCGCCTTGGTGACGGCGAGTAGTTTTTGCGGCTGAAATATATGCCCGCAGACGCAACTGAGTCTGCGGGCATATCAAATTCATAAAATCAGATTATCTCACCTCACCGGCGTGTAGTTTATTTCGGCCTTCTCGTCCGTAGATTCCAGCCTGAATATAACCGGGCGGAGACCGTCGTTGCAGCTGCATATGGCCACGCCCGGTTTTCTTATCCAGTCTCCGTAATAAAAGACGTCGTTGCCGGCACCGTGAGCGAGAGCAAACACATACTGATATATCGCTTTCCACGCCTCGTCGCAAAAGCCTTCCGGCTTTGCGTAGTCGGCATAGAATACCTGCCCTTCCTTCAGCATGGGACAGGCCGTGAGCCCTTCCGCCCCGTATTCTGCTGCAAGCTCTCTGTCTAAAGTTGTCTTCAGTACGGTAATTTTAACTTTATTCATATGCACACCCCCGTATATATTTATGTGTACAGATATTCTATCATACATATGCGCGATATTCAACATAAATGCTTGATAAAATTCCCTGCTCTAATTTGTTTGTTTTTTTTGTCCTGCAGTGTTATAATGTTAACAAAAAAATGCACAAAATTGTGCGCTTACGCATTCGAGAGGAAGTTGTTTAATGATAGTAGCCATGACGGGCGTCAGCGGAAATATGGGCAGAGAGGCCCTCATTCAGACGCTCGAACTGCAATTTGTAAATAAACTGAAGGTGTTGCTTACACCCAGAAAGAAAAATAACAAGCTTGCGAGAAAGCTTAAAAGCAAGTACGGAAGAAGGGTGGAAGTTATCCGCGGCTGGCTGTCCGATGCGGAGACCTGCCGCGCGCTTGTTGCCGATACGGATATCGTCGTAAATATGGCGGCCGTCATTCCCCCTCATTCAGATAAAAACCCGAAAGCCAGCTATATGTGCAATCAGCTGGGCGCGATGCGCCTTGCCGACGCCGTTGCCTCCATGCATCACCAGGCAAAACTTATACATACCTCAACCGTAGCTGTATACGGCAACCGCACTATGCAACACCCGTGGGGCAGAGTGGGCGACCCGCTGCTGCCGGCAGTATATGATAATTACGCCCTGCATAAAATGCTTGCAGAGAGGTATGTGATTGAAAGCAATGTAAAAAACTGGGCCGTTTTAAGGCAGACGGCCATGCTGTACGACGGCATAATCTTTGCAAACATCAGCGACGGCCTGCTCTTTCACACGACGTTGAACGGCCCTCTCGAATGGGTTACTGCGCGCGACAGCGGTTTTCTCATAAAGCGTATAATAGAGTGCGAGCATTCGGGCGTGTTGCAGAATTTCTGGAATAAGGTATATGATATTTCAGGCGGCAGAGAGAACAGGCGCACCGGCTATGATACATTTGCCGACGGTTTTTCCATAATGGGCGGCTCTCCAAATACATACTTCAGACCCGATTGGTGCCAGACGCGCAACTTTCACGGGTTGTGGTATGCCGACGGAGGAGAGTTGAACCGCATGTTCGGCTATCAACGCGAGAGTGTTTCGGGCTTCTGGCAAGAGATGGGCAAGAAGTACCGCATATTCAAAGCTGCAAAATATATCCCCTCGTCTGTAATCAGCCTGTTAGTGTTCAGACGGCTGCTCGGCGACGCCAATTCTCCGCGCAAGTGGCTTAAAAAAGGCGATGCAGGGCGTATTCTGGCCGCATACGGCAGCAGGGAGGCGGCAGTGTCTGTCCCTTCAGACTGGAGCGGATATTCTTTGGCTGTTCCCGCGGACTACGGTTCCGACGAAGAGTCCCCCGAGTTAAAATTTAAAGACAAGCTGCTCTGCCATGGTTATGACGAGAGCAAGAGCGTAGACGAATGGTCGCTTGCAGATATGAACGAGGCAGCAACATTCCGCGGAGGCAAATGCCTTTCTAAGGAATATGTGTCGCCCCGCTCAAAACTGTTGTGGCAGTGCAGCGAGGGGCATACATTTTCAGCTGCGCCGTATACCGTGCTCGGTGCCGGACATTGGTGTCCCTTCTGCGCGCCAGAACCCTGGAAATTCGATAAACTTGCCAAAAAATCGCCGTTCTATGCGCAGGTGTGGTACGACAGCCACGATAAAAGCGAAAATATAAGCTACTGGTTCGATAAATCGGGCAAAGCCTGCTTCGAATTTATTTCAGAGGAAGAACAATGAGGGCGGTTTTGAACGTCTTTTCGGGCACCGGGAACACAGCTAAGGTATGCTCCGCAATAATGCGCGAGTGGCAGAAGGCGGGCATAGAGTGCAAATACGTGCGCATAGAAAAGGATTGCGAGGTGCGCGACCCCAACGCATTCGACAGGATAGTGATAGGTTATCCCGTCCATGCCTTCAATGCTCCGCAGATAGTTTTTGACTTCATAAAGCGCCTGCCTGAGTGCGAGGGCGAGCGGCTTGTATATCTCGTTAAAACTTCGGGCGAGCCGTTGAAGCTCAACGACGGCTCATGCGCTCATGTTTACGGCCTTCTTAAAAGGAAGGGCTACCGGGTTGCAGGCGAGTATCACTATGTTATGCCGTATAATATGATATTCCGTCATTCCGACGGAATGGCGGCGCGCATGTGGCAGGCTGCTGAGCGGCGAATTCCCAAAGAGGCTGCCGAAATGCTTGAAGGTAAAATAACGCCGCTTAAAAAAGGACCTTTAAAGCGTGCGGTGTCGTTTGTTTTCTGCATAGAGCATCCGGCTATGCCCGCTATCGGAAGATTATATAAAGCCACCGAGGCATGCACGGGGTGCGGCAAATGCGCGCGCGGCTGCCCTCAGAAAAATATAACAATGGCTGGCGGCAGGCCTGTGTTCGGCAAACACTGCATAGGTTGCGTTAAATGCTCGTTCGGTTGTCCTGAAGGCGCCATTACAATAGGTATTTTAAACGGTTGGCGCGTCAACGGCGAATATGATTTTTCGGGCGAGCCGGCAAAAGATGACGAAATTTGCCGCTATTGCAGAAAGTCGTATTTAAAATATTTCAGGGAGGCCGAAAAACTGCCCCTACCGCAGGAATCGCAGGAGAAAAAGGGGGAGTAATTTTTTCGCCTTTAAAAAAATTTTTTTGAATTTGAACGCGCGCAGACGTGTGCAGGTGCACGTCTGCGCGCTTATAAAATGTGCGCTTGATTAGTGATAGTTGCGGCATATATGCGGCGCAATTGAAATGATGGGGATATTATGGTTATTACGGGAAGATATGCTTCGCCGCTCGGCGGCATAACGCTTGCAAGCGACGGCACCGCCCTTTCGGGACTGTGGTTCGACGGTCAGAAATATTTTGGCGGAACGCTCAAAGGGGGATATGTCGAAAGGGAGGTCCCCGTGTTTTGTCAGGTCCGCCGCTGGCTCGATAAATATTTTTCGGGAAAGGCTCCCGATTTTTTGCCGCCGCTGGCAATGGAAGGCGCTTCTCCGTTCAGAAAAACGGTGTGGGAAATTCTGCTTTCGATTCCTTTCGGAAGCACTTTAACCTACGGCCTGATTGCCGCGCGCATGCAGAGCGAAACGGGTAAAAGAGTTTCCGCGCAGGCGGTCGGCGGCGCAGTCGGTCACAACCCCATATCCGTAATCATTCCCTGCCACAGGGTAGTTGGTTCGGACGGCAGTCTTACAGGTTATGCCGGCGGCTTAGATAAAAAGCTTAACCTTTTAAAGCTGGAGGGAGCTGACGTCTCCGGATTCAGATTTAAATAAAAGAATAGTGGCGCGTCAAATGCAATTTATTTTGCGCCCTTGTTGCTTTTTTGGGGATGAACGCTATAGTATTGAAAAGATAAATGGCAATTTACGGAGACTGTTTATGGCAGATTTTGAGCTGAAGCCGCTCACTCTCGTTCGCGCCTCCACTCAAGTCCCTTTATTTAACAAGTTCATTCACAAAAAGCAGGCGGCACAAAGTGCCGCCTGCTTTTTGGTGGA
>CALVWW010000020.1 GCA_944368155.1 uncultured Clostridia bacterium
ACATACCATTTTCTTTCTACTGTCTGGGCGTTTGCCATGTAGGTTTTCATGCTGATAACTCCATTTATAATGTATAAAAAACACATACCGCATCGCGCGGTAATCATATTGCCTCGTTGCAATGTATGTTTATTTTATTATTTTATAAAATTTATGTCAAGCTGTTTTGAGTTGCGTTTACAAAGTTTTTGAAAAATTATTTGCAAAATCTTTTTTTTGCTTGTTTTGGGGAAATTTTACGCTATTTTGCACCGGTTTTGCTTCTTTTTTGCCGAATAATGCGATAAAAGAGGCAAGTCCTTACTTTAGCGGAGACCGCGGCGCTCGCGGCCGCGGCGGCATTTACAAGCGTTAGGGCGGGCGCCGCAGATGCCGGCGCCCGCCCTAACGCTTGTATGCTTATATTCAATATGCGTGCAAAGCCGTTTTATTCTGAAATGAGAACGGCTTTAATTCTTTTTACCCCGGCCGACACGTTTTCCTGCTTGGCAATTTTGAAAGTACCTAAAACGCCCGTGCGTTCGACATGGGGGCCGCCGCAGATTTCCTTTGAAAAGTTGCCTATGGTATAGGTCTTTACCATTTCGCCGTACTTGCTTTCGAAAAGGCCCGTAAAGCCTTCCGATTTAGCCTCGTCCAGACTCATCTCCTTCATTACTACGGGCTCGTCCTTGGCTATTTCGGCGTTTACGAGGTCCTCCACCGCCTTTACCTCCTCGGGAGTGAGCTTGCGGGGGAAGTTGAAGTCGAAACGCAGCCTTTCCTCTGTTATGTTGGAGCCCTTCTGGTTGACGTCTTCGCCGCACACGCGTTTAAGCGCGGCATGCAGAAGATGGGTGGCGGTGTGGAGTTTGGTCGTCTCCTCCTTGTGGTCGGCAAGGCCGCAGGCGAACTTCTGCTCGCTGCCGGCGCGCGATTTCTCCTGGTGCTCGGTAAAAGCCGCGCGGTAGCCCTCTTCGTCGACGGAAAGGCCCTTTTCACGCGCCATCTCCATGGTTATTTCCACGGGAAAGCCGTAGGTATCGTACAGTCTGAAAGCCGAATGACCATCGATGACGCCGCCTTCGGGAAGAGAGGCCGCCACTTTTTCAAACTCTTTTAAGCCCTGTTTTAAGGTAGCGGAGAACTTTTCTTCCTCTTTATTCAGCTCCTCTGCTATCCTCTGCGCGTTGCGCACAAGTTCGGGATATACGGAGGCATATTTTTCTATTATTGTATTAGATACTTCGTTGAGAGCACCCTTGGGCAGGTTTATGTTGCGGCCGTAGCGTACAGCGCGACGGATGACGCGGCGGAGAATATAGCCCTGGTCTGTATTTGAGGGCACTATGCCGTGGTCGTCGCCCAGCATGAAAGTTGCCGTGCGCACATGGTCCAAAACCACGCGGAACGCCTTGGTGACTTCCGCGCTCTCGCCGTACTTTTTGCCGGTGAGCTCCTCTATCTTTTCAATGGCCTTTTCAAAGATATCTGTTTCATACACGCTCTCCACGCCGTTCAAAATGCAGAGAGTGCGCTCAAGGCCCATGCCGGTATCGACGTTGCGTTGCTTTAAAGGCTCATACTTACCATCGGCGGTTTTGTTGTACTGCATGAACACGTCGTTCCATATCTCGAGGAAGGTACCCTTTTTCGCCTTTTCAAAGTCATAGGGGCCGAGCTTGTCCGCGTCCTCATGGTTGCGGATTATGTGCATTTCGGTATCGGGACCGCAGGGACCTGTCGTGCCCGCAGGACCCCACCAGTTGCCCGATTTGGGTAAAAAGAAGATGTGTTCGGGCGAAATACCGCACTTTTTCCACAGCTCTGCGCTCTCCTCGTCCTTGGGGCAGTCCTCGTCGCCCGCAAAGCAGGTGATGGCGATATCGTTTACAGGTATGCCGAGGTAGTCGGGCGAAGTCAAAAACTCAAACGACCAGGGAATCATCTGCTCCTTGAAGTAGTCGCCGAGCGACCAGTTGCCGAGCATTTCGAAGAAAGTGCAGTGAGCGGAGTCGCCGACCTCGTCGATATCGCCCGTGCGCACGCACTTCTGAACATCTGTAAGGCGGTTGCCAGCGGGGTGCTTTTCGCCCAGAAGATAGGGCACGAGCGGATGCATACCCGCAGTCGTGAACAGCACTGTGGGGTCGTTTTCGGGAATGAGCGAAGCCGAGGGAATTACGGCATGGCCCTTTGATTTGAAAAATCCGAGATATAACTCTCTCAAAGATTCGGATGTGAGCTTTTTCATATATATACCTTTACTAAAATTCACGCAAAATCTTTTGACGTGAGATATTTTTTTGTCGTAAAAGCGCTTAACGGCGGAAGTAAATTCCGCCTTGCGCTTTTTCGGCGTTATTACTTAAGTTCACGCAAAATCTTTTTGCTGTGCAAAAATCTTTTGCCGTGAGGTATTTTTTTGTCGTAAAAGCGCTTAACGGCGGAAGTAAATTCCGCCTTGCGCTTTTTCGGCGTTATTACTTAAGTTCACGCAAAATCTTTTTGCTGTGCAAAAATCTTTTGCCGTGAGGTATTTTTTTGTCGTAAAAGCGCTTAACGGCGGAAGTAAATTCCGCCTTGCGCTTTTTCGGCGTTATTTTTTTATGATTTCATAATTATCTTTGCCGTCTTTTACGATGTAACCCATTGCATCGATTTCGGCGCGGAGAGCATCGGCATTTGCCCAGTCCTTTGCCTTTTTTGCCTGCCAGCGCCGCTCGGCGAGGGCTTTAACCTCCTCGGGCACTTCAGCCGCAGGATTCTTCGCCGCAACTTCGGCAAGGTAATCGGCCGCTCTCTTTTTAAAGAGGCCGAGAATGGAATAAGTCTTTTTTACCTGATACACGTCATCTGCGGCCGAGCTGTCGCCTGCGGCAAGCTTTGCCGATATTTTTTTGAATATGCCGAAGAGATTGGAAATAGCGAGCGCGGTGTTGAAGTCGTCGTCCATGCACTCGTCGAACCGGCTGTCTATTTCAGGGTTGCCGGCAGTTCCCCCGCCGAACTTCTCCTCCACCGCCGCTATCACCTTGTAAAACTCGGTGAGGTGCCTCTCCGCTTCGGGGAAGAGCGTATCCGTGACGTTTATATCATTCCTGTAATTGGTCTGCAAGATGGCGAACTTTATCGCCTCGTTGGTGTATTTTGCAAGCAGGTCTTTCAAAAGAAGAGAATTGCCGAGCGACTTTGACATCTTCTGTCCGTTGACCTTGATGAGGCCGTTGTGCGTCCAGTACTTTGCAAAGCGCCTGCCGGTTAAAGCCTCGGTCTGCGCAATTTCGTTCTCATGATGGGGGAAAATGAGGTCTCTGCCGCCGCCGTGAATGTCTATCTGGTCGCCGAAAGCAGCTCGGTTCATTGCGGAGCACTCTATGTGCCAGCCCGGCCTGCCCTTGCCCCAGGGGGAATCCCAGCAGATTTCACCAGGTTTTGCCGCCTTCCAGAGCGCAAAGTCGGCGGGGTTCTTTTTGTCCTCGGCATTTTCAACGCGCACTCCGTCGAGCATGTCCTCGACCGAACGGTTGGAAAGGCAGCCGTATGCGGGGAAACTTGAGACGTCGAAATAGACGTCGCCCGAGGGCGCGGCGTAAGCGTGGCCCTTTTCAATCAGACGGGAAATAAAGTCGATTATGTTGCCGATATTCTGCGTGGCCTTGAGCCATATATCCGGGTCGTCTACGCCGAACTCGCGCATGACCGCGTCGGTATCTTTTATCATCATCTCGGCGTACTTGTCGGCGGGGATTCCCGTCTCCTTGCTGCGCGCGATTATCTTGTCGTCAACGTCGGTGTAGTTGCGGGCATACCTGACTTCATAACCCTTCTTTTGGAGGTATTTACGCATTATATCATATATGAGCGCCTGGAAGCCGTGGCCTATGTGTGCCTCCCCCGAGACTGTTATGCCGCAGGCGTACATCTTTACCTTTCCCTCCTCTATGGGTGAGAAATCTTCCTTGCGGCGGGTGAGTGTGTTGTATATCTTCATAATTTTACCTTTTCAAACGAATATTATTATATAATTATGTACCGCGAATTTCAAACGATTTTATGCGGTATGTGCAATTTACTCATTATTTTTTTGTCCGTTTTCAGGAGGCGGACAGTTTACGGAGGATGAAGAGCGCGCTTCCTTCAAAAACTCCTCCTCCTCGGGCGTATAAACGGGGAATACCTCCTCCCCTACTATCTTTCTCAGCTCTGATTCCAACTTTATCACGCGCTCCCTCAGGCGGCATATCTCCTTTGCGTACGGGTCGGACTTTTCCTGATACAGGTCCACGCCCTCCTTGCTGCCGCCTATCCTCACCACACGCGCGGGTACGCCCACTACGGTTGCATGCGGGGGGACATCCTTTAAAACTACGGCGCCGGCACCGACTTTTGCGCAATCGCCGACAGTTATCCCGCCGAGCACCTTTGCGCCTGCGGAGATAACGCAGTTTTTGCCCACAGTGGGATGCCGCTTGCCGCTCTCTTTGCCCGTTCCTCCGAGAGTGCAGCCCTGATAGATGACCGTACCCTCGCCGACCTCCGCCGTTTCGCCGATGACCACCCCGGCGCCGTGGTCGATGAACACTCCGGGAGAAATTTTTGCGGCGGGATGAATTTCAATTCCCGTAAAAAACTTTGCCATCTGGCTGATTATGCGCGCAATGAGCTTCAATTTTATTCTGTAAAAGAAGGCGGCGGCCCTGTGCCACGACAGCGCATGCACGCCCGAATATGTGAGCCATATTTCGAACTTGCTGCGCGCGGCCGGGTCGTTCCTTTTTGCCGCGTTAATGTCGGCGCGCAATCTCTTGAAAAACATAAATTACTCCTTGATAAAATTCTGCTGAAAAAGAACTGACTCTGCTGAAATTTATATAAATGCTATAATATTTTATGCAGCCGCACATTCATGCGCTATTTTTTTGCAAATGCGCGTCCTATCGCCGCGCACACCTTCCTTCCCGCCGAAAGCAGCACCCGCTCGCTGAAAAGCGAAAAGGCTTTAAGCGGCCTGCCGAGCGTGATATCGTATAAATAGCTGACGGCAACGCCGACGGCAAATATTATGACCGCGCTCGGAAGCAACACGAGCAAGTCCGCCCACACTCCGGGGACGATATCGAGGAGAAAGGCCCTGTAGGGCGAAAACAGCGGATTATCCGAGTGGATGATATACGCCGTAAAGCTATGCTTTGCCGCAAACGACACAACGGCGCCGATTTTTGCCGCTCCCCCTCCCGAAGGCGCGCGCACATGCATGCACAGGCAGAACAGACTGACCGCGGAAAAGAGCTGCAGCGGGTTGTTGTAGCAGTAGATGAACCACCACGCAAAGGAATTGCATCCGAATGCAATGAGCATCGCGGTTATGCCGCCGAGTGCAACCGAGCTTATTACAAAACCCAGCGTCCAGAAACGGACGCGGCGGCGGAAGGCAAAGCCGTGAACGGCCATAAGTCTTCCGAAAAGGTATAGCGCGCAGCCCCATAATATCGAATAGCCCGCATTGGTGCCAAGAAGGGACACATCCGGCAGTCCGCCGACGCTTCCGGCAACATAAATATAGTCTGCCCCGAATGCCGCGAAACATAGCAAAAAGAGCGCTGTGCCGACAAAATAGCCGGCTCCTCTGCCGCCGAGCTTTTCGGCAAAAGTATTGAGCAGCGGCGAAAGCAGGCATATTCCTATATAAACATAAACAAACCAGTGTTCGAAAGCGAACGTAAGACAGGATAAGACCGCGTCCCACACCCCACCGTAATCAGCAACACCGAGCGCCGCGGCAAGCGCGACGGAGATACAGCCTATAACAAAAACCTTTAAAAGCAAACTCAGTATTTTTGAAAGGCGCAGCGTGATTTTCAGATAGCCCGAGAGAAGGAAGAAAATATTTACGCCTATAACGAAAAAGCCGTCGAGAAAGGAGGCGGCATAAAATATGCCGTCGGCGCCGCCGTAACGCACGTCCGAAAGCCCTATATTGTTTATTGTGAGGTGATGCAGTATTATAAACGCCATTGCCGCCACGCGCAGCACGTCGGGCGCAAGCCTGCGTTCTCCCCGGTCCGGCGGGCTCTGCTCCGCCGTCTGAGGCAAATTGCCTGAATTTACATTTTGCATATCGGATTCTCTAAAAAAGGCGCCCCCGCATAGACAACTATGCAGAGGCGCGCTACCGCTGTTCCACTCTACTTCCGCCGCATTGCGCGGCGCTTTTATGCTCTGTTACGGGAGCTCCCGCGGGGGCATTTCAATTCCCCGTCCTTAAAGCCGAAGCTTCAGACGGCGCATACCCTGCCTGCAGCCTGCGGAATTTTCAGCTCCCTCCCGCTCTCTTTAACGGCCGCGACGGCAGAATTTTCCGTCTTGCGGATTTATTTTTTTTAAATTATAATACAAAACCGCAGTTAATGCAAGCAAATTGAGGCAAAATCAGTTCAAAGCTGCATTTCTGCGCGCTCTTTAACCGTTCTTTGCGTCGAGCTTGAACACGTCGCGCGATTTTCCTATTACCAGAATATGGTCGTCTGCCTTAAAACGGTAGTCGGGCATGGGCGTAGGGTCGAGCATCTGGTCGTTCTTTATCGCCACGATATTGATTTTGTACCGCTTGCGCACATCGAGTTCGGCAATAGATTTACCCTCCCAAGCCTTCAGCACGGGAACCTCGAATATGGCGTAACCTCCGGTAAGCTGAATGTAGTCGTAAATATTGTTGCCGCCGAGGCGCATCGCCAGCTTATCTGTAGCGTCACCGTCGGCGTAAACTATCTCGTCGGCGCCTATCTTGCGCAGAAGGTCGCACTCCGTCTCGGAACGAGCACGGACAACCACGTACTTCGCCCCGACGCGCTTAAGCAACATTGTGGTAATCATCGAAGCCTCGAAATCGTCGCCGAGCGTGACGCACACCGCGTCGTAAGATGCGACGTCGAGCTCGCTGAGCACGTCTTCGTTGGTGAAATCGCCCACCTGCGCGTCGGCAAAGCGGGTTGCGAGCCGCTCTATCGATGAGGCATTGCGGTCGAAAATTAAAACATCATGTCCTAAATCCTGCATCTTTTCAGCGAGATGAGCGCCGAATTTACCTATCCCTATTATTAAAATACTCTTTTTCATAAGAAAAGCTCCCTCTCGTCGCAAAGCTTTTGCCTACGGCAAAGTCTTTACGACGAAGTTTATTTTGCCGTAAAATGCTTAACGGCTGAACTAAAAATAATAACTTTGCGCAAGGCGAATTTAGTTCGCCGATAAACGCGACACAATTTGTCGCGAAAGCGGGCTCACCGGAGGTGAATTCGCGCGACTACATAATCGTGGGCACTAAAAGGTCGCGCGAAGAGGAACTTGGTTCCTCAAACTCACGAAAAATTTAGCTATCTGCCGTTTCCCCAAGGGACCCCTCGGCAGAGTGTCGCAGGCTATGCCTGCTCGCACGGCCAGAGCTAAATTTTTGTGAACCCTTTTTATCCAATCATTATGTGTTCCGGCATGCGCGTTATCGCCGGCGGGCGCCTCGTTTCCGAGAATACAAGAACGAGCGTGTAGCCGCCGACTCTGCCGAAGAACATTAAAAGTATGAGAATGACCTGTGAAAACGCGGAGAGCTCCGCCGTGATTCCCATGGTGAGGCCGGTTGCGCTTATCGCGGAAATGACCTCGAACAGCACATTTTTAAAATTGATGACATTGGGCACTTCTGCGCCGTTTACCACCGTCGCCCAATCGCCGTAATCTGACTGGTACGGCGTGCCGCCGTCGATGCCGCAAATTACAAACACGCTTAAAACTATCGCCAGCACATAGAGCATGGTCACTGTAACCGCATTCATTGCGTCGTCCTGCTCTATGCCGCGCTTGAACACGCGGACCTGCTTCTCTCTGCGGCAGGCCGTTATCATTGTCAGCACCAGAACTACAAACGTCGTCGTCTTTACGCCGCCCGCGGTGGAGCCGGGACTGCCGCCGATGAACATGAGAAGGTTGGTCAGAAGATACGAACCGTCGGAGAAATAGTTCATGTCGACTGTGTAATGCCCCGCCGTTCTCGGCGTTACGGCAAAGAACAGGCTGTTTAAAATTTTATCTACGGTATTCATGCCGCCTATCGTGCCGGAATTGTTCCATTCAAACGCCATGAACAGCGCCCAACCTGCAAGAATTATCGAGCCGGTGGAGATGAGCACCACCTTTGTGTGCAGGGAATAGCGCGACGGGCGGAAACGCCCCTTTACCACGTCGTACCATACGTAAAATCCCATGCCGCCTATGGTTATGAGAGCCATAACCACTATAAGAAAGAGCGGGTCGGAAGTATAGCCCGAAAGCGAAAGGCTCTTATCGGGCATGCCGTACTCCGTTGCCGCGCCAGTGAGCGAAAAGCCCGCGTTGCAGAAGGACGAAACTGACGTGAACACCGCCTGCCATATGCCGAGCCCCCAGCCGTAATCGGGCACAAAACTTATTGCAAGCAGCACCGCGCCGACAAATTCAAGGGAGAAAGTACCTATAAAGATATACTTTAAAAGTCCCTTAAGCCCCTTCATCTTGAGGCCGCCCGCCGATTGCAGGGCAAGCTTTCTGTCTGATAATGTGACATCCTTTTTTATATAGAGCATGAACAACGAGATTATTGTTATAAACCCGAGGCCGCCTATCTGAATGAGGATAAGCATGACCGCCTGCCCGAATGCGGTAAAATATGTGAACGGGTCTATCACGGTATGGCCCGTTACGCAAGTGGCGCTCGTTGCAGAAAAGAGGGCAATCAAAAAATCAGGTTCGCCGCTCTTCACCGCAAAGGGCAGGCACAACAGCCCTGCGCCCACAAAGATGACTATTACAAAGCTTGCAACCACTATGCCTATAGGGCGGAATTTGAATCGTTTTACTTTCATAAAATCTGCCATAATTATATTGTGCAAACATTCCGCGCACAAGCCGCAGAATGACACAAAATCGATTGTATTATAACATGGAAGCAAATAAAACGCAATTGCTTGCGCGTGCTTGCCGCCAAGGCTGAAAAAATCAGAAATTTATGAAAGTTTTTCACAAGTTGTTGGCAAATTATGTTAAAAACGCTAACTTAAGCCTTGACTTTATGGTAAAATAGTAATATAATATGAACAAGTAAAAAACAAATGTTAATTTTAAACAAAGGAGATTGTGTTAAAGTGAAACGTGAAAGATTGGAAGAAGTAGCTGAAATTCTCGACAAGCGCGGCAAAATGACCCTTGAGCAGCTTGAAGAGGCGTTCCCCGACGTTTCGCAGATGACACTGCGGCGCGACCTTTCACAGCTTGAAGAAGACGGGCGTATTATCCGCATCAGGGGCGGCGCCATGTCTGTCAAGGAAGTGCAGAAGGTTTCGGGCGAGGCATATACAAAGAAGACGACCATAAACATGGACGCCAAAATTGTAATCGCGCAGAAAGCTGCCACACTGATTGACGAAGGCACAAGCATTTTCATCGACGGCGGTACGACGGCGATGTACCTTTCCAAAGAGATGCCCGATATAAAATGCAACATATTCACCAACGGCATTGCCGTTGCAATGGAGCTTGCGCAGAAAAAGAACGTTGAGATAACCGTAGTCGGCGGGCAGCTGATGAAGGACAACCTCTCCACCTCCTCGCCTGCGGCCAAGGAATACTTCAACAACACAAACTTTGAAATTGCAATAGTTTCGGCGTTGGCGTTCACGCCCGAGCATGGTTTTTCGTGCAACAGCCAGACGGAGAGCGACCTTTTGAAGCAGGTATTCAGAAAAGCGCGCCACGTTTATATGATGCTCGACAGCTCAAAGATAGGCAAGATAAACCCCTACACCTTCGCACAGCTTGAGGACATAGACGTACTGATAACCGACGACGTGTTCCCCCGTGAATACAAGGCTCTGTTTGAACAGAACGATATTGTTGTAATGTAACACCCTTTTCGCCGAAAAGCTTTCTTTTCGGCGAGTTTTTATTGTCGTAAAAACACTTGACGCCCGAAATAAATTCGGGCTTGTGTTTTTTTCGCCGTTATTTATTTTTAGATGTTTTATTCACAAAAATTCCCGTCTTGCGCGACGGGAATTTTTGTGTGATGTTTAAATTGCCGTAAAGACACTTGGCGCCCGAACTAAATTCGGGCCTATTCGCTCCACTTTTTTATTTCGAGCGTCCTGTCCTTGACGTCGTCGTGTTCCTCGAAATAACGGCGGCGGATTTCGTCTATACCGTCGGCCTCGTCCAAAAGCCCGAGCATATCGGCAAGTTCTTCCTCCGAAAAATCTGCCGGGTTAAAGCTTCCGTCAAATGCCGAAGAGAGTTTTAGCATATCCCACTTTGTTATCATGTTTGCCATTTAGTCAATCACTCCAGAGAAAAGCGCCGCTTTACCCACGGTATCATATACACGGCGTCGATTATAAGCTGTACGCCGAACACAATTATATGCGTTTCGAGGTGATGGTCGGGCTCATACAAGAGCATGAACGCAAGCACTACCTCTACTATGCCCTTTATTATATGGTATATACACCGCTCAGAGGCGGCTATTTTGCTGAATGCATGGTTAAAGGCGCGCGCCGCCTCCATGAGGCCGAGAATGCCCCACACTATCGAAATAAAAGATATTGCCCACTCCGATTCGATTATTATCATAATGCCGAGCGCAACGAAAATGAGCGAGGACGCCGTCTGGTTGGTTTTTACAGTGCGGTATTCCTTGCGCACAATTGCAGTTATAAATCTTATCAGTCCCACAAGCACCATTACGCCGCCGACTATGTACGGAATTATCCCCTGCACCTGCCGCGTTATGCTCACGCACAGCACGCCGACAATAAGATAGAGCGCGGCGAAAACATATGAAATTATCTCCTGCGAAATGCCCGTTTTTCTGGCTATGCGGGGGACGTTTACCTCGCTGGAAAACTCCTCTATTATAAAATCGCCGTAAACAGGCGGAGGAATGTGCTCCTCACCGTTTTCGGCATAGCCGGTATAGGCAAGCTCCTCGTCGTCGCCCGCGGCGGCGGTGATTGCGCTTTCGCGGTTATCGTCGGTGTAGCCCGTATAGGCAAACTCTTCCTCGTCGTTCATTGTATCCCCCCCTTTACGCCGCCGTTGCGGCGTATATATAGATTTTAACAGACAGACGGGGGATTTGTCAATATGCATTTATGAAGGCGAACACGGGGAAAAAGAACAATATTTCAGCCGCGCGGGCTGCGCCGAAATTTACTTTTTGTTTTTTGTGTGTTATAATACCGCAGAAAACACGACAAAAGAGGAGAGATATGCAGAAGTCAAAGAAGAGCAAGGGGCTTTTGAGGAGATTTGCACACTACTACGCACCGCACAAAAAGCTGTTTATAATAGACATGGTGTGCGCCTTTCTTATTTCGGTATTCAACCTCGTTTACCCCTACATTACAAAAGAGATAATAAACAACTACGTGCCGAACAGGCTGCTGGAACTGCTGCTCGCCGGCGCGGGAGCACTGCTCGCGCTATACCTTATTAAGGCGGTGCTCAACTATATATTGCAGTACTGGGGGCACCTTGTGGGCGTGAGAATGCAGGCGGATATGCGCAGGGAACTGTTTTTGCACCTGCAAAAGCTCCCCTTTTCATACTTCGACGAGCATAAAACGGGTGCAATAATGAGCAGGCTGACAAACGACCTGTTTGAAATTTCGGAGCTGGCGCACCACGGCCCTGAGGACGTGTTTTTATCGATTGTGACCATTCTGGGCGCCTTTGTTATGCTGGCGATGATAAATGTTTATCTTGCGCTTATAGTCTTTGCCTTTATACCCTTTATGGTGATATTTGCCGCCATTTTGCGCCGCAAGATGATGCGCGTATACAGAGAAGTGCGCGTTGCGCAGGCCGAGGTAAACGCCGACATAGAGAGCGCCGTTTCGGGTATGCGCGTCTCACGCGCGTACAACGCTCAGGAGCATGAATGCGAAAAGTTTGAAAAAGGCAACAAATTTTTTGTGAAGTCCAAGGGCGCGCAGTATAAAGTTATGGGCGAGTTCCACTCCGCCATGACGTTTTTTACCGACTTTTTGTACTTTGCCGTGCTGCTTGCGGGCGGACTGTTCTTTTACTATTCAATAATAGACGTGGGCGAATTTACGGCGTTTGTGCTGTATATATCCACCCTGATTGCGCCCGTGCGCACGCTGATTACCATATTTGACCAGATACAGAACGGTGCAACGGGCTTTAAGCGCTTCTGCGAAATAATGGACACTCCGGCCGAAGATGACGAGGGCAAGCTCTGCCCCGAAAAGCTGAGCGGCGAGATTGAATTTAAAGACGTAAGCTTTTCTTACAAAAACGAAGAGGGCGCGCACACCGTAATAAAAGATTTTTCGCTGAAAATACCCGCGGGTAAGACGGTTGCTCTTGTAGGTCCCTCCGGCGGAGGAAAGACAACTTTGTGCCATCTGATTCCGCGCTTTTATGAGATAGACGGCGGCAGCATTACGATTGACGGAAACGACATACGCACCTTGAGCAGGCAGGCGCTGAGGGCGAATGTGGGCATAGTGCAGCAGGACGTATTCCTCTTTAACGGAACGGTGCGCGAAAATATTGCATACGGCAACTTTGAGGCCACTGACGAGGACATAATCAGGGCGGCAAAGGAGGCGAACATTCACGACTACATAACGGGACTGCCTCAGGGATATGAGACCAATGTGGGCGAGCGCGGCGTTAAGCTTTCAGGCGGGCAGAAACAGAGAATTTCAATTGCCCGCGCCTTTTTGAAGAACCCGCCCGTCCTTATTCTCGACGAGGCGACGTCCGCATTGGATAATGCAACCGAAATGCTGATACAGGACTCGCTGTATAAGCTGTCTGAGGGCAGGACGGTGCTTGTCGTGGCGCACAGGCTTTCGACGATAAAGAACGCAGACGAGATTGTAGTTGTGACGCCCGAAGGAGTAAAAGAGCGCGGCACGCATGAACAGCTCATGCAGCGCGGCGGACTTTATAAAGAGCTTTATGAATATCAGTTCAGAAACTTGTAATGCATAAAAATTGAGCGGCGCCGCGAAGTATCGCGGCGCCGCTTTGCTAAAAACAATTAAGTTTACTGAATATAAAATATTATTCCTGCGTTTTCTTTGCTTCCTCGAGCATCGCAAGCTTTTCCGTCATGTCTGTATCGCGGGAGGAATAGCTGTATTGCACATTGAGAGTGGAATCTGCGGTGCCGCTGAAGCCGTTGGTTGTGCCGCTCCACGTTTCACCGAGTCCATAGAGCTTGAACAGGCCGTTCTCCCATATCTGAAAGATTATTTTAAGCCCGTCGCCGCCCTCTTCGGGGCCAATCCATTCGCAGTCGTCAGAGCCGTTGGCATCGTGAAGCATGAGCATGGACGCCTCGTCGGCGTTGGCAACTTCGGTGTCGATATCCATAACGATAGTGTAAACAGTGTGTCCGTCTGCCGTGGTGGAGTTTATCGTTGCCGACTCGACAATATCGTCAGCAAGGATATTAATATTGCCGTGCATTACGTTTTCCCAGCCGTTGCGGGCCGAATTCAGCACGTCTGCCTCCATCTCCTCGAGAGTGAGTTTCTCACCCTCTCTCTTCACTATAGGAGGGTCGTCTGTTCCCCAAGCCGATGAATTTACCGTCCATTCGCAGGTGAGCACTTCTTCAACAAGGGAATCGTCCTCGATATATTCGGCATTTCTTCCGTTAAAACGATAGAGTTTATCCGTGTCGTCGACAAAGCGCAGCTGTGTTCCGCTTTCAAACAAGCTCTGAAACATGCTTATCACGCCTGAAATTTCGTCGACATGCTTTATGGTGTAGTGATATTTATACCCCGGATGCTCATCGTTTTCATAAATAATGAGCTTGTAGTCCTGATTGGTGACGGTGCTGCGGCCGGTTGCGCCGAGGTCGGTCGAGCCTGTCCTGTCTGAAAAATACACGTATTTATCGATATATTCCTCATTGTAGCACGCATAGGCAAAAAGTTCCGCTGCGGCACGGGTCGCTCCGTCGGAAGTCGGGAATGAAGAATATGAGAGAAGACGGGTTATTGCTTCTCTGCTCTCCTCCTCATATGCGGCCTGCACCTCGGGATATATGTTTGTATCCTGAAGAAGATAACCTTCGTTCGAGCTTACCTTATGCTTGCAGCCGAAAGCGCCGAGAACCGCCGCAGGTACGGCGAGAAGCGCGCAGACTTTTAAAATTTTATACTTCATATATTGGCTCCTCAAGACGCGACTATTATATCACCGCAAAATGCGTAAAACAAGCTATTATTGTGAAAAGCCGTTAAAATTTAAATATGTTAACAGTTTTCATATTTTGAAGGCCGAAATACCCTGACTACAGCCGGAAGGCGCAACGTCAGGCGGCAGTCTGTTTACCCTCGTAAACAAACGCAGTACTCCACTGCGTGTATCCGAACCTCTTTGCAATGTGTTCACATTTGCACATGAATATGTAAAAAATGTCGTAACCTTCGCCGTACAATGTTTCCAGATTGCCAAGCCCCTTGGAAATTATCACGTCGCTGTTTTCGAGCAACGCAAGGGAGCGGGCGTTTATCTCCTTTAAATAGGTACCGGGAATGGCGGCGCCGCTGTCTTCCACGGCGGCATACCTTGAAAGGCCTATAAATCCGGCGTCAACGCGCGTGGCGTCATTGATTATTTCACCGCCCCGCACGAGGGATGTTATTTTTATGCCGGGGTAGAGCGCGCCTATCACCCTGATTAAAATTTTATCAAAGACCACCTCGCCGCAATTGTCGTGCACATACAACAGATTTTTGCCTGAGAGCAGCCGCTCTTTGAAGAGTGCGAGCGTTTGAGGGTTTGGAACGGTGCGCTGCGCGGCCGCGGAAACCATATCGAGGCTGTCCTCACTCAAATCGGAAAGTTTGGCAAAATCTATGTAGTTAGCCGCGGCGGCATATTTAACCGCACCCGCAATCGGGTCAGGCGATGACATTACTGCGCCGTATACCTCTTCCTCCATCGCAAGCACAGCCGAATTAAACATCTTTTTTTCGGAGGAATAGTCTATTCCGTGCCCGAATATATCGCGGTGTATCTTGTCGATATCGCGCATTAAAAGCGGCGCGCAATAAGCTTCGGGAGGATTTTCACACAGCTTGCGCACGCGCGATTTGAACTCTTCTATTTTTGCGCCGTCGCTCTCCGTGCGCTCAACTTTTTTCATCTGGCTGTTGTATAAACAGCCTTTACATTCTTCGTCTAACGTCATACCACACCGTTTTGCGCCCAAGCGCGGGACTGCACGGCATAATTTATTTTTTACCGTACGCAAAATTATTATAACAGAGCCGCCCCGCTTTTGCAACAGCGGAAGGGATGGAATTTTATTTTAAATTAAGATTATAACATTATCCAATATATTGCCAATATTATCTTACAATTATATAATAATTTTATTAATCATATGTTATATTTTTGACAAATATAAAAATAAATTGTATAATTTATTTAATAACTAAATCAACAAAATTTAAGGAGAAAATACGATTAAAAAGTTATTTTGTCTAATTCTATGTAGTATTCTTGCTGTTACTGGGTGCTTTGGCTTCACAGCCTGCACGCAATATAGTTCTGATAAGACTCAACAAGAAACCATTGATGAAATTGTCAGCCTAGCTATAGATGAGGCTGATAGCAAAATCGATGATTACATAGATGTTAAATACTTCGTCAATCTTGCTAAGCCTAACCAATCTCCAATGCCAACTGATAAAATTGCTTCAAATTCTATACAAAACAATAGCTTAACTGATATTGAATATGAACAATACAAGCAGTTAACTATTTCATTAGCTGATATTATATCAGATATCCCAAGCGAAGAATATCAACTACTCCAGTCTTACGCTGAAGAGGATTCAGATATAGCTATATTTATTGAAATGGCCGAAAATGATTTTGTCGGTTATAATCTCGAAGATAAAACTATTAATAATCCAACCACAGCTACCACTGGTGCTCTTGTTGGAGCGGCTGCCGCTGGTACTATTAGCTCTATTTTAACATCAGCCGGAGTATCTAATATTGGTGTGGTAGCTATTAAAGCTGCATATAATACTATGGTTACAACTTTAAAGTTATTTTTTGTTCCCACGGCCGCAAAAGCTGTGATTATTACAGCCGCAATTCTTATACTTACAACTGTAATAATCATAAACTGGGACAAAATAGTTTCGATATTTAATCAAATAGTAGATATTTTTGTCAGCAACGCTAAAAAGTTAGCTTCAACTGTATCAACTGTTTTTAATAAAATATTTAACTACGATACAAGCAAATCAAGGCACAAGCAAAATTTATAAAGATATAGACGACGTTGTTAATGGTAATAGTCAAATAAAAAATAAACTTAAACAACTAGGGAAAAGTATTTCAACTATATCTAGAGTATTAAAAACGTTTTTAAACATAACTTCTTTATCAAAATTGTATGAATCTGATGATAAAGTTCTATGCATTTCTGTTTGTTCCATAGAGATAGAAAAAGACGCAATCACACTGATTGCGTCTTTCATCTTTATCCTATTCTGTTCC
>CALVWW010000021.1 GCA_944368155.1 uncultured Clostridia bacterium
GTTTTAAGTTTTATTGACTGCGCTTTTATTTTCAAGTACAAATTTAATCATTTTAAACAACAGTGGCGGCGCGGGCAAAATTTTGCCCGCGCCGCCACGCATTTTAAAACAATTTTAAACTTCAGCCAATGTAGTTAAAAACTATATTCGCATCTGTAAGGTCGGAGTTGTTACTGCTGATATCAATACTATTCCACTGCGCCTTGCTGCCCGTGTAATACACCGTCTCCAGCGAGGAGCAATTCCTGAACGCACCCCAGCCAATGGAAGTTACGCTGTTTGGTATGGTCACGCTTTCAAGCGAGTCGCAACTTTCGAATGTTCCATAGCCAATGGAAGTTACGCTGTCCGGTATGGTTATGCTTTCAAGCGATTCGCAATAATAGAACGCACCATCGCCAATGGAAGTTACGCTGTCCGGTATGGTTATGCTTGTAAGCGAGGTGCTATTGAACGCGTAATTGCCAATGGAAGTCACGCTGCCGTCGGCTGGAATAACGCTGTTTTTGCAGCCGGCAACCAAAGTTTTGCTCGCCGTTTCAATAATGCAGTTTCCATCGCTGTGGTAAATAGTATTACCGCTCTCTACCGTTATGCTTGCGAGCGAGTCGCACCCACCGAACGCCGCATCGCCAATGGAAGTTACGCTGCTTGGTATGGTTATGCTTGTAAGCGAGTTGCAATCATAGAACGCGAAATCACCAATGGAAGTTACGCTGTCCGGTATGGTTATGCTTTTAAGCGAGGTGCAATAATAGAACGCAGACATGCCAATGGAAGTTACGCTATTCGGTATGGTTATGCTTTTAAGTGATGTGCAATAATAGAACGCCCAACCGCCAATGGAAGTTACGCTGTTTGGTATGGTCACGCATTCAAGCGAGTCGCAACGATAGAACGCCCAATCGCCAATGGAAGTTACGCTGTCCGGTATGGTTATGCTTTTAAGCGAGGTGCAATATTCGAACGCACTCTCGCCAATGGAAGTTACATTGTCCGGTATGGTTATGTTTGTAAGCGAGTCGCAATAACTGAACGCGTCATTATAAATACATTTTGTGTTTTCGTTGATATCGCAACTTTTAATGCTCATATTTTTAGCTTTAATAAGCGCAACATAGGCGTTTTGGTCATTTCCCAAATATAGTGCATTGTCATATTCATTGAATTCAAGCGAGTCGCAACCAAAGAACGCGTTTACTCCAATGGAAGTTACGCTGTCCGGTATGGTTATGCTTTTAAGCGAGGTGCAATAATAGAACGCACTCACGCCAATGGAAGTTACGCTGTTTGGTATGGTTATGCTTTCAAGCGATTCGCAATCTTTGAATGCTATATCGCCGATTTCCTTTACAGGTTTTCCGTTATACTCTGAAGAGACAGTTATATCGTTACCCTCTGCGCTACCTATGCCCGTAACTATGTAATAGGTACCGTCGTCAGAAAGCTCGTATTCCAGCCCCTCTGTGCCTATAACGGGTTCAGGCTCAGGCTCGGGTTCAGGTTCAGGTTCGGGGTCATCCTGTTCGTTGCCGCCCTGTTCGGGGTCAACCTGTTCAGAGCCGCCCGGTTCGTTGCTTTCAGGCTCATTGCCGCCTAAATTGCAGGCGGCTAAGCAGAAAGCCATACCAACTGCCATAACAATGGTTATCAGTGCGGTAAGCAATTTCTTTTTCATAAAATTTCCTCCCAAAAGGTTTTCCAGTGTAAGTGTGCGCACAGCCTGCGTTAAAAAAAATAAAGGGCGCGCTTCAACCGAAGACGCACCCTGCATAACAGTATCTCCGGTTGTTACCACACAAACTTATTACCCATAGGGAAAAGAGATACGATATGCCTTATCGTACCTATGGGTTTATTCGGTTTGTGTGGTGACTGCATTATAGCATAAGCACACTTATTTTGCAAGGCTATGCCGAAAAAATTATAAATTAATTTTTCTCTGATTTAGCCAATGGCGGCGCGGTCATTTTGCCCGCGCCGTTCAGCTTTCCCGTTCTGCTATAAATATATAAATTATTTTACAATAACGCAAAATTTTTGCATGCCGCCGCCTTATACTTTCACCATGCAGGTCTATGTGGAGCTTGCCATAGCCGAAAATTTCTGTATGGATTTCACTCTGCTGGCGTGCTCAAAATTTATCACAAAAAATATCTGCTCATACCGCCGCATAGCTCTGGGGAGCGCTCTCGGCGCGTGTTTTGCAGTCGTCTTTCCGCTCTTCGGCCTTTCGGGCGCGTGGGCGGTGGCAGTTAAGATTGCCTCCGGCCTTGCGCTCGCCGCGGTCTCCGGCAGGTTTACGTCCTTTAAAGGCTGCATAAAGTTCGCCGCCGCCTTTCTTTCGCTCTCGTTCGTGCTCGGCGGCGCGCTCATTGCAATATTTTCGCTTACGGGCACGGAGTATTCTTCGGGCGGCGGCTTCATTCTCTCGTCGGTGCCGGTAGGAATTCCGATGTTCGCCGCGCTGGCGCTCGCGCTCGCCTGCAAAGCGATATCCAAGAAATTCGCTGCAAAACACGCACGGGCGACTTACAGATGCGTAATATATTTCGGCGGAAAGAAGGTCGAGCAGTACGGCTTTTTCGACAGCGGCAACCGCGTATATTCTTCGGGCGAGCCTGTAAGCGTGCTTTCCGCCGCCGCCGCGGCGTATCTTGTGGACGAAAGCAAGCTCAAAGAGAGCGTTAGGGTGCGCACAGTGACCGGGGAAAAGTGCATGAAAATTTTTACCGCCGACAAAATCGAGATATATAACGGCGAAAAGCCGCATACAATAAATTGCGTAAAGATTGGGATAAGCCCGAAGGGGATAAGCCGTTTTGTGCTCCACCCCGATATTGCGGAAACAATCAATGCTTAACGTAACCTGCCGCCCGCGCCGCACAGGTCAGTTACAGGAGGTAAAAGCCATGTTCGAAAAATTAAAACGGTTGCTCGCGCTCTTTTTCAGGGGCAATTCGCTCGACTACATCTGCGGCACCGAGGCGCTGCCTCTGCCCTTTTCGCAAGAAGAGGAGAGCGATAAAATCTCGCGGCTTGAAAGCGGCGACGAAAAGGCCAAGGCCGCGCTCGTCGAGCACAACCTGCGGCTTGTCGTGTATATAGCCAAGAAGTTCGAAAGCTCGGGCGTAGACGGCGAGGACCTCGTCTCCGTCGGCACGATAGGCCTGATTAAGGCGATAAATTCCTTCCGCTCGGACAAAAATATCAAGCTTGCAACTTACGCCTCGCGGTGCATTGAAAACGAGATACTCATGTATTTAAGGCGCATGTCGCGCATAAAGCAGGAGGTGAGCTTCGACGAGCCGCTGAACACCGACTGGGAGGGCAACGAACTGCTGCTTTCCGACGTAATGGGCACCGACGCCGACGCTGTGTATTCCGATATAGAGGGAGGGGTGGAGCGCGACCTTTTAAAGGCGTCTTTGAGCAAGCTCCCCCAGCGCGAACAGCGCATCATGAATATGCGGTTCGGGCTTGACGGAGGGGAGGAGATGACGCAGAAGGACGTCGCCGACGCCCTCGGCATCTCTCAAAGCTACATATCCCGTCTCGAAAAAAAGATTATCGGCAAATTAAAAAAGGACATATCCCGGCAAATCTGAATGTTTCAATTGTCAAAGAGCGGCGCACAGCATTTTAGCTGTGCGCCGCTCCTTATGAATTAAATTTAATCTGACGCATAATTCTATTTGTGCTTTTGCGCAAAGCTTTTTATCTTTCACCCCGCCATATTGCGTTACCGCCGCTGTAGTAAACATACTGCGAATTTCCGTCAGAGGTCGTCTCGACCCTTACGATATATTCGCGTTTTTCGCCGTTTCCGCCTACTGTGATTTTAACAATTTCACGCCCGCGCTCGTTTTCTTTTTCAAACTCAAACACATTGCTTGTGTTGTTTATACGGTCGGCGACGGTCATTTTTATTTCAGTTTCTCCGCGCTCGTTTTCATATTCAAAAGTGGTGCGCTCGGTCATTCTACCGCCGTTGTATGTCGCGTAGACGTACTCCGTTTCACTCTCGCCATCCTCGTTTTCGCTCTCCTGCGTAACAAGGAGATAGTCGTTTGCCGCCGCGTCGAGTGTGACTTTGAGCGTGTGAGTGTTTTCGCTCTCATTGCCCTCGGTCTCATTTACAAATCTGCCCTCCATGGGGTAGGCCGAGCCGTCTACTATCATCACGCCCTCAACCGAATATATTTCGGTCACTTCCTCGTCGTCCCACCAGTCGTCGTCGCGCTCGGTGTAGGAGCCTTCAAGAGTCTGGTTGTAATATGAGATATATTCAAGCCTGTTTCCGTTCAAATCGTAATAAGCCGCCGTCATTTTATATCCGTATTGTGCATATTCCGCGTCGTCGTTTTCTGTGCTCACAATCTCGAAATTTCCGTCTGCGAGCAAGCTTTCAACGAGCATCATATATTCGTTGAGCGAGGCAATCGTCGCCTCGTCGGTGACCTGCGCGCCGCTGCGCGAGGAAGCCGCCTTTGCCGCCGCGGCCGCGTGCGCCGTGCCGCCGTTCATGCCGGAAATGACCATGCCTGCCGTCGCGGCAGAAAACCCGTATGCCTCTTCAGCAGTGTTCACCTGTGTGAATTTATTTCCGTCCGATGTTTTGTCCGTCGTGCAGCCGGCGATTGCCGCCGCTCCGAGCGTCATTGCAGATAAAACTGCGATTCCTGCAAATAATCTTGTAATCTTTTTCATTTTTAATAATCTCCTTTAGGGGTAATTTTTTGTCTCCATTAGGGCTGAATTTATTTGCCTCTTCGGGAGCTTTCACATATATAACAATAAGCTTGCGCAGTTTGTTGGTAAAATATAAAAATTTTTAAAAAATATGCTCTCGGGGGCTGCTGCCCCGAGAGCATATCGGATATCTGCATACAACTGTAATGTTTTTTAATCGCGGTCTCCGCGGTCTATCTCATTCTCTCCGCGATAGTAGACATACTGTCCGTCGATTATTCTGACAGTGTAGGCAACGCTGCCTCCGGTACCACCCAGCCTGATTAAAATTTCGCCGTCCTCACTCTCGAATGAAAATACTTCGGCGGGTCTGCCGCTCTCTTCCACTGTCATCAAAAGCTCGGTCTCGTCATGTTCGCTCTCGTATTCAAAAGTAGTGCGGGATATGAGCCTGCCGTTTTCCGTCACGGTATAGCAGTATTCAATCTCGCTCTCGTTTCCCTCGTTTTCATGCGATTGTTCCACGAGTATATAGCTGTTATCGCCGAGGTACACGCGCATTTCATATTCGTTTTCGCTCTCGCCATCCTCGCTTTCAGATTGGTGCGTGCCGCGGAGAGGGTATTCATTTTCTCCGAGGACCATAATTCCTTCAAGAGTATAGGTAGTCTCGCTCTCGTCCCCGTCGTGTTCGGTGCTCTCATGCGTGCGGTTGTAATATATTGTGCCGCTGTCGCGCGTCTGTCCCAGAAAGTCGGTATAAGTCACGCTCATCACATAATCGTAATCATATTGTCCGTCAACATTTTTTCCGCCCTTTACAGTGAAGCTTTCACCTGAAATAAGGCTCTCTACCAGCGCCATATATCCGTTCAGAGTGTTAATCGTCTGTTCATCGTCAATCTGTGCGGCGAAAGTTTTCGCCGTCATGCCGCGTTTGCCCGTTGCCGCTGCGGAAGCGCCGTTGTTCATGCCGGAAATCATCATTCCCGCCGTCGCTGCCGAAAAGCCGTAAACTTCTTCCGCCGAGGATAGTTCGCCGAACACATCATCGATGGGAGGGGTGACAGGTGGAGAGGAGGGGTTGCGCCCGGTCATCAGCGGGATAAACGCGCACACAAGTATTATTGCCGCAAGCAGGCAGGCGGCCGCGGCTATTATTATCTTATGCTTTGCGAGCTTCGCACGCATTCCCCCCAGCTCGACTTCCTCTTCGGCACTGTCTATGCCCATGCGGTATTTTATCTCATCTTTCACCTTTTCGTCGGGCAGGACTTGCTTTGCACTGTCTTTCAGCTGTTTTTTAATATTCATTGTCTGCCCTCCTTTTTTAAAAAAATTTTCAATTTTTTAAGCGCTTCGTTGTTCTTCCATGTAACAGTACCTATCGGCATATCCATAATTTTTGCCACTTCCCGCCGCTTATAGCCTGCTACATGGCAAAGCATTATTATCTGGTATTGTTCTTCAGTCAGAATTTCTGCCGCCACGTCGAATATAAAGGGCAATTCGGTCTCCTTTGTTCCGTATCTGCGCACTTCAGCTTCGCTGGTAAAATCGCTCAGCGTCTCCCTCGAGCGGCGTTTAACCTTGTTCAGTGCTAAGTTTTTGGCAATGCGTGCAAGCCATGCCGTAAAGTTTGTGCCTGTTTTGTAGCTGTCTATTGCGCCCAGCGCGCGCATATAGGTCTCCTGCATCACATCTTCGGCCTCGGTCTTGCACTTTAAAATATAAAGTGCGGCAAAATACACGCTGCGGTTTGTATATTCGTAGATGTAATCGAATGCACGCCTGTCGCCCGCCATAAATTGTGCAACTTTTTTTTCGAGTTCTGCGCTGTTCATATCCTCTCTTTTCAGTACGGGCCCTCATATTCATAACAATCAGGGCGTGCCGTTTGTTGGTGAAATAAATAATTTCTGTTAAAAAAATAATATCATCTGCGCGCCGGCTTGTCAATACGCAGTGTGATTATATATAAGCGGGGCTTAATGCAGGTCTAAAAATTTGGTATAAAAAAGTGCGCCGCGGGCGCGTTTTTGATTTGGCGAATTGAGTCGGCGGGTGGTATTATTTATTGCGTAATTAATTTTATTTGAGGGAGATTCAATGCAAAGACCTGTAATAGGGGTTACTCCGCTGTACGACAAGGCAAAAAGCAGCATATGGATGATACCCGGCTATCCGGGCGGCATAGAGCAGGCGGGGGCCTGCCCGCTCATGCTGCCATATACCGACGACGCCGATGTGCTCCGCCGCGCATACTCACTCTGCGACGGAATATTGTTTACGGGCGGGCCTGACGTTGAGCCGTCGCTTTACGGCGCGGAAAGCTCTCCTCTCTGCGGCGTGCCCGACACCGTACGCGACAGCATGGAGCGCCGGCTCTTTTTATGGTGCGTTGCCGAAGACAAGCCCGTGCTTGGTATCTGCCGAGGCATACAGCTCTTCAACGCACTCCTTGGCGGCACGCTCTATCAGGACTTGCCGTCTGAATACGGAGAGGAGAAGGTAGAGCATTCCATGACTCCCCCGTACGACAGAGGCGTACACCGCGTAGATTTTGCGGAAGATTCTCCGCTTACAAAAATTTACGGGCAAAACAGCGCAATGGTAAACAGCTATCATCATCAGGCGGTAAAAGCCCTTGCCCCTGCGCTCACAGTATCGGCCGTTTCCGAAGACGGACTGGTTGAGGGAGCGTATTTGAAAGGCGCCCGTTTCATTCATTCGGTTCAGTGGCATCCCGAGCTCGACTATCTTGTCAACAGTCACAGCCGCGCGCTCTTTTCTGCGTTCGTGCAGGCGTGCGTAAAATAATCAGTTCACACACGGCACATGTTCATGAAATTTAACTGTGCAAGCGTATGCCCGTGCAATGCAACGGTTATGATATTTGACATACCGGCGAACCGAATGTTATAATAAATAATATTTTTAAATGTTTATAGCCTCGTTTTTTTAATAATTTTTATGGAGCCGCAATGAAAACAGCCTTTATAGAAAAATTAAAAGAATCGGTGTCGTCAATATTGCCGATAGCCGTAATAATTCTCATCCTCGCCGTAATTTTAGGCGTTGAGACGTACTCCTTCGTGCTCTTTATTATAGGCGCGTTTCTTCTGGTTGTAGGTCTTTCCGGCTTCAATATGGGCGCGGATATGTCGATGCTCGTCATCGGCGAAAAGATAGGTTCGGTAGTCACGCATTCGCGCAAGGTGTGGCTTATTGCGCTCGTATCATTTGTTATAGGCATAATAGTTACGATTGCGGAACCCGACCTGCAGATTCTTGCCGGCTATGTTTCCGACACGATAGACAACTGGACGCTGATTATAGCCGTGGCGGTGGGAGTGGGCATTTTTTTGACTATCGCCATGCTGAGGATAGTTCTGAAAATAAGGCTGTCCATTCTGCTTATAATTTTTTACATAGCAGCTTTTATACTGGCGTTTGTTTTTGTGGACTCGAGCTTCTGGGCGATAGCCTTCGATTCGGGCGGCGTGACCACAGGCCCGATGACGGTACCGTTTATAATGGCTCTCGGCGTGGGCGTCGCGTCAATCCGAAGCGATAAAGAGGGTAAAGACGACTCGTTCGGTCTTGTAGCCCTCTCTTCAGTGGGACCCATAATCGCCGTGCTCGTGCTCGGTATCATTACCAACGCCGAAGACTTCACGTATGTGACGGAAGAGCTTGTGCACGAGGGGAATACCTCGGGCGCCTTTCTTGAATTTCTGTACGGCCTCGGCACCTATGCCGAGGAGGTAGGCATAGCGCTTGCTCCTATAGTCGCCTTTTTCCTCTTGTTCCAACTGGTGACCCGTTCCTTTCACAAACATCAGATAATAAGGATAATCGTCGGCATAGTAATAACCTTCGTCGGACTTGTGCTCTTCCTGACGGGCGCAAACGTTGGCTTTGCTCCTATGGGCACTCTCATAGGTCAAGGGCTCGGGGCTTTTATGGGCGGATGGTTTTTGATTCCCGTCGGGATGATTATAGGCTACTTCGTCGTTGCGGCGGAGCCTGCCGTGCACGTTCTGAATAAACAGGTAGAGCGCATGAGTGCGGGCGCAATAAAGGCGCGCTCCATGAAACTTGCGCTCGGAATCTCCGTGTGCTGTGCGCTCGGGCTTGCGATGCTCAGGGTTATCACCGGGCTGCCGATAATGTACATACTCGTGCCCGGCTATGTTGCTGCGCTCGTTCTCACGTTCTTCTCGCCCAAATTGTTCACGGGTATCGCCTTCGACTCGGGCGGCGTGGCCTCGGGTGCAATGGTTTCGGCGTTCGTGCTGCCCATGGCCATCGGCGCATGCGAGGCCATAGCGGGGGAGATGGCTCCCACGCTCATAATGACCGATGCTTTCGGCTGCGTGGCTTTTGTTGCGTTGATGCCGCTGATAACAATTCAGGTATTCGGCATTCTCTACAGGCGCAAGACTTCAAAAATCAAGCGCACGTTCCTTGCCGTGGACGACAGAATATTGCAATACGAGGTGGATTGATATGGCAAAAATTCAGCCTGCAAAGCAGCAAAAATCCCGCCCCGTACAGCCGCGTACTGCAAGGACGGCAAGGCAAATGCTCCGCCCCAACAGGGCAAAGCTTTTAATAAGCATAGTCAACCGCGGCGACGACGAGCGTATTTGCGAGCTTTTAAATGACTTTTCGGTGGCGCTGACTTTTTCATGCATGGGCATGGGCACTGCGCGCAGTTCGGTTTTAAATTATCTCGGTATAGGAACAAGCAAAAAATCAGTGATGTTTTCGCTTGTTCCGGAAAGTGACGAGGAAACAATTTTAAATGAAATAGGCAACAAAATGTCGCTCTATCTCGTTGGCCGCGGAATTTCCTTCACCGTTCCGCTCTCGGCTATATCGGAGATAGTGGCAAACGGCATACTGAGCGCGGCCGCGGCAAAAACTGTTGACGGGAGGAAGGTAATGAAAGATAAAGACAGGACATATGACCTCATAGTGGCAATTCTGGCGGAAGGATATGTTGACGACGCTATGGAGGCGGCGCGGCAGGCAGGTGCGGCAGGCGGTACGATAATACGTTCGCGCTCTCTCTCCAATGCAAAGGCCGAGCAGTTTATCGGAATATCAGTGCACGAGGAGACAGAAATATTGCTGATACTTTCCAAACGCGAAGGCAAACTTGCAATAATGGATGCAATTTCGCAGTCGGCGGGCCTTAAAACGGAGGCGGGCGGAATGCTCTTCTCTCTGCCCGTCGACAAAACTGTCGGCGTCGGCGCAGTTGGCGCGGCCTACGCGCAGAAACAGGCTGACGAAGCTGAGGCGGCACCTGTTTCCGTTGCCGCCGAGGGGACTGAGGAGCTGTCCGGCGCAAATGAGCGTTGAACAGTATTTTAAATTCAAGGCAAAAATAATGGCGCGCAAGGAAATTTTCCTTGCGCGCCATTTCAGTTTCTATTTTCCGTAAATAGCGGCATAATTTTTAATGCTCCGCTCAATTATTTCAATTGCGCGGTCGCGCCCCATAACCTCGTCTACGGCTGTATGAAGGTGTTCGAGTGCCTTGTACACCTCAAAAAAGTGCATCATTTCGTTGAATATATGTTTTGGCAGCTGAGATATCTCCCTGTATGTGTTATACATCGGTTCTTTAAATGGAATTGCTATAATTTTTTCGTCGCCCGTGCCCTCGTCGGTCATATTAATCACGCCTATGGGATAACAGCGTACCATGGTTGCCGGCAGAATTGGTTCGCTGCACAGCACGAGCGTGTCGAGCGGGTCGCCGTCGTCGGCAAGCGTGCGCGGAATAAAGCCGTAGCTTGCGGGGTAAACGGTAGAGGTGTACAGTACCCTGTCGAGGCACAGCACGCCGGTCTCCTTGTCGAGCTCGTATTTCGACTTGGAGCCCTTGGTAATCTCTATGTAGCACATAAAGTCATCTTTTTTAATGCGTTCCGGGGCTATATCGTGCCAAATGTTCATGCTAATCACTCCTCCGGCAGTTGCCGTATTTTAAGCAGTATATCACAATATTTGCGCGGTTGCAATAGTCGGCATAAAAATTGTTGCCAAAAGGTAAATCACCCCCCTGCGCATCGCTCTTAATCCGTCTGGTTCGATTCCAAGGCAAGCATAAAAAAACAGCACCCCGATGGGTGCTGTTTTTTTTATGGTGACCCTTTTGAAGTTAAAGGCGAACTATTCAATTCTTCAAAAGTTACTGTCTTACTCTGTCCTTTGTAGTTGTATGTAATCACAAAATGGTCGTCGTATAAGTAAATGCTGTTTACAAAGCCGTCAATCAGCCGCTGCTTTCCTTCCTGCGTGGAGATATCGATCTTGCGGAAGTTATGGAGCGCAAACAGTATCTGTTCCTTTGTCAGTACGGGGTTGCGTGTCTGTGCTTCGAAAAGTTCAATTTCAAGGTTCCGCTTGCGTTCCTCCAACTCGTCCAGCGCCTTCTTAGTCGTGGAAGAGTAAATACCCTGCGTGATTGCCTCCACCAGATTGTTCAGCTTGGTTTCCACGCCCGTGAGTTGCGCCTGTATCGTTGTAGCAGTATTATCTTCCCGCAACTGCAATTCATAAATACGGTCGGCAAGCTCTTCAATCACTTCGTCACTCGAAAGCAATTTCTTTATCTCGTCCAGCACAAGCTCTTCCAGCCATTCCTTTTTGACCGTTTTTTTATCGCACTTGCCATGTTTGGAGTGGTTACATTTATAGTAGCGGTATTGCCGCGAGGTGTGGCTCGTCCCGATAACGCCCGTCATCATCGCACCACACTTACCGCAAAAGAGCTTTGTGGTGAGCAGATAGTCGTCCTCGCTCCTATGCATTGCGGGAGCTTTTTTATTTCTTGCCATGCGCTGCTGCACACTGTTGAAAGTCGCCTCGTCGATGATCGCGGGAATGGCGTTGGGGATGACGATATCGCCAAACTTGTACTCGCCGATATACTTGCGATTTGTGAGAATACGAAACACTGCGTTGTACTTCATCTCAAAACCCTTATGCTTAATGCCGCGCTCGTTGAGGCGTTTGGCAATGTCATTCACACGCATACCATCGAGGTAGAGTGTAAAGATTTCTTTAACGACAGGAGCAAGTGTTTCGTCTATCTGATAGTGGTCGGTATCGTCCACATAATAGCCGAATGGAGGGCGCACACCGTTGCTCTTTGCTTTGAGCGCATTCTCCGTCATGCCGCGCTTGACCTTCTCGGAAAGCTCGGCGGAGTAGTACTCGGCATAGCCTTCGAGGATAGATTCGAGCAGAATACCGTCCGCACCCTGCGAGATACTCTCTTTGGCGGAGATAACGCGCACACCGTTCTTTTTAAGTACATTTTTATAGTAGGCAGAATCGTAGCGGTTGCGTGCAAAGCGGTCGAGCTTCCAAACAAGAATGCAGTCGAACGGGCGTTTGTAGCTGTCTTTGATCATGCGCTGGAATTCGGGGCGATGGTCTGTCTTTGCCGACTGCGCCCTGTCTATGTAATTCCCGATGACCTCTATTCCGTTGAAGTTGGCGTACTCTAAGCATTCCCGAAGCTGTCCTTCGATACTCGCCTCATTCTGTTTTTCCGAACTAAATCGGGCGTAAATTACGGCTTTCATGTTATGTCTCCTAAA
>CALVWW010000022.1 GCA_944368155.1 uncultured Clostridia bacterium
CACTGTGCAGAGTATTATAATGAGTTCACGAAAATTTAGTGCGGGCCGCGCACTAAATTTTCCGTGATTTGAGAAACTAAGTTCCTCTGGCGGCATATATAAGGAAAAATCCGCATAAAGACAAAGGCGGCACAAACCCGAAGTTTGTGCCGCCTTTGTATGATAAGGGGGAAAATGATGAGCGAATTTATATGTAAACGGTCTCGCAACCGATTACATTTACTATTATATTCAAACGGCAAAAAAAGTAAATAAAATTTATGCATTTTTTTTATCGGGCTATATATTAAAAAATGTTAACAATATTTGTGAAAAAATGTCAGATTATCAATAATTTTGTGAATTATACGCCCGTTATGCATTTATTCATTATATATTGACAATTTATTACAAAAATGCAAGAGCCGAAAATTGATTGCATGTTCTTTTAAAACAAAAAATCGGCGCTGAAGCGCCGATTGCCCTATTTGTTTCTGAGTGAACGCACAACCGCTGCAACGGCAACGGCGGCGCGGACGGCCTCGGATTCCGTGTTCTCCCTGCCGAAAGTAAACCGCACGCAGGAGGACGCCTCCTCCGACAGACCCATCGCAAGCAATACCGGCGAGGGCTTTGAAGCGCCGGAAGAACAGGCCGAACCCGTTGAAACACAGACGCCGAGCCTGTCGAGGGCAAACATTATCTCCTCTCCGCGGCAACCTGAAAAGGCTATGTTGGCATTGCACGGCAGGCGGTTTAACATATCGCCGACAGGGCGCACCCCGTCTGCCGCGGCAAAGAGCTCTGCCAGAAAAATTTTTCTGAGTGTTGCTATATGCCTTTGGCTCTCCGCCATATCCTCACAGGCGAGGGCAAGCGCCTCGGCCATGCCTACAACACCTGCGACATTGGTCGTGCCGCCGCGCATTCCGCTTTCCTGCTGGCCGCCCGAGACGAGGCGGGAAATTTTTGCGCCCTTTTTGAGCCAGAGCGCGCCGACGCCCTTGGGGCCGTAAAACTTGTGCGCCGAAATACTTATCCCGTCGGCAAAGGAGCCGTCTATGGGCAGACTGCCTGCCGCCTGAACGCAGTCGCAGAAATAGAAAACGTTGTGCTTTTTACATACATCATAAAGCTCGTCCACCGGCTGAATGACGCCCGTTTCATTGTTGACATACATAACGCCGGCAAAGGCGGCGCCGCCTTCGAGAGCGCGCTCCAGCGCTTGGGGGCGGACTATGCCCGAGCTGTCGGGACAGACGAGCTCTGTTTCAAACCCGAACGGCGCCATATCCTCGGCGGCTTTCAAAAGGGACGGATGCTCGATTGCAGAAAGCACTATGCGCTTGCTTTTTGAACGGTTTGCCGCGCAAAGCCCCTTCAATGCCCAGCTGTTGGCCTCCGACCCGCAGGAAGTAAAATAGAGGTTGCCGCCCGCGCCGCCTATGAGAGACTGAATTTTATCGCGCGCGGCAAGCACGGCAAGCGAGGAGCTACGTCCGAGAGAGTAACGCGAATCGGCATTGCCGAACTGCTCTTCCATATACGGACGCATTGCCGCAAAAACCCTTTTATCAAGCGGCGTCGTGGCCGCATGGTCGAGATAAATTATATCCATGGTCTAATAAAAAATTATTTCAATATTTCAATTGCGCGCCGCAAAGCGGCGCGCTTTATGCTGTTTAATTCTCCGGGGGTTCCATTTCTGCCGGCTGCGCTTTGACGGCATCTGCCTTTTCAACAAAATCGATATTGTTGCACAGCCGCCACAGCTTTTGCGCCCTCTCCACCCCTTCGAGATAGCTTCTTCCCAGGGCGGTGGAACTGTCGCGCTCGTTTACGCGGACTCTGCGGGCGTCGCGCGCAAGCGGGCGGGCAAAAATTATAGAGACGAGCAGTGCGACTGCGGCGAGCGCAAACAGCACAATGGTCACGATAAGGTATGTTCCGCCCCTGTCTGTAAACATTATGGTGCTGAAGCCTATGGCGGCGCAGAGCAGGACGACAAAAGGTATTACCGCGCTTATAAAACGTATGAGCGACTTTTTACGTGCGGCCTTAAAGCGCGCGCGGCGCTCGGCCTTCTTGCCCTCGTTCTCCGCCTTTAAGGCCTCGTTCTTTTCCTCCTGTGCCTTCAGTTCGTTCTGTACCACAGAAAAATAGTTGTCGGCAATCAACTTCCTGTCCTCGTCGGAGGAATTGTTCTGAAGTCTGAAAGATATATCTTCAAGCTCGTCGAGGCGGGAAAAATCAGTGAAGTTCTTGGAGAGCAGCGTGAGCTTGAGGGGGTATATATCGCCGAGTTCCTCGTATTCGCTCTGGGCGGAATCGAGGGTGGTGAGGGCATACTCCTCCTGCCCGTCTGCAAGGAGCTCTCTGGCCTTTTCAACAAGCTCCACGGCCTTTGCTTCGGCTGCGGCGCGCTCCTCTTCACGCTTTTTGCGCACAAGGTAGAGCTGCTCGGGCGTCATTGTCGTTGCCTCCTCGTCGTCCTCCTCAAACTCAGGTACTTCCAGCCCTGTTTCGTAAGCTTCTTCAACCTCCCCGTCCTCATCCGGACCGATTATCTCAAGCTCTTCCTCACCGTTCTCGTTGATTCTGATACGGTATTTTCTGTCTTTATCGTCGTCGATAAATCTCTCTTCAGCCATAAACAGCTCCTTTTAATATTTTGGTTGATATGTTTTGGCGCACAACGCCGCAAACCTTCCGGCATATCTGCTCTGCGCCCAACGGCACAGCATTTCGCTCTGAAATACGGCGAACGCCGCACTGCCTGAACCGGTCATGCAGGCGCCGTCCGGCGAAAAGGAGAGCGCTTCGGTAAGCGCTTCCTCCGCTTCGGAATTTATGGTACGCGCCGGAGCGTACAGAGCATTATACAAACTTGCACACAGCGAAAAATAGTCGCCGCTCTCCAGCGCGCGGACGGCACGGACGGTGTTGTTGCGCCTGCCGTCGGGCAGGGCGTCGTATGCACTGTAGCACTGCGCCGCGGAAACGCCGCTTGAAGGCGCTATTATCAGAAAGTTGAGTTTAAGACGGCTATCTATAGAGGAAAGTTCATTGCCTCTGCCGCGCATTCGCGCAAGGCCGCCGCGCATGAGATAGCGCGTATCAGAGCCTACGAGGTCGGCAATACTTTCAGCCTGAGACTTGGGAACGCCGTAAAGCGCGCTCATGGCGCTGAGCACCCCCGCAGCGTCGGCGGAAGAGCCGCCGAGACCTGCTCCTACGGGAATATTTTTATCGACAGATATATCGGCGCCGCACGTTGAAAAACTGCGCACGAACAGCTCGGCAGCCCTTGCGGCATTATTGCATTCAAAAGGGATATTCTCGCTTCCCATGCCGCGCATGGTGAGCGTTACAAGCCTGTCGGCACGCTTTTTTACCGTTACAATGTCGAATAAATCTATGGTGGTCACAACGCTGTCAAGCATGTGGTAACCGCCTTCGGCGCCCGTTATCTCGAGCGTTAAATTTAGTTTTGCCGGAGATTTTACGCGCACCCTTTCCATATTTCGATTATAGCACGATTGGCGGAGCAAAACAATAAAAATACTGTGATAATTGAGCCGCCGCGCGGAAAAAATTCCGCGCGGCGGCCGTTTTCGCTATTAGATTAACCCGATTAAAAGTGTTGTTTTGCCCGTCGCTGTTACTTTTTCGGGCGATAAATGACTATGCGTTCATCGCCGCTCAGAGGGAACGATACTCCGCCGCACGCTGCGGCCACTTCCTCAGGGGGCATTTTCAGCCGCTTTGCCGCCGACCACAGCGACTCGCCCGAGCCGGCCATCAGAACGGATATTGCGCATGCATCCTCTTCGCTGTCGGCGCCCCCTTCTATACCTGTGAGATACGCGCTCCGCTCTGCAGGGCAGAGAGCAACGGTTATTTTGAGCGCAGCCTCCGCCTCGCACTCTCCCTCTGCGCGCTGGCGTACGCTTATGTTGTTGACCGCCACATCCACAATGCAGTCAGTTCCCTCGCTGCCGTTTAGTTTTACAGAAAACGGCAGTTCTATCGCAGCAGAATGCATCTCTCCGTCACGCGAATATAACAGCATGAATGACACAGCGCCCTCGAGCATGCCTGTTTCGGCAGAATACGTGCACTCTGCGCTCGGGCACAGCACAGCCCTGAATGTGCAGGAATAGTCAATTTTTGACTTCACCGAACAGGCGCCGCCCACGCGTTCGGTGTATACGCGCACCTCGCTGCAGACGGGCGTGAGCTCCTCTCCGAACGTAAGCGCACAATCCCCGTCCGTTCGGAAGGCGTCCGTCGCCGCGCTCGCCTCGTGCTCGTCATAAAAACAGCCGAAGAAGCTGAGTTGGGCGCAAAAATTTATGCCGCATCTGCCGCGCTCTTCATTGACCTGCGCCGCAACGGCGGCATCCTTCACCTGCGCACAGCACACAGCACGGCGGGGAAGAACGGCATCGTCGCACAATATCTCCGTGGTAAAGGGTATCACCCTGTCGAGCGAGACGGGCTCTTCGCCGCGCACGGCGAGAAGAGAAAGGTAAAGTTCGCCGCTTATTCGCACCTCGCCCCCGCCGCAGCGGCAGTCAGTGACTATTGCCTTTACGTCGTGCGAGAGAATATCCTCCACTCCGGCCGCATCAAAGTCGTCCTCCACTTCCCCTTCACCCGAGAAAGTGACCGCCGAGAGCAATTTTACAGGCTCCCTGCGGCAGACGGCGCCGTCTGCCGAGATAACATATGTACGTTCGGCCGCGCCGTATACCGATATATCTGCGCGTATCACCGCCGACACGAGAAAGGACGAGCCGTCGCGGCGGACGGTCGCACGCTCACAGGTGAGGCGCAGAAACGAAGTGTGCGCCGGAGCAAGACGGTCGTCGTCGGCAAAATGAGTGAACTCCGCCCCCTTCTGTGCGCGGCTCAATTTTCCGTTCACATCGGAATACACGGCGGTGCATACCAGCCTGCCGCCATAGTTTACCCTGCCCGAGGTGGTCTCGCAACCTGCGGGCGAAACCTGAAAGCTTACAGCGAGCACTTCGCTCACTCCGTCTCCGAAGGAAAAACGGCTCTCCACCACAGAGCGTGAGGTTATGGCGGCAATTTGTTTTACGTAACTTTCTGTCTGATATTCCGCTTTAATTGACATTGTGTTCTCCTTATTCCGGTGCGCGGTTTCAACTTTGCTCCGCTTTTAATTCAAGGATATAATATGCGGAAATGCAGAACAATATTACCGTGAAACACTTTGAAAATAATGCCGATAAACGTGGAAATTTATGATAATACAGAGAAAGACGAGCGGCGGGCGGCGCAGGCCGCCCGCCGCATACGGCATGGCTGTTAAAGATTTTTTTCGACGGGAGCGGCGGCGCGCTGGGCAATCCTCAGCTTCACCCTGCCGCACATCAGCTCCGAGTAGGAATATGCGGTTTTGCCGAGGAAATTTTTATCCTCCGGCAACACGGTGAACAGCGACGGATACACGCCGTTTACCGTGGCGGGGAAAGTGATGTATTTATTCCTGCCGAGGTTGAGTTTAACAGTGACGGGCTTGTTCAGACAGTCGCATACCGCCCTCTTTACTTGATTTACACTTACTGTTGGCTTTATCATATATTTCTATTTTTGCCAATTAAGCATAAAATTATGCGCGCCGCCCGCATGATGCGGGCGGCGCGCAGTTTACCGTTCAATTAAAACAGGTCATCTTCGTCATCGTCCTCTTCGTCGTCATCCTCGTCATCTTCGTCATCGTCAGAGAAGTCGTCGTCGAAGTCGGCGAGAGGGTCGTCGTCATCGTAGTGCTCTTCGCTCTCCTCATCGTCGTACTCGTCGTCGAGCTCTTCAGAGAGTTCCTCTTCAAGCGTTTCATCGTCCACGGTGAGGTCCTCGTCGTCCTCGAGGTAGTTCTTCCACTCCTCGTCGGTATCCATGTTGATGTCCTGCTCCTCTTCGTATTGACTGGCCTGTTTGCAGGAGTCACACATCTTTTCGCCGAAGCGCATATAATTGACGCCGCAAACGGGGCAGAGTTCAGTTTTTTCACCGCCCTCGGCAGCTTCGTCAAATTCTTCGTCGTCGATATCGGCAAACTGAAGTCGGTTTCCCTTCATTTCGGCGATACACACATCACAATATTCCTGCTTTTCCGGGTCTATATAATTAAGCTCGCATCTGGGGCATTTGACATATTTAATCATAGCAATATTGCCTCCGTATCATTAAAAATGCAGGTTAAGGAATATCCTGTTCCCTCCCCCTCAATCAATGGTAACATTATATTAATATTCGCTGTATTTGTAAACCGTTTTAACAAACAAAAATCAAATTTATTTGTAAAAAGTATGATTTTTTTATCGGCTCCAAAGGCTGGCTTTTTTCGCATCGCGATTCAACCCCAATATGATTGCGCTACGGTAATTGTGCGGATATCCGTAAAAAATACGCGCGCAGGCAAATGCCTGCGCGCATAAACGGGCGCGGAAATATTTCCGCGCCCGCATAGTTCAATGAATTTATTCATTTTCGCCGTCTTCAGACGAAGGGCCTGCAGCCGGCTCGTCGGTACCGTATACATCGATATCCCTGTCGTCCGTGGTATCGACCTTAACTCTTCTCGTATACTGAGGAAGCGTTCTGCGCTTCTTGCGGAGTATGAGTACGGGAATGAGCACGGCAGCGGCGATAATTATGAGGCCTGCCGCGCAAACGCCGATTATGAAGCCTACCTTTCCGCCTGTGGAGAGTCCGCCGAACCACGACGAATCATCTGCGGGACCTTCGGGCAGATACTCGGTAACGAGAGCGTCGTCATAACTTTCAGCATCGTCATCGGACATATAGCCAACAAGGCTGTAGTAATAATCGCGCGAAGTGGCGTAAACCGTTTCTCCGTTTACGGTCCTGGAATACTCGGCATACTCTTCATAGTTGCCCTGAGCGGCAATGAAGTCGAGATACATCTGTGCCGACTCCCCGGAGAAGAGGTATTCTTCGTCCTCGCCCGCGTCTACCCAATCGGAAATCAAATCGGAAACGGCCGAGCTGTTGCGCGTTATGAAGGCATAGCGGAGAGCGTCGGGAAGATTTTCGAACTCATCGGCATCGATATCGGCTATCACGCCGCTCTCTTCGCCAGCAATCTCTTCATAGAGTTCGTTTATCGCGTCGATATCGTCGTTTGACATGGTGACGTTGGTCGCAGACTCGTTGCCCTCCTCGCGCATATCAAACGTCATTATATAGTTGTAATCGGCCATATCGTCGGTAGCCGAAGCAAAGAAGATGTGTCCTGAGAGCACCTCGGGCATATACCAGCTTGAGGAAGCGTCGACGTCGATTATGCGCACCTGTTCGTAGTTGCTGTGCTCCTCGCTGTTCTCCCATGCGGGGTACTCAGTGTAGTCGGCCTCGCTGCCTCCGAGAGCTATGCGGTGTACAGAATAGCCGTTACCCTCGCCCGAAACACTGAAATAGAGGAATGTATACTCCTCTCCGCCTACCGTCTCTTCGGAGGTGGTGAGCATGGTTATCTCACCGGAAACATCCGTCATGGGGAAGGTATTCACTATTGCGCCGTCAGAGAAGGTACCGCTCATGAGGGCATAGCGTTCATCGTGGCTCTCAGTGTATATAACGGCGGTGGGAACGTTGCTTGAGTTTGTTAAAATGGTATAACCGTCGATTGAGCCTGCCGAGCGGAGAAGCACCCTTTCGCCGTAGCCGGGCGCCGTGGGATTTTCGGTGACAGGATTCCAGCCCGAAGAAGATATCTGGTCGTCGTCGGTATATAAGAGTATAGGCGTAGAACTGCCGCTGCTGCCGGAATAGTATTCGCGCGTGTAATACAGATTGCCGTCTTCATACGACACGAGAGAATAAGTATAGCCGGAGAGAGTGTTGGCATCGTCTGACGAAGGGTCGGAATCAGCCGAAGCGTCGTAACCGTAGTTGAACTGCGTCATGCCGCTTAAGGCACCTCTTCCGTCAAAAACGAACTCACCGAGATTGACATACAGAGGGTCTTCCTCCGCGTCAAAATCTTCGACATAATCAAAATTGTAGGTGCGGGGAGCGTTCTCTTCGGAGGCGTCCGCGCGCACGCGGTATACCTGGTTATAGTCTGCCTCGACCTCGTTGCTGGTTCCGAGATTATATGTCACGTCCATGGTATAGTAAATATAGGGATTGGACGCGTCGGAGCTGTCAAACACATAGCTGTCGACATTATAAGCAAGCAGCGTATCCTCTCCTGTGGAGAGGTTTACCGAGTGGATGTTTGTGTGCGCCGTGGTGCCGTACAGAATTTCTGAGAGCACATATATAAGGTAAACCTGACCGTCTGCCTCGACATAACGGTATTCGAGGTTAGAGCCGTCCTTCTGGAAATAATAGCTCGTCATCGTCTCGGTTCCGTCGAGCTTGGTGCTCTTGAACTCGAGCAGAGAGTTCAGAACCGAGCCGCTCGAATCTCTGTCGGTGGAAGGCGTTGTGTAATACACGCGGTCGCCGTAAATGTAAATGCCGCTGTCATAGTCAGTGCCGTACATCACGAGAGGAACGACCGTCTGAACATCGGCATAATTTCCCGCCGCAAGACTGCTCCTGGATATGCGCACAAGCGAGCCTTTCTGTACTTCGCCATAGTCGTTGGAAGCTGTATTGGTCTCCACGCCGTTGATGAAGTAAATATAGTCGCCCGCCTCCACGGCAAAGCCGCCGTTGGAGACAACTTCGTCATAGCTGTAGTCGCCGCTCAGGCTGTCGGAATTATAATATTCGCCGCTGCAGGCCGCAGCGAAAGTAAGACCTGCCGCAAGTGACGCGGCGGCGGCGCATACAAGCGCCCTTTTTACCTTTTTATGCATTTTTTACCCCGATACTGTAATCAGTTGGTTGCCGTACGAAATAGAATAGAATATGGCGGAATATCTGCCGAGTACAGCAGTTTTAATTATATACCAAAACATAGTTTTAAGCAATTAAAAACAAGTTGTATTTAATGAAAATTTAGTAAAAAGGAGCGCAGAAACACGGATAAGTTTACCATTTTCGATTTTTTGAGGGCGCTCGGCAGAGCCGACAGCGCAGAGAAACCAGAAAGCGGCGGCGAAAGCACGCCGGAAGAGCAGAAAGGCGGCACAGCGGCACAAGCTGAACACGTCTCCGACAAGACGGAAAAAGGCGCTCCGTCCGCCGCGGCAAACGCCGCTGCCGCAATCATGGAGCGGCATGAAAAGATGGCCGCAAGGCTTAGGAAAGGACGGTGAAAGACGCCTGATACACTGCTTTTACTGCGTGTGAGCCGCCGCGGCATATGCCGCGGCGGCTCACACGCTTTATTTATTATTAAAAAGGAGAACGAGAGGGAATACCGGCACACCGTGCCGCTTTACCCTGTTATTTATTGAGAATGAGATGGCGGGGAAGACCGTCGACCCACAGAGGAGCAATTTCCGCCTGAATGAGGGGACGGATGTAGTGAACGAGGGGCTCGAGAACGTTGGTGCCGTCTGCGTTTATCCACTCGTCGGGAACCTTCTTTTCAACGTTGGCTATGAAGTGAACGTCGGCGGGCTCCGTTACGCACATATAAGGGTCTTCGGAAACGCGCTTAAGGGTGATAACCTGTCCGCTCATACCTTCGAACGCAGCTTTAACAGCGGCGCCGCCTGCGTTGAACGCCTCGGTCACGTCGATACGCGAAGTGATATGCGACGCACAGCGCTGGAGAGAGGACAGCTCAATGGCCCTCGTCTTTACGCCGTACTTTTCGGCTACCTTTGCAGCAAGGAAACGCGCCGTGCCGGCGAGCTGCTTATGTCCGAATGCGTCGACATAGTCGACATGGTCGGCAAGTTCGCAAACATATCTGCCGTCGGCAATCTTAACGCCCTCGGATACGGCGATTACCACAGAACGCTTCTGCTTGTAGAGCTCGCCTACCTTATCAAGGAAATTGTCGAGGTCGAACACTCGCTCGGGAAGATATATGAGGTCTACTCCCTCGCAGTCTTCTCCCTTGGCAAGTGCCGCCGCAGCAGTAAGCCAGCCCGCATTGCGGCCCATTACCTCTATTATAGAAACAACGGGATAGTCGTAAACAAGGCCGTCGCGGATTATTTCTTTGGTGGTTGAAGCTATGTATTTTGCGGCGCTGCCGTAGCCGGGGGTATGGTCGGTTATGGCAAGGTCGTTATCGATAGTCTTGGGAACGCCCATAAATCTTATGGGGCTCTTTACCATTTCGCCGTAGTCGGACAGCTTTTTGATTGTATCCATCGAGTCATTGCCGCCGATATAGAAGAAGGCGTATATGTTGAGTTCCTTTAAAATTTTAAAAATCTCTTCATATGTCTTTTCATTGCCTTCGATATCGGGCAATTTATAGCGGCAGGAGCCGAGGAAGGACGAAGGCGTCCTTTTGAGAAGGTCCATGTCGAGGTCGTTCTTTATCTGTGTAGAGAGGTCGACAATGTTCCTGTCCAGAAGTCCCTTTATGCCGTGCACCATACCGTAAACAATGTCTGCACCCCTGTCTTTGGCCGTTTTGAATACGCCAAGCAGGCTGGAGTTGATTACGGCGGTAGGGCCGCCTGACTGACCGACGATTACGTTTTTCATTAAAAAATCCCCCTTTGTGCGGCGCTCGCCGCCATGTGAGTTTTGTTTTCGGCGCTTTTCCGCCGTCTAAGTCATTATAACATACCGCCGCACAAAAATCAATAGGCAAATTTAAATTTTTTCACAAATAATGAAATTTAATTGCAGGCGGCCAGGAGAAACTTTTAACGTCCGCAAATCAAAAAAACGCACGCAAAGCATCGGCTTTGCGTGCATCCGGAAAACGTAACGATTCTGGCGTTTTTCCAAGATTATCTCTTGGAGAACTGAGGAGCGCGGCGCGCTTTCTTGAGGCCGTACTTTTTGCGCTCCTTTACGCGGGGATCGCGTGTTAAGAAACCTGCTTTTTTGAGAGCGGGGCGGCTTTCGGGCTCTGCCTGAAGGAGAGCGCGGGAAATGCCGAGACGGATAGCGCCCGCCTGACCGGTGAGACCGCCGCCGTATACGTTGACATATACATCGTACTTACCTTCCGCGGCAAGGAGAACAAGGGGCTGCATTACGTCGTAACGAAGTACCGACTGAGGGAAATAATCCTCAAAAGCCCTCTCGTTGATAACTATATTGCCGCTGCCTGCGGGAATAAGGCGCACACGGGCGATAGCCTTTTTTCTTCTGCCGGTGCCCCAGAATTGAAGTTTTTTCTTTAAAGTTGCCTTTGCCATAACTTTTTTACCTCACATTCCTTAAAATAAATTGAGCACTTCGGGCTTCTGCGCTGCGTGATTGTGCTCCGCACCCTTATACACGCGCAATTTCTTTATCATATCCCTGCCCAAAGAATTTTTGGGGAGCATACCCCTTACCGCTTCGTATACGGCGAGGTCGCTCTTTTCCGCGAGCATCTTTTTATAGGATACTTCCTTCAATCCGCCGATATAGCCGGTGTGATAACGATAGAATTTATCCTCGAGCTTTTTGCCCGTTAAAACGACCTTATCGGAATTGATGACTATGACGAAATCGCCCGTGTCTACGTTGGGCGTGAAAACGGGCTTGTTTTTACCGCGAAGAACGGCGGCAACCTTGGACGCAAGACGGCCGAGGGGCACGCCTGCCGCGTCGACAACATACCATTTTCTTTCTACTGTCTGGGCGTTTGCCATGTAGGTTTTCATGCTGATAACTCCATTTATAATGTATAA
>CALVWW010000023.1 GCA_944368155.1 uncultured Clostridia bacterium
GTAAATTGCCTTTTGTACTTGTTTTCTTTCTTTTCTCTATGCAGTTGTCAATCTTCGCTTCCCAGACTAAAGTCTGGTTTTGGTCTTTCTCAAAGAGAAAAACTAAGCTGCCTCAACGACAGCTTTTATATGATAGCAAAAGGTTTAAAATAAGTCAAGCAAATTTTAAAAAAAATTTAAAAAGATTGACGATTTTTTGCGCAGTTTTTCGTTTTTTATTTTGACACACAATATATTGTGCGCACGCAAACACCGCATACATAATTTACACAGCCATATATACATATTATATAATCGCGCAAATATACGGCGGCACGCGCGCTGAGCTGAAAACGGGTTAAAAAATTTTTTCAGCCGCTCTGCGAAAAGTACTGAACCATGCGGTAGAGTATTTCCCTGTCGGCAATGCCCGCTATAGGCGCAAGGGGAAATTCTTCACCAACGGTATTATTCTCTCCGTCTGCGGAATCGCCGGATTTATGAGCTGCAGGCGCTTCATAGCGGCCGCCTTCAGTCCCTTCTGAATCTTCTCTGTCTGCTGAGGGCGAAACCGTACCCGATGCATGCGTCATATTGCCGAAGGCAGAAATCACGCCTTCAAGCTCCTCCGCCTCTTTAAGCGCCTTTTTTACGTCGTCGCCGCCGACAGACTCAAGAAGGGGTTTGAACTGTTTGAAAAGTTTTGCATTTTCGCCCTTTCCGCCGTACAAAAGCAGAGCGAGAAGCACAATAAGTTGCATAATTTTATACCGCCGCATAAATTATTACTAATGATATTTTTGTTTGCTGATATTATTATATGCGGAGGACGGCGTGAAAGATTTTAAAAGTTATTCAGACGGCATGGAAAACGGGAGCGGAAAGAACGGGCAGAACAAAAGCGACTTTGAAAACGACAAGGGCGTCAACCTGATAAAAAATGTTGCAGCCTCAATGCAGGGCAGAAGCCAGAGCGATATAATGAAAGCCATAATTGAAGAGGCAGAGCGCGGCAAGCGTGCAGGCACGCTGACAAATGCCGATTTGGACAATTTTTATAACCTGATGGCGCCGACGTTAGACGGTTTTAAACGGCAGAAACTAAAGAGCATTATAGCAAGGCTGAAACGCATCTGACCGTGTGCCGATAACGTTTGCAGGCCGCCTTCCGGCGGCCTGCGTAAGTTTACCGTGCAGCAATTGCCTTTATTGCGGTAATAAAAACTTCGGTCTCTCTTTCGGTATTGAAAGGCGAAAGCGAAACGCGGACAAGACCGCGTTCGGTTGTTCCGAGTGCTTCATGCATGAGAGGCGCGCAGTGAAGACCTCCTCGCACGCATATTGAGAATTCCTCGGAAAGAAGTCCGGCTACCTGCTCCGACCCTCTGTTCTCCACCTCGAAGGCAACTATTCCGAAGTAATTGGGGCGGGAATATACTTTAATGAACTGCAACGCATTGAGCTTTTCAATGAGCAGGGACGTAAGGTGAAAAAGCTTATCGCGCTCCTCGTTGAAGCGCGATTTTAAATAGAGCGCGCCCTCGGCGAGCGATACTATGGCGGGATAGTTGACCGTACCGCTTTCAAGTCTGTCGGGGTAAAAATCGGGCATATTCAGATTGAAGCTTTCACTTCCCGTTCCGCCGAACATTATGGGGGAAGGGTCGAGCCGCCCGGAAAAGAGCAAAACGCCGCTGCCCTGTATTCCGTACATGCCCTTGTGCCCGGCAACGGCGAGCGCGTCTATACCGCACTCGCGCATATTTACCGGAATATGACCGCACGCCTGGGCGCCGTCACAAATCAGCAGAGTGCGGGGAGGGATTGCCGAACGCAGCTTTTTTATGTCGGGTGAAGCGCCTGTAACATTTGAGGCGAGGGTTACCACCACCGCTTTTGTATCTGCGCGCACCATGGACGCGAGCGCCGCTATATCTATTTCACCGCGGAAGTTGAGAGGAGCAAGTTCCACCTGCACTCCCGTTTTTTCGAGATACTGCAGAGGCCGGAGTACAGAATTGTGCTCCGCGAAGGTCGTAACTACCTTATCTCCGGGGCGGAGCGTACCTAAAAGGGCGATATTCAGTGCCTCTGTGCAGTTTTTTGTGAAAATCGTCCTTTCACAGGAATATCCGCCGAAAAACTCCATGAGCTGCCTGCGGCAGGCATAGACCCGCTCCATGCAGGCTACCGAAAGCCTGTGCCCGCTGCGGCCCGGGTTGGCGCACACCTTTATCGCGGCGCTCACAGCTGAGAGCACGCAATCGGGCTTGAAGCCGCCTGTGGCGGCATTGTCGAAATAAATCATTTAGCAATTACCCCCAAACATTCATATTATGGTATAAAACGGTCGGCGCGCCGCGGGCTTGTACACCCGTTCCGGCGCCATACGGTTATATTTAATATACTATGGGGGCAAGCGAGATTATGACGGAAATTTTGGCGGTTTTCCGCTCGCGTACGCAGGCGCTCGATTGCAAAGCACGGCTGTGCGCGATGGGCGTTGCAGCAACCGTGATTGCAACGCCGTCGGAGCTTAAAATAGGGTGCGGATTTTCGGTAAAATATCCGGGCAGAGCGCACAATTCGGCCAAATTTGCCATTGCGCACTCCTATTCGACATTCAACGGATTTTATGCGGTATCGCGCGGGGCGGGCGGAAGTTTTTATAAAAAAATGTAAACAAAAAATATACAGATGCCGCGGCGGGCGGCGCGCCCTTAAAAGGCACGCCGCCCGCCGCTATTTTTTAAAACATGGCAAGCACAGTTGCATAGCCGCAAAAAAAGTGATAGAATTTAAAATATGGAAAATAGTACTAAAGAACAGATACTTGAAGAACTTGCCCGCCTCTACCCCGACGCAAAGCCCGCGCTGCAATATAAAAGCCCGTATGAACTTCTGGTGGCTGTTATACTTTCGGCTCAATGCACCGATGAACGCGTGAATAAAGTGACCGACGTCCTTTTCAGAGAGCACAACACACCGCAAAAGATGCTTGAACTATCGCAGGAAGAGCTTGAAAAATATATCTTCTCCTGCGGTTTTTATCATAATAAGGCGGCGCACATACTTTCCGCCAGCCGCGACATAATTGAAAAGTTTGCAGGCGAAGTGCCCTCCTCGCACGAAGATTTAAAAAAGCTTGCGGGCGTGGGACAAAAGACGGCAAACGTAGTTTACGCCGTGGCGTTCGGCGGAGACGCCATTGCCGTGGATACGCATGTGTTCAGGGTTTCGAACAGACTGGGCCTTGCGCACGCAAACACACCGGAAAAGACTGAATTGCAGCTTAAAGATGCCATACCGAGAAGCGATTGGTCGAAAGCGCACCACTGGCTGATTTATCACGGCAGAAGAGTCTGCCATTCGCAAAAACCTGACTGCATAAACTGCACTCTGAAGGATATGTGTGAGTTTTACAATGTCACTGCGCCTAAACAAAAATAACAATATAACAATGCATTTCCCGCATTTTAACAGAGGAATTTGCATATAAAACTTTATTATAACAATTAAGCCGCGGCAACGCCGCGGCTTTTTCAGCTTTATTCGGGATAAACAAATCTTTTATTTGCTTCCAGCTCAACAAGGTAGCGCCCGATATAATATTTTGCCATGGGGAGATTCTGTTCGCTGAAATTGCCGCACTCCACGGGCTTTGCGCCGGGAATATCGCCTTCGAAAGACAGAATAAACCTGCACATATCCGCAACGATGCCGAACACATCACGGGGCTCGAGTCTGCCGAACATTAACAGATAGCAGCCTGTACGGCAGCCCATCGGGCCGAAGTATACGACCTCATCCTTACGCCCGCTATTGCGAAGATAGGTCGCGCCGAGGTGCTCGATTGTGTGCAGGGCGGGTACATCGACGGGCGGCTCACGGTTGGGCGCAGTAATTCTGATATCAAATGTTGAAACGGCAACGCCGTCCTTCTCGTCCACGCGCGAGAGATAGAGCCCCGGCAGGAGCTTTAAATGATTTACCGTAAAACTTGCAATTTTTTCCATGCTGATTATTTGAACATTAATTATTTAAAAAGCTGATTAGTGAAAACTAATCAGCTTTTTTTACGTTAATATAAATCAGGTTCGTTAAAACTTCAGAAAAGCGAGCAGTACAAGGAGCTGGCGGAAGATGTGAGGGAGCTTACTTAGAGGTAAGTGACCGAGCATACCCGTAACAGCGACAAAGTAGTGTGACGCTTATATGAAGTTTTGAGAGGCGCGATTAACCAAGAACCTTGGAGATAACGCCCGAACCTACAGTCCTGCCGCCCTCACGGATAGCGAACTTAAGCTTTTCTTCAACTGCAACGGGCTTGATAAGCTCAACGGTGATGGTTACGTGGTCACCGGGCATTACCATTTCGGTGCCTGCAGGAAGATCGATGGAACCGGTAACGTCGGTAGTTCTGATGAAGAACTGAGGACGATAGTGGTTGAAGAAAGGAGTGTGACGTCCGCCTTCTTCTGCCTTAAGAACGTAAACCTGAGCTTCGAACTTGGTAGCGGTCTTAACCGAACCGGGCTTAGCAAGAACCTGGCCCTTTTCAATGCCCTTACGGTCGATACCACGAAGGAGTGCGCCGATGTTGAAGCCTGCGATAGCTTCATCAACGCTCTTGTGGAACATTTCAAGGCCGGTAATAACGGTGCCTACGGGCTTATCGATGAGGCCTACGATTTCTGCAGGGTCACCGACATGAGCTACGCCGCGCTCTACACGACCGGTAGCAACGGTGCCGCGGCCGGAGATGGTGAATACGTCTTCCACGGGAAGAAGGAAGGGCTTATCGGTATCACGCTCGGGAGTGGGGATGTAGCTGTCGATAATGTCCATGAGTTCAAGAATGCACTGGCATTCGGGAGCTGCAAGGATTTCTGCATCGGGAGCGCCGGAGGTAGCTTTCTCAAGAGCCTTGAGTGCGGAACCGCGGATGATAGGGGTATCATCGCCGGGGAAGCCGTACTGGTTGAGAACGTCTCTTATCTCCATTTCTACGAGCTCAAGAAGCTCGGGGTCGTCCATCTGGTCGCACTTGTTGAGGAATACAACGATGTAGGGAACGCCTACCTGACGGGCGAGCAGGATGTGCTCACGGGTCTGGGGCATGGGACCGTCGGTCGCTGCAACTACGAGGATAGCGCCGTCCATCTGAGCGGCACCGGTAATCATGTTCTTAACGTAGTCGGCATGTCCCGGGCAGTCAACGTGCGCATAGTGGCGCTTATCTGTCTGATACTCTACGTGAGCGGTGTTAATCGTGATACCACGAGCCTTCTCTTCGGGAGCCTTATCGATTTCGTCGTATCTCATCTTCTGAGCCTGACCTTTGCATGCCATAACCATAGTGATAGCTGCGGTCAGAGTGGTCTTGCCGTGGTCAACGTGGCCGATAGTGCCAATGTTAACGTGGGGCTTGCTGTTGTCGTACTTAGCCTTTGCCATTTTTGTTTTCTCCTTTAAATATTATTTAAACGATAACTTTTGCCCGCTTTTGCAGGCGACGCAGCTATCTATCATTTCAATTTGCTGCAAAATTGCGGCCATTTTAGCCGTCTTTAACATTATATATTAAAAATTTTAAAAATACAATCAAATAGAGGCTTGTATTAAAAAATTTTTTAGTTGCACGCCGCCTTGCACGGCGGCATGCAGTAAATTTCAGTTGTTGCGCTTCGCGCGTTCGCCTATTACCTTTTCGGCTACCGACTTGGGCACTTCGGCGTAGTGGTCGAACTGCATTGTGAACTGACCGCGGCCCTGAGTGCGCGAACGAAGGTCGGTTGCATAACCGAACATCTCGGAAAGAGGAACTTCCGCGTCAACTACTTTGGCGCCCGCCCTGTCGTCGGTGGATACGATTGTACCGCGGCGGGATGTCACGTTACCCATGATATCGCCGAAGTAATCGTCGGGAGTGATAACTTCAACCTTCATTATAGGCTCAAGCAGCACTGCCTTTGCCTTTTCCATGCCGTTTTTGAACGCCATAGAGCCGGCTATCTGGAATGCCATTTCGGAGGAGTCTACCTCGTGGAAGCTTCCGTCGTATACCTGAACCTTGAAGTCAACAACTTCGTAGCCGGCAAGGAAGCCGTTCTTGGCTGCGCCCTGAATACCCTTGTCGATTGCGGGAATATATTCCTTAGGAATAGAACCGCCGACGGTGAGGTCTTCGAACACATAGCCCGAGCCGGGTTCGCCGGGAATGAGATGAATCTTGCAGTGACCATACTGGCCCTTACCACCCGACTGCCTCTTGTAAAGACCCTCGGCGTCGACCGCCTGCTTGAAAGTCTCGCGGTAGGCAACCTGAGGAGCGCCTACGTTCGCTTCAACCTTGAATTCACGCAGAAGCCTGTCTACGATAATGTCGAGGTGGAGTTCGCCCATGCCTGCGATTATAGTCTGACCGGTCTCCTGGTCGGTGTAGGTCTTGAAAGTAGGGTCCTCTTCTGCGAGCTTAATGAGCGCCATAGTCATCTTTTCCTGACCGGCCTTGGTCTTAGGCTCTATCGAGAGCTGGATAACGGGGTCGGAGAAGGTCATCTGTTCAAGAACGATGGGATGAGCTTCGTCGCAGAGAGTGTCGCCTGTGGTGGTATCTTTAAGGCCTACTATCGCGCAGATATCGCCCGAGTAAACCTTGGGAATTTCGGTACGGGTGTTGGCGTGCATCTGTACGAGGCGGCCAACGCGCTCCCTCTTGCCCTTTGTGGAGTTGTATACATAGGAGCCGCTCTCCAATACGCCGGAGTAAGCTCTGAAGTAAGCAAGCCTGCCCACATAAGGATCGGTAGCAATCTTGAATGCAAGGCCGGAGAAGGGTTCTTCGTCGGAAGTCTTGCGCTCCTCCTCTTCGCCTGTCTTGGGGTTGACGCCCTTTACGTGGTCAACGTCCACAGGGGAAGGAAGGTAATCTATTACGGCGTCCAAAAGCATCTGAACGCCCTTGTTCTTGTATGAGGAACCGCAGAGAACGGGGGTGCACTTCATGTCGATAGTCGCCGCGCGCAGACCCTTTCTTATCTCGTCGGGGGTGAGCTCCATGGTTTCAAGGAATTTCTCCATGAGCTCGTCGTCGCCTTCGGCGGCAGCTTCCATTATCTTCATGTGAAGCTCTTCGGCCTCGGCGCGCATATCCTCGGGGATTTCGTCCTTATGATACTGCTTTCCGTCGTCGGAATCATAGATTTCGGCGTTCATCTCAACGAGGTCGACTATTCCGCGGAAAGTTGCCTCCTTGCCGATGGGAAGCTCGATGGGAACAGGGTTGGCGGAGAGCCTCTCCCTCATCATTCTTACGGCACGCTCGAAGTTTGCGCCGTTGATGTCCATCTTGTTAACATATGCAATGCGGGGAACCTTATACTTATCAGCCTGGCGCCAAACAGTTTCCGACTGGGGTTCAACGCCGCCCTTTGCGCAGAATGTTGCGATGGCGCCGTCGAGAACGCGGAGCGAACGCTCTACTTCTACGGTGAAGTCAACGTGGCCCGGGGTATCGATAATGTTTATGCGGCACTCGTCTGCCTTTGCCTTGCCCGAACGAATCCAATGGCAGGTGGTTGCGGCCGAAGTAATAGTTATGCCGCGCTCCTGCTCCTGCACCATCCAGTCCATAGTGGCAGTACCGTCGTGCGTTTCGCCTATCTTATGGTTGATACCGGTATAATAAAGTATACGCTCGGTAGTAGTTGTTTTGCCGGCGTCGATGTGCGCCATTATACCGATGTTGCGGGTATGCAATAAATCGTATTCTCTTGCCATATGTTACTCCGGTAAACTCAGAATCTGAAGTGGGCAAACGCCTTGTTTGCCTCTGCCATTCTGTGCGTATCTTCCTTCTTCTTAACGGTGCCGCCGGTGTTGTTGAAAGCGTCCATAAGCTCAGCCGCAAGCTTTGCGCTCATGCCGCGCTCCGAACGCTTGCGGGTGTTGATGACCAGCCAGCGGATAGCGAGCGTCTGCCTTCTTTCGGGTCTGATTTCCATGGGCACCTGATAGTTGGCGCCGCCTACGCGCCTTGCCTTAACTTCCAATACGGGCATAATATTGTTCATTGCCTGATTGAATATATCCATTGCGTCCTGTCCGAGTTTTTCAGACATAATTTTGAACGCGTCATAAACTATGTTCTGCGCCGTTCCCTTATTGCCGTCGTACATAATCTGGTTTATCAGCTTTGTTACAACCTTCGAATTATACACGGGATCGGGCAGCACGTCCCTCTTGGGGACGTTACCTCTTCTGGGCATAATAATCTCCTTTTATTTTATTCGGTTTGGGCGAGCTTTAATTTTTTATTTAAAGCTCCAAATAAGCTATTGCTTGCCACAATAAAAACTCACGCAAAATCTTTGCCGTGATTTTTACGGTAAGTCGTAAAAAGAGGTATCGCAGGGAATCCTGCTGCTCTTTTTTCGGCATTATTTTTTAAGAATTAAACCGCTTGCCTCACGGAAAAAGATTTTGGCAGCGTCAAAAGATTTTTCGTGAACATTTTTGTGGTAGCAAATCTTCTCCGCAATTATACTTTTTCAGCATTTTGCGAATACTGCCTACTTTTATCGGGTAAGGGAAGATATATTCCGAAACAAGTAGGGTGTTAAATTATTTTGGTGCGATTAAGCCTTGGGCTTCTTTGCGCCGTAGCGGGAACGGGCCTGCTTGCGCTTTGCCACGCCTGCGGTATCGAGGGCGCCGCGCACGATGTGGTAACGAACGCCGGGCAGGTCTTTAACCCTGCCGCCGCGGATAAGAACGGAAGAGTGCTCCTGAAGGTTGTGGCCTTCGCCGGGAATGTAAACGGTACCTTCCTGCTTGTTGGTAAGGCGAACTCTCGCAATCTTTCTTATAGCAGAGTTAGGCTTTTTAGGAGTCGTGGTGGTAACCGAAAGGCACACGCCGCGCTTCTGGGGGCAGTTGTCAAGTATGGGTGACTTGGACTTATAAACCTGCTTCTCTCTGCCGTGCTTTATAAGCTGGTTGATTGTAGGCATTTGTTTCCTCCTTGTTTTACTCGGCGTGCGCAAGAGCGCCGCCTGTGGAATATATCTTTTATCCTCGTCCGTCCCTTATGCGAACGTGAAAAAAGGCTAAACAGTTCACAATAATTTAGCTTTAGCCGAAAGCTAAATTATTCGTGAGTTTGAGGGGCCAGCCCCTCTTTGCGCGACCCTAAGTGCCCATGAAATATATAGTCGCGCAAATTCACTCTTGGTGAGCCTGCTGACCGCAGCAAATAGGGTCTTTCTGCGGCGGGAAACCCGCCTTGAAACGCAAATTGTTTTCAGAAAGAGTTCACAAAATTCTCGTTCGAGCCTATATATGCCCGCGAAAATGACATGCTGTAAACACTGTTTAAAGGTCGTTATTAAGCATAACGACCCAATTTAACCATAACAGCAAGAGGTATTTTAACAAAAGCTAATGTTTTTGTCAAATGAATTGAGCAAATTTATTTAATTATTGCCCACTTAGCCCCGCCGCAATACATCTTTGCCGTATTTTGCTTTACCCCGCTGAATTATACACCATATTATAATATAGGAATTTGCTAAAACTCATTTATGTATTGCAATTTGCACATAGAGATGTTATAATTATTTTAATAAACGCAGTCAAAATGCAGGGCAGGCGGCATTTTTTATAAAATATTCTATAAATCGCCGCATACTCCCTTGAAATTTGCGACCGTTTATGCTAAAATCAAAATGCTACACAAACTGAATTATCCTTGCAATGGATACGAAACAGGCATTTTCGCATCTCTATTTTCCATTGCAAGGGAAGTTTGTGTAGCAACAATCGGAGATACTATTATGCAGGGCGTGTCTTTGGTTGAAGGCGCGCTTTTTTAATGCGGCGGAAAAATTGCCCTGCAAATAAAACACGGGAGAAATTTTATGAAAAGAAAGTTGCTTGTAATTTTGCTGGCAATAGTTGCCGCGATATGTATTATGTTTGCACTTTCGGCATGCGACAGTTGCAGCAGTTGCAACAATTTCAGTAGTTGCGATAATTTCAGTAGCTGCAACAACAGCAGTCAAACCGCCCCCGAGGGGAACGACAACGGACAAGGCGAGCAGCCCGGACAAGGCGAGCAGCCCGGACAAGGCGAACAGCCCGGACAAGGCGAGCAGCCCGGACAAGGCGAACAGCCCGGACAAGGCGAGCAGCCCGGACAAGGCGAGCAGCCCGGACAAGGCGAACAGCCCGAACAAGGCGAGCAGCCCGGACAAGGCGAACAGCCCGAACAAGGCGAACAGCCCGGACAAGGCGAACAGCCCGGACAGGACGAACAGCCAAAGCCTGAACCTCATAAACACAGCTATATAAGCAGTGTAACTACTCAGCCCGGATGCACCACTGCGGGCGTACGCACCTACACCTGCGAGGAATGCGGCGACAGCTACACTGAAGCGATTACCGAATTGGGACATGATTTAATAGAACATGCCGCAAAGGCCGCAACTTGCACTGATAGCGGTTGGGAAGCCTACGCAACCTGTACAAGGTGCGAATATTCCACCTATAAAAAAATTTCTGCAAAAGGCCATAATTTTGTCGGCGATGTATGCACTGTATGCGGATATACCGAAATTGTTGCACCCACAGAAGGACTGGAATATACCATTTCAGACGACGGCACCTATTATATAGTAAGCAGCATAGGCACAGCAACCGAGACAGACATAGTTATCCCCGCTACACATAATAATCTGCCAGTGACCTCTATTGGTGAACAGGCATTCGCTTATTGTACTTCGCTTACAAGCGTGACTATTGGTAATGGCGTGACCTC
>CALVWW010000024.1 GCA_944368155.1 uncultured Clostridia bacterium
TGCGTATAACTCTTTTTATCGTTGCATACGCCAGACCATTTAGCACCCGTGCACCACAAACAGGTAAAGAATGAATCATAGCCTATATCCTTTACCTTTGCATCCATATCAATTGAATACAGCAGAAACGGCCTTATGTGCTGGTAATTATCAACGCGACTAAAGTCATTTAATTTTTGTACGCCAAGGACAAAGTAATTTTTATAAGCGCCCGAACCGGATCGCGGGATTTCGAAACCGACATAGCTGAGATATTCATACAGCGATTTTTCGCTGGCGTAAGGTTTTATTATATTTATGAAATTCAAAAATTCTGACTTGGTGCAATTGTTGAACTTGTCAAAGTCGATATAAAATTCATCATCAGCATTGAGCGAGATAAAATCTTGAGATACCATTCCGGTGAGAGATTTAGGGAAACTCTGTTCGTCATAGGTTCCATCGCTTTTAATTGCCTTTTGCAGCACAAGTTGCCCTTCAATGTCCTCGCGGGTATAGTTATTGAACTTTACCATTATTGTGTTATATTGCGATACATGCTGAGCATAATATCCGAAGAGATAATACAGGTCGGAATAATTTCCGCCGACACCCGTCATTTCAGGAGTGAGAGAATGGATGGTGACTGGGCTGCCATCTTCTTCAAAGGAGTCAAACTCCTTTGAATACTCATTTCTCAAAGATGCCTCGGCATAAGGGTAGGCATTGTAATACCACTGTCCGCCCTCAGCGGGATACTGGAATGCAAGCACGGTGCCGTCATCCGCCGCCGTATATACCCCGCCGATATCATACTTCTGCATTTGATAAGTAAGGTCAAATAAAACAAGCGAATGTGCAAGCTGATATGTATAGATGAGAGTGGCGAGGTAGTTGTCCTCTATCGCCTTGCGCTGGTGCTGCCATGGAGTCTGAAGTTCTGAAAAGTAGCGTATTACACTGAATATGCCGTCCTTGTCGACATCTGTTATGCCGGAGTCACCTATCATGCTTTTACCAAGGTTTATGACCGACCTGCTCAAATCCGTCTGCTGATTTATAGGTGTTGCCATATTCCCGCTACCGCGGATGTTTCCCTCAAGCGAACCGGCTGCGGCCTCATAGTCGCTCTGCACCTGCGAATCTTCGGCAAAGTCGTCCGAGCGCATGATATTTATCTGCTCAAGCGCAGTAACAGGCACCTCTATCGTGCCAACTACAGCATTATATATACTCATAAAAGCATTATATTTATCTACATAATGCCCCGTTGTAGTTTGCTGTTGCAACTGCTCAACTTCATCCTTAAGAGCTTTAATCTCGCTATTTATAGTTGTTACCTGCTCATAAACATCGTTTATGGTATACTGTGGTTCGGCTGGAGTAGGCTCGATACCAAGACAATAGAGCAGCGAATTTTTGAGCCAGTCTGTGGCTTTCGTCCAAATTTTATTGCCAATATCTGATATAAAATCCATCGCCGTGCTTTTGGCTTTATCTACAATTTTTCCGGTAACAAAAGTTGCAATGCTTGAAAGGCTGAGCGCAAATTTACTGTCGTCCTCCGAATAATCGTACTGTTGATACGTTGCTTCCGGTAGAGCATTCTGCGAGCCGTCATCCTGCGTCGTTTCGTCACCTGTGCAGGCAGCAAGGCCGGACATCGACGAACCCGCCATACAACAGCATAGCAACAAAGCACACATTTTTTTAGTAAAAACTTTTTTCATTTTATTCTCCTTTGTTTATTTTGAATAGTATACTTAAACAAGTAAGCCGTGATTATTATTCTTCAAACAAATCACTTCGTCTTACGCATACAGTTTACTATAACCGAATTTATTTTGCAATGTCTGTGACATGTCTTCAAAAAAATAGAAGTGCCTCAATTAAGGGACGCCTGCAAATAGAGTATCACTTAAATGTTATCGCGCTACAACCTTTTATATGAGAGGAAAAGCGGGCACACCAATACCGTTATGTAACCTTATATGTAAGGCAACTAAATTGTCACGCAATTAAATTATAGCATGATACTACTGAAGATGCAATCTCTGTCTATAAAAACTTTATTTGCAAGAGGCAGAATCTTCCGGAAATACAAGCCTTTATTGTGGAGTTTGTTCCTTCCCCTTAGTTAAGTTTGAAACTCCTCGGTAAATATGGGTTTAACGGACTTATTCAGTCAGCGTTATTATAGGCGTAGGCGGTATTTTGAAAAACAATAAACGGTACCCCCCCCACCGCAGCAATCCCGCAAAAAATGATTTTGCGGGAAGAGGAGCGGCAACGGCGAAAACTGCGAGGCAACGCACTTTGCGCCGCCCCGCTGAAAGCAAAATTTGCCGCGACGAGAGGACGTGCCGTACTTGTACGGTACAAGAATAGCCGGGAACGTTGTGCGACGACCTCTTAAATAGAGTAGCCAATGGCGGCTGTCACTGTTTATAATGAGCGGCTTTAAGTCGCTGACGAACGAGTTAAATTTTCGCTCCGTATGCTTTTGTTATGCCTCTCGGCGTGGACAAAGGCTGTTATAAGCATACCGTTTCACCATGGAATTTTATGGCAGACGAACATATTTTTTTAAAAAATAAAAGAGCATGGCAAAGTTTACCATGCTCTTTCATAGTGCATATAAAACAGATTTTTACCTGCTGTTCCTTATAATCTCTACGGGCTTTTTTCTTATCGCTCTCGCAAGCGGTATTATAAGTCCTATAAACAGCGAAACTACAGCTGCGGCAATCACGGCAAACGGCGACCAAACGGGATAGACGAGAAAGGTCATTCCCGTGACGAATTGCGTTGCTAACACCGCGTTTACCACATTCCCCGCAACAGCGGACAGAACTACCGACAGCACGGCGACGACAGCCGTCATTATCCCGTTCTGGGCGAGATAAATTCCCGCCACCTGCATTTTGCTTGCGCCGAGCGCGCGGAGTATGCCCGTCTCCTTCATTTTGTCCGAGATGACGCCGCTGAAATAATAGGACATGAACGCCACCACCATTACGAACAGCACCACCGACGCCCACGTAAATATTACTGACAACGTTTCAAATACTCCCTCCGTATCGTCAAGCATAGCCGTAACGTCGTTGCGCACAGCATAGACTGCAGCGTCGTTAAAATCGGAATAATCGTTATATCCGAGCCCGAACTTTGTTTCAGAAAAATCGAGCACTCCGTTTATCGCCGCTGTGCTGCGCAGCACGGGCGCAAGCGCAAAACTGTACTTATTGAGATAAGGCGCGGCAAGGCTTTCGACTTCCGAATACAGGTCGTCGCCTACGAAAGCATATGAGATGTCGTCGAAATATATGCCGACGATTTCCGCGTCAAACTCGTCGGTAATCGTGTTGTCCCCATATCCGTGCGACGTAACCGTAAGTTTTGCCGAAGAAAAGACTTCGTTCTGCGAAATTTCCCGCCTTACGACCGCGTCAAAGAAATAATCGTAGTCATATCCGCCGTGATATTTGTTTTCTCCGCCCTGCAATATATAGTCGGCATAATCGCCCTCGTCGGCTGCGGAACCGTAATCGGCACGGAAAGCGGAGGCAATCTCTTCAAAATGTTCCGCGCACCATTTTACCACGTCTGTATGCGTTTCGGTACTGACGAGCGCCTGAATGATGCCGACCATGGAAGACGGAATTATTACCTGATTTGCCGAGAGCGAAGTTACGCCATCTTTCATATACAGCTTTTCTAGATTATATCTGCGCATATATTCACGGTCGGCTATACCCGATACAGCCAGCGACGAATACGGATGCTCGTCCATATAGCGCGTAACCACGTTTACATTTTGAACGGGGAAATCCCACTCTTGTTCAAGTGCGCTGAAATACCTGTAAGAAGTATACTTTTCAAAAAATGCACTATCCAGATATAGCAGACTGTGCGGTCCGTTTTCAAGCATAGTCTGTACTATTGTTTCATTCTTATGGTGAATCGGCTCCCCTTTTCCCGCGCATTCATCGTATGCGGCAAAGATATTGTCGATAAGAGCGTCGTTAGCTTCCGTATCCATAATGCCGCACACGGTAAGCTCAACCTGTCCGTACATATCGTCAGATACCGTTATAGTACGCCCTATCATATCGTCGTAGCCGTCTATCGGGGAGTCATTGCCGTTTTCGTAATAACCCGTCACCGAATATATCCTGAACGTATAATCAGTTATTACGACCTCTTCGGCAGACGAAGGCAAACTACCATAAAGTTCATAGCCGAAACTGTCCGCAAATTGTCCGTCTATCGGCACGCAGCCGCTGAACTGTGTAAAATAGGAAGGCAGATAATAGCCGAGCCCCATTCCTATATTGGAATATCCGTCACAGAACAGCGGTTGCACGGGATATACAACCGAACCGATATTTTCGGAAATCAGAGCTATATCGCCGTCGTCCATATTGACGCGTCCGTAAAGATAATTGCCCTCAGTGTCCCGCGTAGGGCATTTGGAAAATGAGAACGAACTCACCGCGCCGTCTGAAAAGGCATTTACGAGCACGTTACGCGGGGAAAATGCCGCTACTATATTGGAAAAACCGAACATAGTGAACGCAACGAGCGCAATAAACGCGGCAATAATAAGACGGATTTTCTTTGCGGCAAAACAGCCCGTGCCGAGCCGCAAAGTTTCCGCCGCGGAAAGACCGCTTTTGTCCGTGCCTTCCGCCGTGCTTACGTCAACATGATTTTCGCCTTTTACAGTCGTTTGAGAAATATTATCCGAAATTATACGTCCGTCTTTGAGTTCAATAATGCCGTCGCCGTACTTTTCCGCGCTTTCGCGGTCGTGAGATACGACGACTACGAGCTTATCCGCGCTGATTTTTTTGAGTAAATCAAATATAGTCGCGCCCGTTTCAGAATCGAGTGCGCCCGTAGGCTCGTCGCAGAGTATGAGCTTCGCCCCTTTGATTAAGGCGCGCGCAATAGCCACTCTCTGCCTCTGTCCGCCGGAAAGCTCGACAACTTTCCTGTCGCCCATGCCGTCAAGCTCTACCTGCTTTAATATGTCGTCAACTGCCGAAGCGTCCTTTTTGCCACGCAAATGTTGCGCGAGTGCGATATTCTGGCTTACCGTATAACTCTCTATAAGGTTATATTCCTGAAAAACAAATCCCACATAACGGTTACGATAATCGTCATACTGTCTTTCGGAAAACCCTTTCACGGAATGCCCTTCTACTATCAAGTCTCCGCCGTCAAAGCCGTCAAGACCGCCGAGCACGTTTAAAAGAGTGGTCTTTCCGCTGCCCGATTTGCCGAGCACGAAAACAAGACCACTTTGAGGTAAATTAAAAGAGAAATCTTTGAGCGCCTCTACCGTTCCGCTTTTAGTGACGTAATTTTTACAAAGTCTTTCCGCTAAAATCATTAAAGTTTATGCTCCAAATTACTTAAAGTGTTTTTAAAAGAGCCCATTTTAGTCAAAAACGGGCGCCTTTTGATTAAAATCCAGCGACTTGCTTTTCCACTTACCACAAGGAATATTTTGCAAATTTTGATATTATTATAGCGAAGAAAAAAAATTTGTCAATGCTTGCCGTAAAATACATTTGGCAAGGGCAGCACTGCGCCCGCACAAAATGAGAACAGCTAACCCAAAAAATCATTACCACCAACATTCTCAGCTTGTTAGACTTGAAGCGGTGCGGTAAAGTGAATTTTAAAACTCTTCGATTTTGCGTGGAAATGAGGCAAAAATGCTTGAAAATCGCTCATTTTTGAGCCTTTTAAAAAACGTTTACCAAACGTTTACCAATTACAAAATTAAACATTCAGGAGAGCATTTCCACGCGCTTACACCCGAAAATATAACCGCCCGCCGCATATTTTCGCGGCGGGCGGTTATATTATTTTATCTGATTTATCTGCACAATTTAAACACCGGAGTAGGCGTTGAAGCCGCCGTCGACGGGAAGAACTACGCCGTTCACAAAAGAAGATGCCTGTTCGCTTGCGAGGAAGATTACCGCGCCGATGAGCTCTTCAGGTTTACCGAAGCGGGCCGTGGGAGTATTGTTTAAAATCTTGCCCGTGCGCGCCGTTGGTGTGCCGTCGTCGTTGAACAGCAGTTTCTGGTTCTGCGCCGTTACAAAGAAACCAGGCGCGATTGCATTGCAGCGTATGCCCACCTTTGCAAAGTGCACGGCCAGCCACTGCGTGAAGTTGGAGACCGCCGCTTTTGCGCCAGAGTATGCGGGAATTTTGGTGAGGGGCGTGAAGGCGTTCATCGACGAAATATTGATGATAGAGCAACCCTCCCTTCCTATCATATCCTTGGAAAACTCCTGCGAGGGCAGGAGCGTGCCCATATAGTTTAAGTTGAAAACGAATTGAATGCCTTCGGGGTCTAAATCGAAGAATGTCTTCATCTTGCCGACGTCCTCTGGCGAGAAGAACTCGTCGTCGGTGTTAGCCCTGGCGTTGTTGCCGCCCGCGCCGTTTATCAGAATATCGCACGGGCCAAAATCTTTAAATACGCCCTCGTGCGCAGCCTTTATGGAGTCGGGCTCGAGCACGTTGCAGGCATATGCCTTGGCGACAAGTCCGCGTGTCGTAAGCTTGTCCTCAAACTCCTTTGCCTTTTCGTAAGTTCTGTCTAAAAGAGCGACCTTTGCGCCGCACTCGCACAGAGCTTCGGTAAGCATGGAGCACAGCACGCCCGCCGCGCCGGTGATTGCTATTACTTTGCCGTTTAACGCTTCAGAAAATTGAGGTAATGTCATATCCGTATCTCCTGTAATTATTAATTAGTTGCGGCATATTGCCGTATGTATTACACTTTTGCAGTTTTTTATGATTACTTTTTCAAGTCCTTTTGCACGGCTTCGAACAGACCGCTTAAATAACAGGCGCCCATTGCCCTGTCGTAAAGGCCGTATCCTGGCTTTGCATCCTCGCCCCACACGTTTCTACCGTGGTCGGGGCGAACGTAGCCGTCAAAGCCGTTCTCCTCAAGCGCGCGCACTATGCCGTACACATCTACGTTGCCGCAGTTTGTCATGTGGCCGTTTTCAAAAAAGTCGGTTTCCGACGTGTATTTGAGCTGGCGGAGGTGCGCAAAGTAGATGCGCTTTGCGTACTTTGCCGCCATTTTGGTCAGGTCGTTGAACCTGCCCGCACCCAAGCTGCCCGTGCAGAAGGTTATGCCGTTATGGGGGTTGGGTACGGCGGCAAACAGCCTGTCATAGTCCTCCTCCCTCCCCACTATTCTGGGCAGGTCAAAAATGTCCCAAGGAGGGTCGTCCGGGTGGACTGCGAGATTTACATCCGCCTCATCGCAGGCGGGCATGACGGCATTTAAAAAATACACAAAGTTTTCGAACAACTTTTCGTGCGTCATACCCTCGTATTCCTTTAAAAGGCCGTTAAGCTCTTCGGGAGTATAACTCTCGTCCCAGCCTGGCAGGCGGAGATTGTGCTTATCGAGCTTGGCAAAGTCTGCCTCGCTGTACGAAAGGGAGGTTGACCCGTCGGTATGCTTAAAGTAAAGGTTGGTGCGGAACCAATCGAACACGGGCATGAAGTTGTAGCATATGCACTTTACGCCCGCCTTGCCGCAGTTGATAATGTTCTGTTTGTACGCCTCGATATATTTATCGCGCATGGGCTTGCCGAGCTTTATATCCTCGTGCACAGGAACAGATTCGATAACTTCCATCTCCAGCCCCGCGTCGTTGCACAGCTTTTTGAGATGAAGAAGTTTTTCAAGCGGCCAAACCGCGCCCACGGGTTCGTCGTACACGGCGGTTACAACGCCCGTCATGCCCTGAATTTGTTTTATGTAGTTTAAAGGTATGCAGTCCTTTTCTCCATACCAGCGAAATGTCATTTTCATAATAGTTGCCTCATACATGTGGGTTAATTTAAGAAAGATTGTTTATAAACTTGTCTTTGAGGTCAAGTTTTTTCCCGTCGAGAACCTCATTTAGCGAAGGCAAAATGGTCTGCCAGCTCTCTGTCTCATGGTTTACGAGTATAGGATAGAATTGCACGCCGTTGCTTTCGGCGGCATTCAGGTCGCCGGGCGCGTCACCCACCATAACGACATTTTGGGGTGAATACCCCTTGGCTATAAGGCGGGATATGCAGTGCGACTTGGAACCGTCCTGCTGAGTGGTTACGCAGTCGACGAGAGACAAAAGAGAGCATCTCTCCCACTCCTCGGTTACGGCGGCATAATTTGCGGAGGAAACAATGGCAATGTCAAAATTTTTACCCGCCTCTTTGAGCGCCTCATATACGCCGTTGAACGCGCACTTTTTTTCGTCAGAGAGGGCAGCTATCGCCCTGTTTGTGGCGAGCGACCAGACGAGAGCCTTTTTAAAGACATACCCGCCGCCTGCCTTTATCTCCGCCTCTACGGCAGATTCGGAGAGTTCCTTTGCGCTGTTTGTCCACGCTTTGAATGCGGCATATTCGGGGATGTTCGGGTATGTTTCGCACAAAATTTGTGCAAGCGCCTTAAAGCGGTTTATGCCGCGCGTGAGTTGGTATAAATTTATCTCGTTCCACCTTCTGAGAGCGGCGGCGCGGTCTTTTATCTGCCATTCGTCGGCAAAACACGGACCGAAGCACTCAAAGTGCTTTACGTTCATGGTGTCCATGGCACAGCCGTCGCTGTCTACGCACAAAAGATAATTTTTGTCTTTGACAAAATC
>CALVWW010000025.1 GCA_944368155.1 uncultured Clostridia bacterium
TATGTTTCAAGGCGGGTTTCCCGCCGCAGAAAGACCCAATTTGCCGCGAAAGCGGGCTCGCCAAAGGGGGAATTGTCCCGATTATATAATGGAGAGCCCTAAAAATCGGGGCAAGGGGGAGCTGGCTCCCCCAAATCACGGAAATTTTGCGGCGTCACCAGCCGTAAAATTTCGTGAATTATAATAAGGAGTTTGATAATATGGGAAAGGTAATTGGTATCGACCTCGGCACGACTAACTCGTGCGTGGCGGTTATGGAAGGCGGCGAGCCCGTCGTTATACCCAACAGCGAAGGCAGCAGAACTACCCCCTCGGTAGTATCTTTCAAGGCGGACGGTTCGCGTATAGTGGGCCAGGCGGCCAAGAGGCTTGCGGTTGCGCAGCCCGATAAAACAGTAATTTCTATCAAGAGGCACATGGGCGAGGCCTATAAGGTCAATATCGACAAGGGATATTCTCCTCAGGAGATATCGGCCATGATTCTCTCAAAGTTAAAGGCAGACGCAGAGAGCTATCTCGGCGGCAAGGTTACCGATGCGGTCATTACCTGCCCCGCTTACTTCAACGACTCCCAGCGTCAGGCTACCAAGGATGCAGGCAAGATTGCAGGGTTAAACGTGCTCAGAATTATTAACGAGCCTACGGCGGCCGCGCTTGCATACGGCCTCGATAAGCAGGAGGGCAGCCAGAAGGTAATGATTTACGACCTCGGCGGCGGCACATTCGATGTATCCATTCTCGAAATAGGCGACGGAGTGTTTGAAGTGCTTGCCACCAACGGCGATACTCACCTCGGCGGCGACGACTTCGACAATAAGATTATCGACTGGCTTGTAGATAACTTCAAAAAGGATAAGGGCGTAGACCTTTCTAAGGACAGAATGGCTATGCAAAGGCTCAAAGAGGCAGCTGAAAAGGCCAAGATAGAGCTTTCCGGCATGACCAACACCAACATCAACCTGCCCTTCATAACGGTTGTAGACGGTACTCCCGAACACCTCGATTATGACCTTTCGCGCCAGAAGTTCGATTCGCTCACGGCAGACCTCGTAGAGCGCACGGTAGAACCTATGCGCAAGGCAATGCAGGACGCCGGCCTTACCTACAGCGATATCAACAAAGTCATAATGGTGGGCGGCTCGACGCGTGTTCCCGCCGTATATGATAAAGTTAAGTCGATTACGGGCAAGGACCCCTTCAAGGGAATCAACCCCGATGAATGCGTAGCCATCGGCGCGGCCATTCAGGGCGGCGTGCTCTCAGGCGAAGTAAAAGACGTGCTCCTTCTCGACGTTATGCCCTTAACACTCGGCATCGAAACGTTGGGCGGCGTATCCACACCGCTGATTGAGCGCAATACCACTATCCCCGTAAAAAAGAGCCAGGTGTTCTCCACCGCGGCGGATAACCAGCCGGGCGTGGAAATCAATGTGCTTCAGGGTGAGAGGAAATTTGCAAAGGACAATAAGTCGCTCGGCAGATTCATGCTCACCGATATACCTCCCGCACCCCGCGGCGTTCCTCAGATTGAAGTTACCTTCGACGTCGACGCCAACGGCATAGTAAACGTAACGGCAAAGGACCTCGGCACGGGTAAGAGCACCAATATTACCATCACGGCTTCAACCAATCTTTCGGAAGAGGATATCGATAAGGCGGTCAAGGATGCAGAGCGTTATGCCGAAGAGGACAAAAAGCGCAAAGAGGCGGTCGATAACAAGAACAACCTCGAAAGTATGATTGACAGCCTTGAAAAGACCGTAAAGGAAGCGGGCGACAAACTTTCTGAAGAAGATAAAAAGACGGTGGAAGACGCCATTGCCAAGGCAAAGACAGAACTTGAGTCCGGCGATAACGACAGAATAAAAGCGGCAAGCGAAGAGCTCACACGCGAAATTCAGCCCGTGATTGCCAAAATCTATCAGCAGGCGCAGGGCGCTGCAAATAATGGCGGCGATAACGGCGACGACACCGAATTCAATCAGCACAAGTAATATTGTGCCGTGCTTAACGGCGAACTAAATTCGCCTTGCGCACATTATTTATTTAAATTAAAGTATAAGGGCGCACGGGGGAGGTAAAATTCCTCCGTGCGCTAAAGCGGTTAGAATAACAGGTATAATCAATTGGTTGCGGTATATGTGCGGCTCAATTAAAATTTTGCCCCGCATTAAAGCAGTTTATAAGGTTACATAATGGCAGAGAGTAAGAAGAATTATTACGAAATTTTAGGCGTTTCAAAAACGGCCACGCAGGACGAAATCAAATCGGCGTACCGCAAACTCGCAAAACAATATCACCCCGATTTTCACCCCGGCGACGCTGCCGCGGCTGAAAAGTTTAAGGAAGTAAACGAGGCAAATGCAGTTTTGTCTGACGAGCAGAAGCGCAAGCAATACGACTACGAGCTTGAGCATCCCAATATGGGCGGGTTCGGCGGTGCGGGCGGTTTCTCCGGCTTCTCCGACGGCGGTTTTTCCGACCTCGGCGATATCTTCAGCTCGTTTTTCGGCGGCGGTTTCGGCGGCGGAGCACGTCAGTCGCGCCCTGCGCGGGGAGCCGATATCGAGCAGACAGTGCGTCTTTCTTTCCTCGATGCGATAAAGGGCTGTTCCAAGGAAATAAGCTATTTCCGCAACGAGCCCTGCCGCTCGTGTAAGGGCACGGGTGCCCGCGGAGGCACGGAATACCAGAAATGTTCACGCTGCGGAGGAACGGGCAGGGTAAAGTTTCAGCAGGATACGCTCTTCGGGCGCACCATTCAGGTGGGTGCCTGCCCGGACTGCGGAGGTACAGGCAGAAAGATACTCGAAAAGTGTCCCGATTGCAAGGGCAAGGGCTTCAAAAAGGTTGAAACGCGTTTCACCGTAAATATTCCCGCAGGAGTGGATAAAGACAGCTCGCTAAGAAAGCGCGGCTACGGTCAGGCGGCGCCGAACGGCGGCGAACCAGGCGATTTATACATCTATTTCCAGATAGAGCCGCACAAGCTATTGCGGCGCGAGGATAAAGACCTGTTTGTAACAGTGCCAATCTCATATAAAACGGCGGTATGCGGCGGCAAGATATTTGTTCCCGGCATAGACGATGTAATAGAGTATAATGTGCCCGAGGGTACGGCGTCGGGTACGCGGTTCTGCATACGAGGCAAGGGCGTAAAGACGGTCAACGGCACGGGTAATCTTTATGTCACGGTCGAAATTGAAGTCCCCTCAAAGCTCACGCGCGAACAGCAGAAAAAACTTGCAGACTATGAGGACAGCGTCCCTTTGAAGAACTGCGATAATATGAGCAAGTTTGCCGGTAATGTTTCGGCGATATACGGCAAAAATATAGCTAAGCAGTAAAAATAAGCGTAAGCACGCAATACTCTTTCCAATGCATTATATAAGCCCCTTACTTCATGAGATTATACCCGTGCTATTGTTAAGGTGACTGAACAAAGCGAAGAGCGTAATATAGTCCTTTTCGTTTACCGACAATTTAAATATAAAGCCGCGGGGCGCGAATTGTAAATTCGCGCCCCGCGGCTTTTTCATAATGAATTCTATTTTTGTGTCGCTTTCGCAATTTCTTCCGCCGCGTCGGGTTTTACCCATTTCCCAAACACCTGTGAAGTAATTTTGGGGGCATACCCCATATATTCATATCCGAGTTTTTTCAAAAGTTCCATGCTTGCAACATTCTCTCTGTCGGTAAAACATATAAAGTCCCAATCCGGATACTCGGCATGCAACTTTTCTGTGAGTGCATGCAGAGCTTCGTAGGCGTATCCTTTTCTGTGGTGTCTATAAGATATTGTATATCCGAGCGTAATTGCGCCGTCATTCGGCATTACTACAATTTCGCCTATCATCTCTCCGCTTTCTTTGAGCGCGATTGCAAGTAGAGAATTGCCTCCGACAGTAAGTTTGTCGTCTTTGCGTTTTTCAATCAGTTCCTTTATTCCGCCCAAATCTATTGTCTGTCCACGCTGAAATCGTGCGCACAAGTCGTTATTGCGGTAATCGTACATAACCTCTGCGTCGGCCGCTTCAACATTGCGCAGCACAAGCCTGTCTGTTACTATAAATCGCATATACTTCTCCTGTATTCAGTTTTAGTTGCGGCATATATGCCGCTCAATTTTCAATTTCTGGTACACTGCACCATTTTTGCCACACTTCGATTATATCTGCCGCGTTGTCCGCCGCCCTGCCCTTGCAGAGCGAAAATTCGATGGCAATGGTGTAGGGGTAACCCCTCATCCTGCGCCTGCGCGCAAAAAACCGCCATACTATGTTCATATGCTCAGTTGCGCCGCCGTTTAAGCAAACCTCAAGCACCCTGCTGTAGCGCCCCGCAAAATGCTTGTGGTAATACTTAATTTCCACCACACACTCCCAAGGCATAAATATCGGCAAAAACATCTGGGAATTCACAAACAGGCCGTTCTCATCGGCATACAGTGCAAACATATAGTGCAGTTTTATGAGCATGCAGATGCAGAAAATAATAAACGGTATGCCCAGAATTATTGCAAGCAAAAACGCGCCTATTCTGTAAGCCAACAGCTCTTCCGCCGCAATGCCGGCGGGCAGAGGGAGAAGGTATGTAAGTACAGGCGCGGCAATCAACACACCGCCTAAGCACAGGAAGAACAGCGCGCCGAGCACCGTCGCCCATCTGCGCTGGGGTATGTAAACGCCCTCCGTCTTAAAATCTTTTTTCATAAATTCCCTCGTAGCGCCCGTGCCGGTTGTCCTATATATATTCACGGCACCATGTATAAATTTAAAATGTTATAGAGAGCATTGCGATAATAAAGAACACCTCATAAACGACGATAAGAATTATGCCCGCAATGCGCGTGCGCCGCACAATCATGTCACTCGGCTCGTAGTTGTCCGCGCTCTCTTCAAACTTTTTGAATCTGCGCATGTGTATCTTATTATAGTGTTTGGCAATGTGGTAGGCAAACCGCGTATACACAATGCCGCCGCCCGCAAAAAATACCGTCCCAATAATCATGTATACTGCGGGTAAAGTCCTGCAAAAATATACCATAACAATGCACTCTGCAATGACTACAACCACGCCTAAAACAGTTAAAATATTTTTAGTTAAATTGTTCATTTCAATCGTCCTTTTTGCTCCTGCGCCTCTTAACGCACTCGGTGAGCAAAAATTCAATCTGCCCGTTTACAGAGCGGAAATCGTCTTCCGCCCACGCCGCAATTTCGGCATAGAGCTTGTTTGACAGCCTCAGGGGTATCTGCTTTTTATTGTTATCCTTTTCCTTCTCCATGCCGCACCTAAAAAATCAAAAATAAAAATCAATTATTTGATTATAAATAAAAAATAAAATTAATTAAATAAATAAAAATTAAATAAATTATTAATTGTCGAATATTATTTTGAGTATTATTTTTTGCCGCGCGCCGTCATGCGCGCGGCGTTGCAACTAAAAATCAAAATTCGTGAATCTTTTAATACAGTGAGCCTGAATTTACCACAGGCTGAGCGTCCTTATTTCCGCAGAGCACTACCAACAGATTGGAAACCATTGCGGCTTTGCGTTCTTCGTCAAGCTCCACCGTGTGATTTTCGTTCAGGCGCTCCAGCGCCATTTCAACCATGCCGACAGCGCCGTCTACAATCATTTTGCGCGCATCGATAATGGCGGAGGCCTGTTGCCTCTGCAACATCGCCGCGGCAATTTCGGGTGCGTATGCAAGGTAGGTAATTCTTGCCTCGATTATTTCAAGCCCGGCGTCTTCTACTTTCTCCTGTATTTTGTCGCGTATGCGCTTAACTACTATCTCGCTCGAGCCCCTCAGGCTTCCGTCGTCGGCAAGCCCGTCGCCCGTCGTGTCCACATTGGGCGCCACATCATAGGGATAGATTCGCACGATATCGCGCAGTGCCGTGTCGCACTGGAGCGATAAAAATTCCTTGTAGTTATCGACGTTGAAAACGGCCTTAGCCGTATCGGTAACGCGCCACGTCACCGCTATGCCTATCTCCACGGGGTTGCCCAGGCAGTCGTTTATCTTCTGCTTTGCGTTTGAAAGAGTCATAACTTTCAGCGATATCTTCATATTCGGGCCCTGACCTGTGGCAACGGCAGGTTTTTCGGTGGTTACGTCGCCGCTTTGTCCGAGTTTTGTCTTTGCCGCGGGGTTAAACGCTACGCAGAAGGGGTTCACATAATACATTCCTTCACCCTTGAGCGTGCCGTAGTATCTGCCGAACAGAGTTAAAACAAGTGCCTCCTGCGGCTTGATTATTTTTAATCCCATAAAGGGCAGCCAGCCCGCGCACAGCCAAATTGCGGCTATAATAACAATCGTGACCATAGCGGCGAAGCCTGCGCCTTCCATATGCTCGAGGCGTACCGCGCCGACAATGCATATAGCAAGCGCGGCTATGTAAAGCAGCGCGAATATGAACAGAGCGGCGAGTCCGTTCGGTTTTTTGTTTAGAACTTTTTCTTTCATTTCCCATATCCTCCTTATTATGGATATATATTTGATATCATAACGATATCACAAGTTTAATTATTTGTCAAGTATTATTTTTTGTTCAGGTAAAGAAAGTACCAGCTTAAATCGGGCAATTTGTTAACAAAATATGGCAAAATATAGCGGTGGCGGTAATTAAAAACGCGCGGCAGGCAATTTTTGGTTGCCTGCCGCGCGCCAAAAAGGGAGCGGAGTTGCTTGCGTTGAGCTGAGTAAAAAATGTTTAAATGATTGTGGATAACTTTTTTAAAAACTTGTAAAAAATATGTATAAAAACCGCTAAAAACGGCTTACAAACAGCCTGTTGTTTATAAATTGTGGATAACTTTTTTAATTATAGATGTTAATCAACAGTTTTACCCACCGATTCAGTGTGGAATTTGTGGATAACATACTTAAAATCGGTTGCAAAATGTGTACAACTTTTAAGTTATCAACATAGTACATGCTCGGCTGCTCTTTAAGTCAATGTCCCAGTTTTTTCACAAAGCAGATTACGCGGCCTGCTTCGTCAAAACCTGCGGAAAGGTGCCAGAAAAGACTGTCATTGTTACCGAAGCTGCAATCGCTTGCAAATTCGGCGCACCCTTTTTCCTTTGCCCATTTTTCGCATTCCGTCAGCAGTTGTTTTGCGTATCCCCTGTGCCTGAATTCGGGCGCAACATAAATACCTTCGAGATATCCGACGGGGGAGGATGATGTTCCCTCAACATAGTCATGCCGCAACTGGCATTGAGCAAGACCGACGGGCTTGCCTTCGGCAATCTTTATAAAAAAGCACGCGCCGTCCTGTGAAAGGAGCTCTGAAAATTCCTGTTTAAGTTCAGCGATAGTATGTTCAGTCCACAGATTTGCCGCTAAGGCAGACAGTTTTTCCAAATCTTCGGTTGTTGACTTTTTTATCTCTTCCATAATCTATTAAATCAGTAAAATTGCAGTATTAATTTCACCTGCTTTCATCAAACAGCGAATATTGCCGCCCGGCAGATTTCAGATAGCTCTTCTGATTGCCGTCCGTTAAGATATCGTCCTCCTTCAGATGACCCAGAAGAAGGGGAGAGTTCGGGTCGTGCAGTTTAAAGTTATCACGCGCTTTCTGCGGACTTTTATTTGCATAACAGTATTTGCAGCCGTTGAGGCAGGTTTCATATGCGCCGATATCGCGGCTCTCTATGCACCGGCACCCCTCGCGCAGTCCCTTGTGTTTTATATCCCTGAATTCGCACCCGTTGGCTTTGCCTAAAATTTCCAGCGTAGCACAGCCGGAAGGGTGAATGCCGTAGCGCGAAAAGTCTCCGTATGTGCCGCATGTCTGCAGCCATATTCCGTACTTTGCCGCAATTTCTCCCAGTCCTTTGGCTATTCTGTACTTATCCGCCGCGGTCATTGGTATGATTTCGGGCATATTTACTTCCAGCTTTTTGTACATTTCGACAAAGCTGAAAATGCAGCGGTCAATGTGCGGCGCAAGTTGTTGCGCCATACGTTCAAATGAGTCCAAGTGCCGTTCTATCGTATAATCTTTTGTGAGAAGCACAGGGTCGTACCGCCACGCAATTCTGTTTTTGCCCGCAATTTTTTCAAGTTCTTTAAGCGTTTTTATGCTGTCGTCTACAGATGGTACGCCCGGTTCAACATCATTACCGTAAGAGGTGATTGTATAGTGAAAGTAGGTGCGGTATTTGTCTGTAATTTCATGCAAACGCGGCAAAATAGGCGCGTAATTCTTGGAGCAGAACATAACGACGGCTATCTTGTCGGGCGAAAGCACATATTTCGTAACTATGTTCGGAAAAAGCGGGTTGCGCGTATATACATAGCCTTCCTCAAACCTTTTTAAAAGCCACGGCGTAAAATATTGCACGGTGTCTGTCCGTGCGCCTGTGTTGAGTATCATTTCTTTATTTCCCCTGTCAGTGAAAATTACTATTCTGTATTACTAAAACTTATAATAAAATTATATCACAATGTGTAGTTGCGTTCAAGTGAATAAAGCAATTTGCGGCTAAGCTTATAAATTGCAAATGAATACTGCTTTTGTCTGTAAATGCA
>CALVWW010000026.1 GCA_944368155.1 uncultured Clostridia bacterium
TTTGGTGGAGATAAGGGGATTCGAACCCCTGACCTATACGTTGCGAACGTATCGCGCTACCAACTGTGCTATATCCCCGTATTATTATAGTGCCTGTAATTCATTCAAATGTAAACTTACATACTTATTGTAATAAATTTATTGCCTGTTAGCAACTTATTTTGCCGTGCTTATAAAAATTTGCAGATATAAAAAATGAAAATGCTGCCCCGCACAGCGGGGCAGCATTTTATTTCAGTCTTTTTTGACGTTTAGTTCCTGATAAATTTTACTCATCAGCCCGTCGGATATGAGAGAACGGTATTTGCCGAGGTAGAGGAATATGGAAGTGAAAAATTCTTTATTGTCTCCGCCTACCACATAATCGGGAAGCTCGGGGCAGGGGCCCTTCTGCTTGTCGAGGAAGGTCTTTGCAAATTCAATTTTTTCGCTTTCCTCAAGTTTGGCGATAAAGTCGTCGCTGGGTCCGCGGTAAACCTCTCTCGGAGCATAAACAATTTCGCCGCCTGCCGTAACAGGTGTTGCGGGAATATATGCAGGCTGTACGTAAGCAGGCTGGGTGTATACAGTCTGCACGACGGGTATTGCCGCGTTTTCAGCGGGTGCTGATTCTTCGCGTTTTTTTGCCGGCCTGTATCTGCCGCATCTGATAGATGTGATAATCAGCTGAATAACCCCCGCGCCGAACATAACAATCATCAGTAGTCCTGGTGAAAGCTGTTGCACATTGAGCACAAACAACATCACGATGCTTGTGAGAAGGAGAACGACTTCTGCAGCGTATCTGATTATATCGACTACAAGCGACGCCTTTGTTGTATTGGTTGCAAGCGCTATTATATCGATTGCAAAGTTGACAAGCACTATAATGGCTGAAATTCCGACTACCGTGCCGGTGAAAACTTTTACGCCCGAAGGGCCGAAGAACGCCCCGCCGTCTGTGAGGAAACTGTTCAGCGTGGTTATGCCGTCTATGTCGTTATAATATCCGACAAAGAAGCTGCCGCCGAAAATTTCAGATTTTTCAAGGCGGAACAGAGCGGGTATATCCAGAAGGCAGGTAACTGCAATCATTCCGAGCACGGCACAGATAAACTTTACCCAGCCTGAACTCTTTTTATAGCCGACCGACTGAATGATAAGCATTAGCATAACGCCGCCGAAGGCTATTGCAACCAGACCATAGTCCCACGCAAAGCTGCCCTCGCCTGCATTCAGGAAGTCGGAATAGGCAATCATCTGAATAAGGGTATAGACGAACAGTACTATTCCCGCCGCAACTTCAATGATATATGCGCATACGTTGGCGCCCTTCTTTTTAGCCTTGCAGGCCAGCACGGGTATCAGCATAATGACGCCCGCCGCCGTAATGAGAGCGTATAAAAGAACGAGGAGGGGGATTATATCGTATCCTTCGCCCGTGCCGAAATTCAAAATAAACTCGCGGGAGAGCTCCTCGCCGACAGAGCCGTCTATTCCGAACATTTTGCAAAATGCGCTCGGCAGTGCCATAAAGAGGAGTCCGTTTCCGTTATATAACGGGAGGAACAGCCCGAGAAGCAGGCACACCAGAGCTATGCAGTACGTAATAACGGCCAGATATTTGCTGCTTGTTTTTTTCGTACTCATATATTCAATCTCCGTCAATGGTTGTGTTTTTGCGGCCCGCCTGCCATGCGTCAGTCCTTATGGCTCTGTTAATAAAATAATTGCATGGTCTGCGCAATATGTGCTTTGTGCCGTCATTATGCGCATCGCTTCACATGCCGTACAAACACCCATTGTATAAAATCATTTTAATACAAAAATGCCTCTGTGTCAAGGGTGCAGCTGTGTTTGAAAAACAAAAAATTGAGCGTATTTTATGCTGCTATAATCGGTTTTTACGGCGTTTCTGTGAATAAATGTTGCAATTGCCCCGCATATATAGCCGAAGCAATGCATTTTCACAAAACAACTTGCTTTTTAAAACCGTCAGCGCCGCCCGGCAAATTAAATTTCACATAAAATTAATTATTCTTATTTTTGCCGTTCGTCATGGTTTTTAAAAGGGGCGGCACAAAAAAAATACAAAATATTCACATTGTTTTCAATACTTTTTCGCGCACATTTCGCGCCGATTGTTGCCTGCGGAGCGATTTCATAGTATAATTAAGTTGCAGGAGGCGTAAAATGGAAGAAGAAAATCGCGTTTCGAATGTTCCCCCGAGAGACGAGGGGAAAAACCGGACTCTTCTGGTCGCAGCTATACAGGACGCGGCAGCCGGGCTCGATGAGAAGCATATAGAAAAGATTGCTTCGTTGTGCGACTTAAAGGGGCTTAAAAAGGTGTTCGCCGACGCCGACCTGATGCGTACCGCCGAACGGTTTATAAGCTATAACCTCAATGTGTCCGCGGCGGCGCGCTCGCTCTATATGCACAGAAATACAATGATGTACCGCATAGACAAAATCAAACGTGCCACCGGCCTGGATATACGTTCATTTGACGAGGCCGTCGCATTCAGGTTGTTATACCATGTCTACAGGTACGGTAAAAACGGGATGATATGAGAGAAACTAAGTCCAAATCAAAAAAAATTGCAATAGCCGTTGTTTCGGTAATAATTGCGCTTGTCATGCTTGCCTTCGCTTTTCTGGGCGGATATCTCACGCGCGGCGCCGTCGGCGGCACGACGTATGACTGGGTTCTCGGCGTCATTCAGCAGCATTACTACCGTGACGTGGATATGGACAACGCCGATGAGATTGCCATCGATGCGCTCGTTAAGGAATACCTCGATATCTACTCCGAGTACTATACGGCAGAGGAATATGCCGCCGCGCAGAATTCCAACGCGGGTTCTAAAAGCGGGTTGGGAATATCGTATTCTTATATCCCGGGTACGGGGCTGGTAGTTGTAAAAAGTTCGGGCAATTCCCCCTCTTTCCGTGCGGGATTGAGGGCGGGCGATGTTATTTTATACGGGGAAAGCGGCGGTGAACGCACGTATTTCAATAGCGCGGCAGACTTCTCCTCGTTTGTGACTTCGCTTGAAGCAGGGGAAAACGCTGCTTACTTCTGCGCTTCCGGCGAGAGCTTTACCTTCGCTAAAGAGGAATATGCCGAGAGCTATGTAATGCTAGCTACCAATTCCGGGGCATGGACGTTTACAGGCGCCGACGCTAAAACTATGTCGGTGAGTGAGGGCGATGAAATTGAATATCTGCCCGACGGTGCGGCGTATATAAACCTCTCGCAGTTCTACGGCAAGGCTGTCTATCAGTTCTGCCATGCCGTTGAAAAGATAAACGAGCTCGGCTGCACTTCGCTTATCATTGATTTAAGAAACAACGGCGGCGGATATGTCTCGGTTATGCAGGGTATATCCGGTTGTTTTGAACAGAGTGCGGGCAAACTTGCAATGGAAGCCCGTTCGGAGAAGTGTGAACCCGGATACTATGAGGCGGAAACCTTCTCCGACGAATATACGCTTTCAGAAGAAACCGATGTATATGTGCTCGCAAACGGCAATACGGCAAGCGCGTCGGAAGCGCTCATCGGGGTGCTCATAAGTTACGGCATAGCCGATTACGGCGATATATACATTTCGGAATATTCAGATGAATATCTGTCGGCTGCAGGCGTTACGGCTGAAGAGGTCAAGAGCGGCAGAACGTATGGAAAGGGCATAATGCAGTCCACATACCCTAATCTCAACACGGGAGAGGCGCTCAAACTTACTACGCATGAAATATTCTGGCCGAACGGTGTGAGCATCCATAATGCCGGACTTTCATCCGACGACGGATGCAATACCGTGTACGCTCCTATGCCTCTCGGCTGGGAGGGAGAGGAACTTCAACTCGTCGTACAGCAGATATACGGCCTCAACTGAAGCTGCACAATTTTAAACTTAATTATTATTTTGCCTATTATTATAAACGAAGATGCCGCCGCGCGGAAACCGACCGCGCGGCGGCATCTTTTAAAAGTGTACGTTTTTCGCGCGCGTTAACTGCCGGCAAACATTTTTCCGGCAAAATCATGCGGTTACTGCGGGCTCCACATTTTTTTTATTCTTCTCGCGCTGAACAGCACGCATACCGAAAAGCCGTCGGGCGAGCGCGTAATATCAACCTCGGCGCCTTCTTCTGTTTCAAAATATTCCTCTGCAACTTTCATCAAATCGCGTACAAACAGCTTGCGCATTGCCTCCGGCATGTTGTCTTTTTCCAATTTTGCTATATTGTTTGAACGGATTTTCATATCCTTTCCCTCATCTTGCGGCGGAAATATCCGCTTGCGCCCGTGTACCCCGACTCAGGGTACGGAAGTTTTACATTTTTACCCTTAAGTCTCGCCGCCGCAAGTTTAAAATATTTCATGCTGTATGCCCGCCATTGGCCCAGAGTGAGCGCCATGTCTTCGGGTACTAAGGCAAACAGCGGCGCGTTCAGGGTGGCGGCTATCTCTTCGGGATAGCTTGTCTTTCCGCCGAGTATCAGCCCGCCGTTTACTTTGTTTACTATTATTCCTCCTATGCGAGCTCCGCCGTCTTTAAGCGTGCACAGTTTTGCGTCGGCCGCCCTTACAGACGGTAAATACGGCTCTGTCACAACGAAGGTCCTCCGGCACACAGCCTGAGCAACGTCGTCGCACAGTACAAAGTCGAACAGCTCCGCAACTTCTCTTACCGCAAGTTCTGTTGCCTCTTTGTCTGTGCAGCCGAGAGTAGGCATTATGTACAGATTTTTGTATTTAGGGTGCTGCACCATAGCCTGCTTAGCCCTGCAGGCGCCGCGCTCATAGTCCGCTACGGTAAAAACCTGCATATTCGCACAGCCGCACACCGACAACCCGCAGCCGCACAAGTTGTCGCCGTCTATAATCAGGGTGCGGTCGCCGGCCGACGCAAGCGCAAATCCCAGCCCTGCAACAACGGTAGTTGCGCCCGCTCCGCCCTTTGATTTTGTAATAAAAATTTTGTTCGCCAAACGATACCTCCGGCTTTTTTGTAAATTATAGAACCTTTATTTGTGCGTATTCTGCAAAATCATGTCACATTTTGTAATGTATAATCACAAATTTTGTAATACTTTTTTGTTACAAACGCTTGCATTTATTTGACAACATGGCATGCCGACTATATAATATAGGAGTACGCTCCATCCGGAGCGTGCTTTTTCTGTTGCTTTTGTAACGTGAAAAAATCACTTTTGCAGGTTTGATTATGGTTAAATTGAGAAAGAGTCATAAAAAATTAAAAATAACTCTGTGTTGCGTGCTCGGCTTCTTTGTCGCAGTGGGCGGCGCGCTCGGCATATGGATGCTGTCCTCGGCCCTGGGCGGAGGCGGAGAAGTTACCGTGCCCGACGATAAGCAGAACTACAAGAGCGCTGTTGCCGATGGAACGACCTTCTCGTCTTCGCGCTCCGACGGGTTAGAGACTCTCGGAAGGCTCGCCTATGTGCTTGACCAGCAGGAATTCTATCACAGCGAGGCAAACACGCAGTCGACCGCGCTCATAGCCACGCAATATACAAATTCATTCAAAGACTACCGCGACGGCGTTATGCTTTCGTCTGACTTTACCTACGGGTTTACAAGCGCGGGCACACAGTCGTGTTTTGTTCTCGGGGGCGACGGCGCGGGTGTATATATGCGCACATCTTCCGGAAGGGTAAACGGTTCGACCAACGGCACCAATGCAAGTTGGAACGACGACGTGGTGTATTATGAAGAGGAGGACTATCTCTATAAATACGGTCAGTATTCCACAGAGATGACCGTTTATATCCTCAATGAGGAGACCGTTCTCGACTGGGACCCTGTAGTTGAAAACGGAGACGGCACTTATACCCAGACTTATTATCTCGACGCTGACAAGGCGGCTTACTACTATCAGTACGCCATGCAGACAAGAGGCGGCCTCGACAGGCTTCCGGAGTTTGACAGTATAACGCTCACCGTTACTTTCGACGATTATTATCATGTGCTCACCATAGAGGCGGAGGAACATTCGGAGATAACTTATATTTTCTCCATGGACAGTGTCTCTCTCACGACCACGCGCTATTTATACGACGAAGCCTCATTTGATTCCGAACATCATGATTATTATGATAATTATTATTCCGATTATGTAGGCCGGCTTGACCCCGGCGGCTCTGGCGAAGAAGAGCTGGATATACTTGATTTGCTTGCAGGCGCGTTTGCCGACGTTCTCAACGGCAAAGGCCAGCAGTTCGATGCCGTGCTCGATTTGGGCGACAACAGATATTACGGCAGAATTTATCTCAATATAGATATGTCGGGGCTCAGCTCCGATGTGCTCGGTTCGATAGAGGCCAGAGTTGCGCTCTCCGCCGACGAGGATATAAATTCTCAGGACCTCTACCTTGAACTTACCGATGGAAATGTAAACTGTTACTATTCCTCAGACTTCGCGCTCACCGCAAATATCAACGACATCTCCTCGATAGTTTCCAGTTTTGAAGATTGGGCGGCTTCGCTTGGCGGCACGTCTGCCGTTGCCGAGAGCGAGAATACCGATGAAGAGAGCAGCTCGTCCTTCTCGCTTGACGACTTGCTCAATCAGCTGCTCGGCGGGCTTGTTGCCGAAGAGGATGAAAACAGTCTCACAATTTCGCTCTCGCTCGACGACCTTATGGGAATAGGGCTGAGTGCAAGCCTCAACTTCGACAGAACTGAACTTGAAGAGAGCGTTACATATTCATTTACAGGCGCGGAGATAGGCAACATATCATACAGCGGCCAGCCCATAAATCTTGCGCTTGCGCTATCGCCTTCAACGGCGGAGATTATTGCGCACGAGCAGACTGAGGCTCCCTTCGATATCTCTGTTGCGGCCGACAGCCTGTTCTCGCTTCTCAATTCCGAAACTATTGCCATAGAGCTTAAGCTCCAGGGGCAGGAGCTTGCAGATGTCCTTGCGGAATACGGCTTGGTTGACCTCGGCAGCTCAATAGACGACCTCAGCCTCGAGATTTCCGGCGGCGTCAATATTGACGGCTTAACTGTTTCTGCCTCTGCCGTGCTCGAAAATACAGCAACCCGTTCAAAGGTGTTTGCTGCGGATGTTTATTACGTATACGACGGAAACACCGGCGAATACGGAACCGCATACCTTGCAATATCCGAACTTCTCGGTGCGCCGGCAGATGTTAAGGTATACTGTGACATAGCCGACCTTGCCGAAACTGTAAGTTCGATAATAAACAGCTTCAGTGCCGGCACCGAAAGTTCGGATGCAACTGTGTTTGCAAACGAAGAGTCCGACAGTCTTGATATTGCCGCGCTCGTAAACGGCATATTAGGTCTTGATTTCGGTTCGGTTATAGAGGAAGTGAGGGGCAACTCCACTGTAATAGGTGCAACTGTCAATGTCGATTCCATACTTTCTCTGCTCGGCGTGGATATTTCCCTCGGCGAAATAAAGCTCGAATATCATCTCGGAGAGCTCGACCGCGACGACTTCAACGCGGAAGGCGGCTGGCTGTACGGCAGCCTTGAAAAGTTCGGTGCGCAGGCATATATCTACGGCAGCACGGCCGAACTGACCGCGCCCCAGAAGGAGCAGTATGCCGAACTCACCGAACTGCTTGAATCGGTGCTTGGCATATTAAACAGCAAGACTATAGGCGTAGACCTTACGCTCACGGGCGAAGCGCTAGCGGACCTTCTTATAGCAAACGAGCTTATAGACCTGGGCGAGAGCATAGATAACCTTGCCCTTAAAGTTAACGGCAGGGTAGATATAGACACGCTCTCTGTGTCCGCAGATATAACGCTTGAAAACGGCAGCGATACAGTGCTTGCGGCAAATATATATTATGTATATACAGACGGCACATACGGCGAAGCATACGTTGCCATAAGCAACGTGCTCGGCGCGGACTGCGCGCTCAACGTATACGGCGACATCTCCGAACTTGCCGCCAACATACAGTCACTTCTGGGCAGTGCGGGCACCGCCACGCAGAGCGAAGAGGAGCAGAGCGGAATAGCAGATATAATCGCGCAAGTGCTCGGCTTTGACCTCGGCGAGATAGTGACCGAACTGACGACCAACGCAGACGGACTGAGCGTAAAAGTCAACCTCGACAGCCTGCTCGGCGAATACAGCATAGGCGAGATAGCCCTCGGCTATAGTCTTGAAGAGGGCGCTCTCACTGGCGAGGCGCTCGGCGGCGGGCTTGCGCTCGCAGTCAGCGGTTCTGAAGAGCCCGTAGGTGAGCCGACAGGCGACTACCTCAACCTCACCGAACTGCTTGAATCGGTGCTTGGCATATTAAACAGCAAGACTATAGGCGTAGACCTTACGCTCACGGGCGAAGCTCTTGCAGACCTTCTTGCGGCCAACAATCTCATAGACCTCGGCGAGAGCATAGACGGCCTGACGCTTGAGCTTGAAGG
>CALVWW010000027.1 GCA_944368155.1 uncultured Clostridia bacterium
GGTTGAATACCAGAAGTCGCCCGTGTACTCCTTGGAGTATTTGTCGGTAAAAAAGTCGGCAAAACTTGCAGGCACGGGCATATCTATAGCCGTTTTAGGAAGCCCTTTTGCATAGCCGTTCTTTTCGCCCTCGGAAGTTTTGTCAAAGCTGAATTGCCACATGCCCGAAAGGTCGACAACCTGCCTTGTCGATGTGTTACGGGGGTAGAGTAACTTGTTTGCCATAGAATAATTCTCCTTATTTTACCAAGCGGTATCGGGGCTGCCGCAGAAGGCATCTACGGGAGATATACCCGTGAACTCCTCCTCGCCGGCAAGTTTTTGCGCAAGCGCCTTTATGGTGCTCACGTTGGAATCGTAACAGTTTATGTAAGTCTGAACCTGCGGAACGTCGAACAGGTGGAAAGGACAGTTTACCGAAACAAATATTACGGGCAGTTCGTATACGTACCACGGCATATCTATACTGCCCTTTGTGAGGGCGAAATCAATCCTCTGCACCACGCCGTTGCCAGGCACGTTTGCCATTTGGATGACCAAATCATAACTTTTCTGAAATTCACCGACGGCGCTCTTTGAAGTATAAAGTTTGCCCATGATTTGCTTTACTTCATCCTCGCTGGCGCGGGTGAGCTGCTGTAAAACAGGGGTGTATATCTCTACTTCGAAGCCGCGGCTTTCAAGCTCAGCCTTCAAAACGTCGTAATAGCTGCCCTTTGCGCCGCCTATGTATGAATTGAAGGGGTTCACGCTGTCGTGGTGGACGAGCAGTATTCTCTTGTATTTATCGGGACTCAGCGGCAGAACGCCATCTTCGTTGTGCTTTACGAGAGTAATTGCTTTATGCGAAACCTGGTCGGCAATATTTTTATGCTTCTCGCAGCCGATGACCGACAAATCGCAGGCAGGCTGAGCTTTATGTAAATTGAGATGAGCCTTGTACGCAAGTATGCGCGTTACAGCCTCATCGAGGCGTTCGTTCGATAATATTCCCCGCTCAATGCCCTGTTTTACGTAGCCGAAATCCTCTTCAAAGTCATTATAGAAGAGGAACATATCGCACCCGGCGGCTATAGAGTACGGCACGATATCCCTGCGCGCCATTCTGCCCGTCATCCCGACCATATGAGACGCGTCGGAGATTATAAGCCCGTTAAACCCGAGCTGTCCGCGCAAAAGCCCTTTTAAAAGAGGTTTGCTTAAAGTTGCGGGCATACACTCGCCGCCGTCGGTACGGCCCTCGAAGTAGTATTCATATGCGGGCAGCATGATGTGTCCGACCATTATGCCTTCCACTCCCGCCTCTATCATCTCCTTATAGACGTAGCCGAAGGTATTGTCCCACTCCTCACGCGAGAGTGAATTTACCGAATTTGCAAGATGCTGGTCGCGCTCGTCAACGCCGTCGCCGGGGAAATGCTTGCAAACGCAGGCAATGCCCTCTTTATGCGCCGCCTGCATATACGCCTTGGAATATGCCGCAACCATTTGCGCGTCCTCGCCGAAAGTACGGGTTGCGATTATGGGGTTGTGCCAATTTTTGTGAATATCGACGATGGGCGCGAACAGCGTGTTGCAGCCCACAGCCTTTGCCTCCTTGGCGGAAACTTCGCCAAGCGCGCAGGCATACTTTATGTCGCCCGTTGCTGCAATCTTTGTTTCGCAGCCTATCTCCGTTCCGTCTGAGCAGGCGCCGTTGCCGCCCGCCTCGGTATTGGCGGCAACTATCAGCGGAATTTCGCTTGCCGCTTTATAACTTTTTAGCAGCGCCGAAATTGTTGCGCCGTCCTTGTTCATATAGCGCAGACCGCCATACTTTCGTTGCCGCACCAATCCTTTGACCGCATCCGCAGGGACGGGCGCAGCCATATCTATGAATAACTGTTTTATCTTGTCATCCTGCGACATACCGCTCAGAGTAGTTTGCACCCACTCTGCCTGTTCGTCGTTCAGATAAAACGGTTTCGCCCTTAAATCAATCATAATATCCTCTCACTCCAATGTCAACATAGCCACGTCGTTCGTGTGCAGGGCAAGCTTGATAACCGTATTTCCGCCCTCCGCTTTAAAAGGCACGCTCAGCCATTTCAGAGCCGTATCTCTTTTTATATTTTCAACCTGCGCGGGCGTGAGGATATCTGGCTTGCCTAACTTTTCCCACTCCCCCTTCGGGTTGCAATTTTCGTTATCTATCGCCGCCATTTTTACCGACTGCGCCTCCATATTTACTTTTATGGTAACGCAAAACTGTTCGTCGACGGTAGGCTTGGCGTTCTGCGCGTAGACTAAAATCTGAAGTTTATTACGCGACTTAAAGGCGGCAATTTCCACATCGTCCTCTGAATACGGAAGGACAAGGCGGTCAGGATAGAGCTCTTTAAGCATTTTGAACGCCCAGAAGTTGGGTTTTGGAATGCCGTCTATGCTCACGAGGCCGAAGCTGCCGACAAAGGGCTTATTCAGGCACAAAATTTCTTCGAATATATCCGAGCAGCACCAAAACATATAACCGTCGGTTATGCGGGCGCTGTCCAAACACGTCTTTACAATAAAGCAGGCGGCATACTTTTCGTCATGCACTGGTGCGCCGAACACCGAGCAGCAGTTCCACTCGGATATGTACAGCGGCTTATCGCCCGCCTCCTCCCTCGCCTTTCTGTCGAGGGCGGTCAGTCCGCCCTTAGTCCAATGTTCAAAATTTTCAAGATGATAAAAGATATTTGTGATGCCGTCGGTCAAGTCCAGCCCCTTCGCCACCGTATCGTCTACAAGCTCCTTAAGGCGCGTATAGGCGCTTACCGTATTGCCGAAGGCGTCGCCGGGGTAGTGATGGGTGGTGACGAAGTCGCACGGCAGGTTATTTTCTTTGCAGAAATTTATAAATTGAGGTATCCACTTGCAGCCGCTTGTAGAAGGCCCGCCAACGCATATGTCGCGGTCTGCCTCCTTTATCGCTCGCGCCGTTGCTGCGTAGAGGGCGAAGTAGTCCTCCATGGTCGCGTCGAAGAACACATAGGGAAGGTCGGGTTCGTTCCACACCTCAAACTTCCAGCTCTCCACTTCCTCTTTTCCGTAGCGCTCTATAAGAAAGTTTACAAACGCCTTTATATATGCGCTCCACTCGTACAAATCTTTGGGCATTGTGATGTTGTTTTTGTAGTGCAGCCCCGTCTTTGTGCCCGAAGCCAAGGCCGAAGGCATAAACGACAGCTCTACAAATGGTTTCATTCCCGTCTTTAACACGTTGTCATAGACGTGAGCAACCTGACGGAAGTTGAGTTCCTTAATCTTTTCTGCACCGGGAACGGGGACATAGTCTGCAAAGCTCTGAATTGTCAGCATGTCGTCGTCGAAAATTCCATGGAAGCGCACGCTCTTTATACAGAGTTCGTCGTGAACGAACTTTAAATGTTCGCACACGTCGCTTCTGTGCAGCATATAGGCATGGTCGCAGCCTATTCCGAACTGCCACGAATAGTCCGTAGGCGTGACGGGCGCATTTTTATCTACAATAAAATCAAACTCTTTCATAATCTTCGTTTTTTAAATACAGGGGGCAATCAGCGCCGACTGCCCCCTTATATTTAAGATTTAAGTTTGTCGGGCGTAAGTTTATGCGTTATTTTGCGGAACATGTTTCCCACAAACATCTTTATCTGGTCCCAGAAACCGCTTATGAATATGAACGCAGCAAGGAATACCGCATAGTATATCGTGCGCATGCCGCTGAGCACGCCCATAGACTCAAGCCCGAAATAGAGCATGGATATAGTGAACGCACCGACAAATGTGCCGAGTGTGTCGTCTATAAACCTGGACAGGAAGAGTCCGACGAGCGAAGGTATTATGTTGGAGAAAAGCGTACCTGCCGTTTGCAGCGGCGTGGTGATTACCACAAGCGTATTCTGTGTTGCGTATACGGCGCCAGCAAGCCCGAACAGTATGCCCGACACAATATAGCAGACGATAACATTCTTTTTTTCGTTTATGCCGATATTTACTGCCGCACCCTGATTGCGGGCGAGCAGAGTAGACTGCCTTCCCACGACCGTAAATTTATCGTAACAGAAGTATAGTATGCATGCAACGGCAAATGGCACAAGTATGAGCGGAAACAAACCGAGCGTGTTATATTCTGGCATAAACATTATGTCGGGGCCTGCATCGCCGCCGAGCACTATGCCGGGAATGGCCTCGAAGAGGTACGCCATTGCGAGAGACACGACTGAAATTGGAATTTTGAGCCACGAGTACACGCTTGCATTTATCACCGAGAGCACTACCGCAGCAATGACCGACACGAGCACCAAGACGATTATGCCGCCAAAGCAGGCGTCCGCCACGACGCCGCCTATGGTCGCAGAAACAACTATGAGCGCACCGCCGCTGAAATCGAAACGGCCGAATTTAAGCTGAAAACCTATTCCGAGGGCGACAATCGTCATATACGCGGCGTCGGTTAGAATGCTCGACAATGCAGCCCCGCTGAATATGTTGAGGAATCCGTGCCCGCCTATACCGCTTATTATCAACAGAAGTATATACACGATGACGGGCAACGCCAGCGTAGCGCCTGTCTGCTTTGCAGCTTTTTTGGCTATCTGTTTTTTATTCATATCGCATCACCTTTGCTTAAGGATTTTTCGCGTGCCGCCGTTTGCGGCGGCACGCCCGTTATATGTTTTATTAATTCAATTTATTCTCAGCCGAGAACGTTTTCGGAAGTCCAGCTTGAAATTGTATCTACAAGCTTCTGGAATGTTGCACCCTCTTCGCCGGCGAGGAGAGATTTAACCTCCTCTACAGAGATGAGCGAATATTCAACCGAATTGCCCTCCGAGAAGTTCATGCACGCGGTTCTTGCCTCTTCAAGCTCTTCTTCACTGGTGATATAGAGATACTGTCCGCTTATGAGCGTATCTTCCTTATCTGCAGGCTCGTCCTCATAGCTGTTGCCGCGAACCGCATTGAGCACACGAACCAAGGGATATACTATGGTCTCCGCAGGAGTCTGGCAAAGAGTTTTTATCGTGTCGGGGAAGGCGCTTATGATGTTGTCATCCCAGCCTACCTGATAAATGTCGATATCGGGAGCGGAGGTCTGAACGTTGGTGAGAATCTTTTTGCCGAGTGAATTTACCGCGATAACAGCCTCAACTCCGTCTGCAACCCACTGTTGTACTGTCGCGTCGGGCACGTTCTGCATGGAGAAACCTATTTCCAGCGCACCGTCGTCTGCCGCGCCAACGCTCTCCACTATAGTGAAATCGTCGTCATGAGTGGCATTGTATTCCTCAGCGAGCTCCTTGAACCTTTCGATGGCAGTTGCGGCTACAGGGTAAGCATAGAGGGGAGCGCGGCAGAGCGTAACTACCCTTGACTCTGTTTTTACAACCTCGTTGAAGAGGAATTCGCCGCGCGTACCGCCGTCGCGCACAATATCGCCGTCGGTAACCGCGCCGAGCATGGCGTCGCTGTTCAAAATGTATTCAACGTTCGC
>CALVWW010000028.1 GCA_944368155.1 uncultured Clostridia bacterium
CTATTGCCGCCAAGGCGGCAGATACACCCCTTAACTTCCAGCGAGGACAGTTCGGCGAGAAGTTCAAACCCGTTGCAACCGAGCTTTGCTGCTATTTCCGATATGTGGACCTCGCCCTTTTCCCTTATTGCGGCAAGCACCTCTTCTTCCCGCGGGGTGAGTTTTTCACGCTTTTGTGCAGTAAAGTCTAAACCAAACGCGCCGAAAATGTCAAGTATATTTTCGGCAAGATAGGCGCCTTTTTTGATGAGCCTGTTGCACCCTTCACCCGACGGGACTCCGAGCGAATAGGGAAAACAAAACACGTCTTTGCCGTATTCAAAGGCATATTCAGCCGTTATTGCCGCGCCGCTCTTTTCGCCCGCCGAAACGACGAGCACGCCTTCGGAGAGGGCGGCTATAATTCTGTTGCGCACGGGAAACAGATAACCGCGCGCCGGAACTTCGGGGCGCTGTTCGCTTATAATAAGCCCGCTTGCCGCAATCTGTTTATACAGTTTAGCACTCCCCGCGGGATAGATATGTCCCAAACCCTGCGCGCACACGAAAATGAGATTTCCGCTCTGAACGGCACCCTCTGCCGCGGCTGTATCGGCGCCGTCGGCCGTGCCCGTGACTACCGTAAATTTTTCGGCAATCTGCCCGCTAATCTTTCTGCACTCCTTTAAAATATTCGGGAGAGTGCGGCGCGAACCGACTATGCCGAACGAACGGGTGTTTAAGAGCGAGGTGTTGCCCCTGCAGTACAGCACTAAGGGCGGCGCCGGAATGGCGCGGAGCTTATCGGGATAATCTTGCGAAAATATTGTAACGCACTCAATTTTCCGCTTTTCAAGCGAAGAAATCACATCGGCGCGGTACTCCTTTGAATAAAACAAGCCCCTTATTTTATTATATACGCTCCCGCCAAGCGTTTTAATCAGAAAGTCAGAGAATTTTCCGCGCGGCGGGCAATAGCTGAAGCCCTCGGTGACTTCATACTTCAACTTGTATGTAAGTTCTTCAAAGCTGTCCAAAACGATGGCGTCAAGCTCTCTTGCAGAATATTCCCTCATATATTTTCCCCGTCGAAACTGCGGTAAGAAGCCGCCTCGAGAATGTGCCTCGGGCAAATTTCAGAGGAAAAGTCTAGGTCGGCTATAGTGCGCGCAACCTTGATTATCCTCGAACGGGCGCGGGCAGAGAGATGCAGACTTTCGAACGCGCGGCGCAGAATATCTTCACACTCGCGCGAAAGGCTGCAATATTTTTTAATCAGTCTCTCCCCCATGTTGGCATTTGTGCGGACGCCCTCTTCAAAAAAGCGCTCGCGCTGGACGGCTCTGGCCGCCTCCACCCGCTGTTTTACCTGAGCGCTCGTCTCTTCCGCGCCGTCTGATATTAGGTCGTCGTATTTTACCGAATCGACCTCCACCTGCAAATCTATCCTGTCTAAAAGGGGACCTGATATTTTGGAGCGGTAACGCTTTATCTGCATTGGCGTACACGTGCATGTGAGCTCAGACGAGCCGTAGTTTCCGCACGGGCAGGGGTTCATGCTGGCGCACAGCATAAAATCGGCGGGAAAAGTCGCCGCGCCGCCTGCACGCGTGATAGTTATCTTTCTGTCCTCAAGCGGCTGGCGGAGCGCCTCTAAAGCAGAGCGCGGGTATTCGGGCAGCTCGTCCAAAAAAAGAACGCCGCCGTGGGCCTTTGATATTTCGCCGGGGCGCACGCGCGAGCCTCCGCCGCAGAGCGACGCCGTCGTCGCCGTGTGGTGAGGCGTGCGGAAGGGGCGGAGCGTTACTATGCCGTCCTCAGAAAGTTCGCCGGCAACCGAATGAATTTTAGTGACTTCCAACGCCTCTTCAAATGTCATATCCGGCATTATTGTGGGAATACACCTGGCGAGCATGGTCTTGCCGGTTCCGGGAGGGCCGACGAGAAGTATGTTATGCCCGCCTGCAACCGCTATCTCCAAAGCGCGCTTTGCCACCCTCTGGCCCTTTACAAGCGACAAGTCGGTATCATACCTGCGTTCGCGCTTCACCGAATCGTAACTGCGGTGGGCGACGGGCGAAAATGAGCTTTCGTCCGAAAGTAACGCCACTACCTCGCTCAGCGATTTCAGCGCATAAACTTTTGCGCCTTCGATAAAACTGGCTTCGTTTGCGTTTGCAGCGGGCACGATGAAGCGGGTAAAGCCCCTTGCCTTTGCCGAGATGAGCATGGGCAGTATGCCCGTGACTGCGCGCAGAGCTCCGTCTAATGCCAGCTCACCCAAAAATACCGTTCCGTCGGTGTTATAAGGCAATTGGTCGGAGGCCTTCAAAATGCTCACGGCAATAGGCAAATCATAGTGAGAACCCTCCTTTTTTATATCGGCAGGGGCAAGATTTACCGTTATCTTGTTTACGGGAAAGCGCATGGCGCTGTTCTTTACCGCAGAGCGCACGCGCTCTTTGCTCTCTTTTACGGCGGCGTCGGGGAGACCTACAAGGTCGTAGGAGACCATACCCTTATTTATATCAGTTTCCACTTCGACGGGAACGCCGTCAAGCCCGTTAAGGGCAAAACTTATTACCTTTGAAAGCATTGCTGAACCTGAGCTTTTGTGTTTTTTTGCGCGCATGCCATGCGCGCGGCGGCAAATAAAAAATTGCCCTGAAAAGCAAAAAAGAACCTGCAAGCAGGCTCTTTTATGGCTTATTTAATTTCCTGAATCTTGGCAGCCTTACCGGTGAGCCCGCGGAGATAATAGAGCTTAGCTCTCCTTACCCTGCCGCGCTTAACCACGGTGATAGACGCAATCTTGGGCGAGTGTACGGGGAAAGTACGCTCTACGCCGACGCCGAAGGAAAGCCTTCTTACAGTAAAGCTCTCCCTTATGCCGCCGTGCTTCTTGGCGATAACTACGCCCTCGAAGTTCTGGATTCTCTCCTTGGTACCTTCGATAACTTTGAAGCCGACTCTCACGGTGTCGCCAACGTTGAATACGGGTACATTTTCCTTCATGCCCTCTTTTTCGATTGCTTCAACAAGACCTTTCATAGTTTCAACCTCCTGGAAAGAGCGTTCGTGCACGGCCGAAAATGCGGCGTATTTTGCAGAGGACCGCCCCCGAATGTTCAGTTACATGCGGTATTTTACCAAAGCCTGTAAAAAAAAGCAAGCGCTTTTACAGCCTTTTTCAGTATTTTTGTGAAAATTGCGATACACCTCGTCGAGGCAAACTACGCTTTAAGCAAGCCGTGCACAGCGCGACTTGCAACTGCGCTCCGTTGCCTCTCCTCTTCGGAGAAAATCTTTTGCAGAGCA
>CALVWW010000029.1 GCA_944368155.1 uncultured Clostridia bacterium
CCGCCGTCGCGCACAATATCGCCGTCGGTAACCGCGCCGAGCATGGCGTCGCTGTTCAAAATGTATTCAACGTTCGCCGTCTGAGCGGAATCACTGTTAGCGAAAGTGTTGGCAAAGTCGGTCATATAACCCGCATAATATGCGCCGTACTCTTCGCAATCTTCGATAATAGCGCGCGTTGTAGAGGCGTCGACATCGACCATGGTTATTATGCCCTGAGCACCTGCAAGCAACTGGTTCTGATAGGTGGAGAGAGCCGCGTCTGCATTGCGGTCTACAAGCACGGTGGTATAATCGAAGTTGAGTTCTTCTTTCAGAGCATCGAGCAGGTTGCACATTGAGTTATAGTTGTTGCCCGTCGTCTGCTGAACGCCAATGACCAGTTGTACTGTTTCATCGCCGGAATTGTCACAGGCAGCAAGGCCTACGCCCGCGCCGGCAATCGTCGTGCAGGCAAGAAACGTACACAGTGCCCTTTTTGCAAATTTTTTCATTTTTATTACCTCGCTTATTTATATTTTTTATATTTTTATTTTTTGTTTTAATGTTATCTCGGCAGCAACAGACCCGGCTTGCGGCAGGTAAGGCAGACGATAACGACAAATATTACCGACCTTACAAGGAATACGTATTCCGCAGAAACACCGCACAGGCTTAGTCCGACGTTTAAAAGCACATAAGTGAGCGTACCGACCACCGTATTGAGCACCCTGCCTTTATAGCCGCCCGAAAGAGGCATTCCGCCCATGAGCAGCATTATCATTATGTCCATCTGATAGCTTACGGAGTCGGCTTCGCCGAAGCTGTCCTTTCTCGCTATCGAGAACACTGCCGCCACGCACAGAAAGAGCGCGAACGCGCCGTAGCACAAAATCCTTGTTTTCAACAGGTCGGCGCCCGCCATCTGCGCCGCAAGTTTGTTGGAACCTACCGCCTTCGCCCTCTTGCCGACCACCGTATAATTGGTCAGGTAATAGGCTACACATGCAAGCGCTATGAGCACCAATATCCTCACCCACGTCTGATTGAGCACGCCGAGCGATACGTTCGCAAGCGGACGGGAAGAAAAACCGCTGTCGGCATAAAGGTACGTCGTAAGCCCGGAGAAGAGCTGCATGAGTATTACCGAACTCATTACCGTGGGTAATTTTACGTAAGCGCCCACAAATGCATTGAATACCGCACAGATAAGACCTAATAGCACAATGGTGAGCAACGCCAAAAAGATTGAACCGGTAGCATTTACTATCACAATAAATATTGTGGCAAACACAGCAACCTGATAGCCGACCGATATGTCCATGCTGCCCATAAGGTACACGAAGCATGCGCCGAGGGCCAGAATGAGATATACCGTAGCCTGTTCTATATAGGCGGAGAGCACGGCAGGGCGCCAGAACGTGACGCGCGAACCCCTCATCAGCTGCGGCAGGAAGGAGAACACGATGAGAAGCACGATAAAACCGCCTATCGCGACAAGCGAGAATATGTTGTCCTTTGCCCACTCCTTCCAGTTGAAGGTCTTTATTTTACCGGGGAGTTCTTTGAAAAAGGTTTTAGCCTTTTGGGGAAATTCTTTGAAGTTTATCCCCTTTTTTTCATAATTTTTTTCTTTACCCACTTTCAGCCTCCCTTACAGCATGTACTCGATTATGTCGGTCTCTTTAAGGTCTTTCGAGCGCATAAACTCTTTGTTCACCTTGAAGTCCTTCATAACGAGCAGCCTGTCCGACATACCGATGAGCTCGGTCATCTCCTCGCTTATCAGGAGAATGGCTTTGCCGGCATTTTTCATATCGTTTATTATTTTATACATGGCCTGCTTCACAGCGACGTCTACGCCGCGGGTGGGGCAGTCCATTATGATTACGTCTGACTTAGCCGCCGTCCACTTTGCAAATGATACTTTCTGCTTGTTTCCGCCCGAAAGTTTTGAAACATAAGTCTTTGACGAAGGCGCTTTTATCGAATACCTCTTGATTTCGGCATTGACCATATCATTTTCCGTTTTTGGACTTATAAAGCTGAACTTTGAAATGAGCGAGAGCGACGGAAGAAGTATGTTTGCCTTTATGGGCGCCTCGAGAATGAGAGCTTCGGTATCGCGGTTTTTGCTTACATACCCCACGCCGTGCTTTATGGCCTTCGAGGGAGAAGTTATATGAGTTCCGCCCCTGAGCACCTCGCCGGAGCTCACTTTACGCGCGCCGAAACCTATCTGGCCTATCAGGTGCATTCCGCAGTCGGAAAGGCCGCCTATCCCCACGATTTCACCCTTGTGAACTTTGAGGTTGAAGTCCTTTATAGGGCCGCTGCACACGTCTTTGAACTCCAGCCCCACTTCTTCCTGAGACGAAGGGGTGAAATCTTCGCGGTAGTATGCGTCGCCTATGTCGCGGCCGACCATGAGCGAAGAAATCTTCTTCTTTTCGAACTGGCTCTTCTCCAGCGTGTCGATTATTTCTCCGTCGCGCAGCACCGTCACGTGCGTACACTTATCCATAATCTCGTCCAAATCGTGAGATATGAACACAACTGCCTTGTTGTTTGCCGCCATATCGTTTATTATTTTGTAGAGAATTTCGCGCCCGTCGAAGGACAGAGCCGTTGTCGTTTCATCCACGACGAGGATATCGGGGTCCTTCTCCATCGCACGGATGATTTCGACAAGTTTGCGCGTTTCAAAGCTGAGCGTGTTGATTTTTGTGCTGCCCCTAAAACTCGTTATGTTGAACTTTGCGAGCACTTCGTCGGCAGCCTTATACATCTTGCGCATGCTGATGAAACCGAACTTTGCGAACTCCTTTTCACGTCCGGCATAAAGATTTTCGGCAACCGTTACGCCCGGAATGGTATTCGATTCCTGCAAAATCATTGCAATGCCGCCGTTCTGCGCCTCAAGCATTGTTTTAGGCGCCCAAGGCTGCCCTTTATAGAACATTTCACCCGAGGTGGCGGGCTGCATTCCCGAGGCTATGGACATTATGGTCGACTTGCCCGAGCCGTTTTCGCCTATAAGTCCCCTTATCTCTCCGCGGTGCAGTTCGAAATCGACGTCCTTCAAGGCTATCGTAGGGCCGAACGCCTTGTGCATATGGGACGCTTTGAAAATCAAAGACTCGTCGCCTGTTTGCATTTTCAGGCCTCCTTTTTTAGTTTACGACAATATATTAACTGAAAAC
>CALVWW010000030.1 GCA_944368155.1 uncultured Clostridia bacterium
TGAAAATCAAAGACTCGTCGCCTGTTTGCATTTTCAGGCCTCCTTTTTTAGTTTACGACAATATATTAACTGAAAACAGCGCACAATTAAATCGTAATTTTATTCTTTTTATTGTTTATTTTTATGAAAATATTTTTCATTTACTTATAACAATTTTCATTTGGGTTAAAAAAGCGACATGCAAACTTTAATATAGTTAAATATCAGACATTTTTCGGTGAAATTCGGGAAAAACTTTTTAAAAAGACTTTTATTCTTGTTTGATTTTTGCTATAATGGCGATATGAAAACTATGCTCAACGTGCCGCCTGTAAAAATATGCGGCGTTTCCTCCGAAGAGGAACGCGTTTTTCAACACAGAGACCTCGTCGTGCTTTTAAACATAAGCGGCGTTTCGCACATATCGGTGAACAATACCTCGCACAAGCTTGCCGAAGGCGATATATTCGTCGTAAACCCTAACGAAATATACACCGTTTTTAAGTCTGACTCCATGCTCGCCATACTTAGTATCGACAAGTCCATGCTGAAACTCAGCGACGACGACGCGCAGGCTTACTTTGTATGCAACTCCACGCAGTATAAAAACAAGGATAAATTTTACGCGGTGCGCAACAACATTTTGAACGCGCTGAAAAGAAAGGACTCCTTTTCTGCCGTGCGCGCCTATGCGCTGGCATATGAACTTTACGGCGAACTTTTGGAGAACTTTACAAAAGTTGCCCCCGCAGCACGCAAGAATAATACAAGAATCATAGATATCCTCGGATACATCGAAAATAATTATACCGAAAATCTGCTTTTAAACGATATTGCCGATAAATTTTCGCTCTCGGTGCCCTACCTCTCGAAGATGTTCAAGGAGAGCACCGGCAAGACCTTTGCCGATTTTTACGACGAGCTGCGCGTAAACCACTGCATGTACGATTTGATGGAAACGCCGTCGACGATTATAGATATAGCATATAAACACGGCTTCCCCAACAACCACGCCTTTATACGAGCTTTTAAAAAAGTTACGGGCATGCTGCCCACCGAGGCAAGAAAGCGCCGCCGTGCCGACATTCCGCAGGGCGGAAGCGACGAAAGACTGCACGAAGCTCTGGAGCTGCTGGGCAACAACACCCCCGCTCCATCTGAATATAAGGATTACTACATAACCGAAGATTACAATAACCCGAATGCGCTGATGCGCTTTACGCACCTGCCGTGCCGCGAGATTCTGGGCGTCGGCTCGGCGACAAGTGTACTACACAAGAACGTGCAGAATATAATACAAAAACTACAGGTTGCCTGCCCCTTCCGCTACGCCTACATACGCGGCATATTCAGCGACGGAATGTCGTTCTGCTCGCGCAACTTTGAGGGTAAGCTTACATTCAGATTTTCGATGATAGACGAAGTGCTCGATTTTTTAACGTCGGTAAACCTCATGCCGGTGCTGTCGTTTACGTATATGCCGAGAGTGCTTGCCTCCGAAAATCAGGACACCGCATTTCAGGACGGATACTACATATGCGAACCGACAGACCTTGGCGAATGGAAACTTGTCGTTACCGCCTTTTTGCGGCACATAGACGACCGCTACGGCACGGATAACGTAAAAAAATGGATATTCCTGCCGTGGGTGCAACTCGACTCCAAAAACAGACACCTGGGCTTTGCCGACGAAGATGCTTTTTTTGAATTTTACAAGACGTCATATTTTGCGGTAAAAAATTTCTGCCCAGAATTTTTTGTCACATCCCCCGAAATTTACCCCTCTTTCGCCAACACCCGCATTGCCGATTACCTGCATCGGTGCAGAGAGGAGGGTTGCCTCCCCGACGCCATTGCCGTTAAATTTTCATCAACCCCCGATTGGGAAGTAATAGAGACGTCCGACCGCAACGGTATGGCATACCGCGAGGTAATCAACGACAAGATATCACCCGACGAAAACCTGATGCACACCGCACTTACAAACCTTAAAAATCTGCTTATGCAGTGCGGCTGCGGAATGGACATATATGTGACAACGTTCAACTTTACCATAGCAGACAGCCATCCCCTGCTCGACACCCTGTTTTCCTCTGCATATTACATAAAAAATTATGTCGACAATATGGATATGGTAAAGTCGATGTGCTATTGGAAGCTGAACGACGACATAGAGACAAAATCTATAGGCGAGGCTTTTTCGGGCACGGTAGGAATGTATTTGCACAACGGCATTCCCAAGAGCACCGAGCAGGGCATACGAATGTTATCTTACACAAAGCCCGTAATCATCGACAGGGGAAGTTTTTATCTGCTCTCCGCATATAAGGAGCAGTCCGACTACTTCCACCTGCTGATATATAACTACGAACACCCCGCCGTGACCGACAGGGACGAACTTTTAAAGGGCGGCGATTTATACTCGGCCTTTATCGAAAAGGAGAAAAAAGCAGTACATTTTACAATGGATAACCTGCCGTACACTTCTGCGACGCTGAAAATATTTACTTTAAACAAGGAACACGGTTCGCCATACGACAGGTGGAAGTCTATGGGCATGCCTGAGCTTGAATACTACGCCGACGGCAGCAGCGTACTCTTCGATATTTTTGCAATTTCGGCTATCCCCGATTTTAAAACATACACCGTACCGATAGAGAACGGCCGGCTCGCCTTAGATTTCAGACTCGACGAGTTTGAAGTTAAAGCAATCGAACTTTTACTACAGAAATGACAAAAATACAGGCGGGTGTCTACCTTGACTTCCGCCTGTATTTTTTAATGGAGAAATATGTGTAAAAACTCAAATGTGTATGGTCGACAAATTATATTAATAAGCTGTGTTGCACAATCAGATGATTACTGCGCCGAACCGTAATTATTTTGAAGATATTCGTGTATAGCGCAGGCAACTCGCTTAGAGGTTTCCACCGTCTCCACCACCGTCTTTGCGCCCCGTACAATATCGCCGCTTGCAAATACTCCGGGATAAGTAGTTTCCCCCTGCCCGTCAATTTTTACAAGTCCGCGTCCGTCAACTTCTATTTTGTCGGTCTGTGTAAGAATCAGCTTTGAGGGGCGCTGCGAAACGCATATCATAACGGTATCCGCCCTCATGAGCTCCCGCTCATTCGAAACGGACGTCACCCTGTGGTTTTCGTCGCACACGGTATCGCAGAAATACACTCCGTCGTCGCAAATCTCGTCAGGCGCTTTATTGAAAATAAACTGTGCGCCCTCAATTCCGGCATATTCGCGTTCCTCAATATTTGCCGTGCACCTGTCGGAGCGCATAACCACCTTCACGTCGCGTACGCCCATGCGCATAGCCGTGCGGGCGACGTCCATAGCCACATTTCCGCCACCTATTACTATCATACTTTTGCCGAGGCGATATTTACCGGGGCGTTCCAGAAAATGTACGCCATAGTGGACGTGGGCGAGCGTTTCTCCCTTTACATTGAGAGGAACGGGCCACGTTACGCCTGTACCGACGGAAATTGCCCTGAACCCGTCGCGAAATAAATCTTCAATCTGAAAAGTTCTTCCTATCGTGACGTTGAATTTAATTTTTATGCCGAGGGCATACATAAGCTCTTTATAGCGCTCGACTATCTCTTTGGGAAGCCTGAATTCAGGTATCCCGAAGCGCAGTACGCCGCCCATATCAGTTTTACTTTCAAATATGGTTACATCATAGCCAAAGCCCGCGAGTTTGATAGCAATTGTGATGCCCGCAGGGCCGCTTCCTACGACCGCAACTTTTATGCCGTTGCTTGGTACCGGCTGAGGTGAAAGCGAATCAAGATAGCGCTCGGAAATAAAGCGCTCTATGGTAGAAATTTCAACAGGGTCGCCCTTTATCCCCTTTACACAGTGGCCCTGGCATTGGTTCGCATGATTGCATACGATTGAACACACGAGCGAGAGCGGGTTGTTTTCAAAGAGCATTTTTCCTGCATCCTCTATTCTGCCGTTTAAAAATGCGGAAATAAAATGCGGTATCGGAGTTGAAATGGGACAACCCGTTACGCACATGGGCTTTTTACAATTGAGGCATTTGCCCGCCTCGGCAATTACATTGTGCGCCATAATCCCCCCGTAATAGGCCTAAATTATTCCGTCGTCGGACAACGGCCATTTTGCCCTTTCCGAAATTATGATAATCTATTTTATATCCGGTTATAAACCGCATTTTTATTTTTATTTTGATAAATTTTTACAAAAAAATGCTTGTCAATCACAATACAACTTTCAGTCATCTTAAAATCTGCATATCATATCGCCTATAGAGGATAAAAATCGTACACAATTCAGTTAAAATAAATTTTATTCCTCAGGGTATGCAAAACAGCCACACCTCAATCAGAAGAAATCAGAAAATCTGCAAACATTTGTTTTTATTTTTCTTGACAAGCTTGATCCAATATGACATATTATAGCTGTATCGGCGAACGTGAGTTCTAACGATGCAAGCAAAATGCCCGTATCGGTGAAAGAAATCCAAAAAGCGCAGAGCTGTTTAACTCTGCGCTTTTTTTAATTCAAAATTTTTAATATTTATATCTATCAATTTAAAATAATTTTCATTCAAATTACTCCGTCATAACGCTTTTCAGCGATAATTTCTTTATATAAAAGCTGAGCAGAATCACAGAAGTAATGCCTAAACACCCGCCTGTAACGGCGGCTGTAATTTTGCCCATAGAAAGCTGCGCATCATAAATTGCCTTTCCGGCCGCCGATAATGCCGTACCGTCAACGGTTGCCAAATCAATATTGTAATTCAAAAACATCGTACAGACGAATACGGCGCAAGGGCATCATTTATTTCAAAGAGGCTGATTTCATTAAAGAAGTTGCTATCCAATAATTGGGCTATGTTTATTAATATAGATAACAACGAACTTGCATCACTAAAATTACTGTGTGACCATATTTTGGGAGAAAACTGTTTTATTGGCGCAATTAATTGGGAATAGACATCTTTTCCCCGAAAAAGTTTGAAATATTGAAGGCTTACCTCAACAAGCACGGTTTAAAAGGCGGTTTTGTTCGCTACGACAAGCAGAGCGAGGAGCTTTGTGTTTGTATTGACAACTACAACGATGACATACATTCGGATAGCTGGAAGTTATTGAGCGAGGTGTTTGAAATAAAAAGGAACGCTGCCAATGAGTAAGTTATTATCCTATAAAAGGGTTAGTCGCCTTAGATGAATTATACTCAATTGCAATCAGCAAAAAGACCTTCGACCTCTACAACGCCTTCGAAATGTGGTGTTGCTGAAGCCGCGATTAAGAAATATGTCGGTCACACGCTCGGAGGACTTGCAGATACCTATGCCGATTTAGGTGACGACTTTCTCAGGCGCGAAGGGCAGAAACTATGCTACTGATGTGCCAGAGTATGCACCAAATCATGTGCCAAAACGTGTGCCAAAATGCAAAATAAAACTTAAAATTTAGATAAACTTACGCTTGCCCGATTATCGCTATCAACAATAAAACTTGGCTGAAATTCAAGTTTTTTAACATTCACGGAGTTTTAAGAAAATGGTCAAAACAAAAGAAAAATGACCGTTTTCGGCTTGAAAACGGTCATTTTTGATTGAAATCCGGCAACTTGCTTCTCGCTTGCCGTAAGGAATATTCAGCAAGCTCGGGCACCGCCAACCACTATATTTTGTGGTTGACTCACCTCGCAGGGCAAAATAGCGGGTATCCGCTATTTTGAGAAATTCCTGCTCGCCCTCCCCTGTCGGATAGCAAGTTGCAAAAAAAGAACGCAACCACAACATTGGTTGTGATTGCGTCTTTTTTGAAATCCGGCAACTTGCTATCCTCCCGGACCTTGGATGGTCAAGTACTTTCGCCGTAGA
>CALVWW010000031.1 GCA_944368155.1 uncultured Clostridia bacterium
AGCGTCGTAACCATTAACGACACCGTCAAATAAGGAGAAAGAAGATGCCCAGCGTAAAAGTATATAAGATGGACGGCTCCGAGGCCGGCACCATAGAATTAAGCGAAAAGGTATTCGGGGCGGAATATAACGAGGCCCTCATTCACCAGGCGGTGGTAACCCGCCTTGCAAACGAAAGGCAGGGAACAAAGTCGACGCTCACCCGCACGGAAGTAAGGGGCGGCGGCCGCAAGCCCTGGAGGCAGAAGGGCACGGGCAACGCCCGTCAGGGCTCTATAAGGGCTCCCCAGTGGATAAAGGGCGGCGTTGTGTTCGCTCCCAAGAGCCGCGACTTCTCCAAAGACATGAACAAGAAGGCCAAGGCGGCCGCGCTCGTTTCGGCGCTCTCCAAAAAGGTTGCCGACGGCGAACTCATCGTGGTAGACAGCCTCTCCGTAAAGGAAGGCAAAACAAAGGAGATGGTTGCATTCAAAAACGCGCTCCATCTCGATAAATCGGCTGTTGTCGTTATGGACAACGACGACCAGCTCGTAATCCGTGCGGCAAAGAACATTCAGAAGTTTGCAACTCTTCCCGTGGCTCAGATTTCCACATACGAAGTAGTTGCCAACAGCAAGGTTGTTCTCACGAAGGAAGCCGTTAAGAAAATAGAGGAGGTTTACGGAGAATAATGTTAGCTGAAGACATCATCATAAAGCCCCTCTTGACTGAAAAGGGCTACGACGGCATCGCCGACAAGAAATACACCTTCGTCGTTGCAAAGGCGGCGAACAAAACAGAGATAAAGACGGCCGTTGAAAAGCTTTTCGGCGTTCAGGTTGAAAGCGTGAACACCGTAAACTGCAAGGGCAAGTTAAAAAGAATGGGCAGGAACGCGGGCTACACCCCCGATTACAAGAAGGCAATCGTTCAGCTCAAAGCTGATTCCAAAGCGATAGAGTTCTTCGCCTCATTGTCGTAAAGGAGGAAGATAAAAATGGCAGTTAAAAGATATAAGCCCACATCTCCCGCCCGCCGTTTCATGACGGTAAACGCTTACAGCGAGCTCACCGGCGACAAGCCCGAAAAGAGCCTCCTGCACGATAAGCGCAAGACAGGCGGCAGGAACAACATGGGCAGGATAACCGTTCGTCACATCGGCGGCGGCAACAAGACCAAGTACAGAATTATCGATTTCAAGCGCAATAAAGACGGCATACCCGCAACGGTAAAGTCCATTCAGTACGACCCCAACCGTTCGGCGCACATCGCGCTTCTTGCATACGCAGACGGCGAAAAGAGGTACATCCTCGCGCCCGTCGGCCTTCAGGTAGGCGATAAGGTGCTCTCCGGCAGCGGCGCCGACATAAAGGCGGGCAACGCCCTTCCCCTTTCGGATATCCCCGTAGGTACCGTTGTACACGCAATCGAAATGCAGCCCGGCCGCGGCGCGCAGATAGCGAGGGCCGCAGGCATCTCCGCCCAGATAATGGCAAAGGAGGGCGCATATGCAACCCTTAAAATGCCTTCCGGCGAGATGAGGCTCATCCCCGTGAAGTGCAAGGCGACCGTGGGCCAGGTAGGCAACCTCGAGCACGAGATTGTTCACCTCGGAAAGGCGGGCAAGACCCGTTACCTCGGCACCCGTCCCACCGTGCGCGGTTCGGTTATGAACCCCAACGACCACCCTCACGGCGGCGGCGAAGGCAAGAGCCCTGTAGGCCATGCAGGCCCTATGACCCCTTGGGGCAAGCCTGCGCTTGGTTATAAGACGAGAAAGAAGAAGAACACCTCTTCCAAGTTCATATTAAAGAGGATAAATTAAGGAGGATATAGGAAATGTCGAGAAGCGTTAAGAAGGGACCTTACGCCGAAGCGCGCCTCATGTCGAGAATAGAGGCCATGAACGCCGCAGGCGAAAAGAAGGTCGTTAAAACGTGGTCAAGGGCTACCACTATATTCCCCCAGATGGTAGGTCACACCATCGCCGTATACGACGGAAGAAAGCACGTTCCCGTGTATATCACCGAGGATATGGTAGGCTGCAAGCTCGGCGAGTTTGCCCCCACCCGCACGTTCAAGGGTCACGCGGCTAAGACCACCAAGAAGTAAGGAGAAAGAATTATGGCAAGCAACATGAATAAAAAGGTTGAAAGAATTGCCGAAAAGAGGGACAATCGCCCCTATGCTACGGCAAAATATATAAGGATTTCCCCCTACAAGGTGAGAACGGTGCTCGCACTCATCAGAGGCAAGAGCGTAGAGGAAGCCGAAGCCATACTTACCTACTGCAACAAGGGCGGTTCGGAAGAAGTTAAAAAGGTGCTTTTATCCGCAGCGGCCAATGCCGAACACAACAAAGGCATGGACAGGGGCGACCTTGTCGTTGCCGAAGCGTTCGCAAACGGCGGCCCCCACCTTAAAAGGATGCAGCCCGTATCCAAAGGGCGCGGCAGGGCTATCTTAAAGAGAACCAGCCACATCACCGTCATTTTAGACGCGAAGAACATTTAAGGAGAGTATGTATGGGACAGAAAGTTAATCCTCACGGTTTAAGGGTAGGCGTAATCAAGGCTTGGGATACTCAGTGGTATGCCGACAAGAAAGATTTCGCCAAGCACCTCAAGGAAGACAACGTAATCCGTACCTTCCTTAAAAAGAAATATTACGATGCAGCAATAAGCAAAATAACGCTTGTGCGCGCTGCCAACAAGGTGGAAGTAACCATCTACACCGGCCGTCCCGGCGTGCTTATAGGCAAGGGCGGTTCGGAAATCGACGTAATAAAGAAGTCGCTTGCCAAACTCACCAAGGGCAAGGTAATAATAATCAACGTTAAAAAGGTTGATAAGGTTGACCAGGATGCGCAGCTTGTGGCAGAATCGGTTGCCGCACAGCTCGAAAAGCGCGTATCCTACAGGCGCGCTGTAAAACAGCAGATTTCCAAAGTGTCCAAATCGGGCGTAAGGGGCGTTAAAATCACCGTATCGGGCAGGCTCGACGGCAGAGAAATCGCCGGCAGCGAGAGCTACCACGAGGGTTCCATTCCCCTTCAGACCATCCGCGCGGACATCGATTACGGCTTTGCCGAGGCGCACACCACTTTCGGCGTGCTCGGCGTAAAGTGCTGGATATACAAGGGCGAAGTGCTCTCAGGCAGCAAGAAGCTGATAATCTCAGACGGAGGCGAAGAGTAAAATGTTAATCCCCAAGAGAGTTAAAAGAAGAAAGCAGCACCGCGGCAAAATACGCGGCCGTGCGCAGAAGGGCAACTTCATCGCATACGGCGAGTACGGTTTAGTAGCCGAAGAGGGCGGCAGAATTACTTCCAATCAGATAGAAGCTGCGCGTATCGCGATGACCAGGTTCATCAAGCGCGGCGGCAAGGTGTGGATAGACATATTCCCCCACAAGCCCATCACCAAGCATCCCGCCGAATCCCGTATGGGTTCTGGCAAGGGCTCGGTAGAATACTGGGTAGCCATCGTAAAGCCCGACAGAGTAATGTTTGAAATGGCGGGAGTTTCCGAGGACGTGGCAAGGGAAGCAATGCGCCTTGCCAGCCACAAACTGCCCGTAAAGTGCAAGTTTGTTAAGAAAGAGGCCGCTGCGGCACCTGCAGCGGAAGGCGGTGAAGCTAATGAAAGCTAAGGAAATAGTAAATTTGAGCGACGCGGAGCTCAACGCAAAGTTGCAGGAACTCAAGACCGAGCTCTTTAACCTGCGTTTCCGTCACGCGAGCGGTCAGCTCGACAATCCCCTCTCGATTAACCTTGTCAAAAAGGATATCGCCAGGGTAAACACCGTGATACGTGCAAGACAATTGAGAGGTTAAAAAATGGAAAGAACGACGCTCAGAAAGGAAATTACCGGGGTGGTGGTATCCGACAAGATGGATAAAACGGTAGTAGTTGCCGCAACCAACAAGAAGAAGCACCCCCTCTATAAAAAGACAATAACAAGAACCGCCAAGTTCAAGGCGCACGACGAGAACAACGAGTGCGGCGTGGGCGACACGGTTAGAATAGTTGAAACGCGCAAGCTCTCCAAGGATAAGAACTGGAGGGTTGCAGAGATAATAGAAAAGGCTAAGTAATTGCGTATTTATCGCAACAGACCTTTTCGCAAAACTTGCAGATAAGCTTTCCACGATTGTTTCCTGCCGAAAAAGGCGCCCCGTCCGCTTCGCTCTCCGCGGTAAAGGCGGCGGCAAGCGCACGGCGGAACAATCCGCTGGAAAACGATATTTACGAAAAATCTTTTGCCTCCGGCAAAATCTTTTTCCGTGAGGTCAAGCGGTCGCAAAAACGCTTAACGGCCGGAGTAAATCCGCCCTTGCGTTTTTCCGGCATAAGTTATTTTAAATAAATAACGCCGAAACGCGGCAGCACGAATTCAGTTCGGGCGACGAGCCGCGTTACGACCGGATATAAAACTTCACGGCAAAGATTTTTGCGAAAGCAAAAAGATTTGCGTGAGTATCTTGTTGTAGTTCATAAATAAAGGAGAATTTTTATATGATACAACCCCAAACCAGGCTCAAGGCGGCCGACAACAGCGGCGCCAAGGAGCTTATGTGCATAAAGGTGCTGGGCGGCAGTTTCAGAAAGACGGGCAATATCGGCGATGTAATCGTCTGCTCCGTTAAAACGGCAACCCCCGGCGGCGCCGTTAAAAAGGGCGACGTCGTAAAGGCCGTTATCGTGCGCAGCTCCAAGGGCATCAGAAGGAACGACGGCACATATATCAGATTTGACGACAACGCAGCGGTAATCATCGGTCAGAACCAGGAGCCCAGAGGCACCCGTATCTTTGGACCGATTGCAAGGGAACTGAGAGAAAAGAACTATATGAAGATAATCTCTCTCGCTCCGGAAGTTCTTTAAGGAGAAGAAAAAGCTATGAACGTAAAATTGAATGATAATGTTCTGGTTATCACCGGTAAGTATGCGGGCAAGCAGGGCAAGGTAATCGCCACTTCTCCCAAGAACGGCAAGGTAACCGTAGAGGGCGTTAACATACAGCATAAAACACAGAAGGCGCGCCGCGGAAACGACGTTTCCAAGATAGTTGAACAGGAAGGCCCCATCGACGTATCCAACGTAATGGTTGTTTGCCCCGCATGCGACAAGGCCATAAGAGTAAAGAGCGGCGAGGAAGGCGGCAAGCGCGTACGCGTATGCCCCAAGTGCGGAGCTGTGCTCGATAAGGCATATACAGGCAAGAAGGGCAAGGAAGTAAAGAAGGAAGAGCCCAAGAAGCGTACCAGAAAGCGCGCAGCCAAGGCGGAGGCCGAGGCCGCCGAAAAGGCTCAGGAAGAGAAGACCGAGGAGTAAGGTGAACGAATATGGCAACAGTAGCAAAAAATACAAAAAAGACCGAGGTTGCGGCAACCAAGTCCGCACCGGCAGAAAAAGTGTATAAGAGCAGAGTAGCCAAACAGTACGCGGAAGAAGTCGTTCCCTACCTCACCAAAAAATTCGGCTACACCAATGTTATGCAGGTTCCCAAGCTGGTTAAGATTGTAATCAACACCGGCCTTGGCGACATAAAGGACAACGCAAAGTCCATTCAGACGACTCAGAACGAAATCAAGCAGATAACCGGCCAGCAGCCCGTGCTCACGACGGCAAAGAAGTCTGTCGCAAACTTCAAGGTGCGCGAAGGCATGACCGTCGGCATAAAGGTAACGCTCCGCGGCAAGATGATGTATGACTTTTTCGATAAGCTCATCTCCATCGCTCTTCCCCGCGTGCGCGACTTCCGCGGCGTCCCCACCGACAGCTTCGACGGCCGCGGCAATTACTGCATGGGCGTCAAGGAACAGCTCATTTTCCCCGAAATCCAGTACGACCAGGTGGAGAAAATACGCGGCATGGACATATGCATCGTAACTACCGCCAACACGGATGAAGAAGCAAGAGAGCTTTTAAGGGCCATGGGAATGCCCTTCAAGAGGTAAGGAGATAAAAGTATGGCAAAGAAGTCTATGATAAACAAGCAGCAGAGGCCTGCAAAATATTCGACCAGAGCATATACAAGATGCTCAATCTGCGGCAGGCCGCACGCCGTGCTCCGCAAATACGGTATCTGCCGTATCTGCTTCAGAAACCTTGCATACAAGGGCGAAATACCCGGCGTTAAGAAGTCGAGCTGGTAAGGAGGTGCAAAGATGACCGATCCCATAGCAGATATGCTCACCCGCGTTAGAAACGCGCTTATGGTAAACAAAGATACGGTGGAAATCCCCTCTTCCAACATGAAGAAGGCCATCGCAGACATAATGCTTGCAGAGGGTTTTGTCTCCGACGTAAAGCTCGTTGAAGACGGATACAACGGCAAGCTGGTTATAACGCTCAAGTACGCAGGCAAGAGGCAGCCCGTCATCAACGGCCTTAAAAGGGTATCAAAGCCCGGCCTCCGCACGTATGCAGGCGTAGAGAATATGCCCAAGGTTATGAACGGCATGGGTATTGCCGTGCTCTCAACCAACAAGGGCATAATGACCGATAAGCAGGCAAAGGCCGCAAACGTAGGCGGCGAAGTGCTCTGCTACATCTGGTAAGGAGGTAATCTATGTCAAGAATAGGTAAATTACCCGTAGCCCTGCCCGCAGGCGTGACCGTCTCCTTCGAGAACGGCGTCATCACCGTAAAGGGCGCGAAGGGCACCCTCACCCAGAAGGTTGCAGGCGATATCGATATTAAAGTAGAGGGCAGCGAGGCCCTCGTAGTAAAGAAGCACGACACCAAGGAGCTCGAGCCCATGCACGGCCTCTACAGGGCGCTTTTGCACAACATGGTCGTAGGCGTAACACAGGGCTATACCAAGAGCTTGAAGGTAAACGGTGTAGGCTGGAAGGTTGCAAAGCAGGGCAACAAAGTGGTACTCAACGTAGGTTTCTCACATCCCGTGGAGGTTGTTGAGCCTGCAGGCATAAAGCTCGAGTGCCCCTCCGCCAACGAGATTACCGTTTCGGGCATCGATAAGGTGCTCGTAGGCCAGACCGCCGCCGATATACGCAATATCCGCGTACCCGAACCCTACCACGGCTACGGCATCGCATACAGCGATGAAGTAATCGAGCGCAAGGAAGGCAAGACGGGAGGCAAGGGCAAGAAGTAATTTCGGGTAAAACATCCCTAAAAATCGGGGATATCCGAAGGATAAACCGCAAAAGCGGTTGATTGCTCAAAGGAGATTTAAAATGATTAAGATGATAGATAAGAACACCGAGCGTAAGCGCCGCCATGCGCGCGTGAGGAAGAAGATTTCGGGCACAGGCGAAACTCCCCGTCTCTGCGTATACCGCAGCCTCAACCACATCTACGTTCAGGTGATAGACGACGTCAAGGGCGTAACGCTCGTTTCCGCGTCGACCATGGAAAAGGAATTAAAGGCGCAGGTCGCAAATCTCACCAAGACTGAAGCGGCCAAACTTGTAGGCAAAACGGCCGGCGAAAGGGCTCTTTCCAAGGGCGTTAAGGAAGTCGTATTCGACAGGGCAGGCTATCTGTACACCGGCAGGGTGCAGGCGGTTGCCGAAGGCGCAAGGGAAGCCGGACTCAATTTCTAAGGAGCAGTAAAATGGAAGAAAGAAAAGAAAGACCTGCAAGAAGGGAATCGAGATTCAAGAGGGCCGAAGACGACGGCACCATCAAAAAGCTTATACAGGTAAACAGGGTATCAAAAACCGTTAAAGGCGGCCGCAACATGCGTTTTGCAGCTTTGGTAGTTGTCGGCGACGGCAAGGGCTCTATCGGCTGCGGCGTAGGCAAGGCCAAGGAAGTTCCCGAAGCTATCGAAAAGGCCACCACTCAGGCCAAGAAGAATATGTTCAAGGTAAACGTAAAGGATACTTCCATACCTCACACCGTAACCGGCGTGTTCGGCAGGGGCAAAGTACTTATGATGCCCGCCGCCGAAGGTACCGGCGTTATAGCAGGCGGCCCCGTGCGTGCAGTAATGGAGGCAGCCGGCATTAAAGATATCCGCACAAAATCACACGGCACCAACAACCCCATCAACTGCGTAAAGGCGGCGATAGAGGGTCTGAGGGAACTCAAGACCGTAGAGCAGATAGCTGCCGCACGCGGCAAGACGGCGGAAGAAATTTTAGGTTAATCGGAGGAACGCAATGGTAAAGGTAACTTTAATTAAAAGCCCGAGCAACGAGGTAAAGTCTGTAAAGGCTACCGTCGCCGCTCTCGGACTCAAGAAAATTCGTTCCGAAAAGGTATTTGAAGAGAACCCCGCCATAATGGGCCAGATTAAAAAGGTTGCATACCTTTTGAAGGTCGAAAAGGTATAAGGAGGCTTAAGGGTATATGAGAATCGATACTTTATCCCCCGCAGAGGGTTCTAAAAAAGCAGTTAAAAGGCTTGGCCGCGGCATAGGAAGCGGCACAGGCAAGACGAGCGGCAAGGGCCACAAGGGCCAGTGGGCGCGTTCGGGCGGCGGCGTACGTCCCGGATTCGAAGGCGGCCAGATGCCCATTGCAAGGCGTATTCCCAAGAGAGGTTTCCACAACAAGTGGGCAAAGTGCTATCTTATAATCAACCTCTCCCAGCTTGCCGAAGTTCCCGCAGGTACTGTAGTAGACTACGACTATGTGGTTGAAAACAACCTTGCAAAATTTGTAAAGAATAACTCCGGGCTCAAAGTTCTGGGCAACGGCGAAGTTAAAAACGCGATAACCGTTAAGGCGGCTAAATTTTCGGAGACCGCCAAAGCGGCAATCGAGAAGGCAGGCGGCACGGCGGAAGTCCTGTAATCTAATCCGCGGCGCTTTCGCCGCAAAGGGGTAAAAATGTTTGAAACAATAAAAAATTGTTTTAAAGTTAAGGAAATCCGCAAAAAGATATGGATAACGCTGCTTTTATTGCTGATTTTCCTCATCGGGTGTTACATTCCCGTGCCCGGCATCGATTCCGAAGTGTTCGGCAACGCAATTGAGAGCTACGCCTTTCTCGAACTGATGTCGTCGATTACGGGTTCGTCGCTCTCCAACGCAACTTTATTTGCGTTAGGCATAAGCCCGTATATCAACGCTTCAATTATAATACAGCTTTTAACTGTCGGCATACCTGCGCTCGAGCGTCTTTCGCGCCAGGGTGAAGAAGGCCGCAAAAAGATAGCGCAGATTACGCGCTATGTGACAATAGTTCTTGCAATAGCTCAGGCCATAGGCATTATCGTAAATATCGGCGTTGAACAGGACGCAATATTGACTGTTATGTTCGGCGGCGGCGAAAACGGTATCGTAAATGAAACGGCCGCAACATGGATTGCCGGCGTGTTCCTCGTAGTGATGTACACGGCGGGCGCAATGCTCGTTATGTTCATAGGCGAGAGGATAACCGAATACGGCATAGGCAACGGTATTTCGCTCGTTATTTTCGTAGGTATCATATCTACTGCAGGAACGACTATCGTGAACAAGATTTCGCAGATAGGCGGCGCGGAATACGGCCTTGACCCGCTGTGGGAACTGATAGGTTTTGTCGTGCTCACATTGCTTGAGTTCACCGCAATCGTCGCGGTAGACCTCTCCGAGCGCAGAATTCCCGTTCAGTACGCAAAGCAGGTGAAGGGCCGCAAGATGTACGGCGGACAGTCGTCGGTAATTCCCATAAGAATTGCCGGAAGCGGCGTTATGCCCCTCATCTTTGCGTTTGCAATCATAAGTTTCCCCGGCATGCTTGCCAGCCTCTTCTGGCCCGGCAGCGGTTTTGAACAGGGCGTTGCCGAATGGTTCTCAGGCTCCTCGCCTTACTGGTACGGCCAGCTCATATATCTGGTTGTCCTCTGCCTGCTGATATTTGCATTCTCGTTCTTCTATTCGTCGATGCAGTTCAACCCCGAGGACGTATCCAAGACCATTCAGCAGAACGGCGGCTTCATTCAGGGCATTCGTCCCGGCAAGCCCACTGCCGACTACTTAAAGAAGATATCCAACAGAATAACGCTCTTCGGCGCTATTTATCTCACATTGGTGGCGCTTGTGCCTTCAATACTCAGCATTATCGCTACTTTGGTATTGGGCATGGAGGATGTCAGCCTTCTGAGCGTGTTCTCCACGACCGGTATCCTGATAGTTGTATCTGTTGCGCTTGAACTTGAAAAGCAGATGCAGTCGCAGCTGATGATGAAGAACTACAAAGGATTCTTAAAATAATCAATTCACGAAAAATCTTTTGCTTCGCAAAATCTTTTTCCGTGAGTTTGGTGCGGTCGTAAAAATGCTTGACGGCTGAACTAAATTCAGCCTTGCATTTTTTCGGCGTTATTGTTAAAATATATCTGCCTCATATATGCCTTAAACAAGGCGTTACAGATATGGAGGTCATATATGAACATAGTATTATTGGGTGCGCCCGGCGCGGGCAAAGGAACGCAGGCGGCGCTGCTTGAAGAAAAGTACGGCCTTGTGCATATCTCAACAGGCGATATTTTCAGGGCAAATATAAAGGGCGGCACGCCCATCGGCAAAGTAGCCAAAAGCTATATCGATGCCGGCAAGCTCGTTCCCGACGAGGTCACCTGCGACATAGTCAAAGACAGACTTACCCGGGACGATGTAAAGAGCGGTTTTATGCTCGACGGTTTCCCCCGCAATCTCTTTCAGGCGGAGGAGCTCGACAAATTTGCCCGCATAGACGTTTGCGTGAATATTTCCGTTGACTTCTCTCTGATAATGGACAGAATATGCGGCAGGCGCGTGTGCAGTTGCGGCGCAAGCTACCACATATCTTCACTCGGAGGAAGAACGACGTGCGAAAAGTGCGGCAAGCCGCTCTATCAGCGCGCGGACGACAACCCCGAAACGGTGGGAGCAAGGCTGGAGACATATAAAACCCAGACGGCTCCGCTCATCGATTATTATAAGGCGCAGGGCAAACTTTTAACGGTGGAGTGCGGCAACGCGACCCCCGCTGAAGTGTTTGCAATGATTTGCGGCAAGCTTGACGGCTTAAACAAGTAAAATGATTCATATAAAAACTCCCGAAGAGATTGCGCTCATGCGCGAATCTTGCAGGATTGTAAAAGAGACATTGGAATTCGTAGGCAAAAATATCAAGGCGGGCATGACCACCAAGGATGTGGATAATCTTGTATACAGGTACGTCACTTCCTGCGGCGCATATCCCTCCAGCTTAGGCTACGAGGGGTTCCCCGCCAGCGCCTGCGTTTCTGTAAACGACGTCGTTGTGCACGGAATTCCGTCCGATGACGTAATCCTCGTTGACGGCGATATCGTAAGCGTAGACATTACTGTAGAAAAGAACGGCTATAACGGCGACGCAGCGCGCACTTTCCTCATCGGCAATGTATCGGAAGAGAAGAGAAAGCTCGTGAAAGTCACCGAGGAATGTTTCTTCAAGGCGGTTGAAGGCCTCAGGGCAGGAACGCCGCTGTACGATATAGGCTACGCCGTTCAGACCCATGCCGAAAAGAACGGCTACGGCGTGGTGCGCGCCCTCACCGGGCACGGCATCGGCCGCGATATGCATGAGGACCCGGCCGTTCCCAATTTCGGTAAGCGCGGCACGGGCATACGCCTCAAGGCGGGTATGACTATCTGCATCGAACCTATGATAAATATGGGAACGTGGAAGGTATGGCAGGACCCGACGGACGGCTGGACGATACGCACTATGGACGGCAAAAGCGCGGCTCATTACGAAAACACCGTGCTGATAACCGAGGACGGCGTGGAAATTTTAACGCTGTAGGCGCAATGGTATGAAAGTAAAGCAAGCGGTGCCGGGCGGCATAGTCATGAGCACTCAGGGCAGGGACGCCGGCAGATATTACCTCATAAAAGAGGTATTGCCGAACGGTTTTGTGTATGTGGTCGACGGCAACTATAAAAAGTTGGCTGCTCCCAAAAAAAAGAGTTTGAAACACGTAAAGCTTTTGCCCGTCAGGGCGGAGGCGATTGCCGAAAAGTTTTCATACGGCGGCAAGGTGTTCGACAGCGAGGTATATTCGGCGCTTAAAAACTACAGCGCCGCGGCAAACGGCGCCACGGCGGCGCAGGAAAATAGCGGAGGAAACGATGTCTAAAAACGATGTGATTGAAGCCGAGGGCAGGGTAATAGAGTGCCTTCCCAACGCCAATTTCAAAGTTCAGCTCGCAAACGGATACGTCATCACGGCTTACATCTCGGGCAAACTTCGTATGAACTATATCAGAATCATCGAGGGCGATATGGTAAAGCTGGAGATGAGCCCCTATGATTTGACGAAGGGACGTATTACGTGGCGCAGCAAATCATAACTGCCTGACGGTCAGTTACTTCGCTTGCCCTCGCATATGCGTCGCATTACATTGTCGCTGTTACGGCTTCGTTCAGTCACGTACGTCCATGTACGGTCCTTCACGACTTCCGCCAGCTCCGCGTACTGCTCGCATCTCCGAGGTCATTATTAAAGCAATGTGGTGAATAGCAACTTGCTTCTATGAACCCGTTATAAACAGACAGAGTAAAATTCTTAAAAAATGACGCCGAAAAACGGCAAGGGCGAATTTAGTTCGGCCGTTAAGCCGTTTTACGACAATAAAAATCTCACGAAAAAAGATTTTTGCGCAGCAAAAAGATTTTTCGTGAACCAAAACAATCTATGTGCGCAAGCAGGGTTTCCCTGCGTTGGCGCGACCCAATTTGTCGCGCAAGCGAGCTCACCTGAGGTGAATTCGCGCGACTATATAATTGAGGGCCTTTAAAGGTCGCGCGAAGAGGAGCAGAGCTCCTCAAATCACGGAAATTGTCGCGCGCGGCCCGCGCGAGAATTTCGTGAACTGAAAGGAGATATTATGAAAGTTAGACCTTCTGTAAAGCCTATGTGCGATAAGTGCAAGATAATCAAAAGAAACGGCAAAGTTATGGTTATCTGCTCCAAGAACAAGAGCCATAAACAGCGTCAGGGCTGATTCGGGACTGTAAATAAGCCCCGGTCGCGCAAAAGTTTTGCGCAAGGCTCTGACTTATAACCGGGCGGTTCTTCCGCCGAAAAAGCAATTTGCAGGCGTATTGCGCCCCAAAGCCGTGCGCCTTAAATAAAAAAATAATTGTGCCGAAGTGCCACGCGCGCCTCATTCCAATTTTTGCGCGTGCGGCCGAGGCCGTTGACATATCAAAAATCCAACATTCAAAGAAAAGTTTAAACGGAGGAATTTAAATCAATGGCACGTATTGCCGGTGTGGATTTACCCAGAGAGAAGAGAATAGAGATAGGGCTCACCTATATCTACGGCATTGGGCTGGCAACTTCCAGAAAGATTCTTGCCGCAACGGGCGTAGACCCCGACACGCGCGTTAAGGACCTCGATGAGACGACTGTTTCCAAGCTCAGGGAATATATCGACCATAACGTGAGGGTGGAGGGCGAACTGCGCTCCGAGGTATCCCTCAACATAAAGCGTCTTATGGAAATCGGATGCTATCGCGGCATCAGGCACAGAAAGGGACTCCCCGTTCGCGGACAGTCCACTAAGAGAAACGCGAGGACAAGGAAAGGTCCCCGCCGCACGGTCGCCAAGAAGAAGGGCGCAAAGTAATAGGAGGACGTAAATAAATGGCAGCAACAAAAAAGACCGCTACAACCAGAAAGCGCAGAGAGCTCAAAAAGGTTGACAAAGGTCAGGTTCATATTCAGTCGTCTTTCAACAACACTTTGGTAACTGTAACCGACGCACAGGGCAACGCTATCGCATGGTCGAGCGCAGGCAGCCTCGGCTACAAGGGCAGCAGAAAGGGCACACCCTTTGCCGCTCAGATGGCAACTGAAACGGCAGTAAAGGCTGCAAAGGAGCACGGTCTCCGTTCGGTTGAAGTATACGTGAAGGGCCCCGGTGCGGGCAGAGAATCGGCAATCAGGGCGATAGCCGCATGCGACGTGGAAATCACGCTCATATCCGACGTATCCCCCATCCCCCACAACGGTTGCAGACCCCCCAAGCGCCGCAGAGTTTAAGTTTAAGGAGAGTGTAAAATGGCGACTTACAGAGAAGCAAAGTGCCGCCTTTGCAGAAGGGAAGGCGGAAAGCTCTTTTTAAAGGGCGATAAATGTTATACAGGGAAGTGCCCGTTCGAGAAGAGGCCCATGGCTCCCGGACAGCATGGCACGGGCAGAAAGAAGGTATCGGAATACGGCCAGCAGCTTCGCGAAAAGCAGAAGGTTAAGAGAATTTACGGTGTGCAGGAAGGCCAGTTCAGAGAATATTATGAACGCGCCGACAGAATGAAGGGCATCACCGGTGAAAACATGCTCTCCCTGCTTGAGAGAAGGCTTGACAACGTTGTTTACCGTCTCGGTATCGGCGCGTCGCGCGCGCAGGCCAGGCAGCTTGTAAACCACGGCCACTTCACCGTAAACGGCAAAAAGGTCAACATACCTTCGTATATTGTTAAAAAAGGCGACGTTATCGCCGTTAAAGAAAGCAAAACAGCCAACAAATTCTTTGCAGAGGTAAAGGGCTCGAAACCCGCGGCAAATATGCCCAAGTGGCTTGAGTTCGATTCCGAAAAGCTCGAAGGCAAAGTTCTGGAGCTTCCCGTAAGGGCGGATATCGACAGCCAGATTTCCGAGCACATGATAGTCGAGCTGTACTCCAAGTAATGAACAACCGAATATAAGGAGGTAGTATAATGATCGAGATGGATATGCCCAAAATCGAAGTGGAAGAGAGCGAAGACCAGGCTTACGCCAAGGTCGTTGTCGAACCGCTTGAAAAGGGCTTCGGTCTTACAATAGGCAACTGCCTTAGAAGAATACTCCTGTCCGCGCTCCCCGGTGCGGCGGCGCAGGGAATAAGGTTTTTGGACGGCAGCGTAAAACACGAGTTTTCGGCTGTGCCCGGCGTTAAAGAGGATGTTACGGAGATTATTTTAAACCTCAAAACGCTGGCAATCAAAACTAAAGTAACCGATAAAGATTACGTAAAAGTTGTTCACCTCTACAAAGAGGGACCCGCCGACGTCAAGGCGAGCGATATTGAGCAGGATGCCGAGATAGAGATAATCAACGGCGACCAGCATATCTGCACGGTTGACGCAGGCGGCAAGATAGATATGGAGATAACGATAGGCCGCGGCAGGGGCTATAAAGGCGCCGACCATACGAGAAGCGAGCTCATCGACTACATCCCCATCGACTCTATCTACACCCCTGTGAAGAAGGTCAATTACAACGTAGAGAGCACGCGCGTGGGTCAGAACACCGATTACGACAAGCTTGTTTTAGAGGTCTGGACTAACGGCGCGTTCAGCGCGAAGGAAATAGTTTCCCTCGCCGCCAAGATAATGCAGGACCACATAAGCCTTTTCGTAAATCTTTCGGATACGATAAAGGGAATGGACATACTCGTAAAGAACGAGGACGATAAGCAGCAGCAGGTGCTCGCCATGGCCATCGAAGAGATGGACCTTTCGGTGCGCTCTTACAACTGCTTAAAGCGTGCGAACATACACACTGTCGAAGATTTGACGAGAAAGACGGAAGACGAGATGCTCAAGGTGCGCAACCTTGGCCGCAAGTCGCTTGACGAAGTTATTTTAAAGCTGCAGTCTTACGGACTTTCGCTCGCTAACAAGGAGGACTAAAAAAATGCCCGGTAAATTAGGAAGAACCACCAAGCAGAGAATGGCGATACTCAGGAATCAGGCTTCCGAACTCCTGTGGTACGGCAAGATAAAGACGACTGCTGCCCGCGCCAAGGAGCTTCAGCCCTATGTTGAAAAAATAATTACCAAGGCTGTCAACGTGTACGACCTCAACGAGGAAATCGACGTTGTGACCAAGGACAAAAAGGGCAAGGAGATAACTGTAAAATCTATAAAGGATACGCCCAAGAAGCTTGCGGTGCGCCGCGACATTATGTCGAAGCTCCGCGACCTTCAGGAGATAAAGGCCTTCTCCGAGAAGAAGTCGGAGTACAAGGCCCGCACCCAGGACGTTCAGCATCCCCTCATGGAAAAGCTTTTCAACGAGATTGCTCCCAAATACGCTCAGCGCAAAGAGGAGCTCGGCCAGGGCGGCGGCTATACCCGCATCTATCTTCTCGGTGAAAGGCGCGGCGACGCTGCCGAAGAGGCAATTATTGAATTAGTTTAAAACATTTTCACAAAATAGTTCACAAAAATGCCGCGCAGGCCGTGCGCGGCATTTTTCGTGATTTAAGGAACCAAGTTCCTCTTCGCGCGACTTTTAAGAGCCCACGATTATATAGTCGCGCGAATTCACCTCCGGTGAGCCTGCTGCCGCAGCAAATTGAGTCTTGCGGCGCAAGGGAACCTTGCTTGCAAACGTTTATTATTTTAAATAGTTCACAAAAATTCCGTGCAAGCCGTGCGCGGCATTTTTCGTGATTTAAGGAACCAAGTTCCTCTTCGCGCGACTTTTAAGAGCCCGCGATTATATAGTCGCGCGAATTCACCTCCGGTGAGCCTGCTGCCGCAGCAAATTGAGTCTTGCGGCGCAAGGGAACCTTGCTTGCAAACGTTTATTATTTTAAAAGTTCACAAAAATTCCGCGCAGGCCGTGCGTGGCATTTTTCGTGAGTTTGAGGGCTTTGCCCTCGCGCGCATAATTTTAAGGGCCCACATATTATATAATTATGCGCGCTCACCCGGTGAGCTCGCTCACGCGACAAATTGGGTCGCGCTTAACGGCGAAGTAAATTCGCCTTGCGCACATTATTTAATTTAAACGATTCACAAAAAT